>NZ_FQXV01000033.1 GCF_900130065.1 Sporobacter termitidis DSM 10068
TCAGAATTCACAAGCGCGTCGTACTGCTTCTGAAATTGCCTCTTCTGAACCCCCGTTGATGTCTTGACGGCCTGCTGCAATTCCCGCGCCTGACGTTCCGACTCCGTGAGCTTCGCCGGCTGTGCCATGTAAACATCCTCAACGTGCTTCTGCGAAGCCTGCAAATCCCGCCGCCGCCCAATGAGCGCGGCCACCTGCGGAGAATCCAGGCCGTACACATCCGCCGCCCGTGTCGCCTGTTCGTTCAGCGTTTGCAGATTTTCCGCCGTCGCCGCTGTGAACGGGACACCCAGCATAACAGTAATCCCGCCTCCAAATTACTTTGGGGCGGGATTGTGTTATCTATTATTAATGGCCCATGAGTGGAATGAGCCAAGCTCGCCCGGTATCTTCGACCCTTGAGTATATGTCTCCCCCGCTCCCTCAGTATACATTTTCAGATTAGGTGGCAGTACGATTTGTTATGCTGGATCTTTAGAAATATATGCTTTTATAAGGATTCGAGGCATATAAATTTGTATACCTGTGACCTTCTTAGAAAAGGAACTGTCGATTAGCTATGAGGTAGTGTTTATAGCCTTGTTCCATGCTGCATGACATCAAAAAATTCTTGAAGTAGTTTGTTGAAGTCAACTGTTTTTAGCGAGTCATAATGCTTATAAAAAAGCACTTCTTCGCTACTAATATTGAGAATCTCCATATCGACATCTCCTGATTCCCATACACTGACACGTCCCAAACAGATTTTAGACAGATAGTCTACTGCAATACCATCATTGTCCGTGGGTTCAGCATTTTCTATTATTTGGTCAATCGTAATTCCCCTTTCATCAAGCTTTTTACGATTTTCCTCGTTCCATTGTAAGAATCGTTTTGTCACATCACTTACCTCCCACGATTTTGATATTGGTAGCTTTAGGCATCTCAGGCAATGCTAATCCCTTTTTTAGCGCTAAACGTCCTTCAAGAGAATTTGGCCCGATAATTTTGGACCATCCGTTGCTTGTGGGTTTTATCGAAGTACTTGGGACATCAAATTCAACGTAAACACTTCCGGGTTTTGCCTGTTTCCCAAAAGCACTTATATCGGCAGGATTTGCGACATGTGTTGTCCCCGAAAAACTTTCTGGTACGGTTCCGGTTTCAAGCAATTTTTTGTATTCAGCTTGAGACATCCATCTTCCAACACGTGTAGTTCCTACATTCCCCGCGCCCTCAGTGTACATTTTCAGATTGTACTTGTCCAATAACGTGGCTTCTTCGGCTGTCATGCCGGATTTTCTCGCTGCCTCCAGCTCATCCAGCATTTTGAGGTAAGCGTTATAGGCATCATTTCCCGCGCCCTCAGCACTAGTTTCAGCGCTCTTCCCCAGACCTTTTACAGTCTCGTATGCCCTTTCCCGGTTTCCATTATATCCCTCACCCTTGCTGTTTGCAATGCTCGGCCGGTATTCGGGCAGCTCGTTCCCTCCTTTGATGCGAGCCCACTGGTCGAGATATGCTCCGGCCGTCTCTGCGGCTTTTCCCCCGAGATAGCCGCCCAATGCGCTGAGACCACCGCCGAGGGCGGTGTTCAGAGTTGCTTTTCCGGGCGCGCTCCAATCCTGATTCGCGGCAGAGCCGACGGTCCCAAGCGTGCCGAACATTATAGC
>NZ_FQXV01000032.1 GCF_900130065.1 Sporobacter termitidis DSM 10068
CCTGCGCCCTGAAAACCGAACAATGAAGAATATGCGATGATGGAGCAAGGCCAGTTTGCCTGCATAGTCAGGTCAAGCCCTCGGGTTATTAGTATCGGTCAGCTGAACACGTTACCGTGCGTACACCTCCGACCTATCAACGATGTAGTCTACATCGACCCTTACTCCTTAAAGGATGGGAGAACTTATCTTAGGGGGAGTTTCACGCTTAGATGCTTTCAGCGTTTATCTCGTCCATACGTAGCTACCCAGCTATGCCGTTGGCACGACAACTGGTGCACCAGAGGTATGTCCATCCCGGTCCTCTCGTACTAAGGACAGCTCCCTTCAATTCTCCTTCGCCCGCAACAGATAGGGACCGAACTGTCTCACGACGTTCTGAACCCAGCTCGCGTGCCGCTTTAATTGGCGAACAGCCAAACCCTTGGGACCGAATTCAGCCCCAGGATGCGACGAGCCGACATCGAGGTGCCAAACCTCCCCGTCGCTGTGGACGCTTGGGGGAGATCAGCCTGTTATCCCCAGGGTAGCTTTTATCCGTTGAGCGACGGCATTTCCACGCACATACCGCCGGATCACTAACTCCAACTTTCGTTACTGCTCGACCCGTCGGTCTCGCAGTTAGGCTCGTTTTTGCGTTTACACTCACTGCACGATTTCCGTCCGTGCTGAACGAACCTTTGAGCGCCTCCGTTACCTTTTGGGAGGCGACCGCCCCAGTCAAACTGCCCACCTAACAGTGTCCCCCGACCGGATTCACGGCCGCAGGTTAGAAATCCAGCAACACAAGGGTGGTATTCCAACGTCGCCTCCATTCGAGCTGACGCCCGAACTTCCTAGGCTCCCACCTATCCTATACATGTATTACCAAACTCCAGTATTAAGCTACAGTAAAGCTCCATGGGGTCTTTCCGTCTAGTTGCGGGTAACTGGCATCTTCACCAGTACTACAATTTCGCCGGGCGGGCTGTCGAGACAGTGCCCAAATCGTTACGCCATTCGTGCGGGTCAGAACTTACCTGACAAGGAATTTCGCTACCTTAGGACCGTTATAGTTACGGCCGCCGTTTACCGGGGCTTCAATTCAAACCTTCGCATTGCTGCTAAGCTCTCCTCTTAACCTTCCGGCACCGGGCAGGCGTCAGCCCCTATACGTCATCTTTCGATTTAGCAGAGACCTGTGTTTTTGGTAAACAGTCGCTTGGGCCTTTTCACTGCGGCCACCTTTCGGTGGCTCCCCTTATCCCGAAGTTACGGGGTTAACTTGCCGAGTTCCTTGACAACCCTTCTCCCGTTGGCCTTAGGATTCTCTCCTCATCTACCTGTGTCGGTTTGCGGTACGGGCACCTCAGATATCCCTCACACCTTTTCTCGCCACAGAGCATCGCCGACTTCCCTACTGATGTTCGGTCCCTTGCGCCCCGGTCGACCAACGCCGGGGTTCGGCTATCTCCATGTGTCAGTGTGCTTAAATCTTTCGGTGGTTACGGAATTTCAACCGTATGTGCATCGACTACGCCTCTCGGCCTCGCCTTAGCTCCCGACTTACCTTGGGCGGACGAACCTTCCCCAAGAAACCTCAGATTTTCGGCCATTATGATTCCCACATAATTCTCGCTACTTATTCCGGCATTCTCACTTCTGTACAGTCCACGTGTGCTTCCGCTCACGCTTCGCCCCGTACAGAACGCTCCCCTACCCCTCACTTACGTGAAGCCCAAGCTTCGGTTATATGCTTAGCCCCGTTACATTTTCCGCGCAGAGTCACTCGACCAGTGAGCTATTACGCACTCTTTTAATGTGTGGCTGCCTCTAAGCCAACATCCTGGTTGTTTTCGCAACTCCACATCGTTTTCCACTTAGCATATATTTGGGACCTTAGCTGTGGGTCTGGGCTGTTTCCCTTTTGACAATGAAACTTATCTCACACTGTCTGACTGCTGTTCATCAATTATGCGGCATTCAGAGTTTGATAGAGTTCAGTAACCTCATCGGCCCCTAGCTCATTCAGTGCTTTACCTCCGCTAATCTAAAACAACGCTAGCCCTAAAGCTATTTCGGGGAGAACCAGCTATCTCCGAGTTCGATTGGAATTTCTCCGCTATCCACAAGTCATCCGCCACCATTGCAACGGGGGTCGGTTCGGTCCTCCATGGGGTTTTACCCCCACTTCAACCTGCTCATGGATAGGTCACCCGGTTTCGGGTCTATTGCAACGAACTTCATTCGCCCTGTTAAGACTCGGTTTCCCTTCGCCTCCGGTACTGAATACCTTAAGCTTGCTCATTACAATAACTCGCCGGACCATTCTACAAAAGGTACCTCATCACACTTTAACGTGCTCTGAGTGCTTGTAAGCACAAGGTTTCAGGTACTGTTTCACTCCCCTCCCGGGGTGCTTTTCACCTTTCCCTCACGGTACTGCTTCTCTATCGGTCATCAGGTAGTATTTAGGCTTGGAAGGTGGTCCTCCCGTCTTCCCACCGGGTTTCACGTGTCCGGCGGTACTCTGGATACTCACTAACAGAATTCGGTTTTCGCTTACGGGATTCTCACCCTCTCCGATCGGCCTTCCCATGCCGTTCAGCTAACCTATCCTGCCGTTGTGTGAGTCCGAACCCCAGGAAACCGAAGTCTCCTGGTTTGGCCTCTTCCGCTTTCGCTCGCCACTACTCGCGGAATCTCGGTTGATGTCTTTTCCTCGTCCTACTTAGATGTTTCAGTTCGGACGGTTCCCCACGTACACCTATTTGATTCAGTGCACGCTGACAGAGTATGGCTCTGCCGGGTTTCCCCATTCGGAAATCTACGGATCGATGCGTATGTGCCGCTCCCCGTAGCTTATCGCAGCTTGTCGCGTCCTTCGTCGGCTCCTGATGCCAAGGCATTCCCCTTGCGCTCTTTCTAGCTTGACCTGTCGTCGTCGCGGAC
>NZ_FQXV01000031.1 GCF_900130065.1 Sporobacter termitidis DSM 10068
TTCTCGTTGATTTTGGCCATCTTGGCCTGTGTGCGGTCAACCTCCGCTTGCAGACGTTTCAGCGCCGTTTCAGCTTTGCCGGTAGACACTTGAACGTCGGGAACCTTCGTCTGCTGGATAGACTCAAATCTTTTTTTAAGGCCTGCAATTTTTTTCTCGGCAGACTCCGTTTTTGTTCTGACGATGATTTGCAGCTCTTCAACGGTCATTTCTGTGTGCCCCCTCTCTGCTGATTGTGCACTTTCGCATACGCCGCGAACTGGGCCTTGTGCTCCTGATAATCAAATACCTTGCGCTCTTTTTTGAATAAATGCGGGTAGGCCTTTTCAAACGAGTCTGGGTATTTTTT
Source organism: Sporobacter termitidis DSM 10068 (assembly GCF_900130065.1). Classification (GTDB taxonomy): domain Bacteria; phylum Bacillota; class Clostridia; order Oscillospirales; family Oscillospiraceae; genus Sporobacter; species Sporobacter termitidis. The sequence continues at coordinate 350 of NZ_FQXV01000031.1, forward strand.
CGGATCATTGAACGCAATGCCAATTAACCGCCCAAGGTGATAATCTAGGGCGGCTCTTGTATGCATATAATCTTTCGTTTCCGACTCGCGCCGCCGATTATATGCATCGATTTCGTCAATGACTTCGATGTACGTCATAGTCCAAAAGCGGTCTGTCGCGATGCCTATGAAAAGCGCATCGGGTTTTGCGGCCAGAATAGCGTCAGTTAAATTGTCGTAAGTCCGCCCGGAAATGTCTCCGCCGCCTGACCGCCCGCTTTCTGGCCCACCGCGTTTTTTGATTTGCTGCCGAAGCCAACCTGCGCAAGCAGATCAACAAGAACGTCCGTCATCTGCTCTATATCCCCGCCGCCATCAAGATAGCGGTCGTAAATGCCGCAGACGTCCTTCATATTCGTGCCATGGTGAAAGTGCTGCATTGCGCCCCAAAGAAGGGTGACAATGACGGTTGTATCCGTGATATGGGTGACAATTTCGCTCATACCCATTTCAAGCTGCTTTTCGATCTGCACGGCCGCCATAGTGTTAAGGCGGAGTTTGTATTCCTCTCCGTCGACTCTCCAAGTTGTATAATACATGGTTAACCATCCTTATTTTCAAAATCAAGAGGGGCCGTGTTGGCCCCTCGATTAGGACGCCGGAACCGCGACAGCAATCCCGGCTTTGACGGCTCTCCACGCCGCCGTGACTTCGATAAGCATGACGTGCTGAACCGCCGAAGCGGTAATGTTAGTGCCGAGCGTATAAGGCGCTCCAGCCACGGATGCGCCCGCTGTGGGAAGCTCAAGGTTGTCACCGACCACATAGACATAGCTATTGCCCGATGTGAGCACCGGAGATACCGAAGCGACTTTCGTATTGCCGGCAGATGAGCCGGTTGTGCATGTAAACGTCAGGATGCCAATGCCAGGAATATCAATGATATTGCTGGCAAACAACATCTGCGCTCGGAACGACAGCGCGTCGCTCGGGCCACCGCCGACGCGAGTTGTGATAACGTACGCCTGCCACTGAAAACCAGTGCCGTCAGGATAGACGAGTTTGAACCATAGCGCCGTATGATCGAGTTCGGCGGCCCGCAGATACTGGTAGGAATTTTTAATCTGCTCTGCCACGTCCAGAGCGTCATTGTTGAAGAACTCAAATTCAGGATTGCCCAGGTCAATAATGCCGGGGACGAATCGCTTGTTTTTATCAGAGAAATTTGTGACCTCTACCTGATCGGCAGCAAACGACATGTCCGGCACATTGGAAAGGCCGTACAACGGCAAATATGTACCGTTCTGTGTCGAACTTGCCGACAGTACTGTACCGAGTAACGGTGATTCAGCCATGTATATTCAGCTCCTTTAAAATCTACTTTTTTGATAAATAGCGCCGGTGACATTGTCAACGACGCCGCTAAACTGCATCATGTATCGGTGCAAACCGGAAGGGTCTCTCATTTCGCGGCCCTGGTCCCGCCTCCAACCCCGGCCGATCATCCGTGCGCTGACGTCGGCCGCTAGTTCGTTGCAGCGCTGGCGCGTATTCCCGTTTTTGGACGTGTCCCAAGCGTCGAGTTGCAGAACTATTGAAGATAAACGTTCGGCGCCGTCCAAGATAAGATTGCTGCTGTTATCAACGCCGAACAGCGTTATCAGGGGGAACGATTGTGATGTATCCGGGAATTGCAGTTGCACCGGTGCAATATCGTTCAGGAGTTCGTCAATGTCATGATTGAGGTCTACCATTAACGCGCCCCCTTAATCTGCCCTTCCAAGGACTTCTTGACAATCTCGCCCGCCTTATCCTTATACCGAGCGAACGCCGGGCGCATGAACGGCTGCGGCTCCTGACCGTGACTTGTAAACCATTGGCCGCCCTTTCCGCGATATCGCCAATACTCCTTTGTGGTATGCGGTACTGACGGATCGCCCTTGCCTCCAGTCCCGTATTCGACATAGGGGGCGTATTCGACGTTTGTCCCGATGGTTACGGTATTTGGCGCGGGCGACGCAAGCGTGATGCTGGAACGGAGGTTTCCGGTATCTACGGTGCACTCTTCTTTCGCGGCCGCTTGGATTTTTTCGCCAAGGTCAACAATCGCCCTATTTAAGCCCTGCTCGACATCCCCGCCGAGTCGGTCGAGCTTTTTCAGCAGCTTATCAAGGCCTTTGATTTCAATCTCCAACGCCAATCACCTCCACGACGACTAATGTGTGCATCTTCCGGGGTTTTGCGCTGATGACCTTATGTGTGGGCTCTATCGCAGCTGAGTCAAAGGCGATGCCGTCGCCGTCGTTTATAACGGCGCCCGGAACAAAATGCAGCCGGAGCATCTGCTCGGTACGCGGGCCGTAAAGCTCGATTGATTGCTTATCGGTCGCCGGATAGCGGCCGCATTGCATAATCCCTTGCGCCAACCAGACATACGTGTCACCGACGTATCCGCTGGACTGCTTCACCTTCGTAAACCGCCGTACAGTCGTATCGTGCATGGGCTCAAGGAGCGGAGCATATTGGGAGAGGTCCACACAATCACCACCTAATACAAGCGCCGGAAATGGTTGAGGATTTGCGAATAATCAACCGTCGGCATCGTCGCCTTGTTGATGTCAGTAGCGAAACTGATCGCCGTGTCATCCTCATTGATGGACGTCACTACGCCCTTAGAGCGCTCGAAAACGCCGCCATTCATAATGGCGTAACTGATTTCCACCCATGGCATCAGCATCCAGTCGGGAAAGCTCATGACGCCCATGGGTTGATGACAATACGCCAAGATGCTCACCCGCGCCTGCTCGATAAATGACCCGTACTTGGCCGCATTGTCAACGGAAGGAGAAGCGGAGCAATA
>NZ_FQXV01000029.1 GCF_900130065.1 Sporobacter termitidis DSM 10068
AAGGTATTTGATTATCAGGAGCACAAGGCCCAGTTCGCGGCGTATGCGAAAGTGCACAATCAGCAGAGAGGGGGCACACAGAAATGACCGTTGAAGAGCTGCAAATCATCGTCAGAACAAAAACGGAGTCTGCCGAGAAAAAAATTGCAGGCCTTAAAAAAAGATTTGAGTCTATCCAGCAGACGAAGGTTCCCGACGTTCAAGTGTCTACCGGCAAAGCTGAAACGGCGCTGAAACGTCTGCAAGCGGAGGTTGACCGCACACAGGCCAAGATGGCCAAAATCAACGAGAAACTCGCCCCCCTCTATGCTCAGCAGGACGCGATTATTAACAAGTATCGCAGCATGCCCGCGCTGTCCGGCCTGACGAAGGATCAGAGCCTTGATTTCATGGTGGGCAATGATACGGGCATGCAGAAGCTTGACGCGCAGATAGCGCCGCTACAGGCGCAGGTGGACGCACTCAGGGAGAAGACCGCAGGAGCGACCGCGCAGATGAACAGGCTCCAGGAAACGGCATCAAAAAGGGTGCCGCCCGCCATGAAGAAGGTTCGCGACGGCACAAAAGATGCGGGAAAGTCGCTTGATAAGGCAACCGGCAGCGGCGGGAAGTTCGAGCGAATGTTAGGCCGCATTGCGGCACGCTTGGTTGTCTTCGGTGCAATCAGGGCGACCGTTTCCGCCGCTACAGAGGGCATGCGGAATCTGGCCGCGTACAGTTTGTCCATGGGCGGCAACGACGCGGGTCAGGCAATACAGAACATGGCAAAGTTGTCCGCGATAGGGTTGCAGGTTAAAAACTCATTGGGTGCAGCTTTTATGCAGATACTGGTCGCCTTGATGCCTACGATACAGCGGCTGGCGGATATCATATCAAACGCGGCGGACAATCTTAGTCAGTTCTTCGCGGCGATGTCTGGGGCTTCTACATATACGAGGGCGAAGAAGTCCGTAGACAACTATACCAACGGGTTAACGTCGGCCATCGAGGCAACAAAAGCGCTGAAAAATGCGACAATCGGAATTGACGAACTCAACATCTTGCCGTCCATGCAGAATTACATGCAGATGTTCGAGGAAGTTCCCATTGACAGCAAGATCAAGGAAATAGCCGATAAGGTAAGGGCTATAATTGACCCGATACATGATTTGCTGGGCGATGATTGGCTTCTTAAACTTCTCGGCGGCGGTGCCGGTTTGTGGATATTAAAAAAACTAATCTCCGGCTTAAAAAATCTCATCGGTTTATTCAAAAAGAAAAACACATCATTGTCAGAGCAAACGGAAAAAACGACCGCCGATGCAAAGGCAACAAATATTCTGGCCGATGCAGCCCTGGCGGCCGTCCCCTCAATCGGGTTGTTAGGGGACCAACTCGGAAAGCTGAAAACGCCGGAGCGCGAATTGTCCCTACCCCCGGTTGTTGTCCAGCCGCTGGACTTGGAGGCGTACAACAAGTCCGTGCTTGCATACAAGATGCCCATAACCGCGCCTGTGATCGAAGCCGCCATGGCGCCGGTCATCAACATGGATAATTACCTTTATGCGAAATCGGCCTATCAAGCGCCGGTGCAGGCGCCCATGATTTTCCCGGCGACCATCCCGGACGTGAACGCATCGTCTTATACGACGTCACTCCAAACTGCGGCAGAGCATACCACCAATTTCACTACAAATACGAATACGGCGCTCAACGATTGGGGCACGGTGCAAAAGAGCAACTTTCAGTCCGTGGTGGACTACTTGAAAGCTGCTACACTGGCGATACCATCATTAACACCTGGGTTTGCCTCTTTTTATCAAGGCACTAGCGAAGGTGAAGTGGCTTGGGGAAACAGCGTAATGGAGAACTACCATACGGTCATGCAATACATAAGCGACGCAACCGTGTCGGGATTAAACAGCGCCGGCAGCGCATTGACGTCGTTCTTTAACTCGTCGGGTCAAGCCGTAGCGGCTTGGGGAAACGGGTTTATAAACACGACGGCTTCCGCGATATCCGGCGTAGTCAATACGGTATCCTCGGGGCTTAGCAGTGCCTGGGAAAGCATTAAGAGTTTCGCGGAGGCGACAGGACAAAAGCTTAGCGGATTCTGGGAGGCAAACAAAAGCTGGATTGTTCCCGCAGCAAAAATAGCCGCCGGCGTGGCGGTGGCGTCAATAGCAATAACCGCATCGGGAGGGCTTGCGGCGCCGGCAGTGCTCGCGGCGGCACCGGCCGTCATTTCAATAGCGGATGTTGCGTCAAAAATCGGGGTCGCAGCTGACGGGGGGTTCCCATCGACGGGACAACTGTTTATTGCCCGAGAATCGGGGCCCGAAATGGTGGGCACAATCGGAGGACATTCAGCTGTAGCTAACAACAATCAAATCGTCAGCGGAATCGCGTCTGCAAATAATGGCGTTATCGAAGCCGTGTATTCCATGGCGTCTCAAATAGTCAAGGCGATAGAAGAGAATGGGGACATAGTTTTGGACGGGAAAAGGCTTGCGCGTCAGCAGCAATCATACACGCAACGACAAAGCCGGCTGACGGGAACGTCTTTTGTGAACGTGAATACATAAAGAGAACGCCCCTCTCGCTTAAACAAGAGGGGCGTAAGCGGCAATTAGACAATCGCAAAAAGAATGAAGCTTGCCGCAAAGGCAATGCAAGAAAGTACCAATATATTAAGCGATATGGTTTTGGACCTTTTGATTATGGAAACATAGATCAAACTCACCAACCCATAAATTGCAAAGAATCCTGAAACAAGAATAGCCCCAAAGAAAAATTTAGTAGCAAAAGTCGCTCCGGGGATGTTATTAGAGAATATGCCAATAAGCAAGCTCAATGATAATAGCGCGGCAAAGTATATAAATAAGAATTTTCGTTTAGATATGAGCCGAACTTTTCTTCCACATGCGGAGCAGAAGCGGCCGTGCAATTCCGCGCTACAATATGGGCACTGGGTATAATCGCGAAGTTTTTTTACTTGCGATCCGCAAACTGAACAGGTTGGACTTGACATTATCGCGCCGCAATTGCCGCAATATGTAGGCTTTTCTGAGACAACATTTTCATTAATGGTTACATTCGCGGTTGTTTTAATCTCTTCATCCATAGCAATCCCTCCGGCATTTATATTTTATGCCTACTTTCCCCAATATTACCATATCAAAAAGGAGAGTACAATATGAATGAAAATCACGTTTTATCCAATGCAATCAGCAAACTAACGATCTTATGCATAGAAGATGGAGAAGAAAAGGAGATAGCGGCGATAACCAACGAATTGATTACCACCGCCTGCCCAAGCGTTGTTGTTAAATTGTCGCCGAAGATTGATTAGTGCTCAGTGTCTTTCGGGGGATTTGGGTCATTGCCGTAGCTGTCCTTGCTTACGATTTGGCCGTTCACGCCCTGAACAATAACTTCGCTTCCTTGGTTTTTCGCAATTCCGATAGCATAATTTTGTGCTTCTTTTTGAGTGTCGAAATGCTTTGTGTCTTTCTCGTTGCCTTCGCCATGAACACCCCAGCCATTTTCGCGCGGGGAGACCCATTGATTTTTACCCATTATCTTTTTCACCTCCTTCCATAATTCGACAATATCACGCAATTCAAAATATTTCAAGAGCGCTGTGGGCGCCTATAGATCAATTCTATAGGCGCTCTTTCCTTTGGAGGTAACGCCATGACATTTACTATCAACGGGACGGACATTACTCCCTACATAGCCCCCGACGGCATCAAGTGGCAGCGGTCAGATGTGGAGGGCCCCAATGCTGGACGCGCCATATCTGGGTCACTGATACGCGACCGGGTAGCGATCAAATACCGGGCGGATATCACATGCCCGACGCTGAGTGCCGCTGCTGCGTCCGTGCTCCTTGCTCTGCTTGAACCTGTGTGGATTACGGTTGTCACCGATACGAATCCGTTTACTGGCAGTTCTTTAAAAACGTACACAATGTACAGCAACAACATTTCAGCCGTTCGCAAAACGGCATGGACTCCTTTGGTTAGCGGCATCACTTTCCCGCTGATACAGAAGTAGGTGGGCGATGAACAAAATAACATGTAACGGTTATGTTTATACGGATGAAACTGCCGACCAGGATGAGAAGGATATCTTGGCCGGCAGTGTATTTAGGGGCAACTCGCTCAATGCCGAAGAGCTCACTATCGACACGTTCGATGCGACACTCAATGTCGATGACGCACTTCTTGTGGACAACGACGGTTACGAGCTTCATACCGCAGATGACGAGCCCATATTGATTTCAAATCCGATCAGCGACTACAAGTACGGTGACGTTATCCAGTATGAGCATGACGGAACGACGATAATCAAGGCGTATTTGGAAAAGCAGCCCTCCCGCATAGGCGCGACGAAATATGACTTCCCGAGCTTTTCGGCCATAGGGATTCTAGACAATCGGCGGCATTACGGCGGCATGTATTCAGAAGTGCCAGCCGGCACTATCATCGCCGAATTGATGGGCGATATTCCGTATACGATTCAACCCGACGTCGCTGCATCGCCCGTCACCAACTGGCTACCTGTAGCGTCATGCCGCGAAAATCTCCATCAGGTACTTTTCGTAATAGGGGCCGGGGTGTTCAAGGACGACAACGGCGATATAGTCATCAAATTTATCGAGGCGGCTATACCCGTTGCGATAGACGATGACAGGATTTACATAGACGGCTCTATTGAGCCGAAGACGCCCTGCACCCGCGTTGACGTGACTGAGCACTCATGGTTTGTAACGCCAGAGGATCGGACCGTAACTTTGCTCGATACATCCTTATCAGTGACGTCACAGGCGGTCCTGTTCGACAATCCGTGCCACGACCTCGTTGCCTCTGGACTGACCATCGAAGAATCAGGCGTGAACTATGCGATAGTCAGCGGTGCCGGCACCCTGCAGGGTAAAGAGTACACGCATACAAAAACGGTGCTGTCTTTTGATACCGGTATCGCCGGGCCTGAAAATATCGTCACCGTAACGAACGCGACACTGGTATCTGCGTTCAACTCGTATAACGTCGCGCTGCGTGTTGGGCAGTATTATTCAGAAGTTGCAACTATAAACGCGGCCCTTGTGCTAGGCGAAGAGCGCCCCGCGCTGGAAGTGAGTTTCACAAATCCTTTCGGAGAGGCCGAGACCGGATATATCAAATCCCTCGACATCGGCAATATCTCAGCAACGTTAAAGGCAGACGCGGAGATTGCAAAAGGTTTTCTCCCTGTCGGCCACGGTGACAACTACAATAATTACGTTGTCCTCACGGATATCGGCAACTGGACCATACCCGAAGACGTAACCCGGATAAGGCTCATTGAAGTTGAGCCGGGCGCCCAGGGCGTTTCTGGAGAGAACGGTAAAAACGGGTCAACAGGAGCTCCCGGCGCTGGCGGCGAACCCGGAGAGGGCGGGCCCGGCGGTAGGGTTTTGGTTATGGACCTGACCGTCGTCCCATTGTCGGTCAAAGAGTATTCCTGCGGCGAACACACCATATTTGATGGCATCAGCGCGGAAACGGGCCACGCCTACGGCTCCGGCTATGTTGAGCCAAAATCGGGCCTCATCTTAGGGCGAAAAGGCGATACCGGGGAATTGGCGGGCGGCGCGGGGGCAGGATCGTCAGGCGTGGGGCCAAATGTAACGAAAAACGAAACCACTTATCACCCCGGAGCCAACGGTTCACCGGCATCGTTAGGCGGCGTTACAGCATACGGCGGATATGGCGGCGGCGCAGGCTCGGCGGGCAATGGATTAGCGGGGCAGAGCGGGGCTGTATCTAAATCTGGCGGATACAACTACACCTACACATTCCATGGCGGCGGTACTTGGTCGGGGACGATGACAGGCCGTTCGGACTTTAC
>NZ_FQXV01000027.1 GCF_900130065.1 Sporobacter termitidis DSM 10068
CCCATTGTGGGGCTGCCTCTTCGCGTTTGTAATATCCCGGTCTATACATGAGCATGACACCGTCCGCATCCTGCTCAATATCCCCGGAATCGCGCAGGTTATGGAGTTGCGGGCGCTTATCCTTCGTCGCTTCGGACTCCCTGTTGATCTGCGCCAAGCAAAGGACCGGGATATTCAGTTTGAGCGCCAGGGCTTTGAGGTCGTGAGATATCTCGGTGATCTCCTCATATTTTGATTTCCGCCTACTACCCGGCCGTATAAGGCCCAAATAGTCGATGATAATCAGGCACGGATTGACTCTAACGGCCATTGCCTGTACATCTGCAACAGAAGCCGACACTCGTTTATTGAGCACTACAGGGACCTCAGCTAGCGTCGATGCTGCATCTCCGAATTTCCGATATTCATCCGTCGAAAGAGAGCCGGTTAAGATTTTCATATTTGGAATACCCGTGAGCCTTGATATTCGCTTTGCTGTCATCTGCCGAACGCTCATTTCGAGACTAACAAAAAGCACATTTTCACGATACCCCGCTACATTGTCGGCTATCTGGAGCGCAACGCTAGTCTTTCCCATGCTAGTCCTCGCAGCGAGTATGTAATATCCGCCCTTCAGCAGACCGCCACCGAGAATTCTGTCAAGATTCTCAAACCTCGTTCGTATAAACTCGCCCTCAGGCTTTTCGTTGATGGCATTCCGGTACTCATTAAGGTCTAAAAGTGCCGACATGCTGTCAATCACATCTATCGGTGTTCCGTTTTGCATCAGCTCATCAAGTTTCTTGATTGTCCGGACAAGTATTTCCTGCCCATCATCAGTATCATGGACATCCTGCATTTCCGAGGACATCGATTTTAGAGAGCGAATCAGCGAGGAATTTTTCACGATGCGGGCGTATTCTTCGACATTAGCCGCCGTCACGGTCACACTGGCGAAACTGCGGAGTATTTCGGCGGGGATTTTTTGTCCCTTGGCTTCGAGTTTCGCCTGGATGGTTACGGGGTCAATGATTTCGCCATTGCGTGACAGGTCAGAGATTGTTTGAAAAATATTTTGATGCAGAGCGAAATAAAAATCTTCTGTCCTTAGGTCGATAAGTTGAAATGACCCCGGATTTAGCAAGATTGAACCGATAACGTTTATCTCAGCTATGTCTGTTGCGTTAGTTGACACGGACTGCCACCTCTTGTTATGTTTTTTATTTTGCTGTGATGCGCTGAGACGGGGCGGTGATGCTTACGAGCTTGCACATTGATCGGAGCCGGTCTGCAATACGATCGCCGAGTACATCCTTCATTTCCAGTGTCGTCAGGTTTGTCGTTGCAACGATTGGCAAGAGTTCATTATATCGAAAGTCAATAAGGTCAAAAAGCTTCTCTAAGGCCCAGTCGGTCGCCTTTTCTGCGCCAAGATCATCTAACACAAGGAGTTTTATTTCCTTGTATCCATCCATGATGTCCTCGGGGTCTTCATCCTTACTATCGTAAGCAGATTTGATTCTGTTTAAGAAACTAACAGATGAGATCAATTTCATGCCGGAATATTCGGGTCTGAGTGAACCTGAATAATAAAGACCATTCTCGCCATAATCAACCGGCCCATCAGGATCACATGAAATGTAACGCTCCGCCTCGTATTCCTTAACTGGCTGTCTTGCAATAATAGCGTTGCAAATAGCCGATCCAAGGTGCGTCTTCCCCGAACCAACAGGACCGGAAATCAACAGACCATGTTCAGTTTTTTCTGTCCAGTCTTCGGCATAAGCTCGACAAGTGTCAAACGCCTCCTGCTGTCCGTCCAATGGGACAAAATTATCAAAAGTCATCTTTCGTTGACGCTTATGTATTCCTGTGCCTATCTGCATGCCAACGCGGAAAATCGCTGTTCCGCGTTCAATATCCTCAGCGCGCTTCCGTTTTTGCTCCTGTTCTCTCTCTTCCCGATCACAGTCGCATGCAATAGTAAATTTTCGACTTAAGTCACCAAATGTCGCTGATTCAAACTGTATTTCCTTGCCGCAGCTCGGGCAAACATCAGCTTTTTCTGTAATTCCAACGGTATTCATAGTTTTTCTCCTTCCTGATTACCACGTCTGTTTTTCGTACCGTGACGTGTCGGTATAATTCGGTTTGCTATTTGTCGAACGTTCTCGGCTGTAGTTACCTTCTAAGATTTTTGTCCAGTTCTCCGACTTTAATATCCAGTCGAACGAACAGCCTCCCCACTTCCCATCCCGTCCACTGAGAAAGTCAGACTTTTCAACGAGGTTGAAGACCTCCGTGAATATATCCACGTTTGCCGGATTCTTTTTGTCAGAAAGCCTTGCCTTAATGGCGGTACGTCTTTTGTCCGTCAAGAATCTAACCTTCGGCAAAGATACGCACACGCTGTTAAACGCCTCGCGGATAGCCTCATAATCAACCCGTGAGGAATTCTGCTGTTTATCGTCATCAGTCGCCTTCGCCGACAGAGTATCGTTAGATACTATATTTGTTTTAATATTTGCTTTTATATCTTGTTTATCTTGGTGGACTAATTCGTCCAGAGGTTCTCTGGTATTTTTAGTCCAGTCCCTCTGGTCTAATTTGTCCTCTAGTCTTTTTAGTCCAGAGGACTTATCTGTCCAGAGATCAAAGTCTTTTTGGAACATCAATCCTCGGCTTTTATTCTTGTCAGGCTTTACGACTTCGACAAGCAGTCCCATCTCAAGCAGTTTTTTTAATTCTCGGGCCACCTGTCGGTATTGACTGCTTTTAAGCCCTAAAGCATTTATCAAAAAGCTAACGGAAATATCATGCTGCTTCCGGCTGTATCCGTATGTATACCGCCAGACAACCCCAACGATCCGCCATTGCGACCCGTTCAGCGGCAATTTGACGAGATGATCGAGAATTTCATTGGCAATCGGCGTAAAACCATTTTCTTTTTGTGGATTAGCCATGAATTTTACCGCCTTAATATAAAACTGGATAGCAAAACTACATCTGGGCTGCAGCTTGTTCCGATAGCCAAGCTTCAAGAGCCACTTTACTGATTAATATTCTCTTCCCAATTCTAATGGAAAATTTGCAGTCTGGGCTGTGGCATAGACTATACATAACCGGACGTGACAAACCAAGTATCTCCGCCGCCTCATCAACAGTGTAGGTAAGCTTCGCCGGCTGTTTCTGATCTTCATTGAGGCGATTTGTACCTCTAATGCAATTCGGTTCATTCACAAACAATTATTCTTCCTCCTTCGACAAGTTTTTAATAATGTTAAATATCTTTTGTTTTTCTGCGTCCGGCAACTCATAACGCATTTTGCGGCTAAAATTACCATCCGTCATGCCAAGTACATGGGCAATTCGCCACAGTTTAATATTGTACTGTTGTGCGATTCGCCGAATTTCAATATTTGCCATACTGGATTCTCCTCTTATCATTGCATTATTATTGTTGTTGTACTATGATAGTATCACATATGTAACTAAGCATCAACTATTAGAACATATTAGAATATTATTGACTGGAGCGGTAACATGAAAGAGGATATCTTTACTAATTTAGTGTGCAATTCAACTGTATTTGAGTGCAAGGCAATAAACCTTGCTGGGACAACGTGGATTGTCCCAGAATCTCCCGAAAATGAAAACCGATTTCGAAAAGATTTACTTTCATCGGTTGATAACATTTTAAAAGATTTCTTCGAACTTGGACTTTTACTTGAAAATCACATTCACTTACATGACTATATACCTATGTATCTTGATGAAATATTTGTTGATAGCATAGCGACAATTGCGCGAGGTGAAAAAATTAAGAACGGCGTATATAGCGATATAAATTCCCCCTTTCTGCGCGAAAATCCCGAGGAAATTATTAGTGCTTTACTAAACTTTTTTAATAAATTTGGAGGGATAAATCCAAGAAAATATAATAGAAATATACAAGCTAAAGTAATTGAAGACCTTTCGGAAATTGCCTTTGGCTCAAAGTTTATGGCATGGGCAAAAGCGCCAGCTTCATTTTTAGCTTATATTATTTTTGAACTTTATTATCGCTACACCCAGCCAGATAGGTATATTGCAGCAATGCAAAAACATCCTAATGCACATTTTAAGATTGTTGGCGACGGGATGAGCCTAAGCGTATCCTTAACGCTACAAATTGTTTATCAGAGTAAAGGATGGCATGAAAAGAAAGTAGTCGCATCAATTTTCGATTTAATAACACTTTTTCTTTTTTATGATGATGATACGCATATTAAAAGATGCGAACATTGTAATGCGGTGTTTATATCGCCAAATGAAAAAGCCATATATTGTTCTCCAGCATGCCGAAATCGAGCAAATTCAAAAAAAAGCTACGAAAGGCGGAAGCTAAAAGAAAACACTAAAAAAGCACAAGACAAGCGCGGCGATTAAAATGCTCGGGGTGCAATACATGGGCCCGGCGGAGTCGTGATCCGGCAACTTACTGCTGGACTCTGCAAGCCTGTTTTATCGAGGGTCTGATCTAGGTCTGGAGAGCCGGTGGAATGTCTACGTCGATACAGCGAAAGTTGTCTGGAAATGGCCATCACTTTGGATGAAATTGAATAGGCCAGAATGGCAAAATCAAAGAAGTCCTTGGAAAAGAGACTGAAATAGATTAATACGAGAAAATGAACCAGAAGCGGAGGATCTGATGGTGACAAGGAAGAATAGGCGCACCGCAAACGGCAGTGGATCAATCGTCAAAAGATCCAAAATGGTCAAGGGAAAGGTCTATGAATGGTGGGAGGGCCGGTATTGCGTTGGCACGAATAACGGTACCGGTAAAATAAGACGCCCTACGATCACCGGCAAAACACAGGAAGAAGTTGCTGAAAAGCTCCGGGCAGTCACGGCCGCGATTGATGCAGGGACATATACTGAGCCGTCGAAAATGCCTCTAAAAAAATGGGCTGATATTTGGCTTGAAGATTATACGAGTGATCTGAAGTACCTGACAAAGAAGACGTACAAATCCCAGATTGAGAACCATATTAAGCCCGGCATGGGCGCGGTGAAGCTCGGGGAACTTACAAAGCACCTTGTGCAGAGCTTTATAAACGACCTGACACGAAAAAAAGACCTTGCCCCGAAAACTGTTAAGAACATTCACGGCGTTCTATCCGCAGTTTTGGATACGGCTGTTGAGCTTGACTATATTCGTGTTAATCCATGCGCCGGGGCAAAGCTGCCGAGGGCACCGAAAACCGAAGTTAAACCCCTGACAGACGAACAGATAAATGACCTCATGAAGCTCATCGATGCTGATGAATACTGTGGCCCCATGCTCAAACTCATTCTATTTACAGGTCTCCGCGTCTCTGAGGCTATCGGCCTGACATGGAATTGTATAAATTATAAGACTGGCACGATCCGTATTGAAAAGCAGCTCCAGGAGCGCCCGAAGAAGGACGGCGGGTATATATTCGATACCACAAAGAGTGATAAGCCCCGGATGTTGACGCCGGCGCCGGCCGTTATGGAACTTCTCAAGCAGCAGGGCATAAAGCAACTGGAGGCAAAAAATAAAGCCCTAGACCAATGGCAGGGCTGGAAGGATGAGAAGGAGCGCAAGACTTCCCTCGTGTTCACAAACGAATACGGACAGCATTTAAGACCGAACATAGCATGGCGGCACCTGAAGAAGCTTGCAGCCCAGGTCGGAGCGCCGGAGGCCTGTGTACACGATCTGCGGCACACCTATGCCGTGCTCAGTCTCCAGAACGGCGACGATGTGAAAACGCTTCAGGAAAACCTTGGCCACGCAACAGCGGCTTTTACACTCGACCGGTACGGCCATGTATCTGAGAAGATGAAAGAAGACAGTGCCGCCAGGATGCAGAAATATATTGAGCAGATTAAAAAGGCAGAATAAAGAAAGGAATTTATAATATGAGTGAAATAACATCAGTTAAATATGACCGTACCGGAGGCCTTGCGACGAAAATTAAAACTGCAATCAAGGAGAGGGCAAAAAATGCACAAATAAACTTTGAGGAAATAGATGCTATCATTGCTATGAATGTTAGAGGAGAAGCATGCATTGACTACCCTACGACTGTCGTTAAAATTAAATCCGATTATGATTTCGATATTTATTGGATGATTCAAACTGCATTTAAATATGGATATGCCAGAGGGCATAAATCGAAAAAGGCGGAATAAAAAAAGACCCCTCGCTAAGCCCTTTTTAAGGCCACGCGAGGGGTCAAATATTTCTAATTGTCGTGAAAACTGTCGTGAAAGACTATTTTCACAGATAAAAAAGAAGCCTGTGACCGTTGCAATCACAGGCTTTTTCTCTTGGCAGGGGCAGAAGGATTTGAACCCTCGGCACGCGGTTTTGGAGACCGCTGCTCTACCAGCTGAGCTATACCCCTAAGATCAATATGTAATTGGGGAAAATAAAAATGGGCCTTCGGGGACTCGAACCCAGGACCGACCGGTTATGAGCCGGTTGCTCTAACCAACTGAGCTAAAGGCCCGCAAAACTGTTAGAAATATTGCCGCCACGATATTCGTGACGGCAATACCGTTAACTGGCTCCCCAAGTTGGACTCGAACCAACGACCCTGCGGTTAACAGCCGCATGCTCTACCGACTGAGCTATTGAGGAATATGGTGAGCCTGATATTTAAATCAGGCTCATTGTGTTGGCATTTACCTATCTTTCCGGGCCGTCGCCAGCCAGGTATTGTCGGCACGAGTGAGCTTAACTGCCGTGTTCGGAATGGGAACGGGTGGACCCTCACCGTTAGCAACACCAACTATGTAATCGGTATTGTAACCGAATACTACTACAATATGCTATTTTTGTCAAGAAGCTGCTGAAAGATACCTAGGAGTTTAAATGACCCGTAGGAGAATCGAACTCCTGTTTGCGGCGTGAGAGGCCGCCGTCTTGACCGCTTGACCAACGGGCCGTCGTCGTCGCAGACTTCGCTAAGTCTCGCCTGGGTTTCTTTAATTCCCATTG
>NZ_FQXV01000023.1 GCF_900130065.1 Sporobacter termitidis DSM 10068
GCCGAAGCCGGACATGAAGCCGCAGGCCAGGGCGGAGCCGATCTCAAAGGGTATATCGTCGTCCAGCTTGCAGAGCATGGACTCGTGGGCATTAGTGTACTCGGCAAAGCCGCTGGCCCCGGAGCAGGTCTGGATGATGACTTCACCATTTAACCGGGTATACGGGCTGGGGATGCGGAACAGGTCGCTGGTGTGGGGTACATTTTCGCAGAACCAGTGGCGGTCATGCAGGCACTGGTCACAGTGGCCGCAGCCCTGGCGCACCTCGGTGCACAAAACCCGGTCGCCGGGCTTGACGTACGTCACCTTCGCCCCGCATTTGTCGACGATGCCGGCAATCTCGTGGCCGGCCATGCCCGGGCCCTCGTACACCCCGTGTTCGCCCGTCAGCGCGTGGATATCGCTGTGGCAGATGGTGCATGTCATGACCTTTAAGCGGACCTCATAATCCCCCGGCTCCGCCAACTCCACCTCTTCCACCACAACGTCAAGCCCCATCTTCGGGACAAGAGCAGCTTTACAACGCATATGATTCAGCCTCCTTAATTAATTATTTATGAAGTTACCCTGTACAATATTAGACCGTTGCGCCCCCATCCACGATCAGGTTCTGACCGGAGACGAACAGATTCTCCTGGGCAAAGAACATCGCCACGCGTGCAATGTCCACCGGCTGGGCGACTCTGCCCAGCGGCGTCTTGTTTGTTACAGCCGCGTACTCCTCAGGCGTAGCGTCGATTTTCATGGGCGTGTCCACCATGCCGGGGGCGATGGAGTTTACCGTGATGTTGTCCTTGCCGTACTTCTTGGCAAAGGCCTTTGTCTGGCAGATGGCGGCGGCCTTGGAGGCCGTGTAGCCAGGCGTGGAATACGCGCCGTTGACGCCGGTGACGGAGGTGATGTTGACGATGCGGCCGAAGCGGTTTTTCTGCATGCTTGGGATGACGGCCAGGTTCATGAGATAGTGTCCCAGCGCGTGTATTTTGAAGAACTTGAGGTATTCCTCCGGGCTCAGGGTGTCGAAAAGATCTTCGAAAAACGTTTGGCCCGGCTTCAGCCTTGACTCGATGCCGGCGTTGTTGATAAGGATATCCACCTTGCCGAAGGCCTCCAGCACCTTGCCCACGCCGTCTTTGACGGCGGTCTCATCGCTGACGTCCACGGACAGCGCCATGGCTTTGTCCGTATACCTCAGGCACTCCTCCAGCGCCTCCTGAATCTTGTCGGCCCGGCGGCCGAAGAGCGCCACCTTGGCGCCGCCCCTGGCAAGCTCGACGGCGCTGGCTCTTCCCATGCCCGTCCCCGCGCCGGTGATAATCGCCGGTCTGCCTTGAAATCCGTAATCCAGATATTGTGCCATATGGCGCCTCCTTTGGAATATTGCCGGTGTGATCCGAGCCCAATCAGAATCGCAGCCGCGTTCTTCTCCGGCTCAAATCTGTGGCCAAAAAAATCAAATGTCAAATATCACACAAACAGTTTAATAGCACGGGGCGGATTTGTACAACATTAATAGTGTCCTTAATAACCTCTTTGCTCCAACGTTCATGGAAGAGTGTTTATTGTCTTTCGTTTTGATGTCTGCTATAATGAAACCTGTTGCGGTATCCCGGCACAGCTCAAAGCGAATGACAGAGAGTGAATTGACCATGTACAATATTACATTCCAGCAGATGGAGGCCTTTCTGACCGTCGCGAAATACCTGAACTTCTCCAAGGCGGCCAACGCCATGTTTATCTCCCAATCGGCGCTCAGCAAGACGCTCCAAAGATTTGAGGAGGGCGTGGAGCTCCAGTTGTTCACCAGGAGCAACCAGGGGCTTGCACTCACCGATGAAGGTAAATACCTGTATGCCAACCTTGAGGCGCTGTACCACAGCATGGATAAGACGATTAAAACGGCGCGCAGCATCTCCGTGCAACCCAAAACGCTGCGTATCGTGGCGCCGGCCTCCTTTGACGCTGCAGCCGACTTTGACGAACTGAAGGAGCTGGTCGCCAAATACGAAAACCAGTTCCCCAAGGTTACCCTGACTGTGACTTTGTTTGATTTCAGAGAGCTGCGCCAGGCGCTGGAATTGGGCGATGCCGACCTCGTCTTTACGCAGGACTTTCCTGTTGCCGACATACAGGGCATTTCGTTCAGGCGCATTTCGACGTTTGAACGCTTTATCGCCATCAGTGCACATCATCCCCTGGCATCCTCGGATACACTCGACTACGCGGCGCTGAGCGACGAGATATTCTACGCCGTGCCGATACCGAAGGATTTGACAAACCTGAATAACACGCTGAAAAAGTGCCAGACAATGGGTTTTACGCCGAAGGGCCTCGAGTTTGTGCCGAACTTCATGACGCTTCTTTACAATATCCGTCAGTGTAAAGGCGTGGGGATCATCGGGCGATATGAGCATCTTGGCTTTGGCGACATTAAATACTACCCTTTGCCGGAACCGGAAAAGCATAACGTCATTGTTGCCTGGAGAGGCGACCGGCTGTCCAGCGAGGCACACGATTTTATACATTTGATATCCGAAGCCGATTTAGATAACAGCGAGAAATAATAAAAATCCCGTCTCTTGAAACGAAGAGACGGGATTTTAGATTCGATACGCTTTGCTATTCCGCTGAAGCGGGTTTCTTGCCGGGAACAGAAAAAAGCCTGTGACGAATGATCGCCGCAGGCTTTTTCTCTTGGCAGGGGCAGAAGGATTTGAATTAAGATTTACCAGTAAAACGATATAAAATCAGATGAAACCGAGTATGGAAATGTGCCGTAAAATCAAGGTTTTTAGTCAATTTAGTAAAATCACGTTACAGACGAAAAAATCCTATTTGTCGTGAAAACTGTCGTGAAAATATCTCGTGTGCGAGAGCCTCCGAAAACTGCAACATTTAAATTACCGGGATGTTCTTGCCTCCCAAAAGATATATGGCCAACATGCAAGATTTCTTACGGATATGATGTTAAACGGGAAAAGAGAAATGGGCGAATAACAAGGTAAGTTTACTTCAATCGTCTGGTCCGCCACTCATAACGTCACTGTAATATAGCCATTCTTTAAATTTTACAATATTAAGTCCTTTGCTTTTAAACACATCAAATATGTTAATATGTGGATGTGAAAAAACCACTCCCTTGTCTTCCGAAATAATAACGTAACTTTTCGGTGATGTTAAAGCAATCGCGATTAAAGAACACTCGCCAGCATCTCGGTTCCGAAAACCCGGTGATTTATATTCTTCAAGTGTTAACTCCCCAGTTTCAATTAGGTGTTTACAATAATCTCCTCTTGTCATCCATCCATAATGACATTGCCGTAGTTTATTAAAATTTAGTTTTATTGTATTTTCTGTGCTGATATCAATTACTTTTATGTGACCTGACTTTATGTAGCGCTCAATGTAGGCGTTAACCCTACTAGCTTTTTCATACTCAGCTTTGCTTAGTGTATTTGGTGGCCGTAATTCATTCTTAATCACCGAGGAAATAGTAAAAGGTTCTTTAATATTAGAGCAATATTCGGCCACCGCGAAAATTACGGTATCCGTTTTTAACTCATGCTTTATTGTACATGTATCAAATAAGTGTTCCATTATTATTCCCCTTCCTGATTAAAATAAGGAAATAAAATGGCTTCGCCTGTTGCTTTACTAATTATGTTTTTTTCAATTGCTTCTTTAACTAAGTGATGCAAATGTATATATGGCGCGTCTGAAGGTTTATCATAAGTGCTATCTTTAGCTATATAAAAATTAGTATCTAAATTAGTATATTTTGTTCCCAAGGCGTCATTGATTGAATCAATGTACTGATAATATAGATTTACCTTATAATTTTTGTATAAATGCCATCGGAGGACCGTTTCAAAACTTAAATAATACTTATGACATAATTCGTTTATAAATAAGCCGAGCCGCTTTGCTTGACTTGGATTTAGAAGGGAATTCTTGTTAATATATTCGTCGTCTTCATGAAACAGAGATTTAGGATAAAGTAACTCACGCCCAAATTCGAAGGCTTCTGATTCTTCCGTATTTTTCGAAGCTCCTATTTCGACACTTTTCTTATCGTCTGAATAAAACATTCCCTCATGGAGAAATCGATGACCCAGTTCGTGTCCTAATGTTAAATTCTGAACATAAATTGGTCGTTTATGATTAATACCTACATAAGTATAGTCCCCTTCATAGGCAATAAATCCATGCAACTTATGCAGGTCTTCCTTAAAAATAATAAGTTTAAATCTATCAATATACTCTTCTGATTTAGTTATATGAGTAAAAAGATCGCCAGGAAAGTCTTGAATGCAAAACACTTTCCTGGCCATCTTTACTTTTTCTTCAAATATATTGTTCAAATTACTCATCCTAACATAAAGCTTCCTTGATCCATATTAAGTCTCTCATATAACTTTGTAATTTGGCTTTAGCTAAATTTGATTTTGTGGTGTCGTTCCCTCGATTTTTTGAACATAAAACTACATCATTTAATCTACTTCGTTCATCCGTAAAGTAATTTGTGTCACAATATAACGCATTTGATATTACTTCGATATCAAATTCATCAATATTCTCAAATTCGATACGGTTGTTTAGAATATCTTCTATAAACTGTTTTTCTAACATGGTTTCGTCGGCAAGAGTTTCAAGAGAGACGCCAAGCATATCCATTCTTTCCCCAAGGACACTACCAATGAACATAGTGTGCACGCCTCCTTTATTATTCCTACTACAACTATAGCACATTTACCAGAAAATGTACATAAATGCAATAGATAAGGTTCATAATTTTTCACCGTCATATTTGTGCTGTATGCCAATGTCTTAATAGAAAGAATCGCTATAAATCTATATTTCTATATTTTCCTCGTAACAGAGCTATATGCGACTAGTTTACATCTTTTATCATTGCCCTTCAGTCCCATATGCGCAGCGGTCAAAATGGGAAGTCAGGGCAGCACGTCACGGCTTCGCGTCTTTGACTCACCTAGATATCTAACCTTTTCAATGCAAAACATCGTCCCTACTAGGGTACCATTTATAGTCCTGCCCTTTGTAATATACGCCGGACAACCATAATTTACACGTTGACTTCATATAGACGCCATGTTAATTTTAGTGAACTAAATGTGAAGTAAGCGAAGTTGATGCGTATAATACTATATGTAACTTCTCTTCACAATGCGAGGCAAGGAGGTGCACACATATTGACATGGCACGCACAATACTGCACAGCGACTTAAACAGCTTTTACGCCTCGGTGGAGACGGTACTTGACCCGACACTCCGAGGCAAGGCCGTGGCTGTCTGCGGCTCGACGGAGGACCGGCACGGCATCGTCCTGGCAAAATCCGATTTAGCCAAAAAGGCCGGGGTCAAGACCGGGATGGCCAATTGGGAAGCACAACGGGTTTGTCCAGAGCTATTGATATTGCATCCGCAGTATGAGCAATATGTTAAATACTCTCGCCTGGCGCGCGAAATCTATCAGCGATACACTGACCGCGTTGAGCCGTTTGGTATGGACGAGTGCTGGCTCGACCTGACCGGTTGCAGATACGCCGACGGACCAGTCGTGGCCGATGAGATACGCAGGACCATACGCGATGAACTCGGCATGACGGTCAGCATCGGGGTATCGTTCAATAAGATATTTGCCAAGCTTGGCAGCGACCTAAAAAAGCCGGATGCAGTAACGCTGATCAGCGAAGAAAATTTTCGAGAAACAATATGGCCGCTGCCGGCCTCCGAACTCATTTACGTCGGCCCTGCCACGACGCGCAAACTAGCGACATATGGTATTCATACCATTGGGCAGCTCGCCACCACGTCGCCGGATTTTCTCAAACGGTTGTTAGGCGTCAACGGCTTGGCTATCTGGCGATTTGCGGCCGGCCTGGACGCATCCCGCGTCATGCACCAAGATTACACGGTGCCGATCAAGTCCATCGGCCACGGCATTACCTGTGTCGAAGACCTCATAGACAGCGAGGAAGTCTGGAAAGTGATGCTGCAGCTATCGCAGGAGATCGGCCGGAAGCTCCGGCAGAACGACTTTAAGGCCCGAGGCGTGCAGATTACCGTTAAGGATAACAGCCTTGCCTGGAGGCAATATCAGACGATGTTGGATATCCCAACCCAAAGCCCCTTAGAGTTGGCCAGGAAGGGACGGTGGCTGTTTGATAAAAATTATGATTGGCGAGTGCCGGTGCGCGCAGTGACGATCCGGGCAATCAACCTGATACCGGCGTCCCAGCCGATACAGCTCAATCTCTACGACGATCCGGTTCGCCGCGAAAAACGGGAAAGACTGGATGGCGCCATAGAGGACATCCGCGCACGCTTTGGAAAGGGAGCGATAATTAACGCCTGTCTGATGGGCAACCTCAAAATGCCAGGGCTCGGCGTTCATGAAGTCAACCTTCCGGGGATGATGTTTCAATAGGGGGTGCTGATTAATGGAGAACAAAGTATATGTCGAAGTTCTGGCATCCTTTGATCCTGTCGGCGTGATGCTGCCCGTCTCGCTCACCTGGGAGGACGGCCGTACCTACGATATTGACCGCATCGTCGATATTCGGCAGGCGGCGGCCATGAAAGCCGGCGGCAGCGGGGACAGGTACACGGTCAGGATAAAGGGCAAGGAGAGTTTCTTGTTTTTCGAGCGCAATGCCAGCCCGCGCGGCAACAATATCGGCAGGTGGTTTGTAGAGAGGAAATAACGAATATATAACGCATTTTAAACGAATATGGTTATAACTTATCTTTGCGCTCACCAGAGCGCTTATTTTCTGCGTGATAAATATAGGGACCGTTGCCGACTAGCACACCCTTATGGCTGCCATCGTGATGCCCATTACACTATGTGCCGCAAAAGACTTTCTCCACGTCTGCTAAATCTAGTATTTCATCACTGTTATTGACTATCGGATCAAGCCAATCCGCCTTATGGCGAGCCCAGGCAACCCAATCAGTGGTTTTACCCATGGGCGCTTCTTTACTTACTGACATATTCCTTTCGATCGCCAATACATATGCTCTTATATCTTCGGCGATGCGGAAGCGCTGAGCTTCAGCAATTAAACCTC
The DNA here is from genome assembly GCF_900130065.1 of Sporobacter termitidis DSM 10068. Classification (GTDB taxonomy): domain Bacteria; phylum Bacillota; class Clostridia; order Oscillospirales; family Oscillospiraceae; genus Sporobacter; species Sporobacter termitidis. Next base: position 7,092 of record NZ_FQXV01000023.1, read on the forward strand.
GTGTTCTATTCAGCTCTTTTTCATGCATTAATCGGTCTACTTCTCTTCCCAGCCGGGCCTCTTCTTCCCGGCGCAAAGCCTCTGCTATTTCCTCACTGCGTTCCTTATGTCTGAACGCTAATTTGATAATATTGAGAAAAATACGCTGTATGATGTCGGCCAAGCTCTTCTTATCAGTTTCCTCAAATTCGCTCATAACAACCGACTCAACGGGACCATTGCAAATATTGAACAAAAGTATACCTGATGGTTTCCACACATAGCCATTTCCGTATTTATCTTTCTTCCCTGTATGAATTTTATGATGCCGTTCTCTAATTCTGAATCCAACTTTAATATCAGCAATGAGAAAATACATAAAGGGCTCATTGCATATTGCTCCCCCAATTTTTTCAACCGCTTTAAACAAAGCATCGAGGAATATTAACGCCCGTCGTTCATTCTCTTTTGATACACTCGTCAGATCAACTTTCTTGATGAGATCGTGCGGTTCTCTTAATTGTCTGCCCACTTTCAAGTTGTTGTAGACCTCATTTATTTTGTCACGCTCCTCTTCATTTAGGAACTTGACAAACAACTGATCATCGGTCGCAGAGGTGTAAAACGTAATCCGTATATTTTCATCCAGATCGGGTAACTCATTTCGTTTTGGGTTCTGGCCTGTATTAAGACGCCCCCAATATCTGTTATCCGGCAAGGGTATCTGATAGCGTTCACATATGTTTTTCAGTCTTGGGAACGATACTTGATATTTTGCGGCTACTTTGCTCAGCGTTTCTGTCCATATTTGTTCGTAGAGCTCTTTTCGAGTTAGCTCGAAGCGTTCCGTCATTATACATCCTCCTCCCATCAGTAGCTTAATATAAATATCGTGCATTTTGAGACAAACATAAAGCAGGTCTACGATCTAACATAGGCCTGCTTTATGTTTTAGGTAGACAGCCGTTCACAAAAGTATCGCGCTTAAGTACCTTTTTTTATCGCCCGGACTAGAATATCATTCAGGCTCTCCCTTATGACTGTACCCGCCTAAGATTTCCGTCAAATCCCCTCATTTTGAGGGTGATCAAAATATTGCCGAGCCTGCTTGCCTTTTTCGGAACGCTGTATCATGCATATCGCTTTTGCCATTTCAATGGTGAGCTGATGATCGGGGCTGCGGCAGACCATCGGAACTTTCCGTTAAAAATGGCGAAAAGTCTATTCCCTTCAGAAAATCCATATTCGGACATCAGTATTGAAGGCCGCTTAATAGTGAAGCTTTATTTTTTCCGTGTATATGGTTTCCGCTCTTTAAGCCCGTTCTTAAAAGCAACGAAGTCAGAAGTTTCAATTCTAAGACAGGTGGGAGATAGCCGCTGTGCCTTAAGCTCGCCTTCGGCGATTCTTCGGTATAGCGTTTTCATGCTAACACCCAACTCTTTAGCCGCTTCACTTACCTTCAAATTTGGTTTTAATGCGGATACTTCATTTTTCGTACTGTCTCGCTTTTCGATTGGTGAGGATTCTTGTTTTTCGTTCAATAACTGATTCAGTTTACTTTCCGCCTGAATCCTTGCTTCTCGCTCTTCTTTCAAAGCCATAGCAAATTGAACTAAAATATCAGGGTCCAGTAACATCCGTTCTATCCCTTGAAGCCGTTCTTGATCAAATTCTTTTTTCATATTAACCTCCATTATAGTTTCTGGCTTTTGCCTGACGGGTCGTACATCCAGCGCTCAAAGGCCTCAAGCGGAATGAAATAGCGATATCTGCCGGATTCGAGCCTAAGCGCCTGTCCAAATGGAAACTGTTTTGAGATAAGCCCAGCCCTTATAATGTCGTCGCTGCAACCCATACGCCGGGCGGCTTCACGTGCACTGATTGTTTGTTTTTGGGTGTTCGGCATAGTTAATTGCCTCCTCACAATAATTATTGTATAGTTATGTCATACAATAATAGCATAAAGAACGAGGAGCCTCCAGGTATGGAAGCTCCTCTCAAATTTTCTTTTTATCCCCGGGAATCTACTAGTAGAGTTAAGACAAGATTTTTGAGGCTTTCATTATCGCTTCGAAACAGAAGGATTAATGCTTTCTCTTTTTCGGTTAAATCTGATACGTATAATTCTCGAGAAATAACTTCAACCATTGGGAGCATCCCCTACAGCAGCTTCTTTGGCCCGGTCTTTATAAATGGCGCTAACAGCGTCAGAGACATCGTCCCTCAGACGGCCGAGAGTTACATTAAGTGCAGTGAAGGCGGCGATATACATAGATGCCCTGCCTTTGGCCATAAATACCATATTTTTGCCAGGGCCATCCGTTGAATCTGAGGTGTAACTCAATTCGTCGTCTAAGGCTTCTATTAATAGCGTTTGCGCGGTAAGAAGATCACTTGTAACGCCAGCGGCACAATCGATTTCGGTTATGTTATCCATGAATATTACCTCCATATATTTTGGTTTCTTGGAGCGGGAGACGATAATGTAGCCGTCCCGCTCCGGTGAGATCGGGCTTTTTACGTCGTGCTTTGGGTTGAGTGCCGACGTAAGGGGGCTCTACAGTAGTACAGCGGGGGCTTCGCTGTTGCGATCAATCGATAATCTGGTCATGCTAGCTTCCGTTTCAGGAACATATCCCCACTAAGGTTGCCCAGTTCTGCGCGTAGCTTGCCGCATGACGTTATGAGGAAATCCAATCCGCTGAATTTTTCATCCGTGAAATCGCTGAGGAGTTCAATAGTTTCCCACGCAATGTTTAGCGCGTCGATCAGTCCAATGAATTCCATATTTAAACTCACCAAACGGTCAGCGTATTCGCGGTATAACGCTTCGTTTTCCTCAATCCGCTTTTCGAGTTCGTGTATGGTTGCTGACGTTGTGTTTTCAGACATAATAATACCTCCATTTTTTCAAAGTACAATCTATTATGAAAGGGGCGGCTTTGCTCCCCTGTGCCGGCGGGTTCCCGCGACCGGCCCGGATGGCTATCGGGTGGTTTCGGCCTGTTCCCTCAGGCCATCATCAGGCGGGTTGTTCCGTTAAACTTTGAATCTATGGTCACAGTATAATATATCGTACCCGATATATCAATTGGAGAGAAAGACAATATTGTCCCCGATATATTGTGAAAAATATATATTGTCCCCGATATACGGCGGCGATATAATAATTATGCATAAGACAGCGCTTTAAATAATGAGGGAGGAAACAATATGTCACCAGCTACAAAAGCGCAGCAAAAAGCCGTTGCAAAATACATGAAAGATAATTACGATGAGTTGAAGGTGCGTGTCCCTAAGGGTGCTAAAGAGCGTATACAGTCCCATGCAGAGAAACACGATGAGAGCCTTAACGGTTTTGTTACGCGAGCGATTACCGAGACCATGGAGCGGGACGGCAGCGCCAGCGAAAGCAAATGAAGAATAGAAAAAGTGGGCTTATGATAAAATGTCATAAGCCCACTTTTTTTGAGAAAACAATGTATAGGAGAGTAATTATGTTTCGCAAATTGCGGGGGAGGTTCCTGGAACTAGATATTGACCATGTATATCTGGCCTCAAGCAAGACATATCACGCGCCACCGTGAGCGCAAAATTCAATCGCCGCAGCCCCTGGACCCTTTCCGAAATGTACGCCGTCATGGACCTCATCCAGGAGCCCTATGACAAGCTCCACGAGTATTTCCCAAAGGACGGCGGCGCTGCCTCACTTAGAATATGCGAGGGATTTTAATGGCCACAAAGCAAGAGCTCATCAATGATATCCGCAGAACTTATGGAAACATGCTCAACGTCACACAACTTGCCAAGCTATTCAACTGTGACCGCCGGACAGTGCCAAACTACGTTAGCGGCCTACCGTTTTTCTCGATGGGGAAGGATAAAAAATATCTTGCCATCGATATAGGGCGCAGGATTTATGATCGCATGGAAGAATCACCCTGACAAGCAAGACAGACGATGCGACCGCACCCGGAAGAACGCGAGGTGAGTAAATTGAAGTGACCACAAGTGGGAAGCCCTGAAAGAATCAAAAAGAAAAACCGAAGAGAGAGCCACAATTGAATCACTTGCGGCGGATATCTTAAACTGCGTAGTCGGGAAACAGGCTTCCGTGTTGGTCGCGGAGTGCGCACTAGACCGCGCAAGGAACCTAATGCGCACCCGCACCATTGTCAAGCTCTAGTCGTCTGTAATTATGATTTGCGGATCGATCGTCTCGTAGGCTTCCTTATATGCCAAAATCACATCGGTAACAAGATCATGTATGCTGGTTATTCCGTACTCAGATTCGCGATTTTCTTTAAGTACTTTATCATGAACAATTCCATTGACGCACGCCATAGCAAGTTCGTGAACTATTTGATCTTTAGTCGGGCCCACTACCTATCACCTCCTCCCTTTGAGGCGATTATACACCGGCAGTTTCCAAAAATCTACATAAGGAGGACGCATGAACGATCTAATCAAAATCACCTACGACAACGACTGTCCGACAGTATCAGGCCGGGAACTGCATGAGTTTCTTTTAATTAAGTCACTATAAAATCAAACGTCTCACTTTGATCCCCGCCGCTAATCGTAATTGTCCATGTGCCCGGCGTCGTTCTCGTTCCGACTTTCCACGTCCAGGACACTTTACCCGAGGAATTTGAGGTCTTTTCCGTCAAACCGGATGCCGTTGACGGGCCTGATTTGTAGTATACCGTTATATCGTAATCTGTGTTTGGTTGTCCTTTGATCGTAATAGTCGCGTTGGCGCCATGCTTAACCGGAGATGTCAAGCTTACTAATTCGATTGATGCCGGTGAAGGTGAAGGTTTTGACGCTGGTGTTTGTTCCGGGCTTGGTGATGGAGAAGGCTTTGGGCTTGGCGATGAACTCGGAGACGTTTTAATTGGGACGCTCGGGTCTACTGGCGGTGAAGGCGATGCAGTAACGCTAGGCGATGTAGATGTGGCCACATTCAACGCCCATGAGCCGCCCCCTGTATCATTTGAAGAGGACGGTGTTTGGCTTGGCTGAGTATTGAAGCCGGGGCTAGGGTTAATGGTTGATATTGCTGCTGTAGGCGGTGAAATAGTAGCCGACGCTACGCTAGGTGAAGATAAGACATTTTCTTGTTTTGGTAAGAACACTCCTGCCAATATCAAGCAGACTGCGATAACTATACCTTTCTGCCACGTCTTATAATTAATTTTATTATGAACCACCCTTGAGAGCGGTGGCAGAAGTACCAATCCTGCCATCAGGAAAAATACTCCGGCTAATGGGGTCCTAAATATGCTGCTTAATCCTGTTAATAAAAAGAGTAGGCTAAAAATCCAACCTGCAATGAATCCCGTCCTCTGTTTTTTGTCCATTATCCTTTCCCCTTAATATTGTATTTGTTCTATTATCTTACAATATATATCTTCCTACCTGTAAATTCAATCCAATAATACAGTGTAGAATGTCAAGAAAAAGGCGGGCAAACCGCCAGAAGGGTACGAAATTTTCGTTACCCTTGCGGATGTAACAGGCTAAGTTTTCTGTCAACCCCCCCCCCCCATTTTGAGGGTGGTTGAATATTTGTCGAGTCGCGTTGTATGCCTTCCCGTCAGTAGCCACCAGTTTGGGGGTAACTGAATACTTGCTTAAACGCTCCTTGTGCCGCGCATGGATTTTAGGAATTGCAATTATCGAATTGCTGTATTCCAGTACCGCACCGATCTGTACGCTCGTCGAATACTCCAAGAATTCGCAACGGGCCGCCGAGCTTGAGGTTGAGCGGGTCAAGAAAGATGGATACCGGCACTACGAGGGCAATGCTGTGATTGAGTACAGAGATGTCGTTGATGTTACGTGGTTTAGGAGAGAAGAATAAAAAAGGCCGGAGGTTAACGCCTCCGGCCTATTATTTATTATTGAGCAATTCATTCCAATCGCTTGGGAACCCTATGTGATTAAGTTTAATCGAATCTTCGTATTCGTCTATTAAAGCTTTGAGTGCAAGTAGTGTCTCGTTATTCCAGCGTTCCTTATTCGGATATAAGTGCTTTAAAGCAACAATAAAATCGAATAATTTATTTTCTAATTCGAAGTGATCTTCGGGAGTTTTGGGTCTGGTAGGGAACCTTCTGTTATATAGTCTTCCATAATGAGCGCAAATATTGCGTAAATCCGTGCAACACCTTAACCAACTCTTTAAAACGTCTGATTCTATTTCAAAATTGTTATTCGCAATAATACGTTGGTCGGACCGTTTGAGATCAGCATAAAAACAAGAAAGCATGCCGAAGGTGAATAATTCTACTGCTACCCATAGCGGAAATTTTCCTTCATAGTTTTCAAGGTGATGTTTTACATAAAGTACATTTTTATTTTGTTGAATTTCCGTATTCATCTTTTGCATAAATTTTTCATGCCTGTGCAACTGATTAAAATTGTCGCTGTTCTGATAGCCTAAGGAACCATATTTGTGAGAATGGAAATATGCAATGGTTGTCCTTAGCTTTATTTCAATTTCCTCAATAGCCGAAAATAGTATCCTGCGCAATCTTCGATCAAACTCATATATGCAATATACCTGTTCGATAGTAGTGCCTGATAGGTATGTATCATCCGACTGCTTGAATGGTAAAAAATAGGCAGTCAGTCTGTAATAATTCACGTTTCTTAGGATTTCTGTGCATTTATCCTCATCTGATATTTGGCATCCGCGGGACCTCAACTTTTCCATTTGCTGAATATATGTTATGGGCTGTTTTATCTCCACGGAAAATCATCTCTATCCATAAATAAAAATGTCCCCCCTGGGACACATCACACATTGCTGTGGAGAGGTGCGGGGGGTCCTGTTACTTTCATTATACTCAAAAATGTGATTTTTGCAACACAATGGGTATATTTTTATTTGAGGCCTACACCACATGTTGTGTTTCGGCTCGATTTTTACAAACTTTTTCTTAAAATAAATAAATCCCCGGCTGCAGCCTTGATTTGCAGCCGGGGATTTTCGTGTATATTCAGTTCAGCAGCCCCAGTTTCTCCAAGGTTGCAAGCATGTGTTCCATCGTAACCGCGTCCTGCAGATGCAGATCGCCATGCTCGTCGCCAATCAGGCCCTGCGCGATGGCTTTTTGGACGGCGCTGGCGGCCCAGTCGCTTGGCTTATTCTCCACCGGCTTCACCTCTTCTCTGTAGCTCCACATTCCGGCGGCCGACGGATCAACATAAAGCTCGTTAAAATCGACACTGATTCCGGCGGCCTTCTGATTAACTTTGGACTGATACACCTGGGCGTATTGCGAGACTTTCCCGGCACTCCATCCGCACGTCTGCCAGAAGCCTTTGCAAGCGCCGCGCACGGCCATTTCGTCAATCACCGAAGTCTCACCGTATATGCCAATCTCGTATGCTCCCGTCTGCGCGCGCGCGGCGCGCAGATACGATTCAATGTTGTTCATATCCGTCGATTTGGCATCGAAGTCGGCGGCGAAGTAGATAATGCCCGTGGCGGGTATGCCAAGTGCCTGAACAGCCTTGAGCGCCGCCGCACCGTCAGCACTGCCGGATGCCGCGCCGCCGCGTGGGCGGTCTGCTGTGGTCTCGTAGACGCACAGGATATCCAGTCCTGCAGCGGATATGATTTGAGCCTCGGCGGCATACATCTGCTTGGATGTGCCGGCGATGTACCGACAGGCAAAGTTGTAGCCGCTGCGTACGAGGTCGGCGGCCACGGTGCTTGTTATGCGCGATGCGCAGTCGATGCCTTTTGTCATTTCGTCTGCCCCTTCTCGGTCTGGGTGCCGAAGTAGAACGCGACGACCATCATGGCGATGCTCATCACATTGTCCGCCGATATCTTGCCGACGATAGCGAGGTAGACGAATACCGCGACGACAGCCAGGGTGACGATGGTCTTGACTTTAATCAGGGCCGCGAGGTTTTCAATGATTTTCATGATATGTATCCCTCCTAAATAAGATTCTGTACGCCCTGCTCGTCCATGAAGTCGCGCAGTTCGTGTTTGACGTTGGCGGCGTACTCCCGGGCCGCTTTGACATTGCCGTTGCATTTAAACGCTGTGACTTTCCCCGATTCATCTACCGCCAAACTCTGCATACACTCTGCCGTCGCGTCGCCGAGTGCGGCCGCCGCGTTGATGCCTCGAAGCATGAGCGTCTCTTTCTTAACCCGAGCCTCATTGCGTTCCTTGTCTGCCTTGTCGTGCTTGTCAAATCGCCACTTGATATAGGCCCCGAAAATTGACATGCAGATTGGTATGATAAGTAGTTTGAAAACCTCTAAAACCGTTTCCATTATGGCCGCCTCACTTTAAGCATAAAAATACCGCCATGAGGCGGCTTGTAATTATTCAGCGACGGCTCTTGCCGCCCTATGCATTACGCCGTGACGATACAGTCCGCGTTGCCGTCAAGAGTCAATGTGCTGTCCACAGCAGCCTTGTACATCGCGAACAGCGCCATGTTGACGAACCACGCCCGGTATCTGTCCTGCGCCGCCGCGAGGCCCTGTTCTTTCTTCGCCTTCTCAATGTCCGATACGATAACCCAAGCCATTTTGTTTACCTCCATAAAATTATTCTCCGATTCCCATGATGTTTGGTAATGCATTCGTGCAAAAATCGATAAACGCATTCAGCGTCATATCTGACTGTGCCTTAATCGCCTCTTGCTGCTTCTCTGCATACGTCTTCTGCGCCATGATGACGATGTAATGTTCCTCAGTGACCGCCGGTGTCGTATCTGTGCCTGGTGTAACGACGACGTCGGAGAGCGCCAGAGAGACGCGCAGGGTATAGTTGTCGTGGGCATACGCGCCGCTGTCATCCGTGAGCGTGAGGCTGTCGGGCGGATTCTTGAAAAGCGTGTCGAGCTCCGCGAAGGTGGTTGCCTCTTTTGCAAAGTGGAATTCTAAGGTGCTGCGGTTCGCGCCCTGAAAGTTTCTCTGCGATCCGACGACGTTGAGCACTTCTAAGTTTTGGCCGCCTATGGTTACTGTCAAATTAATCACCCCCTATACTGTTTTCCAGACACCGTCTATTTTTGTGTGTATCGATTCGATAGACTTCCATACCCCGCCGATATTTACTGCGCCGCTCTCGCAATCTTTCCATGCGCCGCCTATTTTGACCTTCATGTTTGCCAGCGGGTTTGTTGCGAACTGGAGTATGTAGGCACCGTCGGTATCCGCAGCATCAGATACCAATGCGGAGGATAACAATTCCAACGCAGGCCGAATGCCCTGATATCCGTAATATGCATCACTGGATCCGCCGCCAGCGGGAATAGCATACCGTTGGACGCTTGAAGAACTTGAAATCGGAGTTCTTAGCCAGTATTGCCAGTTCTGAGAAGAAGACAGGGCTGCGTCCGTGTATTCGGACGCACTGACAGCTTCGGCTGTCGGCATAGCAAGACGGCTATTGTTGTCGCTGAAAAGGTCCCACTTTGATCCCTCCGCGATGCCGTTTTCGTTTGCTTGCCCAACTTCGGTTCTTGATAGGAGGTAGACTTTCCGGGTGATGTCTTCATAGCTGCCGCCATCGGTGACGGTGTTCCTCACTACACGGATTGTCGTATCTTGAATTGCATCTCTAAATGCCGTTTCAAAATGTGACAAAAATCCAGCCTCAGCGTCATACTCATTATAATTCGAATAGACGTTTGCGTTATTCGGCGGAGCATCATAGGTGTGCCGGGCGGAATACCAAGCGCCGGCGCCAGCCAAACTATTTAACCATTGGTCAATGTTGGAAACGCTGTACATATTATTCCCGCCAGCCGCACGGCCGCTGTTCGGGTTGCTGGCCTCTTTGGCGTCGAAACACTTCAAGGTGATAATTCGTTCAGTGCACAGCTTCACACGGCCACCTGAAATATGTCCTATCTTGAATCGGATGACGGCGCCGTTGTACGTCGTGTCGAGCGACTTTACCACCGCGCCGACAGCGAGATTGGATATTGGCTGCGCCATTTTTAGACCCTCCTACGCTTGGTACTTTATCCAGATATCGCCGTTGTTGCCGCCGCTCGGGTCCGCTGTGGAGAGGGTGACATTGCGCATCTGCGCTGTGGTGTAGTTCGTGTTCGTTTGGGCGATTGCCGCGCCGGTGAATATCCCGCCAGCGATAGGCATAGCGCCGAGAGTGGCCAGCGCTGCTGGAGCCGTCGCCACGCCGGTACCACCGTTGGACACCGGAACTGGCCCAGTCGTATTGCCAAGGCCAAGGACATTCCTGGCCGCTGCAACGGTCATCTCGGTAAGCACTCCTGACGTGCCCGTAAACACCGGGAGACTCGGCGTCGTGCCGATTGCCCCAGCGTTGGTGATATTACCGTGCATGTGGCTTAGTGGAGCGAAAACCGCGCCGAGGACGGATTTAATATTGCTCCAGAGCGTTTTCCGCTTGCCATTCGCTGATGTGTCCTGATATGGAAAGTAGTCAGTATCTGCGATGGCCGTTTCTGCTGTGAGACCACTTATGCTTGCCGCCGTATCAGCATAGGCAAAGGCATCCTGATTTTTGTTTGTAGGGTCATAGACGGATTTTGTCATGTCGCCGGAGCCCGAGCCATTAGCGCCTTGATATACATCAAAATCAAACGTTGCGCCGCTTGTCATCGTTATGCGGTATGTATCGTACGTCCCCGGTGCGCCTGTGCCGCTTATTTGAGCTATTGACGCGATGCCGTTGCCGTTTGCGCCAGGATTGCCGCGCGGTACCACAAAATTGAGTATGAGATTTTCTGCCGTACCCGAATTTGATATGATTAGATCAGTACCGGGATCGCCGGTAGTATACGACCCGACCGTTATCGTAGCGGGACCGGGCGGGCCGGGCTCTCCAGCGGGTCCGGGTTCTCCTGCCGGTCCAGCCGGGCCGTCTGCGCCCGCAGGTCCCGGCGGGCCCTCGCCGATCTCCAGCAATAGCAACTGATAATGTACGCCGTCATTGGTTGGTGTGACGCCTGTGACCTCCTGTAGCGTGATATAGGCGTTGCCGCTGTACGTTATAAGGCTTTTGACCGGGTACGTCGTACCGGCGTTATATGCGCCACGCGGGGTTAAGCCGGTCGCAACCAAATCCTCTAACTGCTTGCCGGTGTACTTAAGTGTAAAGCTTGGCATTGTCTCACCCTCTTAGTAATAAATGATAATAACGCCTTTGCGGCCGGCACCGCCGAGACCGCCAGCGCCACCGAGGCCAGTTCGAGCGCCGGAGTATCCTTGCGATTGTCCGCCGCCACCGCCACCGTCGCCACCCTGGCCGCCTTGACCGTATCCCGTCGCATCCGCTCCGGGAGCTCCGATACCGCCATCGCCACCGCCACCATTGTACTGTGTATATGCAGCCGGGCTGCCTGTTCTTATGTATGTATCAATGTAATCACCGCGATACACACCGTCATTGTCGACATTACGGTAGTTATAGAGGTTAACGCCGCTAAGTACGTAACAATGGGTAACATCCGCAGCCGACGCCCCCGACGTAATTGTGACTGTCGATCCCGTTAAAGTGAACACGCCCGTATCAGCATTAAATGTAAAGTCCGAACGGCCTGTCATCGTCCCCGACCAAGTACCGCCGCCATGGAATGTGTAGGTGTAGTTGTATCCGCCAGATTTAGATACAGCCCCGCTCTGCCCCGCTAATCCATTGCCCGCCGAGCCTGCGCCGCCGCCATATCCGCCGTATGCTGTAACGCCGCCTAACGATGCCGGTGAACCGTTGGCTCCGGGGTGATAAGTGGTTTCGTTTTTCGTTACATTTGGCCCCACGCCTGACGATCCTGACCCCGCGCCGCCCGCCAATTCCCCGGTATCGCCTTTTCGCCCTAAGATGAGGCCCGATTTTGGCTCAACATAGCCGGAGCCGTAGGCGTGGCCCGTTTCCGCGCTGATGCCATCAAATATGGTGTGTTCGCCGCAGGAATACTCTTTGACCGACAATGGGACGACGGTCAGGTCCATAACCAAAACCCTACCGCCGGGCCCGCCCTCTCCGGGTTCGCCGCCAGCGCCGGGA
>NZ_FQXV01000037.1 GCF_900130065.1 Sporobacter termitidis DSM 10068
GGGAAGGCTCCCTCCTTCAGTCGCCGCGGGCGACAGCTCCCTCGTCTGAGGGAGCCGGGGGAGGACGGGAATATATGAAAAAGTTTAAAATATATACAGTTCTGCTATTGCTGCTGCCGTCCCTGTTTTTAAGCGGCTGCGCCGGGCATGCGGCAGATAAGAACGGCGACTTTTCATTAAAAATCTATACGGATAAGAACAAATACAGCGCGGGCGAATTGATAGACTGCTACGCCACGCTCCAATATACGGGAAACGCCGATAACGCCACCTTATACGTTGACAGGCCTATGGTTGTTTTTGCCGTCAAAAGCAGCGACGGATATCTGGGCGGGTTGAGATTGCTGATATGCGCCAAAGAGGAATTTAAAAAAGATGAGATAAGAAAGTTTGCTTACGAAAAGAACGGCGGCTATGATGAAAAAAGCCCTGATTGGATCAAAGAGTTCGTAAATAGCAAGGACTTGACCTTGCCCAAGGGGAAATATACTCTTATCGCTGATTTTAAATATTCTTATTCGGATAAAGGCGATATGGAAACGCTGGAGGCCGCAAAGACGATCACCGTCAAATAAGGCTTCAGCGCCGGCGGCGGCCGGTGGATTTCGGGTCCAGCGGGGTCAGGAGCCTGACGGCCGGGAGCTCCTCCCCGGCGCCCAGGCTGCAGATATCCTCCGCCACCTGCAGGGTTTTTACCAGCGTGAGCTTGGCAAACCCGTAATTCTGCTGCTCGATATCCTCGAGCGCATCCAGCATGCCGCCCATCAGCGTCTTATACATCGCCGCGTGATCTACCATTTGTAACCCTCCATATACAATTTCTCAATGAAGGCCTGCCCGAGAGGCCGCGGTTTTTTACTGCCTGAACTTCTCATTTCCTCTACCGCTTAACTTTCGCGGCCCCTCAAGGCTTCCCCCATCGAGAAATAACAAACGCGGTGTAGGATAACACCCTACACCGCGAAACATGCGCAACGCAAGAATACAACACCACCTTGCCAAAATGA
>NZ_FQXV01000009.1 GCF_900130065.1 Sporobacter termitidis DSM 10068
GCCGAAGCCGGACATGAAGCCGCAGGCCAGGGCGGAGCCGATCTCAAAGGGTATATCGTCGTCCAGCTTGCAGAGCATGGACTCGTGGGCATTAGTGTACTCGGCAAAGCCGCTGGCCCCGGAGCAGGTCTGGATGATGACTTCACCATTTAACCGGGTATACGGGCTGGGGATGCGGAACAGGTCGCTGGTGTGGGGTACATTTTCGCAGAACCAGTGGCGGTCGTGCAGGCACTGGTCGCAGTGGCCGCAGCCCTGGCGCACCTCGGTGCACAAAACCCGGTCGCCGGGCTTGACGTACGTCACCTTCGCCCCGCATTTGTCGACGATGCCGGCAATCTCGTGGCCCGCCATGCCCGGGCCCTCGTATGCCCCGTGCTCACCCGTCAGCGCGTGGATATCGCTGTGGCAGATGGTGCACGTCATGATCTTTAACCGGACCTCATAGTCCCCCGGCTCCGCCAGCTCCACCTCTTCCACCACGATGTCAAGTCCCATTTTCGGGACAAGCGCAGCTTTACAACGCATATGTATCGACTCCTTTCAAATTTATGGCTTGTATTTTATTCATATGGCCGATTGACCTGGTACAGGCTCGACGGCGGGCCGGGTCGTCCCGCCCTGCGGCAAGGTCCGCTAGATGTTCGAGCCGCCGTCAACGATCAGGTTCTGGCCGGTGACGAACAGGTTTTCTTGAGCGAAGAACATGGCCGCCCGGGCGATATCCACCGGCTGGGCCACCCGGCCCAGCGGTGTTATGCCGGCGACGGCGGCGTACTCCTCGGGCGTGGCGTCGATCTTCATGGGCGTGTCCACCATGCCGGGGGCGATGGAATTTACCGCAATGTTGTCCTTGCCGTACTTTTTGGCAAAGGCCTTCGTCTGGCAGATGGCGGCGGCCTTGGAGGCCGTGTAGCCGGGGGTGGAGTACGCGCCGTTGACGCCGGTGACGGAGGTGACGTTGACGATGCGGCCGAAATGATTTTTCTGCATGTCGGGGATGACGGCCAGGTTCATGAGATAGTGTCCCAGCGCGTGTATTTTAAAGAACTTGAGGTATTCCTCCGGGCCCAGAGCGTCAAAAAGGTCCCCGAAAAACGTCTGCCCCGGCCTCAGGCGCGACTCGATGCCGGCATCGTTAATGAGGATGTCCGCCTTGCCGAAAGCCTTCAGCACCTTGCCCACCCCATCCTTCACGGCGGTCTCGTCGCTGACGTCCACGGACAGCGCCATGGCTCTGTCCGTATATTGCAGACATTCTGCTAAGGTCTCCTGAATTTTCTCGGCCCGGCGGCCGAAGAGTGCCACCTTGGCGCCGCCTTTGGCCAGCTCAACAGCGCAGGACCGGCCGATGCCCGTCCCTGCGCCGGTGATAATCGCGGCTCTGCCCTGAAATCCGTAATCAAGATATTGTGCCATTTTTTCCTCCTTCTCATCGTCGCTCATAAAATTCCCGGAGACCTGTTCCAAGCCCCGGTATTTTTCGTTTTTACGGGCTGTCCATAGATTTATATGTCAAATGTTTAATAAATACTTTAATATACCGCAGAAGTTTTGTATAATATTAATATTGTCTCTGCTCTTACATCCGTGGAAGAGCGGCGATCTTTTTTGAAAAGGCAGTCCGAAACAAACGGCGGAAGGTGGGGTTGACGTATGTACAATATTACTTTTCAACAGATGGAGGCATTCCTGACCGTCGCAAAATATCTGAATCTCTCCAAGGCGGCCGACGCTATGTTCATCTCCCAATCGGCGCTCAGCAAAACGCTCCAAAGGTTCGAGGAGGGCGTGGAGCTCCAGCTGTTCACCCGGAGCAACCAGGGGCTGTCCCTCACCGACGAGGGCAAATACCTGTATTCCAATCTTGAAACGCTGTACTACAACATGAACAAGACGATCAAAACGGCGCGCAGCGCCTCCGAGCAGGCAAAGACGCTGCGCATCGTGGCGCCCAGCTCCTTTGACGCCGCCGCCGATTTTGACAGGCTGAAGGCCATCGTCGCCAAATACCGGAGCAAGTACCCTCACGTCATGATAAACGTCACGCTGTTTGACTTCCGGGAGCTGCGCCAGACGCTGGAATTCGGAGACGCCGACCTGATTTTTACCCAGGATTTTTCAGTGGCCGACATGCAGGACATTTCCTTCCGGCGCATCTCGAAATTTGAGCGCTTTATCGCCATCAGCGCGTGCCACCCGCTGGCGGCTTCGGACACGCTTGATTACGCCGCGCTGAGCAGCGAGGTTTTCTACGCGGTGCCCATACCGAAGGATCTGTCCAATTTAAACGATACGCTGGAGAAATGCGGGAGGATGGGCTTTACGCCAAAGGGCCTGGAGTTTGTGCCGAATTTCCTGACGCTCCTGTACAACATCCGGCAGGGCTGCGGTGTAGGCATCATCGGGCGGTTCAATTACCTGGGGTTTGACGATATCAAATATTACCCGCTCCCGGAGCCGGAAAATCACCATGTCGTGGTGGCGTGGCGGCCCGACCGGCTCTCCTCCGAGGCGCGCGGCTTCATCAACCTGATTGCCGGGGAAAGCGTCAGTGCCTGACCGCCCGCCAAGCTCTCGGCGGATATAAAAAAGAGCCTCCAAGCGATTTGGAGGCTCTTTTTTCTTTGGCGGCGGGCGTTTTCCCGACGGTGTTGTCACAAACGGTTGGCCTGCATGCGTAGAATAAGCCGGCCGGGTATGTCGTCCGGCCAGTGAAGCTGCACGCGCAAGAGTCATGTCAATAACGACCCGGGCGACCGATTAACGATATAAACGATATAAACGATATAAATGGAGGATAATGAATGCATCAATACAGGCTTATTCGCCAAAGAGAAGACCGCAGGGACTACAGGCTGCCGCGGCTTGAGGGCGAGCGGCTGCCAAGGCTTGTGGACCTGCGGTCCCGGTGTCCGGCCGTATTCGACCAGGGCACGCTGGGCTCCTGTACCGCCAACGCCGGCGCCTCCGCACGAATGATGCTGGCCGGGACACCCGTCGCGCTGTCAAGGATGTTTCTCTATTATCAGGAGAGAGCCCTGCGCGGCAACGTCAGGGAAGATTCCGGGGCCCAGATGCGCGACATCTGCAAGGCGCTCAAAAGAGACGGCATCTGCGAGGAGCGCTTTGCCCCTTACGACATTGATAAATTCAAGGAAAGGCCATCGGCCGAGGCCTATATAAACGCGCGGAAGTATACCATAGCCTCCTACGCCACCTTCGACGGTGATACGGCGGACGATATCGATCAGATCCGGCAGTATCTGGCCACGAAGAAGCTCCCCGTCATGATCGGCATGGATATCTATGAGAGCTTCGAGTCCCGTTTTGTTGCGCGGACGGGCAGCGTGCCGATGCCGGACGTTGAGAAGGAGGCGCTGCTGGGCGGCCATGCCGCTCTGATCGTCGGCTACAATGATGTCCGAAAGGTCCTCATCGTGCGCAACAGCTGGGGCGTGCGCTGGGGCGCCGGCGGGTACTTCTACCTGCCCTACGAGTATGTCGAAAGCAAGCTCGCCTACGATTCCTGGACCATAGCCGTGTGACTTGACAAAACTGCCGGCTCAGCTCAGCCGGCAGTTTTATATACAGGCACGCATCGAAAAAGGGCAAATATATCTCGCCTTTGCACATGGTCCGGCGCTTACGTGTTCCTCTCCCCGGCGCCGCGCGTCCGGACGGCGCGGGTGAGGCTGACGAGCATGGCGGCAAAGGTGCACACGGCGCAAAAGATGAAGATGACCGACAGCCCCCTGACAAAGGACTGGGCGTTGAAGCCGCCGGTCAGATTATTGATGTTGAGCTTTGAGACAAAGGAAAAGATGAGGACGGAAAACGTGGTGCCCGAAACCATCCCCAGGTTTCTGAACAGGGCGTTGGCCCCGCCGGCGATGCCCAGCTGCGCCCGGGGCACGCAGCCCATAACGCTGGAGTTGTTGGGAGACTGGAACACGGCGAAGCCGCCGCCCAGCATGACCATCAAAAGGATGATCTTCACGATGCTCGTGGTCTCATTGATCGTGGCCAGGAGCACCAGCGCCGCCGTCGTCACCGCGAGACCCACGACGGTGAGGGGCCGGTAGGTGATGCGGTCGGAAAGCCAGCCGCTCACCGGCGCGACGATCGCCATGGCAATGGGATAGGCCGACACGATAAGCCCCGCCTTCAGCGGGTCGAACTTCAACAGGTCCTGCAGGTAGAAGGGGATAAACAGCATGGTGGAGTTCAGGGCGATATACGTCAGGTAGGCGGCGACCAGGCCGAAGGAGAACTCACGGAGCCTGAACAGGCCGATATTCAAAAGCGGATTTTCCTTTTTCCGCTCCACCCGGATGAACAGCCACAGCCCGGCGAGGGAAACGAGCACGATCGGTATGAGCCAGATCACCGGGAAGGCGCCCTCCTGGGCAAACAGCAAGCCGAGGAAAAGCAGCAGCATGGAAAAGCAGAACAGCCCCGTCCCGGCGACGTCGAACCTTTGGCTTTTCTGCTTTTCAAAGATCTCGGGAATGATGACGATCGCCAGAATGAACCCGGCCACCCCGATGGGGATATTGATCAAAAAGATGGACGGCCATCCGAAGGCGCTGACGAGAATGCCGCCCAGGCTCGGGCCCACAAGGCTGCCCAGCGCCACCATCGTGGCCAAAACGCCCAGCGCCCTGCCGCGCTCCGTGGGCGGGAACGTCCCCGTGACGATGGCCTGGGAGAGCGACATCATCGCCGCGGCGCCCAGCGCCTGAATGATCCGCGACACGACGATGAACGGCAGCGAATGGGAAAAGCTGCAAAGCGCCGAGCCCAGCGAAAAGATCAGAAAGCCCGAGGCAAAGATGTATTTTTTCCCATAGACGTCGGAGAGCTTTCCCCAGATGAGGAGCATGAGCGATATGGTCAAAAGATACGCCGTCACGACCCATTGGATCGACTCGATCGATACGTGCAGCTCGCTGGACATCATCGGCAGCCCGATATTGACGATGCTGCCGTCCAGCGTGGCCATAAAGGCCGACAGGGACGTAATGACGATAATGGTCCATTTCCTCGCGTTTGTGATTTCAGTATTCAATCTCTATCCCCCGCGTTGAGCCGTTTCCGGTAAATTACCCATCGTCAGAATTATGGCGGAAAGGCCCGTGTGATATTCATTGGCTCTATTTAAGCACAACGCTTTCGGGAAAACAACAGGGCGGCCGAGATTCGGCATTTTGCGCGCAGCGCCCGCGCCGCAGGGCCGCGCAATTTATGAATAATGTTAGATATTTAATGCCTTTCCAGAATCTTTGGCCTTACAGGGCCCTGGCCGGCATGTATAATAGATATACGGCCTTGTGCCATTCAAAGCGCCGTGAATATTGCTGCAGAAAGTGACGTTATGAAAAGAAAAAGCAAGATACTGCTGATCATCGTCGCCGCCCTGCTCTTTTTGGCGGCGCTCGGAATTACTGTCGTCAGGCTCGTGCCGAAACAGGAGAGCCCAAAGCCGGTTTACTCGGATATCATCGGGTATTTCCAGCAGGATGAGGTCGAGAAGTTCTCGTTCAATGTGTCCAGCGGCCTTCTCTCCGCCGACCTCAGAAGCGGCGACACGATTACATACGCCGTACCGGACGCCGAGCTCTTCATCCGGCAGGTGACGCCCCTCGTCACCACCTATAACGACGCGCACCCGGACGGCAAAATCGTCTATGATTTTGTGCAGGGGTGGGATGCCTCGTCCTGGCTGAGCGCGCTGCCGTATCTGCTTATATTTATCGCGGGGATCGCCTTTCTCGTCTTCCACTACGGCGCCGCCGGCAGGAAAAACCGCGACGCCATGCCCTTGGGGCACCTGAAGGTCGAGAAGGCTCAGGCCACCCTTGACAAAAAGACGTTTGCCGACGTGGCCGGTGCGGACGAGGAGAAGGAAGAGCTGAAGGAGCTCGTGGAATTCCTCAAAAATCCCGGCCGGTTCAACAGGCTGGGCGCGAGAATCCCGAAGGGCGTCCTCTTGGTGGGCCCGCCGGGCACGGGCAAAACGCTCATTGCCAAGGCCGTCTCCGGCGAGGCGGGCGTGCCGTTTTTCTCGATCTCCGGCTCGAACTTTGTGGAAATGTACGTGGGCGTGGGCGCTTCCCGCGTGCGGAGCCTTTTTGAAAAGGCCAAGAAGGTCGCGCCCTGCATCGTGTTCATTGACGAGATCGACGCCGTCGGGCGCCGCCGCGGCGCCGGGATGCACGGCGGCAACGACGAGCGGGAGCAGACGCTCAACCAACTGCTGGTGGAGATGGACGGCTTCGGGTCCAACGCCGGCGTCATCGTCGTGGCCGCCACCAACAGGGTGGATATTCTCGATCCCGCGCTCTTGCGGCCGGGCCGCTTTGACCGCCAGGTCTACGTTGGCGCGCCCGACATCAAGGGCCGCGAGGCGATTTTGCGCGTCCACGCCCGGGAGAAGCCCATCTCCTCCGACGTGGTTTTCAACGATATCGCCAAGGCCACCGTGGGCTTTACGGGCGCGGACCTGGAAAACCTTTTGAACGAGGCGGCGCTGCTGGCCGCCAAGCGCGGCAAGCAGATCATCGACATGCCGGACATCGAGGAGTCGATCATCAAGGTCGTCGCCGGCCCGGAAAAGAAATCCCGGGTCATCAGCCTGAAGGAGAAGCGGCTCACGGCCTATCACGAGGCCGGGCATGCCCTGGTGACGGCCTATCTGCCGTCCCAGAAGCAGGTGCAGCAGATTTCCATCATTCCCCGAGGCCGGATGGGCGGCTACACGCTGACCCCGCCGGAGGAGGACAAAAATTTCGAGACCAGGAACGAGATGCTGGACGAAATCTGCATCTTCCTGGGCGGGCGCGTGGCGGAGAGCATCGCCTTTGACGACATCTCCACGGGCGCCTCCAACGATATCGAGCGCGCCACCGACATGGCCCGGGCCATGGTGATGAAGTTCGGCATGAGCGAAAACCTCGGCCCCGTCAAATACGGCTCGGACGTTGATTACACGAAAAAGAGCGCTCTGTCCGGCCGCGTCTCCTCCGAGATCGACGCCGAGATACAGAAAATCATCGGCAGCGCCCAGGACAAGGCCAGGGATATCCTGACCGCCCACCTGGACAAGCTGCACGCCGTGGCCGCGCACCTGTGCCAGCATGAGAAAATGTCCGGCGCGGAGCTGAAGGAGATCATCGAAAACGATCAGGCCGAGCCCGCCATGTGCTGATACCGTCCGTATGGATTCCCGCCTTCGCGGGAATGACATTTATAAGTGCGGGAATGTCACTTAATAAAGCACGAAATTGGCACTTGACAAAGCACGAAATTGGCACTTGACAAAGCATGAAATTGGCACTTGACAAAGCATGAATGACTCTTAAATAAGCGTGTAGGGGCCGCCGCCTTCGGCGGCCCTTTTCTTGTGCGCGCCGTAGGGGACGCCGAGGGCGGCGTCCCCTACGGGATGGAAGTATCAATATTTGTGTAGGGCGGGGACTCGCTCCCGCCCTACGGTGCGCACGCGAATTTTTACTATGCCGACAAAAAAAGCGCGTTGGGAAGTGGCAGCGGCGTGGTCACGGAATGTATTTATCCGCCGCCGGGCCTTATTCTCAGGGGTTGCCGGGTTCGCCCGTTCCCTCGCCGCCTTTTACCACGCGGAAAACCTGGCGAAAGCCGATTTTCATCATGGCGAACAGGATGACCCAGGACACGACGGTGAGCGCCACGGGCACCACGGGGATGTTGTACGCCACGAGCTGGATGGACTCGGTGTCCCACAGAGCGTGCAGCACGATGACGAGGGCGTACATGCCGAGAAAGCGGGAGTCTAAAAGCATCTTCATATTAAACGTGCGCTCGCCCTTTACGAGGATGAACATGGCGCCAGTGAGGGCCGCCCAGGCGATGTGCCCTCCCGGCGTGAACAGCGCCCGCCAGAAAATCGTGTTCAGCATGGTGGGGATACCGGACTGCAGCGCCGTGACCAGAATGTAGCCCGAGCTCTCGAAGGCGGCAAAGCCCGTGCCGACGGCCGCGCCGATCAGCATGCCGTTCAAGAGGAACTTATAGGGCCGGTGGTCCACCAGGAGCAAAATCGTCAGCACCTTTGCGGTCTCCTCGACGAAGCCGATGAGGAGCGGCGATTTCCGCCCGTCGAGGATGGCGTACAGCGTTACGGCGCAGAGCAGGGAGACGATGCTGCCCTTGAGCATCAAAAGCGTCAGCTTATAGATGGAGATGTTCTGCAGGATGTTGATTTCCCAGAAAAACATCAGCAGAGACAGCGGCGTGATGACGGAGCCGAACAGGATGAGCCCCGGCAGGAACAGCGCGTTTTTAAAGATGAACGCGCCGGCGTAAAAGGCGAAGAAGGCCACCACCGACAGGGCCAGCACCCGGGCGAACAGCCACGGCTTGGGGAGCTCGGGCGGCGTTTTTTCGATGTCCGGCGTCGTCATAGGGGCGCCCAGTATAAAATGATTCTCCGCGTCGGCCGTCGTGTGTTTTTTCAGCACGTCCGTGTACAGATTGATAAATTTCACTTTTTCCATAATAAAAACCCGCGTTTCGTAGTAATTCACCATCAGTCATTTCCCGCGGGGCGGGATATTATGAGGCGGGCGCGAACTTCACCCGCGCGCGAGACATAGGATGTCAGGCAATACAAATTAAACCCGAGGTGAAACACGCTGCATGGCTGTTCTGAAGATCCTCAGGGCGCAGACAAATGGAATTTTAAGAAAGAAGGCACTTCGAGTCGGGAAAGTCGACAACAGAATACAGTCTTTGCTGAACGATATGACGGATACATTGAGAGACGCCGGCGGCGTAGGCCTCGCCGCGCCCCAGGTGGGCGTTCTTCTGAGGCTGTTCGTCATCAGAAACGGCGCGAATTATGTCAAATTCGTCAACCCGACGATCGAGCGCACGGAAGGCGTACAGGACTCGCAGGAGGCCTGTCTCAGCCTTCCCGGAATTTTTGGGAAAGTCAAGCGCCCGTTAAAAGTGGTTATCAAGGCACTGGACGAATACGGAAGGCCCTTCGTCTTTGAAGGGCAGGGCCGGGTGGCCGCGGCGCTCAGCCATGAGTCGGACCATTTGGAGGGCATCCTGTTTACCGACAGAGCCTATCAGACGCGGCACCCGAGTACCGTACCCCGGCCGGGGGTGCGGCCTGCCGAATAAAGCAGGCGCTGTAAAAAACTCGCGGGACGGTCCGTCCGTCCCGTACATATAACAATTCGGAGGTTACATTTATGCCAAAGGACACGGCCGATTACGACAGGGCCAGCGCCGTCGCTTACGCGCACCGCTGGGCTTATTCCAGAAACCCGGCCTACTATAATTACGACGGCATCGGCGGCGACTGCACAAATTTTATCTCGCAGTGCATCTACGCGGGCGCCCGGGTGATGAACTACGACCAGACCTACGGGTGGTATTACATCAGCGCCAACCACAAGGCGCCCTCCTGGTCCGGCGTGCCGTTTCTGAGAAACTTTCTTGTAAGCAATGCCGAGGGTCCGGGGCCCCGCGCCGCCGAGGCGGCGATCGGGGAGCTCCTGCCGGGCGACGTCATCCAGCTGTCCTTTGAGGGGAAAGCCTTTCAGCACTCGCTGCTTGTCGTTTCGGCAGGGGCCGTGCCGGATCGGGACAACATCCTCGTGGCCACCCATACGGACGATTCGGACTACAGGCCGCTGAACAGCTACGACTATCAAAACATCAGATTTCTGCACATTCTTCACGTCCGCCGGTGACCGCGCTTTTTGACGCGGCGGGCTTCTTGCATATTTTACCTTTATAAACGCGCGGCGCGGCGCGCACAATGAAAGTAAAAATCAATGCGCGCCCGCCGCGGGGGTGTCTGAAATCGCCGGAAAGCCGAAAAAACTGCATCTGATCGCCATAATCCTTCTGACTGCCGCTCTGCTGCAGTCATTTTACGTTTCCGGCGGGGGCGGCGCGGCGGCAGCGCGCAACCCGTTTGACGTGGAGCGGCTGAAATCCCTCGGCTACCGTATCGCCGATAAGGGCTGCACCCTGCTGATCGATCTCGACCGGCTGACGATGGTGGTATTCATGGACGGCAGACAGTATAAAACGTACCCCGTATCCGGCGGCACGCCGGAGTCGCCGTCCCCCGCCGGCGCCTGGAAGGTCGTTGAAATCGCCAGCTGGGGCGAGGGCTTTGGCGGCAGCTGGGTCGGGCTCAACGTGCCCTGGGGCAAATACGGGATTCACGGGACGGTGCAGCCCTGGGTGGTCGGCTCGTATCACGCCTCCCACGGCTGCATCCGGATGCACGACGCGGACGCGCTGGCGGTCAAAAAGCTTGTCTCCTACGGCACGGCGGTGTATATCAAGCATGATAACGCGCCGTTCCGGGACATGAAAAACGGGATGATCGGCAGCGACGTGCAGAAAACGCAGAAGCTGCTGAAATGCCTGGGATATTATACCGGCGGCATGGACGGCGTCTTTGGCAGCGGGATGGAGCGCGCTGTCCGGGCGTTCCAGAAATCCAGCGGGTTAGAGGAAAGCGGCACCGTGGGCCGGAGGATGTACGAGCTGCTCTGCGCCCTGAACGAGTGATTGTTATTGAAATCCGCCGGGACATACAGTAATATAAAGGAATAAGTGGCAGTTTCAGCAAGAGGGTGACGGTTATGATGGGTTTTAAGGAAACGCGGTATTTCAGGGAGCATATGGGGTTTGTCAAGCACGTGACGCTGAACCCCGGCAGCGAGGGCGTCGTGCGGATACATATGGTGCCTCCGGGGCGGAGCGTCTGGCGCAGGGTCCCCAGCGTCATTATTTTAAACGGGCAGGACATCCTCCCCATCGGCACCTCCTGGGCGATTTTGCTGTCGTCTTTCATGGACGAAATTCAGCGCTACGACGGGAAGGACATGGGGGACGGCGACTGGGACGACGTGATCGGCAAAACGATTGCCGCCGTAAAGCGCGTTTACGGCAGCGTCCGGGAAGAAACGCTGAGGGGCGACCTGTGGCGGATCATTAAAACGCTCACCGACGTGGCCGCCGGGCGCGCGCCGGACGAGGAGCTCGGCGCCCTGTCGCTGGCCGAATACGCCGGGCACATGACGGCCCCGCATCGGATGGACCTGATGCTCAGCGCGCTCAGCAGGGGCGGCGCCTGGCACTGCAACAACAAGTGCCTGCACTGCTACGCCGCCCGCCAGCCGCTCTCCGAGGCAAAAGAGCTTACGACGGACGACTGGAAAAGGGTCATTGACTTATGCCGCGAGGCCGGCATTCCGCAGCTCACCTTTACCGGCGGCGAGCCCACCCTGCGGGACGATCTTGTGGAGCTGGTCGACTATTCCAAATGGTTCATCACCCGGCTCAACACAAACGGCGTTCTCCTGACCGAGGCGCTTTGCCGCGGCCTGTGCGCGGCCAGCCTCGACAGCGTCCAGGTGACGCTGTATTCCAGCGACCCGGCGGCGCACAACAAGCTCGTGGGCGCGGAGAGCTTTGACAAAACCGTCCAGGGCATCAAAAACGCGGTGAGCGCGGGCCTCAGCGTCAGCGTCAACACGCCGCTGTGCGCGCTGAACAGGGATTATACGGCCACGCTGCGCTTTTTGAAAGGGCTCGGCGTCCGCTACGTCTCCTGCTCGGGCCTGATCCCGGCCGGCAACGCCAGGAGCGACGCCTCCGCCGGCACGCAGCTCAATGAGGAAGAACTGGCCGCTATTTTAAAAAGCGCCGTTGATTACTGCAGGGAAAACGATATCGACATCAGCTTCACCTCGCCCGGCTGGGTCTCCGAGGCGCGGCTCCGGGAGATCGGCTTCAAGACCGTCCCCTCCTGCGGGGCGTGCCTGAGCAATATGGCCGTGGCGCCCGACGGCACCGTCGTTCCCTGTCAGAGCTGGCTTTCAGACCCCGGCCTCGGCAACATGCTGACGACGCCCTGGCGGGAAATCTGGAACGGCCGCCGATGCCGGGAAATCCGCGCCGTATCGGCAAAAATGGAGAAGCGCTGCCAGCTGGGCGGGAAATCGGAGGAGTGCTGCGCATGAAAAAAATTCTGGGTTTTGCCGCCGCCGTCCTCCTGCTGGCGGTGCTGACGCCTGTTTCCCCGGCGCGCGCCGCCGGGCCGCTGGACGAGATCAAAAGCTACAGCATCACCGTCGACCCCCGGAGCGACGGCACGCTGGACCTGAAATACCACATCGACTGGCTTGTCCTGGACAGCACCAGCGAGGGCCCCCTCACCTGGGTCAGGATCGGCATCCCCAACAGCCACGCCGATTCCCTCAAGGCGCTCTCCGGCACTGTCAAAAAAATCAGCTACCTGAGCGACAGCGGCAGCTATGTCCGCCTCGATCTCGACCGGGCCTACACGGCGGGCGAAACGGTCCCCCTGGACTTCTCCATCCATCAGTCCTATATGTACAGGCTGGACAGCGAGGACAAGACGTGCTCCTTCACGTTTGTGCCCGGCTGGTTCGACGATATTCGGGTGGATTCGCTCAAAATCCTCTGGAACAAGGCAAACGTCGCCTATTCGGACGCAACCGGCGCGGAGGGCGATTACCTGACGTGGAGCACGGCGCTCGAGCCGGGCAAGCGGCTGACGGCAATCGTGCGGTACGACGGCGGCGTCTTCGCCACGTCCGAGAGCATGCAGGAGCAGCAGGGCAGCATCCAGGTATCCACCGGCTCCGGAGACGGCGCGGCGGTCATTTCCATCGTCGTCATCGTCGTTATTGTTGTCATTGCCGCCGTCGCGGGAGGCGGCGGCCGCTACAGAGGCGGTTTCTGGGGCGGCGGCTTTCATGGCGGCGGCCACGGCGGCGGAGGCTGCGCCTGTGCCTGCGCCTCCTGTGCCTGCGCCTGCGCCTGTGCCGGGGGCGGCCGTGCCGGCTGCTCTGCCAAGAACTTTTACGGCGCCGCCGTGGATACGGATAAATTAAAAGCGCGGCTGACCAAAAAGCGGATTTGAAGCGGCGGCAAGGGCAGAGCCCCTGCCCTACAGCTGCGGCGCTGATTTACAGTCCACGGCAGGGCGGGGGCTTGCTCCCGCCGCTCTTGTCGGCGTGGCGGCTGGCGC
Organism: Sporobacter termitidis DSM 10068; assembly: GCF_900130065.1. Taxonomy (GTDB): domain Bacteria; phylum Bacillota; class Clostridia; order Oscillospirales; family Oscillospiraceae; genus Sporobacter; species Sporobacter termitidis. The sequence continues at coordinate 13,073 of NZ_FQXV01000009.1, forward strand.
GTTGCGCCGGGAGAAGTACTCAGGACGCGCAACAAACTCCCTCCTTCAGTCGCCTGCGGGCGACAGCTCCCTCGTTTGAGGGAGCCCAGGCTGTCGAAAAACTCATATACAGCAAAAAAGCTTCGCAGAATTGCCGCCGCGCACGGCGGCAACAAGGTGGAATCCGTCATTTCCGGCGGCGTGTACGTCGGAAATGACACTTATCGTGCAGGCCACGGCTGAGTGGCCTGCACGTTGCCTTTTGTCGGATAAAGCCCAAAGGGCTTTATCCGACAGGCTGAGCGCCCTCGTCTGAGGGAGCCTTGGGAGGGATGCGGACATTGTGTCGAACGGTGCCGCCCGGGTAAAACGGCGGGCAAAAACTATATGTCCTTAAATGAATCTTTTCTTAATTTATCCTGCAATTATCCGGCGATTGCATTTTTCTGCCAGGCGGCCCGGCAAACGCCCATATTACGGCGATAATTGCATAGATTTTCCGCATCCGATTTATAAGTTCCCTCATGACCCCAAAAATTATACCCCCTGTTTTGCAACCGCTCCATTGTTACCTTGCATAAAAACAGGTGATGAAGTTTTGATATTTTTATTGAACAGGAGTATTGCTTTTAAAATGCGCTTCGGCTATACTACGAGCATGGCAAAACACTTTGGCGCGTGAAAGACCGCGTGCCGACAACCGAATACACGTCAATGACCGACGTAATCCAGCAGCAACGATGCTTTTTAGATCATCGCTGCTGTTTTTGTTTTTGGGGGGTAAAAACAAATGACCGGGGAAGAAATCCGCAGCACACTGAAAAAATACAATCTGCAATCCTGGAGCAAGCAGAAGAACCTGAATCCGATTTCCGTAGAAAAAGCCGAGGGCATCTACTTCTGGGACTATGACGGCAACAGATACACCGACATGTCCTCCCAGCTGGTAAACATGAACCTCGGGTTCGGCAACAAGGCCATCGGCGACGCCATCAAGGCGCAGGTGGACCAGTACTGCTTTATCGGCCCGTCCTACGGCGCGGAGTCCCGCGCAAAGCTGGCAAAAAAGATCATCGAGCTGATGCCGGACAATATGGGCAAGGTGTTCTTCACCAACGCCGGCGCCGACGCCAACGAAAACGCCGTCAAAATGGCGCGGATGTTCACCGGGCGCAATAAGGTCTTCAGCCGGTACAGAAGCTACCACGGCTCCTCCTTCGGGGCCGGCAACCTGACGGGCGAGCCGCGGCGGTTCCCTCTGGAGCCGGGCGTACCGGGCTTTATCAAGTTCTTCGACCCGTATATATACAGGGAGCCGATTGACTTTAAATCCGAAGAGGACGCCACAAAATATTATCTGGCCAAGCTCGAGGAGCAGCTCCAGTACGAGGGCGCGGGCTCTGTCGCCGCCATCTTTCTGGAGACGGTCACCGGCTCCAACGGCGTTATCATCCCGCCGAAGGGCTATCTGCCCGGCGTACGCGCCCTATGCGACAAGTACGGCATCATGATGGTGTGCGACGAGGTCATGACCGGCTGGTGCCGCACTGGCAAAATGTTCGGCTTTATGAATTTTGACGTAAAGCCCGACATCGTGACGTTTGCCAAGGGCGTCACCTGCGGCTACATCCCGCTGGGCGGCGTGGCGGTCTCGAAGGCGATCGCCGAATATTTCGACGACAACCTCCTCTCCTGCGGCCTGACGTACAGCGGCCACCCGCTGGCCTGCGCGGCCGGCGTGGCATGTGTGAATTATTTTGAGGAAGCCGATATCCTCGGGAATGTAAACAAGGTCGGCAAGGTGCTGGGCGAGAAGCTGGAAGAGATGAAAGCCAAACACCCCAGTGTCGGCGACGTGCGGTACATCGGCCTGTTTTCGGCGGTGGAGCTCGTCAAGAGCAAGGCCACGAAAGAGCCTCTCGTCCCCTATGGCAAGGACCCGGAGGGCCTCATGGGCAAAATCATCGGCCTGCTGGCGGAGCGGAAGTTCATGACGTACACCCATGAAAACGTGGTCCTGGTGGCCCCGCCGCTCATCATCACCGAAGAGCAGCTCACCCAGGAGCTCAAAAAGCTGGACGACGTGCTCTCCATCGTGGACGAGAAGTTCCTCGGTTAGGCGGGTGAGACAATGGCTTATCATTTCACCCTGCCCGGCCGGACGGTGATCGGCGAGAACGCTCTGGAGTCCTGCGAGCCCTATATCAGGGGCTTTGGGAAAAAGGCGTTTATCGTCACCGGCAAAATCGTCACCAAAACGGGGCTCCTGAAGGTTCTGACGGGCCGGCTGGACGCCTGGGGCATCGCCTGGGCAGCGTTCAACGACATCACCGGCGAGCCGACGGACAAAATGATCTCCGCCGGCGTCAGGGCCTACCGCGAAGCAGGCTGTGACTTCATTGCCGCCATCGGCGGCGGGAGCCCTCTGGACAGCGCCAAGGCCATCGGCGCCATGACGGTGCTGGACGGCAAAATCTCCGATTATATGGGCAGGGAGATTTCCGGCGGCTTCCCGCCCCTCGTGCTGATCCCCACAACGGCGGGCACCGGCTCGGAGGCCACGAAGTTCACCATCATCACCGACACGGAAAACGACGTCAAAATGCTCCTCAAGGGCGACGCCCTCCTGCCGGACCTGGCCGTCATCGACCCGACGCTCACCGTTTCGTCCCCCAGGGACATCACGGCGGCCACGGGCATGGACGCGCTCACCCACGCGGTGGAATCCTACACCTCCAGGCGGGCGAACACCCTCACCGACATGTACGCGCTGGACGCCATAAAGCGCATATTCTCCTGGCTTGTCAAGGCTTACGAAGACGGAAGCGACAAGCGGGCCCGGGAGGAGATGGCGATCGCGGCGTATGAGGCCGGCGTCTGCATCAACAACGCCTCCGTCACGGTGGTGCACGGCATGTCGCGGCCCATCGGGGCGCTCTTCCACGTCAGCCACGGCATTTCAAACGCGATGCTCATCGCCGAATGCCTCGCCTACGTGCTGGACGGCTGCTACGACAGGTTCGCCGCCATCGCCCGCGCCATCGGCGCCGCCGACGCGTCCGCCAGTGATAAGGAAGCCGCCGGGGCTTTCCTTACATCGCTCGTAAAGCTCTGCGGGGCGCTGAATATCCCGACGCTGCGCGAGTACGGCATCGTCAAGGCGGAATTCGACGCGCAATGCGACAAGATGGCAACGGACGCCATGCTGAGCGGCAGCCCGTCGAACACCAGAAAAGATTTGTGCAGGGACGATCTGATCGCCATTTACAAAAAGCTCTGGTAAGGCGTTGAAAATTTAATACCGGCTATTACAAAGGCGTAAGGCGGCAGCTTTGCGCCTTTATGTTTTTTTATTGGAATAAGAAGGAGATAGCTATGGCTGCTGCAAGAAGCATGGAAAGCGAATTTCTCTCCAGAGATTTTTCCGCTCCCGTGACCAAGGAAACTGAAATAAGCATTGAAAACCTCTCGGTCAAATTTCCCGACAAGGACGGCGGCGAGCCCGTCGCCGCCCTCCGGGACGTGAATCTTGAAATCAAGCAGGGGGAATTCATCTCCCTGGTCGGGCCCAGCGGCTGCGGCAAAACGACGCTCCTCAGAACGATCGCCGACCTGCAGCAGCCCTCCTCCGGCAAAATATCGGTGCGGGGCCTGTCGCCCAGGGAGGTCCGGCTCCAGAAGAAATACGGCATCGTCTTTCAGAGCCCCGTTTTGTACGACTGGCGGACGGTGCGGCGGAACGTCTGCATGCCGATGGAGCTGATGGGTCTGCCGAAAAAGTACAGGACGGCCACCGTCACCGAAATGCTGGAGCTCGTCGGCCTTTACGACTTCGGCAAAAAGTATCCCCACGAGCTCTCCGGGGGCATGCAGCAGCGGGTCAACATCGCCCGGGCGCTGGCCATCAAGCCGGAAATTCTCCTGATGGATGAGCCCTTCTCCGCCCTGGACGAATTCACCAAGGAAAAGCTGCACGAGGACCTTTTGACGATCTGGAGCAAGACGAACAAGACCATCCTTTTCGTCACGCACAACATCTCCGAGGCCGTCTTCCTGGCCGACCGGGTCGTCGTCATGTCGCCGCACCCCGGGAGGATATCGGCCGTCGTGGACGTAAATATCCCCAGGCCCCGGGCATTGAAGGACAAAAACGCGCCGGAATTCAACGCGCTCGTTGCAAAGGTCAGAAACAGCTTCGAGGGGGTCTGAGCATGAAAGCTTTAAAGAAGGCCCTCACCTCCAGGCAAATGGTGACGGTCGTCTGGGTCATCGGCCTCATCGTCCTCTGGGAGATCGGCGCCACGGTGATCGCCCAGACGAAGCGGACGCCGGAAAATACGCTGCCGCACCTGTACCAGATCGTGGCCTCCGTGTTTTCCACGAATCTCGTCAACGGCAAGCAGACGGCGATAGAGCTGGTGCTGTCAAACGCCGGGGTCACCCTGGCCCGCGCGGGGACCGGGTTCCTGATCGGCGCCGTTATCGGCTTTATTCTGGCGCTCGTCATGAATCTCTTCCGGCCGGCGGAGAAAATCGCCTTTCCGTACCTGATGATCATCCAGATGATCCCCATCCTCGGTATGGCCCCGATCATCCTGGCCATCACGAAGGACATCAACAAGAGCCGGACCATCATCGCGGCGATACTGACCTTTTATCCCGTGGCCACAAACGCCCTGGCCGGCTTCAAGGCCGTGGAGCGCGAAAAGCACGAGCTCATGTATTCGCTGGCGGCCAGCAAGTTCCAGGTGTACACAAAGCTGCTGATCCCCTCCTGCATCCCCTATCTGTTCACCGGACTGAAGATCTCGGCCCCCATGGCCATCACCGCCTCGATCCTGGTGGATACGCTGCAGGGCGGCAGCGGGCTCGGCACGATGCTGTCCCAGTCTCTCAAGCACGCCATGACCATCTACGTCTTCTGGCAGATCGTCTTTGTCAGCGCCATCATCGGCATTTTGAGCTATTACCTGATGGGCCTTCTCGAAAAAGTCGCCATGAACCGGCGGGGAAGGCTTTTGAGGGTGAGAAAATGAAGAAGTTTAAAAACAAATTCAACAAAGAAACCATCACCTCGGTGGCGTATCCCGTGGCGTTCGGCATCCTGATCGTCGTCCTCTGGCAGACGCAGCTTCTCCACAAGCTCATCGGGACCGACACGTTCACGCTGCCTTTGCCGGGCCGCATCTTCCACATCATCGGAGACAACTTCGGCGCCATCATGAAGAACGTGGAGGCCACGCTCATCGTGGCTCTGGGCGGGCTGGTGCTCGGCTCCCTCTTAGGCTACGTGCTGGGCATCGTGGCGGCTGTTTTCACCAAGTGGGGCAAGGGCGGGCTCACCATCGCCTCGGCCTTCAACGCCATACCGATCATCGCCATCGCGCCCATCATGAACAACCTCACCAAAGACTTTAGCAAGGACCCCAACGTCCGCAGCATGCTGGCGAAAATGCTCGTCGTTATGCTGACGTGCACCGTGGCGATGAGCATCAACGCCTACCGCGGGCTCACCGAACTCAAGCCGTACTCGGAGGACCTGATGAAGTCCTACGCGGCGGGCAAATGGACGATTTTCAAAAAGCTCCGGCTCCCCAGCAGCGTGCCGTACATCTTTACGGCGCTCCGGGTCAGTGTGCCGGCCAGCATCATCTCCGCGCTCGTCAGCGAATATTTCGCCGAGTACATCGTCGGCGTCGGGCGCGCGATCCGCGAAAACATCGTCCTGTCGCAGTACGCCACAGCCTGGGCCTATATCGTCGTGGCCTGCGTCATCGGCATCATTCTCTACGCCGTGCTCCTCATCGCCGAAGGTATTTTGCTGAAAGGCCGGAGATAACCGGCCGTCGGCTCAATATAAAACAGCTTTATATGACAAGGAGGAAAAATCATGAAAAAAGAAAGTACCACCAAGTTTTCAAAAATATGTACGCTGCTGCTTGCCGGCGCCATGACCGTGCTCACCTTTGCCGGATGCGGAACGTCGTCCGGGAGCGCGTCGTCCCCCTCTCCCTCGGTATCCGCCTCGGCCGAGGCGTCGGCTTCCCCGTCGGCCTCCGAGGCCGCGGGCCTGTACTACGGCAGCGCCGCCACGGCGGAGAGCGTCGTGAAGGACGCCGCCGGCAAGGGCAAGGTCGGCAACTGGGGCCTCGGCAACGAATACGAGATTCAGGCGCTCCTGAGCAAGTACGGCCTGCCCACCACCTTCCTCAGCCAGGCGTTTGACATGAACGGCTTTGACGACGACACCATCGCGCTGGCCTCCGCCATGACGTACAACGAGCTCGGCCTCGTCAAGAACAGCTACGAGGGCGGCTACAGCTACGGCGACAAGGTCAAAACCATCGACATGAACGAGGAAGGCGTGGCAATGCTGGAAGACAACATCTTCACCACCAGCGCCTTTGCCAAAGCCAATCCGAACACCGTGACGGCGTTCCTCTACGCCTCCCTCAAGGGCTGGGAATACGCGGTCGCCAATCCGGAGGAGGCCGCGGAAATCTGCTACAAATACGGCTCCTCCGTCTCCGCAGATCACCAGGCGTACATGGCCGACGAGGTGGAAAAGCTCGTCACCACCGACACGAAGGGCAGCGCCGTCAGTAAAATCGGCAACATGGACGAAGCCGCCATGCAGCAGACGCTGGACCTGGCCAAGAAGTACATCAAGCTGGACGACTCCGTCGCGGCCTCTAAGCTCCAGTCCCTCACGCTGGACGATATCCGCGACACCTCCTACTGGGCGGCGGCGTCCGCGAGCACCGACGGCAAGTTCGGCGCCCCCGAGAAGACGGATATCTCCATCCAGCTGAAGTGGCTGCCCGACGCGCAGTTCATGGGCTACTACGTGGCGCTCGACAAGGGCTACTATAAAGACGTGGGCCTCAACGTCACCATCGTCCCGGGCGGCGGCGACATCAGCGAGACGACGGCCGTCAACAGCGGGCAGGTCGACTTCGGCGTGACGTGGGTCTCCAACCTGATCGCGGCCAACGCCGGCGGCATGAGCCTCACCGAGGTCGCCCAGATCTTCCAGAGATCAGGCCTCGTTCTCGTCTACAAGATCAACGGGTAAATAAACATTCGGGAAACGGCGGGCGGCCAACGGCCGTCCCTACGGCGGAACCTGTAAAAGCCCGTAGGGGGCGATGCCCACATCGCCCCGCCGTTCCTAAGCCTCCCTCGTCCAAGGGAGGCAAGGACGTATCGGACAGACTGGAGCTTAGAAACCGAATCGATGCACAAGGCTCCCCGCCCTCTCATTCATTCGGTTTCTAACCTGCATTTTGTGTATTGGAGGTTTGACTATGGATCTACTGATAAAAAACGGCACTGTCGTCACCGCCGACGAGAGCTTTATCGCCGATATCGCCGTGGAAAACGGAAAAATTGCCTGTATCGGACAAAACCTGTCCGTTGACGCCAAACAAACAGTCGACGCCGCCGGGAAGCTGGTGCTGCCCGGCGCCATCGACGCGCACACCCATCTGGCCATGCCCTTCGGCGGGACGGTGTCGGCGGACGGCTACCTGGCCGGGACCCGCGCGGCCGCCTGCGGCGGCGTCACGACGGTGTTCGACTACCCCATGCAGAAAAAGGGCATGGGCATCATGGAGATCATCGAAGCAAGAAAGGCCATGTGTGACCCCGAGGCCTGCGTGGACTACGCGTTCCACTGCATCATCACGGATTTGAACGGCGGGGCGCTCCTCGACGAGTTCCAGGCCGCGGTCGATAACGGCATCACCAGCTTCAAATGCTTTCTGGTCTATAAAAAAGAGGGCATGATGGTCGACGACGCAACGCTCATCAAGGTTCTGCTGAAAGCCAAAGAGGTCGGCGCCATCACCAACATCCACGCCGAGAACCCTGATGTCATCGACATGAACATCGAAAAATTCCTGAAGGAAGGCAAAACCTCGGCCTGGTACCATTACCTGTCGCGGCCGGAGTTCGTGGAGGCCGAGGCCGACAAGCGGGCCGTCCACTGGGCCAAATCCGTGGGCGCGCCGCTCTACATCGTGCACATGGCCGACAAGGAGGGCCTGGAGGCCGCCATTGCGGCGAAGCTCGAGGGCCACGACATCTATGTGGAAACGTGCCCGCAGTATCTGGAATTCACCTGCGACGTTTACAAGCGGGAGGACGGCCGGAACTTCGTCTGCTCGCCCCCGATGAAAGGCGAGGAGAGCCGCGAGGCCCTGTGGGACGCCATTAAAACCGGCCTCATCGACACCGTCGCCACCGACCACTGCCCCTTCCAGAGCTATGAAAAGGACTGGGGCAAGGACGATTTCACCAAAATTCCCAACGGATGCGCCGGCGTTGAGAATCTCTATCCGTATATGCTGTCCGCGGCGGGCGCGGGGAAAATTACGTGGAGCCGCGCCGTGGCGCTGTGCGCCACGAACCCGGCGAAGATTTTCGGCTGCACGCAGAAGGGCTCCCTGGCGCCCGGCAAGGACGCGGACATCGTCGTTTACGACCCGAAAAAGGACTTTACGATTTCCGTTTCCAACATGCATTCCGACTACGACCACACGATCTGGGAGGGCAAAACCCTTCACGGCTACCCTGTTCAGACGTACGTGCGCGGCAGGCTCGTCTATGACAACGGCGCTTTCGTGGGCCAGCCGGGCTACGGCGAATTCGTCAAGCGCGCGCCGAAAATCTGAAAAGCGAGGTGCGACCTATGAATAATCCGGCTTATAGAGACGTTTCGCTCCCGGAGGAGGTCGGCGGCTGCCTTTTGTGCGCCGGGGCCCCCTGCCGAAAGGCCTGCCCGTACGGCGTGGCGGCGGACACCATTATCCGCTCGCTCCGGTTTGAAAACTTTTCGGGCGCGGCGAACAGGCTGCCGGAGCCCGTCCCCTGTGCGTCCTGCGCCACGAAGGACTGTTTATCGGCCTGCCTGAAGGGCAAAATGAGCCGACCGGTCCCCGTTGACGAGATCATGCTGACGGCGTCGACCTACGACAGGCTTTCGTCGGAAGATACGGACCTGTCCATCGATTTTTGCGGCGTCCGCTGCGAAAACCCGTTTTTCCTCTCCTCTTCCGTCGTCGGCAGCAACTATGAGATGGTTGCCAAAGCCTTTGAGATGGGCTGGGCGGGCGTGGCTTTCAAGACGATCGGGACGTTTGCCGCCAACGAGGTGTCGCCCAGGTTCGACGCGCTGACGAAGGAATCTGTCCCCTTTGTCGGCTTCAAGAACATCGAGCAGATCTCCGAGCACCCGCTCAACGAAAATCTCGCCTATCTCCGCCAGCTGAAGAAGGATTTCCCCACGAAGGTCATCGTTGCCTCCATCATGGGGCAGGACGAGGCGGAGTGGACCTATCTGGCCGAGGTGATGACGGCCGCCGGCGCCGACATCCTCGAGTGTAACTTTTCCTGCCCGCACATGGCCGCAAACGGCTTAGGCTCCGACGTGGGCCAGAACCCCGAGCTCGTCGCCGCCTATACCCGCGCCACGCGACGGGGCACACACCTGCCGATCCTGGCCAAAATGACCCCGAACATCGGCAACATGGAGCTGCCGGCCATCGCGGCCATTGAGGCCGGCGCCACGGGCATCGCGGCCATCAACACCATCAAAAGCATCATGAACGTGAACCTGGACACCTTTGCCTCCGGCCCCGACGTCCAGGGCAGGACGAGCGTGGGCGGCTACTCCGGCAAGGCGGTAAAGCCCATCGCGCTCCGCTTTATCCAGGCCATGAAAAGCTGCGACAAGCTCGCCGGCGTGCCGGTGAGCGGCATGGGCGGCATCGAAACATGGCGGGACGCCGCGGAGTTCATGGCCCTCGGGTGCGAGAACATCCAGGTGACAACGTCCGTCATGCAGTACGGCTACAGGATCATCGAGGATATGATCGAGGGCATGCGGCTGTATCTCGCCGCCCGCGGGTATAAGAGCGTGGGCGAGATCGTGGGCCGCGCGCTCCCCAATATCCTGCCGGCGGAGGCGCTGGACAGGGACAGCATCTGCTATCCCCGGTTCGACAGGTCCAAATGCGTCGGCTGCGGCCGGTGCTGTCTGTCCTGCTATGACGGCGGCCACCAGGCGCTCCGGCAGGATGACAAAACGGGCCGGCCTGTGATGGACGCCCGCCGCTGCGTGGGCTGCCACCTGTGCGTGGCCGTCTGCCCGGCCGGGGCCGTGTCGCCGGGGGTGCGCGTGACGAAAGACAGAATCATTTCAAACGTCGGTTAAATTAAGGAGGGCATTTTCATGATTTCATGCAGCTTAGAGCGCTTGGACGATAAAATCAAAACCTTCAGCAAATTCGGCGACACCGGCAAGGGCGGCATCACCCGGTTCTCGCTGTCCCACGAGGCGACGGCCGCCAGGGCCGAATTCAAAAAAAGGATGGAGGCGCTGGGGGCCACCGTCGTCACCGACGATATGGCCAACATGTACGCCACGCTCCCCGGCGCCGAGGACCTGCCCGCCATCGCCACCGGGTCGCACCTGGACTCCGTCCGTCAGGGCGGCAATTACGACGGCGTGCTGGGCGTGCTCGCGGCCATGGAGGCCGCTGAAACAATCGTCCGGGAAAACATCCCCCATCGCCACCCGATCACCGTCGTCGTCTGGACCAACGAGGAGGGCGCCCGTTTCGAGCCCGCTATGATGTCCTCGGGCGTCATCACCGGCAAATTCGACAAAGCGGCGATGCTGAAATCGTTTGCCAAGGACGTGCCGGGCTACAGCTTCGGGGAAGCGCTGGAGAAAAGCGGCTACAAGGGCAGCGAGGAAAACCGCCTGACGGCCGACAAATACGCCGCGCTCATTGAGCTGCATATCGAACAGGGCCCGGTGCTGGACAGCGAGGGCATCGATATCGGCGTTGTCGAAGGCGTGTGCGGGATGATCAACTATGAGTTCACGTTCACCGGACAGGCCGGCCACGCCGGCACCACGCCGATGAAATACAGGAAGGACGCGCTTTACGCCGCCGTCAAGGCGATCCAGCACCTCCACGACGAGCTCGACAGGCTGGACAGCAGGCTGGTGTACACCACCGGCAAGATCTCCTGCCACCCGAACATCCACACCATCATTCCCGGCGAGGTGAAATTCACCCTGGACGCCAGGCACCAGGACCCGAAGGTCCTCAAAAAGGTGATGGATATCATCAAAAAGATGCCGGCGGAGATAGAGAAATGCAAAACCGGCTATAGGGAAGACTGGTCGCGCAAGACGGTGAATTTCACGCCCGGGCTGGTGGACATCGTGGAGCGGTGCGCCAGGGAATACGGCTACTCCAGCCGCCGCATGTACAGCGGGCCGGGCCATGACGCCCAGTACCTCATCGACCTCATCCCCACGACGATGATCTTTGTCCCCAGCGTCGGCGGCCACAGCCACAGCGAGCTGGAACACACCCCCACCGAGAGCTGCCTCAAGGGCGTCAACGTCCTGCTGGACACGCTCCTCACCATCGACAGCACAAAATAAGGCTAATATTCGCGGACGGCCAATGGCCGTCCCTACGGCATGACTTATTGTTTTTCGTAGGGACGACCATTGGCCGTCCGCATTTTTCGGCGCGGCGGGCATGCTTTGCCGTCATTTTTCTATTGTCAAACGCAGTTATTTTATGTAAATTAATGTCGGGTAAATTAATCGATGAATTATTGCCGAACCGCGCGCCGGCGGTGCCGCCGGCGTCCTCCGGAAGGCGCAGTTTTGGAGGAACGAATGAAAAAGCTGAAGGAATATGGCCTGTGCGTGGCCGGCGCCCTGCTGGTGGCGGTGGGCGTCTATTTTTTCAAGGTGCCCAACCATTACTCCACCGGCGGCGTTTCCGGCGTGTCGATCATCCTCAGCGGCTATTTTCACCTGTCGTCGGCGGGCACGGTGCTGACGGCGATCAACCTGCTGATGCTGCTCCTCGGCTTTATATTCTGCGGGAAAGAGTGCGGCGTCAAAACCGTCATCGGGACGGTGACGCTTTCGGGGGCGATGCTCCTGCTGGAGAAATTCGTGCCGGTCCCGGCGCCCCTCACAAGCCAGCCCTTCCTGGAGCTCATTTATTCCGTGCTGCTGCCCGCCGTCGGCTCCGCGATTTTGTTCAACATCGGCGGGAGCACGGGCGGGACGGACATCGTGGCCATGCTCCTGAAAAAGCACGCCAGTATCAACATCGGGGCGGCGCTTTTGTACAGCGACGCCGTCATCACGCTGGGGTCATTTCTGTTCGGGGTACAGGCCGGACTGTTCGCGCTCCTGGGCCTCGTGATGAAGGCCACCGTCGTCGACCTTGTAATCGAAAACATCAACCTCTGTAAATGCGTCTCCATCGTGACGGCCCACAAGGACGAGATCAGCGACTACATAAACGGCACCGTGGGGCGCGGCGCGACGGTCATTGAGGCCGAGGGCAGCTATACCCAGGAGCGGAAATACCTGATCATCACGGCCGTCACCCGCCTACAGGCGGCCTCCCTCCGCCGCTTTCTGCGCCAGAACTACCCCGAATCCTTCCTGATGATCACAAACTCCAGCGAAATCATCGGCAAAGGCTTCCGTGGCTTTTAAGCAAATAAATAAAGCGGCCCGGCGCCGGCCGGGCTTTTTCAATGCCGGCGGGGCCGCAGGCCCGTCCGCCAGACACTGTACGCAAAAAAGCGCCCTGCTTGCTGCCGTAAGCAGGGTCCAGCTTGCTTCGGAGCAATAAAAAATATATAATAATGGCAGATTTGCATATGATTATATTTTTATGAAAACAATGGAGTGGATTATGAAAAAGCTATTGTCCCTATTCACCGCATGTCTGCTCGCGATAGCGATGGCGACGCCGGCTCTTGCTGTTGACACCAGTGCGGAACCAGTCACACGGGGTGTATTTGCCGCCTTGATCAATCAGGCGTATAACTTTTTCACAACCGACGGTAAATTATTCAGCGATGCTGGGCTAGAGCACCCCTATGCCTATGAAATGATGGCCGCCAGGCGGGCGGGTTATTTGCAGGGATATCCTGACGGCAGATGTGCTCCGGATACATATATCACCCGGATGGAGGCCGCCGTTATGCTCGACCGGGTCGCCGATCTTCCGCCGTCCGATGCCGGCATACAATTCTCCGATGCCCGGGATATCCCCGGCTGGGCAACCGAAAGCGTTGCCTCGGCTTGTACAAACGGACTTTTTACTGTGAACAAGGACGGGGCCTTTGAGCCCAATAAGCCGCTGACATCAGCGGAGGCGGATCTTGCCATAGCCAAAGCCTCCTCCATCAAGGGCAGGCCGTGGTATAGCAAGCTGATTCAGACAACATCCCATGACGGATTTGAGCTGACAGGCCGGCTATGTCTCCCCGAAGGGGATGAAACGGTAGGCAAGGTGGTGGTGCTCGTCAACGGGACCGGCCCCAGCACTTATGAGACGAAGGGACTCCAGCCGCCCTATCGGTACAAGTACTATGATTATTTTGCCGATCAGTTCGCCGCGGAGCACACGGCTTTTTTCTCATATAACACCAGAGGTGTGCAGCTGACCGAGGAAAATCCCTACTATACCATAAACTGGGATGTCTACGGGACTTACACACCCCAGAATTGTGCCAAGGATGTCGTGACCTTTATTAAGGACATTAAGGATTTCAAAGTGACAAAAGACGCCGAAATCGTTCTATTGGGCTGGAGCGAGGGGGCGATTGTGGCGCCGCTGGCGGCGCTTGAGCCTGACAACGGAATCGACGCGCTGCTGCTGGCCGGATATCCCGACATGAATATGAAAGAAATCCTCGACTGGCAGCTGGACGGGGCGCAGACCTTGTTCTACTATACCATCGCTTTTGATGCCGAAGGCCAAACGTCCATCACCAAGGCGCAGTACGAAGCAGACCCATACGGTGTGATCGGCGTCTCGCCGCTTGTTTACGACATGAGCTTTGACGAGCTTGACGCCAACAAGAACGACGTCATTGACGTTGAGGACTTTGCCGGTCTGCCCCGTGCCCAGCTTCATCAGGCGCTTCTCTCCGCCATTGAGCGCAACGACACCGAATGGATCGTGCAAAACTTCCTGCCTCTGCCGGCAGGCTGGTTCAAGGCCCATTTTGCGCTGGGCAAAACAGGCGATATCCTGACAAAGGTACGGGACATGCCCATTCATATCTTCCAGGGCACTTACGACTTAAACTGCCCGGTCCAGGGCGCATACGATGTCCAGGCGCAATTTAATGCACTGGGCTTGACCAACCTGCAGGTTCATGTGTTCGACGGACTCGATCATAGCCTGGGGTTTGATTACTGGCTGCTGTCGGGCGAAAACAGCGAAGGCTACACGTCCATATTCGACACCGCACGGGGCCTGTAGACCCAGCTTGGACGCTTTCTTTGCCGATCATAATAATAGAAATAAAGTAATAGAGGCTGTCTCCCGACAGCCTCTATTAAACTGTCGACAAAGCCCCCCGGGCTTTGCCGACAAAAAGCTGCATGCAGCTCGCTCAGCCGCTCCCCGCATGAGAAGTGTCATTTCCGACGTACACGCCGCCGGAAATGACGGATTCCATCGTGTTTCCGCCGTGCGCGGCGGAAATTCTGCAAAACTTTTATCTCGAAAATAGGTTTGTCTACAGTCTGATAGAGGCTGTCTCCCGACAGCCTCTATCAGCAAACAGCATCAAGTAAATGCGCATCACCGCAGGGTCTGGAGCACAGCCCCAAGCAGGATCGCCGCAGCGCCCGGGGGTCCGGGGCGCAGCCCCGAGCCGGGTTTGGGGCGCAGCCCCATCAGGGGTCATAGGGGGCGAAGCCCCCTATACCTCTATCGGGCGGGCGGGTGGGCATTTTAGATATGTATGGCCGCCTGGAACCCGCCGTTCGTCGCCGTCGAGATATTGCCGACAGCCTTCGCGTCGCCGACGATGAAGACGTCCGTTTCCGCCGCGCTGTGGCGCAGCGCATCGGCCACGTCCGTGAGCGGGGTCATGCCCAGCGCCAGCAGGACGGTATCGCAGGGATATTCCACGAGCTCTCCCGTGGCCAGGTCCTTGCAGATGATCTTGTCATCCCGGACCTCTTCGAGCCGGTTATTCAGGTGCAGCGGGATGCGCTGCTCCTCCATGATGGCCAGCATCTCGTCGCCGGCGTGCTTGGAGCTCTGGCGGAGGGAAACAAAGTGCTTTTCGGTGTCGAGCATTTCTATGACCGTGACATCCTTGCCCATCTGCTTGAAGTCGATGGCCGCCTCCAGGCCGACGGCGCCGCCGCCGACGATGACGAGCTTATTGCCGACGGGCACCTTGCCCATTTCGGCGTCGGGCGCCCAGTGGACGTGGGGCTTGCTGATGCCGGGAATCTTTGACGGGACGATGGGCTTGGAGCCGACGGCGACAATGATGGCGTCGTAGGCCTCCTTATCGAGAATTTCCTTGCTGGCTTCCGTGTTCATGAGGATTTTTGCCGGATACTTGGTCACCTCGCGGAGGAGCCATTTCAGGTAATCCTGGCAGTCGATCTTGAAGGGCGCGTGGGCCGCCGGGACGACGCTGCCGCCCAGCTGGTTCGTTTTTTCATAAAGCGTCACGTCGTGACCCCGGTCGCAGAGGGCCATCATGGCGTAGAGGCCGGCCGGTCCGCCGCCGACGACGGCGACTTTTTTCTTGACGGGGGCTTTCGGGACAACACCGTCCTTAATTTCTTTAAATACGCCGGAATAGGGGTTGACGGCGCAGTTGAGGGGCCTCGGCGGGAAGAAGCGAGTGCAGGCGTCGCACCGGAGGCAGGGCCTGCGGTCCTCGGGGCGGTTCTGCGCGTACTTCCTGGGCATGTCGGGGTCCGCCATCAGCGGGCGGCACATCGCAACGAAATCGGCCCAGCCGTTGGCGAGAATCTCCTCGCCCAGGTCGAGGCTCGTGATGGAGCCGACGGTGGTGACGAGAAGGTTGGGGAACGCCTTTTTGACGTCCCGGGCGTAATGGACGTTGAAGCCCCTGGGCATCAGGAAGTTCTGGCACCAGTTGCGGTAATATTTAAAGTCAAAGTCGCTGTGGAGGCCGGCGGACACATGGAGAATGTCGATGTGGTCCTGCAGGTACTCGATCATCTTCAGCGTCTCGTCGAAGTGCATGCCCTCCGGAGCGATCTCGTCGGCGGAGATGCGGAACTCGATGACAAAGTTGTTGCCGACCTTTTTGCGGATGGCGTCGCAGACCTCGATGGCAAAGCGGGCGCGCTTCTCGGTCGTCCCGCCGTACTCGTCCTGGCGCTTGTTGTACAGGGGACTCATGAACTGGCTGATGAGATTGCCGTGGCCGCCGTGGATAAGGGCGATGTCCATGCCCGCCTCCTTCATGCGGTAGCAGGCCGAGGCGAACTTATCCACGGTCTCGGCGATCTTCTCATGGGTCATTTCGATGGAGGGGATCGGCGCGCGTCCAAGACGCTTGGCGCGGGATATCTCCGAGGAGGTGATGATCGAAGAGGCGCTGTAGGGCGCGTGGCCGACGGTCTCGAAGGCCGTGTCCTTGCCGTTGTGGTTGACCTCAAAGGAGGCATGGCAGTTGTACTGGGCGGCCATTTCGGCATACCAGCTGAGCGGCAGGACGCACCGGTCCGTACCGAGATCGATCTGGGTCTCCTCGTCGTGGCATTCGTTTTTGTCGACGGTGGCGTTGCCGACGTAGAGGATCGACGTGCCGCCGCGGGCCAGGGGGCGCATCCAGTCCACGAAATCGCGGGACATGGTGCCGTCCTGATTGGCGACGTTGGGGGACGGGGGCGCCAAGGTCACCCTGTTTTTAAAGTCGATACCTCTGATTTTGATCGGTGCAAATACATGCTCGTATTTGGATCCCATATATGTCTGCTTCCTTTCGATTATATTTTCCTGATTCCGATTATATCATTACCGGCGGCGGTAATGCAATTGTTTCAGCGCGCAATGCCTGCCGTTTTGGTATGTGTTCATTCGGTTTTGCGCAGTGCTGGACAAGGTTTATGTTAAATGCTACTATTTGTTTATGCAGGAACGGCCGTTGGCCGCCTCCGCGCCCTTATATGTAACATTTATGCACCCTGCGGTGACGGGGAGATATTCTATCAGGCGGTGAAGCGCATGGACAACATTCTGGACGGACTCAATACCGAGCAGCTGCAGGCCGTGACGGCCACGGAGGGGTTTTACCGCGTCATCGCGGGGGCCGGCTCCGGCAAGACGCGCGCCCTGTCGCACCGCTTTGCGTATCTGGTGAGTGAAATCGGCGCGCTGCCGTCCGGCATCCTCTGCGTCACCTTTACCAATAAAGCGGCCGCCGAGATGAAAAAGCGCATCAGAGCCCTCACCGGCGACAACGACACGGGCTATATCTCCACCTTCCACAGCTTCTGCGTCTCGGTTTTGCAGGAGGACATCAGCGCCGTCCAGTATCCCAAGAGCTTTCTTGTCCTCGACAACGCCGACATCGACGCCATGCTGAAGCTTATCTATGAGGAGCGCGGCCTCACGCTCCGGGACATGACCTTCGGGAAGGCCCGGGACATGATCGAAATGCGCAAGCTCGTGAAAGACCCGGAGTATTACGAGCTCATGATCGCCATGACGCCCGAGGCGCTGCAGGAGAAATATTTAAACGCCGCGGCGGCCGACGACATCATCTTCTGGGGCTACCTTTATCAGGAGAAAAAATGCTTCGGCCTGGACTATAATGATTTGATCAAATACGTGCTGCACATCTTTGACATCGACGCGGCCATCCGGCTGAAATGGCAGCAGCGGCTGGAATACATCATGATCGACGAGTTCCAGGACATCGACGCGCTGCAGTACCGCCTGATGCGGGTCCTCTGCGACTACCACAAAAACCTCTTCATCGTCGGCGACCCGGACCAGACGATCTACACCTGGCGGGGCGCCAGCGTGCGGTATCTGCTGGAGTTCGACAAGGAATTTTCCAATGTCCGGACCATTATGATGATGCGCAATTACCGCTCGACGCCGCAGATCGTGGCCGCGGCCAATGCCCTCATTGCCGCCAACAAAATCCGGGTTGACAAGGACCTGATCCCCACGCTGCCGGACGGCGCGCCCGTCGTCTACCATCACGCCAGGACGGCCGGGGAGGAGGCGCTGTGGATCGCCCATGAGATCAAGGACCTCGCGGACAGGGGCGCCCCGCTCCGGGATATCACAATCCTCTACAGGGCGCATTACCTCTCCCGCACGCTGGAGGAGGTGTTTCTGCGGGAAGAGCTGCCGTACACGATCTTCAGCGGCGTCCAGTTTTTCTCGCGGATGGAGATCAAGGACGCTTTGAGCTACCTGCGGCTCGTCTCCCTCCGTGACGATCTGTCGTTTCTTCGGGTGGCCAACGTCCCGAAGCGCAACCTGGGCCAGCGGCGCATGAAGTTCCTGCAGGACTACGCCGTCCAAAACAGCTGCACGCTGTACGCCGCCTTGGAGCGCACGGTTGACGACGATATTTTCAAGAACACGAAAGCAAAGCGCCTCCTGGCGCTGGTGGAGCGTTTTTCCGCCCTTGTCAGCGAGCTGCCCGTCTCCGAGCTTCTGAGCAAGCTCCTGGACGAGAGCGGCTACGAGGCGCTCCTCCGCACGGAGGGCAGTCAGGAGCGGCTGGACAATCTGGCCGAGCTCAAGCAGTCCGTCCACGACTTTGAAATCAACTGCGGCGAGGAATCGACGCTCGAGAGCTACCTTGCCCACGTGGCGCTCATGACGGCGGGCGACGCCGAGTCCGGCAAAAACGCCGTCAAGCTGATGACCGTCCACACGGCCAAGGGCCTCGAATTTCCTTACGTCTTCCTCTGCGGCCTGATGGAGGGCGTGTTCCCGTCCAAAAAGGTGCTGACCCGGGAGGGCATGGAGGAGGAGCGGCGTTTGTGCTTCGTCGCCTTTACCCGGGCGGAAAAAAGGCTCTGCCTCACCGACGCCGAGGGCCGGAACCTGGACGGCTCCTACCGCTATCCCTCCCGCTTCATCTTTAATGTGGACAGGGCCCTCCTCACCTACACCGGCGAGCTGGACCCCCGCCTCGTCTCCGACACGCGCCTTATGATCGAAAGCAATGAAAAAATGCTGGAGCTGACAGCGGCGGGACCCTCCTTCGGCCCCGGCGACCGCGTCGTGCACAGCATTATGGGCTCGGGTGAAATCGTCGATATCGACAGGGATAAGAACGCCTATCTCGTCAAGTTCGACAGCATCCCCACCCCGCGAAAAATCAGCATGCGCGCCAGGCTGGAACGGGCGCCGTCTCAGGTATAACGCCGTTTTTGCCCCGGCGTATACGTTATGGCAGAGGCATGAGAAAGAAATGGCCGAGGCGCCAATCACGTATGTACACCCCGGGGTTTAAATGATATACTGATTTTACAAAACGTGGCTGAACGCCGGCATCAAAACACAACCGAAATACGCCGGAAATCTCTGCTGTGACGGCTCAGATTTGCCGGCGCTTCTTTATAATAAGGCCGCGCGCCGGGTCCGCCGCCGAAAACGCCGCTTTTTGACCTGCCGTAAAACTGCTTTTGCAACCGGCGGGCCGTAGAATGTGATGAAGGGGGGCTGTGACGATGGATACGGAAGCCTTGAACGATATAAAATGCCGCGCCTGCCCGGTGACGGACGGTGCCGGCAACGAGCTTTTGTACCCGGTGCTGTTTGAGGCGGCCTGGCAGTACATCGAAAAAAATTATCACGGGCTGGACGCCCCCGAGGCCAACATCTACGACTGCCTGACGGCGTCCCTCACCCTGTACGACGCGGACCTGGCCTTTATCCTGGAGCTGGACGAGGAGCTGGAGGCATGTCAGTATCTCTATGTCAAGGCCCGGGAGGGCTTCGACATGGCGGGCCGCGGCCCGGACGAGGCGCTGCTGTTCTCAAACCTTTTTACGGACATCATCCGCAAGGACGAGCAGTTCTGCTTTACCGACGAGGACCTCACAGCGGCCCACCCGGAGGAATATAAATGGCTCCAGGAGCACGGCATAAAAAGCGCTATGGCCGTCCCGTTCAAAACGAGGACGGGGCTTGTGGCCTTTTTCGGCGTCCATAACGCCCGGCGCTTTCTGAACAAAACGAGCTTTCTCACGCTGTCCACAAAGGCGCTGGCCAACGAAATCAGGGCGCTCCGGATGTCGCAGCTGCAAAACCCCTCCCGGTACTACTCCCCGGAGCTGGCCGACGACGACGTGGTGATCAAGCTGTTCGGCGGCTTCGATATCTACACGAATCTGGGCAGCCTGAGCTTTTCCGACATTTCCTCCGTCCAGTGCAGCCGTTTTCTTTTATACCTTTTAAAAAACAGGAGCAGGACGATCCCGGTCCGGGAGATCGCGGATGTGCTGTGGCCGGACCAGCTCATCGACAACCCGTACGGCATGGTCAAGGGCGTGGCGTTCCGGGTGCGGAAGATTCTCGACAGCGTCTGCCCCCAGAAGCTCGTTGTGGCCAGGGCCGGCACGTACGCTGTAAACGACGCTCTGACGCTCATCATCGACGCGGAGGAGTTCGACCAGCTCTGCGACAGGGTCCATTCCTCCAAGCTGTCCGCCGTCGACAGGCAGATCATTTATGAAAAGATTCTCCGGGTTTATAAGGGCGACATGCTGCCGGGCTACGAGTCGGAGATATGGCTCATGGGCTGGGTCGGGTATTACCAGATCAAATACCTGGAGCTTTTAAAGGAATATCTCGCGCTTTTGCAGGAGACGGCGCAGTACGGCAAGATATTCGAGGCTGTTTCCAACGTCCTGAGCATCTGCTACGACGACGGCGAGGTCTACGCCTTTCTCATCGGCGCGCTGGTCAGCCTGAACAAGCTGGAGCTGGCCAAAAGCTATTACATGCGTGTGGAAAAGCTGCTGTCTCCGGAGAAGCGGAAAGAATTCATCGACGTCTGGAATGAGAGTAAAAAATAAAAATTAACGATATGAGTCAAAGGAGCGGTCTTATGAAATACCCACGGCCCAAGTATCTCGATCCCGCCGTCCCCACCGGGAAGGTTCCGGTCATGTTCAGCGACGCCGTTGTCGACGTGCCCCGGTTCGACACGCCCATCACGCCGCTGCAGAACTTCGAGCGCGCCATTACGCGAAAAGACCCCCTCTGGGTGCCCAACACGCTGACCGATTATCAGACCCTGATGTTTCAGGACCTGGGCATCGGCGCGCAGATCGGCGCCGATTTCCACCGGAAGACCACCGAGGACTACGATTTTACCGACTGGTTCGGCGTCCCGCTGACCTGGGTGGTCTCCGCCGGCGGCGCCACGAACACGCCCGACACCCATCTCCTGGAGGACATCACCGAGTGGGAAAAGGTCATCAAGTTCCCCGTCCTCAGCAACTGGGACTGGAAAACGAAGGCCGACGCGTTCATGAAAAATGACTACGACCCGAAAAAGGTTTTACATATCGACCTGCACAACGGCTGCATCCAGCGGCTTATCGCGGTCCTGGGCGGCTATACGGAGGGCATGTTTGCCCTGTCGCTGGAGCCGGAGGCCGTCCGTGCCTTCTTTGAGCGCCTGGCCGACCACATGATTGAGCTGGTCGACCTCTTGTGCAGCCTGTACCCGGTGAACCTCATGACCATCCACGACGACTGGGGCACGGAGAAGGACACCTTCTTCTCGCCGAAAATGATGGAGGAGCTGGTGTTTGAGCCCACGAAGCGCATCATCAGCCATGTTCGGGGGAAGGGCGTCCACTTTATGCTGCACTCCTGCGGCAACATCACCCGCTTCATCCCGTACATGATCGACATGGGCGCCGAGCTCCTGCAGATTCAGCGGCGGGCCGTCGACATTCCGGCGATGAAGATAAAGTACGGCGGCAAAATCGGCTTCAACACCGGCATGGAGGGCCTGGAGCCCGGCACGGCGCTGCCAAAGGAGGAGCTGCTCCAGAAGATCAGGAATTCCGTGGACATCTACGGCAAGAGCGGCGGCTTTACCGCCAACCTCTTCGAGCGGGACCCCGAGCTCCTGTGGGATTCCGTCACCGAGCTGTACGCCTACAGCCGCGAGTTTTACGACAAGGAACAGGGCCGGTAAAAGGCCCTGCCCCAACTGAAAAATCCCCGAAAGGTCCCGGGCATACGGCAGACCTTTCGGGGATTTTTTACGAAAAAGAGCGGCGCCTTCAGGCTGTCTGGTTTTTAAGCTCGATCCTGTTGTCCCCGATGCGGACGGCGATGACGCTGTCTATATCTATTGTGGAAGCTGCGTACCAAATCAATTCGTAAGGTTCCCCCGGAGCAGAGCTCGAACTGCTTATGGCTTGTAGCTCGATATTGCCCTTTTTTGTCTCAAGAATTGTTTTGACGCTATGAGGAGCAAGCCAGTCGTTATTCTCCCCACCGTATCCGGTTAGCGTCATACCAAATGGATTTATTTTCAGTACCACATCCTTCAGCTGCACTTTACCGACGGTGATATCGGCTTTGACTTCGCGTGCCAGATGTTGAAGGCTGTCGAAGTTGACATCCAGCTTCCATTCTCCGGAAATAACATCCCACACAGAGCCCTTGAAGCAGAGCGTGTAACCGTCCAGCGTCGCAGTATCGACGGCAAAGTAATACTCCATGAAGTCATATGCGCCTTGTTGCACCGTATGGATAGGGTGAAGCTGCGCGTCTGTCTTAAAACCTGTTACGCCTGGACCGTTATCAACAATAATGTTCCCGCCGGCATCCAATAGGTACGGCTGTATTTTGTTAGCATCCATAAATCTGTCCACACCCGCGGGCTGGGCGAACTGCACCGCGAGATACCCGTGATTTATCCCGATCGCAGAAACCCAAGCCGATTTCGTCCCGGGGATGTCAGCAAGATGACCCGGCGTCAATTGTTCCGTGGGCGCCTGTTTGGGGTCCGAATACGGCTGGCCGATATGCTCGCCCTGTTTGGCCGCTTTAGCGAGGTCAATCCCCATGCGGATTTCGCCCAAGTCCGTCCCTCCGTAGAGCAGGCCGTTCATCTTCAACGAAAGCGATTGCCCGTCGAAGGTGCCGGTCGAGCCCAGACGGATTTGATACGCCGCGATACCGGTCTCCTTATCAAAATATATCTGTTCAGCGGACATGCTCACGCCTGTCGAGTCAAGGTCGATTCCCATATCCTCCGTCACCCTGCCGAGATGCTCCGTGTCCTCCAGCGTCACATAGAGGATCGCCATATCGCCGGAGCTCTCCGCCGCGACGGCCGTGACCTTGATTCCCTGGGAGATTGTGCTCTGCTCAATGGGCTTGACAGCGTCTCCAAAGGGCGGATTGGCTTTTTTCAGCAGCCAGTCGAAGCCGCCGAGCGACGCGGCGGCCGCGGTGAGTCCAAGTACGGCGACGACGGCGGCAGCAACGATCAGAACTCGCATGGGTTTACATCTTGTTTTGGGGTTTGCCGTACCGACGTCGAGCTTATGCCGGATTCCAGACATCAAATCCGGTATCGCCAGTTCAAGATCCAATACATCAAGCGCATCGGAGATAAATTTTTCATCCTTGTCAAAACTTATCATTCAAAATGCCTCACTTTCCGTTTCATTTAAGTACTCCGCCAGCTTCTTCTTTGCCCGCTCGTACCGCTTGCGCACCGCGGGCTCCGACAGACGCAGACGTCCGGCAAGCTCTTCGTAGCTGAGCGACTCGGTAATCCGCGCGAGCAGGATCGCCCGCTCTTCATCCGTCAGCCGGCGAAGCGCGCGAATGACGGCGGGACTGTATCCGGCGTCGAAGTTTTGTTCGGCGGCAAGCGTGTCTTCATGCAGCTCCTGGAAGGACACCGTCTTGCGCCGGCGCATACAGTCAATGCTTTTGTTATAAGCGATCTTATACAGCCATGCCGATTCGTTCTCCCCGTCGAAGCGGGCTTGTCCCCGGTAGGCGGCAATGAATACATCCTGGACGATATCCTCCGCCTCGTGATAGTCGCACAGCAGGGTGTATACATAACGGAACAGCTTCGGACCGTAGCACCGGACCGCTTCCTCCAGATTAAATTCATTCAACAACAGTTCGTCTCCTCTCGAAACCCGGTTTCAACTATTATAACGAATAAATAATAATTTTTGTGACATACAGACAGCATCGGCCTTTCAACCTCGCCTGAAACCAAAGCTGCGTCCTGGCTGTGCTAGCCTGAGGAGCAGAATATGGCATCGTCAAAAATACCGATTTAACAGGAGGTATCGTATGAAAAAATTCGATGTGGATGTGCTCGTCGTCGGCGGCGGGTGCGCCGGGGTGGCGGCGGGCGTCACGGCGGCGCGGCGCGGCCTGCGGACGCTGCTCATTGAGAACATGTACAGCCTCGGGGGCCTCATGACAAACGGCTACGTCACGGGGGTGGCCGGCATTGTCGAGGGCTTATGCAAGGAGCTTTTGGACCGCCTGAACGAACAGGGCTATCTCTGCAACACGCCCCACAGCCCCTCGGTTGAGCCGGAGAAATGCAAATACGAAATGGAAACAATGCTCCTGCAGGCCGGCTGCCGCATTTTATACGGCTGCCACGCCGTGGGCGTCAACATGGACGGCAGCAAGATCAAGGACGTCCTTGTCCACACCAAATCCGGCCTTTTGGAAATCTCCGCCCGACTCTTTATCGACACCACCGGAGACGCCGATGTGGCCGCCTTCGCGGGCGTCCCCTACGAGGTGGGCAACGCCGAGTATATGGGGCTGAACCTGGCGCACACCATGGGCATCCGCATGGCAAACGTCAATCTGGTGAAATTCCGCGAGGCCAACAAGGCGTGGGTGGAGGACAACGGCGGCTATCCCGAAAACATGTGCCTGGCCGGCGCGTGCATGGATGAGGCTGTGAAGAACGGCGACCTCCCCTACCCCATCTTCCCCGGCGGGCTCATCAACCAGATACCCGGCGCAGCCGACGAGGCCGCCGACGTCTCCTTCTGCGTGGGCCACAGCTTTTATAACCACAACCTGGACGTGGAGGACCTCACCCGGCAGGTCGTGGAGCAGCATCAGCAGAGCAATTGGATCGAGGCAGCCTACCGCAAATATGTCCCCGGCTTTGAAAACTGCCGGATCGCCGCCATCGGCAGCCTGCCCGGCATCCGCGATTCCCGCCGCATCGTGGGCGAATATGTCCTGAAGGACACCGACATCGCCGCCGCCGCGAAATTCGAGGACAGCATCGCCAAGTTCCCCGAAATTTACGATACCCACCACCCCACCAGCGGCTACCACGGCTTTCGGCACCACATTCACTCTAAAGAGCCGATCCCGGGCGCCATCAACATCAAAAATCCCTGCGACAGGGCCATGCACCCCTTCTGCCCGCCGGAAAAGGACAGCTGGGCCGTGTGGACGAATCCCGCGCAGTACTGCGAAATTCCCTACCGCTGCCTCGTCCCGCTCAAGGTCGATAATCTGCTGGTGGCCGGCCGCTGCGTTTCCACGGAGTTCCACGCCATGGCGGCGGTGCGCATCATCGCCATCTGCATGGCCACCGGCCAGGCCGCCGGTCTCGCCGCCGACCTGTGCCTGAAGGAGGAGATTACGCCCCGGCAGCTGGACGGGCGCCGTGTCCGCCAAGCCATGATCGACAACGGCGTCCCGCTCGACAAGGCGCCGGACGGCTACTGGGCCTATCTGGCCCAGGCCAGCAGTCTGGACGACCAGGAGCACGAGTTTGTCAGGCTCCGGGGCGACATGATGGGCGTCCGGCTGAAAAACGGCAAGGTCACCATGCGCTTCAACCTCGCCGCGGAGGATATGAAGTAGCGGCGCGGCGGCGTGTATTTCATAAACGGGCCGCGGAGGACGACGACCCCTACGGGGGCAGATGCATCATGTGACTGTGCAGCCGCGTGTATGCCGAGGGCGGGATGAGGCCATCCCGCCCTCGCTTTCCGCAGGGAAAAATCCCGGGGACCCGGCGCTTGCCCACAACCGCCCGGTTTTGACGAATTGCCTATTGACATCAACAATAATTGCTATAACATGGTGACGTCAGGAAGCGGGTTGTCGAATGAAGTCCCGCTGACGAGATTTATGATTTTTTGCCTACCGGCGCACGGGAGGGCCTATGAAAAAGAAAATTCTGCTTGTCACAACGGGCGGGACCATTGCCTCCGAGAACAGCGAGGAAGGGCTCAAGCCCGGCCTTTTGAGCTCGGACATCATGAGAACCGTCAATTCCCTCGCCGAGCGGTACGATGTGACGACCCGCGATCTTTTTCAGCTGGACAGCTCCAACATCCAGCCGGAGGAATGGCAGGTCATCGCCCGGTGCATCTATGACGCGCGCCATGATTTTGACGGGGTCGTGGTGACCCACGGCACGGACACGATGGCGTACACCTCGTCCGTTCTGTCGTTCATGCTGCTGAACGTGCCGTTCCCCGTTGTGCTGACGGGCTCGCAGCTGCCCATCTCTCACCCGCTGACGGATGCCAAGGACAATCTCTTCTGCGCGTTCGCCATGGCCGCCAGCGGCACGCCCGGCGTCTTTCTGGCGTTCAACAGAAAGGTGATGCGCGGCAGCCGCGCCGTCAAGGTCCGGACGATGAGCTTTGACGCGTTCGAGAGCATCAACTGTCCGCCCGTGGCCAAGGTCGACGTCGGAGGGCTGATCATCAATCAAGACCTGGTCGTCCGGCCCGCCGGGGACTTTGCGCTGAAGAGCGCGCTGAGCTCCGACGTGGTGCTGATCAAAATCATTCCCGGCCTCAACCCTGATGTCTTCAAAATGCTGCAGAATACCGGCTGCAGGGGCGTTGTCATCGAGGCGTTCGGCGCGGGGGGCATGCATTTTATGCGCCGGGACCTCATCTCGGCGCTGCAGGAGCTGGCCGACAGCGGCGTTGTGGTGGTCGTCTGCAGCCAGTGCCTCTATGAATCCTGCGACTTTTCCATCTATCAGACCGGGATGCGCCTGGTGGAGCACCCCGGCATCATCCAGGCCAGGGACATGACCACGGAGGCCGCCGTGACAAAGCTCATGTGGTGCCTCGGCCAAGCCGCCGTCGCCGACAAAATCCGTATTATGTTTACCAGCGATATATCGGGCGAAATAGATTGCGAAAGCGTATAGCAAAAAAAGCGCCCTTTTATTCGTTGATTTAACACATTACTTCATTGCATTGATGCATTGACGCATTATTTGGCAGAAAAAATTTTAAATTTATGTTAAGTTCTTGTTGAAGCCCGGAGAAAAATAGTTTAAAATAAACCCACGTAATGTCTGCCATGCAAAATTGAACGCAGACAGATATTTTTCGGGAAGGAATATGAATGATATGAGAAAAGTACTTGCAATTCTCCTGGCCCTGAGCATGAGCACCCTGCTTTTAGCCGGCTGCGGGGGCAGCGGCGGCGACACCATCAAGATCGGCGTTTTTGAGCCCGCCTCGGGCGACAACGGCGCCGGCGGCAAGCAGGAAGTCCTCGGCATCGAATTTGCCAACTCCCAGGTGCCCACCATTGATATCGGCGGCAAAACCTACAAGGTGCAGCTTGAGGTCGTCGACAACCAGTCCTCCACCGACAAAGCGCCGTCCGCCGCGCAGACACTCGTCAGCAAAGGCGTCAAGCTCGTGCTCGGCTCTTACGGTTCCGCCGTCTCCATCGCGGCCAGCGACGTGTTCGGCAAAGCGGGCCTCCCCGTTATCGGCATCTCCTGCACCAACCCGCAGGTCACAAGCGGCAACGATTTCTATTACCGTATCTGCTATCTCGACCCATTCCAGGGCACGGTCCTTGCCAACTTCGCCGCGGACCAGTATAAGGCCAAGACCGCTTACATACTCACAAAGCTCGGCGACGACTATTCCGTGGGCCTTGGCAACTACTTCAAGGAAGCGTTTGAAAAGCTCGGCGGCACGGTCGTCGCGGCGACCTTCCCGGAGGGCAACAGCGACTTCACAGCCTTCCTCACCAACGCCGCCAACGCCAATGCCGACGTCTTCTTCGCCCCCACCTCCACAGACGCCGCTTCCCTGATTATCAGCCAGGCCGCCTCCCAGGGCCTCAATATCCCGATCCTGGCCGGCGACACCTGGGATAACTCCGTTATTCTGGACGCCGCGAAGGGCTCCAGCCTCGATGTCAGCGTCTCCACCTTCTTTGACGAGGGCGACAAATCCACGGCGGGCTCCACCTTTGTCCAGGACTTCAAAGCCTGGCTCAACGCCAACGCTGAGAAGAAGCAGAACAACGGCGGCAACGACATCGTCTCGGCTGTCTCCGCGCTGGGCTACGACGCCTATATGACGGCCCTGCAGGCGATCAAAAACGCCGGCAGCGTCGATTCCGCCAAAATTCTCGCCGCCATGCCTGCGACCACCTACACCGGCGTGACGGGCGACATCAAGTTTGACGACAACGGCGACGCGCTGCGTACCCAGGCGTATATCAAGAGCGTTGATACCGCGAACGCCGCGTGGAAGTTTGTCGCGATCCAGGGCATCAAATAATTTCGGACATTTGTCTGTGTGATATGGCGGGGGCGCGTGCCCCCGCCACATTACGCAGATGAGATAACCTTTTGGGGCCTCGTCAGCGGCCGCTCTAAAAAGGATTTGCTCCAGTCAGCCAAAAACGGAGGTTCCATTATGGAATTTATCACTTCAAATCTGCCGTATCTGCTGGCCGGTATCTCGGTTGGCGGGCAGTATGCCCTGATTGCCATCGGGTATACGATGGTCTACGGCATTCTCCGGCTCATCAATTTCGCCCACGGCGATATCTTTATGGTCGCGGGCTTTCTGATGGTCTATCTGTCGGCCACACTGCCGATTTACGTTTCCCTCCCGCTGGTCATCCTGATCACGGTGCTTTTAGGCTTCGTTGTGGAGCGCGTGGCGTACAAGCCGCTGCGCACGGCGCCGCGCATGTCCATCATGATTAGCGCCATCGGCGTGTCGTACCTCCTGCAGAACTGCGCGTTCTATTTCACCAGCGGCCTTGCCAAGCAGTATCCGGTGATCCCCGGCATCAGCAGCTCCGTCGCCATCGCCGGCGCGACCACAAAGCTCGTCACGCTCGTCACGCCGGTGCTGACCATCGTGCTCGTCGTGGTTCTTGTGCTGCTCATCAAATATACGAAGATCGGCATGGCGATGCGCGCCGTCTCCAGGGATTTTGAGACAAGCCAGCTTATGGGCATCAAGATCAATTCCGTCATCAGCACCACGTTTATCATCGGCTCGCTTCTGGCCGCCGTCGCCTCGATCCTCTACTTTTCCAATTACTCGACGGTGACGCCCACCTCCGGCGCCATGCCGGGCCTGAAGGCCTTTGTCGCGGCTGTGTTCGGCGGTATCGGCAGTATTCCGGGCGCCGTTGTCGGCGCGTTTATCATCGGCATCTGCGAAAATATCATCAAGGGGCTGGGCCTCACGACCTTCTCGGACGCCTTTACCTTCGCGCTGCTCATCATCATTCTCGTTGCGAAACCCACAGGGCTCTTCGGCGAAAAATTTACGGATAAGGTATAGGTTTCAAGCTATGAGTACAAAGAAAAAACTGATTTATACCATTGCCGCTCTCGCCGCCCTGTTCATCATACTGACGCTTTGCGAGCAGCTTCTGCCGGCAAGCTCCATGCTCTTTATCGTCCTGAAAAAGGGCGCCATCTATGCCCTCGTCGCCGTTTCAATGAACCTGGTCAACGGCTTTACGGGCCTGTTCAGCCTGGGGCAGGCGGGCTTTATGCTGATCGGCGCGTATACATACGCGATCTTTACGATTCCGCTTAAGGAGCACGCGGCCGTCTACCAGTACTTCGACGGCGGCATCATCCAGTTCACGGTGCCCATACTCGTTGCCCTCGTCATGGCGGGCCTCGCCGCGGCCATCTTCGCTTTCCTGATCGGCCTGCCGGTCCTCCGGCTGAAGAGCGACTACCTGGCCATCGCCACGCTGGGCTTTGCCGAGATCATCCGGGCCTTCTTCCAGTGGGACGCCTTCGGCCCCGTGACAAACGCCTCGAACCTTCTTCGCAAATTTCCGACATTCGATACGGTTTACTTTCCGTTTATTGTTTCAGGCATCTGCATTGCGGTGATCGTGCTGCTTATCAACTCCTCGTACGGCCGGGCCTTCAAGGCCATCCGGGACGATGAGATCGCCGCCGAGGCGATGGGCATCAATCTCGCCAAGCACAAGCAGATGTCTTTCACCATCAGTTCCTTTTTCGCCGGCATCGGCGGCGCGCTCCTGGCGATGTACCAAACCACCGTCCAGGCCGGCGCCTTCAAATCGTCCATGACCTATGAGCTCCTGCTCATCGTGGTTATCGGCGGCCTCGGCTCCGTATCCGGCAGCGTATTGGCGTCCTTCCTGTTCATCGCGGCCAGCGAATGGTGGCTCCGCTTCCTGGACACCGACACCTACATCGGCGCGTTCAAGGTCCCGCTTTTGGGCTCGGGCTTCAGGATGGTCGTCTTTTCCGTCATCATCATGATCGTCGTGCTGTTTTACAGGCAGGGCATCATGGGCGATAAGGAGTTCTCCTTCGGGGCCTTCGGCGATATCCGGCGCTTCTTCCGAAAGCGCTTCGGCAGAAAGGAGGTCACGAAATGAGCGGCAACATTCTGCACGTTGAAAATATGACCATGCAGTTCGGCGGCGTTATCGCCGTCAACAACCTGTCCATCGATGTGAACGAGGGCGAGATCGTTGCCCTCATCGGCCCCAATGGCGCCGGCAAGACGACGACCTTCAACTGCATCACAGGCGTCTACGAGCCCACAAACGGGTGCGTCACCTTCTGCGGCAGCACCATCGCCTCAAACCACCCGCAGGGGAAAATGAAAAAGCTGTACGCCGGCGAGAACAAGGGCCTCTACAAAAGGGTCGTCAGCCATACGCCGGACCAGATCACAAAGCTCGGCATCGCCCGCACCTTTCAGAATATCCGGCTGTTCAAGAGCATGTCCGTTTTGGAAAACGTCCTGATCGCCAAGCACATCAGGGCCAGGCAGAACATTTTTACGGCCACCTTCCGCCTGAACTACAGGGAGGAGCGAAAAGCCCGGAGGGAATGCCTGGCGCTTTTGGACGAGCAGGCCCTTCTGCCTATGAAGGACGACCTGGCCAGCAGCCTGCCCTACGGCCTGCAGCGGCGTCTGGAAATCTCACGCGCGCTGGCCACGAACCCGAGGCTCCTGCTGCTGGACGAGCCGGCGGCCGGCATGAACCCGCAGGAAACGCAGGAGCTCAGCGAGTTCATCGTCCAGATCAAAAACAAATACAATCTGACCATCCTCCTCATCGAGCACCATATGGACCTTGTCATGCAGATTTCCGACCGCATCTATGTCCAGGATTTCGGCAGGCTCATCGCCCAGGGGACGCCCGAGGAGGTTCAGAAAAATCAGCACGTTATCGACGCGTATCTGGGGGTGGTCGAAGATGCTTAAAATCACCGACCTGAAGGTCAACTACGGCGGCATTGAGGCCGTTAAGGGCATCACCTTTGAAGTGCCCGAAAAGAGCATCGTCACGCTCATCGGCGCCAACGGCGCCGGCAAAAGCACGACGCTCCGCGCCATCTCCGGCCTTGTGAAGCCCGGCCAGGGGAACATCGAATTCCTGGGCGAGGAGATCACCGGCAAGACGCCGGAGGCGATCGTCAAGCGCGGCATCACCCTGGTGCCCGAGGGGCGGAAAATTTTCCCGGACCTGACGGTCTGCGAAAACCTGAAAATCGGGGCCTATCTCCGCAAAGACAAGCTGGACGACGACATCAACTGGGTCTACGACCTTTTCCCGCGCCTGCGGGAACGCTCCTGGCAGATGGGCGGCACGCTGTCCGGCGGCGAGCAGCAGATGCTGGCCGTCGGCCGGGCGCTGATGAGCCGCCCGAAGGTGATGATGATGGACGAGCCGTCCCTGGGCCTGGCGCCCATCGTCGTGCGCGGCATCTTCGACATCATCCGCGAGATCAATAAGCAGGGCATCACGATCCTGCTTATCGAGCAGAATGCCAACATGGCCCTCCAGACGGCGGACATCGGCTACGTCATGGAGACCGGCCGCATCACCCTGACCGGCTCCGGCAAAGACCTCCTGGTCAACGACGCCGTCAAAGCCGCGTATCTGGGCGCGTAACAAAATCAACGGTAAGAGGGGTACGGTAATCGTACCCCTCTTCAAATTGCCGATAAAGCCCTTGGGGCTTTATCGGACAAGGGGCTGCATGCAGATTTATCGACATGAAGAGCGCCACGATCATAACCCGTAGGGGCCGCCGCCTTCGGCGGCCCGTTCCCCCGGTATGCGCAGCGCGGGCCGCCGAGGAGGGCGGCCCCTACGATTCGGAAGGGAATGACGAGCCAAAGGGCCTTTGCCTGCGTCTGATTATATGGTATACTGAGGAAAAATCATTCGTCAAAGCAGGACGCTCATATGATAACGATTGAAGAAATGCAGGATATGCTGGACGATATCGCCGGGGAGTTCCCGCCGGAGTTTTTCGAGGAGCTCAACGGCGGGATCATTCTCCTGCCCGAGGCCAAGCACCACGAAAAGGATGTCGACGGCAACCTCTACATCCTCGGGGAATACCACCGGGGCGGCGGCCTGGGCCGGTATATTTCCATCTATTACGGGTCGTTCATGCGCGTCTACGGCTATCTCAAAAGCGACAGGATCAAAGAGAAGCTGCGAAGCACCGTCCGGCACGAATTCCGTCATCACATCGAATCCCTGGCCGGCGACGACGATCTGGAGCGCATCGACAGCCGCCATATCGCCGATTATCAAAGCGGCGAGGATTACGAGGAAGACGACGTCTATGACGATGAGGATTACGACGAGGATTATGACAACGACGATTTCGACGAGGACGATTTTGATGAGGACTATGACGACGAGGACGGCGCGGACGACGGTGACGAGGACGGCGTCTGAACGGCCGCTCGGGTCCGCACTGCACTGATAAGGGGTTATCGCGTTGGACAGAGCTGATTTCAAGTCCCGCCGCGTCTCTCTGATCGGCGAGGACCGGTACAAAAAATACGCCGTCCTGGTGCCCATTGTGGAGACACCGGACGGCAGGTCGCTGATATTTGAAAAAAGGGCGGGAAGCCTCCGGCGCCAACCGGGGGAAATCTGCTTTCCGGGCGGAAAGCTCGAGGCCGGCGAAACGCCGGTCTCCTGCGCCGTGCGCGAAACGACGGAGGAGCTCCGGCTCGAACCGTCTCAGATCGACCTGCTGGGCCCCGGCGACGTTTTCGTCTCCCCGTTCGACATCATCATCTACCCGTTTGTCGGGGAGCTCCGGGACTACGGCTATACGTTCAATCCGGAGGAGGTGGCGGAGGTCATTGCGGTACCCGTCGCTTTTTTCCTCAAAAACCCGCCCGAGACCTTCAAAAGCACGATCGTGGGCCGGCTGCCGGGCGATTTCCCCTATGAGCGCATCCCCGGCGGCGAGAACTATCCATGGGCCAGCGGGTCTTATGACGTTCTCTTTTACCAGTACGGGAAACTGATGATCTGGGGCATCACCGCGTACATCGTCCAATCGACCGCCGCGCTCATCGACCGATACCGGCTCGGCTGAGCACGGCGCTATTTGAAATAAACGGCGGCGGCCACGGCAACGGCAAGCTGCAGGAGCAGAATGAGCGGCATGCCGACGGTGAACTTGAGGTGCCTTATTTTATGCCGGTAGACCGACATGCCGAGCAGGCTCCCCAGGCTGCCGCCCAGGAGCGCGTACGCAAACAGCCGTTTTTCCGGAGTTCTGGGCCCGTGGGATATGGCCCTGCGCTTGTCCCTGCCCATGCTGATAAAACCCGTCAGGTTGATTATTAAGAGATAGCCGATCAGCAGCTTTAATATCACGTCTTCATCCCCGCGCCGGTAATGTTGCTCCCACTATATCACCGGGCGTCACGCTGGTGAAGCTTTTTTGTTTATTTTAGTTGGTTTTCTCCCAAATTCTTTGTCAAAATAATAGAATTTGTTAATTTGCCACATCACGCCCTGGGGATTCTCAAAACAATTGTCGTAATTTTCTCAAAAATTATGAGAAAATTACGGAAAATAAATAACAAAACGATAATGTTCTCATTTTTCCTTATTAAATTTGAAAACACTCTTTTATTGACAAAATGCATAAATAATGTAATAATTTAAAAACAATGTTAATTACATATGTTTGGCAAATCCGTCGAAAGACGGAGACGCAAAGCTCGGAGCCTGAATTAAGTATGGCAGTCCGGCCGCATCGAATACGTTGACGATTTTTGTTGACGTATTTTATGCGGTTTTTTCTTTACCCCCGCATTTAATTGTGAATATTTGGCAAACGCGCTGAAAGGCGCGGGCGCAAAGCTCAGGAGCCTTCACAAAAGAGGCGATGGCACGCCCACTTTTGCATTGGCAGTCCGGCCGCATCTGGTACGTTGATAACGTATTGCATGCGGCCTTTTTTTATCTCAGTTAATACAAATTGGAGGTATAAAAAATATGAAACGAAAGATCCTGTGCATTATCCTATCCCTCGTTTTCGTCCTGTCCCTGCTGCCCGCCACAGGGCTGGCGGCATACACGGATACGCAGAACTCCTGGGCCCAGGCGGCCATCGAAAAATGGAGCGGGCTGGGTATCATTCAGGGGTCGGACGGTAAGTTCCGTCCCGACGACCCGATCACCCGCGGCGAAATGGCCGTCATCGTCGACCGTCTGATGAAATTCCAGACGAAAGCGCAGAACAACTTTACGGATCTGAAGCAGGATTATTATACAGACGCGGTCCTTAAAGCCAACGCCGTCGGGATCATCACCGGCTA
The DNA here is from genome assembly GCF_900130065.1 of Sporobacter termitidis DSM 10068. Classification (GTDB taxonomy): domain Bacteria; phylum Bacillota; class Clostridia; order Oscillospirales; family Oscillospiraceae; genus Sporobacter; species Sporobacter termitidis. Next base: position 47,802 of record NZ_FQXV01000009.1, read on the forward strand.
CGGCGGGCTGATTCGTCCGCTGGACAACATCACCCGCGAGGAGTCCGCCGTCATGCTCGGCCGCGCCTTCGGCCTCTCCGAGAGCACCGCGGCCTCGAGCTTTACGGACGGCGCCAGCATCTCTTCATGGGCGCAGGGTTATGTGAACGCAATGGCGGCACGCGGCTTTATCCAGGGCAATCAGGGCGCGTTCGACCCGAAATCGCCCATCACGCGCGCCGGGGTCATCACGATTCTCGACAACGCGATCAAGGGCTACTATACCGAAGCGAAGGAATATACCGGCAGCGTCAGCGGCGTGGCCATCGTCAACACCCCCGGCGTGGTGCTGAAGGACATGACCATCACCGGCGACCTCATCATTGCCGAGGGCGTCGGTTCGGGAGACGTCACCCTGACAAACGTCAACGTCACCGGGAATACGATCGTCCGGGGCGGCGGCGCGAACTCCATACATATCCAGGGCACCAGCCAGATCAAAAACCTCATTCTTGAAAAAACGGACGACGGCCAGATCAGGGTCGTCACAGAAAGCGGCGCGACTGTTGACGCTGTCTATATCGATGACGGAAACGACGACATCATCCTGACCGGTTCGTTCTCCAGCGTCACCATCGCCGCGGGCGTGAGCGTCAAAGCCGTCGGCGCGTCGATCACCACCCTCAATGTGACGGGCGCAAACGCGGCGCTCGATCTCGACAAAGCCTCGGCCGTCACCACCCTGACGGCGAACGCCGCCCTCTCCATCAATAACAACGGCACGATCACCAACGCGGTCATCAATTCCGACAGCGTCTCCCTCACCGGCAACATGCCCCAAAAGGTCTCCGGCGACCACGCCGTCCTCGGCACGAAGGACGTCGACAATACCCCCAGCGGCGGCGGCGGGCCGGTGACAACGGCAAGTGTTTCGACATTAACAGGATTCAAGGCCGCACTGGAGAATCCCAGTATCACAACAATCAACATCACGGCGGAGTTCAGCACAGCCGAAAAAATCCTGATAAGCCGTCCTGTAACAATCAATGGCGGAAACAACGCCATCACCTTCACAGGCGATGCAATCGAATGGCAGGGCAACTATGTCCTCCAGGTCTACAACACAACCGGCGTCACACTTCGCAATATCAAGCTGACCGGAGGCGACGCGGCATTACTGGTCAACGGCTCCGCAGTGACCCTGGCCGGAACTGTCGACGTCAGCGGCAACGAGTTCGGCGGCATCGAGGTATCGAAAGGCGCAGGCCTTGCAAATGACTCGTCACTGACAGTAACCGGAGTGACGTTCACCAACACAACCGAAGAATACGGCCAGCCAACCATATGGCTGGTGAATGACCAGGGCACTGTAACAGGAGCAGACGCGCTTACGCAAAACACAACTGTAAAAGCAGATCAAACTCAATACTATCTGGTTGAAGCCAATGCGACAAACCCGGCATCGGCAAACGTGTCGACATTAGAAGAATTCCAGACGGCACTGGAGAATCCCAGTATCACGGCAATCAGCATCACGGCAGGGTTCAGCACAGCCGAAAAAATCCTGATAAGCCGTCCCGTAACAATCAATGGCGGAAACAACGCCATCACCTTCACGGGCGATGAAGCCGGCTGGAAAGGCAACTATGTCCTCCACGTCTACGACACAACCGGCGTCACGCTTCGCAATATCAAGCTGACCGGAGGCGATGCCGCATTACTGGTCAACGGCTCCGAGGTGACCCTGACCGGAACTGTCGACGTCAGCGGCAATGCTTTCGGCGGCATCGAAGTCTCAAAAGGCACAGATACCGGTCTTGCCAATTCGACCCTTACGGTGAGCGGAACGCTGGTCAACGCAACCGAGGCTTATGCCCGCCCGACGCTCTGGGTTATCAACGGTCAGGGCTCTGTAACAGGTGCTAATGTTCCGACCGAAACGAATACGACGATCAAATCCGATCAGACGCAGTACTATCTCACTGCCGCAAACGCCGCCGAGACGATTACACTCACCCCCGACTCAGACTCGGCGTCGGTGGCGCAGGGCGCTGCGCTCCCCGAAGCTGTCGTCACAATGACCAGCAACTATGACGCCAGCGGACTGACGACGGTCATCAGCCTGCTCAAGGACGGGCAGCCCGTCAACTTCAACACGCTTTTCAGCTCATATAAGCTCGGTACGGCAGTCGGAGACGAACAGCCGTCAGGACCATATGAAATCACCGGCGCTTATAACAGCTATACGTACGGACCGACAGGCGGCTACAGCGTAACAGCCGGCGTACCTCAGGTCACGACGGCAAACGGCACGGTAAATCCCTTCGCTCCGGCGGGAATATATACCGTCACCGTACAGGTCAAATCCGGCGATACGGTCCTGGCGACCAACACATATACGCTGACGGTTACAACGAACCTGCAAGACTATTTAAGTACGCACAGTTACGGCTCCACCGCAGCTCTGGAGCCATGGGCTCCGGACCGGACGGCGCCGGGCGGATGGGACGAGACCGCGCCGGGTTATGTTACAATAACGACCTCGGAGCAGCAAAACTCGAATTCATGGTATGACTGGCAGGGTAAAGGCGCTTACACCGGCGTGGGCCTGACGGATAATTGGAAGGTCGAGACGACACTTGCACTTACGCCCGAGCTGCTCGACGGCAGCGGCGTCAGAACGTCCTTGTGGATCAAGGTGGACGATGCCAACGGTATCGCCACAACGAGAACCAGAGACAACTCGGTGGACTGGGCTATTCTGGAGTTCAGAAATGATCCTGCATCGGATGGCTATAAAGGCTGGGAATGGTGGGACAGCACCGGTAACGGCGCATGGAAGCCGCTTGCCAACGTTCCGGCTGTGGAAGGCATATATACGCTAACGACGATATATGACACCGGGACGATTTATCAGTACATCAACGGGGCCCTTGTAAATCATTACGCGATACAAAATATTGATACGAGCCTGGGCGCTGTCACCGCTCCGACATATACCATTATTCAGTCGCGTACTTTCGGCGCCAGCTACAGCGCGCTGTGGCAGGTTCCCGATATCAGCTATGTCAGCAGTTATCCCGCCGACGCGATATATATTGCCAGCGCCGATCAACTGAGCGACGCGATTGCGCATCAAGCCAATGATCAAACCTGGTATCTCAAGAGCGGCACATATACCGTCACGCAGCAGCTGGACATCCACAGTTCCGTGAATATCACAGGCATTGGCGATGTCACGATCAAGGCGGGCGGCACCACCTGGTCTTCATCAAATGACACGAAGCACCTGCTTAACATTACCGGCGGAGCCAATCCGGTCATTGCCAATATCACATTTGATTCAAGCAAAATAGCTTATGGCATCCAAGCCTACATGTCGGGCGCCACGCTCAGCAACGTTACCCTTTCAAGCAGCCTCGGCGCCGGTTTGACGGTCAACGGTTCGACTGTTGCGGCAACGAATCTCAGAACGAACGGCAACCTTTGGGGGGCCGTGAACGTCGACCCGGGCAAGAATGTAAGTACGGCGAGCGCCTTTACCATTGACAGCGCCAGCGTATTGAGCGACCCCATCCAGATATGGTCGGACGGCTTGAACGTCAACGACAACGCAACGGTCGATGTCGATTTTCCCGGCAGCTACACGACCTTTGAAGCGTCCGGTGTGAATTATTGGTCGACCCACGGGCCCGTGACGCTGAATGATTCAGGAGCATTCCCCACCATTAATCTTGCGATCGCTGCGGCCACAGCCGACGACACGATCAATGCGCCGGCCGGAACGTATTACGAAAGTGTCATTGTCAGCAATTCAATTAATCTTGTCGGCGCGGGCGCCTCGACCACAACGATCGTCGGTACCGACGGAAACGCGACACCGCTGACCTTCAGCGGAAACGACGCGGAGGTAAGCGGGTTTACCATAACGCACAATTATACAGCGGCTGAGCTTACCGCATGGAGCTTCAATAATAACGGCGTTATCTTCAGCCAAGGGAAAACCGGCAATACCTTAACCAATTGTATCGTCACCCTGAACCGAAACGGCATTTATCTGAACAATACCAAAGGCAACACGATCACCGGCAATACGATCACCAATAACCGTACCGGCATCAATATGACCAACACCGTCGATAACACCAAGATAACCGGCAATACGATCTCTGACAACTGGACGCTGGGCCTTGTCTATTACGATCAGGCGTCGTCAAATCCGACCCTGAAAACGGATTTCAACACCATAACCGTAAGCGGCAACACTTTCAGCAACAACTGGTATACCGAGATCGAGGTCAAGGACGCGACTATCAGTACAGGCACTTTGAACGTTACTGATAACGAGTTCCCGGATCAGACCGTGACCTTAACTACAGCCGATGCATCTGTTACCAGCCTGAACGAGCCCGGCTTTGCAGCTCAGAAGCCGGCATCCCTGGGCGGAACCGGCGACTATGCATCCAAGCCTTCCGCCGATCTGCCCACCCTGCGTATCTATAACAGCGCCGGTGTGACGCTCAGATACGACGGCGCGGTCTTGACCGTCGGTACTGCTCCCGCAGACTTCGCGACCATTCAAGCGGCGCTCGATACGGCGTCTGACGGGGATACGATCAATGTGGCCGCGGGAACTTATAGTCTCTCCTCCCAGTTGCAAATTACAAAACCGATAAGCATTATTGGCCTTGGCAATGCTACAATCAGCCCTGCGAATGATTTTACGTATTCGCAGGGGAATAACTTCACCAAAAACCTGATTTCAATAAATGGTGTCCGCGACAGTCTTGTGAAGCTTGAGAATCTGACAGTTAGCGGCTCACTCAGGTCAGGCATCAATGTTGTCGATTCGAACAATGTAGTATTATCCTATGTCACATCTATAAATAACATTGGCGCTGGTCTGATTGTCAACAGTTCGACCGTTACAGCTGATCATTTCACTGCAAGCGGCAATAGCATCGGCAGTACTGACTGGGGCAGCGTCAATGTAGATGTGGGAAGCAGTAAATCGTATTCAAGCGTATTCAATATAACTGACAGTTTATTGCAGGATACCATGCAGATTTGGTCAGACGGAGATAATATAACACCTGAATTAACGATAACCGTACCTGGTTACTCAGTCTCCCATCCGGACACAACTAATCCCCAAAAAATCGTTTGGATTCCGATCACCTAATCATTAACCACAAATCATCTTAAACATCCTAAAGACAGCGCCCGGCCTGAGCCGGGCGCTGTCCTTTTGCCGCAACGTCGTTATTTTTTTTGCTTATAATAAATATGTAGTCTTTTTGTGGACACGGGTATTCCGGCATGCCGTGTATCGACGAATACCCCTGTCCGGTTATGTACCAAGCTATCCGCCCGAGTAGAAGTCCGATCATCTCAGAATCCGCTAATGTTTATACCTCATCATCATGGCATCCGCAGCAACACCCGATCAGGGCCAGGAGTATGACAGCCGCGATACCGATAGCAACAACATTTAGACCTGTCAAATCGCTGTTGAACATTTCGGTCACCTCACTTGTTTTCCGTTCACGTTATTTTATGACGGGGTGAAAAGGGCTGTGACAAAGCGCCCGGCACGGCGGGAGCAAAGAACTTATCCCGGCGGTTTTTTCGTCCAAAGCGCAGTTCAAACTGCGCTTTTTTCGTTTATTGACCGTTTTATCGGACACCCGATGCCTTATGATTAAGATAACAAGGCGGAACAGATGAAAGGACGTGTTTTTATGAACGAAAGAAAATATAAAATCAGATATGCCGGCGGCCATGTCGAAGTGCTTGACGAGCAGGGCGACTTTCTCTTTTCCGCCGACAGCGAATACGAGGCGCAGTGCGAGCTCCGCGCCATCGAGGCCGCTTAAATTCAACACAAAACAGGAGGGAACCAAAATGAGAACCGGAAACAGCGGGCGCTGCGGCCAGTGGGTCGGCGAGGATTACGGCGCGGACAACATCATTTACTTATACGAGCAAAGAAAGCCCCGCAGGACAAGGGATACGCGCAAGGCCGACACGTTCTGGAACGTCATTTTCGTCGCCGCCTGCCTGTCCGTCCTGGTGGTGCTGTTCCTGCACTGAGCGGCAACCTTATATTGCGCCGCATGATATAATGAATTTCAAGAACAAAAACGACGGGAGGGGATAGGATGCCCAGGTCCTCCAACCAGAAGCTGAAGCTTTTATACCTGATGAAGATCCTTCAGGAGAAAACAGACGAGCACCACGCGATCACGGTTCCCGAGCTCATCACGGAGCTGGCGCGGTACGATATCAGCGCCGAGCGGAAGAGCATTTACGACGACCTGGAGGCCCTCAAGCTGTTCGGGCTCGACATTGTCAGCGCCCGGGGCCGGACGACCGGCTATTATCTGGCCAGCAAGGATTTCGAGCTGCCCGAGCTCAAGCTGCTGGTGGACAGCGTCCAGTCCTCAAAGTTCATCACCCACAAAAAATCGATGGAGCTCATCAAGAAAATCGAGAGCCTCTGCAGCGTATGGGAGGGACAGTCTCTCCAAAGGCAGGTCTACGTGGCGGGCAGGGTCAAAACGATGAACGAGAGCATTTATTATAATGTCGACAAGATCCATACGGGCATTGTGGACAACAAAAAGATCAGCTTTAAATATTTCGAATATTCCGTGACGAAGGAAAAGGTCTTCCGGCACGGCGGGGTGCGTTACGTGGCGAGCCCCTACGCGCTGACGTGGGACGACGAAAACTACTACATGATCGCCTACGATTCCTCCGCCGGGCAGATCAAGCACTACCGCGTGGACAAAATGACGGATATCGCCATGACGGAAGAGGGGCGCGACGGCTCGGAGCATTTTCAAAACCTCGACATCGCCGTCTATTCCAAAAAGCTGTTTTCCATGTTCAGCGGCGAGGAGGAGACGGTCCGCATCGAATTTGAAAACAGGCTCATCGGCGTGGTGATCGACCGGTTCGGACGGGACGTGTCCGCCGTGCCGTCCGACGAGGCGCATTTTGTGGTCAGCGTCAGCGTCGCCGTCAGCCCGCAGTTTCTGGCGTGGGTGGCGGGCTTCGGGAGCGAGGCGAAAATCCTGTCGCCGGAGAGCGTCGTGGAAAAGCTGACCGTGCTGCTGCGGGCGGCGCTGAGGCAGTACGGAAATCCGGCGGCAGCCGCAACAAAGCAAGGAGCATGATACCTATGGAGCCAATGGCGAAAAATCCGAACCATATCCTGACCTATGCAAATATCAGTTTTGACCCCACCGCGCCCCGGCCCGAGGACATCGTCCTCGAAGACATCGCCCACGCCCTGTCGATGATGACGCGGGCCAACGGGCATTTTAGGACCTTTTATTCGGTGGCGCAGCATTCCCTCAACTGCAGCAGGGAGGCCGAGCACCGCGGCCTGTCGGACAGAATCCGGCTGGCGTGCCTGCTGCACGACGCCAGCGAGGCCTATCTCTCGGACATCACGCGCCCCGTCAAGCACCGGCTGCCCGGTTATGTCGACTATGAGCGCACGCTGCAAGGGCTGATTTACGAGAAATTCGGCCCCGCCGCGATGACGCCGGAGGAGCTCGCGCACCTCAAGGCGATCGACGACGCCCTGATGCACCACGAGTTCAAACGCCTGCACGGCAGCGCCATCTATCAGGACGAGCCGGAATTGCGCTCCGACCCCGACTTTTCCGAGAAGCCCCACGCCGCCGTGGAAAAAGAATTTTTGTTTCTCCTCAAACAACTGACCGGCAACGCTGCACCGGAATAACCTGCGCCGACAGCCGTAAATCCTGTCCTTTGAAGCGTAAGGGACGGGATTTTTTCTATTGTTATATAAAGCCTCCCGGCCTCTTGCTTTAAATATTAAGAGAATTTTAAAAGTTATTAAAATTTTTTTAATTTGCTCTGTTTATTACCGTTCGACTGTGCTATAATCTGCTGATACCAATGATATCGAGATGAGATGAATCCCTTGAACCGCATGCCAAATAGCCGCAATCGCGAAATCAATATGTGCGCCGGGCCCCTTGCGCCGAAAATTCTGATGTTCTCCCTTCCGCTGATGGCGGCGGGTGTCCTGCAGCTGATGTTTCAGGCCGTCAACATGGTGGTCGTCGGGCGCTTCCGGGGGAGCGACGCGCTGGCCGCCGTCGGAGCGACATTTACGCTGACCGAGCTTTTACTGTTTGTCTTTATGGGGCTCGCCACCGGCGCCAACGTCCTTGTGGCCAGGTACTACGGGGCGAAAGATAACGAGGGTATTGAAATAACGGTACATACCGCCGTCGCGGCCAGCTTGGTCGGCGGCGTTTTTATCGGCATCTGCGGAATACTGCTCACAGAGCCGCTGCTCCGGCTGACCGGGACGCCGGAGAGCATCATCGGCCTTTCCGCCGTTTACATGAAGATCTATTTCGCCGGCCTGCCCATCATCGCGCTGTATAACTTTGGGAGCGCCATTCTGCGCGCCGTCGGCGATACGAAAAGTCCCCTGTACTTTTTGAGCCTGGCGGGCGTCCTGAACGTGGGGCTCAACCTGTTTTTTGTCCTGTGCCTGGGCATGAGCGTGGCCGGGGTCGCCATCGCTTCCGTCATGGCGCAGGGCCTTGCCGCCGCCCTCGTGCTCCGGACACTGATGAAAAGCCGGGGCGCTTACGCCGTCCGGCTGAGAAAGCTCCGCATCGACTGGAGAAAGCTCTGGATGATCGCGAAGATCGGCGTCCCCGAGGGGCTGCAGGGTATGATGTTTGGCATTTCCAACGTGCTCATCCAGTCGTCCATCAATTCCTTCGATATTGACGTCGGTGCCGGCAACACGGCGGCCATCAACATCGAGGGCTTTCTCTACGCGGCGCTGAACGCCCTGCCCCAGGCCGCCATCGCGTTTACGGGGCAGAACATGGGCGCGCAGAAATACGACAACGTCCGGCGCATCTACTTCAGCTGCTGCGGCTTCGTCCTGCTCGTCTCCGCCGTCCTCTGTACGCTGACGGTCGTCTTCCGCACGCCGCTTATCAGCATCTACGACGCGACGGAGCCGGTCGTCCTGCAAACGGGCGCGCTGCGCCTGCTGATCATCTGCTCCACGTACGCCGTGCTTTCCCTGAACAACACCACCTGCGGCGTGATGCGCGGCATGGGCGCGTCGCTCCTGCCGGCCATCGTCTGTTTCATGGGAATCTGCGTCTTCCGGGTGGTCTGGGTCGAAACGGTTTTCAGAATCTACAGGTCTTATATGACCCTGATGCTGTCTTACCCCATTTCATGGGGTATCACGCTGGCCGTCAACGTCCTGTGCCTGTACATCGTCAAGAAGAGGATCATCGGCAGGATGGAGCCTGGCGCCGCCCGGCTTCAGGCCTCCTGATACGGTTTTATCCGGCTGTCAGCATGCTGTCATTCTGAGAAACGCAGCGTCTCAGGATGGCAGCTTTTTATTTACCGGCGGCCTGGCCGTGCCCGGGATTTTCAGCAGCTGCGCCGGCACCGCGAACTCTATCCCGTTTTGATCGAAGATTTCCTTGATGCTCAAGTTCACCTGCTGATGGATGTCCATGTATTTGTCATAGTCGCTGCTCATGATGATATACGCCGTTTCAAAATTCAGGCCGTATTCGCCGAAGGTGACGAAATGGCAGCGGGAAAACTTCGTATCCGCAATGCCTTCGACGATATTTTTCATAATGTCTGGGATCTCTTTTAATTTTTCCGGCGGCGTGTCGTATGTCACACCAAGTGTGAACAGGACGCGCCGCTGTTCCATTGTCTTGTAATTCTGAATACGGGAGCTGGTCAGGTCCTTGTTTGAAAAAATGAGCTGTTCTCCGCTCAGCGCGCGCAGGCGCGTCGTTTTGACGCCGATATGCTCGACCGTCCCCGACTTGTCGCCGGCCTCGATAAAATCCCCGATTTCAAACGGCCTGTCGAATAGTATCGTAAAAAAGCAGAAAACGTCCGTCAGCACCGTCTGCGCGGCGAAAGCGACGGCGATGCCGCTGATGCCGAGCCCGGCCACCAGCGAGGTGACCTTAACGCCGACGTTGTCAAGGAACAGGAGGATGGCGATTCCCCAGACGACGATTTTGATGAGGCCGGAAATGAACCGCGCCGCAAGGAGGTCCTCCTCGTCCTTTCGTTTGGACTCCCAGTACCTGTTGAAAGCAAACACGGCAACCGACGAAATAAACACGGCGCCCATCACGACGATGATGGCAATGGCCAGGCCGGCGACGATTTTCTCAAGGGCGGGGCTGAGCTTCAGAAGCTTTGTGCACATATAAAACGCCGCGAAATATGCCGCGGGGCAGAGATACCTCCCGATATCCCTGACGATCTGATGATACGCCGGCGGGTCGGCACGGACGCCGAAATGCCGCATGAATATTTTGGCGGCGATCCTGATGACCGTCCAGCAGGCGACCAGGGCAATCAGAAACAGAATGTAGTCCAGGATCGTGTTGTCCAAGACCTTATAATCTAAAAATTCCTGCATAAGCTCCCTCCGTTCAAAGGCGCTGTCGGTGATATCATAGCTTTCAAAGCGGCCGTTCGCGCTCATGCGCGATATAATGAATTCTTAGAGTTCATTATATCATAAAATAATCCGTTTCATCATAGTTCCCCGGAAAATCGACACGGCCGCTTTTTTGAGTTGTGTGATCAAACGTCCAGGACACGCAGGTTTTCGTACGAATATACAAAATATTTATATCCGTTGACAACAATTTTTACATGTAATACAATCTTTACGTGAAGTTTGGGCACTTTCTCGAATATATTGATTGTAGTTTTTCACAATAAATTTGCGTCGTCCAGATATTTTTAGGAGGTTGCCGCCGATGGATGCCAGCAGTTTATTCGCCAGGAACTTTTTGGACGTTACATATGAGGACCTGCCTCAAAAGGTGGTCGACGAGACGAAAAAGCAGGTGCTGGACCTTATCGGCGTGGCTGCCGGCGGCTATGGGCAGGCCGGCGCCAGGGAGGTCCGGGAGCTGGCCGTTGAGTGGGGCGGCGCACCGCAGGCGACTATTTTTGGCTGCGGCGCCAAGGTCCCGGCGCCGAACGCCGCGCAGGCCAACGCCACCATGGTCCACTCGCTGGACTTTGACGACGTCCACGAGGCGGCGGTGATGCATCCCGGTGTCGTCACTATCCCCACGTCCCTGGCCGTGGCGGAATATATGGGCGGGCTCTCCGGCAGGGACTTTATCCGGGCCGTCGCCGTGGGCGGCGACATGATCAGCCGGATGGGGCTGGCCACGCGGCCGGGAGACGATATCCACCAGTACGGCTGGCATTTTACAACGCTCAACGGCTTTATGACCGCCGCCGCCGTGGCGGGCTGGATCATGGGTCTCGATGAGGAACGGCTCGTGAGCGCCATCGGCATCGGCTACCACCAGTCCTGCGGCAACGGGCAGGCCGTCAAGGACGGCGTCTTAACCAAACGGCTGGGCCCCGGCTTCGCCGTCCGGGGCGGCATACAGGCCGCGATGCTGGCGCAGAAGGGCGTTACCGGCGCGCGGAACGCGCTGGAGGGCGTCCAGGGCTATTACAAGGTCTATCACGGGGGCTGCTACTCTCAGGAGATTCTCACCGGCGGGCTGGGCAAACGCTTTGAAAGCGAAAACATCTCCATCAAGCCCTACCCCTGCTGCCGGGGCACCCATCCCACCATTGACGCCACGCTCGTCCTCGTCCGGGAACATGACATCGCGGTGGAGGAGGTCGACCACATCAAAATCTGGGCCGGTAAGGGCACTCTGGGCCTTCTGGCGCTGCCGCTGGAGGTCAAGGCCAGGCCGCGCAATTTCGTCGACAGCCAGTTCAGCCTCGTCTGGGGCTGCGCCGCCGCCATCGCCAAAAAGCGCGTCACCCTCTCCTGCTATACGGAGGCGGCCATCAAAGATCCGGAAATCCTCGCCGCGGCCGCCAAGGTCGCCGTCGAGCACGAGCCGAAATTCGACACCGGCGGGCTGGAGCCCGTGTACATAGAAATCACCATGAAGGACGGCACGGTATACAAAAAGCTCATGGAGACGGCCACAGGCTCACCCGAAAAGCCCGCCGCCTTTGACGAGGTCGTAAATAAATTTCACGGCTGCGTCGAGTCCTCAGCCCGGCCGATGCCGAAGGCCCACGCCGAAAAAATCATCGATACGGTGCAGGGACTCGAAAAGCTCGGGGATATCCGGGAGCTCATCGCGCTCCTCGTCTGGTAAAAAGCCCGCCCGATAGAGGTATAGGGCAGCGGCTATGGCCCCTTTTGTTGGGGCTGCGCCCCGGAGGCGGCTGCAATGTACCTGGGGAAGGCCGCCAGTAGGGGCGAACTGTGTTTGCCTCCGGCAGTTTTATCAGGTTGCCATACTCGTGAATCCCCTGCGTAAAGCTGTAAGGATTTTCATGCCAGCTTTGTGCGGTACGGCGCCGGGAGGAGCGGACGACCAGTGGTCGTCCCTACAAAAACGAGGGGATACGCCGTAGGGCGGGACGACTCGGCCCGCCGCTCTTGTTAGCGCGGGGTGCCTGTGGGTAAGGACCGACGGCGGGCCGAGTCGTCCCGCCCTACGAGGGATTCGACGGGAAAACAGGCTTGTATGGGATGAAAAAGGGCTGATATTTGAGATTTTGGGGCTGGTTTTGAACGAAAATGCCTTGTAAAGCTTTAAAAAGGGGCTGGATTGGGGCGATATTTTCCTTGATATGTTGCGAAAGTATGAAGGTTTCTCTCTCCGAACGTGGTCAAAGCGTTGCGGTTACTGGATAATCGATTTTCGAGAATCTCAATTTGTGTTATATTTATAAATATTTTTTCTGCGCGGCCTTTTGCGTGCGGGTTCTTTAGCTTCATTATAGCACGGGTATCCCTTATTTGGGGTGATACGATGACCCGGTGAACACCCTGCCGCGCCGACAAAAACGGCGGGAGCAAGCCCCCGCCCTACCGTATACGCCAAACCGGCGGCAAGCCTGTAGGGCAAGGGCTCTGCCCTTGCCTCTGTCCCCATACGGGGGCACGTAATATATCTATTAGATATATCGTCTTAGCCTGAAAAAAATTATATATAGGAGGCATAACTATGGATATCCCGAAGACAAGCAAGGCGATGGTTCTCACAAGGTTCAGCCAGCCGCTGGAGCTGCTGGACATTCCCGTTCCCGAGCTGAAGGATGGGGATATGCTGGTCAAGGTCGACCTCGCCAGCGTCTGCGGCACGGATGTGCATCTGGCCCGCGACGAGCTGAGCATGCACCCGCCCACGCCGATCATCATGGGCCACGAAACCGTTGGGGAAATTTATTATCTGCCCGACAGCGTCAAAACCGATGTGGCGGGCACGCCGGTCAAGGCGGGGGACCGCATCATGTGGTCGCACTTCTTCGACGGCACCTGCTATTCCTGCAAGGTCCTGCACGAGCCCGTCCTCTGCGAGCACAGCCGGGGCTACGGCTTTTCCAACGCCTATGAGCTCCGGGGCGGCTACGCCGAGTATGAGGTCGTCCTGTCCGGGACGGACTTTGTGCGCGTCCCGGACAATGTCACCTCGGAGGAGGCCGTCGGCGCCTGCTGCGCGGGGAGGACCGTCGTCAACGCGTTCGACAAGCTGTATAACTGCGGCGGCATCCGTCAGGGCGACTCGGTCGTCGTCACGGGCGTGGGGCCCGTCGGCCTTTACGCCATCGTTATGGCGGCCCAGTCCGGGGCGTCCAGGGTCATCGCCGTGGACATCAGCGAAAACCGGCTGGAGTTTGCCAAGAAGTGGGGCGCCACGCACGTGGTCAACGCCAAGGACCATCCCGACGAGGCGGAGCGCGTCAAATACATACGCGGCCTCTGCGGCGGCCGCGGCGCGGATGTGATCATCGAGTGCTCCGGCGTCCTGTCCGTATTTGCGGAGAACTTTAAAATCCTCGCCAATCCTTCCAAGTACCTCATCATCGGCCAGACCAGCGACAAATCCGTGCCGATCGTCCCCAACGACATCCAGCACCACAACGCCGTGGTTATCGGCAGCCACAGCGGCGATATCCGCCACTACATCAAATGCCTGAAGTTTATCGAAGCCCACAAGGACAAATATCCCTTTGGCGAGATCATCTCCAAAAAATATCCGCTTGCCGAGGCAAACGTTGCCCTTGCAGACATGCGTTCCGGCGTTGCTCTGAAGGCCGCGCTGGTGAACGGCTAAAGGAGGAAGCGCTATGGTATATGGGAATTTAAAAATGTGGATCGGCGGCGAATGGGTCGACGCCGAGTCCGGCAAGACATTTGAAACAGTGAACGTCACAACGGGCGCGCCGCTGGGCACGGCGCCGCTGGCCGACAAGGCCGACGTGGACAACGCCGTGGCGGCGGCGCGGCGTGCGTTCCCCGTCTGGGCCGAAAAGACCCCCGGGCAGCGCAGCGCCGTCGTGGCCGCTATCGGCGAGCACATCAAAAAGCACGCCAAGGAGATGGCGCATCTGGACGCCCTGGAGCACGGCCTGCCGGAGCACATCGCCATCGGGCCCACCATGGGCGCGGCCGGCAACTTTGAGCAGGCCGCCGCCTACAGCCGCCATTTGGAGGGGCACGCCATTCCATCCAACAATGACAGGATGTACAGCCTGGAGCGCGTACCCGTCGGCGTCTGCGCGCTGATCACGCCGTGGAACATGCCGTTTTTCCTCATGGCGCAGAAGGTCGCGCTGAGTCTGGCCGCCGGCAACACCTGCGTTTTAAAGGTTCCCAGCATCAACGCCATCACCTCGCTGAAGTTTGCCGAAATCCTCTCTGAGGTCGAGGGGCTGCCGAAGGGCGCCGTGAACGTCGTCACCGGCCCGGGCGGCACCATCGGCACCTATATGGCGGCTCACCCCGGGGTGGACTGCGTCGGCTTTACCGGCAGCACCGAGACGGGCGTGTCCATCATGCAGGCCGCCGCCCCCACGCTGAAAAAGCTCGTTATGGAGCTGGGCGGCAAGAATCCGGCCATCATCTTCCCGGACGCAAACCTGGACAGGGCCGTGGAGGTCCTGGCCCACCACCAGTTCCACAACTGCGGCCAGGCCTGCGGCTCGCCGGGCCGGTATTACATCCACGAGAGCGTGTACGATAAGTTTTTGGAAAAGTTCCTGGACCACGCCAGGCATTTGACCGTCGGCGACCCGCTGGACCCGAAGACGGACATGGGCCCGCTGGTGAGCCGCGAGCATTGGGGCAAGGTCACGGGCTATATCCAGAGCGGCATCGACGAGGGCGCCGGGCTCCTCCTCGACGGCAGAACGTATGACGCCAACTTTATCGGCCCCACCGTCTTCACGGACGTGACGCCCGGAATGAAAATCTACCGGGACGAGATTTTCGGACCTGTGGCGGTCATGCTGAAGTGGCGCGACGAGGATGAGGTCATGGCGCTGGCAAACGACAATACATACGGCCTGACGGCCTCCATCTGGACGGCGAACATCGCCCACGCCCTGAAGCTGGGCAAAAAGCTGACGGTCGGCACCTTCTCCGTCAACTCCCACAACTTTATCGCGGCCGAGGCCCCCTGGGGCGGCGTTCGCCAGAGTGGCGTCGGCGGCAAGGAGGGCGGCTACCAGGGCGTGCTGGAATACACGGAGCAGAAGATGATCACCATCTGTCTGATAGAATAACTTCTTTGCAGGGGGCGATGCCCGCATCGCCCCGCCGGTCCTTATTCCTGTGTCACCCGCCGCGCCGACAAGCATCCCTCCTTCAGTCGCCTGCGGGCGACAGCGCCCTCGTCTGAGGGAGCCGGAGGAACGGCGGCCCGGTATGGGGCATCGGGCCATGATTACTATGGGGGTCATAAAATGCAAAGCGGCATGAAGCTCTATTGTATCCAGGTGGGCGCCTTTCGGCTGCCGAGAGGCTTTGTGGCGGCGCGGTGCCGGGACGCGAACGTGCCCGCGGTGATGCCGATCTACACCTATCTCATCGAGCACCCGAGGGGGCGCGTGCTGGTGGACACGGGCCAGTCCTATGAAATGCGGGACGAAAACACCGTCATGGAGGAGAAGGACACGATCCTCCATAAGCTCACGGCGCTGGGCCTGGGGCCGGACGACATCGATTACGTGGTCATGAGCCACATGCACCTGGACCACTCGGGATATATGAACTATTTCCCGAATTCCACCTATATCGCCCGCCGCGAGGAGCTGAAGGCGGCGTGGTGGCCGGAGGCCTGCGAGGGCGGCTACGTCTTCCCCACCTATGAGAAGACGAGGAAATTCAAATTCATCCAGCCGGGAGACGACGAGGAATACGACATCTTTATGGACGGCGCTATCGTGCTCATCGACACGCGGGGCCACTCGCGGGGACATCAGTCCGTCGTACTGGACCTGCCGAATACCGGCAAAACAGTGCTCGCTGCCGACGCCGCGCCCTTAAAGGAGGTCCTGGAGCGCCGGCTGCTCCCCGGCACCTGCACGGACAACTGGCAGGCCATGCGCGCCGTTGAAAAGCTCCTCCACTACGAGGCGTGCGGCTATAAGCTGATCTACGCCCACGACCCCGACAATCTGCCGTCAATAAGCTTTCCGGCGTATTACGACTGAACGGCGTATAACGGCATCAGGCTGAAAGCCGCCCGCAAACAGGGCGGCTTTCAGGCTATTGATAAAGCCCTTTGGGCTTTATCAATAAGGGGCTGCATGCGGCGCGCTCAGCCGCGCCCCGCATGAGAGGTGTCACTCCGGAGGCGCATGTCCTCCTGTGTGACAAATTTTCAATTTATTTGCCGCTCCGGCGGCAAACTCTGCGAGGCTTTGCCCCTTTGTATGCATGAACCTGAAATTCTACAGGATTTCACTTAATAACCAATTTGCACCTGCGATAATTATTTGATATACTGATAAAGTTCGCTAGAGCAAATTCATCGGACGCACAATCAAATCGGCGTAAAATCGCAGTTAAAACTGAGCGCCTGTTATGCATTTGCCCGGGATATGTTATATAATCAGCAGAAGGAAACGAAACAGCACGGCAAAATCCGTTGGAGCTACGGCGGATTTATGATATTTGATGTTTTGAGGTCATGGAATTCAGGTGAAAATATGAGAAGACGTCAAAAGCTGCTCTGCCTAGATACACAGGCCGAGCTCATCGACGACGGGGTGATCCTGGAAAACCCCCAGGCTAAAAGGCCGGCGCTCCTCCGCGCCATCTTCGGGAAAAAGCGGCTCGACATTAAAGACGACCTGCCCGGCGTTTACAAATACTCGGACTGGCTGCCCATTGCCAGGACCCTGAAGGCAGACGGCGCACCGGTCACGTATCCGAGCCGGAAGCTGGGGCGGTACCTGGGGCTGCGGAATCTTTACATCACCTTCAACGGCTATTGGCCGGAGATCGGCGCGACGATGAAAACCGGCACCTTTAAGGAGTGCGAGGCCTATTCCGTCTGCGCGCGGTTCCCGAAAGGCGCGGGGACGCTTGTGGTCGCCTCCGCGGGGAACACGGCCAGGGCCTTTATGAAGGTCGCTTCGGAAAACGACATCCCGATGGCGATCGTCGTCCCGGAAAAGAACGTGGACAGCCTCTGGTCGCTGGAGCCTTTGAACCCCTGCGTCAAGATCGTTGCCGCGGGCGGGGAATCCGACTATTACGACGCCATACGGCTCTCGAACGCCATCTGCGGCATCGACGGCTTTGTCAACGAGGGCGGCGCCAAAAACGTGGCGCGCCGGGACGGCATGGGGACGACGGTCCTGTCGGCCGCCACGACGATCGGCGAGATCCCGGACTATTACTTTCAGGCCGTGGGCAGCGGGACGGGCGCCATCGCGGCCTACGAGGCCAACCTCCGGCTGAATCAGAGCGGCCAGTTCAAGCCGAAGAAGATGCGGCTGTTTGTCTCGCAAAACCTGCCGTTTGCGCCGATGGCCAAGGCCTGGGCCAAAAAGTCCCGGACGCTTGACCCCATGGACGACGGCGAGGCGCTTTCCGAAATCGACACGATGGTGGCCAAGGTGCTGTCCAACAGGCAGCCGCCCTACGGGATCACCGGCGGGCTTTACGACGCCCTCACGGGCTCGGACGGCGACGTTATCGCCGTGGAAAACCAGCAGGCGCTGGAGGCACAGCAGCTGTTTCTTGAAAAAGAGGGGCGCGACATCTGCCCGGAGGCCGGCGTGGCGCTGGCGTCCCTGATGCTCAAGCTGAAGGACGGCGCGCTGCGGCGGGGCGACGTTATCATGCTGAACATCACCGGCGGCGGCATGGAAGCCCTGGCGCGCGAAAACACCCTGTACAGGGCCGCGCCGTCTCTGGTGGTCCCCCGGGAGGACATCGGGGCGGAGACGATGAAAGAAAAAATCAAATCACTTTTTTGAGGGGATCAAGGATGAACGATATTTTTAGCAAGTGCGCGACAAGCGAGGGCTATTTCGGCCAGTTCCGGGCTCAGGGCGACCGGTATTACACCATGCCGGTCATGGAATCCGTGCCGGGCAAGATCATGAAATTCCAGGGCAGGGACTGTTTGATGTGGTCCATCAACAACTACCTGGGACTGGCGGAAAACGAGGAGGTCAAGCAGGCCGCCCTGGAGGCCATGAAGGTCTGGGGCACCAGCGGCCCCATGGGCTCCCGCATGATGAGCGGAAACACCGTGGAGCACATCAAGCTGGAGGAGAGCCTGGCCGATTTCGCGCAGAAGGAATCCTCCATCCTCTTCAATTACGGGTATCTGGGCGTCATCGGCACCGTGGCCTCGCTGGTGGGGCCGGACGACGTGATCGTCATGGACAAGCTGGTGCACGCCTCCATCGTCGACGCGGCCTTCGGGGCCGTCAGTGACCGGCGGCATGTGCGCGTCTTCCGCCACAACGATATGGACAGCCTGGAAAGCCGCCTGAAAAGCCTGCGCGAAACCGTCAAGGGCGGCATTCTGATCCTCACGGAGGGCGTTTACGGCATGACGGGCGACGTGGCGCGCCTGAGAGACATTTGCGAGATCAAGGACAGGTACGGCGCCCGCCTCTTTGTCGACGACGCCCACGGCGTCGGCGTTATGGGGCCCACAGGCCGGGGCACGGCCGAGCACTTTGGCGTGCAGGACAAGGTGGACCTCTATTTCGGCACATTTGCGAAGGCGTTTGCCTCCATCGGCGGCTTTACGGCCGCCAATCGCGACGCGGTGGAGTGGATCCGCTACAACGCCAGGACCCAGGTCTTCGCCAAGAGCCTGCCGATGATCTACGTCAAGGCGCTCCAGAAGACGCTGGACCTGGTCCGGGACGGGGACGCCCGCCGGAAGCAGATGTTTTATATCGCGGACAAGCTGGCAAGCGGACTTTCCGAGCTGGGCTACTACATCGGCAAGGTCGACTCCCCGCTGGTGCCCGTTTTCATCCCCGAGGGCAACCAGGTCACCGCGATGGAGTGGATCAGCTTTCTCAGGGACAAGGGCATTTTTGTCACCGGCGTCACCTATCCCGTCATCCCGAAGAACTATATCATGTTCCGCATGGTGCCGACGGCGTCGCACACGGACGAGGACGTGGAAAAGACGGTGGCGGCGTTCAGGAGCCTGCGGGACGAGCGGGGCCTGACGCTGCATTACGATATCGACGCCATTTCAAACATCTACGGAGACCCGGAGGTATGACCGGAACGGCGCTTGTCACCGGCGCCGCCAGCGGCATCGGCAAAGCGGCCGCGCTGGCGCTGAAAAGCGCGGGCTGGGAAGTCATCGGCACGTCCAGAACCCCGGAAACCGTCGGCGCTGATTTGGCGGGCACCCGTTTTCTCCGTCTGGACCTCATGGATGAGAACAGTATCGCCGCGCTCCTCGGGCAGGTTGGTACCGTCGACGTTCTGGTCAACAGCGCGGGGGCCAGCCTCATGAGCGCCGTGGAGGAGACGCCGGTGGCGAAAATCCGAGGCCTGTTCGAGCTGATCGTGTTCGGCAACGTGCGCCTCATGCAGGGCGTCCTGCCGGGGATGCGCGCGGCGGGGCGCGGCCTCATCATCAATATCGGCTCCTACGCGGAGGTGACGCCCGTCCCCTGCTCGTCCATCTACGCCGGCGCCAAGGCGGCGCTGCACGTCCTTTCGGCGGGGCTCCGGCAGGAGGTCCGCCCCTTTGGCGTCAAAATCGTGACGGTGGCGCCCACGTTTATCAAGACGCCCATCGTCCAGGAACGGTTCTGCGCCGAGAACTCCGCCTACGCCGGCATGATACAAAAGGCCGGGGCCGTGCGGGATAAAAATATCGACTCGGGCTCTTCCCCGGATATCGTTGCGCGTCAAATACTCAAAATCGTCCGGGCGAAAAACCCGGCCTCCTTTTATCCGGTGGGCAAAAACGCCAGGCTTTTCCCGGTGATGCAGCGCATTTTGCCGGAGAGGGTCCGGGAGGCCGTCATACGCCGGCATTATCATCTGTAGGCGGTGGTAGATATGGAACCGATCATCAGCGGCATCCAGCAGGTGGGTATCGGCGTGGCCGATTTGGGCGCGGCCCGGTCGTGGTACGGCCGCGTGCTGGGCTTTGACATCCCCATATTTGACGATCCGGGCGTGGCCGACAGAATGCAGCGCTATACGGGCGGGCAGCCGCAGTCGCGCCATGCCATACTGGCCGTCAACCTGCAGGGCGGCGGCGGGCTGGAAATCTGGCAGTACACGTCGCGCACGCCGCGGCCCCCGGCCTTTGAGGTCCGGGCCGGCGACCTGGGGATCTTTCTGCTCCGCATAAAGACGCCGTACGTTGAAAAGGCCTATCTGCAGCTGAAAAAGCATAACGCCGATATCCTGGGCGGCATCGTCGAGACGCCGGAAGGCGTCCGGGCGCTGTGCCTCAGGGACCTGTACGGCAATCTTATCCGGCTGGAGGAGTCGGACGCCCTATTTACAAAAACGCCCGCCCTGAACGGCGGCGTCATCGGCGCCTCCGTCGGCGTTTCCAATATGGAGAAATCTGTCCGGTTCTACAGGGAAATTCTCGGCTACGACAAGGTACTCTACGACGGCACGGGGGCCTTTCCGGATATGCATCCCCTGCCCGGCGGCGCCGGCGTATTCCGGCGGGTGCTGCTGGGGCACTCAAAGCCGCGGGAGGGCGCTTTTGCCAAAATGTTGGGCGCCTCCACCATTGAGCTTGTCCAGTGCCTGGACAGGACGCCCGGTAAAATTTTTGAAAACCGCTGCTGGGGCGACCCGGGCTATATCCAGATCTGCTACGATATCCGCGGCATGTCGGCCCTCAAGGCGCTGTGCGCGGAAAAGGGCCACCCCTTTACCGTGGAGTCGAACCCCGAGACAGCGGAGAAAAACGACACCTTCGACATGGGCGAGGCCTCCGGCATCTTTTCTTACGCGGAGGACCCAGACGGCACGCTCATCGAATTTGTGGAGACTCACAGGCTGCCGATTATGAAAAAGCTGGGCTGGTATCTCGACCTGCGGAAGAGGGACCCCAAAAAGCCTCTCCCCGACTGGATGCTGAAAACGCTCCGCTGGAACCGGAAAAAATAGCGCGGCGCGTCCGCTCCAAAATCATGGGACAGAAAAATACCAGGGCTTTCACCCTGGTTTCCTCAGGTTTTGCTAGCCGGCGTCCTGTTGTTCGAGACAATCCTCGTAATAATTCAACGCGTCGATCGACTCGTAATCGGCGACGCTCCCGTTTTTGCCATAAGCTTCGAAATGCAGAAACGCCGGGTAAAAAATTCCCTGGTCTATCGCTTCGTCATTGATCGTCAAGCTGACATACGCCATGTCGTCGCTCGACATTTCCTGCACTTTTCTGAGCAGCGCGGGGATATGTACCTGAATATTATTCATGTTTACCTTCCCTTTATTTTAAATTTGTCGTACAACAACGTGCAGTTTATGACATATTCCTGCAATTGGCAAGAGCGAAGAAAATCGAGTTTTGTCGAACCTTAAATAATAGTAGGCATGTACAAAATAAGCCGTCTTACGACGGAATATTTCTTATTTTTGCATAACAAAACCGCTGTGCCGGGGGCACAGCGGTTTATATTTTATGTTCGGCGTATCAAGCCGGCCGCTTTACAGCACGCAGGAGAAGCCGCCGTCGACTTTGATCTCGGCGCCGTTGACGTAGTCGGACGCCTTGGAGGCGAGGAATACCACGGTGCCCATCAGGTCGTTCAGGTCGCCCCAGTAGCCCGCGGCGATCCTCGACGTGATGTGGTCGTAGAACGCCTTGTCGGCGCTGACGGCGATGTTCATGTCCGTCTGAATAAAGCCGGGGCAAATGGCGTTCGTCTGGATGTTGTACTCGCCCAGCT
The DNA here is from genome assembly GCF_900130065.1 of Sporobacter termitidis DSM 10068. Classification (GTDB taxonomy): domain Bacteria; phylum Bacillota; class Clostridia; order Oscillospirales; family Oscillospiraceae; genus Sporobacter; species Sporobacter termitidis. The sequence goes on from NZ_FQXV01000009.1 coordinate 70,047, forward strand.
CGTTGGCGAAATCGCGCGTGATGCCGATAACGCCGTGCTTGGCCGTGACGTAGGCCGGGCATTTTTTATCGCCGCTGAAGGACAGCGCCGAGCCGATGTTGATGATCTTGCCGCTCTTTTGCTTGACCATAACCTTGGCGACCTCGTGACCGAGGAAATAGACGGCCTTCAGCTGGAGGTCGAGCACGCGGTCGTACGCCTCGTCCGGGAACTCCAGGAAATCCGCGAAGTGGTTTGTGCCGGCGTTGTTCACAAGGATATCGATGTGCCCGTACTCCTTCAGGCAACCGTCCACGACGGACTTCAGATAATTCTTGTCCGTCAGGTCGCCCCTGATAAAGGCCACGCGGCGCCCCTCGGCCTCGATGAGGCGCTTGACGTCGGAGACATCCTCCGTAAAGTGCGGGATATAAAGATCGGCGCCCGCCTTGGCGAAAGCGACGGCGTAGCCCATGCCGAGACCCTGGTTGGCCCCGGTCACGATGGCGACCTTGCCCTTCAGGCTGAAATAATCCATTGAAAACGCGGCAATTTTATCTATAGCGCTCATAATTCGGCCTCCTTACAGCGTTTTGGGCTTGCTCATGACCTCGCTCACCGTCTTGGCGATACCGTCGGGGTCCATGCCGTAGTGCTTGTAGATTTCATCGGGATCGCCAAGGACCGCGAACTTGTCGGGCAGGCCGATGCGCTTGAACTTGCCGGAGAAGCCGGCCTCGCACAGGACCTCCGCGACGCTGCCGCCCAGGCCGCCGTTGATGGAGTGCTCCTCGACGGTGAAGATGTTGCCTGTCTCGCGGGCGCACTTGAGGATCATGTCCACATCCAAGGGCTTGACGGTGTGCATGTCGATGACGCGGGCGTTGATGCCGTGCTTTTCCTTGAGGATCTTGGCGCCCATGAGGGACCAGTAGACGGAGGAGCCGGCGGAGATGATCGTCAGGTCATTGCCGGGCAGCGTCTCGATGGCTTTGCCGATCTGGAAGTCATAGTCGTTGTCGGCGTAGACGTTGGGGGAGCCGCCGCGGTCGATGCGGATGACCATGGGGCCCTTGAAGGTGAGGGACTGGCGGATAACTTTGCAGCACTGGGCCGCGTCCGCCGGGACGACGACGGTGAGGTTCGGGATGGCGTGATAGAGCGCCAGGTCCGCGATGCAGTTGTGGGTCGGGCCGCCGGCGGCGGTCACGCCGGCATGGGTGCCAATGAGGCGGACGTTGACGTCGTTATAGGCGATGTCGGTGTGGATCTGGTCGGCCGCGCGCAGGGACAGGAACGGCCCGAACACCTGGGAGTAGACCACCTCGCCGGAGAGGGCGAGACCGGCTGAAGCGCCGACCTGGTCCGGCTCGGCAATGCCGAAGTTGAAGCATCTCTCGGGGTATTTTTTCAAAAGCTGCCCGGCGCTGGAGGAGGGGGCCACGTTGTCCGTATAGGTGAACACAAAGTCCAGACCCTCGTCGGCCATCCGCGTCAGCTCCTCGCCGTAGGCCTCGCGGGCGTTAGACAGCATCTGGTCAAAGTTAAAAGTCGATTTAACGCTCATTATTTCTTCTCCTTTTTGCTTTTCTCAAGGGAGGCCAGAGCCTGCTCAAGCTGCTCCTTGGCGATGCCGCCGCCGTGCCACTTGTGATTGCCTTCCATAAAATCAACGCCCTTGCCCTTGACGGTGTTGGCGATGATGGCGGTCGGTTTGCCCTTCTTCGAATGGTCCACAGGCGGGAGCTTATCAAAGGCCGCGCAGACCTGGGCCATATCGTTGCCGTCGGCGACGTTCAGGACGTTCCAGTTGAAAGCCTCAAGCTTCTTGTCCAGGGGATCGATGTTCATGATCTCCTCGGTGGTGCCCGTCATCTGCAGGGCGTTCTTGTCCACGATCAGCACAAGATTCGACAGGCCGAAGTGGGCGCCGGACATGAGCGCTTCCCAGTTGGTGCCCTCGTTGAGCTCGCCGTCGCCGGTGAGGACGAAGACGCGGTAATTCTTCTTCTGCTTCCTGGCGCCGAGCGCGTAGCCCACAGCCACGGGCAGCCCGTGGCCCAGGGAGCCGGCGGAAACCTCGATCTGCTCGCAGTATTTCCTGTTGGAGTGCATGCCGAACTTCGCCGTGTCCAACGTCTCGAAATGCTCTACCATGTAATCCATTGTGTAGGCGCCGAGATCGGAGAAGATGGTAAACAGCGTCTCGCTGCAGTGACCCTTGGAGAGGATGAAGCGGTCACGGTTTTCATCGCAGGTGTTGTGCACGTCGTAATTCAGATACTTGTAGTATGCGGCCACGGCGACCTCGACCATGGACAGCTCGCCGCCCAGGTGGCCCATGCCGATTCTGTAAATGAAGTTCAGGAGGTCGTGGCGGATCTTATAGGCCTTTTCCTCCAGTTCGGGGATTGTCAAATTTTTCTTTTCACTCATAAGGGGCTCTCCTTATTCAAATTTGTTGCATTCGATGAGGATTTTGATATGCTTGCCGGAGACCTGCGCTTTAAAGGCCTCTTCGGCGTCGTCGATGGAGAAGACCTTCGACGTAAACTCCTCCAACTGGAATTTCGGGAAGATCTGCCAGGTGCGGGGGAAGGTGTAGGGCGAGACGTACATGCCCGTGATGGTCAGCTCGTTGGCGTAAAGATGCTTGTAGAGGTTCAGGGGCATTTCATAGGTATTGGGATACATGGCGGCATAGATGAGCTTGCCGCCCAGCGCCGCGATGAACGGCAGGTCGTAGACGGCGCGGGTAGAGCCGGAGCAATCGACGACGACGTCGTAGCCCTTGCCGTCCGTCAGCTCCATGGCCGCTTTCTTGATGTCCACCGCCGTCGGGTCGATCGTATGGTCGGCGCCGTATTTGAGCGCCAGCGCGCGGCGGTCGGCGATGGGCTCGACGAGCGTCAGGTTGGACGCGCCCATCATATGGACAGCCTGGGTGGCCAGAAGGCCGATGGGGCCGCCGCCGACGATGATGACGCGCTGGCCGATCTTCATGTCGATCTTGTCCATCAGGCGGACGGCGACGGAGACGGGCTCCAGGAGGCAGGCCTGCTTCAGGCTGATGCTGTCGGGCATTTTATAGACCTGGGATTCATGCCAGACGACGTACTCGCTCATTCCGGGGTTGTTGGATTCGTTGGCGTGCTCGCAAAATTGCTGCTGGCCGTTTTGGCAATAATAGCATGTCCCGCAGAAGTGGAGAAAATTCCCTGCGACACGGTCGCCGACCTTGAGACCCTTCTTGGTGGCCTTCGGGCCCAGCTCGACAATGACGCCGGAAACCTCATGGCCCAGTCCGAACGGGACTTCCCATCCGAAAATGTTTTCCACGAGGTGCGGGTCGGAACCGCAGATGGCGCAATAGGCGACCTTGATGCGCACATCCTCCGGCCCCAGGGGCTGCATGGGGATATCCGTGACCTTGACCTGACCGCGCTTGGATTCGTCCGGGTCCTTCAGACTACCGATTTTGACGACAGTAACCGATTTCATGTGTGTATACCTCCTCATGGTATGACTCATGGTTAAATTATATTATTCACCGGCGTACAATTCAATCGTCCGGCAAGACACGTTTGGCCCGTTTGTGTCCGTCTGCGCTAGACGGGGCCGAAATCGTGCTTGTCGCCGAAAAATATTATTGGTATAATGAATAACAGCTAATTATACAATAGATTTGGGGGAGTTGTATATGGAAAAAGGTCAAAACAGCAACCTCTATATACCATATCAGATCCCGATCCAGATGTCGGATTACGAGCTCTCCGTCAAATACCTGGAAAGGCTCGACGAGACCTGCGTGGAATTTACGCACACCCACTTAAACTACGAAATTTACTATATCCTCGAGGGCCGGATGCGCATGCACATCGGCGGGCAGGAGCACCTTTTGCTGCCCAACCATTTCATTCTCATCCCCCCGGGCGTGTCCCATGGGGCCGTTTACAACCCCGACGAGAAAAAGGTCTACGTGGTCTTCGTCTTCGGCATCCACAAGAACTCCGAGGCCGCCTCCCGCCGCGCTCCGGAGCATGAATTCGTGCGCCTTTTTGAAAGCGCGCTGTCGGAAAAGCTGTACGTCATCGCCGAGGACGCAAACAGCTGCAGCGGCATCCTGTCCGCCATTGAGCGGGAGGCCACGGAAAAACCGCTGGGCTGGCAGCTCCTGCTCGTGGATTACTGCCGGGAGTATTTTATCAAGGTCCTGCGCAATATCCTCACGGCGGGGAGCGGCGACGAAGGGCAGCCGGACGCCGGCCAGTCAAACCTCGCCGTGAAGATCACCAAATTCATGCAGGAGCATTACCAGGAGAACCTCTCCCTTGAGGACGTGTCGAAGGCGTTTCACATCACGCCGCGCCATATCACCAGGATATTCAGCGATTATTTCGGCACCAGCTTCCGCAAGACGCTCAGCATTTACCGGCTCAATTACGCGAAGAACTATCTCCGCTACACGGACAAGCCGGTGGAGGAGATCGCGGAGCTTGTGGGCATGTCGGCCCCCCAGACGCTCTACCGCCTGTTCAAGGAAAACGAGGGCATGACGATCTCCGAGTACAGGAAGTACCACCGGCAAAAAGACGATTGAAAAAACGGGATCAGCGCGGCAATTGTCCGGCTGGTCCCGTTTTACGTGCAACCTGTTTATTTTTCCGGGCCTAAAAGGCGCTGTTGTCGTTTACAATGCCTTCGATGACGATGCTGAGGAGGTTATAATCGGTCATCAGGTTGAGCTCGAACGGCATCACGTCCTCGCCGCCCGCCTTGATCACCCGGACCCGCGGCCGCATGCAGACCTCCTCAAAATTTTCAAGGACGATCGCCGTATACCCGTTGGAGAGGCGCACGGTGGTACCGATGGGATAGGGCGCGACCTTTCGGATAAAAATGGTGGAGACCCGCGGGTCAAATATCGATTCCACCCCGCCCAGCACATACTCCATCGCCTCGGAGGGGCTCTGCGCCTTCCGATACGGCCGCTCCGACGTCAGCGCGTCGTACACGTCCGCCACGGCGATGATTTTGCCGAACAGCGATATCTCGCCGCCGCATTTTCCGTTGGGATAACCGGAGCCGTCGTATTTCTCGTGGTGATCGATGATGCCGGTGTAGATGACCGACTGCAGCCTGAATTTGTTCCTGGCGTAATCGTACCCAAGCTGGGAGTGCTTCTTGACCTCCTCGAATTCCTCCGGCGTCAGGATTCCCGGCTTGTTGATGATCTTCTTGTTGATAAAGACCTTTCCGATATCGTGCAGTATGGCGCTCAGGCCCAGGCGCGAGAGCGTGTCCCGGTCGAGGCCCATGGCGATGCCCGTGACGATCGACAAAACGGCGACGTTTACCGAATGGAGATATGTATAGTTGTCGTAGCATTTCAGGTCGATCATGTTGACCATCATGTATCTGTTTGCCAGCAGCTCGTCCACAATGCCGTCGACCTGCTGCATGATGCCCACGATTTTCGCTTTTGGGTCGCCCCGGTCCTTGGCCTCCGTAAATATTTTTTTGACGCCCTTGGCGGTCTCCATTCTGAGCTCGTCGCTGATGGTGCTGATGACGCTGATATCTCTGGACAAATCGTCGTCTATATACAGTCCGGGGAATTTCTTTCGCTGGATGCTGTCAATATTCTTTTTACTCAGTTCGACGCCGGCAATAAGCAGTTTTTCGTTGTTTTTACCGTATAACGTTCTGGCGACCCGCATGCCTTCCCGCAAACAGTTTGCCGGCACGAATCTCATGACTATTCCCCCTGGGGCGCGTATTTATAAGGAAAGGAGCATCAAATCGCGAAATATGGCCCATTATCAGCTAATACATCTATTATCGATTCAAAAAGCCGCGCGATTAATCGTTTGGGTCAAGATTCCTTGAAGGGAAGCGCAAATTTGCCCCGCCGCGGCGGTGGGCGCGGCGGGGCGGATGGTATTTATGTAAAGCTAAGCGTCGTAAGCCTTGCCGAGGATCTCCCTCAGGTCGCCGGTCGAAACCGGCCGGGCCGAAAAATGGAACGGGGAATACGCCAAAATGTCCGGGACGGCGGCCAGCAGCGCCTCCTTTGACGCGACGAGCGTTTTCAGCCCCGGCATGCCGATAAGGCCGTACAGCGCGCGCACCGTCCCGCGGGCGGTTTTCCCGATTTCCTCCGGGGCGGCGCTTTCCGAAACCTCGGCGCCCAGCAGGCGGGCGACCGCCGCGACCTTTTCGGGGATGGCCGGGGCGAGGAATTCCAGCGCTTCCGGCAGGGTCGCGCCGCAGGCCGTCCCATGGGGCAGATGGAAGACCGTGCCGAGCACGAGCCCGATCTCGTGGGGGACGTTGCAGAAGGGGCCCATGATCGACAGTCCCGCCAGCGTGGCCGCCAGCTGCAGCCCCTCCCGGGCCTTGAGGTCGGCGCTGTTTTTAAACACGGCCGGCAGGTTTTTGCCGATGAGCGAAATCGCCTCCCGCGCCAGCACGTCGCTGATGGCGTTGGGCTCGCCCGAGGTAAAGGCCTCCACGGCGTGGCACAGCGCGTCCACCGCCGTTGACGCCGTCACCGGGAGCGGCAGGCCGAGCGCCAGCTCCGGGTCGACGATGCCGAGATTCGTCGCGCAGGGGACGTTTTGCTTGACGCCCCGCTTCGTATCGGTGATGACGCCGCCGGGCGTAGCTTCGCTGCCGGTCCCGGAGGTGGTGGGGATGACGATAATGGGTTTCATCGTCTTGTCGTCGGGCTGGACGTCCTCGTAAGCCAGATAATAATTGCTGATAGGCGGCGGGTTCGTCAAAAGGACCTTTGCAGCCTTGCCCGTGTCCAGCGCGCTGCCGCCGCCCACGGCCACGACGCCGTCCACCCTCTCGCGGACGCCGAGAGCGCCGGCCGCCTCCACCGTATAGTCGGGCGGGTCCGGCAGCACGCCGTCATAGCAGACGGTTTCGATGCCGGCCGCGTGGATGTGCCCCAGAATCCTATCGGCGATACCGGCGGCCTTGACGCCCTTGTCGTAGACCACCAGGACCTTTTTGCAGCCGAACTCCTTCAGCTTCTCCCCAATCAGCCCGGAGACGCCGCAGCCGAAGAGGATGGGGTTTGTACTGGCTAAAAACGTGCTGTGCATCACAATCCCTCCATGATATATTTCCGAATGACTTTTCCCTGATTTTGGCGTAAAATAAACGCGGACGAATCGGGCCCGAAGGAGATGCTCTCATGCGCAAAATTTTAAAATCAAATGAAATGGCGGTGCTGCAGGACGACGTGAATATCAGCCGCGCCGACCTTTTGAACGCCGAGCGGCACATTTGCCTGAAGCTCGGCCCGGGAAAGTTCCTTCTCGCCCTGCATTACTGCGACATCAGAAACGCCGCGCGCAAGGACTCAAAGGTGTTCATTTACTGCAGCCCGGAGCACCTGATTTATCTCAGCGATAACAAAGAGTGCGCGAAGGTCGCGGGACAAATCGACGAAGGGATCGACACCTATCGTCAGCTCCTCGAATTTTTTGTCACCATCTGCACCGACGATCTGCATGAGCTGGAAAAGGTCGAGGACAGGATCACAAAGCTCGAGGATATGCTGCTGACCAGGAAAAACCGCCTGGATAACGGCCCGGACAAAATCATCGCCATCCGCCGGGATCTGCTGAATGTAAAACGGTATTATGAGCAGCTCGGCTTCATTGCCGGCGAGTTTGCCGAGGACGAGAACGACGTTCTGCCGCCGGACATCCAGGCAAGATTTTATTCTTTTTCCCGGCGTATCGACCACCTCCTCAGCTCCGTGCTGCATCTGCGCGAATATATCACGCAGGTCAGAGAGGCGTATCAGGCCCAGCTTGACATCCAGCAAAATCAGATTATGAAGGTTTTTACCGTCATCAGCGGCATATTTATGCCCCTGACACTCATTGTGGGCTGGTACGGTATGAACCTGCGGATGCCGGAATACGGCTGGAGCTCAGGGTACGCTTTTGTCATCCTTCTGAGCGTTGTTGTCTGCGTCGGCTGTCTGGCCGTTTTCAGGCTTAAGAAATGGTTCTAGGCCCTACCTGCCCCGGTTGTCGATGACAGGCTTGATCTCCCGGCCGGCCTTCATGTTGGCCAGCGCCTCGTTGACATCCTCCAGAGCGTACCGCCGGCTGACGATATCGCCGAAGGGATATTTCGCCTGATGGGTCCGTATAAACTCCAGCGCCTTGTAGAAATGATGGATGATCGCGCCGCCGCTGCCGATGATCTGCATGTTTTTCTGCAGGATCGTATACGGGGTGAAAGTGACCGGCTGCGGCGACGTCTGCCCGATGATCAGGTAGCGCCCGCCCTTCTGCACCATCTCAACGCCCTCGACGAAGGCCGGGGCGAAGCCCGAGCACTCGACGACAAGCTCCGGCCCCCTGTTTTTTGTCAGGCCGAAAATGATTGCTTTCCGCTCCGCCGGGTCGGTCACCTCGTCGATGTTGACCACGTGGTCGGCGCCCCATTTTTTCGCCAGGTCCAGCCGCTCCTTCGGCGCGCCGACGACAATCACCTGGCCCGCGCCCCCCTCCCGCGCCAGCACCAGGGAATACAGCCCCACCGGCCCGGCGCCCTGGATGACGACGCTGTCCGCCAGGCCGATGCCGCCCAGCTTTTCAAAGGCGGCCACGACGCTCCGGAACGCGCAGGCCACGCCGATGGCCTCCTCTTCCGTCAGTTCGCTGGGGATTTTAACGACCTTTGTCACGGGGATAACATATTCGTACTCGGCAAAGCCGCCCATCAGCGCGCCCGGGGGCGACATGCCATAGCCGATCCGGTGCTCGCACAGCATGGGCTTGCGGAGAATATTGCAGTAATAGCAGTCATAGCAGTCGGCGTGCGCCCACATGATCCTGTCTCCGAGCCTGAGCTGCTCGCCGGCCGCGTCATGGGTGCGGCCCCGGCCCAGCTTGACGATCCTGCCGATCGTCTCGTGGCCCATGATAAACGGCAGCGGCGCCTTGATGCCGAGATTGCCGGCCGATATATGTATATCCGACCCGCAGATGCCCGCCATTTCGACCTTGACCAGAATCCCCCCGTCCCGAACGTCGGGAATCGGGACCTCACGCAGCTCCAGAGGGCCGCCGTATTCCGTCAGGACGGCCGCCTTGCATGTCTTTGGGATATCCGCCATTTTTCTTCCTCCTCCTTGAGATTGGGCTTGGCAGCGCGATCACCGTGCTTCCTTCTGCTTTTAAGTTTATATCGGCCGGGGAGGGCTGTAAAATATTAAAATAACGTGATACGATAGGCCGGCCCTATTATTTATATGGATAATCGACAGTAATTTAACGATCACAACATATAAAATGTATATATCGCGTAAATTTGTGCGTACGGATTCAGAAAAGCCATAGGCAATGCCAATGATTAAGCATTGACGGCGGGAGATGAGCTCTTTGGACGTCCAGCACATGAAGTATTTCCTCAGCGTGGCGCGGCTGCTGAATTTTACGAAAGCCGCGGAGGAGCAGCGCATTGCCCAGCCCTCCATGAGCCAGGTCATCACGGCGATGGAAAAGGAGCTGGGCGCAAAGCTTTTCGTCCGGAACAACCGTTCCGTCCATTTGACGGCGGCGGGCAAGGTGTTTTTTGACGAGGCAAAGCTCGTTGTGGCCCGGTACGACGAGGCGGTCCGGAAAACGGCGCTGGCCGCGGCCGGCGCGGAAGGGACGCTGCGCGTCGGCTATTGGGGCCCCTACGAGCAGATTCTCATTCCAAGGCTGCTGGCCAGATTCCACCGCACCCATCCCGGCATTGAGCTGTCCATCAGGCAGGACGACAACAGGGTCCTCATCCGCGACCTGGAAAGCGAGGCCGTCGATGTCGTTTTCTCCTCGCCCTATCCCTTCCAGAACAGGGACGGCGTACGCTGCCTCCTGCTCGACTCCAGCCCGGAGTGCGCCGTCGTCTACAGAAGCCACCCGCTGGCGGGCGAGGCACGCATCAGCCCGCGGGCGCTTGACAACGAAAAATTCGTCCTGCTGGATATGCCGGACCCCCAGGACGCGCTGAAGCTCCAGCGCGACTGCCTCCGCAACGGCTTCACCCCGAACGTCATCAGCCGCCAGACCCAGTACACGAGCCTTATCATGATGGTGGAATCGGAAATCGGCATCACGCTCCTGCCCCGCAGCCTGGAGCCGTACACCGGCGCGAGCCTGCGCTTTATCGCCCTGGACGGCGACATGACCGTTGACATCTGCGTCTCCTGGCTGAAAAACAGCAAAAATCCCTCTATCCGCCTGCTCCTGGATATCATCAGCGAGGAGGCGGCGCCCGCCGGCAGCGCGTAAAAAAACAAAACCCCGGAGAGACGCGTTCTTTCACCTTGGAACACGTCATACTCCGGGGTTTTTATGTAAAGGCCGCCACGGGAGACGGCCTTTTGCAGCCTGAATGTTATCCTTCCTTGGCCGCCAGCTTGTCCAGGCGGCTGTTCCTGTAATAAAGGGCCAGGTCGATCACGACCATGACCACATTGATAATGTAGAAAATAAATACGTACGTGATGTTGTGCGTAACGAGCTTGCCGGCGATCCCGCTCAGGTAGCCGATGAGAATGAACACCTCAAAAAACAGGCTCTTCCCCTTTGTGGTGCGCGACCTCCACGACTTTACAACGGACAGGGGCCACGAGAGCCCAAAGCAAACGAGCATGGCGGCTTCAAAAAACTGCGGCAAATGAATCAAACCTTTCAGCGGCGGCCTTCCGGCCGCGAAATAGCGACATTATGTTAACACCTTGCGGCGAAGGTGTCAATGGCGCAATGGGCGGGGCGCAGAAAAAAGCGGGGACGGCCCCCCGCCCCGCTGGTACTCTTATACATAACCTTGCCTGATATGCCAACAATAATTGGAGATTGCAGAAAGGCGATGTAGGATGGATATTGAATATATCCTTCAATACGCGGCGATCGCGGCATCTGTTGCGGCGCTGGTCATTGACAGGAAGGGCGCATCAAAATTCGTGCCGGTCGCGCTGTTCGCGAGTTTTTACGCAAACATCGTGTGTTTTGTCGCGCTGTATTTCAACTGGTGGAATTATCCCAAGGCGCTGTGGGGGTTCGTTAGCGACATGTCTGTCACTGTCAATTTCATCGTCGCTCCGGCAGCCGCCATCCTCTGGGTCAAACACACTCCCGATACCGCCAAAGGTAAATTTGCCTGGGCGCTCGTCTGGACAATCGGCCTGACGGGTGTCGAACTGATCCTGGAGCGCTTTACGGCCGTTATTGATTATCATAACGGTTATGACTGGTATTACTCTTTTATCCTGTGGTTTGCCAGCTGGTATATCTGGGGGGCGTATCATAAATGGCAGATCAAAAAAGTTCTGCAATGGCAGAAGGAATAACGCGGCCGAAACAGCCCTCACCGGCGCAGCAGCGCGTCGACCTCGACGCGGGTCGGCAGGGCCGGCATCGCGCCGCGTTTTGTGGCGCAGAGGGCGCCGCAGGCGTTGGCATACGCCGCGACGGCACGGAGGCCGTCCGCGTCCAAGTCGTCGAGCCCTTTGCCCAGCGCCAGGATTTTGCACAGGCACCCGGCCATGGCGGCGTCGCCGCAGCCGGTGGTGTCCAGGACGTCGACATTAAACGCCGGCAGCGCGGCGTCACACCGGCGGGTGGCGACGCGGCAGCCCTCCGCACCGAGGGTCACCAGCACGAGGCGGGCGCCCATGACGAGCAATTTATTGACGCCGTCGCGGATATCGGCCGATTCCGTCAAAAGAAACAGCTCCTCCCCGGAGACCTTGACGATATCGGCATAGGCGAGACCGCGCCGCATGTCCCGGAGCCCCTCGTCGCAGGAGCGCCAGAGCGCGGGGCGCCAATTGGGGTCGTAGGAGATCAGCTTCCCCTTTTCCCGGGCGTACTCAAGCAGCGCAAGCATCGCCGAGCGGGCGGGCTCCGCCGTGAAGAGGAGCGCGCCGAAATGCAGGACGTCGCAGCGGTCGACCTCGGCAAAATCGAGGTCTGCCGGGGCAAGCCGGGTATCGGCGCCGGGATTCCTGTAAAAGCTGAAGCTGCGCTCTCCCGATTCGGCCAGCTGCACGAACGCCAGCGTCGTTGCCGCCGCGTCATACTTCAGGCCTTTTGTGCGGACGCCGCAGTTATCGAGGGTCCCCTTAAGAAAACACCCGAAGCTGTCGGACCCCACCTTGCCGATAAAGCCGCTGTCTACGCCGAGCCGGCTGAGCCCCACGGCAACGTTTGCCGGGGCGCCGCCCGGATTTTGCTCGTAGAGCGGTTGATTGTTATCCGACCAGCCGGCCGGCGAAAAATCGATCAGGAGCTCTCCCGCAGAGAGGACACAGGGCATAGCGAAACCACCTTTCATGAGCCGCCGGGGCATTTGAGTCCCGGTGTGCAAAGCGGCGTGGTTTTTGCCGGCGCCGGCGGCGTCTATGCTCAGAATACCACAAATGGCAGCGAAGGAAAATAATAGAAAAAGAGAATATGTGCGCGATTGTATCCGGCGCGGTCCAGAAAACGGTAATGTGCGATTTTTTTATTCATCCTGCAAAAAATATCGGTCTATGGCCGGTTGACATTCGGCAAATTTGCGTATATAATGAATGGCAGTGTTGAATTCTCGATTCAACAAATATTTTTTAAATGAGGTATCCCACTTAATGAGCCAAGACAAGACATTAAAATGCAGAGATTGTGGCGCAGATTTTATCTTTACTGCCAGCGAACAGGATTTCTACGCGGAGAAGGGCTTTACAAATGAGCCCCAGAGATGCAAGCCCTGCCGTCAAGCCAGAAAGAATGGCGGCGCTGCCCCCAGAGAGATGTTCACGGCAATTTGCGCGTCCTGCGGCCGTGAAGCAAGAGTTCCGTTTCAGCCGAGAGACGACCGTCCTGTTTACTGCAGCGACTGTTTCTCTAAACAGAGATAATTTCTGCTTGAAATAAGAACAAAAGGATATGCCTTTGTGGTATATCCTTTTTTGCTTTTCCGAACAGACGGGGGACGGCGCGAATTATGTAATTTTGTGCCGCCGATATTTGTTGTCGCCGCCTGTCCGAAGTGTTATAATCAGCATAAAATAAACGACATGGGCGGAAGGGCTGGTTCGGTGGAGGAATTACAGAATGTCGGCGCGGAAGGGCGCCAGGGTAAGGGGCTTTTCAAGTTTTTCAAAAATTTTCGCAACGAAAAGAATTTCAATCTATTTCTTGTGGCAGGGCTTTTCGCGGGCATAGGCGGCGGCATCAATACATCGATTTTCAACAACTATCTCAGTGCTTTTTATAATCTGTCCGAGCAGGCCAGAGGTTTTTTGGAGGTACCGAGGGAAATCCCGGGGTTTTGCATCATGCTGGTCCTGGCGCTTCTGAACTTTCTCGGAGATATCAGGATTGCCATGGTCGGCATGGTCGCTTCGGGCATCGGGATGCTGGGGCTCGGTATGCTCACGCCGGTCTACGCCGTCATGATCATCTTTATGATGATGTTCAGCCTCGGCACACACATGGTCATGCCGGTGACGCCGTCTATCGGCATGTCTCTGTCAAAGCCGGAGGAATTCGGCAACAGGCTGGGGACCGTCAGCGCATTCAGCCTTTACGGAACGATCGTGGCTTACATCTTCATTTTTGTCGGCTTTAATTACATGCACCTTTCCTATCAGCTGTCGTTCGTCATCGCCGCGATTTTTTATGTGATCGCCGCGTTTATGATGGGCTTTATGAAGAAAGGGAAACGGGAAACCAGGAGAGTAAAGTTCATTTTCAGGAAGCAGTACAGGCTTTACTATGTTCTCGCGGTCATCAGCGGCGCCAGAAATCAAATCTATATGACGTTTGCCCCGTGGGTGCTGGTCAGGGTGTTCAACCTCGGCCCGCAGATGTTTGCCATTCTCGGCATGGTGGTGGCTCTCGTCAGCATCGGCACGAGAAAGCTCATCGGGCGTTGGATCGACAACCGCGGGGAGCGGTTCGTGCTGACAATGGAAGCGGTGCTCCTGTTTGTCATCTGCTTTGGATATTCGTTTGCAGACAGGCTTTTCTCCGCAGGCATCGCCGTTGTGATTATCGCCGGGTGCTATGTCATAGACGGCTCCATGTCCGCTGTGGAGATGGCGCGGAGTACATACGCGCGGAAAATCTGCGTGAACCTCGCCGATCTCACGCCGACCTTGTCCACGGGCACGAGCCTTCAGCACATTGCCTCGATGGTGATCCCCGTCTTCGGGGGTCTTTTGTGGGCGGCTGTCGGATATGAAGCCGTATTTATGGCGGCGGCCGTCATCGCGCTCCTCAACCTGATCCTCTCGCGGCGGATCAGAATCGAGCTGGACCCAAATTTGCAGCCGACGGAATAACGTTGCTTAACTGAAGTAAGGAGAATCGGTATGAACTTTCTCGAGCTGGCCGAAAAAAGATATTCAGTCCGTAAATTTTCAAACACCCCCGTCGAGCGGGAAAAGCTCGACATGATCCTGCAGGCGGGCCGGCTGGCCCCGACAGCCCATAACAACCAGCCCCAGAGCATCCTGGTCCTGCAAAGCCGGGAAGCCCTGGAAAAGCTCAAAGGCTGCACGCGCTTTCATTTTGACGCGCCGGCGGCGCTGATCGTCTGCAGCGATCAAAGCCTCAGCTGGAAGCGCCCGTACGACAACAAGGACCACGGGGATATCGACGCCAGCATTGTCTGCGCGCACATGATGCTGGCGGCCGCCGACCTGGGGCTTGGCACGACCTGGGTCTGCCACTACGACCCCGACGCGGTCATCCGGGAGTTTTCCCTGCCGGAGAATATTGTCCCCTCCAGCATCCTCCCCCTCGGCTATCCGGCCGACGACGCGGCGCCGTCGGCAAGGCACGCCGACAGGAAGCCGCTCGCCGGCACTGTAAAATTCATCTGACAGTTACGGGCCCAACACGACAGAATAGGAGTCATCTATGTCAAAACTGCAGGATGCGCTGGTCATCAGGGGCAACACTGTTAAAAACCGCATCGTCATGGAGCCTATATTCACCTTTTCTTTCCACGGCGACGACGGGCACTTTTACGGGAAGCAGCATATCGAGCACTACGAAGCGCGGGCCAGGGGCGGGGCCGGGCTGATCATCCTCCAGGCCACCCAGTGCTTTGGCGCGACAGACGGCACCGGGCAGTGGACGGATTATGACAAAGAGATTCTCAAGGCCATCGCGCAGAAATGCCATAACTACGGCGTCAGCGTCATGATGCAGCTGGCCTGCGGCGACAGCGACATCAACGCGCTCACGACCGGCGAGGTCCTTTCTATGCAGCGGGAGATGGTGAGCGCAGCGGTCACCGCCTTCAAGCTCGGCTTTGACGGGGCGGAATTCCATTTTGCCCACGGGTACACGCTCTGCAAATTCATCGACGCCGCTTACAATAAGCGCACCGACGAGTTTGGAAACAGCGCCTGGAACAGGACGCGGATTCTCACCGGCATTCTCCCGGAGCTCCGCTCAAAAACGGGCGACAGGTTCATGCTCGGCGTGCGCATGGGCGAGTTCCTGCCGGAAAGCAGGGACGGCTTTGAGATCGCAAAGCTTTTTGAAGAAACGGGCGTGGATCTTATAAATGTCTCCTTCGGGATGAAGTTTCCCGACGGGGACGTCCCGGAGGGCTTTATCTGCGGCCCGATGGCGTACAGCGGGTGCCGGATGAAGCAGGCTGTCGACAGCATCCCGGTCATCGCCGCCGGCGGTCTCCGGACCGAGGAGCAGGTGCGCTTCCTGATTGAGCACGACTACGTGGACCTGGCCGGGATCGGCACGGCGTTCCTCGCCGACCCCGCCTTCGGAAACGCCGTGCTGGGCAGCACGCCGTTTACAAAATGCCGCGGCTGCGAGCGCTGCCTGTGGTTTACGGATCACACGCTGTGCCCGGCGCGCAAAAAATAAGCCTTGCCAGCAAATAAAAAACGCTGTGAAATCTGCGGATTTCACGGCGTTTTACATTCCATATTAAAATCTCCGGCCGAAGCCGCCGCCGTCACATGAAAAGCTCCTGAACGAAATCCTCGATGACATCGATCAGATGGTCCTTTGCTACGCCGTATTCGTTCAGCAAAAGGATGAGGCGCCCGATATCATCTTTTTTGGCGCTGATGTCCCCGACAGCGAACACTTCGGTTGTTTCTCCCGCGAATTCGGCCCGCAGTCCATAGACTATCCACTCCTCGCAGCCCTGCGTCCGGCACGGGGCCTCGATGATCCGATAGTCAGCCAAGTATTTGTTTGTTTCAACCGGCATGGCAAACAACCTCCCATCTATTTTTGGTTATATCTTACGAGGTTGTGCCTGCTATCTCAAGGTAGGTTGTCGACAAAGTTCATCGACAATTAAAACTTTGTGAAATTTTCCAACCGCTAGGAGCGTTTTTTCAGCTCGTACTTATCCATAAACTCGGCGGCCAGCTTAATAAAAAACTCGGAATTGCTGGGTTTGGTTTTGACGCCGCTCTCGTCGAATCCGAACAGCTTTTCAATAATGTCGAGCTTCCCCCTGTTCCAGGTGAGTTCGACCGCATTTCTGATCACCCGCTCAACCCGGGCCGGCGTCGTATTATATTTGCAGGAGACTCTGGAATAGACCTGCTTTTTCATGGCGTTGATGGCCGTCAGATCATTCAGGATGATGG
Organism: Sporobacter termitidis DSM 10068; assembly: GCF_900130065.1. Lineage (GTDB taxonomy): Bacteria > Bacillota > Clostridia > Oscillospirales > Oscillospiraceae > Sporobacter > Sporobacter termitidis. Next base: position 86,677 of record NZ_FQXV01000009.1, read on the forward strand.
CCATGGCGTAGACGATATAATCGTATCCCTTCAGATGCGAGGGCATGCCGATATAATCCAGGAGCGCCCGCACTCTCTCCTCCCGTTCCTCGTCGGTGGCGGACTGCTCCGGCTGAGCGTTTCTGATCTCTCTGAAATTCTTCAGCGAGTAGAGATGCTTTATGTTGAGGACCAGCTCGTCCAGGTCGACGGGTTTGATCATGAAAAAATCGGCGCCCAGGTCGACGGCAATGCGGGATACCTTGTCCTGTCCCAGCGCCGTCACGATAATAAACTGTGGGCGGTTCTTCATCGGCTGGCTCTGCAGCTTTTCAAGAACACCCAGTCCGCCCAGGCGAGGCATGGCGATATCCATGAGCACGATATCGGGTTCCTGGGTCTCGATCATCCTGCAGGCGTCAAACCCATTCTCCGCGGTGCCGATCACTTCAAATTCTCCGATATGTGACAAATAATCGCGCATAATCTTCAAGTAGCTGATATTATCGTCGACGATGGCAATCCGCATGCTTCTCACTCCAAACCTTCAAAATACACACGTCATTTTAAATCGTCCTGATAACTAAAAGAGGGATATTATTTAAACCTCGCAACTCTATAGGCTAACATTAATAAAAATACTAAATTTGTAGATATTTGTCAACAAATTCGTTATTCATTTCTGAGACGTTTGGTATCTCCAATGTGAATCGGTAAACCAAAATTAATGTTTTGACCGCGCCGCCGTTATGTGCCGGGAATAATTCTCGCGGCGATTTACGTTAAGGAAGCACCCCGCAAAGCGCGCGCGAATTTATGATATTTATTTTACCGCCAAGGTGATATAATTTTAAGCGCTCTGTCACGCTTTCGGCCGAAGCCGACATGATCTTTGCCGGCGGCCTGACATAATACCCTGGGTTTTTTGCCGGCATGTGCGTATGCTTTATAGGAACGCGCCCGGCGCAGAGCGCCGAAAAGTATAATTATCATTGGGAGTATCGCATGAAGAAGCTGTTTTCTCGTTCGGTTGTGGCAATCCTTATTTTCGGTCTGCTTTCCGGTATGGCGGGAGCTCTGGCCGCCGGCGCCCCCTCCTTCCGGGGTCATTGGGCGCAGAAGACGCTGGACAAGGCCTTGAGCGACGGGCTGATCACGGCCGGCGAAAACGGTATCGATCCCGACGGCGCCGTCACAGGGGCGCAGCTGGCCACCATTCTCTGCCGCGTCCTCTCGCCGGAGCAGGCGGCCGACCTGTCCGGGGTGACGGACATCAAAAAAAGCGACTGGTACTATACCGCCGCCGCGCAGGCCGTGGCCCTGGGCATCGTCACACCGGCGCGCGGCCGGCTCAACTTATCGGCCCCTGTCACGCGGGGACAGGCCCTCGCGGCATTGGGGAACGCCTTCCAGCTCGTGGCGGCGCAGCCCGACATCGGGGTGCTGGCGCAATTCTCCGACAGCGCGCTCCTCTCCGGCAAGTACCGGATGGCGGCGGCGGCGCTGACCTCGGCCGGATTCGTGAAAGGCGACGGCAGCGCGTTACATATCGGCAGCAATATATCTCTGGCGGAATTTTTGACCGTGCTGTACAGGATCGTGCCAAATGACCGCCAGGCCGGCCAAAGCACCACCGGGGGCGGGCTCGTCCTGTCCGACAACGGCGCCGCCGTTATCGGGGAAAAATTTGACGGCAATCTGTATTTTGACGGCACAACGTCGTATATCACCCTTCAGGGCGTGGAAGCGCCGTGCGCCGTGGTGCGCAGCGGCGTGCTCGGGGGGCTTTCCGTTTATTCCAGCAGGATCGGCCGGCTTGTCATTGCCGCCGGGAGCGGCGATGTCACCGTAAACCCCGATATTTTTTCCAGCGTGGGCACCGTTGCCGTCGGCGACGGCGGCGGGACGGTAACTATCGGCAAGGTGCCGAATGTGGAGGTCACCGGAGACGGGCGGAATGTGATCCTCACCGGAGACGTACAGAATCTCACCGTCAGCGGCAGCGGCTGCACGGTGACGGTCGCCCCGGGCACCGCCGTCGACAACGTCAAAATTCTCGGCGCCGCCGTGGGGAACACTTTAACGGTGAACGGCAGCTGCGGCACATGCGCCGTCTATGGGGCCGATACCGCCGTGGGCGGCGACGGATACGTTGAAAGCGTCCTTGACAACACCGGCGGCAGCCGCATCACCGTCGAGGCCGGCGACGTCACTGCCGATGAAAGCTACGGTCTGGCCGGGGCCGGGCTCTCCCTGATCGCGCCGGAGGACCTGCCCTCCTACTTAACGCTCAAAGCGTCGGCGGCTATCTCGTCGCCGGGCGGCGCCGGTACATGCACCGGACTTTGGTACATAGACAACGCAGTGAAGTCGGCCTCCGATGTGAAGCTTGGCGCTTCCGCCTCCTCGGCTTTCAGCTATGCCGCGAAGAATACGGGCGCTGTCCCGGTCACCGTAACGCTTTCGTTCGTTTTATACTACGATGATCCGGTGGGCGGCTACCAGGAGCTCAGAGCAGACAAGGATATCGTCCTGGAGAGCGCGGATAAGTTCGACGCCAAAGACGTTCTCGCGCTCGTGGAGACAGGCTACAAGGGGGATTACACCCTCAAATGGGCGCAGGCGCACGATTACGACGCCGCCCTCAAAACAGCGTGGGTCAACGTCAAGGGCTATACGAGCAAGACAAAATATCTCGTCTGGGTCAGCCTCGCCTATCAGCGGGTCAATATTTTCACCGGCTCCGGGGGAGCCTGGGAGCTGGAGAAAACCTTTATGGCCGGCACCGGCGCGCCGGGCAACGATACGCCTGTGGGCGTCTTCAAGATCATCGGGCGGTCAACCACGGGCTGGAATGCCAAGGAGTACACAGTAAAGCCCGTCGTCAACTTTTACACCTGGGCCTACGGCTTTCATTCACGGCTGTATTATCCGGGCACGACGAAGATCCTGGACGCCCGGATCGGCTTCCCTATCAGCCATGGCTGCATCCGCATGTACGACGAGGACATCGCCTGGTTCTACAAAAATATCCCCACAAACACAACCGTCGTCGTCTATTAGCCCACCCACCCGCCCAGTAGAGGTATAGGGGCTGCGCCCCTATGACCCTGCAACGGGGCTGCGCCCCGTACCCCCGGAGTGGGCCGGGCCGACACCCCAAAACGGTGCTTTCCTATGCTCTTATATTCGAAAGCCGCTGCGATGCAGCGGCTTTTCGCGTTTCATAGGTTGCGCGAAGTGATGATAATTGCTCATTTTGCCGACGTTTCGGGGCTGGATATGAAGCCAGCTCAGCAAGCTGTGCGCACTGTCAGCCTTCCCCAAGGGGAAGGTGGCACGGCGAAGCCGTGACGGATGAGGGTGAGCTCGCGGCGCGTAACATGATTTCTAGATCAACCGCCTGCGGCGGACCCTCATCAGTCGGCTGCGCCGACAGCTTCCCCCAGGGGAAGCCTTTAGATTGACGGACTCCTGGGTTAATTTAATAGCCATATTGACGAATCGCCCCTGCTTCACCTCCGTGGAATGTGGTTCCCATACGCGTTTACGGTGCGCAAATAGTTACAGGTTAATTTTTCTATTTACAAACCGTTGACAAAGTAATTACAAATGGTTACAATAGGCATGTTTCCATCAGTTGACTGCGCAGGAAAAATAAATAAGAAAGGATGTCTGATGAAAGGTTTTAAAAAACTGCTCATAACGATCCTGGCCATATCGGCCATTAGCTCTGCCGTCCTTATCGGCGCGTCGGCGGCCTCGGCGGCTCAGGGCGCCGGCACGGTATCGTGCGCCGCGCTCAATGTCCGCACGGAGGCCAGCACAAGCGGCAGCATTGCGGCAACGCTCCACAGCGGGGACACTGTCGTCATCCTGGACAAGACCGGGAGCTGGTACCACATCAGCAGCGGCGGGACGGCCGGATACGTATCGTCCATGTACATAAAAGACGTTGAAACCACCAAGGACTTTACGGCCGCCGGCAAAGTGGACGGCAGCGACATCAGGATGCGGAGCACCCCGTCCACCTCCGGCACCGTCCTGGGGACGTACACGGCCGGCACCATCATGAGCGTGGCCGGTATCAGCGACGGCTGGTACAAGGTCAGTTACAACGGACAAACGGGCTACGTCCGCTCCGATTATCTGACGCTGACCGACGCCAGCGCCGTGGCCGTGAGCGTCGCGGCCGTGTCGGCAGGGCAGCAGATCGCCGATTATGCCCGGCAGTTTGCCGGCTACAGATATGTTTACGGCGCCTCTTCCCCCAAAGTGGGCTTTGACTGCTCCGGCCTTACCTACTACGTCTTCAACCAGTTCGGTTATTCCATTTCGAGGACGGCCTCCCAGCAGTACAGGAACAACGGGACATCCGTCTCCAAGGCGGACCTGCAGCCCGGGGACCTCGTTTTCTTCTCTTCCAACGGGGGCGCTTCGGTCACGCACGTGGGGCTGTACATCGGCGGCGGCAGCTTCGTCAACGCGTCGACGGAGAAGACCGGCGTTATTATCAGCAGCCTGTCCAGCGCCTGGTATACGAAAACCTGGTACGGCGCCAAACGCATCGCGGGCTGAGCCTCGGTAAAAACGAATACGACAATGACCCCGGTTCACCACACCGGGGTTATTTTTTCGCGGTAATTGAAAATACGCGCTCAAAGTTATAAAATAGTATTTATGCTTATCAACACGTCACAAAGGAGCGCAGCCATGAAAACGAAAACGAAACTGACGGTCCGGTACGCCGAAACCGATCAGATGGGTATTGTTCATCATTCCAATTACCCGGTGTGGTTTGAGGCCGGGCGGACGGACTTTATCAGGCAGACGGGCGTGTCCTATTCTGATATCGAGGCCAGAGGCGTCCTGATGCCGCTGTACGAGATCGCCTGCCGGTTTAAAAGCCCGGCCCGGTATGAGGACGAGGTCACCGTGGTCACAAGCCTCAAGGAGCTGTCGCGCGTCCGCATCATCCTGTCGTACGAGGTCGTGCGGGACAGTGACGGCGCGCTTTTGGCCACGGGCGAGACGCTGCACGCGTTTACCGACAAGGGCCTCAGGCCGCTCAACGCCGAAAGAGCCGCTCCCGACGTCTACAAGCTGCTGAAAGCGGCGCTGGAGGTCCCGTCAGGCTTCAAAAAATCTTAAATTTTAATGGTGAACGTATGGAAATCAAAAAAGTATCTCTCATCGGGCTCGGCGCGCTCGGGGTCCTGTTCGCGCAGCAGCTGTCCGGGCATCTTTCAAAGGACGATCTGAGGATCATCGCGGACGAAGGGCGGATCGCCCGGTACCGCCGCGACGGCATCTTCTGCAACGGCGAACGCTGCGATTTCAATTTCGTCGCGCCGGGTGAGGACCCCGGCCCCGCGGATCTTCTCATGATCGCCGTCAAATACAACAATCTGAACGAGGCCATCGCGGCCGTAAAAAATCATGTGGGCCCCGGCACGGTCATCCTTTCCATATTGAACGGCATCAGCAGCGAGGAGATCATCGGCCGGACCTATGGGATGGACAAGCTGCTCCTCTGCGTGGCCCAGGGCATGGACGCCGTCAAGGTCGGCCCCGCGCTGACTTACCATAACAAGGGCGTCCTGGTTTTCGGCGACAGGGAGTCCGGCGCGTTTTCCGAAAAGGCCGAAGCGGTGGACCGCCTTTTTACGCGGACCGGCATCGCCCACGAGCTATCCCCGGACATGAAGCGGCACCAGTGGAGCAAGTTCATGTTCAACGCCGGCGTCAACCAGACGACGGCTGTTTATCTGTGCGACTACGAGGGCGTCCAAAATAACGGCCCCTTCAGGGATACGATGATCGCCGCCATGGAAGAGGTCATCGCGCTGGCCGAAAAAGAGCATGTCCGCCTGACACGGGAGGACATCGGCTACTGGCTGGAGGTGCTCGCCGGCCTGAATCCGAAGGGCAAAACCTCTATGCAGCAGGACGTTGAGGCCCATCGCCTCAGTGAAGCCGAGATGTTCGGCGGCGCCATTGCCGCGCTGTCGGCAAAGCACGGGATCGCCGCCCCCGTCAACAAGCAGCTCCACGACAAAATCAAGGCGCTCGAGAGCGCCTACTGACACCCTCCCGGCAATAAGCATCCCCGGAGGCAGCCGCCGCGGCTTTGCTATAAAAATATTGCATCGCGGCGCTCATTTTTGGAATCACAGGCGCTAAACATTCACTATTCTGCTATTGCCATTTTCAGCCGCACCTTGTAACATATACACAAATATGTATAAAAAGGAGTCGGCGTTGTTGAAACAGATCACTGAAAAAGAAAATTTCATGATGTTCATCCACGGCGAGCAGCCCCTGTGGGTACCAAGGTATGGTATGGCTGCGGATAAATACAGCAAGTATCCGCCCGCCGTGCTGCCCGTCACCGCTTCCTTCCTGAACGCGCGCCGGACGCCGGAGGGCGGCTTTGACACATGGGGCGTTCCGCACATCGCCACGGCTGAAACGGGCGGCGCCGCGCTCCCGGTTCCAAATAACTTTCTCATCACCGATATCACGAAATGGCGGGATATCGTCAGGGCCCCCGACATGTCCCGGATCGACTGGGCGTCTATGGCAAAAAAAGACCTTGCGGACATAGACCGCGAAAACACCGCCGTCGTCGGCACCTTGCACGTCGGCTATTTCCAGCAGCTGATGGCTTTTATGGGCTTTTCAGAAGGGCTCTGCGCGATGTTCGAGGAGCCAGACGAGGTCAAGGCGCTTTTCCAGTACATGGCGGACTTCTTTGTCGAAGTGACAAAAAAGATGATCGAGTATTACAAGCCCGATCTCATCGAGCTGACCGACGATACGGCGGCGGCGAAAAACCCCTTTATTTCAATCGACATGTACCGCGAGCTGATCAAGCCCTATCACTATCAGCAAACGAAGCCGGCCGTCGACGCGGGTATCCCCGTCATCTACCACAACTGCGGCCGCTGCGAGGATTTTATCCCCGACTGGTTCGATCTCAGCATCGTGGCCTGGAACCCGGCGCAGATCATGAACGACCTGGACGGCATCAAAAAGAGATACGGCAACAAGCTGGGCCTGATCGGCTGCTGGGATTCCTCCGGTCCCGCCGGCTGGGACAGCGCCTCGGAGGAGCTTATCAAAGGCGAAGTCCGCAAAACCATCGACCGTTTTGCCCCCGGCGGCGGCTTCTGCTTCTGGGGCAGCGCCTACGGCCCCGCCACCGATCCCAGGACGGACAACAGAAAACGCTGGCTGACCGAGGAATACGAGGCCTACGGCAGGACGTTCTATAACAAATAAAATACATACAAAGGCCGGCGCCGATGGCGCCGGCCTTTGTATGCTCGTCAGCCGTTATCCTCCCCGGGCCGGTGAAGGAATCGATCAGATACCCACTGCTTTTACTTAGTCGCAGTTGTTCTCGGTTCAATGTCCAGCTTGAACGCGGCATCGTCGATCGTGAAGCTGCGCGCGATTTTCATCGCGGTGTCTCTGTCGATGACCGCGGGGTCAAAGTACAGGTCAAAGGCGTAACGGAGATCTTTGAGGACAATGTAAATGTGCAACTCGTCCTTATAGGCGTTGTCCTGCGCGGCGGCCGGCTGCGTGGCGCGGACTTCGACGATCGAGGCGGGATATTTAAACCCGACGATGATTCTGTTTGAGAGTATTTCCCCATGATTATCTATCAGCTGGCTGATAGTCCCTCCGGGGTCGTATGACCGCAGGCTCACCGTCCCGGCCGCCTTATCGGAGCGGATCGTTAGATCATAGACGCTGCCGGTGACCTGCCACCCCTCCGGCAGCGAAAGCTCATACGGCCCGATAGTATGCTTAACGGAGTAGATATCGGCGACTATCGCATATCCGGATATGAGCCATTTGCCGTTTTGATGTATGACCGTTATCGACACCGGATGCGTCAGGTCGGCGCCGCCTTGCGTTGCGACCTCCACGAGGGTTCCCGAAACAGTGCAGACACCGCCATCCGCCTTGATATTCGCGATTTCGATTCTGTCGGGCACATAGGTTTCGATCGTCTGGCCCGGCCCTCCCACCGGAATCTCCAACCATTTAGCCAGCAGTTCCGGTGTGACAAACTGCGTATAGTTATCCGTGACGCCCTTCCTTTGAACCTCCAAAGGCTTTTGAAGCGAGACGTTTTTTATCGCTTTTCCGAAGCTTTTAACAAGCGCTGTGATCACCTCCTTATCGCTGTCGGAGAGCTTTTCCTTCGGGAATGAGAAAACGATGCTCTTATCCAGCGGCATGCCGTCCTCCCCGGGCAAAGCGGCCGTTATACGCAGCGCCGTATAGGAAGAATCGTCGACCTCCAGCGTATACTGCCTGCCCGGCTGCCAGGTTCGCGTACTGTTCACAGCCTCCAGAAACTGAACGCTGTGGGAAAAGCCGTCGTCGGTAATCTGGCGCCCGGTGATCAGAATGTCCCAATCCTCCGGCTTGTCATAGCCCTCCGGTATCCGAAAGCTGGTCACACCGCTTGCCCAGCCGACACTTTTCTCAAACAGGTCCAGCGCCTCCTGGGCGGAGAGGGGGGTATTGTCGGCGGCGGCCTCCGGGCTGCCGGAAGGCCCGGCATCGCTCAGGGAGGTTTTCCGGGCTGCCCCGGTAAAGGTCAGCGCCACGCAGAGCGCTGCGATGAGCACGACCGCGATGACGGCGGGTATGAGCGCTTTCGGGTTTTTGACGATCATATTCAGCCGCTCCTTGACACTGCGCTTACCGGAAATCATCATGGTCGCGGCGCTGACGAGTCCTGAGGGCGCCGGCTTGACGGCAATCAGATCCACCAGTGTGTGGCCGTAGGCCAGGCGTTCGCCACTGCCGAGGTTTTGGACGACGGCCTCGTCGCAGGCCAGTTCGCCGTCGGCCCGGGACAGAACAGCGGCAACCCAGACAAGAGGATTCCACCACCACAGCGCCAGCACAAGGCCGCGCAAAAGCGACCATACATGATCGCCGTGGCGGTAATGGCACGTCTCATGGGCCAGGACATGGCGGACGCCCTCGCCGTTTTTGGCGGCCTTTGGCGTCAGGTAAACAGCCGGGCGGAACAGGCCGAACAGGCACGGCGAGGCGATTCCCCCAGCGATATAGACGAGCAGTTTACTGCCGGGAACGTCAAAAGTCGTTCGTGTTTTGCAAAGTCGGCGGTAAAATACGAAATTTGCGCCGATAAACCACAGCCCCAGGGCAACACCCCCAATCAACCAGGCAAGAGCGAGCGCCCGTGAAAGCATTGCCGGCGCGCCGGCCCGTGCAGGCGATTCCTGCTCCTGTACGAACTCCGCAGGCGCGGCTTGTCCGCCGGGCGACGCCATATCGGGCTGTACGGCGGGCAGCATCATAGCAAGCTGGCCGGCTGTGTCAGGCACAGGTACAGAATCGAACGCGGCCGGGCTTTCAGCCGGTTCTATGAGGTTCATGACACTCATAGGGCTCCCCAGCAGCGGAAAAGGCAGCATAAGCCGCAGGAGTACCAGTCCCCACAGGGCATACTGCAGCCTCCGGCTGATTTTGCCTCTGAATATGAACCGCAGCGCCGTGACGGCGAGGATCAGCGCGGACGAGGTAATAATGCACTCGGTCATTCTCCGGCCTCCTTTTCTGCGTCGCGCAAAACGGCGTAAAGCTCGTCGATGTCCTCCTTCGTCAGCGCTTTCTGCCCGGCGAGGGAGGCCACCATCAGCCCGACGCTGCCGCCGTAAACCTTGGAGAGAAAGCTCTCCGTCTCACAGGAGGCGGCGTCCTCTCTCTTCAGCACAGGGTAATAGAGCTTGGAGCGCCCGCCCTGCTCATAGCGGACGGTGCCCTTTTCCGCCATGCGCGAGAGCATCATAAACACGGTGCCCTTCGTCCAGCCCGTATCGCTTCTGAGCGCGGAGACAAGCTGCGCCACAGTGCGCGGGGCATCGTCCCACAATAAATTCATCAGCTTCCATTCGCCGTCCGACAGACCGACTGTTTTGCCCAACATAAACACTCCCCAGAAATGGTTGACATTTGTTATCCTAAAGATAGCACCGAAGGATAACAAATGTCAACCATTTATTACAGAAAGTATGGAGCGGCGTTCTTTATGCAGCAAAGCTGCCGGACGGCTGAGCGCCAGGCAGCTTTCAGGCTGTCGATAAAGCCCTTTGGGCTTTATCCGGCAAAAGGCTGCATGCAGCTCGCTCAGCCGCTCCCTGCATGAGAAGAGTCACTCCGGAGGCGCATGTCCTCCTGCGTAACGAATTTTGAATTTATTTGCCGCTCCGGCGGCAAACTCTGCGAGGCTTTCCCCTCTGTATGCAGCTTGTGAGTTCTTTAGAATCTGTTCTCGTTTCTGGCGATAATGTCGTTCTGGCAGTCCAGGTTGAGCTCGACGAAGTAGGCCGAGTAGCCGGCGATACGGACGACGAGGTCGCGGTACGTCTTCGGGTCGGCCTGGGCCGCGCGCAGCGTGTCCGTGTCGACGACATTGTACTGACATTCCAGGCCGCCGTTGTCGAAATACGCCTTTGTCATATCGCGCAGCTTGGCGATGCCGTCCTCGCGGGAGAGCACTGTCGGGTGCATGCGGAGGTTCAGGGCGATACCGTCCATAAACCGGCGGTGGTCGTAGACGCAGGAGGAAACGAACACGGCCGTGGGGCCGTTTTTATCGCGCGACTGGCAGGGAGACGCCGCGTCGGCGATGGGCTCGCCGGTTTTTCTCCCGTCGGGCGTGGCCCAGGTGTGATACCCCTGCGCCACGTGGTCGGACGCGCCGTAGAGCCCCGCCTTGTAGACCCTGGCCCGGGGATTGGAGCACTCTGTGCAGAGCTGATAATACAGGTCGACGACCCATTTGAACTCGTCGTCGGCATACGGGTCGGCGTTGCCGTAGTGCGGCACCTCGCTCAGAATCTGCTGGCGGAGCGGCTCATAGCCCTCCCAGTTTTTCATGACGGCGTCATACAGCTCCCGTGTCGTGCACTTTTTCTTGTCGAAGCACATATATTTGATGGTGGACAGGCAGTCGGCGATGGTGGCAAGGCCCGTGGCGGTGCCGCCGTAGGAGTTGTACTTGCAGCCGCCGGCCGCGGCGTCCATGCCCTTCTCCATGCAGCCCTCCATGGAGATGGACAGGGCGGCGTGGGGTGCGTGATACGCCGTCAGGTACTCGGCGTAGTTATTGACGGTAACGTACCATTTGAGGATATACCGCGCCATCTTTTCAAAGGCCGCGCGGACCTCCCCGATGTTGTTCATTTCATAGAGATAGCCGGTGTGCACTTCCGCCTGCCGCCCGTTCCACGGGTTGATGCCGTTGTTGATGGCTATGTCGAACACGACGCCGTAGTGGATGCTGGCGTGGGGCGCGTGGACGCCGTTGGGCGCCGGATAATCGTTGCCGGAGCCGACGATCTCCTGGCAGCCGATGATGCTGTAGTCCCGCGCATCCTTAAGCTCAAAGCCCAGCTCCGCCTGGAGGCCGGGAATGATCACCTCGTCGTTCTGGAACAGCGGCAGCCCGCCCACCAGCTTTGTGGTCTCCAGAGCGCAGCTCCACAGCGCGTCGGGCGTGTTTTTGTTAATGCGCAGGGAGATGGTCGGGTCGTGCAGCTTGAGCCGGCCGATCGTCTCCAGCACCATATAGGTGACGGGATTCGTGGCGTCCTCGCCGGTATCCCGGTCCACACCGCCGATGGTGGTGTGCTGGTACGTATTGCCGATGCCGGTGGTCTGGGCGAGCTTTCCGGGGAAGCCGCCGTAAAAGCAGTTGGCCTTCAGGAAGAACGCATCCACGATCTCCTGGGCCTCGTCCATGGTCAGGGCGCCGCTCTCCAGATCTTTTTTCAAAAACGGCCACATGTACTGGTCAAAGCGGCCAAAGGCGGGCGCCGGATAGCCGGCGTCAATGGCCAAAAACAGCTGATACATGATGGTACCCTGGCAGGCCTCCCAGAAGCTGCGGGCGGGATTTTCGGAAATCCATATCAGTCCGCCGCCCATTTTCATGAGCTCGGCCTTCCGCCTGTCGTCGGCACAGGACGCCGCCTTGTCATAGCAGGCCTGGCCGTAGCGCTTGATTAAGATAGTTGCCGCGTCGCAGGCGATGGCGGCCGATTTATAGAACATGTATTTGCTCATATCGTCGCCCATCAGGTTGCCGCGCCGCGCGTCCATCCAGTCCTGGGCCTCGTTGCGGATGGCCTTGTAGCCCACATTGATGATTTTTTCAAAGCCCGGCGTCAGATGGCCCACCGGGATGCTCATGAGGCCGATGCCGAAGGGCTGGTAGTCGGTGGCCTCCAGGCGCATAAAGTCTTCGTATCCGTCCGGCTGCCAGGCGTCCGCCGTGGCGCCGACCCTGTTGTCCTGCCAGAATTCCGTAATGGAGCGCAGCGCCGCCACGTCCTCGGGCGCGATGGTCAGGCGCAGCTCCTCGCCCTCGGGGTTGTGGTACAGGCCGTCCTCCTTGAGCGTCCAGGTGTTCTCCACGTCGGTGAACATGATCCAGCCGGAGCCCATCCAGTCTGGGTTGAAGCCCGAGCCGCAGAAGGTCCTGGCCTTGTTGCCGACGATCAGCTCGAAGTCCTCCACGCGGACCGTCATGTTGGCGCAGAGGTCATAGGTGCCCAACGGCCGTTTGATAATGGGGACGACGTTTTTATTTTTCCTGTAGGATTCCGTTAAAATGAGGGCCCGCTCCGCGTCGGTCTGTATCACCCTGTCGCGTATGAGCTCCCGCATGTGCCATATACGGTCGGTGTAAGGCCTGAATTTGTACATTATTATCCCCTCCAAATCAGATAAAGGATCCGCGCCGGTCTGGGGCGGCGCAAAAATACGTAGCATGGTACCATTATACACGTTCTGTTATTTTCTGTCTACTGTCGCGTACCCATTTTTTTGCAGCGCTGGCCCCGTCGGACATGAAAACGCCCGGGCATATCAGTATATGCCCGGACTTTCTGTTTTACGGCTATAGCCTGTTTTCGTGCCGCGCGATGATGTCGTTTTGCAAATCGTGCCCCAGCTCCACGAAATATGCCGAGTAACCGGCGATGCGCACGACGAGGTCGCGGTATTTGGTGGGGTCGGCCTGGGCCTGACGGAGCGTGGCCGTGTCCACCACGTTATATTGGACCTCCATGCCGCCGTTTTCAAAATAGGCCTTCGTCATGTCCCGCAGCTTGGCGATACCGTCGCCCCGGGACAGGACCGTGGGGTGCATGCGGAGATTGAGCGCGATGCCGCCCAGATAGTGATGATGGTCGAAGCAGCAGGCGGAGACGAACACGGCGGTGGGGCCGTTAGAGTCCCTCGACTGGCAGGGCGACATGGCGTCGGCAATGGGCTCGCCGAGCTTCCGCCCGTCGGGCGTGGCCCAGGTGAGATACCCCTGCGCCACGTGGTCGGACGCGCCGTAGAGCCCGGATTTATATTTTTTGGAGCGGACGCTGTAAAGCTCCTGGCAGATATCATAATACAGGTCGACGCACCATTTGACCTCCATGTCGGCGTAGGGGTCGGCGTTGCCGTAGTGGGGCACCTCATTTAAAATCTGCTGGCGGAGCGGCTCGCAGCCCTCCCAATTGGCCATGACGGCGTCGTAAAGCGCGCGGGTCGTGCACTTCTTTTTATCAAAACACATGTATTTGATCGTCGTCAGGGCGTCGCCCAGGGTGGCAAGGCCGGTGGCCGTACCGCCGTAGGAGTTGTATTTGCAGCCGCCCATGACGGCGTCCAGCCCCTTTTCCATACAGCCCGTCATGGAGATGGAGAGCGCGGGCTGGGTGGAGTAATAGGGCGAGATATACTCCGCGTAGTTGTTGGCGGAGATAAACAGCTTCATGATATACCGGCCCATCCTGGCCACCGCCTCCCGGACCTCCTCGATGGAGCTCATCTCGTAGAGATAGCCGGTTTTGAGGCTTGCCTGCTCTCCGTTAAAGGGATTCCTGCCGTTGTTGATGGCCATGTCGAAGATGGAGCCCCACCAGACGGAGGCGTGGGGCGGATAGATGCCGTTGGGCGCCGGGAAGTCGCACCCGCAGCCGACGATCTCCTGACAGCCGATGATGCCGTAATTGCGGGCGTCATAGAGCTCAAAGCCCAGCTCCGCCTGCAGGGCGGGGATGATGACCTCGTCGTTCTGGAACAGCGGCAGCCCGCCCACCAGCCTGGAGGTCTCCAGCGCGCAGTCCCAGAGCCTGTCGGGGGAATTTTTATTGATGCGCAGGGAGATGGTGGGGTCGTGCAGCTTGAGCCGCCCCACTGTTTCCAGCACCATATAGGTGATCGGGTTCGTGGCGTCCTCTCCCGTTGACGGGTCGACGCCGCCGATGGTGGTGTGCTGATAGGTATTGCCGATACCTGTGGTCTTGACGAGCTTATCCGGGCCGGCGTTGTAATAGCAGTTGGCCTTCAGGAAAAACGCGTCCACGATCTCCTGCGCCTCATCCATGGTCAAAGCGCCGCTCTCCAGGTCCCTTTTAAGATACGGCCAGGTCCACTGGTCGAACCGACCCAGAGCGGGCGACGGGATGCGCGTTTCAAGATTAATCAGTATCTGATACATCATAATGCCCTGTACGGCTTCCCAGAAGCTGCGGGCGGGATTCTCGGAAATCCACATAAGGCTGTCGCCCATCTTCAAAAGCTCGGCCTTGCGCTTATCGTCCGCGCAGGCGGCGGCTTTGTCCAGGCAGGCCTGCGCGTAGCGCTTTACCAGCAGGATGGCGGCGTCGCAGGCGATCGTGGCGGACTTATAGAACATGTACTTGTTCATGTCCTCGCCCATGAGGTCCCCGCGATGGGCGTCGAGCCAGTCCTGGGCCTCCCTGCGGATGGCGGCGTAGCCCTTGCCGATGATTTTATCGTAACCGGCGATCAGATGGCCGGGGGACAGGCAGGTCATGCCCATGCCGCCGTCCGCGTAGCTGGAGACGTTCAGGCGCTTGAGCTCGTCAAAGCCGTCGGGCTGCCAGGCGTCGGCGACTGTGGTGACGCGCCTGTCCTTCCAGTAATCCTGGATGGAAAGGAGCGCCTCGTAGTCCTCCTGGCTGATGGAAAGGCGGACCTGCTCGCCCTCGGGATTATAGTACATCCCATCCTTCAGCGGCCATTCGCCGTTTTTAATGGGCTCCAGAAACCAGCCCTGGCCTATCCACTCCGGATACTGCGGGCTACCGAAGAAGTAGGGGCTCTTGTTGCCGATGATGATCTCAAAATCCTCAAAGAGGATCGTCATATTTTTGCACAGCTCGTACAGCGACAGCGGCCGCTTGATGATCGGCACGACGTTCTCATATTTTTTGGAAGCCTCTGTCCAGAGCACGGCGCGCTCGGCGTCGATGCGCAGCACCCTGTCCCGGATGAGTTCCCGCAGATGCCAGATACGGTCCGTGGCCGGCCTGAATTCGTACATGCGCGTTCCTCCTCAACAATCATCTGATAGCCCGGGGTATTTTGGCTTTATAATTTATTATACATCGCCCCCGCCCCGGTGTCACTTCACGTTTTATAGACAAAACCACGGCGCGCCCGCACAAAAATAAACATCAGCCCGAAGGCTGATGTTTATTTTTGGACGGGTTGGGCGGCTCAGGCCCGTTTTATTCTCGTCCTCAGGAAGCCGATGAGCGCCGGCAGCAGCGATACCACGATGATGCCGATGACGACGGCCGAAAAATTCTCTTTGACCACCGGGATATTGCCGAAAAAGTAGCCCATGGCGGCACAAATGATCACCCACGCCGTCACGCCCACCAGGTTCCAGATCATAAACTTCCGGAAATCCATTTTGCTGATGCCGGCCACGAAGGGCGTGAACTGGCGGATGATGGGAATAAACCTGGAGAAGACGATGGCCTTTCCGCCGTGCCTTGCGTAGAAGGCGGTGGCCCTGTCGATATTCTCGCGGCTGATAAACCGCCCCTTGGCGCGGTCGTAAATCTTTCTTCCCACCGCCACGCCGAGGTAATAGTTGAGGATGCCGCCGATCACGGCCGCCACGAAGCAGATGACGAAAAGCAGCCAAAGACTCAGCTGGCCCTTGACGGCATAGGCCGCGCCGGCGAAGATCAGAGAATCGCCGGGCAGCGGGAAGAAAATTCCGTTCTCGCAGAAAATCACCAGGAAGATCAAAATATACACGTAGACGCCGTACTGGACGGTGATGACGTCCAGAAACTTGTCCACGTGCAGAATCAGATCCAACAGAGAGATCCCGTCCAGCATCTTTTTCTCCAATCCTTGAGTACTTGTCTATAGTATAGAGTATAGCATATCGGCCGGCGGTCTGAAAACGTGTTTTCGCAAAAAATCGTGTTTTGCCGCGGCCTTTTATATAGTGACGACGATGGTGCATGTTTGTTCCATCCTATCGCCAAATACTGAAATCAGCCTGAAACAAGACAGTTTCGGCAAGCAAAATATTGTAATGCCGCGGCTGTTCTGATACGATAGCGTTATGGAAATATAAGGCCTGAAGGCGGTGCCGATAATGCTTATTGACAAAAGCAACCTCAAGAAAGATAGCCTGGAGGGGAAAATCGTCCTTTTGACCGGCGGAGGCGGCGGCATCGGCTTTGAGGCCGGCCGCGCGCTCGTCCGGCTCGGCGCCGAGGTGATCCTCGCCGAAATCGACCGGGAAAAAGGCGCCGGGGCCGAAAAAAGGATCAACGCGGAATTAAACACGGACCGGGCGCATTTTTTCGAGGCGGACCTCAGCGACGAAAAGCAGCTCGGCGGCTTATGCGCGTTCATCACGGAACGGTTCGGCCGGCTTGACGTCCTTTTCAACAATGCCACCGTCACACCGTTCGGCCCCGTGGGCGGCGTAGCCATCGAGGAATGGGACAAGAGCTACGCCGTCAACCTCCGGGCCCCGCTCCTGCTGGTTGAAAGGTTTCTGCCGGAGATGAAAAAGCGCGGCGCCGGGACCATCGTTTTTGTGCCGTCCTCCGGCGCGGCGCCATACATGGGCGCCTACGAGGTTTTCAAAACGGCGCAGGTGGAGCTCTGCAACACCCTGGCCGCCGAGCTGGAGGATACGAATATTGCCGCGTATTCCATCGGCCCCGGGCTCGTGAAAACCGAGACCGCCCAGCGCGGCATCGACACGGTGGCGCGATACATGAATATCTCCACCGACGAATTTTATAAAATGAACGAGAGCAAAATGCTGGACGCCGAGGCCGCCGGCACAGGCTTTGCTATATCCGTGGCGCTGGCGGAGCGGTACAGAGGGCAGGAAATCGGCGCGATCCAGGCGCTCATCGACGCCGGGGTTTTCTCCGGCGAGCAGGAGGATAAAGGCGGACGCGATTATGACGCGGCGGAACGGGCGGCCGTGCCGGCGCTTATCGGCCGGATACTGGCAACGTATGCCGACCAGTATGACGGCTGGCTCAAGCGGAATATCTTTGAGCGGCAGTGGGTGCTGCGGGACTTCAAGAAAACCGCCGGCCGGTCGGCGGACGATATGAAAAACACCCTGGAGCAGATGGCGCACGCGCTGGAACGCGGAGATTTTTCGGCCCCGCGCCGCTTTAGCCGGGACCTGGCGCTTTTGAAAACGTACTATGAGCATCAGCACAAGCTGCTGCAGGGCTATGAAAAAGACCCCAAAAAGCTGAAAGAGAACTCGGATATCATAACGGGCTGGGTGCGCGACCTGGAAAGCGCCCTGTCCATGATTTAAGATGAGGAGTGATTATCTTGGAATGCACTGATAACGAAACGATTTATACCGGCGCCGACGCGCTGACCGACGCGCTTGTGGACGCCGGCGTCACCCACGTGTTTTTGAACTCGGGGACGGATTACCCGCCGATCATCGAGAGCTGGGCCAAGTACGAGGCTGCCGGCCTCAAAAAACCCCAGGTCATCATCAGCCCCCATGAATACGCCGCGCTCTCCGCCGCCCAGGGCTTTGCCCAGCTGACGGGGCAGCCCCAGGCCGTTTTCGTCCATGTGGACGTGGGCACGCAGAATCTCGGCGGCGCCGTCCACAACGCGTTCCGGTGCAGGACCCCTGTCTATATCCTGGCCGGCGTCTCTCCCTACACCATGGAGGGCGAGCTGCGGGGTGGACGGAATGCCCAGATCCAGTTTCTCCAGAACACCGGCGACCAGCCCGGCATCGTCCGCGGCTACACAAAGATGAATTACGAGCTCCGCAGCGGCAAAAACATCCCGCAGATGGTCTGGCGGGCACTGCAGCTGGCCAAAAGCGACCCCCAGGGCCCCGTTTACACGATGGCGTCCAGAGAGGTCCTGGAGGAGCCGGGCGCGAAAATCGGCGCCGACCTCAAAGCCTGGGCGCCGGTCGCGCCGGGCAGTCTGGACGGCGACTCCCTTGACGCGCTGACAAGCGCGCTGCTGGGCGCGGTAAAGCCGCTCATCGTCACGTCCTATCTCGGCCGGAACGCCGCCGCCGTCGGCGAGCTTGTCCGCCTCAGCACATCGCTGGCGATTCCCGTGGTCGAAATGTATCACGCCAACATGAACTTCCCCGGCGGCAACGAGATGCACCTGGGCTTTGACTCCCACAGCCTCTTAAAGGACGCCGACGTGGTGCTCGTCATCGACAGCGACGTGCCCTGGGTACCCGCCGCCGCCCAGCCGGGCAGGGACTGCCGCGTCTTCTACCTGGACGTGGACCCCCTGAAAGAGACGATACCTCTGTGGTACATCCCCTCCGAACGCTTTATGAAGGCCGATTCCTGCACGGCGCTCCGGCAGATAAACAAAAAGCTGTCCGAAAATCCCGGGCTTTTGCAGCGCGAGCTGATCGAGCGGCGGCGGGAAAAGGTTTCGGCGCGGCACAGGGAAATGCGCGCCGAATGGCAGGAGGACGCGCTGGACGGCAGCGTCATGTCCTCGGCGTTCGTGGCCAGGTGCGTCCGCGAGGTCGTGAGCGAGGATACCGTCATATTAAACGAGGCCATCACGGACCGGCCGGCGGTGGACCGCCAGCTCGTGCGCACAAAGCCCGGTACGCTCTTTTCCAGCGGCGGCAGCTCTCTGGGCTGGCACGGCGGCGCGGCCGTGGGCATGAAGCTGGCCTGCCCCGACAAGGACATCGTGGCCCTGACCGGCGACGGGACGTATATCTTCTCCTGCCCCACCGCCGTATATTGGATGGCCCGGAGATACAACGCGCCGTTTATGACGGTGATCTTCAACAACCGGGGCTGGAACGCCCCGAAAATGATCACCAAGGGCGAGCATCCCGGCGGCTGCGCCGAGCAGTGCAACACCTTCTGGGCGGACTTCGACCCCCCGGCCCAGCTGGACATGATCGCCGCCGCGGCCGGCGGCGCCTTCGCCAAAACGGTATCCGATCCGAAGGAATTGAAGGACGCGCTTCTGGCCGGGCGGGAGGCCGTTGAAAACGGCATGCCGGCCGTTATCAACGTCCTCATGGACACCAGGGTGTAAAGAACCGCCGAGCCTCTCGCTGACCGTCCTGTGCAAGGTGACAAAAGCCGATAAAAAGCCGAATAAATCCCAAGGCAGCCGCTCTCTGAGGACGGCTGCCTTTTTCTCTGAACACGGGTCTGAATTTTCATTCTCCAAGAGAAGAATAATAGTATTACTTTTTCTTTTCATTCAGGAGTATGACATGTTGCGGAACAGGAGACCAAAGGTGGCCGAAAGCCCTGAGGATAATATCGAAATCGATGTGTCCCTGGTAAAAAACATGGAAAGGCTGCAAGAGCAGCTCAGGGACTGTGGGGACCTTGCCGTCACAAGGATCAAAACGGCGGGCGGACGGGATGTCAATGTTTTATTTATTGACGGGCTGGTTGATTACGACCTGATCCAGCGCGACGTCCTCCCCACCCTGCTGAAGCTCAAAAATATAGACAGCGAGGCCTTTAAGGACAACAGGGTATTTCCTGTTATCAGATACGAGAGAATATTAATTTTGGAAGAGGCTGTCGACAAGATTTTCAGGGGCAGCACCGTCGTTTTGATCGACGGGCTGGATTATGCCTTCAGCTTTGAGCTGCAGAGGATTGAAGCCAGGCCGATCGAGGAACCGACAACCGAAAGAATTTTAAAGGGGCACCACGACGGCTTTGTCGAGTCTGCTTCACGGAATATAGCGATTGTCCGAAGTAAAATCTCGTCCTCAAAACTGAAGGTCAAAAAACTGACCATCGGCAAAAGATCCCGCAGCGTTGTTGCCATTTTATATATGGAGGACATCGCAAACCCCGAAATCATCGGGCGCGTGGAAGAAAGACTGAATAAAATAGAATTTGATAATATTGGCGCGGCCGGGACTATCGAGCAGCTCATTTCGGATAATCCATTTTCGATTTTTCCTCAGCATCAGGCAACGGAACGGCCGGACAAGGCTATCGCCAATCTCCTGGAAGGGCGCATCGTGCTGCTTATAGACAGCACGCCGGTTTCGCTGATCCTGCCCGTGGATTACTTTCAGTTTTATCAAACCCCGGACGACTATAACGTCAACTTCTATTTCGGCTCGTTCCTCAGATTGCTGCGGTTTATCGGCTCCGCCATCGCCGTCGTCCTACCGGCGCTCTATATCGCCATATTGACCTTTCACTATCAGACCATACCGCTGGACCTTTTGGTGCCGCTGGCCGAATCAAGGTCGAGGGTGCCGTTCCCGCCGATCATTGAAGCGTTGATTATGGAGGTCTCTTTTGAATTATTGCGGGAAGCAAGCATACGGCTGCCGAGCACCCTCGGACCGACGATCGGCATTGTGGGCGGCCTTGTCCTGGGGCAGACGGCCGTACAGGCCGGGATCGTCAGCAATATTATGGTGGTTATTGTCGGCATCACCGCCATCGCGA
This sequence comes from Sporobacter termitidis DSM 10068, assembly GCF_900130065.1. Taxonomy (GTDB): domain Bacteria; phylum Bacillota; class Clostridia; order Oscillospirales; family Oscillospiraceae; genus Sporobacter; species Sporobacter termitidis. The sequence continues at coordinate 107,475 of NZ_FQXV01000009.1, forward strand.
CTTTTGTCGTCCCTCAGTACGACATGGGGCTGATACTCCGCGTCAGCAGATTTATTTATATGATCAACGCGGCGCTATTCGGGGTTGTGGGGGTGGCTATTTATTTTTTACTGTCAATGGCGCATCTCGTCAGCCTGGAATCTTACGGGCAGCCGTACCTGCAGCCTATCGCACCATTTAAAGCAAAGGATTTAAAAGATATCTTTATCCGGGGACCCTTGACCAGCTATTCCTTGCGCCCGGATATCGCCCGACCGAAGGACAAAACAAGAGGCAGGGGTTACACTGGAGATAAACAATAAAAATACAATAACGGCAAAGCAGGCCGCAACGCTCCTCGTTGCCACACAGCTGGGCATCGGCATACAGGTCCTGCCCGCTGCCGTCGTCGCGTCAGGCGGTCTTGACGGCTGGATATCCGTCGTTATTGTCGGCCTGTTTTTGTTAATTGCCGTCAGGGTTATCATGACCCTGGGCAAAAGATTCAACAATCAGTCGATACTGGACATATCGACATCCGTCTGCGGCAAATATATCGCCTTTATCGTCAATATTATTTTGCTGCTCGGCCTGATCTTTTTGGCAATCGGGAATTTCGAGATGTTTCTCGCGGGAGTCGGCATCTGGTTTTTCAGGTCCACGCCGACCTGGATTCTGGCTGTTTATTTAATTATCCCCTCCTTCTATTTGGCCCTTAAAGGCTTAAAAAATATTTGCAGATTTAACTTTTTGCTCTATATCATTATCCCGCTGATTCTTTTCCTTATTATCTTAAACCTCCGTGATTTTCGGATCACGTCGCTTTTGCCCATAGCAGAGGACGGCTTCTTAAGTATTTTCAAGGCCGTCCCCTCATCGCTGTTTGCATTTGTGGGCTTTGAAACCCTCGCGTTTATTAATCCATATATTAAAAACCCGGGGGAAATGACGCGCCGGGCCTCTTTGTCACTTATGATAACCACGCTCCTGTTCACCCTGATCATGCTTGCGAGCATCGGCATATTCGGGGAGGCGCTTGTCTTTAAACGGTTCAATTCATTGCTGGGTCTTGCCAGGCTCATCAGGCTGCCGGTGCTTGAACGAATCGATCTTTATTTTATCGCCGCGTGGATCATAGGAATGAATCTTGTCATCAACACCTACCTCTTTTTGATATATGATTCCGCGCAAAAAATATTTCAGTTCAAGTCAAAGCTGATACCGATGGCGGTGATCGCCGTTTTAATCATCATCGTCGTTTCTTTGACGGACGACAACATTCTGATTTTAACTTTGACAAATATATCCGGCTTTGTTTCAATTTTTATTGGTTTTCTGATACCGCTTATCTTTCTTGTCATTGCTGTGATCAGAGGGAAGAAAGGGGGCGGCAGCGTATGAAGCGCCATATTTTCTCGGTGGTCTCGGTATTTATTGTCATTGCCATGCTGAGCGGCTGCCAGGATCAAAATACGTTTGAGGACATCGGGTTTGCCCTGTCAATCGGATTTGACCTGAGCTCCAACGACGGAAAAACCGTTTATACGATGGTTTTCCCCAATATCAGCGACTCCGGCGGCAGTTACAGCGATAAAGGGGACGGAAGCGCCGACTATAAAGTGGATATCTTTTCCGAGGAAACCTACCTGGTCAGGGAAGCGCGGGATTTAGGCCGATTATCGTCCACAAAGCACGTGGAAGGCGGCAAAATCCAAAACGTTTTGTTCAGCAGCGATCTGGCACAGGAGCGGAAGCTCTCGGAATACCTCGAAATATTCGAACGGGATACGCGGTCCACCGTACAGTCAACAGTTATCGTTGTGGACGGCAGCGCGCGTGAGCTATTGGAAAAGGGCAGTCAATTCACGGAAAAGCCCAGAATAAGCCTTTACCTCGCCGACCTGCTGGAACGGAATTTCAAGTCGGGCTACTGCCCGGACACCAATATCGTCAGGTATGATATTTTAAACGTCCGGCCCGGGATATCCCCCATTGTTCCTTTAATCAGGCTGGAGAACGATAAAATACGCGTACTGGGCTCCGCTCTCATCGACAGGGATAAGATGACGGGCCGGCTCGACACGCGCGAAACGGCCTGCCTGTTTTTGGCAATGGGCAAGAATAAAGGCTCTGAAATTACGTTTGCGCTGCCCGAAGGGGTGGAGACGCAAAAAAAGGAGGGCATCATCTTCACAAGAAAAGTCAAATCAAAGCAGAGCATCCGGCTGGAGAACAACACGCCCGTCGTTTCCTTCGATATCAGATTGAGCGCAACGCTTGACGAATATACCTGGGGCGATATAACGCAGCAGGAATTTGAAAGCAGAATGGAGCAAAGCCTATCCTCCAGCATCACGGCAACGCTCAACGAGGTCTTCAAAAAGCTCCAGGAGGCCGATTGCGACGTTTTTGGGTTCGGCGATAAAATCCATGCTTATCACAACAGCTACTGGAAATCGATCGGCGGGCTGGAGGGCTGGAAAACGATTTATCCGACCGTTAAAATAAACGTCAACCTAAAAGCCGACCTCATTCGGTACGGCGAAATAAAGTAGCAGACGCCGCCCGATGCAGGGCGGCGTCCCAGCTTGTCAAAAAATCTGCATACAGCGGGGAGAGCCTCGCAGAGTTTGCCGCCGGAGCGGCTGAGCGAGCCGCATGCATCCCCTTGTCGATAAAGCCCGGAGGGCTTTATCGACAGTCTGAGACGTCGCCCGATACAGGGCGGCGTCCGCGGGGAAACGCAAGCTCTTAAAATTAATCTCCAAGGCAGGCATGGACGGCATGTCCTTCATTTTCCTGCAGCTCGTCGTAGTGTCTGAGCTTTTTGTTGACCACACTCAGGAGCTTTTTATATTCGTTGATGTGATTTTCCAGGATCTCCTTTTGGCAGAGGATGATCTTGCGGCGCTCGGGGATTGTGTTCTCTCCCAGGAGGCACAGGTCGATGTACTTTTTGATGTACTCGATGGACATGCCCGTGGAGCGCATGCAGCAGACGATCTGCACCCAGTCGAGGTCCGTGTCGCTGTACTGCCGGTGTCCGTTTTCCTCACGATGGACAGAAGGAATGAGCCCTTCTTTTTCATAATAGCGCAGCGTGTACGGCGTGATATTGTATTTTTCCGACACCTCTTTGATCGTATAGCCCAAATTTGTCGCCTCCCTTTGTATCTGAATTATAATACTTAAAGCGTACTCTAAGCAATATAAAGTTATTTTTACCTCTTGACTTAGAGCGCGCTTTAACTTGTATACTGCGCTCATCGTGATAAAAAACGGAGTGATATAAATGCAATACACGCAATACGGCAGAACGGGGCTCAAGGCGTCGCGCTTTGGCCTGGGCTGCATGCGCTTTCCTCCCGACGAGCGCGAAGCCGTTTCGACGGTCCGGTACGCCATCGATCACGGCGTGAATTATCTCGATACCGCCTATGTCTATAAAGACAGCGAGGCCACCACGGGAAAGGCGCTGAAGGGCGGCTACAGGGAAAAGATTTACCTGGCGACAAAAAGCCCGATCTGGAACATCGAGAAGTATGAGGATTTTGAAAAATACCTGGACGAGCAGCTTTTACGCCTCGGGACGGACTATATCGACGTTTATCTCCTGCACAACCTCTTCCCTGGCAACTGGGAAAAGGTCAAAAAATACGACGGGCTCAAATTTCTGGACAGAATGATCGAGAAAGGCAAAATCCGGCACAAGGCCTTTTCGATCCACAGCACCACAGCCGCGTTCCGTGAGATCGTCGACGCCTTCAGCTGGGAGATGTGCCAGCTCCAGCTCAATATCCTCGACGCGTATAATCAGGTCGGCGTGGAGGGCCTGCACTACGCCGCGGAGAAGGGGCTCGCCACGGTGATCATGGAGCCGCTCCGGGGCGGATATCTCATTAATAATACGCCGCGGGAGGTAGCCGAGCTCATCGACGCTTATCCCGACAAGCGCCCGCTGGTGGAATGGTGCTTCCGCTGGCTTTACAATATGCCGGAGGTTTCCGTCATTCTGAGCGGCACGAGCAGCCTGGAGCAGCTCAAAGACAATCTGCGGATATTTGAAAGCGCGGAATCCGGGTGCATGTCGGCCGGGGACCAGGCGCTGATCGTAAAAATCCGGGAAACCTTTGAAGCGAAGCGGAGCATCGGCTGCACGGGCTGCCGCTACTGTATGCCATGCCCAAAAAATGTGAGCATCCCCGAAATCTTCAAGCTCTATAACAACTATCAGCTTCTGGGCTCCCACCCCATCGACAAATTCGTCTATCAGAGGAGCTATGTCTCCGAGGGCCAGGGGGCCGATCAATGCGCCTCCTGCGGCGCCTGCATGCGCCACTGCCCCCAGTCGCTAAAAATCCCCGAGCTTCTCGGGCAGGTCCACGCCGAGCTGTCGAAATGACCGCCGGCGCTTTCCTCGTACTCAATGGCAGAACCCCTGCGATCTTTGCGATCACAGGGGTTCTTGAAATTTTACTTGCTTTGTTCCCGGTGCTTTTATTCCGGCAGGTCGGTGCCCTTGTAGACGTAGGCCGCCGTGCCGTCAGCTTTCGGCTCACGGACAACCCGGCCATAATCGCCGGAGGGATAGAAGGGCATGAAGTTGATGGGTGCGCCGACGCGTTTGAAGGCCACGGGGCCGTGCCACATTTTCGGTGGGACGCGGATGAGCGTGGGCTTTGTGATCGTATAGGTCTCCATGTGCTCCGGGTCCTCGCCCAGCTGCACCTCGATCTCGGCGTCAAAGTCAAAGAATCTGGTGATATCGGCGCCGGTGAAAATCAGATATTCTTCCACGGCGTGGTGCATGTGGAGCTCTCCCACCGTGCACTCCTGCCGGACGATATCATAAAGGTAGCGGAGCCTGGATTCTGTCATTTCGCTGGTGCCCCTGAAGCCGGCCCGCGGGCTCAAAAAGTTCGGATCATTGTGATATTCAGGCTTGTAGGGATGGACGTATTTGTCGTATTTCCCCGTGCGCGGCAGCTTGGCCATTTCATAATACGGCGCGATCCGCTCGTCATTTGAGCCCTCCTTTTCGGCCTTTTCCAGATATTCCTTCGCCGCCGCGGAGAAGCACTTGCCGCAGTAAATACATTCCTTGGCGCGGTCCAGTACGCAGCGGCGGATGCCGGCGCCGTCGTATGTAAATTCCTCACGGCCCTCCGCATTGACGCGGCGGTTGATTTTGGACCAGTCGCCGTCCAGATAGACCGCCGAGAAGACGATGGGCTTTGTGATGCGCCTGAAATTGACGGGACAGTGATAGAGCTTAGGCGGCACGCGGATGATGGTGGGCTGCGTGAGGGTAAACAGCTCCATCCGCTCCGGGTCATCGCCCAGCCAGACGTCCACCTCCGCGTCAAATTCAAAGAAGTTGTTCAGGTCGGCGCCCGTGAAAACCAAGTACTCGTCCACGGCGTGATGGGTGTGCGGCACTTCCATAACGAGCTCGTCCGTCACCGCGGTAAAATCCATGTAGAGCTTGGCCTTTGGCATCATGGTGGTGCCGCGGAAAAAGCCCCGGGGGGACGCAAAGCCGTACCAATCGTGAAACTCCTGTGGAATCGCGAAAACCAGATCATCAAACTTTCCCATGATTTTGTCTCCTTATATCTAAATTTTTTTTTGCTTTAGATATTCATCCGATGTATTTCCGGCAGGCGATCATTCCAGCTCAAAAACGCCGGTGTAAAGCTGATAATACTTGCCCTTCTCGGCAATCAGCGCTTCATGGGTGCCGCGCTCGATGATCTCTCCATGCTCGAGCACCATGATGACATTGGCGTTTTGGACAGTGGACAGGCGGTGGGCAATGACGAAGACGGTCCTGCCCTTCATCAGGGAATCCATACCCCGCTGGACGTGTGCCTCGGTGCGTGTGTCAATGGACGACGTGGCCTCGTCCAGGATCATGACGGGAGGGTCGGCCACGGCAGCGCGGGCAATGGAGATCAGCTGCCGCTGGCCCTGCGACAGGCCGCTGCCGTCGCCGGACAGAACCGTCTGGTAGCCCTTCGGCAGCATGCGGATAAAACCGTCGGCGTTGGCGAGCTTTGCCGCGGCGATGCACTCCTCGTCCGTGGCGTCCAGCCGGCCGTACCGGATGTTGTCCATCACCGTCCCGGTGAACAGGTTCACGTCCTGGAGCACGATGCCGAGGGAGCGGCGCAGGTCGCTCTTCCGGATTTTGTTGATGTTGATATCGTCGTAACGGATTTTGCCGTCGGCAATGTCGTAATAACGGTTGATCAGATTGGTGATGGTTGTTTTTCCGGCGCCTGTCGCGCCCACAAAGGCGACCTTCTGCCCGGGCTTGGCAAAGAGCGATATGTTATGCAGCACGCGCTTGTTTTCCTCGTAGCCGAAATCCACATCATAGAAACGCACCTCGCCCTTGAGCTCGGTGTAGGTGAGCGTGCCGTCGGTGTGGGGATGCTTCCAGGCCCACAGCTCGGTCCGCGCCGCCGTCTCCACGAGCGCGTCGCCCTCCCGCCTGACATTGACGAGCGTCACATAGCCGGAATCCTGCTCGGGCTCCTCGTCCATCAGCTTGAAAATGCGCTCCGCGCCCGCCATGGCCATGATGATGGCGTTGAGCTGCTGCGACACCTGGCCGATCGGCCCGGAGAAGTTCCTGGACAGCTGGAGGAACGAGGCGATCATGCCCAGCGTCAGGGCTCCTGTGCCGGTCAGGCTGAGATTCGGCACGTGGCCGATGTCCATCAGCGCGCCGGCGATCGCCAGGACAACGTAGAGGACATAGCCGAGGCTTATCAGGATCGGCATCAGGATATTGGCGTACCTGTTGGCGAGCCTGGCGTTCATTTCGAGCTCCTTGTTTTTCCCGTCGAAGATCTCCTTAGCCTTCTCCTCATGGCAAAACACCTTGACGACCTTTTGGCCGTTGATCATTTCTTCGATATAGCCGTTCAGGTCGCCCAGCGCCTCCTGCTGGCGGACAAAATGGCCTCTGCTCCTGCCGGCGATCACGGAGATGACCTTTTTCATGACAAAAATATACGCAATCACAAAAAGGGTCAGCCAGACGCTGATATAAAGCATGGCGAAAAACACGGACACCAAGGTGATGACCGAAGAGAATATCTGCGGGATCGCCTGGGAAATCATCTGCCGGAGCGCGTCGGTATCGTTTGTGTAGTGGCTCATGACGTCGCCGTGGGAGTGTGTATCAAAGTATCTGATCGGCAGCGCCTGCATGCGGGCAAACATGTCGTCCCGGATTTTTTTCAAGACCCCCTGGGAAATCACAGCCATCAGCCTGTTGTACAAAAGCGTCGCCACAACGCCGACCAGATAGATACCGGCCATCAGCAGGATGATCCGGACAAGCCCGGAGTAGTCGGGGGCGGACGCCATCAAAAGCGGCGTGATATAGCCGTCGATCAGCTTTTGAAGAAACAGGGACGAGACGGCCCCGGTCGCGGCGCTGGCGATGATGCAGACGACAACGGCGATGAAGTGCAGCTTATACTGAAACATATATGAGAAAAGGCGTTTGACCGTCGCTTTCCGGACCTTGCCGCCCATGGCGCCGGGCACGCCCGGATTCCCCGGCCCGGACGGCATGCGGCGGACAGGCGGGTTCTTCTTCTCATTATTCATTTACTTTGCCCCCCTTCATCTGGGACTCGTAGACTTCCCTGTAGATCTGGCTTGTTTCAAGGAGCGTATCGTGGGTGCCTGTCGCGCTGACAAGGCCGTCGTCAAGAACGATGATCTTGTCGGCATCCTGGACGGACGAGATACGCTGGGCGATGATAATCTTCGTCGTTTCAGGGAGCTCGGCCAGGAAGGCCCGGCGTATGAGCGCCTCCGTGCCTGTGTCGACGGCGCTTGTCGAGTCGTCGAGAATCAGGATTTTTGGTTTCTTGAGCAGCGCCCGGGCGATGCACAGGCGCTGCTTCTGTCCGCCGGAGACGTTGGTGCCGCCCTGCTCGATGTACGTATCATATTTGTCCGGGAATTCCTGAATAAAACCATCGGCCTGGGCCAGGCGGCAGACGCGCACAAGCTCCTCGTCCGAGGCTGACGGGTTGCCCCACCGCAGATTTTCCTTGATGGTGCCGGAAAAAAGCTCGTTTTTTTGCAGGACCATCGCCACCGAGTCCCGGAGCGTTTCAATGTCGTAGTCGCGCACGTCGACGCCGCCGACGGTGACGCGGCCGGCCGTCGCGTCGTAAAGCCGGGGGATGAGCTGGACGAGGCTCGTTTTGGAAGAGCCCGTTCCGCCCAGGATGCCGACAGTCTCTCCGGAGCCGATCTTGAGATCGATACCGGTCAGGACGGGCTTATCGGCGAGGCTGGAATAGGTGAAGCAGACGTTTTCAAACCCGATGCTGCCGTCCGGCACCGCTGTCACGGGGGCCGGGGGGTTCTTCAGATCGCTCTCCTCATTTAAAACCTCCACCACGCGCTCGGCGGATGCTCTGGAAATGGTGATCATGATAAAGACCATGGAGAGCATCATGAGGCTGATGAGAATGGACATCGTATATGTAATCAGGCTCATCAGCTCGCCGGTGCTGAGGCCGCCGATCGGGTTCCCTCCCGAGGCGACGATCGCCTTGGCGCCGAACCAGGAGATCAGCAGCATGCAGGCATAAGTACAAAGCTGCATGAGCGGCATGTTGAAAGCGTTGATTTTTTCGCCCTTGGAGAAATCGTCGTAGATGACCTCGGAAACTCCGGCAAACTTCTTGATCTCATAATCTTCGCGGACAAAGGATTTGACGACGCGGATGCCGCGCAGATTCTCCTGCACGATATTGTTCAGCCGGTCGTATGTCTTGAAGACCCGCATAAAAATGGGATGGACCTTTGATATGATGAACCAGAGGCCAAAGCCCAGCACCGGGATCATGGCAAGGAAAATGAGCGACAGCCTTGTGTCGATGCTGAAGGAGGCGGCCAGCGAGAAGATCAGCATCAGCGGGCTCCTGGACGCCATCCGGATGATCATCATAAAGGCGTTCTGAAGATTGGTGACATCGGTCGTCAGGCGCGTGATAATACTGGACGTCGAGTATTTGTCGATGTTGGAGAACGAAAAATCCTGCACCCGGTGATACATGTCCCGGCGCAGATTTGCCGCAAACCCGGCCGAAGCAAAAGCGGAGTGGTGGCCGGCGATAACGCCCGCGGCGAGGGACAACACCGCACAGACAAGCAGCGCGCACCCCATGCCGACGACATAGTTCATATTCCGTGCAGTAATTCCGTAGTCAATAAGCCTGGACATCAAAAGCGGAATGACGACCTCCATAATGACCTCAACCGTTACGAAGATAGGGGTCAGGACGGTATTTTTCCTGTACTGTCTGAGACTGCCTGCCAATTGTTTGATCATTATGCCGTTTTCCTCCTGTTCACCACGCGGTTCCATGACCGCAGACCTGGTTTTGCGCCGGATTATGCCGCGCGTTTACGCACGCGTCAGGTTTTTTTTCATTCTGCCTATATACGAATACAGCTGCCCCACTTCTTCCTCGGAAAAGCCCTCGATCAGCTCGCGTTCGATCTGGTTGAGGTCCCGAACAATTTCGCGGTGCATCCCAAGAGCCTTCTCCGTGAGGACAAGCTTCTTGAGCCTCGCGTCGTGAGGGACGCCCTGACGCTCGACAAGCCCCTTCTGCTCCATCAGCTTGATCACCTTGGAGGCCGTCGATCTCGTAATTGAAAAATTCGCTTCCAGATCCTTCTGGTAGATGTCCTGTCCGCCGTGCTCGGCCAGATACCCGATAATCCAGCCGTTCGGGCCGGTAACGCTTTCGACATACTTCAATGCTCTGACATTTTCTATTTTTCGTCTCAGCAGATTCGACAGCGCATGTATTTCCATCCCAAGCGGTTTAGTGTTCATGAGAATTCTCCAATTTGTTTGATGTCAAACTGTAGCATATTCAACATTCTAAAGTATAATTTTAAAGCCGTCAAGAAAATTTTGACAGCCTCATGCATTGATTTTTCCGGCTGGATCACGAGGGCAAAGCAAAAGCCTCGCAGTCTTTGCAGCTGCGAGGCTTTTCTAATGGAGGAGGGTGGATTCGAACCACCGAAGTCGGTGACAACAGATTTACAGTCTGCCCCCTTTGGCCACTCGGGAACTCCTCCGTATTTAACTATTTATTCCGTTCATCTTAAACCCGGCATGAAGCCCAGCGCAGCGGGTTCATGTCGGAGAGGAGCAGCGACGGAGCGAGCGAGCTTTCACGCTCGCGTGGAAGCGAAACTTAGCGCAGTCCGCTGCGACGAGAGCTGGTGGACGGATTCGAACCCCCGACCTGCTGATTACAAATCAGCTGCTCTACCGGCTGAGCTACACCAGCACGCCCTTGCCGTCAGTGAGAATTATAATAGCAAACGCATCGTTTATTGTCAACAAAAAGTTTTTCCTGCAACAGACGAAAATCTGCCGTCCCCGCCGGGCGGCGCCTCGTCGAAAACAGCCGAAAACAGGCGCTTTCCGTGGCCGTTGATTATTGAAATGGCAATAATGACGGTATATGGTTCATTTTTTTGGAGATTCTCTTTTTTTATTCATATTCGTGTGCTATAATACTTTAGTTAAATATTTTACACACGAATGCAGGAAAGGCTGTCTTATGTTTAAAGAAATGGTGAACAAGGTTTTCGGCACCCACAGTGTCAGAGAACTGAAGGCGATAGCCCCGATCGTCAATAAAATCGAAGCTCTCGCGGACGAGTATAAAAAGCTCTCCGACGAAGCGCTCCGAGCCAAAACGGAGGAGTTCAAAAAGCGGCTGGCCGACAGCGAGACGCTGGACGATATCCTGCCCGAGGCTTTTGCCACAGTGCGCGAGGCTGCCGACCGCGTTATCGGCCTGCGGCCATACCGGGTCCAGCTCATCGGCGGCATCGTCCTCCACCAAGGGCGTATCGCCGAGATGAAAACGGGCGAAGGTAAAACCCTCGTTGCCGTTCTGCCGTCCTACCTGAACGCCCTGTCCGGCAAAGGCGTGCACATTGTCACCGTCAACGACTATCTGGCCCGCCGCGACAGCGAGTGGATGGGCAAGGTCCATCATTTCCTGGGCCTGAGGGTCGGCCTCATCGTTCACGGCCTGTCCAGCGCCGAGCGCCGGGAAGCCTATGCCGCGGATATTACTTACGGCACCAACAATGAGATGGGCTTTGACTACCTCCGTGACAACATGGCGCTGTATGCCGCCAACATGGTCCAGCGCGGCCACTCCTTCGCCATCGTGGACGAGGTCGACTCCATCCTCATCGATGAGGCCCGGACGCCGCTCATCATCTCCGGCCAGGGCGACGAATCCACCGACCTTTACGTCAAGGTCGACGAATTTGTCTCCAAGCTCAAGAAAAAGGTCTACGCCACCATCGATGACAAGCAGGAGGAGGAAGAGGACCTGGACGCCGATTATGTCATCGACGAAAAGGCCCGCACCGCCACGCTGACGTCGCGCGGCATCGCGAAAGCGGAGCAGTATTTCAGCCTGGAGAATCTGGCCGATCTTGAAAATAATACGCTGTCCCACCACATCAACCAAGCGATCAAGGCCCACGGCGTCATGCAGCTGGATGTGGACTACGTCATCAAGGACGGCGAGATCATCATCGTCGACGAATTCACCGGCCGCCTCATGTTCGGGCGCCGGTACAACGAGGGCCTCCATCAGGCCATCGAGGCTAAGGAGCATGTGAAGGTCGCCCAGGAGAGCAAGACGCTGGCCACCATCACCTTCCAGAACTATTTCCGCCTTTACGACAAGCTCTCCGGCATGACCGGTACGGCGCTCACCGAGGAAGAGGAGTTCGGCTCCATCTATAACCTCGACATCATCGAGATTCCGACGAACAAGCCGATGGTCCGCCACGATCACGCCGACGTCATCTATAAAACTGAAAACGGCAAATACAAGGCCGTCATCAACCAGATCGAGGAGTGCCACAAGAAGGGCCAGCCCGTCCTCGTCGGCACGGTGTCGATCGAAAAGAGCGAGCTCCTTTCCAGTATGCTCAAAAAGCGCGGCGTGCCGCACAATGTGCTGAACGCCAAAAACCATGAAAAAGAGGCCGAGATCGTGGCGCAGGCCGGTAAATTCGGCACCGTCACCATCGCCACCAATATGGCCGGCCGCGGCACCGACATCATGCTGGGCGGCAACGCGGAATATATGGCGCGGAACGACCTTAAAAAAGCGGGCCACTCCGACGAGATCATCGTCGAAGCCACGGGCTACGCCGATACCGATAACGAGGAGATCATCGCGGCGCGGAAGCTCTTCCACAACAGTATGGAGAAGTATAAGGCCGCGACGAACGAGGAGGCGGAAAAGGTCAAGGAAGCGGGCGGCCTGTTCATCCTCGGTACGGAACGGCACGAATCCCGCCGTATCGACAACCAGCTCCGCGGCCGTGCCGGCCGTCAGGGCGACCCCGGCGAATCGCGCTTTTATATCGCCCTGTCCGACGATATCATGCGGCTCTTCGGCTCGGAACGCATCATGAACATGATGGAGACGCTCGGCCTCGACGAGGATACCCCCATCGATCAGAAAATCCTCTCCAACGCCATTGAGCAGGCGCAGAAAAAGGTGGAGAGCCGCAACTTCCAGTCCCGTAAGCACGTCCTAGAATACGACGACGTCATGAACACGCAGCGCACGCTTATCTACGCGCAGCGCCGCAAGGTCCTCGACGGGGAAGATATCAAGGCAAACCTGCAGGGCATGATCAATGACGTCATCGAGACGGCCGTGAGCGCCGCCGTCGGCGAGCACGACGCGATCACAGACCAGGACGTCGTCGACGAGATTGTCAAGCCGTTCGAGCAGCTGTTTTTAAGAAGAAGCGATATTCCGAAGGTGTCCGACACAGCCAGGCTCACCCATGACGAGCTGAAGGACCTCCTGTATAACAAGGCCATTGAGGCGTATGAGGCCAAGGAAAAGGATCTCGGGCTCCTGCCCGGCACCGAAACCCCGCTCATGCGCGAGCTCGAGCGCGTCATCATGCTGCGCGTCGTCGATGAATACTGGATGGAGCATATCGACGCCATGGAAGAGCTGCGCGACGGCGTCCGCCTGCGCGCCTACGGCCAGATAAACCCCGTGGACGAATACAAGCGCGAGGGCTACGACATGTTCGAGGCCATGATCGGCGGCATCAAGGAAGAGGTCGTCCGTCGGCTCTTTATCGCCCGCGTTAAGAAAGAGCAGACGCTCGAACGCCGGAGCGTGGCCAAAAACCAGAATGCCGTCAATAACGCCGGCGGAGACGATTCCGTTAAGCCTCAGCCGGTCAAAAAAGCCCAGAAGCCGGGCCGCAACGACCCGTGCCCCTGCGGCAAAAAGCGCCCCAACGGCCTCCCCATGAAGTATAAGGACTGCTGCGGCAGGGACGAATAAGCGATGTCCTTTTCCGAGAACAACGCGGGCAGTCTCGTCTATATGACGTCCTCGCTCCTCGGCACGGCCCATGCCTTCACCACGCGGCTGGGCGGCGTGAGCCGCGGCATTTATGCCGCGCTGAATCTCGGCCAGAACCTGGGCGACGAGCCCCGGGATGTCCTAAAAAACTACGGCATCCTGGCCGACGCCCTCGGCTTTGATCCGGCGCGCCTGGTATTCTCACGCCAGGTCCACAAGCCGGACGTGCGCCTGGTGACGGGCGCGGACTGTCAGGCGCCCTATACGCCTGTCCCCTACGAGGCCGACGGCCTTGTCACAGCGGAAAAAGACGTCCCGCTCATCATTTTTACAGCCGACTGCGTACCGATTCTTCTTTTCGATCCGGTCGGCTGCGCCATTGGCGCCGCCCATGCGGGATGGCGCGGCACAACGCAGGATATCGCGGGCAATGCCGTTCTGGCAATGGTCCGGCATTTCGGCAGCCGGCCGGAGAACATCCGGGCCGCCATCGGGCCGTGTATTTCCCTGTGCTGCTATGAAACGGGCGATGATGTGGCCGAGGCCGCCCGCCGGCTGCTGGGCGGCGCCGCCGCCCCGTACCTCGTCCCGAAGGGCGAGAAATTTATGGTCGACCTCAAGGGCATCAACGCCTTTCTCCTGGAACGCGCCGGCCTACGCCGGGAAAATATCGACGTTTCACCGGAATGCACCTCCTGCCTGAGCAGCAAGTACTGGTCCCATCGGGCGACGCACGGCGCACGCGGCAGCCAGGCGTCCGTCATCATGCTGAAAGGAAATATGAATTGAATCGGTTCGTACAACGAACAGCCGCGATGCTGCTTTCCGCCGCGGCCGTTTTGCTTTCCCTTACCTCCTGCGCAAGCACCGCGTCGTCTGACCCCAATGGCACGGATACGCCCGCGCCGGCGACGTCGGCGGTGCCTGCCGGCGCCATTGATCATATGTTTACCATCCGGTATGACGCCGATCACACCCTCAACCCGATTACCGGCACGGACCCCAACAATATGGCGCTGGCGCCGCTCATGTACGAGGGTCTCTTTGTCTTAAACGGCAAGCTGACGGCCGAGCCCGTGCTGTGCGAAAGCTTCGACCCCGGAGACGGCGTCACATACACGTTCAAGCTGAAATCCGGCATCGCCATGAGCGACGGGTCGACCCTGACCGCCGCCGACGTCAAGTACACGCTCCTTCTGGCCAAGCAGTCCGGGAGATTCTCCGGCCGCCTGAATATCCTTGACAGCGTCACGGCGGTTGACGGCCTGACGGTGAAGGTGACGCTGAATTCGGCCAATTACATGCTGCCCGAGCTTCTTGACATCCCCATTATCAAAGCCAATTCCGGCAACCAGGATCATCCCGCCGGGACAGGCCCGTATACCTTTGCGTCTTCCGGCGAGCCCCGCCTAGTGGCGTTCAGCTCATACAGGGAAAGCGCCAATATTCCGGCGCCGGTCATTTACCTCAAGAGCTGCACCGATTCAGAGCTCTCGATGGAATTCTCATCGCAGGCCGTCGATATGTTCTGGGACGACCCCGCCGATACGACGGATATCAACATCCTGAGCGACCACGAGATACGGTATTACGACACGACAATACTCGAATACGTCGGCTTCAACACAAAAAGCAGAGGCCTTTCCAGCCCGGAGCTGCGGCGCGCGCTCGGCCTGACCATCGACCGCGACAAGATCATTGACGAGGTTTATTCCAATCACGCTGTTGCCGCGCCGCGCATCCTGAGCCCAAACTACAGTCACTACGACCCGGCCTGGGCCCCCGAAGTCGACGACGCGCTCGGCGACATCTCGAAAATCTTGTTTTCACTCGACCTGGACGACAGAGACAGCGACGGTTATCTTGAAATGCAAGACGCCGCGGGCGCTTGGCATCCGCTTAACCTGACCTTCATCGTCAACAAGGACAACCTGTATAAGGTCCGGGCGGCCCAGGAAATCGCGGATTCCCTGAAAGAGGTCGGCATTAACGTCATGGTGAAATCGCTGTCCTGGAGCGACTACACGTCCGCGCTGGAGAAGGGCAACTTTGACCTATATTACGGCGACGTCTGCCTGCCGGCCGACTATGACCTGACGGAGCTACTGTCGCCCAGCGGCGCGCTCAGCTTCGGCCACATCGGCAGCACCTCTTACATCACGTATATCAACGCTTTTCTCAAAGCGTCCAGCGACACGGCGCGGACGGCGGCCGCCAAGGCGCTCTGCGACGAGATTTATACAAATGCGCCGATTGTCCCCGTGCTCTACAGGCAGTATGCCGTCCATACAAACAGAAACATCGTCACAGGCCTGAACCCGACGCAGTCGAGCCTGTTCTACGGCCTGACCAGCTGGAAAATCAATCTTGGCGAATAGAAATAAAGAGGTGTCCTATGCAAGTTTTCAGGTGCTATACGGAAAAACGGCCGGGCTTTGATATCGAGGCCCAGGGGCTTTTGCATGACCTGAGAGAGTTTCTCGGTCTTAAAGAGCTCCTGTCCGTCCGGATTTTTAACAGATATGACACCGAGGGCATCACCCCGGAGATTTATGGTCAGGCACGCGCCACCGTTTTTTCCGAGCCGCAGGTGGACGACCTGTTCGACGAGACGATGCCGGAATTTGACGGCACCCACTGGATTCTCGGCGTCGAGGCGCTTCCCGGACAGTTTGACCAGCGCGCCGATTCCTGTGCCCAGTGCATCCAGATCCTCACATGCCTTGACCGCCCGTCGGTCAATACCGCCAAGTTCTATGTCTTTTTCGGCGCGCTCCGCGAGACGGACAGGGACCGCCTCCGCGCCTACCTCATAAACCCCGTCGAAACCCGGGAGGCTTCTCCCGAAAAGCCGGAAACGCTGGCCCGGGAATATCCCGCGCCCGCCCCGGTTGCCACTGTCGGCGGCTTTACGCTCGCCGGGGAAAGCGCGCTCCGGGGCATTCTCGACACGTTCGGGCTGGCCATGGATATCGACGACCTGCGCTTTATGCAGGCGCACTTCCGCGACGTGGAAAAGCGCGACCCGACGCTGACCGAGCTGCGCCTTGTGGACACCTACTGGTCCGACCACTGCCGCCACACGACATTCCTCACCCAGCTGGACAAGATCGAGATCGAGGACGAGGCGGTGCGCGCGGCGTACGGCCGCTACCTGGAGGCTCGGGACGAGGTTTACGGCGACCAGGCCGGCAGCCGGCCGAAAACGCTGATGGACCTTGCCACCATTGGCGCCAAGGTCCTTAAAAAGCGCGGCCTCCTTAAAAACATCGATATTTCGGAGGAGATCAACGCCTGCTCCATCCATGTCGACGCCGACATCAACGGCGCGGTGGAAGATTGGCTCCTCATGTTTAAAAACGAAACCCACAACCACCCGACCGAAATCGAGCCGTACGGCGGCGCCGCCACATGCATCGGCGGCGCCATCCGGGACCCGCTCTCCGGCCGGGCGTATGTCTACCAGGCTATGCGCGTCACCGGCGCGGGCGACCCCCGGCTGCCGCAGGAAATGACGCTGCCCGGCAAGCTGCCCCAGCGGAAGCTGACGGTGACGGCCGCGCAGGGATATTCCTCCTATGGCAATCAGATCGGGCTCGCCACCGGGCTCGTCCATGAGGTCTACAACCAGGGCTATATCGCCAAGCGCATGGAGATCGGCGCCGTTGTCGGCGCCGTCAGGGCGGAAAACGTCGTCCGGCTGACGCCGGTGCCCGGAGACAAGGTGATCCTTCTCGGCGGGCGGACGGGACGCGACGGCATCGGCGGCGCCACCGGCTCGTCAAAAACCCACAATGACGCCTCCCTGGTGACAATGGCGTCGGAGGTGCAGAAGGGCAACGCGCCGGAGGAACGAAAGATCCAGCGCCTGTTTCTGGACCCGGACGTTACAAAAATGATCAAGAGATGCAATGATTTCGGCGCGGGCGGCGTCTCTGTGGCCATCGGCGAGCTGGCCGACGGGCTGGACATTGACCTGACTCTGGTGCGGAAAAAATACGAGGGGCTGGACGCCACCGAGATCGCCATTTCCGAGTCCCAGGAGCGCATGGCCGTGGTGGTCGCGCCCGAGAACGCCGACACCTTTGTCAAAAAAGCGGCGGCTGAGAATCTGGAGGCGTATGTCGTGGCCGAAGTCACCGCCGACGCGCGCATGGTCATGCGCCATAACGGCGCTGTGGTGGCCGATTTAAGCCGTGCCTTCCTCTCGTCAAACGGTGCGGAAAAGCATGCCGACGCAAAGGTCGGCCAGATGGCCGCAAATACCATTGCCAGGTCCTCGGGGACATTCTCCGGCAGGCTGCGCTCCCTGGCCGCCGACCTCCGCTTCTGCTCGCAGCGCGGCTTGATGGAGCGTTTCGACAGCTCCATCGGGGCCGGCAGCGTGCTGATGCCCTATGGCGGAAAAACGCAGAAATCGCCGGTACAGGTGATGGCCGCGCTCCTGCCCGTTATGGACGGGGCGACGACGACCTGCTCCGTCATGTCCTTCGGCTTTGACTCATACCAGGCCGGAATAAATCCTTACGAGGCCGCGAAGACCGCCGTCGTCTCCTCGGTGTCCAAGCTGGTCGCCGCCGGCTGCGACCCTGACGCGGTCTACCTCACATTCCAGGAATATTTCGAGCGCCTGCGCCGGGACGCGGCGCGCTGGGGCAAGCCGTTGTCGGCCCTCCTGGGCGCGCTGGACGCGCAGCTGGGCCTGGAGCTGGCCGCCATCGGCGGCAAGGACAGCATGTCCGGCTCCTTCAACGACCTGGACGTCCCCCCTTCCCTCGTCTCCTTTGCCGTGGCGCCCAACGACGCCCGCTATGTCATCTCCCCGGAATTCAAAGCAAGCGGCAACAGCGTCGTTCTTTTTGAAACGGGAAAAACGCTGCCCGAAACAAAACGCGTCTGGCAGCGCGTGCGGGCACTCGTTCAAGAAGGTGTCGTCATTTCCGCCTGGAGCGTCACGGAGGGCGGTATCGCGGAGGGGCTCTTTAAAATGGCCTTCGGCAACCGCCTCGGCTTTAAAGCGGATGAAACGGTGGGTCAGGACGCGCTTTTCGCCGCGCCCGTCAGCGCCATCATCGCCGAGGTCACGCGGCCCGTCCCGGAAACGCGCCTTTTGGGCAAGGTCACCGAAGCCTACGAAATCTCCGCCGGCGGCGAAGCGGCCTTTGCCGGGTCCATCCAGGAGGTCTGGGAGGGCGCCCTCGAAAGTGTTTTCCCGACGGCGGCCGGCTCTTCCGAGCCTGTTAAAGCCGTCAGCTTTACGGCCCGCCCTGCGGCCCGGACCTCCGAACGCTTTGCAAAGCCGCGCGCCGTTATCACGGCTTTCCCCGGCACCAACTGCGAAAACGATACCGCCCGCGCCGTCCGGAATGCCGGCGGTTGCCCGGAAATCCAGATCGTCCGCAATCTTACGCCTGCGCTTTTGGCTTCGTCGGTGGAGGCTGTCGAAAAAGCCATCCGCCAGAGCCAGATCGTCATCATCCCAGGCGGCTTTTCGGGCGGTGACGAGCCGGACGGCTCGGCCAAGTTCATCACGGCGTTTTTCCGCAATCCGCGCATCACCGACGCCGTCCACGACCTTCTGCACCGCCGGGGCGGCCTGATGCTCGGCATCTGCAACGGCTTCCAGGCGCTCATCAAGCTCGGCCTCGTGCCCTATGGGGAGATCCGGCCGACGGATGACAAGAGTCCGACGCTGACCTTTAACCTGATCGGCCGCCACCAGGCAAAATATGTGTACACGCGGATCGCCTCCGTCAATTCCCCCTGGATGAGCCTGTGCAATACGGGAGACGTGCATGCGCTGCCCGTCTCTCACGGGGAGGGCCGCTTTGTGGCCCCCGGCGACCTGCTTGAAGGCCTCGTTAAAAACGGGCAGCTCGCGACGCAGTACTGCGACGCCGGCGGTGTGCCGTCCCAGGATATCGCCGTCAACCCCAACGGCTCGCTGATGGCCGTGGAGGGCATCCTCAGCCCGGACGGCAGGGTCTTCGGGAAAATGTGCCACACCGAGCGCCGGGGCAATTACGTCGCCAAAAATATCTCCGGCGAAAAGCATCAGCCAATTTTCGAGAGCGGCGTCAAATATTTCATTTGATATTTGTCAATAATAGAAAGAATAGGATCATTATGACAGACAGAAATCTCATCGAAAAAGCGGCGGATGCCATGAAAAACTCCTATACGCCATATTCACGCTTCCCCGTCGGGGCAGCCCTTGAATGTGACGACGGCTCCGTCTTTACAGGGAGCAAGATCGAAAACGCCGCGCTGGGGAACACGCTCTGCGCCGAGCTGTCGGCCGTGGCCGGCGCGGTCAGCGCCGGGCGGCGGAGCTTCAAACGGCTGGCCATCTACTCCGATTCCGCCAGCTACAGCGTCCCGTGCGGCACCTGCCGCCAGGTCCTTTGGGAGTTTTCGCCCGAGGTCGAGGTCCTTTGCGCCCGGTCCGACGGAAGATATGTCAGCTACCCGCTCTCGTCGCTTTTACCAGAACCTTACGGCAGGGAACAGCTGGAGTAGCCGGTTGTCGGCAAATATTTACGGTTTTCTGCTGTATTTGTCATCATATTGTAACATATCCGCCTTTACACTTTGCACATATTTGCTATAATGTTTATAGTAAGAGCACGTATCCGACGATAGAAAATGTTATGGGGAGGGCTCATAGGTGGATGGCTATACTAGAAAATTCGATGTCGTGGATAGCAGAACCGAAACACGTGAGATCCTGTCTTCGGTGTACGAATCGCTTCGCCTGAAGGGGTACAACCCCGTCAATCAGATCGTGGGCTACATCCTGTCGGAAGACCCCACATATATCACCAACTACAACAACGCCCGCAGCCTGATCTGTCGCCTTGACAGAGACGAGCTGCTGCAGGAGCTTGTCAAATACTACCTCGAAAAATAAGCGGGGCGCGTTTTCTTCAGTGCTGAGATTCCAACAGCCGGCACAACATCATGTGTGCCGGCTGTTGTTATTTTCAATATTTTGTTCCTTTTTGTCGTTTGTAAATAACGTTAATCTTTTCTCTGCCATATGACGGCTAAATTGTATGATTTGACCGTTTTTTCCTTTTTTACGTTGACAACAGGGAAACAATGTGTTACAATTTCGTTACAATAGTAGGAGGGGGCACACTATGTCCACAGTTGCGACAGAAACTGGAAATTTACTGGAGTATAAAGGTCATCCTTTAAGAAGGAAGGATAATCTTATCTATTACGGTAGCATGGCCGACAAATATATCATCATGATGCAGGTCATCGAGATGAAAAAGGTCAAAGATATGGACGTGGCCACAAAGGTCGCCGTCCAGCTTCAGCTGACGGATCCCAATCTGAAGTCCCGCGACAGGGTCGTCAAGAAAAGCGAAAAGAGCAGCTTATACGCGGCGATTGACGTTGCCGCCGTCTGGCTCGACAGAGCGCTGAACTCCAAGTAATTCCCGAAAGGAGTGATCCACTTGAGGTTCTTGCGAAAGATATTTGCCGTACTCATCGTTTTTTCGTTTGTGGTTTCGGCACTGTACATATCAGCCTCGGCGGCGGGCAGCATTGCCTACGGCGCCGCCACGGTCGGAGCAACCTCTCTGAATATCCGATCCGGGCCCGATACGACGTATCCCATCGTTGAAACGGTGCCTCAGAACGAAAAAATCGTTATTCTGGAACAGACGAACGATTACTGGTACCATGTGACCTACAACGGCGCCACGGGATACGTGGCCACTCTCTATCTGATGAACGTACTCACCGCGGAGAATTTCACCGCCGCGGGAAAGCTCGCAGGAGACGACGTCTTTATGCGCAGCGGGCCGGCCACATCGTCCGGTTCCCTAGGCACCCTTGACGCCGGCACCGTCGTAAACATCATCGGCATCAACAGCGGCTGGTACAAGGTCAATTACGGGGGCAAAACAGGATATATCCGCTCAGATTTCATTGCCCTTATCTCCGACGATCAGGTAAGCTCGCCGTCCCCGGCTGCAACAGCCGTCACCACGACGCCCCTGTTCACAGGAGAGCTGACGCAGGGCCAGCAGCTTGTCAACTTCGCGCTCCAGTTCGTCGGCGGCAGCTACGTTTACGGCGGCGCGTCGCCGTCCACCGGCTTTGACTGCTCCGGCTTTGTTTATTATGTTTTCGGTCATTATGATTATGATCTCACACGCTCGGCCTCCAGTCAGTACGCCAATAACGGCAGCGCCATTTCAAAAAGTGACCTGCAGCCGGGCGATCTCGTCTTCTTCTCTTCCAACGGCGGCTACAGCGTGACGCATGTGGGCATCTACATCGGCAACAGCCAATTCGTCCACGCCTCCAGCCCGAAGGTCGGCGTCGTCGTCTCCGATCTGAACAGCGGCTACTACTTAAACGCCTGGTACGGCGCAAAGCGCATCCTGTCCTAGCCGGCAATTTCTCGAAAAACTCAAAAAGAGAGCGGCGCATACTTTAATCGTATGCGCCGCTCATTTTCATTTATATCCCTGCTGTCAGGCGTTCTTATCCAGCATGCTCTCTATAAAAGCGGTAATCTCCCCGACCGTTTTATACGCGTAGATGGACTCATCCGTGATGACGATGCCGAATTCCTCTTCCAGCATCATGATCATCTCCACCAGGTCCAGCGAATCGGCACCGAGATCGCCTGCGATATCCGTCTCCCTGGTGATCTTGTCGATATCCGTGTCGAACTGCGAGGCCAGGAGCTCTTTTACTTTGTCATATACCATGTGTCAGTTTTCCCCTTATGTGTTTTCAATGCCACTCTTTGTAGTTCGGCGCCGGGGAGGACGCGTTCGGCCCGGCTTTGTGCTCATATGCCACGACGATGCGGCGGTTCGGCTCCGTGCCAATGGAATAAGTCGTGACGTTTTCGTAGTCCTGCAGAGCGGTGTGGATGATATGGCGCTCGTAGGAATTCATCGGCTCCAGCGTCATATTCCTGCGGTATTTGATGACCTTGGAAGCGACCTTTTCGGCCAGGTGCTCCAGCGCCTCGTTGCGGCGCTCCCTGTAATTCTCCGTATCGACGTTGACGCGCACGCGCCCCGACAGGCCGCGGTTGACGACATAATTGGTCAAATGCTGAATGGCATCCAGTGTTTCACCCCGCCGGCCGATGAGTGCGCCCGGGTCCTCTCCGGTGAGGTTGACGGAAATCACGCCGTCGGCTTCTTTGATCTCCGGCGTCGCCTTAACACCCATACGCAGGAACAAACCGGTCAGAAACTTTTCAACGCGTTCGGCGTGCGTCTCGTCGCACTCATATGAAACCCGGATGACCGCGGGCGTGCTTTTAAGCCCGAGGAATCCCGCCTTTGCCTGCTGGATGATCTCCACAGAGACCTCGTCTCTCATCAGTCCCAGCTGACCGAGCGCCGTCTGGATGGCGTCTTCTTCGCTTTTTCCGGACACTTCAATTGATTTCAACATTCCGGTCATCTCCTTTATAAGAGGGAAGCCCTGGCTCCGCCTCGAATCTTTATCGTGCGATGCAAGATGATCAGCCGGCCCTTATTGCCTGCGGCTCCAGGCCGCCGCGCCGCGAGTGGGTTCGAGTGCTGCGGTCCCCCCTGTTATTCCTGTTCCGGGTCGTCCTCGTCGTCCGCCGGGCCGTCGGCTTCTTCAACCGTGAGGTCGCCGTCGTCCGGCGCGTCTGCCGCCTCGATTTCGGCCGGCTCCTCGCGGGCGGCCGGCTCTGCCGGCTCTTCTTCCGGCGTGTTACCGTCGGCCTCGCCGTCGAACCGCTCGGGGTCGTAGGCACGGCCTCTGGCATACCGGCGCGTTTCAATGCGGCCCGGCTCGTCCTTTACCTCGGGAGGCGCGTTCTTTTTCTCCCATTCAACGGATTTTTCCAGCTGCTCCTGCCGCTCGGCCTTCTGCTGCTTCTTCTTGGAGGTATTCCGGTTGACCTCCGTCTTATTCTCAAGCTTTTTGCGCTCGGTCTCGATCCTTTTGGCTTCCATCTCCGCCTCTCTGACGCGCTGCTGCTCGAGCTTGACCGCGTCCTCGGCGTCCATGATCCTTGTATATCTCTTTGTCAGATAAACATCCTGAACAACGGAAAGCACCGTCTGGGCGATCATATATACGCCGATGGCGCCGGGCATGGAGAAACCGAAGAAAATACTGATCAGCGGCATCATCAGCATCATGGATTTCGTGGAGGACTGCTGCTGCGCGTTGCCCTGCACGGGGTTGATCTGCATGCTGACTTTTGAGGAGAAGTATGCCAGAACACCGGAGATGATCGGCAGGAGGAACAGCAGGAGTCCGGGAACCCAGACGCTGGGATCGGACCAGTTCGCCTTCCATAAAAACTGCCAGTCCGGCTGCTGACCCAGGTCCACGCCCAGGAAGTGATAGTCGATCTGGTGCAGCTTGTCGCTGAGCTGCTGGAAGGCGTTAAAATGCTCCGGCCTGGAAATGAACTCCGCCTGGTGGATTTCAAGATACGTCCCATTAGCCGTCGGGCCGCCCAATTGTTCAAGCAGCTTATAAATCGCGCCGTCCGGAGCGGCCAGAAGCGCCTTGGGAACGCCCATCATGGTGGTCAGCGGCTGACGGATGGCATAGAAAAGGGCGATGATGATCGGGAACGGTAAAAGGGACCAGAGACAGCCCGACATGGGATTGATCTTTTCTTCCCGGTAGAGCTTGGCCACCTCTTCGTTATATTTCTGCTTGTTGGCCCCGTGCTTTTTTTCAAGCTCCTTCATTTTCGGCTGCAGCCGGCTTGTCCGCATCATACTGTGCTTGGACTTTGCCTGGAACGGCAGCAGGATGAGTTTGACAACGAGCGCGAAGATAATCACAGCAAGACCGTAGCTTTTGGTGAACTCATAGAGGACCATCATGAGCCAGCCAAACGGTTTTGTTATAAAGTCCATACTATCTCCAATCTGTATAAAACAAAGAACGGCTTGAGAATTTTCGTTCCTTGCTAGGGTACGGGGTCATAGCCGCCTTTATGAAAAGGGTGACATTTTGAAAGTCTCTTGACAGCCAGCCACGTGCCCTTCAAAGCGCCGTACTTTTCAATCGCCTCCAGCGCGTAGGCCGAGCAGGTCGGCACAAACCGGCAGGACGGCTTCGTCAGGGGCGATATATATTTTCTGTAAAACTTGACGGCGGCAATCAAAATTTTTTTCATTTCTCGGCAGCGCGGAGGCCCAGCCTTCCCATAAGGCTCAGCAAATCCGCTTCAAGCGCGTGATAAGTCGCGAACCTGCTTTTTGTCCGCGCGACAATGACAATATCGAATCCGGGGATGAGCTTATCTTCATTCAGGCGGTAAATCTCCTTAAAGCGGCGCCGTATCCTGTTTCGCTGCACCGCCTTGCCGATTTTTGTGCTGACGGTCAGCCCCAGCTTATTCATGGAGCCTTTGTTTTTACGGCAGTAGACGACGGCGTACTGGGAAGCGGCGCTCCTGCCTTTGGTATAGAGCCGCCTGAATTCGTAATTGTTTTTTAAGGAAGTTGAATACCTCAACGGTTCTCCTTCTCAAACAGCCTTAGGGCGGATACACCGCCCTAAAAAACAATTTAACACTCTGCGCGCATGATCACGCGGAGAGCTTTGCTCTGCCCTTCGCGCGGCGGCGGGCGAGAACCTTGCGGCCGTTTTTCGTCGACATTCTCTTGCGGAATCCATGCTCCTTCGAGCGCTGACGTTTTTTGGGCTGGTATGTTCTGATCATCGTGGCACCTCCTTAAGTGAAAAGCACAGCAAAAGCCGTTTGCGGCGCTGGTAGCATGTCCCGTTTGGACATTCATATAAAGTATTGCACAATAACTTGGCGCAATACGCGCATCGCCGCCACCCGGGATTTGCCCCGGCAATAATGCTCCGATGCGGAAACTCATTATATAATATGCCGCGCGGCTGTGTCAACAAGAAATAAGCGCGCTTTGTACGCTTTGTACGATCAGGCTAGTTCCGCCTGCCGCGGCTTTCGCAGTATCGAATATTGGGGCGCGATCCCGGGCAGGCGCATCCGCAGCGTCATCATCGGATGCGGGGCCGCGGTGATCTCGAGCCCTTCCGCGTCAAGCATGGGTCCGGCCGTAAATGTTTCCGGCACGCCGCCGGGCGTTAAAAGCTCCAGCGTGTCGCCGGCAAAAAACCTGTTTCGCTGGGTCAGCACGGCGTTCCCCTCGCCGTCGCAGCTTTCGACCACGGCGGCGACATCGCAGTCGGAAAAATACATGGAATCCTTATAGTATTGCCCCGGGCCTTCCCGGCCGAAATAAAAGCCGGTGGAGTATTCCCGGTGGCTGACCTTGTTCACTTCCTCCGACCAGACACGCGGGAGGGCAATGCCCTGAAGGGCGGCGTCCAGCGCGTGCCTGTAGGCATTCGTGACGGCGGCGGCGTAATAGGCCGATTTCGTGCGCCCCTCGATTTTGAGGCTGGTGACCCCGGCCTCGAGGAGCTCCGGCAGGTGGTCGATCATGCACAGGTCCCTGGAGTTGAAGACATACGTGCCGCCCTCCTCAGAGATTTCCAGCCAGTCGTCCGGGCGTTTCTCCTCAATGAGGCGGTACTTCCACCGGCACGGCTGCGCGCACGCGCCGCTGTTGGCATCCCGCCCGGCCAGATAATTCGACAGCAGGCACCGGCCGGAAAAGGCCACGCACATGCTGCCGTGGACAAAAGCCTCCAGCTCCAGCGCCGCCGGTGTTTTCGCGCGGATCTCGGCAATTTCCTCAAGCGTCAGCTCCCGCGCCAGAACGACGCGGGACGCGCCCAGGTCGTAAAACGCCCTGGCGCTCTCGGCGTTCATAATGCCCGCCTGCGTGCTGATATGGATTTTCAGCTTCGGGGCGTATTTTTTTGCCAGCGTAAAAGCACCCAAGTCCGTGACAATAACGGCGTCGGCCCCCGCCGCCTGCAGGCGCTCGAAATATTGCGGCAGCGCGGCGATACCCTCGCCGCGCATCACGGTGTTGCACGTCACGTAAACCCGGACGCCCCGGCCGTGGCAGAGCGCCGCGGCCTTTTCCATGTCCTCGTCCGAAAAGTTCCCCGCCGCAGCCCGCATGCCGAAGCGCGGGCCTGCCAGATATACGGCGTCGGCGCCGTAGGTCAGCGCCACGTTAAGGCGCTCTATGTCCCCGGCGGGCGACAGCAGCTCCGGCTTATCCGCCATACTTGTCGCTCTTGATAAAGGCTTCAAACGAGGCCCTGTCCTTGAAGAAGTTGTGGGCCCTGTCCTTGTTGAGCGCGTAATAGTAATACTTTGTCGACGCTGGGTAGAGCGCGGCCTTGATGGAGGCGATGCCGGGGTTGGCGATCGGTCCGGCCGGCAGGCCCTTCACCTTGTACGTGTTGTACGGGCTGTCGACGTCGGTGGAAAACGCCTCCTGGGTATCCGCGATGGCGTAAATGATGGTGGCGTCGATCTGCAGGTACGGGAAGCTCTTGCTGTTGTTCAGCCTGTTGTAGATGACGGAGGCGATCGTGGCGCGCTCTTCGTCGTTGCCGGCCTCCTTCTCGATCATTGAGGCGACCGTGAGGATATCGCGGACGGAATAGCCCATGTCCTTGGCCTTGGTAAGATACTCCGCTTTGAATTTTGACTTGAAGTTGCTGAGCATCTTATCTATCGCGCCCGTGGGAGAATTCCCGACGTAGAACGTATACGTGTCCGGGAAGAGGAAGCCCTCCAGCCGGTGCTTGTCGCCGAGCGTGGACTTGTCGAGGAAATCATAATTAAAGTCGTAGTTTGTCACCGTATCCCACAGCTCGTCCTCCTTACAGACGTTATTGACCGTCAGCAGCTCGATGATCTGCTTTACCGTATTACCCTCGGGGATCGTCACGGTAACCTCGACGCGCTTGCCGCCGCGGGCGGACATGCCGTTGACGAGCGCGCGGTAGTCGTAGTTTTTGTTCAGCACGTAGGTTCCCGGCGTCAGCTTCTCGGACGCGTGCGAAAAATCGGCATAAAGCTTGAACAGGAATTTGTATTTGATCAGCCCGTCCTGATACAGGGTGTCGGTGACACCGGCCACCGTATAATCCTGCGGCACGGTCACCTGCACCTGCACGTCCTCGTTGCCGAGGCCCAGGACGTCCGTGGCCGCCAGCCACAAGAGGGACGCCAGCAGCAGGCAGACGCAGATAATGAATACAGCGTAAAGGACGCCGCCGAGACAGCCCGTCCTTTTTTCTCTTCTTTGGCGCAAGGGTCTGTTATCAGGCACGTCTCTATACTCCCCGTCAAAATCAAAAGTTACATCGAAATCATCGTCTTTATCGCTTTTCCGGCGGTCTCTTGCCGGAGGGCCGCCGGCTTTGCCCGTGTTCTTTGAAGCAGGAACCTCCGGCGGGATAAGATCATAATTATAAAAGCGGGAGCTGTCATCAGCATCCTCCGGAACCCCGTCGTTCCTTTGCCCGGCTGCCGCCGGCGGCTCGTCCGGATTCTCCGGCTGGGATGACCCCTGCAGGATATTCATCAGCTCGTCGTTATAGTCGTCTCCAAGGAGCTCCTTCCAGTAATCCGAATTTTCAGTCATTCGTTTCACTCCCAAATTTACATCAAATATCAAGTCGTTAAAAAAATCAGGTCGTTAAATTGAGGGTCTATTAACAAGTAACCCCGACAGCGGGGGCTGCATAGAATATCGCAGACGGCAGCCAAAAGAAACATAACCGTCCCGACGAATGAAAAACCCTTATCAGCTTACTGCGCGTGATAAGCGTGACCTACATTTC
Source organism: Sporobacter termitidis DSM 10068 (assembly GCF_900130065.1). GTDB lineage: Bacteria > Bacillota > Clostridia > Oscillospirales > Oscillospiraceae > Sporobacter > Sporobacter termitidis. The sequence continues at coordinate 135,620 of NZ_FQXV01000009.1, forward strand.
AATTAAGCCGGCGCGCAGCGGCAGAATGGAGTCAATGATATGTTTAATTTTGGAAATAATTCCTGTTGCTGGATCATCATCATCCTGCTTATCCTGTGTTGCTGCTGCGGCGGCGGCGGTTTCGGTGGTTGCGGCTTCGAGAACAGAGACAAGTGCTGCTGAAATTGACAAACGAGGCTACATACCGATAAAGCCAGGATATAAACAAGATGCGGGCGGAATTATCCCCTTCATCAGGTCATTAAATCTTTACGCGAGGCTCCTTAACGGAGTCTCGCTTCCTTTTCAGTCACCACGCACCGGACGGCCACGTCGTGCGCTTCCCGCGGCACCGCATCCATAAGCAGGCGCTCCCTGGCGATGCCGGCCGTAAAGGCCTTTGTTTTCAGGAGGAACCTGTCATAATAGCCGCCGCCGTATCCCAAGCGGTAGCCTTCCCTGTCGTAGGCCAGCGCCGGTACGATGATAAAATCGAGCGCTTCCGGTGCGACGACCTGTGTGGAGCCGAGCGGCTCCAGCAGCTGATAGGACGACAGGGACAGCTCCTCTGTGCTTGCGATGGCCCGGGCGTCCATGACGCCGCATTTGGCGCAGACGGGCAGCGCGACGGTTTTGTGCTGCCCGAGGGCGTATTCCACAAGCCTGCGGGTATCCGGCTCGCGCCCCATGCTGTAAAACGTAAAGATCGTTTTGGCCTTTTGAAATTCCGGCAGCTTTGTAAGATTGTCAAAAATACCGCGGTCGCTCTCGGCGATGTAATCGTCCGGCAGTTCCTCAATCTTCTTCATGACCTGCTTGCGCAGCGCCGTTTTTTCAGCCTTCATGGTTTTTACTCCGTTTGCGTTAAAATTTGATAGATCTCCTCGTGGATGTCCTGCTCGGTCCGGGGCACGCCGCCCTTAAGGCAGCTGATCCTGCGCCAGCCGTAGAAATCGGCGGCCTGCGCCCCGCAGCGCCAGCACTCCTTCAGGTACGCCTCGTCCCGCTCGTGGATGTCGGACGCCGCGCCCGTTAAGGCCTGCCGGGTTTTGATCCGCTTCAGGGCCTCCTCGGCAGGGATATCCATATAAATGACGATATCGGGCCGCGGGAGTTCCATCAGGCGAAACTCAAAGTCGTAAAGCCACCGGAAAAAGTCCGGCCGCTGCCGCTCGGGCAGCTTCGATCCCTGATGCAGGGCGTTCGACGTGGTATAGCGGTCTGTCAGAATAACGCCGCCGGCGCGGTGAAAATCCCGCCAGACCTTGACGAAGGATGCGAATCTGTCCACGGCGAAAAAGGTCGACGCCGCGTAAGCGTTGACGTCCTCCGGATTTTCGCCGAACTCGCCGCCCAGATACATGCGTATGAGGGCCGAGGACGGCTCCTTGTACTGGGGGAATGTCAGGCGCATCAGCGGAACGCCGTCGTTTTCAAAACGGGCGCAGATACGGGCAAACTGTGTCGACTTCCCGCTGCCGTCGATGCCCTCAAAAACAATAAGCCTCCCCATCGTCAATTCCCCTTGAGCCGCTGTCCGGCCACCGCGAAAATAAACAGGGGCAGCTTTATCATCCGGCGCCATCTCCAGGGTTCTTTTTTGAGCCGGTGGAGCCATTCCAGATGGAGTCTCTGCCAGGATTCCGGTGCGCGCTCGGCCGTGCCGGCGAAAACGTCCAGCGCGCCGCCGAGGCCCGCCATCAGGCGGACGTTCAGCCGTGTGGCGTTTGCCGCCATCCAGCGCTCCTGCTTCGGCGCGCCGAGGCATACGAGGAGCAAATCGGGCTTTGAAGCGTTGATTTTTTCTATGACCGGGCCGTCGTCCTTAAAATAACCGTCCGCCGTCCCGGCGACGACAAGGCCGGGGTATTTATTCTGAAGCTTTTTGGCGGCCATGGACGCCACGCCCGGCTTGGCGCCCAGGAGATAGACGCTCTTCCCTGTCCCGGCCATTCTTTCCAGGAGCTTTTCGGCGAAATCGATCCCGGCGATTTTCCCTTTCAGCGGCCGCCCGAGGATTTTCGCGCCGTAGACGACGCCGATCCCGTCCGGCAGCACGAGCGCGGCGCGGCCGACGATCTCTTTGAGCTCCGGATCGTCCCGGCAAAGCCAGACGATTTCCGGGTTCGGCGTGACAATATAGGCGGGCGTGCCGCTCTCCAGGAGCACTGCCGCCCTGCCGACCGCCTCATCCATTGTCAGGTCGTCAAAGCCGACGCCCAAAACATCCGTCCTCATATCTGCATCCCCGTTCGTCTGGAAAACCATTTATTAACATATGCACCGTGACATGTCAGATTATTCTACCATACGCCCCCCTGCTTGTCCAGTGCCGCGCGGGCTGGGAGCCGGCGCGGCGGCGGAAATTTGTGTTGACACGGCATCGCGCATATGCTATCTTAGACATAATAGCATCAAAGGCTGTGACGAAGACGGCTGAGATGTCCTCCTTACAGAGAGCCGGCGGGCGGTGGAAGCCGGCACGAGGAAATCTCACAAACCCATCACTTCCGAGCCGGGGCTCGAAACGCCGCATGTACCGTAGGTACACGGCCAGTAGACGCCTCCCGTATGGCTGCGTTAAAGCCGAGGGCTTGATAGAGTCCGGTAAAGAGTGGCTGCGGAGTGAAGGCTCCGGAGCAAGTTGAGTGGTACCGCGGATCATATCCGTCTCAAGGGAAAGTTTCCTTGAGGCGGATTTTTGCATTTCAGGCTAAAAACGCCCCGCCGCTGACCGGCGAAACAGGCGGGGACGAAAAAATATTGGCGCCGGGGAAAAGGACGGACAATATGGCTCCGAACGAACAAATGTCAATCATGCTGATGGATGTTGCCGCGCGCATCCGGGAGCTTCGCGAGATCATCGGGCTCGGCACGGAAGAAATGGCGGCAAAAACGGACCTGACTCCGGACGTCTATGTCAAATACGAGTCGGGCCTTGTGGATCTGCCCTTCACCTTCATCCACAAGTGCGCGCTCGTTTTCGGCGTGGAGCTGACGGAGCTTTTGGAAGGCAGCAGCGCGCACCTGTCGTCCTATACAGTCACGCGGCGGGGGAAGGGCCGGATGACGGCCCAGGAGCCGGGTATCGATATAAAAGACCTGGCCCCGCTCTTCCGCCACAAAATCGTCGAGCCCTTCTGGGTGACGTACGCGTATTCCGAAGAGCAGCAGAGCAAGCCCATCGCCCTGGTGGGCCACGCCGGCCAGGAATTTGACATCATCCTCAGCGGCAGCCTGAAGGTCCAGATCGGCGAGCACACGGAGATTTTAAACGAGGGCGACAGTATTTATTACAACAGCACCACGCCCCACGGCATGATCGCCGTCGGCGGCAGGGACTGCGTCTTTTGCGCCGTCGTCATCCCCGGAGAGCCGGCGGCGGAAGAAAAAACGGCCGCGGCGGCAATCGAGCCGGCCGTTAAGCAAAGGCCGCTCATCTACGAGGAATTTGTCGAAACCGTAGAGGACGGCCGCGGGGTGCTGCAGTCGATCTTCTTTAAAAACGAGGACCGCTTCAACTTCGCGTTTGACGTGGTCGACGCCATTGCCGCGAAAGCGCCCGGCAAGCTCGCCATGCTGCATCTTGACCGGGAGAAGGTCGAGCGCCGTTTCACCTTTGAGGATATGAGCCGGCTCTCCTCCAGGGCCGCCAACTATTTCTGCTCCCTGGGCGTCAAAAAGGGTGACCGCGTCATGCTCGTGCTGCGGCGCAACTACCAGTTCTGGATCGCCATCATCGCCCTGCACAAGCTGGGCGCCATCGCCATCCCGGCAACGGACCAGCTGCTGCAGAAGGATTTCGAATACCGCTTCGGCAAGGCCGGCGTCAGCGCGATCGTCTGCACGGCGGACGGCGGGGCGGCGGAAGAGGCGGAGCTGGCAATCGCGAACTGCCCGTTCGTCGCCACAAAGATCATGGCCGGCGGCAGCCGCGAGGGCTGGCACGATTTTGACAGTGAGATTTCCATGTTCCGCGGCACGTATAACCGCACGGACGACAGCGCCTGCGGCAGCGACCTGGCCGTGATGTTCTTCTCCTCCGGGACAACCGGATATCCGAAGCTGGCGGAGCACACGCACAAATATCCCCTGGGCCATTTCATCACGGCCAAATACTGGCACAACGTCGATCCCGACGGCATCCACCTGACGATCTCGGATACCGGCTGGGGCAAGGCGCTCTGGGGTAAGCTCTACGGGCAGTGGCTGTGTGAGGCCGCGATCTTCACCTACGACTTCGACCGCTTCGATTCACACGACATTCTGCCGATGTTTGCAAAATACAACATCACGACCTTCTGCGCCCCGCCGACGATGTACCGCTTCTTCATCAAGGAGGACCTGTCAAAATACGATCTCTCCTCGATTAAATACGCCACCACGGCCGGCGAAGCGCTCAATCCGGAGGTGTTCCACCAATTTAAAAAGGCGACCGGGCTCACCATCATGGAGGGCTTCGGGCAGACGGAAACGACGCTGAGCATCGCCAATCTGGTGGGGTCCACGCCGAAAATCGGCTCGATGGGCAAGCCGAGCCCCCTGTACGACATGGACATCGTCGACCCCGACGGCAACCCCGTGGGCATCGGCGAGACGGGCGAGATCGTCATCCGCACCGGCAAGGGCATCCCCTGCGGCCTGTTCAACGGCTATTATGACGACGAGGAAAAGACGCAGGCCACCTGGCACGACGGTCTGTATCACACCGGCGACACGGCTTGGCGGGACGAAGAGGGCTACTTCTGGTTCGTCGGGCGCATCGACGACGTGATCAAATCTTCCGGCTACCGCATCGGGCCGTTCGAAATCGAGAGCGTCATCATGGAGCTGCCCTACGTCCTGGAGTGCGCCGTCTCCCCGGCGCCCGACGAAGTCCGGGGCCAGGTGGTCAAGGCCAGCATCGTGCTCACCAAGGGCACCGAGCCCACCGAGGACCTGAAAAAAGAGATCCAGGACTACGTCAAGACCCACACCGCCCCCTACAAATACCCCCGCATCATCGTCTTCCGCGACACTCTGCCGAAAACGATCAGCGGAAAAATCCAGAGAAACAAGCTGTAAACCGGCAGCGCCTCTTACCGGCAGCGCGCCCCCGTATCGCAGGATACGGGGGCTTTTTATATCTGCGCCTGTTGCAATTCACAAACCGCTGAATATCATGTTTCTGGGGACATTTCGCCGCGCGGCCCGGATACTCGCGGCGGGCAAAATAAATCAAAGGGAGCGCCGAATTATATGGTAAGTCTGCAGGGCAACAATGTTTACGTACTTGACTACAAGCGCGGGGACGTCACCGGCGACGGGGTATCCGAATCCGTGTACCTGGTCGGCCGCAAGCCGGACGGCGAAGCGGGGCTGTTCGCGGAAAACATCACGCTGGTGATCGAGGACAGCCGGAGCGGCACCGTCAAAACCGTCACGCCCAAATATAACGCCGGTTATAACCCGCGGCTGTTTCTGGGCGATTTCAACCGCGACCTGACAAAGGATATCAAGGTCAGCATCGACGCCGGCGGCAGCGGCGGATATGGCATTTTTTATGTATACTCCTATAAGGACGCCGTCATACGGGAACTCTTCGATTTTGAAAAATACAATGAAACCTACATATTCAGCGTCGATTACGACAATTTCTACAGGGTGCGCGTCGGCAGTGCGGCCCTGGATAGGCTTTTTATCCTCGATATCAGCGACAAGGGCTACGACTATATTTCTCAGTATTATACCGCCCCCGGCAAGCTCATGAAGCCCATAAAGGGGGAGGTCCTCGCCATCTCGGCGCTGACGCCCGTGGCCGCGGACGAGAGAAACAACGGCTTCGACCTGCTGGCGGTCCAGCGCATTATCGGCACGACGAACGCCGATACCCTCGGGCATGTGGAAAACCTGCTCGCCTGGGACGGGCAGAAATTTGCGTCGGCGGCCCTGACGGTTTCCATCCCGGGCGCAAGGCTGACACCGCTGTATTAAACGCGCGGCGGATGCCGGACGGATCCGTCCGGCTTTGCGCGCTTTGCCTTGAGCTCCGCGGCGATCCATATGACCACCGGCAGCAGCACCTGAAACGGGAATGCGTAATATTTGTATATATCAAAGGCCCACTCCTGCATTTCCATGATGCTTTGATAGATAATGTGAGAGGAGACCATCATCAAAAGCCCCACAGGGGCGACGATCTGCCTGTAATTGCCCAGGCCGAAAATATAGTCGACCCCCTTGGAGGCCGCCAGCAGGCAGACGCTGATCTTCGCAAATCCCGAAAACAGGAACACCACCGCCACCGTCACCTCGATGCGCTGCAGGAAATCTCCGATATTGACAATGCCGACCACCGCATAGGAGGGGAAATAGACCTGCTCGATCAAATCCGGGCCCAGCACAAGAAGGTTTCTCAGGGACACGAGCAGCACAAAAACCGTACCGAGGATCAACCCTTTCAGATAGACCTTCAGCGGGCTGTTCCGCACTTTGGAAAATGTAAAAACGGCGGTAAACACGAAGGTCTCCGCATACGGGAACGAAAAAATGCCGAAAGCGCTGCTGATAACAGGCCCCACGCCGTTATACAGGACGGGGCGCAGATTGTCAAAATCCGCGTCCTTCATGCAGAGCAGGACGACGATAACAATGATGGCCGACAGGATGATCATAATAAACTGCGACCACCTGCCCAAAAGCTCAACGCCCTCCTTGGCCGCCCAGATGCATAAAATCCCCATCAGCATGATCGGGACGAATTCGGGCGTTTCGGGGAACGCGACCACCTTGATAAATTCCTGGAAATTGCGCAGGACCATGGCGCCGAGATGGAACACATACCAGGTGAAGAGCAGCGCCACGAGCCTGCCGAAAAGCTTGCCGAAAACGGTGTCAAGTATATCATACAGGTTTTTTTCAGGATATAAGGACAGCAGTCTGGCATAGATCGCCATCATGGGGACGGCGAGCAGCACGGCGAGAAGAATGGCCAGCCACGCGTCCTGCTTGGCGTCGGCGCCGATGCCAAGGACCAGCGTGCTGCCCATGATAAACAGCGCTATCAGCGTGATGCCCTGTCTGTTCGAGATAATTTCCATACGCATGCTTCTACCTTACGACGTTTTCGGTATTCCGACGATCGAGGTGACAAGGTCCTTCAGCGGCCCGGCCGGGCTGGGCAGCTGAATACCCTGCTCGGTCAGCATGCTGAAAGTGTACGACGCCAATATCAACACGGCGTAGACGGCCAGCACCTTCCATCTTTTGTTCCTCACTATCGGTATGAGATCGATCAGGGCGAAAGAAATATAGACCATTGTGCAGAGTATCGGCATCGTCAATCTCCCACCTTAACCGGTTTTGACTCGAAGCTCGTATTCCTGATGTTGATCGTAGAATGCACCTCCACCTCTACAGTCTTATAGACCTCACTCCACTGCGGCTCTATCTGCTTCCATACGCGCGGCAGCTTTATTTTAATGGCTCTGCCGAAGCCGAAGGTATCGCAGTCGTATTCCTCCTGCATGCTTTTCACCAGGTTTCTGATGTTGTCCTGCAGCATCGTCTCAAAATCACTCTTCAGCTTCGCAAGCGCCTCTCCCTCCAGATAATTGTCCCTCCCGCCGTTTTCATCGATGGCCACATTCGTTTCGGTAACGATCTCCATCGTTATTTTATTGTCGGCGTACCGCGGCTTCAGCTTTGTTTTGCTGGTCAGTATTTCGAGAGACATGTTTGTTACGGAATCTCCCTTGTATTCCTTGTTGACCAACAGCCCGCCCTTTATTTCGTCCTTTATAAACATCATCGTCATCGTATCCTCGCCGTCAATAAAGCCGACGAGCTTATCCTCTTTAAATATGGCGGCGCCCGAAATCTCCGGCAGCACCTTATTGTCATCGTTGGTCAGGCGTACGGTCGGCAGCGTGGCTGACAAGCCCTTCGTGGCCATATCCCTCATAAACTGCCACTCCTCGGTGTCCAGCGCGTTAGAGAGGCTCCGCTGGGCCTTCAGCATGTCGCTCAGCTCATAGGCAAGGACATCCGACGTCATGCTTTGCTGCTCCAGGATTTCGCCGGCCGGCCCCTCCTTTGAAACCAGATAGTGCAGCGTGCTCCGGGGCTCGGCATCCCTGGCGACCCAGTCCAGTATCGGTACGATTCCCTCTTCCGCGACCTCTTTGCTCAGGATGACGACCTCCGCATGGCTGAAATAGAGCCTTTTGCCGACCATTTTTATTGTTTTCCGGACGGCGTCAAAGACCGTCGTGCCTTCTGAGGTTACATGCTTTGTGCTGATAACCGTATCCTTTCCCGACTCTACGTTGACGATTTCAAAGGTCAGCAGGTAATTTTCATCTTTTTTGTCCACGGCGAAGCCGGAGATAATGGCAAAGCTCTCCACTTCCCTGTAGTTCCAGCAGCCTGAAAGCACCGAGGATATCAACAGATAACACAGCAGCAATATCCATATTTTTCTGCGTTTCATCAGCCTTTTTTCTCTTCCTTTGCCGGCACCTTCTGCCTGATGACATTTTTGGCGGCGGTGTGCTTGGTTCTGTAGTTCATATACCACCACGGCGCCCGGATAAACATGTCCTTCAAATCCACCGGATTGATGGACCCGTAATTCATCATGTACGGCACGCCGAAGGAGCGAAGGCTGAACATGTAGATAAAAGCCCCGATAACGCCGAAGATATAGCCGTACAGTCCCATAAAGGCCGCCAGCAGCAATAGCCCCAGCCTGATGAGGATACTCGCGCCTTTCAGCTTTATTGTCAAAAGCCCGGTGATGCCCGTGGCCGCGATAATAATGACCATCGGCGCACTGAACAGCCTTGCCTCGATGGCCGCCTGCCCCAAAACAAGCGCGCCGACAATGCTGACCGATTGGCCCATCGGCAGCGGCATGCGCACCCCCGCCTCCCTGATGACCTCAAAGGTAAACAGGAGGATCAGCGCCTCGATAACCGAGGGGAACGGCACCTGCTGCCTGGCCGCCGTGATACTCAGCAGAAGCTCCGTCGGTATCATCTCATGATGAAAGGTGATCAGGGCCACATAGATCGCCGGTATGCTCGTTGTAAAAAATTCGCCCAGGCATCTCAAAAACCTGTTGATTGAGGAAAAGAAAAAGCTCGTGTAATAATCGTCGGCAGACTGAAAATATTCCATAAACACAAACGGCAGCGTCAGCGCGGAAGGGGTTCCGTCCACAATGACGGCAAATCGCCCCTCCAGGAGCTTTGCCGCCACCACATCCGGGCGTTCGGTCGTGCCGATGGTTTTGAACGGGGACAGGGGACTGTCCTTTATCATTTCGTCGATATAGTTCGAGGTGATGATGCCGTCGATGCTGATGCGGTCCAGCCTGCTTTCAAGCTCCTTCAGAATATCGTCGTTTGCCAGGGTGTCAATATAACAAATGCAGACACGCGTTTTTGTCCGGGTGCCGATTTCCTTGAATTTAAACCTCAGATCCGGCGTTTTAAGCCGCCGCCTGATGAGCGACAGGTTCGTGATGATCGTCTCTGAAAAGCCCTCCTTCGGGCCCTGCAGGACCTTTTCCAGGCCCGGCTCCTGCAGCGACCGCACCTGCAGGCCCTTGCTGTTGACGATCAGCGCCGCGTCCAGGCCCTCCGTCATGATGAGCGCGTCGCCGCTGAAAAGGGCCATCAGCAGCTCGTCGACGTTTCCCGACCTTTTGATCTCGTTGGCGTATATGACCTTGTTTTTCAGAATATCGAGCACGTCCTGGCCGCCGTCCCTGATCTTCAGGATGTCCGCGTTCATGATCGGATTAATGATATTTTCGTTCGAAACCTCCGTGTTCACCATGCCGTCAAAATAGACGAGGCAGCAGCGGAACCCTTTGGCGTTAACGTTTTCGAAGTCTCTGAAGATTATTGTGCTGTCATCCTGGAAAATGGCTCTGAACATGCCGATATTTTCAGACAGGGTCTTTGCCAGCTGCCGATCTTCCGTATTTTCCGTGTTTTTCGTATTGTTATCCGTCTGGATCGGTTTTTCTTTATTTTTTCTGAACATTTTTTACCCGCTTTTCTGAATCGCCGCAACGCGCGCTGCCGTAAACGGCCGTCTTTACAAGATAATATTCCATAACTGCCGCATTCCGATTCTCAAAAGCCGCCGGCCGGCGCTGCCGATTTTTTACAGCGCGGCAGAAAGGGGGCGCAATGTCCCGCCCGGCAGGATATTGCGCCCCCTATATTATGGCCGGTGCTCTACACCAGATAAGGATTCGGGTCCGTAAAAAAATGTGCGTCGACGTCCTCCGGCGCGCCGTATTTGCCGATCATGACGAAGATTTCCCGCTCCTCCCCGCCCAGCGTCGTCGTGCCGAAGCCCCGGCCGACGCTGTACAGGTGCTTCCAGTTGTCCAGAAAGCACAGCGTGTCGCTGCGGAAGCCGGCCTTCTCGCCCAATATCTTCTCCATATTCTGCTCGGTAACGCTGATGAGATATATGCTCTCCTTGATCTTGACGTAATACGCCGGTTCGTCCGACCCGGGCAGCGCTTTCATCATTTCATTAAAATTGTTGTTGGTGTCGACGGCCTGTTTGGATGCCGCCGCGCCCTTCGGATATGTAATGCGGTACCAGTGGGGGCTGTAATACACGTGCACCGTGGCCAGCTCGTGGCCATACGTCCACTTTACGCCCGTCCCCGCCACCTCCTCGGTAAAGCCGTGGCGCTTGCGGTCGGGATGGTCTTTTCCTTCTTCCCTGATATAGCCGAAAGTGAAATGGCTTTCAATAAGGTAGGGCCAATAAGGGTTTTCGCCCAGCCGACAGCGCAGGAACGTCACCAGGCTCTGCTCTTTGTCGATGACCCAGGTGTGGTTTTCCCGCGGTGTCACGCCGTCCAGGCAGTAGGTGACAAGATACGTCCGGTCGTCCGCCTTGCGGCACTCGTATTTTTCCGCTTTGGCTTCGCCGCCGTCCCGGATGCTCCACTCCAGCTGCGTTTCGTCCAGAAAATTGAGAACGGCGCCGCCGGTGTCCTCGCCGGTGTCCAGCACCAGCTCAAGGCGTTTGCCGGCGAGCTCAAAGCACGCGGGGGGACAGTACTGGCCGATAGATAATCCGCCCGCGATCGGTCCGTATTTCTTAACCAGATCCATTGTTAAATCCTCCCATATTTATCATTGTGCAAAGTATATAGCAATTTTCCCGGCGACGTCAATCGCATATGCAAAGTTGCCATAACATAAGGGGCATATGGTAGGATAAGCAAACGAAAAATTCCCCTCCTAGAGGGGAATTTTCAGGCTGTCGCGAGGCTTTACCGGCAGCTTAGTATACCCCGATATCCCGCGCCACGGTGTATGCCGCGCTGGTGGCGGCGGCAATATTTTTCGGGACGCTGCAGTCGCCTATCATGTAAAATTCGGGCGCACAGGCGCTGAGCGCGGCCGCCTCGCCGTCAAGCGGCCTCTGGCCGACGGCGTAGACGACGGTATCGGCCTCGAACAGCCTCTCCCCGTCGGGACCTTGCCCGACAACGCCTTTTTCATTGATCTCAGCGGCCTTCGTGCCGAGGGCAACGCCGATATGATACCGGGCGAGCTCCACGTTCAATCCCATCATATGCAAAAAGTTTCCGCCGTCATTGAGCCTGTCGAGCATTTCGACGACCGTCACCGTCCGTCCCAGCTGTGCCAGGTAAATGGCCAGCTCCACGCCCACGAGCCCGCCGCCGAGGATGACCACGCGCCTGCCGGCCTTTTCAGGATTTATATAGGCCTCTTCCGCCGAGAGGACATTTTTGCCGTCGATGCCCCTGATCCCCGGCACGACGGGCCGGCCGCCCAGCGCGGCGATGATGACATCCGGCGCGATGGCCTCCGCCAGAGCCTTCGTCACGGGCGTGTTGAGGCGCACGTCCACCGCGGCCTTCCCCACAGCCCGGACCTGATAGCCGATGTACTCGCCGAGCTTTTGCTTAAAGGGCACCTTTTCCTCGCACCGCAGGGCGCCGCCAAGCCTGCCGCTTCTCTCACAGAGGACAACGTTATGGCCCCGGGCGGCGCAGGTGAGCGCAGCCTGCAGGCCGCCGATACCGCCGCCCGCCACCAGGACGGTCTTTTTCTCCTTGACCGGCAGCGCATAACGGCACTCCAGCTCTCGGCTCGTTTCGGGATTGACGGCGCAATGGAACTGCCCGTCGCTCAAGAGCGTCGAGAAGCAGTGGAAGCAGCGCATGCACTTTTTGATCTCCCCGTCGCGCCCGGCCCGCGCCTTGTTCGGCAGGTCCGGCTCGGCAATGAGGCCGCGGGCGACCTCCACCACGTCGGCCTGCCCGGAGGCGATGATCTCCTCCATGAGCGCGGGGTCGGAGAGCGCGCCGACGGCCGCCACCGGCATTTTGACGTATTTTTTGATTTCGGCGGCGTATCTGACGTTGACGCCGTCCTCTAAAAACATGCTCGGATGCGTGACGGGGAAGACCTCCGGCACCTCGTGGCTGCCCGCTGAAACGTGCAGCAGGTCCACATGCCCGTCCAGCTGCCTTGAAAGCGCGATGCCCTCGTCGATACCGTAACCGGCGGCGTGGCACTCCGAGCCGGAAATGCGCATCTCCACGGGGAAATCTGCCCCGCATTTTTTATGAATGGCGTCGGCGATGGCCACGGGCAGGCGCGCCCTGTTCTCCACGCTCCCGCCCCATTTGTCCTTTCTGGTGTTGACCAGCGGCGAAACGAACTGAGAGATGAGCCAGCCGTGCCCGCCGTGGACCGTCACCATGCCGAAGCCGCATTGCTTGGCAAAGAGCGCGGCATTGGCGAAAGCTTCGATCGTCTCCTCGATGAGCTCTTCCGTCATTGGCAGGATATGCCGGCCGGCCAGCTCGCACTCAACAGGCCCGTAGGCGACGCCCCTGGCCCCGCCGCCCATAAAGGAGAGCTCCCGGTTGGCGTACATGCCGGCGTGCTGCAGCTCCACCGACGCCACCGCCCCGTGCCGGGTGACGGCGTCCGTAAGCCGGTGCAGCGGATGCGCCGCCCTCGGGTTATCCAGCATCACGTGCCACTGGCCGCCCCTGCCCCTCTTGCTGTCCACGATTCCCTCGCCGACCGTGACGGCGGCCGCGCCGCCGATAGCCTTCCTCTCATAGTAGGCGATAACGTCCGGCGTCGGGAAGCCTTCCAGCGTCAGAGCTTGGGGCCCGGTCGGGGCGGCGAAGAGCCTGTTGCGGAACAGTGTCCCCCCAACCCTTACCGGCTCAAACAGATGCGGATATTTCAACGTGCTCATCAAATCTTTTCGCGTGGAACCTCACGCTCTCCTTTCAAGATAATTGCGGCTTTGTCTGCTATCTCGATTATAAGGAGCGTGCGATATTCTTGTCAAAAGAAGTTCTGAGTGCTATATTACATTGAAATTATAGAAGAGACCGCTCCGTGGCCACGTGACGCGCCATGTCGCCGACTTTGTCGTTCTCATCGCCGCAGGCGGCAAGGATATATGGCCCGTAGTCCTCGGTATAATTATTGTGCATGTAATTGAGGACGTCGACCTTCCATTTCCAGAGCTCCTCCGGCGACAGGTAGAAAAAGCGCGGCTGAATCTTTTCCCTGTAAAACGCGTCGTCCATCCGCAGGACGTTCTCCGGCGACAGGCATGGCGACAGCTCGGCAAGCCCGGGGAACTCCTCCCCGCCCGTCCATTTCCCCCGGTTCATCGGGCAGGCGTCCTGGCAGGCGTCGCAGCCGTAGTACCACGGGCCGAACCGTTTCGCCAGCGGATTTTCCGGCAGGTCACGCCCGCCGAAGGTCGTTAAAAATGAGACGCAGCGCCCGGGCGACATGGTGTACCGGTCAAAAAGCGCCCCGCTGGGGCAGGCCTTGACGCACTGCCCGCAGTTCTCTGGGCATTGGGGGAGCGCGTTTGCCTGTATCAGCTCCAGGTCCCCGTCGGTGAGCCAGCCCTCCAGCGTCACCCAGGAGCCCGACTCTGTGTAAAAAAAGTTATTCCGCCGCACAAGGCCGAGCCCGGCCTGCATGGCCGCCCAGCGCAGACCGACAACGCCGAACTTTCTGTTTCCCGCGGTTTTGAGCCCCAGCTCCTGGAGATATTTCTCCAGCTCCGTGCAGGCCTTATATTCGGGCGAGGCTTCACTCACGCGCGTGTCAAACAGATAGTGCTTGCCGATATGGCCGTCCGCGTTTTGCGGCACGTTGTACCGTCCGTAGGGATGGACGGCGACCACGACGGACCTGGCCCACGGGTACTGCTCGGCCAGATTTGTCAGGCGCTTCTGATTTTCATAAAACGGCGCGGATTCCGGGACCTTTTGTATCCGTTCGCTCAATTTCTCGTCGTAGCCCTCCATCGCCGCGAGCCGGACAATGCCGCACTTCTCATATCCCAGCGCCAGCGCGCGGCGCGCGATCTTCTCCTCCATAGCATTCATTCCGGATAACTCCTTAACATTAATAGTGTATATACACGTATCGATCTAAAAATAATCGCGCCGCAGGCCGCGTTTATAAAAGCGCGTATCACCGGATATTTTCAATGCGTGTCAAAAGCTCGGTGAGCAACGCGATATTGTCCTTTCCAAGCGCCTCTTCGATATGGCGCTGCGCGCCGTCCCAAAGCTTTTCCGCTTCCCCCAGCTTCTCCCTGCCTTTTTCCGTCAGCTCCAGCTCGCGGCTGCGCGCACTCCGGGGCGAAATGTCCACCACAAGGCCCGCCTTCTCCAGGGGGCGGAGATTCCTGACGAGCGTCGTCCTGTCGAGTCTGATTTTTTCGGCCAGCGCGCTGACGCTCACGGGGCCCAGCTGCCTCAGATGCCGAAAAAGCGAAAACTGCGCGATCGATATGCCGCAGGGCGCGAGATACGCGTCATATATCTTCGTCATGGCCGACGACGCCCGCCGCAGGTTCAGGCAATTGCACGGGGACGGTGCTTTTTCTGGTTTTTGTTGTCTTGTCATATGAAGACCGCCTTTGGTGTATATACACGTATTGTTTTACCACGAGCTTCCCGTTTTGTCAAGCAGGTCCCGATGCCAAAATCGGGCCGGGGTATGATATCCAAATGTCCCCGTAGGGGACACCGCCTTCGGCGTCCCATTCCCCCCGCAAGAAAGGCGGGATGAAGCCATCCCGCCGGCGCACCTATCGATGTCTTTTATTTCTTCGCGTAAAATTCACTGGAGTAGTTGTAAAGCTCCTCCAGGGCGGCGTTCCTGATTTTTTCGTCGGCATTCATAATCGGGCCGGAGACGACCTTCCCGCGGGGCGCGTACTTGTCGACAAACCTGCGGATGAGCGCCCTGGCTTCCTGCTCGGACTTGGCCCCGGCGATTTCGGGCTGGTTGACCGTCAGGCAGATTTTCTCGCCGTATTTCTTCGTGAGCATGTCGAGGTCATTGATCGGCTGCGGCGTCCAGGCGTCGAGACCCATTTCCACAAATTCCTCTATGTACTGCTGGGTCAGGCCGCAGGAGTGCAGCTCGACGAACCGGCCGGAATCGTGCACCCAGTCCCAGCACGTCTTTGTGTAGGGCATGATGAACTCGCGGAACATCTCATTGGAGAAGAAGCCGGACCTCTGGTGGCCCCAGTCGTCTCCCCAGATGATGTAGTCGATGGGATCGTAATACTTGAACACGAGGCCCATGAGCTTTATTTTGTAACCGACCATTTCTCTAAAGAACGCATGGACCTGCTCGGGGTCGGTGTACATGGCCACCAGCGTCTCATCCATGGGCATCAGCTCGTGCAGGCGCTCGAAGATGCCTTCTACCACATGGAACAGGTGGGCCCGGTCGGGGTCGTAGCGGGCTGTCTGGAGCTTGGCGTCGCTCTCCCAGTCGACGGCGTCCAGCTCCGGGAATTTGACCTCCTCCTGCCATTTGGCGATGTCGGTGATGACGCGGTAGCCCGGTGTCGGCATCTGGCCCTGGATCGAGGGCTCATAGGTCCAGTGCTGTCCCCACCAGTCGTCGCCGGTGCCTTCAAAAACGGCGTGCTCCTGGTAGACGTCCGGCCAGCAGTATTGGCTGTCGGTGAGCCAGACCGGCATCCAGCAGGGCTTCTCTCCCCTGTAAATGCGCAGCAGGTTCTCCTTGGCCGTTAAAGGCCTGTTCCCCGGGTACAGCGGCTTCGGCGGCTGCTGCATCATCCAGGGAAAGGTGCCCTGCGGCTGCCTGGAGGGCGGCATCTTCTCGAAATCGATCATAAGCGGAGCTCCTTTCTATAGCACGTTACCTTTCCGTTAATATTCGCCGCCGATGACGACGATGTTTTTGAGCGCGCCGTGCTCGGCGTCGTCAAACGCCTCGTTGAGCTGGTCGAGGGCAAACCGGTGGGTCAGCATGGCGTCGATATCGATGATGCCCCTTCGGTACATATCCATATACTTCGGCATGTCGCGGCGGAGGTTTAACGCCCCCATGACGCTGCCGGTGAACTTTTTGCCGGTGAGAAATTCCATGGCGCAGAAGTCGGCGAGCAGTTCCTCCTCCGGCCGGGCATGGCCGATGATGCAGACGGTGCCCCAGGGCGCCGTCAGGTCCATGGCTTCGCGCTTGATGCCCTGGCCGGCAACGGCGACGATCGTATAATCCGCGCCGTATTTATAGATTTTCCGCATTTCCGCCGCCGGTTCGCACGTCTTTGGGTTGATGGTATGGGTGGCGCCGCACTTTTTGGCCAGCTCCAGCTTGCCGTCCACCGTGTCGATGGCGACGATGGGGCACGCGCCCGACACACGGGCGCCCTGGATGGCCGACAGGCCCACGCCGCCGCAGCCGATGACGGCCACGCTCTCGCCGGGTTTTACCTTACACCTGTTCAACACCGCGCCGAAGCCGGTGATGAAGCCGCAGGCCAGCGCGGAGGCGACGGGGTACGGGATATCGTCGTCTATTTTGCACAGGGTGGACTCGTGCGCGTTGCAGTACTCGGCAAAGCCGGTACCGGAGGCGTTCGTCTGGATCGGCACAAGGCCGTTGTCGCGGGTGTACGGCCCCGGCATCCGGAAGGCCATGGGCGGGATGTTCTCGCAAAACCACGTCCTGTCGTGCAGGCACGGGTCGCACACGCCGCACCCGGCCCGGATGACGCAGCAGGCGACCCGGTCACCGGGCTTCACATACGTGACGCCGGGGCCGACGGCGTCGACGACGGCGGCAATCTCGTGCCCCGCCGTGGCGCAGCCCTCATAGGGGCCGTGCTCGCCCCGGACGCCGTGGATATCGCTGTGACAGATGGTGCAGGTCATAATCTTTAAACGGACTTCCTTTTCCTTCGGCTCGGCCAGCTCCATGACCTCCACGGAGAACGGCCCGCCCATTTTTTCAACAACCGCAACGCGGCATCTCATAGATAATCCTCCCCCGCGCAAAAGCGCCAAAATTTTAATGAGGCCAATGCCAATGATATCTCAGCGCATCGAGCCGCCGCCATCGACGGCAATGGTCTCTCCCGCCATATACAGGTCTTCCTGCGCCAGAAAAAGGATGAGCTTTGCCACGTCGGCGGGCTTGCCGACCCGACGGAGCGGCACCATGCGCGCCACCGTCTCAAAGTTCTCCTTCGGCGTGGTGGCATGCATAGGCGTGTCGATCATGCCGGGGCAGACGGTGTTGATAATGATATTATCCGGGCCGAACTGGCGGGCAAAGGCCTTTGTCTGGACGATGATGCCCGCCTTGGAGGCCACGTACGCCGCGCTGCCGACACCGCCGTTAAACGCCGTCACGGAGCTCACATTGACGATGCGCCCGAACTTCTGTTCCTGCATGTGCGGAATCACGGCCCGCAGGAAGTTGTAGTGGCCGATGAGGTTTGTGTCCAGCACCTTGTGATATTGCTCGACGGACGTGGTCATGAGGATATCGCCGCCCATCTGGCCCGGTTCCCTGTCGGCCTCGATGCCGGCGTTATTGACCAGGATGTCTATCCTGCCGGATTTATTAATGATGTCGCCCACTGCCCGGTTGACGCTCTCCTCGCAGGAAACGTCGCATTCAACAGACGAGACGTCGTTTGAAAACGCTCTGATCTCTTCCTCTACGAGGCTGAGGGACGACATGCTCCGCCCGATGAGGGCGACCGCCGCACCCTGCTTTGCCAGTTGGATGGCGGTTTCGCGGCCGATGCCCTTTCCTGCGCCGGTGACCGCCGCGACTTTGCCGCTTATGCCGTAATCGACCATACTTATATCCCCTTTCGAATTTCTACATCGCCGTGACGATGCTGCCGTCCTGCTGTCGAAAGCCGATAAAATCGCCCGTCAGCACCACGTGCTCCCCCTCAAAATTCTGCACGGCGCCCCAGTGGCCGGTGAACGGCCGATCCAGCGGCACGCCGTCGTCGATCATCGCCTGCCGGACGCGCCTTCCGTCCAGCTGCCGGGGCGTCAGGCCGGTTTTCAGGCACAGGGCCGCGGCGATGCCCGCGGCCTGCCCCGTCCCCATGGAGGGGGCGATGATGCGTACGGCCGCCTGGGCGTTGAACTCCGCCGACACGCACCGGCCCACCACCAGCAGGTTCTCCGCCTTCAGCGGCACCAGCGACCTGTACGGTATCTCGCTGTAGCCCTTGGGGTCCACGCGGGCTTCCAGCCCCGCCGGCCGCCCGAACGGGTGCATCTCCTCAGAGCACTGGGCCTCCCGGCAGACGGCGCCCGGGAGCGGCGCGGTCACGTGAATATGGCGCAAAAAGCCGAGCCGCCGGCTGGTTGGATGGTGGGTGTCGAAAAACTCCGGGAACCGGGCGATACCGTCCTCAAACCGGGCGCCGGCAGCCACGTCGGTATCCTTCAGTATGTATTCGCCCAGAATACGCCGCGAATCCCGGACGCCGTGCATATTGGCGATACCGGTGACGCGGGCGCGCGTAAAGCCCGGCACGTACTTTTTAAAGAACCTTTCCAGCCACACCATCTGGTTGTGCTGCTCGAGAATCTGGCGCGTCAGGTCCTCGGTATCGGTGTTGCGGGTATAAAAGCTGTGCGTCGTCATCACCGTGATGTCCGCGTCGGTGATCTCGGTCTTCGGGACCTGGTAGATGAGCGCCGTGGGGAATACCACAAAGGGCAGGTCGCCGTTTGACACCGCCTGCTCCTCCAGGTCCTGCAGGAGGCCGAAGGACTTTGTCAGCCGGTCCCGCCCCGCGCTCTCCCGCCATTTGAAATTGGCCTCATAATAGGCCTGAAGATCGACGTTCGCCATCCGGAACGCCAAGGTCGTTGACATATTGAGCCCCGCGTCATGGGGGCTGCCCAGCTCGAACGGCGCGCCCGCGCTCACCGCCACGTCTCCGTCGCCGGTGCCGTCGATGACGAGCTTTGCCGCAATCTCAAACTTCCCCGATTTCCCGTGGCACACGGCGCCCCTGACGACGCCGTCCTCGAGGACGGCGTCCAGCGCCGTGGTGCCGTAAAGGATGCGGCAGCCGGACTCCACCATCATCCGCTCCAGCATCAGCTTGCCCTTGTCCGGGTCAATGACCGGCAGGTGCGGGCGGATGACGGCGTCCCCGTCGGCGGCGAGCCTGTCGAGCCACTCCTTGCAGATACCCTCATTGACGCCGGCGATGCCTGTCACATACCCGTTGGTGGCCAGGCCCCCCATGGACTGCGCGCTGTCCACGATCATCGTCCGCGCCCCCTTCCGCGCCGCCGTGATCGCCGCCGCCGCGCCGGCCACGCCGCCGCCCACAACAAGCACATCCGTGAAAAATCCGCTTGTATTCGTCACGTTTCTTCCTCCTTTTACTGTCAAATCTTCCATCCTCTTGTTGGTCTATGCTTCCATTTTATCACGCCCGCTCCGCAAGTCAATAAACGTAGCATACGACGAATTATCGGATTCTTCGTATCTTCCGCACATAAAAATAAAGCCCCTTCCGAGAGGGGGCGGAGGGAGGACAAAAAGCCTCCCTCGGTCGAGGGCGGTGGCGCGGAGCGCCGGAAGGAGTGAACTTGTCCCGCGCCGCTGTGTATAACATGCTGCCGCGCCGGGAGGCGTTCCCTCCTTCAGTCGCCTGCGGGCGACAGCTCCCTCGTCTGAGGGAGCCGGGGAAAACGGGGATACGTGCGCGGCCCAGTCCCCGGGGTGCGGTGCGAGGGGACGCCGAGGGCGGCGTCCCCTACAACGGGGCCGGCAAGGAAGAATGGGTTGCCGGTGGCATGGATTGTCTTCGTAGGGGCGAACTGTGTTCGCCTACTTCTGTCGGCGCGGCGGTGGCCTGTGGGGAAGGACCGACGGGGCGATGTGGGCATCGCCCCCTACGAGGGATTCGACAGAAAAACAGGCTTGTGTTGGATGAAAAAGGGCTTCTATTGGATGTTTTGGGGGTGATTTTGATTAAAAATGCCTGCCAAAGCGCCGAAAAGGGACTGGAGTGAGGCATATTTTCCTTGATATGTTACGGAAGTATTAAGCACTTCGTGCTTAAAAAGAGGTCAAAGCGTTGCAATTGCTGGATAATCGATTTTTGAGAATCTCGATTTGTGCTGTATTTATATTTTTAAAAACGCCGATTGGAGGCATTTGTCGGTTTATGTCGAATGAGTATGCGGGTGGGTAGACGGCTTTTTTATAACGAAAAAGCACGCTCAGTATGTTATACTGAGCGTGCCGGAATGACAGGACCGGGCTTTTAGTGGATGATCACATTCAGCCCCAGGTCCTCCAGCTGCTTCTTGCGGGCCTGCATCAGCTCGTCGGAGGGGGGCGTCGCCTCAAGGATGGGGGCGCTGCGCTGGAGGCGCTCCCATTTGACGGTGCCGAGATTGTGGTAGGGCAACAGCTGCACGACCTCCACGGCGTCGCCGAGCTCCACTATAAATTTACCCATATCGTCAAAGGCCTTGACGGAATCGTTATACATCGGTATGGTCGGTATCCTGATCTGGAATTTGCCGCCGGCCTTCGCGATCTTCCTGGCGTTTTCAAGAATGAGCTCGTTGGGCACGCCGACGACGCGCTTGTGCAGCTCGGGATCGATGCCCTTGATGTCCAAAAGGAACAGGTCCGTGTACGGCAGGAGCGGCTCGATGACCTCCCACTTGGCGTAGCCGGTGGTGTCGACGGCCGTATGTATGCCCTCCTCCTTGCATTTTTTGAGGATCTCCAGGAGAAATTCCGGCTGCCAGAGGCATTCGCCGCCGGAAACCGTCACGCCGCCGCCGGACTTTTTAAAGAACGGGACGTCTCTCCTGACCCGCTCCATAATCTCGTCGAGAGTGTAGTCGGTGCCGCACATGTACAGCGCCTTGGAGGTGCAGGCCTCGGCGCATTTGCCGCAGTTGTCGCATTTGGACCGGTCGACGGTCACCAGCGTGATTTCGTCGTCGCCGGTGAGGGACTTTTTCTTCCCGCCCGGGGAAATGGCGCCATGAGGGCAGACCTTAAGGCAGTTGCCGCACTTCTCGATGCCGACGCACTTGATTTCCATCCAGTTGAGCTCCGTCGGGAACGCCTGGGACTCCGGGCTGTGGCACCAGGGACATCGGAGCGGACAACCCTTCATGAAGAGCGTCAGGCGGATGCCCGGGCCGTCATGGACGGAAAAGCCCTGTATATCGTAGAACTTGCCGGTTAATGCCTTCGTCTCCATAACTCGTCTCCAATGATATTGATTTCCCCGTCAAGCGGCGGGGATGCTTTGTTTAAATTAATTCTAGTTGATACGGCCGGTCTCGTAAAGAACATTTTTCGCATGCTTTGATAAGCAATACGTATAACAGCGGCCGTCAGCTCTGCCCGATGCCCTCGAACTGTTTGGTGAACATGGCGATAAGGGGATTTGTATTGTCCTTCTTCCACATGACGATCTCAACGGCGTCCTCCAGCTCGGGGATATACTTGAAAACCAGATTCGGATTGTTCCGCAGGGAATGATTGGCGTTGAGCGGGAAAATCCCGTAGCCCGCCTCCAGCCAGAGCGCCAGGGCGCCGATGTTCGGGGCCTCCAGGGTCCTCGGCCTGAAAAAGTCATGCTTGGCGATACGCTCGGAAAAACGGGCGATGTACGGCGACTCCGTTTCCGGCAGCGTTAAAAACGTGTCCTCCCTGAAATCCGTCAGGCTGACGTTTTCCTTGTCGGCCAGAGGATGGGACTTTGGGATCACCAGCCGCGTCCCCGCCATGCCGACGGGGATGTAGTCCAGGTCGTCCTGGTCATTCAAATTGAACAGCGCGGCAAACGCCACGTCGATCTCGCCGCTCTGGAGGGCGCTGTGTATGCCCGCCATCGTATGGCGCGACAGGTTGACCTGAACGTCCGGGTATTTGTCATGGAACTTATTGAGCGCCACGGAATAGGGCGGGCAGATAAGCTGCCCCTCCACCATGCCGATATTGAGCCTACCGGCAAAGCCCCGGTGAACAGCGCCCGCCTTTTCCACAAGGGCCTGGTATTCCCGGGCCAGCCGGTTGAGGCCCTGGGCGAGAATCTCGCCGGCGGGCGTCAAGCGAATCGACTTCTTCTCCCGGGTAAAAAGCTCGATGCCAAGCTCGTCCTCCATCGCCGCGATCTGACGGCTCAAAACAGGCTGCGACAGGTAAAGCCTGTCGGCGGCCCGCGTAAAGCTCAGGCACTCCGACGCGGCCAAAAAGCATTTGATCTGTGAAAAGTTCAAGCCGATTCCCCCGTTAAATAGCCTCCTGTCAGGAGCACATAATTACACACATAGTGTAGCATACTACCGAAAATTTTGAAACAGGAAAATCGAAACGCGCCGGCGGGCCACGTACCGTAAATGGAACATTTTCTATCGAATAACCGTCCCAAAATAAAACAGGAGGTCTGTCACATGAAAAAAATCATTGTTTTACTGATATGCGCCGGGGTGTTATTATCGGCCCTTGCCGGATGCGGAAAAAAAGAACAAAATATTGTCTTCACCGCCACCGTAGACGAAATACATGACAGCTCGATCCTGGTATCCACAGCCGACGACGTGGGCTTTGACAAGGCAAGCGTTTCGTTTGCCGCCGATGTAAAGATCGGATTTAATCTCATCGTCGGGCAGACCGTAAAGATCACCGCGCTTCCGCAAATAAAGGAGAGCTATCCCGTGCAGGTTACCGCCGTCGCCATAGAGCTTGTAACGGAGGCCGCCTCTCCCACCCCCGGGACGCCCTGATCCTTGCGGTTCTTTCCGGATTTGCGCATATCCTCCCAAAGCAGCCGAAAGGCTGCTTTTTTTTGCCGACGGCCGGGTTGGCGGAAACGTCATGATATTCTTGCATCATCTCATACGCCGATGGAAATTGAATTTCCCGGGGGCTGTGCTATACTCAAGCTGGAGAAATACTGCGGCTCACTTGATTTTAAGGAGGCAGATGCATGTATAAGCTGGCACCCGTCACTGAGCGCGTTAAAAAAATGCGCGAGAAATACCGCGGCACGCAGCCGGAAATCTGCACATCCCGTTACAGGCTGATCACGGAGTTTTATATGGACAATCCGGATCTGACCGGAATTTTAAAGCGCGCCAAAAACTTTAAGAATATCTGCGAGAATATCGCCATCCGCATCGACGACGGGGAGGTCATCGTCGGCGCCCAGTCGTCCAAGTACCGCGCCTGCGCCCTGTACCCGGAAAACTCCGTCATCTGGCTGAAGGAAGAGCTGGAGAGCGGCTATATAATGACGCGCGACATCGACCCCTATATCGTCTCCGACGAGGACAGGGATTATATCCTTTCCACCGTGGATTTCTGGATGAAGGAGTGCATGAGCGCCAAGACAGACGCCGCCATCATCGACGAATACAAGCCCATCGCCGCAAACGGCGTGCTGCTCTTCGGGCCACGGGGCCAGACAATGTCCCCTGTGGGCCATTTCGCCACCGGCTACAATACCGCCATCCGCAAGGGCTTTGCCGCCATCAGGGCCGAGGCCGAGGCGAAAAAGGCCGAGCTCGTCGGGCAGGGGATACCAAGCAGGACCATCGACCAGTACAACTTTTACCGCGCCGTCTCCATCGTCTGCGACGGCATGATCACGCTCACCAAGCGCTACGCGCGCCTTGCCGCGGAGATGGCGGCAGCTGAGGCCGACCCCGGGCGCAAAAAGGAGCTGGAGACGATGGCGGAGGTGCTGGACTGGTGCATGGAAAAGCCGTGCCGCAGCTTCCACGAGGCGGTGCAGTGCCTGTTCATGTACCAGACCTGCCTGTGCCTCGACGCCAACATGCACGGCATGAGCTTCGGCCGGGTGGACCAGTACCTGGGCGGCTTCTATGACAATGACATCAAGGCCGGGCGCCTTACCCCGGAATACGGCCAGGAGCTTTTGGACCTCTTTTACCTGAAGGTGGCCGAAATGAACAAGCCCTGGAGCTACGGCGCCACCCAGTCAAACCCCGGCTACACCTCCGGCCAGCTCATGACTATGGGCGGCGTGGACAAGGACGGGAACGACGCGTCCAACGCCGTCACCTATATGATGCTGCAGACGGCCGGCCGCCTCGTCCTGCACGATCCCCCGCAGGCGCTGCGCATCCACAAGAACACCCCGCCGGAGCTCTGGGAGGCGGCGATTGAGACCACGAAGCTCGCCGGCGGCGTGCCGACATTTGAAAACGACGAGGTCATCATCCCCGCCCTGATGGCCCGGGGCCTGTCCTTGGAGGACGCGAGGAACTGTACACTCATCGGCTGTGTCGAGCCCGCCGGCTGCGGCACGGAGTGGCCCTGCTGCGGCGGCACCGGCACCGAGAGCTATATGAATCTGGCCGCCGCCTTATGGATCGCCATCAACGACGGCTACAATCCCATGCCGCCGCTCATGACGGACAGCATGGCGGAAGCCGCGAAGCTCAAGGCGTCCGAAACGCGCGTGGGACTGCCGACCGGCCATCTCTACGACATGAAGAGCTTTGAGGAGGTCAAGGAGGCTTTTAAAAAGCAGATCGAATTCTTCGTCAAATGGCACCATATGAACATCAATTCGTTCGAGTACGTGGCCCGGGAGGTCCTGCCGAACCCGGTCGTCTCCTGCACGATGGCGGGCTGCATGGAAAAGGGCATGGACGTCATGTGGGGCGGCGCCAAATACAACTCCACCGGCAATTCCGGCGTGGGCATCGGCAATGTGGCCGACAGCCTGAACATCATCCGCCACTGCGTGTTTGAAAAGAAAGTCTGCACGGCCCGGGAGCTGTACGACGCCATACTGAACAACTGGGAGGGCTTTGAGGACCTGCACCGCTATATTCTGAACGAGGCGCCCCATTACGGCAACGGCATCGCCGAGGCCGACGCGCTGGCCGGCTGGGCGGCCAAGGTCTTTGCCGACGCGGTCAGGGCAACGAGCGGCCCCAGGGGCAACCGTTCCAGCGCCGGTCTCTATCCCGTCACCACCAACGTCATGTTCGGCCAGATGACGGCCGCCACGCCCGACGGCCGCTATAAGGGCGAGCCCCTGGCCGACGGCATCGCCGCACCCCAGGGCTACGACAAAAACGGCCCCACGGCGATCATCGCCTCCATCTCCCAGATCAAACAGACGGATTTCGCCAACGGGACCCTCATGAACCTCAAGTTCCACCCCACGGCCCTGGCCGGAGAGGACGGCTGGAAAAAGCTTATGCAGCTTATGCAGACTTACTTCGACTTGGGCGGCATGGAGCTCCAGATCAACGTCATCAGCACGGGCGTCCTCCGTGACGCCCAGAAAAACCCCGACAAGCACAAAGACCTCGTCGTCCGCGTCGCCGGCTTCTCCGCCTATTTCGTCGAGCTCCACATCTCCGGCCAGAACGACCTTATAAAAAGGACAGAGCTGGCGATGTAATAAAGCTTCAAACAACGCGCCCCGCCTTTCGGCGGGGCGTTTGATATTTCATACCGTTTTCAAAACCTTGTACAGCAGTTGATACAGGGTCCCCGCCTCGTCGGCGGTGAGCGGGATGCAGCGGCCGATTTTTTCGGGGATGCTCACTGCCTTGTCCCGCAGGCTTCCTCCCTGCTCGGTGAGCGCCACGATGACGCTGCGCTCGTCGGCCGCGTCCCGGGCCCGGGTTACAAGGCCCTGGGACTGGAGCTTTTTCACAAGCGGCGTGATGGTGCCGCTGTCCAGATGGAGCCGGTCGCCCAGCTCCTTGACGGTGGCCTCGTTTTTCTCCCAGAGCACCATCATGGCGATGTACTGGGTATATGTCAGCCCGATCTCGTCCAGAAACGGCTTGTACAGCCGCACGACCTCCCTGGAGCACGCGTAGAGCGGGAAACAGAGCTGATTTTCAAGTTTTAAAGCCTCATAACTCATCCGGTCGCCTCCAGCGAAATCATATCACACAATCGCCCCGGGCGCAATTGCCCCGACAGCTGCCGCCTCAGAGCAGCCCGGCAATGTCGGCCTCTATTTTTTCCGGGGTGACTGTCGGCGCGTAGCGGCCGACGACGCGGCCGTCCCGGTCCACAAGGAATTTTGTGAAATTCCACTTTATCTTCGAGCCGAGCACGCCGCCCTGCCGGCTTTTCAGGAAGGTATACAGCGGCGCTTCGTTTTTGCCGTTCACATCGATTTTTGCAAACTGGGGAAACGTGACGCCGAAGCGCCCCGTGCAGAACGTATGAATCTCCTCCGCGCTGCCCGGCGCCTGATTGGCAAACTGGTTGCACGGGAAATCCAGAATCTCCAGCCCTTTGTCCCCGTACTTTCCGTACAGCTCCTGAAGACCGGCGTATTGCGGGGTAAAGCCGCAGGCCGTGGCCGTATTGACGATCAGCAAGGCCCTGCCCTTAAAAGCGGACATCGGTACGGGATTTCCCTTATTGTCGCTGACTGTAATATCATAGATACTCATGGTGTCACCTCATAAAATTCAATTGTTATAAATTTAATTTAACACAATTAAATTTTATTGTCAAGCCAAACCGCAAACGGCGCCTATATAAATGCCCGGAGACCCTTGAGGGACAGCTTTTCGATCATGTCCGAGAGCTCCTGGGGGCTCTCCTTCATGCCGCTCAGGAGCCAGTGCTGTATGATGGCCACGCAGCCGTTGGCGTAAAACAGGTAGAGCAGCTCCATCTGCTCGTCCTTCACCGCGGGGATCATTTTCTTCCACTCGGCGATGCTCCTGTCGCGGGCGATATTCATGATCCGCCGCAAAAACACCTTGTCGCCGTAATCGCTGAACAATATCCGGCAGAGGTCGCTGTTTTTATGGATCGACTCGAAGATCTTCAGGAGCAGCCCCGAAATGGCCTCGGCCTTCAGCAGAGACTCCACCGACGACAATATCTCGCTGAACAGCTCGTTTTCGATCTGCTCCAAAAGGTCGTAGGGGTCCGAAAAATGGGAATAAAACGTGCCCCTGTTGATATCGGCCTTCTGACAGATATCCTTGATGGTAATTTTCTCGATCGGGTGCTCGCGCAAAAGCTCCAGAAGGCTTTGCTTGAGGACCATTTTTGTGTACAGGACTCTTCTGTCCGTTTTTTCCGCCACGACTTATCCCGCCCGTTCATAAAAAATTTACATCCATTTCCAGAGATACCAGACAAAAAACTTTGTGATTGTCAGGTATCATGCATAAGGTCCGAATGTGACTGTTGATAATAGACACAGTGCTATTATAATGAAATTGTGATAGTTAATCAACACTGTGTTCGTAAAAATGGAGTGGTATGATGCGTACTAAATATTTAGTGACGGGCGCGGCCGGCCATCTGGGCAGCGCGGTCGTCCGCGAGCTGATATCGTCGGACCTTCGGGATATACGCGTGCTTGTCATGCCGGGAGATAAAGCGGCCGCGCGGCTGCCGGACGGCGTCGAGCAGGTAAAGGGCGACCTTTTGGACAAAGCCTCCCTGTCGGAGTTCTTTGCCGTGCCCGAGGAGACGGAGACGATCGTCATCCACTGCGCCGGCATCGTCAGCACCTCCATGAAGGCCAGCAAAAGGCTGCACGACGTCAACGTGGGCGGCACAAAAAACATCGTGGACATGTGCGTACAGCAAAATGTGAAAAAGCTCGTCTATGTAAGCTCCATCCACGCCATGCCGACGCTGCCGGACGGCCAGCCGATGTCGGAGATAGAGACGTTTGACCCGGCCAAGGTCGTGGGGCCGTACGCCAAGACGAAAGCGGAGGCCACGGCCTATGTGAAGGAAGCCGTCAAAAACGGGCTCAACGCGACGATCGTCTACCCCTGCGGCATTTTAGGGCCGTACGACTATGGCAAAAGCAATAACATCACGCAGCTTATCATTGCGTACTGTATGGGCAAAATGCCCGTCGGCCTCAAGAGCCGTTTCGATTTTGTCGACGTGCGCGACGTGGCAAAGGGCATCGCGGCGGCGGCGCAGCGGGGCGGCGCCGGCGAGGGCTATATCCTCGGCAACCGCCAAGTCTCCGTGTCGGAGATGTTCGACCTGTTCCACAAGGAAACCGGGGGACGGCGCACGCGGTTTTTCGCCCCCATGTGGCTGGCCCGCGCCGGCCTGCCGCTGACGGCCCTCTATTACAGGTTCCGGCGACAGCAGCCGCTTTTCTGCGCCTATTCCCTGCACACCCTCGGCGGCAACTCTCTCTATTCCCACGCCAAGGCTTCCCGCGATTTGGGCTACCGCCCCCGCCCCTTTGAGGAAACCATCCGCGACACTATCGCCTGGCTGAAGGGCGAGGGAAGAATCTGAGACGGCATAACGTAATCCCCGCATGAACAAGCCGTTCAGGCGGGGATTTTTTTATTTAAAGGGTGTTCAGGCGAAATGCGTCAGAAAATCTTCGATTTTTGTGTCGTCCAGGATGGTGACGACGAAGCTTGTCATATAATTGCCCTGCCTGTGCACAAAGAAATACTGATCGTACTCTATATACTTTTCAAACACATGGAGCGTTTTATAATCCGTGGCGCCGACCTTTGTGGTATATGTATCGTCAATGGTATAGTCCTCGGGATCGAGCGCCATTGCCGCGGCCAGCAGATAGTCGCTCTCGCTGACCGACGCCATACCGTCGGCGTTTTCAAACATGACGATAACGTTACTCCCGGTGGTGGGATCGCTGGCCATCATATCGTAAATCGTCGACAGGCCCGAGGCGGCGGCGGCCCATTTCGTTTTATCGGACAGTGTGTCCGCCGCAATGCTCATTTTCTCGGCGACTTCCTCATCCGGAGAGACCTCCCAGCCGTCCGGCAAGGTGAACTTCAGTCCGGTGAATACGC
This sequence comes from Sporobacter termitidis DSM 10068, assembly GCF_900130065.1. Taxonomy (GTDB): domain Bacteria; phylum Bacillota; class Clostridia; order Oscillospirales; family Oscillospiraceae; genus Sporobacter; species Sporobacter termitidis. The sequence goes on from NZ_FQXV01000009.1 coordinate 164,760, forward strand.
TGGAATACACGCCATTGCTCCAAACGCCCCGCGCAGGCACGCCGCCGTTGTCGGCCGAAGCGCCGGCGCCGGCATTTCCTCCCTCATCAGGAGAGGCGTCGGCCGAGGTGTCGGCCGGGACGCTCGCATCCGGCGAGGGGCTCGTCTGCGGCGTTTCCGAAGCGCAGGAACTGAAAAGTGTCAGCGTCAGGATCAATGCGAAGACAGGGATTGTTTTCTTTAACAATGGTGTCACTCCTCGGGCATTTTCTGCCACTTTATATTATTTATGAAAAACCCAAACGAAAAACACAGTTATTCCCTGTGTTTTTCTGGATATCTATTTAAGTTTATCGTGTAATTTTTAAGCACAAAATAGTAAAAAATTAAGAATTTTTTGAAAATTTTGCTTTTTCCCACCGTGTCTCGTGGGCGATGAGGCAGTCGGTATTCGGGCAGGCCGGGAGCGCGTCGTCGTCTGTTTCCAGCGTAACGACATCGTCGCTGAAAACGCATTGATACCGCCCTCTGCCCGGTTTTTCGCCGATATTGAACGCCATGGACAAAAACCCCCTTTGATGCCAGTATGCCCGGATCAAAGGGGGTCTAATAAATTAATGCCGTTGACCAAATCAGCGTTTGATGATTTTTTGCACGCTCTGCAAAAGCGGCTTGAAATTGAGCAGCAAGACAATCGCGAACAGTGCCGCCTCATATATGGGCCAATAGCTGAGCTCTTTGAGTAAGATATAGGTCTGCGCCATGAGGATGAGAAAATTCGCGCCCAGCGTCAGGATATTGAACCGGATTTTGATGTAATTGCCCGTGTTGACCGCCCGGAGGACGAAGACGAAGATATAGCAGATAAGCGTGGACAGGGCGGCGCCATTGATCCCGTACGCGGGAATGAGGAAGAGGTTGAGGATTACGTTGACCAGCGCGCCGGCAAACATGGTGACGAGAGATATAACGCTCTTTTTTTCGACGAAATAGATGCTCTGCAGGAATGTGACGAAGCAGGAGAAAACGGTGGCGATGACCAGAATGGGCATGAACCGCCAGGATTCAAAAAACGAGGCGTCCACCAGAATCCGCGTTACAAGCTGGGCGCACATGATGAGCCCGGAGGCCCCGATAAAAACGACGGCCTGATAGGATTTGAAGACCTTTGTAAAAAAGTTGTCTCTCCCCCTGTCGCCCTCCGTCACGGCGGAAATGAGCCACGCGTCGGAGAAAATGTTGCTGACGATCACGATGATCTGGGGGGCCTTGTTGGATACGGCGTAAAGGCCGTTGGCGGCGCTCCCCATAAAATGCGTCACCAGGAACCGGTCGGAGACGTTCGTGATCCACCAGAAGATCATCGACGGCATGAGCGGCACCGAGTATTTGAGCATTGCGAGGGCCGTTTTCCTGTTCAGGCCCCGGAGCCGGATATACCGGTACAGCTTTGCCCGGATGAACAGGAATATAATCGACACGGCGTTGGACGCCGAGGTGGCCAGCAGATATCCCGTCACCCCCATTTTGAAGACGACGAGGAAAAGCACCGTGAACAAAACCATCAGCACGGTACACAGGATGCCGTCGGCCGCGTACAGCTTGACCTGCTCGCAGGCCCGGATGAAACAGGAGCAGACGGCGTGGAGGGTGGCAAAGAAGACGTACAGGTAAATGCCGAGGGTATTTTGTGAAATCGCATCGACGCGGCCGCCCAGCGGAACAAAGGCAAGCAGCACCAGCAACCCGATCAGGCTGGTAAAAAGGCCCGTCGAAAACACGTCCGTCTTGTCCTCGTTTTTATCAAGCCCGAACCGGAGGATGGCGTTGGCGACGCCGAGGCTGACGACGGGATAGAGGAGGCTGGCCGTCTGGAAGGCCAGATCGTACGAGCCCATTTCGGCCTTCGTCAATATCCGCGTGGTGATCGGCATCAAAAAGAAGACGAGGAGCTTTGAGCTGAAGCTGCCGATGCCGACGATGACGGTGTTTTTCGCAAGTTTCCTGTATTGATCCACGGTATTCCTTCCCTGGCCGCCGGGAGCGGCCATCAGACGCAGGGGCGTTTGGTTTTAATTGCCACAGCCGAGTATAGCACAGGACGCGCCGCCCGTCCACCGGCAGGCGTTGGGGCGGGCGGATGGCTTTTATCTGCCGTACTTTTCCGCCCAGCCGCGCAGCTTCGCCGACAGCGCCGGCGTCAGCCGGGCCCGGTCGGCCCGCCAGGTCCAGTTGCCGGCCGTGGTGCCGGGCGTATTCATCCGGGCCTCGTCGCCGAGGCCAATAACGTCCTGCAAAGGCGTAATGACCCAGGGGGCGTGCGCGGCGTAAAGCTTCTCCACGAGCTCATTGGCCTTTTTGACGGGGTCGTCCCCGGGGTAGCATTCTTCGCACCAGCCCACGGACGTCTGGTTGTCGTGCGTGCCGCTGTAAAAGACGCGCCGGGCGGCCTCCGCCGCCGTCATGGCCTCCATCTCGTCGGCGGAAAACTGCCAGACGAGCATGCCGGGAAGGCCGGAAAGCTTTAAAAGGTCATTCACCGCCATGTCCAGGGCGCCCAGGTCCTCCGCGATGGCCGGGAGGCGCCCGAGCCGGCGGCGCATCTCGTCGAAGAATTCTATCCCGGCGCCAATAAGCCATTGCCCTTCCGAGGGGCGCGCGCCGTCGGGAATGGCAAAATAGGCGGAAAACGACCGGAAGTGGTCGAGGCGGACGGTATCGTACAGCTCGAGGGCGCGCCGGAGCCGCAGCTCCCAGAACAGATAGACGCCGTCTTTGTCGCTCTCCCAGTCGTACAGCGGGTTGCCCCAGTCCTGCCCCTCGGGGCTGAAATAGTCGGGCGGCACGCCGCCGTGCAGCGCCGCATTGCCTTTTTCGTCGAGGCGGAACAGGCTTTGGTGTGTCCAGACGTCGGCGCCGTCGGGCGCGGCGTAAACGGGGAGGTCGCCGATAATCGAGACGCCCCGGCTGTTTGCATATTGTTTCGCGGCCAGCCAGCAGCGCTGGCGCCGGAACTGCGTTTTTTTATGCCGGGTTATACCGTCCCGGTGCTCTTCAAAGAGCGCTTCGAGATTTTCCCGCGTCCGCTCGTCCTCCGGCCAGTCCTGCCAGGGCAGGCCGCCGTTTTTCTCCTTCAGTGTCCAGTACAGCGCGTCGTCGTCCAGCCAGTACGCGTTCTCCCGGCAGAACTCCTCAAACGCGCCGGCATCGGACGAAGCATCGCCGTCCGGCAGCGCGCCGCCCAGGGCGAAGAGCGAGGGGCTGTAAAAGGGGGAGCCGCCCTTCCCCGCCGGATTCAGGGGCAAAAGCTGCCACAGCCTTTGCCCGCTATCGGCGAGAAAATCGATAAACCGGCGGATATCGCCGAGCGTCACGCCGCCCTCCGCGCGTTCCGACGGCACGGAGCCCAGGGCGCAGAGGATGCCGGCGGCTCTGGGGAGCCCGGTCCGCGCCGGCGGGGCGCTTTTGAGATACAGCAGCCTGGCCGTCAGGGGTTCCAGCGTCACCGTCAGGGTGCCGTTTTCCCCGGGGAGCTCCTCCGAAGTCAAAAGGTCGAGGATATATCCGGCCCCGGTTTGGACCGTCACCGTCTCGCGCTCGAAGATGCCCCTGTTGACAATCAGGCGGACTTCTTCATCCCCGGCCCGGCGGCTGATGGAGAAAACATGCGCCGTCAGCCCCTCGGGGACAAATTCGCCCCGGCGCAGGGGCCGGTACTGGCGCCGGAGCAGCCCGAGCAGGCGGTAATGGTCCAGAAGCTCCGGGTCCTCGCGCCCCCAGGGGAACGGCGCGCGGTTTAACGGGTCCTCAAAGCCCTGGGCGCCCGCTTCGTCGCCGTAGTAGACACAGGGCACGCCCTCGGCCGTGAACTGGATGAGCGACAAAAGCTTCAGCCGCGCCTTGGCCAGCGCGTATTTGTCGGGAGGAAGCGTATAATATTCCTTTTCCCCGTCCGGCAGGTTTTCCGGCGCGTCGCCAAGGGCGGTCAGCGCCCGGACCCTGTCGTGGCTGCCGACCAGATTGAGCGCCGACCGGAGCTGCTCGGGCGGGTAATTTTCCTTGAGGCTCATGAGCGCGGCGGCCAGGTCAAAGGCGCTGCTTTTACCGAGCATATAGTCCAGCGCCGACAGCCGGAAGGGGTAATTCATCACGGACTGCAGCGCCCCGCCCAAGAGATACGTCCGGCGGACGCCGTAGCTGACCTTATTGCTGGCGTCCTCCCAGACCTCTCCCAGCAGGAGCGTGCCCGGAGTCGTCTCCTCCATGGCGCGGCGGATGCCCCGGATAAAATCGTCCGGCAGCTCGTCCGCCACGTCCAGCCGCCAGCCGGCGGCGCCCTGCTCCAGCCAGTGCCGGACGACGCTGTCCGGTCCGCCGTAGATAAAATCCCTGTAGGATTTTTGGTTTTTGTCCACCTTTGGCAGGTCATCGACGCCCCACCAGCTGTCGTATTTGTCCGGGAAGCTGTCAAATCGATACCAGTCGTAATAGGGCGACGAGGGGCCCCTGTACGCGCCGGCGCCCCCGTAATTGCCGTATTTGTCAAAATAGACGCTGTCCGCCCCCGTGTGGCTGAAAACCCCGTCCAATATAAGGCGGATGCCAAGCGCCCCGGCGGCCTTGGCAAGGCTTTTAAAGCTCTCCCCGTCGCCGAGGGCGGGGTCGAGCTTCATATAATCGGCGGTATCGTACCGGTGATTGCTGGCGGCCTCAAAGATCGGGTTCAAGTATATGGCGCCGACGCCGAGGCTCTTTAAGTATAAAAGCTTTTCCCGGATGCCGGTAAGCGTGCCGCCGAAGAACGGCCAGCGGGTCACCGCGCCGCCCGCATTCTTCGTGTAAAAGGGCGTGTCGTGCCAGTCCTCCTGAAAGACGCGGGCCGGGCCGCGCCAGCCCTCCGGGCGGCGGGCGTTTTTCCGCCGCTCCTCCCAGTCGCCGCCCCGGCGGAACCTGTCGGGAAAAAGCTGATAGACGACGGCGTCCTCAAACCACGCGGGCGCGCCGCTCTCCTCATACACCGTGATCTGGTACGGCGCCGGTGCCGTCTCCGACAGCCGCCCCGGCCCGCCGAGGCGCGCGTCGTTGTTGCCGTAATACCGGATGCCTCCATCGTCGCCCCGGACGGCAAAGTAATACCACAGGAGCGCCCCCTCCGGGGGCGTTTGTATCGTCACGGAGAACCGGCTTTGCCCGGATTCCTCCCGCGCCATCGGGACGTTCTCCACTTCCCGGCCGTCCCTCCAGAGAACGAGAGAGCATGAAACCGCCGCCACATCCAGAGACAGGCGCACCGCCTCACCGGCCCGGACGGCGCCGAAGGGGTTTCTGTAATTCAAATCGTGTGAATTGTGATAAGCTTCCATATAAAATCCTCAGTCGGCCGTGCGGACATTTGCTTATAGTGTATGCGCACGGCGGGAGCAAGCCCGCCCTGCGGGTGCTTGGCCATTGCATTCGTCAAATCGCCGCCCGACACTTCCCGTTAAAAGGAATTTAGCGTATAGGCTGTCCTATACGCTTATCGAGCCTCCATTGGGGAGCCGGCCCATCATCGCCCCAGTATTCATCCAGAGCCATAATTTTCTCATCTTCCATCGAGAAAAATGATGTTACGTAGAAAGACATTCCGTATGCCCAGACATGCGCAACAGTAATCTCTGTTTATTAAGCTATGCCGACATCATGCTTTCAGCAGCCCCCGGTACAGCGCCGTATACTTTTCCGCCGAGGCGTTCCAGGAGAAGTCCGCGGCCATGGCGTTTTTCATCAGGCGCTCCCAGGCGGGCCTGTCGCCGGAATACACCTGGATGGCGCGGCGGACGGTGTCCAGCAGCTCGTGGGCGTTGAAGTTTTTGAAGCTGAAGCCGGTGCCCGCGCCGGTAAACTGATTGTACGGCGTCACGCTGTCCTTCAGCCCGCCGGTCTCCCGGACGATGGGGAGTGTGCCGTAGCGCATGGCGATCATCTGCGTCAGGCCGCAGGGCTCGAACAGCGACGGGATGAGGATCATGTCCCCGCCGGCATAGAACTTCCGGGACAGGCGCTCGTCAAAGGCCAGGCGCGCGGCCACTTTTCCCGGATATTTCCCGGCAAAGTGCGAAAACGCGTCCTCATATTTTTTATCGCCGACGCCGAGGACGGCCAGCTGCATGTTTTCCCCCGGCAGCTCGTCCAGTATCCGGACGACGAGGTCCAGCCCCTTTTGCTCCGTCAGGCGGCTGACGAGGATCGCCAGCGGGGTATCGTCCCTGACCTCCAGCCCCAGCTCGGCCTGGAGGCGTTTTTTATTTTCTGCCTTCCCGCTGAGATCATCGGCGGTATATAACGCGTAAAGCGCCGTGTCCGCTGCCGGGTCATAGGCCGAGCTGTCGATGCCGTTCAATATGCCCGTGAGGACGTTCCGCCGCCTGTTCAGGATATCCTGGGCCCGTTCCCCGTAAAAATCCGTGCGGATTTCCTCGGCATAGGCGGGGCTGACGGTGGTGATGGCGTCGGCGTAATTGAGCCCGCCGCGCATATAATTGATCGCGTCGAACTGCGCCAGCTGGTCGGCGGCGGCGGGGTACCCGTCGAGGCCCAGCACGTCGCCAAGGTAAAACCTGGAGAAAACGCCCTGGAATTTGAGGTTGTGGATGGTGAAGACTGTTTTTATATCCCGGTACTTGTCCGCGCCGCCATACAGCTCCCGCAGGTAGACGGGGACGAGAGCGGCGTGCCAGTCATGGCAGTGAAGCACCCGCGGGAAGAAGCCGGGCATATGCGCAAGGCACTCCAGCACGGCCTTTGAGAAAAACGCGACGCGCTCGCCGTCGTCATCGTACCCGTAGAGCCTGTCGCGCTTGAAGTAATACTCGTTGTCCACAAAGTAAAAAACGACGCCGCGGTGCGTAAGCGTCTCCAGGCCGCAGTACTGGTCCCGCCAGGCCAGGCGCACCCTGAAGTCGGCCACAGGGGTCATCGCGGCCCTGTACTCCTGCGGGATCGTCCCGAATTTGGGCAAAATGACACGGGCGTCCACGCCGGCTTTTTGCAGTGCGCCGGGCAGACTGCCGCAGACGTCGCCGAGGCCGCCCGTTTTCGCGAAGGGCTCCGCCTCAAAGGCGGCAAAGAGAACTTTCAGCTGATCGGCCATATAAATCTCCCAGTTTGATGAGGCGAACACAGTTCGGCCCTACGGCATTGTACGTCCGGCGAACACGGTTCGCCATGCCCGTAGGGGCGATCTGTGATCGCCCGTTGCGCAACAAGTCTCAGACGTCCTGTCCCTTGCCGACAAGGATCGGCGCGTCGGGATTCCCGAAGAGCTTGACGCCCGGGCGGATGACGGCGTATTTATCGCAGATGACGTTTTCCAGGATGGACTCCCGGTGGATCACCGTATTCTGCATGACGACGGCGTTACGCACAACGGCGTGCTCTTCGATGGTAACGCCGCGGAAGATGATGCTGTTTTCCACCGTGCCCTTGATGATGCAGCCGGAGGAGACAAGGGCGTTTCTGACGCTGGCGGCCGGCCAGTATTTCGCCGGGGGGCTGTCCTGAATCTTTGTGATGATCGGCCGGTCCGGCCGGAAAAGCTCCCGGTTCACCTCGGGGTTTAAAAGCTCCTGGCTGCAGCGCATATAGCACGCCACGCTGTCGGCGTTGCCCATATAGCCGGTAAACTCATAGCCGCTCACGTACAGATGGCTGAGATTTTCGACGATGATATCCGTCAGGTCCAGATAGCTCGTCTCCTCGTACCAGCTGATGAACTTTAAAAGCAGGTCCCGGCTCATGATAAAGGCGTCCATAAAGCAGTTGTCGGCGCCTATGGGCGCGTCGTGGGCGGCGGTGACCTCCCCGTTCTCCGCCACGTCCAGGTAAAGCTCCTTCGTCCCGCAGGCGGCGTCGGTCTTTTTATAGATCAGGGTGATATCGGCGCCGCTGGCGGTGTGCTGCTCCGCCACATCCTGAAAATCGATATTGAAAACCTTGCTGCAGCCCGATATTACAACGAGGTCGAAGTTGCTGCGGTCCAGATACGGCCTGTTGCGGAGGATATCCCGGAGCAGGAACTTGCCCTGCACGTTTTTCAGGCCGTAGATCGAGCCGGGCAGGATGAACATGCCCCCCACCTTCCGGCTCAGCGCCCACTCCTTGCCGACCCCCACGTGGTCCATGATGGAGCGGTACATATAGGGCGTGATCAGCCCGACGGTGAAGATGCCGGAATTGACCATATTGGACAGCGGGAAGTCCACCAGCCGGTAGCGCCCGCCGAAGGGCAGCGAGGCCACGGGACGGTCCTTCGTCAGCTGGGCGAAGGAGTCGCTCTGATAATTGGCGGCAATGATGCCCATCATTCTTTTCATATCGATCCCCCTCAGCCGGCCTGGCAGCGCTCACCGTCACCCAGGACGGCGATTTTGGCGGTCCCGCCGCAGAAGCAGGCGCCTTTTCCGATGACGGCGCCCTCGCCCACGATGGCCCGGACCACCTGGGCGCCCTCCTCCACCCTGGCTCCCGGCAGCAGGATGGACGCGTCGACAAGGGCCCCCGCGCCGACGTACACGTCGGAGCTGAGGATCGAGCGGCGCACCTCGCCCAAAATCGTGCAGCCGTTGCAGATGAGACTCCCCTTGACGACGCCGGTCAGTCCGATGTAATGGGGTGGATATATGTTGGAGTTTGAAAAAACGCGCATGTCCCGCTCGAAGATGTTGAAGTCCGGCTCCTCGACCAGGAGCCCCATCTGTGCCTCATAGTAGCTGTCGATGGTGCCGACATCCTTCCAGTAGCCGGAAAACCGGTAGGCGAACACCTGTCTTTTCCGGCGCAGCATGGCGGGAATGACGTCCTTGCCGAAGTCTTTTTCCGACGCGTCGTCGTTGTGGTCCGAGGTCAGGACGCGCCGGAGCATGTCCCACTTAAAAATATAAATGCCCATGGAGGCGAGATTGCTCTTCGGCTTTGACGGCTTCTCCGCAAACTCCGTGATGCGCATGTTTTCGTCGGCGCTCATCACCCCGAACCGGCCGGCCTCCTCCCAGGGCACCTCGATCACGGAGATGGTCAGGTCGGCGCCGTTTTTCTTATGAAACGCCAGCATGGCGCTGTAATCCATTTTGTACAGATGGTCGCCGGATAAAATCAAAACGTGTTCCGGGTCGTAGCTATCGATAAAATCGATGTTCTGATAGATGGCGTCGGCCGTGCCCTTGTACCAGGAGCCGCCCGTTTCCGTATACGCCGGCGCCAGCAGGTGGACGCCGCCGCTGGCAACGTCCAGGTCCCAGGCCTCTCCCGTGCCGATATAGGCGTTTAAAATAAGCGGCTTGTACTGCGTCAGCACGCCCACCGTGTCGATGCCGGAATTGACGCAGTTGCTCAGGGAGAAATCGATGATCCTGTACTTGCCGCCGAACACGACGGCGGGTTTGGCTTTTTTCTTTGTCAGCACGCCGAGCCTGCTGCCCTGGCCTCCCGCCAGCAGCATCGCGAGGCACTCTTTTTTCCTCATTTGCGCAGCATCTCCCGTTTATATATATCAGCAGATATCGCATCTGGTGTGCCAGATGCCGTTCGCGTACTCCGTAATGGCCCTGTCGCTGGAGAACCGGCCGGCGCCGGCGATATTCATGAGCGATATCCCGGCCCAGCGCGGCGCGTCGCCGCAAGCTTTAACAAGCTCTTCCCACGCCTTCACGTACGGGTCAAAGTCCTTGAAGACAAAATACTCGTCGTTGTTCCGCAGGAGCGCGTCGGAGATATGGTTAAACTCATAGCCGTTGTAAAACCCGTTCCTCAGCTGACTGGTGAGAAGCTTTAAGCGGCTGTCCTCCTGGACGAGATCATAGGACAGGTAGCCGCCGTTTTTATAGTAACTCAAAACCTCGTCGGCCTTCAGGCCGAAGATGAAGATGTTGTCGTCCCCGACGCTGTCCCGGAGCTCGATGTTGGCCCCGTCGGCCGTCCCCAGGGTGACGGCGCCGTTCATCATGAATTTCATGTTGCCGGTGCCGCTGGCCTCCTTGCCGGCTGTGGAAATCTGCTCGCTGATGTCGGCGGCGGGATAGATGAGCTGTGCCGTGGACACGTTGAAGTTTTCGATAAAGACGACCTTCATTTTATCGCAGACGTCGGGGTCGCTGTTCACCACGTCGGCGATGGCGCAGATGAATTTGATCGTCTCCTTGGCGAAGACGTAGCTCTGTGCGGCCTTGCCGGCGGCGATGAAGGTGTGGGGCTTAACGTCCAGCTTTGGATTTTCCTTGAGGGCGTTATACGTATTCATGATTTTGAAGGCGAACAGCAGCTGCCGTTTATACGCGTGGATGCGCTTGACCTGGATATCGAACACGGAATCCGGGTCCACGGCGATGGCGGTATTCCGGCGGATAAAATCGGACAGGCGCGCCTTGTTCTCCCGCTTGACCTGTCCGAGGCGGCTAAGAAACGCCGCGTCGTCTTTAAACGCCGCCAGCTTTGACAGCTCCGCGGCGTTTTCCAGCCACCGCCGCCCGATGGACTCGGAAATCAGCGCAGAGAGGCCGGGATTCGACTCGTGCAGGAAGCGCCGGTGGCTCACGCCGTTTGTCTTGTTGCTGAACTTTTGAGGCATCAGCGCGTAAAAATCCCGAAGCGTCTCGTTTTTCAGAATCTCGGTGTGGATATCCGAAACGCCGTTGACGGAAAAGCAGCTGATGACGGAGAGGTTGGCCATGTGGACCTGCCCGTCCCAAAGGATGGCCGTGGCCTTCATGGCGTCGTGCCAGTTGGGCTTCGACCGGTCGGCCGATTCCCTGAACCGCCTGTCGATCTCCTCCACGATCATATAGATTCTGGGGAGGAGCTGTCGGAACAGGTCGATGGGCCAGCGCTCGAGGGCCTCCGGCATCACCGTGTGGTTGGTGTAGGCAATCGTCCTGGTGGTGATGGACCAGGCCTCGTCCCATTCCAGGTGCTCCTCGTCCAAGAGAAGCCGCATGAGCTCGGGGGCGCAGAGGGCGGGGTGGGTGTCGTTGATGTGGATGCAGACGCGGTCCGGCAGCGCGCCGAGCTTATCCGCCCCGTACCGGGCTTTGAAGCTTTTGAGTATCGAGCCGACGCCGGCGGCGACAAAGAAATATTCCTGCTTCAGCCGGAGCTCCTTGCCCGCCGGCGTGCTGTCGTCGGGATACAGGACGGTGGATATCGCCTCGATATCGTTCCTGTGCTTGACCGCCGCGGAGTATTCCCCGCGGTTGAAGGCGTTCAGGTCAAAAACCTCGTGCAGCGGCAGCGCCCGCCACAGCCGGAGGGTGTTGACGGTCCTTCCGCCGTAGCCCACGACCGGCACGTCGTAGGGCAGGGCGTTGACCACGTCGTAGTCCCTGTAGACAAACGACATTTTGCCGTCGGTATAATTTTTGTCGACGACGCCGCCGAATTTGACGGTGACGGCGGCGTCGGACTTCGGCGTTTCCCAGGGATAGCCGTTGTCCAGCCAGGCGTCCGGCTCCTCGGTCTGCCAGCCGTCCACCAGGCGCTGCTTGAACAGGCCGAAGCGGTACCGGATGCCCATGCCCATGCCGGGCACGCTCAAAAACGTCATCGAATCGAGAAAGCACGCCGCGAGCCGGCCGAGGCCGCCGTTGCCGAGCCCCGGGTCGCGCTCGCACTGATACAGCGCCTCCATGTTGTGGCCCAGCTCCGTCATGGCGTCCCGGACGATATCCTCGATATCCAGGTTCAGCAGGTAATTCTTCAATAGCCTGCCGATGAGGAATTCCATCGAGAAATAGAAGACTTCCTTTTCGTTGTTTTTGACATTGCGCTGCCGCGTCTCCGTGCTGATGATCGCCGCCTTGCCGCTGATCAGCCGGACGAGGGCCTCATAAATTTCATACGTGCTGCAGAATTTCAGCGGCTTGCCGAAGAGCTCGGCAACCTCGGCGTAGAACTCCAGAAGAAAATCCTCTTTTCCGACAAACATAGACGCCTCCCGAAATATGTGATGATATATATCTACTGCGGTTTGAGCATCGTTCCGCCCAGGGGCGGGACGGTGATCTCCAGCGAGTATTCGAGCCCGTGCATCGGGACAGCCCCCGCCGTCAGCACGCCGGGATTCGTCTTCCCGCTGCCGCCGAACGCCGGGTCGTCCGAGCTCAGAATTTCTTTGTACTGCCCCGGCAGCGGCACGCCGATTTTATAGCGCGTCAGCGTCGCCGGTGTGAAATTGAGCGCTGTGATGACGATATCGCCGTCATCGGCGCCCCGGCGCAGGAACAGCAAAACGCTCTGCCCGGCGTTGTCGGCGTCGAGCCATTGAAAGCCGCGCCATGAGCGGCCGGCTTCCCACAGGGCTTTTTCCCGGAGGAAAACGTGGTTGAGCGTTTTGATAAAGTGCCGGTGCTGCCTGTGGGCGTCATAGTCCAGCAGGAACCATTCCAGGCCTTCATAGTACCGCCACTCGATAAACTGACCGAATTCGCCGCCCATGAAGCTCAGCTTCGCGCCGGGATGGCACATCTGCCAGAGCGCCAGGAGGCGCAGCCCCGCGAACTGCCGCCAGTAGTCGCCCGGCATGCGCCCTATGAGGGAGCGCTTGCCGTGGACGACCTCGTCGTGGGACAGCGGCAGGATAAAGTTCTCCGAGAAGGCGTACATCATCGAAAACGTCAAAAGCCGATGGTTTGACGGCCTTGAGGGAAAATCCAGCGACATGTATTTTAATGTATCGTTCATCCAGCCCATGTTCCATTTGTAATGGAACCCCAGGCCGCCCCTGTCCGGCGGATACGTGACGAGCGGCCAGGCCGTACTCTCCTCGGCGGCGGTGAAGACACCGGGGTAATTTGTGCCCACAAGGGCGTTGAATTCCTTCAGGAAGGAGACGGCCTCCGGATCGCTGTCGCCGCCCTGACTGTTTTTGCGGTGCTTTGAGACGTCCTCCACGCCGAAATTGAGGTAGAGCATGCTGGACACGCCGTCCACCCGAAGTCCGTCTATATGATATATATCGAGCCAAAACAGCGCGTTGCTTAAAAGAAAGCTGCGGACTTCCGGCCTGCCGAGATCGAATTTATACGTGCCCCACTGGGCGTGCTCGTCGCGCTCGTAGAGCTTTTCGCCCGTAAAGCGCCCCAGGCCGTGGGCGTCGCGGCAGAAATGGCCGGGCACCCAGTCCAGGATCACGCCGAGGCCGGCGTGATGGCAGGCGTCCACAAACGCCATAAAGTCCCCGGGCGTGCCGTAACGGCTGGTGGGGGCGAAATACCCCGTCACCTGATAGCCCCAGGAGCCGTCGTAGGGGTGCTCCATCACCGGCATCAGCTCCAGGTGCGTGTAGCCCATTTCCCTGGCATAGGGGACAAGCGTCCCGGCCAGCTCCCGGTAGGAATAAAACTCGGCCGCCGGAACCTCCTCGGCGCTCACGGCCGCGCCGCCCCGGGTTTTCCACGAGCCGAGATGCACCTCGTAGATGTTCATCGGCCTGTCGAAAAAAGACGTTTCCTCCCGGCGCGCCAGCCAGCTCTCGTCGCGCCAGGCGTGGGCGTTCAGGTCGGCCACGCGCGAGGCCGTGCCGGGCCGGAGCTCGGCGGAAAACGCGTATGGGTCGGCCTTGAAAAGCTGGCCGCCGTCCGCCGTTTCGATCAGATATTTATACAGGCCGCCCTCTTTGACGCCGCTGACAAAAGCCGTCCATATTCCCGAGCTCTCCACCGGCGCCATGGGATTTTCGCCGCCGCGCCAGCCGTTGAAATCCCCGACGACGGAAACGGCGGCCACCCCCGGCGCCCAAACGGAGAAGCGGACGCCTTCGGCGCCGCACTGCCGGCAGAGCTGCGCGCCCAGCCGGAGATAGCTGCGGACAAACGTCCCCTGGCCCCACAGATACAGTTCCGCGCTTGTCAGTTCCGGCATTTCTCTCATGCGATCACCTCCGGGGATATGGGCGAAATTCAACAAGATATCGGTCCGGCCGGCAGGTTGGCGGACAGGCCGCCGGCCGGCACCTTTAATGTACCATAAAAGCCGCGTGTTTACAAAGCAAAAACGGCCCCAGCTCCTGAAAAAAGTAGTCATTGACTTATGTTTTACGACGATATATCTTAAAATAGCCGTATTTTCAAAAGATTCTGACAAGGAGGCCCTTTTCTGCATGTCCGGGAGAAAAAGATTTGATCTATTCCTCATCGGCGGATTTTCTTTTTTGATCCTGCTGGTGATCGTCCTGGCCCTGCTTGGCGCCTCCTCTTTGGGAAAAAGCAGGGCGCTTTTCAGGCAGACGCATCAGAACTCGTTTCAGGCCTGGATCGAGACGGAACGGGCCAACGCCGACCTGATCACCGTTCACCGGGCGATGAAGGACGTGGCGCTGTCACGAAACGACGAGCAGCTGCAGTCGGCTTTGAACGACGTCGATACCTGCGACCTGAATATCCGGGACTATTTTTCGTCGATGAAGGTGTCCGACCCCGGCAATCCGCTGCTGTCTGACGTGATGGACGCCTATAACGGCTGGATACCCATCAAGACCTGGACAATCACCTTTGCGCAGAACGGGCAGTATGAGCTGGCGGCGGAAAACACACGGGTGGCCGATTATGCGCAGGTAAAGCTCATCCGCAGCAAAATGCAGCTGCTCATTGAACAGAAAAGAGCCGAGGCGGACAAGGCCTACGCGCAATCGGAGCATATGGCCGCCGTTTACGGGCAGTACCTGTTCTGGATGACGCTGCTGGCCGTCTTGCTGGCCGTGGGGATGTCCGTCTACGTCCGCAGCCGGCTTTTACAAATTCAGCACACGCTGCACGAGGAGAAGGAAAAGCTGCAGATCACCCTCAACTCCATCGGTGACGGCGTTATCACGACGGATACCGACAGAAATGTCGTGGGCCTGAACAAGGTCGCGGAAGAATTCACGGGCTGGAAGACGGCGGAGGCCTTCGGCCGGCCGTTCTCTCAGGTGTTCGATATCACGAATGCCTATACCGGCGAAAGGGCAAAGGACCCGGTCGAAGAGGTTTTGACCACCGATTCGATCTGCCTGCTCGAAAACCACACCATCCTGACCTCGAGGGACGGCGTCAGGCGGCATATCGCCGACAGCGCGGCGCCCATCAAGGACGAAAACGGCGAAACCTCCGGCGTCGTGATGATCTTCCGGGACGTGACGGAGCGGAAGCTTGCAGAAAAGCTGCTGATGGACAGCGAGGAACGGTTCCGGACCATTTTTGAGCAGGCGCCGATCGGCATTGCCGTCAGCGACCCGGCCACGGGCCGGATTCTGGAGATAAACGGCAGGTTTGCCGAGATCATCGGCCGCCCAAGGGCGGCGGTTATGGACGTTGACTGGATGAGCTTTACGCATCCGGACGACCTGCGGGGCGACCTGGACGGCGCCGCGCTCCTCAGCGCCGGCAAAATACCAGGCTATCACATGGAAAAAAGATATATCAGGCCCGACGCCTCCGTCGTGTGGGCCGACATGTCGGTTACGCTCATTAAGGACAGGCGGTCCGAAGGCCCCGTCAACCTGTGCATGATCGCGGATATCACCGAGCTCAAAAATGCCGAGCGCGCGCTGGCCCAGTCGAATACTATGCTGGAGGCCACGCTCCAGGCCACGGCCGACGGGATAGAGGCCCTGGACCTGGACGGCAATTTCTTCTTTTACAACGACCAGTTCAGAAAAATGTGGGACCTGCCCGAGGACATTGCCGATATAGATTTCACCTTTGCGCACATCCTGGCGCGTCTGGCGAACCCAAACGCCGCTCTGTCCGGCATTCACGACCTGATGGGCCGGTTCCCCCTCGAGCCGTTCAGGGAGCTCCGGCTGACGGACGGGCGCACCATTGAAAGATACGCCAAGCCCATCCTGGTCGACGGGCAGAAAACGACGGGGTACGTGCTGAGCTACCGCGACATTTCCGAAAGCAAGCGGCGGGAAACCGAAATCCTCTATCTCAACTATCACGACCTGCTGACAGGCCTTTACAACAGGGCCTATTTCGAGGAGGCGTGCAGCCGGCTAGACTGCGGCCGCCAGTTGCCCATTTCCGTCATCATGGGCGATATCAACGGTTTAAAGCTCGTCAACGACGCGTTCGGACATAAGGAGGGCGACAAGCTGCTCGTGGAGATCGCCCGGATACTTAGCGTCTGCTGTCGGAAAGAGGATATTCTCGCCAGGACCGGCGGCGACGAATTTTGCATCCTGCTGCCGCAGACGGCCGCGGCGGACGCCCGGGCCATCTGCAAGCGCATCTACAGCGACTGCGTGAAATACGGGAACAAGTCGGTCAAGGACGCGTTCTACCTGAGCATCTCCCTGGGATACGCCACCAAGACGGAGGCTGAAACGACCATCGAAAGCATCCTGGCCGAGGCCGAGGGGTACATGTACAAGCAAAAGCTCCTGGAGCGCAAAAGCATGCGCAGCTCCCTTTTGTCCTCCATCAAGACGACGATGGCGGAAAAAAATCATATCACGGCCGAGCACGAGGAGCGGCTCGTGGCGCTGTCCAAGCTGATCGGCGAGGCCATGGACCTATCCGACGCGCAGATCAACGAGCTGGAGCTTTTATCGACGCTGCACGATCTGGGAAAGCTCAGTATCGACGACCAGATATTAAACAAGCCCGGCGACCTGACGGAGGACGAGTGGGTCGAGATCCGGAAGCACCCTGAGGTGGGATACCGCATCACCCAGGCGTCTCCGGAGCTGGCCCCAATCGCGGAATACATCCTCTGCCACCACGAGCACTGGGACGGCAGCGGCTATCCGCAGGGCCTCAGGGGCGAGGCCATCCCGCTCCTATCCCGCATCGTCTCGGTCGTCGATTCCTACGACGCGATGACCCAGGACAGGCCGTACAGAACGGCCATGCCCAGGCCCGACGCCATACGGGAAATCCTCGCCAACGCCGGGACGCAGTTCGACCCCGCCGTCGCGCAGATCTTCATCAGCGTGCTGCAGGAATTCGGCTGCTAGTATTTGGACATAAATAACGGAAACCTGACGTGACCGTCAGGTTTCCGTTTTATATTTTGACGCCATTTTATGCAGCCGGCGCGCCAGCTCCAGGCGGACGGCCTGCGGCGCTTTGACTTCCAGCGCCGGGCCAAAGGACAGAAGGTAGGGGTACAGCCACTCGCCCGCCGGCATGGAAACGGTTATCGTCAACGCGCCGTCCTCGTGCCGCGTGATGTTTTCCTCGTCAAAATCGTCGTAGACCCGGTGCGCCCCCTCGGGCGACACATCGAGCACGAGCGCGACGGTTTCGCCGGCGCTTTCGGCCTCCGGCGGCGGGGCGGCCTCCGCTTCCGTGTGGAGACAGGCCTCTTCGGTGAGGCAGATACCGGACATCCGCGTCAGCTTGAACGTCCGGCGCGCGGCCCTTGTGCGGCAGTAGCCCTCCAGGTACCACGCCCTGTCCTTGAACAGGAGCTTTACAGGCTCGACGCACCGGGCGCTTTTCTCCCCCGAGAGGCTGTAATATGTGAACGTGACGGCCCGCTTTGCGAGAATGGCCGTTTTAAGCAGCTCGAACGCCGCTTTCTGCCGCCCATCGTTTCCCCAGGGCGAGAAATCCACCTCGATCCAACGGGTCTGGCTCCTGCTGAACAGGCCGCTGAGCTTTTCGAGCACCTCGTCCGACGCCGGGTGGCGCGCCGCGGAAAGATTCTGCAGCGCCATTAAAATTTCATCCTGCTCCCGCTCAGACAGCACCGATCTGTCCAGGACGAACCGCTCCATGAGCGCGATGCCGCCGCCCTTCCCCTGGGCGGTGTAAATGGGGATGCCGGCCTGGCACAGGGCGTCGATATCCCTGTAAATCGTCCGGACGGACACCTCAAAGCGCGCGGCCAGCGCCGCGGCCGTGACATTTTTCTCCCGCAGCAGCGTATAAACGATCTGGAACATCCGGCTGATCTGCACAAGGCCACCCCCGATTATCATAAAGGGCCGAACATGACGGCGCCATGTCATATTATACCGCGTTATTCAAAGGATATGGCATGGGGAATGGCGGGCGCTTTAAGCCGTTCAGGCCGGCTCGTTCTGCCGGGGGCCGTACTTCCCCTTTATTTTCGGCAGGAGGATCGACAGCAGCAGGGCCAGGCCGGAAATGACGATGAATACGATAAACAGGGTGTGCACGGCGCTGTTCAGCGACAGCTGCACCTGCGCCGCCGGGAGCGCGCCGCCGGACGCGGAGGACTGGTAGAGGTCGGTCGGGTTGACGCCCATGACGCCCCGCGCGGAAAAATACCGCGTGATGCCCATATTGAAAACGTTTCCGAAGATGCTGATGCCGATCGTCTGCCCCAGCGTCCTGAGCAGGGTATTTGCCGCCACCGCGGTGCCCCGCTTGCTGTAATCCACGGAATCCTGGACGATAATGGTCAGCGCCGTGCTGACGCCGCCGAAGCCGATACCGATCACGAACCCGTAAAGCAGCACAAGCGTTACGGGAGAGGCGACCCCCAGCGAGGGCAGCAGCGCCATGCCGACCAGTATGACGGCGTTTGCCGCCACTGTCACAGGCTTTTCGCCGTACCGCATCAAAAGCTTTCCCAGAATAAACGACACCATCAGCCAGGAGACGGACATCGGCAGCATGGAAAGGCCCGATATGGTCGGGCGGAAGCCCAGAATATTCTGCAGATAGATCGGCAGATAGACGTCGATGCCCATGAGGATGGCGTACACCAGGAAAGAAATCAGGTTTACTATGGTGCTTGTCCGGGTGAAAATATCAAACGAAACGATGGGCTCCTTTGCCCGCCGCTCGATCTTATAAAACACAAACAGCAGCGCCGCGGTGAGCACGGACGCCAGGACGATAAACCACACACGGCCGGCCCCCGCGTTCCCCTCCAGCAGGAAAATACTCAAAAACAGCATGACGGCCAGGGACAGCACGGCGGTCCCCGCATAATCGATGCGGTGCTTTTTCTTTTCGAAGCTCTCCTTCAGCGACCCCTGCAGGAGTATCACCGACAGCAGCCCGAAGGGAATATTGATAAAGAATATCCAGTGCCAGGAGAGCGTGTCGATCAAAAAGCCGCCCAAAAACGGCCCCACCAGGCTGGCAACGCCCCAAACCGTGCTCAGGCTGCCCTGCACCCGCGACCTTTCCTCCAGGGTGAACACGTCGCCGATAATGGTGAACGCCACGGTGAATATGGCGCCCGCGCCCAGGCCCTGAAGGGCGCGGAATGCGATCAGCATCCCCATGCTCCGGGCCAGGCCGCAAAGGGCGCTCCCCACCAGAAAAATCAGGATGCCGATGGAAAGCATTTTCTTTCTGCCGTAGAGGTCGGCGAGCTTGCCGTAAATCGGCGTTGAGATGGCCGAGGTCAGCAGATAGACGGAAAAGACCATGCTGATCAGGGAAAAACCGTGCAGGTCCTTCGTAATGGTAGGCGTGGCCATCGTGACGATCGTCCCCTCAACCGCCGCCAAAAACATGGCCAGCATGAGCGAGACGATCAGGTTTGCTTTTTTAAAATTCATTGCTTATTAAATCCTCCCCGGTAAGATTCCAAACGCAAAGATGCCGAATAAAACACCGGGCGCACCCGACATCTTATCCGGCATCGTAATTCCGATTACAAGCCCTCCGATGACTCTCTCTCAAACATCCCGTTCAAGTTCGGCTTATTATACCATCCGCGGCGAAAAAAAGTCAATCGGCAATTCCTCCGCGCCGGCTCTGCCCGCAGCCCGCGCAGCCGCCCGAGCATGCCCAGAGCTCGCCGGCGACGGCCGCCCAGTTTTCGGCGGCGCCTTCGCACTTTGCCGACAGCGCGCGCACGTCCTCGGGGCTCTCCATATCGGTGGAATGTGCCCCGGAGGTCTCCACGAGCTTTGTCAGCGCGCCGGGATTGTCCAGCAGCGGGCAGGGGCGCAGATGGTTTTCATTGAACGGCTGCGACTGGCGATAGGCCATAAACAGCGGCGACTGCAGGGCTTGAAGCAGCGATTTTTCGCGGATGTTGGCGTCGGCGTAGTGGATAAAGGCGCACGGCTCGATATCCCCGCCGGCGTTAATATGCAGGTATCTCCTGCCGCCGGCGATGCAGCCCGGCTCCTCCGGCACGTATTCGCCGTCGTTCCAGAAATCCAGCGTGAACAGCGGCTTTGTCCCGCGGAACTTGCGCACCTGCTCATACATGAACTTTCTCTGCTCGGCGCTCACCATCAGCTCCGGCACGGCGCCGTTCCCCACCGGCATATATGTAAAGAACCAGCAGAATTTTGCCCCCCAGGCGATCATCCGGTCGAAGTACGCCTCCGAGCCGATCATCTCGCAGTTCTTGCTGGTATAGCAGCAGGAGATGCCGAAGGGGATGCGTCTTGACCGGAGAAGCGCCATCGCCCTTTCCACTTTTTTAAATGTGCCGGCGCCGCGGCGGAAATCGGTGTCCTCCTCAAAGCCCTCCACGCTGATGGCGGGAATAAAATTTTTAACCTCCAGCAGCGCGTCGGCAAACGGTTCGTCGATCAGCGTGCCGTTGGTGAAGGCCGTAAACTGGCAGTCGGGATGCGCCCGGCACAGGCGGAGGATATCCGCCTTCCGCACCAGCGGCTCCCCGCCGGAATAAAGGAAAAAGTAACTCCCCAGCGCGTTGGCCTGCCGGATGATATCGTCCAGCTCCTCATACGTCATATTCAGCCTGCCGCCGTATTCCGCCGCCCAGCAGCCGGTGCACCGCAGATTGCAGGCGGAGGTGGGGTCCATCAGGATCGCCCAGGGAATGTTGCAATTGTGCTTTTCCTCCAGCTCCTTATGGATATCGCCCCATTTGAGGCTGGCGTTAATGGCGAAATTTTCAAAAATGCTCCGGCGGATACCGTCGTCAATGTCGGTAAAGAGGCCCATGATATACTTATACCAGTTGTTTTCCGGGTCCCCCGCCACCGTTCTGATGGCGTCCAACTGTCCGTCAAGATAGCCGGAGGGCACGAATTTATCGAGGAAGTCCACGAGCTTGGGGAGGTTTTTTTGGGGGTCCTTGTCCACGTAGTCATAGGCTTTGCGGAGGCCGGCGGCCTGCAGCTGGGATTTGATGCTCATTAGAATAATAGTCCTTTCAGGTTTTTTATCTGCTTAGCAGGCCGCTGGCCTTCTCGCAGACCTCGTAAATTTCGTCATACTTTTTGTCGATCAGCGGCGTTACCTGATCGGTCTTTTTCCTGTGGAGGCTGACAAAGCAGAAATACGGGACGATCCAGCCCACAAAGCCGGGAACGGCGAGAATAATGGACGGGAGCAGCATGCCCGCGGTGTAGGCGAACACGGAGCCGGCCATAAACGCCGTGCCGACGACGCCGAGGATATAAGCCGCGGCGGAGGCGCCGACGACCTTGGAGCGCTCCAGCGCCCCGATCTCCGACACGCAGGCGTCAAACTGCCGCTGGAGCCGCGTCAGCTCCGTCTTGTTTCTGATTTTCCTGTCGCGCTTGAACTTCAAAACGACGGAATTGACGCCGCCCACTGGCACCGCGGTCCCCTCCAGCGCCCAGCCGAAGCTCTGATACCCGTCGGCATACACCGGCTCCAGGCTGCGGCCGACGGTGATGTCCCTGTACTCGTAGCCGACAAAATTGCCCTCATTTTTCGAAATCTCACTCATCATAAATAACTCCTTTCAGATTTGTGTTGCGCGCATTATGCCGTCCGGCTCTGCCGCGGGGCGTTCCCTGCGCAGCTGATTTTATTCTCACGCACGAGCCAGTCGATGGTATCGGCGATGGCGTCTTCAAAGGGGCGCGTATGGTAGCCCAGCTCCCGTTTTGCCTTGGAGCAATCGAAGACGTTGTTGCGGATCAGGTTGTAAACGGCAAAGCTGGTCATGCGCGCGGGCTTCCCGGTAATTTTCTCGCTCACATCGGAGAGCTTGCCAAAGAGCCTGGCGGCGCCGGCAGGCAGGATCATTTTGACTTCCTTCGTGCCGGTAAGGGCGCTGAGCAGGCGGAACATCTGCGGCATGGTGACGCACGCGTTGCCGAGTATATAGCCCTCGCCCTTGCCGCCCTTCTCGCAGCAGGTCACGATGGCCTCCGCCAGGTCCCGGGCGTCCACGGCGTTGAAGCTGCCTTCCATCCCGCAGGGCATCTTGCCCGCGCAGTATTCCATGATGAACCCGGCCACCGGGCCGAAGGCGTAGTCGTCTGGCCCGCAGATGCCCGTGGGGTACACGATGGACGCATCCAGGTCCCATGTGCGCACCGCATCGATAACGGCTTGGGTCGCCATGGCTTTTGTTTTGCCGTAAAAGCCCACGACAGCCTCCGGATCGAGGTGCTCGATCTCCGTGATGGCCTGTCCGTGCGGCAGCTCGGGGATGGCGCCGGTCGAGCTGACATACACCAGCTTTTTTACGCCATGCGTCAGGCAGGCGTCCAGGATATTCCTGGTGCCGTCCACATTCACGTCGTACACCTTCTGGTTGAAGCCGGGATTCACGGTGACGATGGCCGCGCAATGGATCACAACGCGCTCCACGTTGCCCTCCGCGGCGAAAAAACGTGCCAGGCTGTCCTTGTCCGTGACGTCGCCGAAGCAGATTTCCACTTCCTTCGGCACACGGGCGGCGGCGGGGTCGCCGTTCAAAACAAGCCCGCGCACGCTCTTGCCCTCTTCCAGCAGCCGCGCCGCCACGCTGCTGCCCAGGTTCCCGGCCACGCCCGTTACGAGATAGAGCGTATCTGACCGATCATGTTGATTATCCATAACAATGCCTCCGTTTTATTTGCTCTTGTTTTCGTTGATGCGCTCATCCTACAGGCGGAATATTTGCGAGTTGTTTGTGAAATGTTTGAGAAATATTAAAATAAAAAAAGCAGCCTTCCAAACCGGAAAGCTGCTTTTTGATGCGGGGCGTCAGACTTTGTTCAGCCGCACTGTAAACGCGCTGCCCCTGCCGGGCTCGCTGGAGGCCGAGATGGCACCGCCCGACAGCTCGACGACCTTGAGCGCCAGGGGCAGGCCCAGCCCGTTCCCCTCCTGGGAATGGGAGGTGTCCCCCTGATAGAATTTGTCAAAAATGCGGTGCAGCGTTTTATCGCTCATGCCGCAGCCCGTGTCGGACACCGTCACCGTCACGGTATCCGCGTCGGAGGACTGCCTCAGCATGACGGTCCCGCCGGGCTCGGTGAACTTGAAGGCATTGGAGAGCAGATTGTTCCAGACGATCTCCAGCATGCTCCTGTCGGCGCGGATGACCGCCCTGTCCTCAACGTCGGCGACGAAGTCAATAGTCTTCGCCTCCCATATCTCTTCAAACTGCAGCGCGCAGTCGCAGAGCTGGCGGCACAGGTCATAGGCTTCGGCCACGGGACGGATTTCCTGATTTTCCAGCTTGTTCAGCCGCAGAATATTGGTGACGAGCGCGGTGAGGCGCCGGGACGCCGTGATGATGGTGTCGGAATATTCCCGGCGCAGCCGGGGGGAGAGGTCTTCCTTCTGCAGCGCCATGGCGTAGCTCTGGATGACGGACAGCGGCGTTTTGATCTCGTGGGACACATTGGCGATGAAGTCGTTCTTCAAGGTCTCTATGCTGCCCAGCTCCTCCACCATTTTATTGAAGTCCTCGTACATCACATCCACATAATCCATTTTATCGGCGGTGTGCGCCGGCTCCAGCCAGATCGAAAAGTCGCCCTCGGCCACCTGCTTGGCCGCCGCGCTGAGCTTCCGCATGGGCTTATCGAAGGCGCGGACCTTCTGGCGGTTCGTGAGGAGAATGAAAATTGCGGTGACGATCGCCCAGTAGCCCAGCATCCCCGCGATAAATTCCGGCGGCATGCTGCTGAAATTCACATACTCGTTATAGATCATCCACTGCCCGGCGGACAGCGACAGCAGCACAAAGTATGTCAACGCGTATTCCGCCCACGTAAAATGCCTGGCCTTGACGCGGCCGTCCTTTTCCAGCGGCTTCCTTTTCACTGGATCACCGCCTTGTAGCCCAGGCCGTGCACAGTGACGATCTTAAAGCCCTCGCAGCCGGAGAACTTGTCCCGCAGCTTTGTGATGTACACGTCCACGGCGCGCAGGCTCGTCTCGCTGTCAAGCCCCCAGAATTCGTCCATGAGCTGCGCGCGGGAAAAGGTGCGTTTGGGATAGGACAGCAGCTTGTACAGGATATTGAACTCCCGCACCGTCACCGGGACCTCCTCCCCGTCCACCGTCACCGTCATGGCGTCGGCATCCATGACCATGTTGCCCGCCGTCAGCTTTTTCTCATTCATGATGTTCGCGCGGCGGAGCAGCGCACCCACGCGGAGGACCAGCTCGTCCATGTTGACGGGCTTGACCATATAGTCGTCGATGCCCGCGTTAAAGCCCCGCTGCATGGATGCGAAGTCGTCCCGCGCCGTCATGAACAGGATCGGGATTGTTTTGTTCAGCGCCCGCACCGTCTCGGCAAATTCATAGCCGTCGATCCCCGGCATCATGATGTCGGAGATAATGAGATCGTACAGGTTGTTATACATCAGGTCATACGCCTCGTTCGGGTTCAGGCATCCCCTGGCGGCATAGCCGCTGTCACCCAGATAGGCGCAGACGAGCTGATTGAGCTTTAAATCATCCTCCACC
Organism: Sporobacter termitidis DSM 10068; assembly: GCF_900130065.1. Classification (GTDB taxonomy): domain Bacteria; phylum Bacillota; class Clostridia; order Oscillospirales; family Oscillospiraceae; genus Sporobacter; species Sporobacter termitidis. Next base: position 189,326 of record NZ_FQXV01000009.1, read on the forward strand.
ACAAGTATATTGACCATAAAGCCCTCCTTTCCGCGGCAGGCACCGCCATCATACCAGGGAAATGTTAAAAAAGTGTTTATGCGAAGTCAGTGTTGCAGATGACATTTTCAGTTGTCGTATATTTATATTTAATGATATATGAAATTCACAGGTAATTCTATTATGAGGTTAAGGGATGCGAAACATTCTGACGTGGTTATAGAAGCCGACAAGGGGTCATACGTTGGGTATCAGGGGGTACGCTATATGTTTAACTGCGATGACTTTCTTGTCCATCAGCCATACCCGTCCGTCGAGATAACCGAATGTAATACATATTACGCAACGCTTATTTCAGGCGCCTTTGCCGGTCCCGGCTCCGAAACAACAGCGATCACTCAATACACAGCACACAACTTCTTCACTTTTGTTCAACCGCAGATCACCGAGGCCTATCAATGCATCATTTCCGTCGAATTGCTCCACCTGAATTTGCTCGGAAATCTTATCAGAGACCTGGGGCTGCCACCGAAATTTCTGACGTACGAGACGCATCAGTACTGGAATGGCAGCTATCCGGTCTATGCATACGAGCTGAGGCCCATATTGCTCGCCGATATAGAGGGTGAGCACGCCGCCATTGCGCATTACACCAGGCTGATCCAGCAGATCGCCCAGCCTCAAATACAGGATTTATTTCGCCGTATCATACTGGATGAGCAAAAGCACGTTGAAATATTGGAATATTTTTTAGGCAACCGCTGAAAAAAGCCCTGTGATTATTGCAATCACAGGGCTTTTTCTTAATACGCCCGACTGGATTCGAACCAGCGACCTTCAGAGTCGGAGTTGCAATTTTTACTTTTCACAACTCTCACGCTGTTCAAAAAGTGTTGATATTTCAACGCCTTTTGTATTGATATTTTTATATCTCTCACATCTTTACCGCGCTTTTCATAACTTTGTGCGGTAAATGTGCGGTAAAACCAGGCATTGCGCACACGCGCGCGGGAGCCTCGGAAAACTGTGTTATTCGTTACATTCCGCTTGCGGATACGGCTATTTGCCGGTCATTTATCATAGGAGGGATCTTCCTTTACAGATGGGAAAATTCGGGATATGCTAGTAAAAATACTTTGAAAGGCGTAATTTTATGGATATAGCTTCAGCGTTACGTGAAATAGCAGTTGCCATTCAGAAGGCCTCAAGCCCCTTGGATGGGTCGAACGAAGTTATCAAAACGGCGATAATAGCATTCTCTAGTGTCATTAGCGTCATATTGGGAGCTTCAGGCACATACGTCATTACAAGAAAAACAACGCGGAAAGCAGAGATAAGAGAAGCATGTGAGCTACTTGTGAAGAGTTACACAAAATATAGACTCAAAATTATTCCGACTAGCCTTGAAGATAAAGTGCTGCTTGAGGATGCTTATACAAAAATCGTGTTATGTTCAAAGCGGCTATTAACTCATGCGGCTGCCGATATAGTACCTTTATTGAGCAAAGATCGCGACGAGGTGGAGGATCTTGCACTTGATCAGAAAATGGTAAAGTTAATGCGGAAAATGAAGAAATACAGGTGATTCCCGCTTTATGCGATTAACTCAATGTCATCAAAAACGACCTAGCTAAGCCTTTGCAGTTCCCAGTGCCGACGGGATTGTCTGGCCGAAGATGTGGGCGGCGCTGCCGGAATAAGCCAATATTGACAAGGCATATGCTCGGTATTACTATGAAAATGTGGTATAGCTATGTTGTGTATAGCCGCATAGTTGATGGTAGGGGCTTCGTTAAGAGTCCCTACCATTATTTTAGACTAAACCTACGCCCAAGGTGCAGAATCAACACTGCAGCCTGAGGCGTTTTGTTTTGTGGAAATTTTTCGTTGGAATATTTACAAAATAAATATTAAAATCTCTTTACAAATCGATAGGTAAAGGGTTGAGGGCGGGTGGACAGTGTATTTACATATAGCCGCTCAAGATGATATCCTCATTGCATAAATGAAGATTTAGGTAGTATTGTGTTGAGTTAATTGTTACAAAACTAATAAATTTTTAAAAAATAGTGTGCCGAAGACAAATTATTGACTATATCTTGTAGTAATACAAAAAGTACATAAAATTTTCTATAGAAAATTTTACCTTAAGAGGTATAATGGAAGTGACAAAAAGTGACGAAATGAATAATGACTTAATGAGATTATAGAGTAAAGGAATATCGCATATGGCAAGTATAGTTTCTTCCATGTATTTTGAGAATTTTCAAAATCAAATAGGGGCGCCGCAACCCACACAGCAATTTTCAAACCCTATAATGGCTTTGTTGCCTCTTAGCATTCCAGGCAATTTTTCTTTTGTTTTCACATTTGGAATGAATTATGATGTGTCACAATCTCATAATCTTCAAGTAATTTTTAAAGATCCACAAAACAATATTTTAAATAATACAGGCGAAATATGTATGCCGGCATCGGATGATCAGTACCTTCCAGCCGAATACCGTGGTATTATTTTTACTATGGATTATCGAAATATACCGATTCGGAGCACGGGTGTATTTGCGGCAGAGGTTTATTTTGATGGTGCATTACTAGGGACATGCCCTATCCCCGCATATCCAGCAAAACCTCTTGAAGGGGATGTAAGTATTGCTCGTTAATGTTGCCGATTTAATGCCTCAACATATCATTCGGAGTACTGATTGCGGAGTACTTTCTTCTGGACATATTGGCGTATTAACTCCCAACGGTTTGCGCGACATGAAAAATCAATATTACATAGTCAGTAACAATAGTTTGGTTTTATCAGCACAAACGGTCGAAGGACTAAACCAGGCTATTCCGGCGTATAATGGTAACACCATTTTATCAGATGTTGGTGTTTCCATGGAAAGTAATATTAAAATGAAAAATATCGAAAAACTTAATCTTATAGCGAATTTCGAAGAAAATTGGAACGGTTATAACGCTCCTAAATTTGATTCTGCTTTAATAGACAAAGCAAAAGAATTCATCCAACAGATTTCCTTTCAACCAGAGGTTTTTCCAATACCGGGCGGAGCTATCCAATTTGAGTATAACAAAGATAATGGAGAGTATCTGGAACTTGAGATTAGCTTAGATACAATTGTCTCAGTATTTCAGATAAAAGAATCCGGGGAAGAACGTGAATACGAAATTAAGTCTTATATACACGAAATTAACAAAATAGTTGAGGAATTTTATGGAAGCAGAATTTACTCCTGATGAAAGATTGTATCGTGGGGTTTTAGATAATTCTATTTTTTGGAAAGCCAACAGGACACTTTCGACCACAATATTTAAAAACCACCCTAAAGACGCAGGGATATCCGTAGATCGACAACAAGGAAGATCCGAACCGGAAGCGATGAAATTCGCCTTAAATCATTTAACTGGAAGTATTATTTATATTTTAGTCAGCCATTGCGTTGAATGTGGAACATTAGTCAAGCATTGCCCAAGAGAAGATAATGGATTCTTCAATCAGTATCACTCCGAAATACACAGGAGTACTGATGTGACAAAATTAAGTCCAAGTCAATCGAATTATTTAACAAGCAAGGCAGAAATCGTTCATTATAGTTGCACATTGTATAATTGATAATTATATTTGCATAGCAGCAAGCGCCTGGAGCCGTTCAAGAAGTTCGAAAACCCTGAGTCTTCCTCAATGAGTTCGTGGTTCTGCGCAAGAAGCGAGAAATCAACTGCTGTATCTGAATACACAACCTTCTCAGGCTTGGGGGGTCCGGTTTGTTAAGCCGCTCTAATCGAGCGGCTTATGTTTCTTGAATATCAGAAAAGCGTCAGCCAATCGGCCGGCGCATTTCTTATCTTACAGTACTAATGCTTGTCGGCACATTTATAACAGAAACCATTTCCAGCATCGCTATGTTTTAAATCATCAAAATCAAAAAGTTTTATGCAATCAGGGCATGCAAATTAATAACCAACGCATTTATCGCAAACCTGTCCACCGTCGAAGTAGGTCTAACGAACTGTACAGCCGAACCGAAATTGCCCATAAGCCGTTCAGAATGTACCAAAGACATGTACTATGATTAAATTAAGCATGCACTGCGTAGGATCATCGTTGATCCTACTTTTTTTATTTTCTTGCATGTCTAAAAGCACTGTTTATCGTGTCCCCTTTGTGATATACGCCGGACATCCATAATTTACACGTTGACTTCACATAGACGCCATGTTAATTTTAGTGAACTAAATGCGAAGTAAGCGAAGTTGTTGCATATAATACTATATGTAACTTCTCTTCACAACACGAGGCAAGGAGGTGTACACATATTGGCATGGCACGCATAGTACTGCACAGCGACTTAAACAGCTTTTACGCCTCGGTGGAGACGGTACTTGACCCGACACTCCGAGGCAAGGCCGTGGCTGTCTGCGGCTCGACGGAGGACCGGCATGGCATCGTCCTGGCAAAATCCGATTTGGCCAGAAAGGCCGGCGTCAAGACCGGGATGGCGAATTGGGAAGCTCAACGGTGCTGTCCGGGGCTACTCATTTTACATCCTCAATATGAGCAGTACGTCAAATACTCGCGACTGGCGCGCGAAATTTATCAGCGGTACACGGACCGAGTGGAGCCGTATGGTATGGATGAGTGTTGGCTCGATTTGACAGGCTGCCGGTGCGTCGATGGGCTTGCAGTTGCTGACGAGATACGCAAGACGGTACATGAAGAACTCGGCCTGACAGTCAGTATTGGGGTGAGCTTTAATAAAATCTTTGCTAAGCTCGGCAGCGACATGAAAAAGCCAGATGCCGTTACGGTGATCAGCGAAGAGAATTATAAAGAAAAGGTGTGGCCGCTGCCGGCCTCGGAACTCATCTATGTCGGCCCGGCCACGACGCGCAAACTGGCGACGTACGGCATCCATACAATTGGGCAGCTGGCTGCGGCGCCGCCGGAGTTTTTAAAGCAGCGCCTCGGCGTCAATGGCGTTGCTATCTGGAGATACGCCGCTGGCCTAGACACGTCGCGCGTCATGCACCAGGATTACGATGTGCCCATTAAGTCCATCGGCCACGGCATTACCTGTGTGCAGGATCTCCTGAATAGTGAGGAGGTCTGGCGGGTGATGCTGATGCTGTCGCAGGATATCGGGCATAAGCTTCGCGCCAACGACTTTAACGCCGGCGGCGTGCAGATTACGGTAAAAGACAATGCCCTCGGTTGGCGGCAGTATCAGGCACCCCTGGAAGTGCCGACACAGCTGCCGCTGGAGATCGCCCGGCGGGCCCGCGCGCTATTTGACAAACAATATGATTGGCGCTTGCCGGTCCGCGCGGTGACGGTCCGCGCAATCAAGCTGTCGCCCAAGTCGCAGCCGGTACAGATGCTCCTTTACGATGATCCAGTCCGCCGAGAGAAGAGGGAGCGCCTGGAGGACGCTGTCGAGGATATCCGTTCACGTTTCGGCAAGAGCGCGATATATTCGGCCTGCCTGATGGGCAACCTTAAAATGCCTGGGCTCGGCGTTCATGAGGTCAACCTTCCGGGGATGATGTTTCAATAGGGGGTGCTGATTATGGAGAACAAAATATACGTCGAAGTTCTGGCGTCCTTTGATCCTGGCGGCGTGATGCTGCCTGTCTTGCTCACCTGGGAGGACGGACACACCTACGAGATCGACCGCATCGTCGATATTAGGCAGGCGGCGGCCATGAAAGCCGGCGGCAGCGGGGACAGGTACACGGTCAGGATAAAGGGCAAGGAGAGTTTCTTATTTTTCGAGCGCAACGCCAGCCTGCGCGGCAACAATATCGGCAGGTGGTTCGTAGAGAGAAAATCACAAGGGTAGCCATACAAGCAAATACGGTATAGCTTATCTTGCGCTCACTGGAGCGCTTATTTTTTTTCTTCACGATAAGACCCATAGCGCCGCTGAATGAGGTGTGTAAATGTGTCCAGGCCACATTTCTCCTATCGTTGCATTTTGACGATTTTAGCGGTATACTTGGTCTTATTTAAGAACACTTAAGCGTAACAACTTTATGACATAAAGGAGTAATCTTATGCTGTTTGAATGGTTTAACAACCGGGCAAATATTACTTTTCTTATTGCCGTAGCTGGATTCATTATTTCGATTATTAACTTTGTTGAAAACCGAGTTGCAAGTCGGCGCAGTATTGCAGTAACCCTTAAGTTTGCCCTTGCTTCTGACGAAACTCTTTTAATTAACATGGAATTCACTAATAAATCTCGCTTGCCGATATCGATATCGAGTGGGAAACTCGTGCTTGAAGGCGGAAAACAATACAGTTTTGGGAACAAAAGCAACACACAATTTGTATATAGCAATCCTGCCATATCTGAGAAAACGACTGAACGTACTCAACGATTCCCGCTTAAGTTAGAGCCTCTGAGTACATCTGAAATGTTTGTAGAGATTGACCAGAGAGATAAAGATTGGGGAAGTATGCTTCCATGCAAATGTAATGCAATCTTTGGGACTAGTCGTGGCCGTATTAAAACATCTTGCGAGATCCCGGTTAGTTTGGATAACTGGAAACAAATGCTACAGCGACTTAGATGAACTCATAACAATAAAATTAAGTTGAACGAGGTATATAGATAGGTGATTTTATCGTTATATAAAAAAGCAGGACGGTTTTGACCGTCCTGCTTTTCCGCCTTAATGTTAATGAGCCATTCCTCTTCGGACCTCATTATACATATCGAGCAATTCTTGCTCTTTTCTGATATGTGTCAGCACTGCAGCTGAATCAACACCAAGGGCAAGTTCAACTTGAACACGAATGCCAAATAGTATATTGCTAATCGAGTGTAACTGAATTCGCATCCGCTCATAATTATGCAGAAAACTAGTCCTTGCCTTATCGTCAAGGTTAAATGCTTTATCTGACATCGTGAAGTATTGTTCTTCAAAAAATTCCAATAAATTATCTGCTGTGTACAATTGGCTGTAAATGTCGTCTACTGTTAACTCTTTAGACATTTCGGTCCCCTCCCGCCGCGGCGTTGTAAGCCCGTTCTTTATAAATGGCGCTAACGGCGGCAGAAACATCGTCCCCCAGGCGGCCGAGAGTTACATTAAGTGCAGTAAAGGCCGCGATATACATGGATGCCCGTCCTTTGGCCATAAGCACCATATTTTCACCGGGGCCACCCTCGGAATCAGAAGCATAATGCAGTTCGTCGTCTAAGGCTTCTATGAGCAACGTTTGCGCGATAAGAAGATCATTTGTGACACCTGCGGCACAATCAATTTCGCATATTTTTCCCATGATATTCATAAAATAAAAATCTCCTTTCAAGTGTTTTCACTTGCAGGGGAGTCCATAATGATGATATGATAGATTTATCATCAAGTGGGCTCTCCTACTTGTGGATCATGAAGCAGTCCGAGACTTTCCACGGTGGCGGGCTGCTTCTACTTTTGTTTTTGGGCTTTTATGTACATCGCGTCGATCCCTTGCCTGATTACCTCCGCTTTGGTAAGCCCTAAAACCTCGCAGCAGTACTCAAGCTTGTTAGAGTCGCCTTCGGATAATCTAAATTGAAGTCTATCTTCTTTTCTATCATCCGTTGGTCTTCCCGTCCTTGACATTCTCAACCCCCTAACTTTTGTACTGACATAATACTAACATTTGTACTGACATAAGTCAAGAGTTATTTTAGATCATTTTCTGTTGGTTTTTAGGGGATCACTGCAAGGGGGTACGCTACATTCCCACCTCCGGCGGTAGACAGGAAATGAAAGCTGCGGCAACCGGCACAGCGAGCGATTGAGCAAGTTTTCAGTAATAACCAAGTCGGTTAGCACTGATGGGAAGTGCGTGTATTTCAAATGCGACCGTGATTACTACGTCGATATTAAATGCGGATAGCATTATGCGATACGTTGGATTGGTTGGATTTCAAATCTGGGCAATCTAGATATATAGTTAAGATGCTTTGCGCTTTGTGGATATGCCGCCGCCGTTTTTAGGGAAGTATTCATGGAGATTGTCATAGGGCTCTTGAATGAGGTCCATGACGGTGTACATTTCATCGAGGTTCCACAGACTGCGGCAATTGAATTTCGCGCTCACGGTGGCGCGTGATATGTCGAGTTTTGAGGCTAGATATACATGGTCGATATCGAGTTCCAAGAGCTTCCCTCGCAATTTGCGAAACATAATTATCCTCCCATCATTTTTTATTCGCTTTCACCGGCGCTGCCGTTCCGCTCTGAGGGAGTATCCAATTGATGGATACTCCTTTTCTTTACGATATTATTGATATGGTCCAACTTCATCAATCTTTATAAGGAGACTATGACTATATGCCACGTGAAAAAGAAGGATACCGGGATCAGCTTGCCGACATCAGCGCATTTTTCGGAGAACGTCGGCTACTTATGATTTCAGATGTCATACGTTATCTTGGCCGAGATCGTGATTACGTCATTAAGCGACTCGGCATATCACACCCTAAAGACGGCATTACCACGGTGGAACTAGCAAGACGGCTCTGTTTATAAAAAGTGGAGGTTAATATGAAAAAAGAATTTGATCAAGAACGACTTCAAGGGATAGAACGGATTTTATTGGACCCCGATATTTTAGTTCAATTTGCTATGGCTTTGAAAGAAGAGCGAGAAGCGAGGATTCAGGCGGAAAGTAAACTGAATCAGTTATTGAACGAAAAACAAGAATCCTCACCAATCGAAAAGCGAGACAGTACGAAAAATGAAGTATCCGCATCAAAACCAAATTTGAAGGTAAGTGAAGCGGCTAAAGAACTGGGTGTTAGCATGAAAACGCTATACCGAAGAATCGCCGAAGGCGAGCTAAAGGCACAGCGGCTATCTCCCACCTGCCTTAGAATTGAAACTTCTGACTTCGTTGCTTTTAAGAACGGGCTTAAAGAGCGGAAACCATATACACGGAAAAAATAAAGCTTCACCGTTAAGCGGCATCAATATGGTTACGGACAAAAAGGGTGTGGTTTTAAACCACACCCTTGCTTATACTTATTATGTCACAGTAAAATCAAACGTCTCGCTCTGACCTCCGCCGCTAATCGTAATTGTCCATGTCCCTGGTGTGGTTCTCGTTCCGACTTTCCACGTCCAGGACACTTTACCCGAAGAATTTGAGGTCTTTTCCGTCAAACCGGATGCCGTTGACGGGCCTGATTTGTAGTATACGGTTATATCGTAATCTGTGTTTGGTTGTCCTTTGATCGTAATAGTCGCGTTGGTGCCATGCTTAACCGGAGACGTCAAGTTCACTAATTCGATTGATGCCGGTGAAGGTGAAGGTTTTGACGCTGGTGTTTGTTCCGGGCTTGGTGATGGAGAAGGCTTTGGGCTAGGAGATGAACTCGGAGACGCTTTACTTGGGAAGCTCGGGGCCACTGACGGTGAAGGTGAAACAATAATGCTAGGCGATGTAGATGTGGCCACATTCAACGCCCATGAGCCCCCTGTATCATTTGAAGAGGACGGTGTTTGGCTTGGCTGAGTATTGAAGCCGGGGCTAGGGTTAATAGTTGATATTGCTGCTGTAGGCGGTGAAATAGTAGCCGACGCTACGCTAGGTGAAGATAAGACATTTTCTTGTTTTGGTAAGAACACCCCTGCCAATATCAAGCAAACGGCGATAACTATACCTTTATGCCATGTCTTATAATTAATTTTATTACGAACCGCCCTTGAGAGCGGTGGCAGAAGTACCAATCCTGCCATCAGGAAAAATACTCCGGCTAATGGGGTCCTAAATATGCTGCTTAATCCTGTTAATAAAAAGAGTAGGCTAAAAGCCCAGCCTGCAATGAATCCCGCCCTCTGTTTTTTATCCATTGTCCTTTCCCCTTAATATTGTATTTGTTCTATTATCTTACAATATATATCTTCCTAGCTGTAAATTCAATCAAATAATGCAGTATAGAATGACAAGAAAAGGGCGAGAGCAACATATAAAAAGAAGGCGGGGGAACCGCCGGAGGGGTACGAAATTTTCGTTACCCTGCGGCTGTGACCACCCAAGATTTCCGTCAACTCCCCTCATTTTGAGGGTGGTTGAGTATTTGTCGAGTCGCGTCGTATGACTTCCCGTCAGTAGCCACCAGTTTGGGGGTAACTGAGTACTTGCTTAAACGCTCCTTGTGCCGCGCATGGATTTTGTCAATTGCCTTTTGCGGGTCAGCGATTCCGGTGCCGCGCCGATCTGTTCTCTTGTCATATAGAACTCATTGTCTTCGCCGTAAATGTCGCGCGATAGGCCGTTTGCTGATTTTAATCGTTGCACAAAATAATAAGCAACAGCTCGCATTTCAAGTGCGAGCTGTTGCTTATCCTTGATTATGATAAACCGTTTAGTATATGCCTCACGCGAGGCCCAATGACCTCATGATTTGGACGGCTTCCGGCCGCGTTATATTGCCGTTGGATATTGCGTTGCCGATGTATGTGATGGCGTCGTTCTGGGCCCCTGTCCCGCCGAACGACAGATATATCTGCGCCTGCCTTACAACACCGTTGTAATTGGGGCTTCTGCCCGCCGTGGTCGATGAGGATGACGCGGTGGGCGCTGACAGTCCATATGTGGCCATTAACTGCGGGGCGTACTGCCCGCCGTACTGCACGATGTAGTTGTACATGGCGGTTTGGCCTTCCGGCGTCAATGTGTCACCGATTGCATACCTTCCGTACATGCTGTTCAACACACTGTTAAGCTGGCTGTATGTCAGCTGCCCGGTGCTGCTCCCGCTACTGCCGCTGCTTCGGCTGCCACTATTGCTTGCGTTCTGCTGAGTGACCTGCAACCGTGCAAGTGCAAGCTGATTTTCGAAGTCCTGCTGATTCGCAGATGCCTGCGCCGAAGCCTGATTGTTGATTTTTTCCTGTCTTGCCGCCGTGAGCACAGATTTTTTGTAAGCCAGAGAAATACCATCCGAGTCCACGGACTGCCCGGAGGTAATGAGGGAATCAATCCGGTTGATTTCCGCCTGATAGTTATCCGAGTACTGCCCGATGGTATTTGTCCAGTCTGATTTGTCTGTATCGGCCTGGGCCCGCGCCTTGCTCTGTGCGTCCTGAAGGGCTGCAATTTTAGCCGAGATACCGGATGCGTCAAGATTTGCATTTGCCGCGTTCATGTCGGACAGATACGCGTTCTGCAGCGCTGCGACATTGGCGTTATAATTACTCTGTAAGGTCACGGCTTGAGTGTCCAGGTCGGCGTATGCCTGAGATTCTGCGGTGTTCAGATTGTTCAGGGCGCCCTGTAGCGCGACGTTTCTGTACAACTCCGGCTGCATCGCGGCGCTGCCCCGGATGCCGTTGGCCGCTGCCGCCTGAGCGTAGTTCATAGCGCCAACGTCTGATTGTCCCGCCGCCGTGTTGCGCTGATTGTAATATGAGTTCTTGATGTTGCCCCGCTGCGTTTCCAGATCGGCAAGGGAAGTGTTGTACCCGGTCTGTAGGTTGCCGAGAGCGGTATCAAGGTTAGATTGGAGGCTCCCCTGTTGTGCGGCCTTTTGTGTAGCAACGAGAGCGGCAATCTGACTCGCGATATCCTTGTCAGTTCCACCACTTCCGCCAACCTTGGTTAATGCATTATTCCACGCACCGACGTTTGATTGGCTCGTTCCTGCGCCGATTTGTGACGTTTTGGGTGCGCCTATCGAAAACCCCGGGTCAACCGTCGACGTACTCGAGCCGCTCAAAGAAAACCCAGGGTCACCCGCAAATCCGGTACCTACGCTTTTTGAAAAGCCGGAGTCTACCGAATTATTGTTCTTCTTTTTTACCATGTCGTTATACTGAGAACTGAGGTCTTGAAAAGTCGGCCAATTGTTTGTAGCCATAAGTCACGTTCCTTTTACTAAAATATTTGAAATTAATATCGCAGGGACCCTATGTCGTGCTTTTATCACGCTCCTTTTGGTTCATTTTTTCGCGCCAGAAAACTACTTCGTCAACAGCCGAACTGCCGGTATTTTGGAAACGCTGCAGTCCAACGTGCATATAGTACGGCGTTCGCTGCTCGATAGTGTCAATTAAATATGCTTTACAAAGAGGACAGCCAGTAGGCGGTTCTTTATTTATACACTACCATTACTCAGTAATTTCGAAATGCCAAGGCAGCGTTTTCAAAGCGTTAGCCCTACGCGTCTCAGTACATGCTTTATTATCAAAAAGCGTCACGTCGCCCGTCTCAGGGTCTTCATATCCTGTATACGTCGTGATGCCATTCAGGATACAGAATTCTTCTGCTACGCCAAGCCGCCCCTCCGTCCGTCTCATGGCGCTCATGAGGCTCATATACCGCACAAGGAATTCCCGCAGCTCATGGTTTGCATAATCCCACAAAAGCTCAAACACGCGGTCATAGCCGATCACCTCACCCATGCCGATTTTGCGCAGCTCGGCCATAGTGTAAAAATAATCCTTGGTCCCCCATTTGTTGCCGTCGTAAACCTTGTCGACAGGGAATACAGTCATGAGTTCCAAGGGCGTCAGGGTTGAAATAAAATTGGTTATTGCATCGTATATGATGCACATGGTTTCGATTTCTTCAGAGTCGTCTTCCGGCTTGACGCAAGTGTTTGCCCATTTAACGCCATAGTATGCGATTTGTTTGACATACTGTATATTGTCAGGATCGTTGAAGTGATCGCAGACTTTTTTTAGGAAGTTTTTAAAATATATCTCCGTAAGATTTGGTGCGGGTTTCGATAAACTTTCCAATATTCTTAGCATAGTATTTCCTTTCTCCTTTGCGCCGTGTGGTCATTTTGGCCACTCGGCTCTTTTTACTTACCGTAATGCGCTGTGACGGCCGACAGGATATCTTTCTAATAATGCAGGGCTTCGCATAGAGCATCGATGACGGTCGCATATGTAGACGATGATTTAAGCCGCCGATCTTCCGCATACCATCCGACGAGCTGCGTCAGATCGCGCTTATATGATGCATATAACCTGTCTCTATCGGGCCGTTTGTCACGTTCTGCGCGAGATATCAGTTCCCCGATGCGGCAGTCTATGTCCACGATTTCGGGAAAGGTTAAAGGCTTCGGGTCCACCGGTTGCCAAAGTTGAAATGCGATGTCGGCCCGCCGCTTAAGCCTGGTATCTGTCGTTAGAACTTCTCCGAGTGTTCTGTACATTTTTAATCCTCCCTAGGTATTGATTTGCCGGATACGCCATACCATGCGAACATTGCCGTACCCGTATTTCCATGACGGTTTTTTGCGACTATGATTTCAAGTTCATCGGCCCCCCATTGTGGGGCTGCCTCTTCGCGTTTGTAATATCCCGGTCTATACATGAGCATGACACCGTCCGCATCCTGCTCAATATCCCCGGAATCGCGCAGGTTATGGAGTTGCGGGCGCTTATCCTTCGTCGCTTCGGACTCCC
>NZ_FQXV01000026.1 GCF_900130065.1 Sporobacter termitidis DSM 10068
CGGCGGCCGTGCTGGGCAGCACGGCGCTCAGCGTCGGCATTACGGCGAGGAATGTGACGAAGATGAAGCCAAAGGCCGTTTTAAGGGCCATGTGAGACCATTCTAACGGGGGATTGACAATGTCGGTCATCAAACGAGGCTTTTTGTACATAACCCGCAAGCGGGGCCGGAGCATCCTGCTGCTCGTCATCATGTTCGTGGCGGCGGTCCTCGCAATGCTGGGCCTCGCCGTCAAGTCTAGCGCTGACAAGCAGGCGGACGCCGTCCGCAAGAGCCTGGGGAGCAGCTTCGCCATTAACCAAAACGAAGATATGCCGAGCGACAAGGCTCATGTTATAAGTACGGATCTGACAAGCCAAATCCTGAAGCTGGACCATATTACAGGCTACTATGCGGATATGGTGGCTCCCATGATATACGTCGACGCGCAACTAAGCCCCGGTCAAGCGGCGGATATATATAAGGGGTATCAGGAACACCCCGAATATTATTCTAATCCTAATATACCCTTTAATCTTGATCAGATTACAACTGGTATGCATATCCCAGAGATGTGCTACTGCAATAACAGCGCACTGCACGAATTCTTCAGAAACGGCGCTTTCACGCTTGTTCAGGGGCGTCATATCCAGGATGGGGATGTCAATAAAGCTGTGATATCGACGGATGTGGCCAAGAGGAACAACTTGTCCGTCGGAGATACAATCACTCTCGAAAACAGGGAAGCGTATTGTGTTTCTCCCTTAAGCGATGACTATAAAAAAATCGTCGGAGAGCCGATCAAGCTGGATATTGTGGGACTATTCGACGTCAACTTCTCGCAGGAACTGTCGTTTATAGGGGATAAAAACGGCTCATATGCTATCTTAACGCCGGAGCCCGAAATTGCCGAGAATATGATCTTCAGCGATTTGGCGACAGGAATTCAGGCCAAAAATATCGTCCAGACATATCAGAAAGATAACGGTTTAGAGGAGAGGCGAGATTCCAGACTAGGCCTCAATAGCGCCACGTTCTTTGTAGACGACCCCGCAAATCTGGAGGCCGCCATCGCAGAGGTCAAGGCGATTCAGGAAATTGATTGGAATTTTTTTGCGATCAAAGCAGATGATTCAACGTACAAAACCGCCGTCAGGCCTCTGACGCAACTCGGCGCTGTCTCAGTGGTTCTCATCGCAATCGCTGTCGTCAGCTGCGTGGCGGTCCTGGGGCTCACCCTGAATATGTGGACGAAGAGCCGTCGGCGCGAGATGGGCATCCTGATGTCGCTGGGCGTCGCCAAGCGGAAGCTTGTACTGCAGCAGCTCTATGAGAGCCTGACGCTGGCCGTCGTTGCGCTTATCCTCGCCGCCGCCGTTTCCGCCGCCCTGGCGGGCCCCGTCGGCAGCGTGGCGAACCGGCTCGCGTCCCCGAGGGAGACGGGGAGTGCGTACGATATAGAGATAGTCAATTTCGATATTGTTATTGATAAGGTCTCCGCCGACCCGGTAAACCTGACCTATGGCCTGACCGCGCAGAATATTCTGATCGCGGCGGTGGCCGTGCTGGGCAGTACGGCGCTCAGCGTTGGCATCACGGCAAGAAATATCACGAAGATGAAGCCAAAGGCCGTTTTAAGGGCCATGTGAATAATTAAATCACCGGTCTGTTATACCCCGGATCGGCTCTCAATTTATTGCCGGTTTCAGTGGTATCATCACGGCCTATTTTTTATCCATGATCAGCGTCCTCTGGAGCGGGTTTTCCTGCGTCAGCGCCTTAATTACGCTGATCTGCGCGCTCCTTATCATCAGCAAGGTCAGCCTCCTGCTGACGGTCCTGCTTGTGGCCGTCAGTCTGCCGTCGGCAATACTGAACCAGACATATACCAAAAAGCTGTATCAGTGGAATCTGACCCACGTCAAGGAAGAGCGACAGATGAACTACCTGTCTTTTATCATGACTGATAAGAAGTACGCGCAGGAGCTCCGGCTTTTTAATATTGGAGATTTTCTGAAAGAGAAATTTAAAGCTATCTGGGGTCCTTATTTTGCGAAAAAGAAGAAGCTGACGAAAAAGAGGGCTTTTCTTGTGACCCTCTTATCCGTCCTCCCCCAGCTCTGCATCCTCGGTATCCTCGCCGTCCTCTCCTTGAGGATCATGGGCGGAAATAATACCATCGGAGATTATTCGCTGTATTCGGGCCTCCTGGCACAGTTCCTGAGCAGCCTGATGGCCGCGCTGACTTCGATCATCAATATATACGATCAAAAGCTCCGGATTCATTCGTTTGAAGAGTTTGAAGCTATTCCGAACGCTGTAGCGAACACAGGCACGGAAAAGCTGAACGAAATCACAAGCATTGAATTCAACGATGTTTCCTTCCGGTATCCAGGTACCGAAAAAGAGGTATTGCAGCACATTTCCTTTTCCGTAAATGCTCATGAGAAAGTCTGTCTGGTCGGCCTCAACGGCGCGGGAAAATCAACCCTTATCAAGCTCCTGCTCCGCTTTTACGACGCGGAGTCCGGCAATATCCGTATCAACGGTGTCGATATTAAAAACTACGAAATCGTGAGTCTACGTAAGGCGTTCAGCTGCCTTTTTCAGCAGAGCCCGAATTATGCGTTTACATTAAGAGAGAACATTACAATATCCGACATATTTAAAAACGCCGATGAAAATGACGTACTTGAAGCGCTTTACAACAGCAGCGCCTCCGATATCCTTGGTCAGATGGCCGACGGATTGGACAGTTACCTGTCGAGAGCTTACGAAGAAAACGGCACGGAATTATCGGGCGGACAGCATCAGAAAATCGCTCTGGCGCGTACTTTTTTCCGCAACAGCTCGGTTTTGATTAGTGGAACACCCGCGGCAAAACGGCGATTTTCACGTCGCACCGTTTGTCGAACACGATTATTGCCGACAAAATCATCGTCATAGAAAACGGCACGGTCATCGAACAGGGGACGCACGATGAATTAATGGAAAAGGCCAACAGGTACGCCACTTTTTTTACATATCAGGCCGACCGGTATATTCGGGAGAAAGCCGGTCAGTAAGGGATTCATATCGCGGTGATAACGACGTGTGGACGGGCGTTGCTTTCCATCGGCAAGAAAACCATATTCCACATCTGCATCGGGGTAGCAACGGCCAACATTTACAACGATAAAAAGGCCTTTTGCAAACAACGACTGGACTGAAACTTCCATTTTATACTATAATGGAACTGCGTGTTTCCGCAGAACTGGTTGAACATGATGATAAGCTTGCTTGTCATCTGAGCCATTTCTATTGCTTAATAAACACAGGGAGGTTTGACAATGTCGGTCATCAAAAGAGGCTTTCTGTACATAACCCGCAAGCGAGGTCGGAGTATCCTGCTGCTCGTCATCATGTTCGTGGCCGCGGTTCTCGCGATGCTGAGTCTCGCCGTCAAGCAGAGCGCCGACAGACAGGCGGACGCTGTCCGCAAGAGTCTGGGGGGCAGTTTTGCTATTAACGAAAACGAAGATATACCGAAGGATAAAACAATCAGCATGGACCTGGCAAGCCAAATCCTGAAGCTGGACCATATTACAGGCTATTATGCGGATATGACAGCT
This sequence comes from Sporobacter termitidis DSM 10068, assembly GCF_900130065.1. GTDB lineage: Bacteria > Bacillota > Clostridia > Oscillospirales > Oscillospiraceae > Sporobacter > Sporobacter termitidis. The sequence goes on from NZ_FQXV01000026.1 coordinate 3,591, forward strand.
CCCATGATATACGTAGACGCGCAACTAAGCCCCGGTGCAGCGGCGGGTGAATACCAGTTGTATCAGAAAGACCCTGCAAGTTTTTCGAATATACCCATTAATCTTGACCAGATTATAACTGGCATGCATCTCCCATATATGAGTTACTGCAATAACAGTGGGCTCCATGAGTTCTTCAGAAACGGCGCCTTCACACTTGTTCAGGGGCGTCATATCCAGGACGGCGACGTCAATAAAGCCGTTATATCCACCGATGTGGCCCGTAGGAACAACTTGTCCGTCGGAGATACGATCACTCTCGAAAACAGGGAATGGTTTTGCGCTGTTCCCGCATACGGGGACTTTAAAAAAACCGTCGGAGAGCCGATAAAACTGGAGATTGTCGGCCTGTTCGACATCAACTTCTCACAGGAACTGTCGTTTGTAGGGGATAAAAGCAGCAGTTATGTTATCTTAACGACAGAGTACGAAATTGCCGACAACATGATCTTCAGCGATCTGGCGACAGGGATTCAGACCAAAAATATCGTCCGGACATATCGAAAAGATAACGGTTTAGAGGAGAGGCGTGATTCCAGACCGATCCTTAATAGCGCCACGTTCTTTGTAGACGCCCCTGAAAATCTGGAAGCTGCTATCGCGGAGGTCAAGGCGATTCAGGGAATCGATTGGAACTACTTCACGATCAAAGCGGACGATTCTACGTATAAGACCGCCGTTAGGCCGCTGACGCAGCTCGGCACCATCTCGGCAGTCCTCATCGCCATCGCCGTCGTCGGCTGCGTGGCGGTCCTGGGGCTCACCCTGAACATGTGGTCGAAGAGCCGGAAGCGCGAAATGGGTATTCTGATGTCGCTGGGCGAGAGCAAGCGGAAGATTGTGCTGCAGCAGCTCTATGAGAGCCTGACGCTGGCCGTCGTCGCGTTGGTCCTCGCCGCCGCCGTTTCCGCCGCCCTGTCTGGCCCCGTCGGAAGCATGGCCAACAGGCTCGCGTCCCCCAAGGAGACGGGGAGCACGTATGATATGGAGATAGTCAATCATGATATTGTCATTGACAAGTCTTCCGCCGATCCGGTGAACCTGACCTACGGCCTGAACGCGGAAAACATTCTAATTGCGGCGGCGGCCGTGCTGGGCAGCACGGCGCTCAGCGTCGGCATTACGGCGAGGAATGTGACGAAGATGAAGCCAAAGGCCGTTTTAAGGGCCATGTGAATAATTAAATCCTCGGTCTCTTATACCCTGCTCCGGATCGCCTCGCAATTTGTCTTTGGAGATGGCGAAGAGAAGCGTTTTATCCGTGATCAGCGTCCTCTGGAGCGGGCTTTCCTGCGTCAGCGCCTTAATTACGCTGATCTGCGCGCTCCTCATCATCGGTAAGGTCAGTATCCCGCTGACGGTCCTGCTTGTGGCCGTCAGTTTGCCGTCGGCGATCCTGAACCAGACATATACCAAAAAGCTGTATCAATGGAATCTGACGCACATCAAGGAAGAGCGGCAGATGAACTACCTGTCTTTTATCATGACCGACAAGAGCTACGCGCAGGAGCTCCGGCTTTTCAATATTGGAGATTTTCTGAAAGAGAAATTTAAAGCTATCTGGGGTCCTTATTTTGCAAAAAAGAAGAAGCTGACAAAAAAGAGGGTCTTTCTGGTGACCCTCTTGTCCGTCCTCCCCCAGCTTTGCATCCTCGGTATCCTCGCCGTCCTCTCCTTAAGGATCATTAACGGAAATAATACCGTCGGAGATTATTCGCTGTACTCGGGCCTTCTGGCACAGTTCCTGAGCAGCCTGATGGCCGCTCTGACCTCAATCATCAATATATACGATCAAAAGCTCCGGATTCACTCGTTTGAAGAGTTTGAAGCTATACCGAACGCTGTGGCGAACACGGGCACGGAAAAGCTGAACGAGATCACAAGCATTGAATTCAACGATGTTTCCTTCCGGTACCCAGGTACCGAAAAAGAGGTATTGCAGCATATCTCTTTTTCCGTAAAGAAGCATGAAAAGGTCTGTCTCGTCGGCCTCAACGGCGCGGGAAAATCAACCCTTATCAAGCTCCTGCTCCGCTTCTACGACGCGGAGTCCGGCAATATCCGTATCAACGGCGCCGATGTCAAAAATTACGAAATTACCAGCCTGCGGAAGGCGTTCAGTTGTCTTTTTCAGCTGAGCCCGAATTATGCGTTTACATTAAGAGAGAACATTACAATATCCGACATATTTAAAAACGCCGATGAAAATGACGTGCTTGAAGCGCTTTACAACAGCAGCGCCTCCGATATCCTTGATCAGATGGCCGACGGACTGGACAGTTACCTGTCAAGAGCTTATGAAGAAAACGGCACGGAATTATCAGGCGGACAGCATCAGAAAATCGCTCTGGCGCGTACTTTTTTCCGCAACAGCTCGGTCTTGATCCTCGACGAGCCGTCCGCGTCCCTGGACCCCGAGTCGGAATATAAGGTTTTCTGTTCACTGGAAAAGCTGAGCCGCGGCAAAACGGCGATTTTCACTTCGCATCGTTTGTCGAATACGATTATTGCCGACAAAATCATCGTCATCGAAAACGGGACAGTCATCGAACAGGGGACGCACGACGAGCTGATGGAAAAGGCCAGCAGGTATGCCACCTTTTTTACATATCAGGCTGACCGGTATATTCGGAAGAAATAAGGGATTCATATTTCGGTGATTAACACCGGTGTGGACGGGCGCTGCTTTCCATCGGCAAGCTGGAAAACGAAACCATATCCTACATCTACGCAGGGGCAGCAACGACCGGCATTTTACAACTATACCTTTTTGTAACAGGGACTGGCTAAAGCTCCCATTTTATACTATAATGAAACTGCGGTATTCCCGTAATCATATGGAGATTTCCGGCAAAGCATCTAAATAAAACCGGTTGAACATGATGATAACTTGCTTCTCATTTGAGCCGTTTCTATTGCTTAATAAGCACAGGGAGGTTTGTCAATGTCGGTCATCAAAAGGGGCTTCTTGTACATAACCCGCAAGCGGGGCCGGAGTATCCTGTTGCTTGTCATCATGTTCGTGGCGGCGGTCCTTACGATGCTAGGCCTTGCCATAAAATCCAGCGCGGACAGACAGGCGGACGCCGTCCGTAAGAGCCTCGCCAACAGCTTTACCATTGAAAGGGATGAAGCTGCATTGCAAGCTTTGGTTGACAAAAACGGGGGCGCTGCAAAAATATCGCCTGATAAAGTACCTTTTATCAGCGCAGCGGTCATGAGCCGGATCTTAAAGCTGGATCATATAACAGGCTATTATTCGGATTATTATGATAGAGGAACAAGTCTATTATATGTAGACGTGCAGCTGCACCCCGGCAGTAATGCGGATGCAATTCGACGCTATCAGAAAAACCCCGCGGCCTTTGCAGACTTACCCTTTGATCTGGATCAGGCCACCTTTTGGATGCATATCCCAAGTATAAGTTATTGCAATGATAGCGGGCTCCACGAGTTCTTCAGAAACGGCGCTTTCGCACTCGTTCAGGGACGTCATATCCGGGAGGGTGACGTCAACAAGGCGGTGATCTCCACCGATCTGGCCCGTAGGAACAACCTGTCCGTCGGGGATACGTTCACCGCTGAAATGAGGGAGAGCTCTTGTGTCATAGGTGGGGACTATAACAAAATCGTTGGAGAGCCGATCAAGCTGGAGATCGTGGGGTTGTTCGACATAAATTTCTCGCAGGAAGCGTCGTTTGAAACGGATACCGAGGGCGAAACTTATGTCCAAACAGCGGAGCGGGAACTTGCCGAAAATATGATCTTCAGCGATCCGGCAACGGAACTTCAGATCGCCAGCATATTTCGGAAATATAGTGGCCAGACGGTGAATCCCGAGTATGAAACAGCTCCTAGGAATCCCGTTATTTTTGTAGACGACCCTGAAAATCTGGAGGCCGCTATCTCGGAGGTCAAAGCGATTCAGGGGATCGACTGGAATTATTTCACGATTAAGGCGGACGATTCGACGTACAAGACCGCCGTTAGGCCGCTGACGCAGCTCGGCACCATCTCGGGGGTCCTCATCGCCATCGCCGTCGTCGGCT
>NZ_FQXV01000003.1 GCF_900130065.1 Sporobacter termitidis DSM 10068
GCACGTATGATATGGAGATAGTCAATCATGATATTGTTATAGACAAGCCTACCGCTGATCCGGTGAACCTGACATACAGCCTGACCGCAGAAAACGCCCTGATTGCGGCGACGGCGGTCCTAGGCAGCACGGCGCTCAGTGTCGGCCTCACGGCGAGGAGTGTGACGAAGATGAAACCAAAGGCCGTTTTAAGGGCCATGTGAGACCATTCTAACGGGGGGTTGACGATGTCGGTCATCAAAAGAGGCTTTTTGCACATAACCCGCAAGCGGGGCCGGAGCATTCTGCTGCTCATCATCATGTTCGTGGCGGCGGTTCTCGCAATGCTGGGCCTCGCCGTCAAGCAGAGCGCGGATAAACAGGCGGACGCCGTCCGCATGAGCTTGGGAAGCAGTATCGCCATTAACCAAAACGAAGATATGCCGAGCGACAAGGCTCATGTTATCAGCACAGACCTGACAAGCCAAATCCTGAAACTGGACCATATAACGGACTATTATGCGGATATGGTGGCTCCCATGATATACATTGACGCGCAACTAAGCCCCGGTTCATGGGGGGGTGAATACCAATTGTATCAGAAGGACCCCGCAAGTTTTTCGAATATACCCATTAATCTTGACATGGTTACAACTTGGATGCATGTCCCATATATGCGTTACTGCAATAACAGCGGACTCCACGAGTTCTTTAGAAACGGCGCCTTCACGCTTGTTCAAGGGCGTCATATCCAGGAGGCAGATGTCAATAAAGTTGTGATATCGGCGGGTGTAGCCCGTAGGAACAACTTGTCCGTCGGAGATACGATCACTCTCGAAAACAGGGAAGAGTTCTGTGCTTTCCCCTCAGCTGGGGACTATAAAGAAAACGTCGGAGAGCCGATCAGGCTGGAAATCGTGGGCTTGTTCGACATCAACTTTTCGCAGGAACTGTCGTTTGTAGGGGATAAAAACGGCAGTTATGTTATCTTAACATCGGAGTCCGAAATTGCCGATAATATGATCTTCAGCGATCTGGCGACAGGGCTTCAGACCAAAAATATCGTCCGGACATATCGGGAAGCCAACGGTTTAGAGGAGAGGCGCGATACCAGACCAAACCTTAACAGCGCCACGTTCTTTGTAGACAACCCTGAAAATCTGGAGGCCGCCATCGCGGAGGTCAAGGCGATTCAGGGGATCGACTGGAATTATTTCACGATCAAAGCGGACGATTCGACGTACAAGACCGCCGTTAGGCCGCTGACGCAGCTCGGCACCATCTCGGCGGTCCTCATCGCCATCGCCGTCGTCGGCTGCGTGGCAGTCCTGGGGCTCACTCTGAACATGTGGTCGAAGAGCCGGAAGCGCGAAATGGGTATTCTGATGTCGCTGGGCGAGAGCAAGCGGAAGCTTGTGCTGCAGCAGCTCTATGAGAGCCTGACGCTGGCCGTCGTTGCGCTTATCCTCGCCGCCGCCGTTACCGCCGCCCTGGCGGGCCCCGTCGGAAGCATGGCCAACCGGCTCGCGTCTCCCAAGGAGACGGGGAGCACGTATGATATGGAGATAGTCAATCATGATATTGTTATTGGCAAGTCTTCCGCCGACCCGGTGAACCTGACCTACGGCCTGAACGCGGAAAACATTCTGATTGCGGCGGTGGCCGTGCTGGGCAGCACGGCGCTCAGCGTCGGCCTCACGGCAAGGAATGTGACGAAGATGAAGCCAAAGGCCGTTTTAAGGGCCATGTGAATAATTAAATCACCGGTCTGTTATACTCCGGATCGACTCTCAATTTGTCTCCGGTTTCAGCGGTATCATCACGGCCTATTATCGTCATAGAAAACGGACTGTCATCGGCACGATGAGATGATGCAAAAGGCCAACCGGTACGCCGCCTTTTTCATATCGAGCCGACCGATATATTTGGAAGAAAGTGGGTCTATAAGGATGCATATCGCGGTGATTGACGACGGTGTAGACGAACGCTGTTTTGACATTGGCAAGCTGGAAAACAATATTGTCTTTAAGAAAGACGTCGGTGAACGCTCAGCAGCCTTACGTTACAGCCATGGGACGATCTGCGCGGCGATTATCAGGAAATATGCTCCGAACGCGCATCTGAGCAGCATCAAGGTATTGAGCGGCGAAATTCCTACAGGGGAAAAAACAGATTTAGTAAAAGCCTTGACCTGGTGCTTGGATAACGATGTACAGATTGTCCATATGAGTATCGGGACTTCATGCTTTAAGGACTTCGACGATATCCGGGAAATCATATCCAGGCTATATCACAAAGGGACAATTCTTGTCGCGGCCCATAAGAACAGATACTGCTTTTCCGTTCCCGCGTGCCTGCCCGGCGTCATTCGTGTCAGGCATTGCGAGGAGCTGAAGGATGCCGAGTATTCCCTGAAGAAAAACAGTTACTACGACCATGAGATCGTTGCCTCAGGGAATCAATTATTACATGATGATAATTCGATTGTTTGTCCTTCCGGCTCGTGCAACAGCTATGCTGCGCCTGTGATTACCGCCACGATCAATAATATTATGGATGACCCTAGCGAGATTCGGAGCTTTAAAGCTGTTCTGGATGCCTTAGAACGCAATATGCCCCACCCCCGACAGCCACAGTCAGAAGCGATGAAGCCGGTGCCGGGCAGCTGCATCCCTTATTTCATACGTGAAGCAACTGTCTGTGGAGCAACGGAGCATGCGGAGTTGTTCTTTTTCCGGGCGGCACCAATCGGGGAACAGACAAACGCGCTTGTCTATATTCCCGGCCAGACGGAAGCGGGCGACCGTTTTTTGAATGTCGTCGAGCAATCCGGCAAAAGTATCGAGAATATCATTTATGCCGGAATTCTCAAAGATACGGACAAAGAATACTGCCACAAGAATACAAGCGCGGTGGTCTGGGACGAGAGCTTATGCCGCAAGTCCTTCTCTCCGGCAAAGGATAAGCGTCTCACCATTCCGGCAGTGGGAATTAGAGGCGATGGCCGGGACGTCATTCTGCTCCTGCGTCTGCTCCGAAAGGAATTCGCCAGGAACGATTATTTTGCGAAAACCCTGTCAATGACCAGGCGAAGTTATCTGTACGGCATCGATTATATCCCTCAAAATGAAGATCTGATTGATTTTCTTATAACGGTGGAAAAACTTTATGGCTGCGACCTGATCTTAATCGGCATATCCAGGGACCAGACATACGAAGATAGTTTTTTCGATTACACGATCGATCTTGACAACGCCGAGGACGAAAACAGCCGCTTATTTGCTTCGGGCAAAGCTGACGCCGCCGGTTTTATTTTTAATAATATAAAAACATCTTTTGAAGCCTTTGATCCCTGATATCACACCTCCGCGAGCTCTTCACATACGTCAGGAACCTGGTTATGGATTGTGCCACAACCGGGTTCCTTTTTGGTCTTATGTATTATCGGCATTATCACAATCCAGATTAAAAAGCTTCCCTTGCTTTAATTCGAATCTCTCGTGGGCCTGTTTGGCCAGTTCCTGCGAATGCGTGACGACGATCACGCACCTATCGTACTTTTCCGCCGCCTCCTTGAAGATGGTTGTAATCTCCCGCGCGGTGTCCTCATCCAGGTTGCCCGTCGGCTCGTCCGCCAGGATGACGGGTGTTTCGGATGCCAGGGCCCGTGCGATCGCGACGCGCTGCTGCTGTCCTCCGGAGAGCTTCAGCACGTTCCTTTTGATCTCATCCTCCGTCAGTCCGAGCTGACAGAGCGCTTTGACCGGGTCCTCCCTGGCCGTCAGCATGACGTTTTCCAGGGGCGTCATATAGTCGATCAAGTTGTAATTCTGGAACACGAACGACACGTGCTGCCGCCGGTACGACTCCAGGTTTTTCTGCCCGATATCCGCACCCTCGAAAAGGATGCTGCCTTCTTGGGGGATGTCCAGGCCGCCGATCAGCGAGAGGAGCGTTGTTTTCCCGCAGCCGGACGGCCCCAGGATAACGTACATTTTGCCCTTTTCAAAGCGCATATCGATTTCATCCAGGATTTTTCTCTCCACATAATACGCATAAGAGACCTTTTTCAATTCCAAAACGCTCAATTCATTCACTCCATTATAATTAATTATTCACATGGCCCTTAAAACGGCCTTCGGTTTCATCTTCGTGATATTTCTTGCCGTGATGCCAACGCTGAGCGCCGTACTGCCCAGCACGGCCGCCGCCGCAATCAGAATATTTTGCGCAGTCAGGCCGTAGCTCAGGTTCACCGGGTCGGCGGAGGCCTTATCAATAACAATATTAAAATCGACTGTCTTAATATCGTACGCACTCCCCGTCTCCCTGGGGGACGCGATCCGGTTTGCCGCGCTGCCGACGGGGCCCGCCAGGGCGGCGGAAACGGCGGCGGCGAGGATCAGCGCGACGACGGCGAACGTCAAGCTCTCAAAAAGCTGCTGCAGCACAAGCTTCCGCTTGGCGACGCCCAGCGACATCAGGATGCCCATTTCCCGCTTCCGGCTCTTAGTCCACATGTTCAGGGTGAGCCCCAGGACCACCACACAACCGACAACGGCGATGGCGATGAGAACTGCCGAGATGGTGCCGAGCTGCGTTAGAGGATTGGCGGCCGCCTTGTACGTTGAATCATCCGCCTTGATTGTGAAATAATTCCAATCGATTCCTTGAATCGCTTTGACCTCAGTGATGGCAGCCTCCAGCTTTTCCGGGTCGTCTACAAAAAACGTGGCGCTATTAAGGTCCAGTCTGGAATCACGCCTCTCATCCAAGCCGTTATCCTTCCGATATGTCCAGACGATATTTTTGGTCTGAAGCGCTGTCGCAAGATCGCTGAAGATCATATTGGCGGCAATTTCATCTTCCATCGTAAAAACAGTAGTAAGAGTGTAGTTATCTGTTTGAAGTGTATTATACGACAGTTCCTGGGAGAAGTTGACGTCGAACAGGCCCACGATCTCCAACTTAATCGGCTCTCCAACGGTTTTTTTAATGTCTCCATATGCTCCGGGAATAGCGCAATACCATTCTCTGTTTTCGAGCGTGATTGTATCTCCGACAGACAAGTTGCTCCTATGGGCCACATCGGTTGATATCACCGCTTTATTGACGTCATCCGCACGGATATGCCGCCCCTCTTTGAGCGTGAAGGCGCCATTTCTGAAAAACTCGTGGAGTCCGCTGTCACTGCAGTAACACATATATGGGACATGCATACCAGTTGTAACCTCATCAGAATTAAAAGGTACAATTGAGAAATTTTCGGGGTGTTCCTGATAATTTTGGTATTCATTCGCCCATGCACCAGGGCTGAGCTGCACGTCTGCGTATACCATTAAAGACACCATATCCAAATACCTGCCTGTGATATGGGGCAGCCTCAGGATTTGGCCTGTCTGATCCATGCTGATCGCTTTATCTTTTGGTATACCGTCATTTCTTATAATGGAGAAGCTGCTTTCCAGGCTCCTGCGCACGGCATCCGCCTCTTTGTCCGCGCTCTGCTTGATGGCGAGGCCCAGCATCGCAAGGACCGCCGCCACGAACATAATGACAAGCAGCAGGATGCTCCGGACCCGCTTGCGCGTTATATACAGAAAGCCTCTCTTGATGACCGACATCGTTAAACCTCCTAACTTAAAGACGAGAATATCTCTTTCGGTTTCATCCTGATCACCATGATCGACGATATACCGGTGGAAACGATGACGATCAAAAAGCCAATGCCGACGATCAGCAAAAATTCCGTGACGCCCGTTCGGATTGTCAGGGCCTCCTCCGGATTAATTTCCGGTGCCTTAACGGGATCAATGTACATCTGCGGGCTCGTCTGCTTATCTTCCGCCGTATCCGACGCCGCGGTGATATTGCCCAGGAGCATGCTCCCCGCCTGCTGCGCCGCGATGCCTGATACGCCCCAAGCCAGCAGGAAGGCTAGAATAGCAACTAAGAGGTTTTCAGCGATGTGCTGCGCGATGATGTTCATCTTCCCGTATCCGACGGAGAGCAGGATGCCGATCTCGTATTTGCGGTCCTTCATCCACATGACGAGAATCAGCGACAGCATCGCAGCGCTCACAACGACGATAACGATGGTCAGTGTTATCAAAAGGCCGGAAAGCCGCTCCAGCGGAACGGCGGAGTCGTCATAGGCTTTATTGTTTTCGCTGATCTTGTAGCCACTCCAGTCGTATCCGGGGATACTTGGAAGGCTTTTGACGATCTGATCCAGCTTTCCGGGGTCTTTTACAAAAAATGTGGCGCCGTTTGTAAATGCCGTCGTCGTACTGCCTGATAAATCTGCCATCATTGACCTGATGGAGGAGGTATCCGTGAAAATAAAGTTGTCCTGAATATCGCATTCGGCGCTGTTGCTGTCTGACGTCTGCTCCGAGTTTATTTTGTAAATGCCTACTACGGTAAATTCGTATTGTTTATTCGTTTTTTTCATAGACTCAGGCAGAGATTCCGTGTTAAATGACGCTGCAAATGTCCCGCCGACAGAGAGCTGGTTATCCCGGGCCAACGTGTCGGAGATCACGGCGGCAAAGTGATCGTCCGGACCTATTTGGCGCCCTTCCGACAATGAAAAAGATTTTAAGTAAAAGTATTCGTGGAAACTGCTGTCCGTATTTGCCAGAAACCGGGCCAGGTGCGCTTTCGGATCGCCCTGAGACGTAAATCGCCCGGGCGTCAGTTGGAGGCCATTCGTCATGAGGTACTGTATATCCATTCCGTTGAAAACCTTGATCCCGCCCTGCTGCATGACTTTTTGGACTAGAGCGTCGTTAATGTACCCGACCTGGCCGCCGTCACGGTTGGGTTCGATCTTGAAATATCCACCCAAGGACTCGCGGAGCTTCTCCGCCGCGAGATCGGATGCTCGGGCAATTGACAAGCTGGTGAGGACCAGAGAGGCAATCACGGTAAGAATGAACAACAGAATGATGGCCTTTCCTCTTTTCCTGAGCAGGAAAAGAACCGCGCGTTTATATAACTTCATATCTTCACCTCGTCAGTAGTCGTTTTAGCAGGTTCGCGTCCTTGATATTCGTTAAACTGCCTCAATACGCGACTGGATATAACTAGTCTTTATGTTATAATATTACATCATTTTTATTATTTGTCTACAAAATGCAGAAATAAAGATATAAAATGCAAGCTCATATTACTGCTTCCCATATAAGCTGATACTTCTATAAAGGTTAATCCGACTGGTACGCTTCTCCCTTGTAAAATAAATAAGGTGGCACAAGTCACCTTATTTATTAGAATCCATTTGCAATTCATGAACTTACTAAAAGCTATTTCTTAAAATTTTTAATTCCTTCAGGAGCCTTTGGTTGATATGTCCAAAAAGTAGATGCAGTATCATTGGCCCGGCTGACTGCTTTCGCAGCTATATTCGCAACCAATTTAAGTAATGGTGTCTTCATATTTTTCACCTCTGTTCATAATGTATTTTGGAAAATAGTAATAAGAAAAACACTCCGAAAACAGCCCATGAAATTGCAAATGAAATGTCTAGCCTTGAGAAAACACATGAAATGACAAAGCTGGCTGTGATTATACTTATTATTAAAATACTAACCTTTTTATATTTCTTTTTTTGCTCATTGCTTAAAGGCTTATTTTCGTGTTCAACAGGCGCAAATTTAATGATAATAGGCACTGAAATACCAATAAGAACGCAACTTAATATTAGCTTGTATTCTGCTGTTTGATTCAGTATCAACATAATTATGTAGTTTATTACACTAATGCAAAAGCATTTGAGGTATGTGTTACTATGATAGCCGCCTACATATGCCCGGAGAATACAAAAAGAAAGCGAAAAGATTATGCTTATCAGTATTGTTTTTGTAATTATTGCAAGAGCTATAATACCCAAGCAAATCAGTACATTATTTAAGACTAATTCAATACCATATATATAATATTTTCGATTTTCAATTGGTATAATCTTATTCGCAACCATTACCAAACTTAATTCTTCTGCTATCATTCTCAACATGTAAAATTTCCTCTTAAAACAAAAGGATATAATTAAGAATATAAAATGCAATATAAATAGACCGAACGGTATCTATTTTCAACCGAACGGTCATTCTTGGATATTAAGTTCTATCGGTAACAATATTGTTGCCGTGAAAATGTCATTATCTATGTAGAATTTAAATGATCCGTAATTCTTTTCAGCCGCCAACTTAATTGATTGTAAACCATATCCATGAAACATTTTATCCGGCTTACTTGTTTTTACCAGATCATTATCATATTCAATATTATTTTTAAAAGGATTTTTCACTACTATAGACAGAAAATTCTTATAGCAAAAAATTTTTATTGAAATAAAGCGTTCTAATTGTTCAATTTTTTCATTAGCTTCAATTGCGTTGTCCAACACATTGGAGATAATAGCTGACAAGTCCAACGGGTTGATATTTATCTCAGGCAGATTATCAACATTTATTTGTGTTTTGATATCAATTTTCTTACATACTGCGATTTTATAATTTAATACTGAATCTATTATGATATTTCCACTATTAACGGCGGGCTTAGTTTCATCTAAGGCCACTGTAATAGCATCAATATACTTTTTGGATTCTTCCAGATTATTGCGTTTTAATAAATTGGAAATAAGCGCCAGGTTATTCTTAATATCATGTCTAATTATTCGCAGTTCATGTGCTTCAATCTTCTGATGAGCCATTTGTTGTTCTAAGAATTTGGCCTTTATATTTGCAATAGAATTTTGCTTATCTTTTTCGTAGAAATAACAAATTTCTTGGAAAAAGTATATGACTAAAAAGCCTAAAGCGAAAAATGATATTGAAATTCCAAAAAGATATAACGAATAGATATTAGATATGTTTTGTAATGATGCATTGATATACATGATAAAAATTAATGTAACAATGAATAAGGTCAGGATAAAATCCATAGTAACCCAATATTTTTTGGAGATATCATATTTTAGTTTTCTAAAATAATGGATACTAATTAAAAATAAAATAATATTAATCATTTTAGATATTATTGAAGTAATAATTGTGGTGTCGCTTGTAAAAAGTACAATATTAATATCCGTTCTATTTATATACGAAACAGCATTGCCTGCCATTAAATCACTGGTAAGCAGGATGTAATAATTTAATAGGATATAAAATGATTTTATATAAAAGTTTCCTTCAAATAAAAAGCTAATTATTGCAACAGATATTATATAAAATAGGATAATTCTATAGAAAAATGAATTAACAGGGCAAAAATACACAGCAAAAGAATAAAATAGAATTGCTGTGATTATAAAAGATAATCTTTTAACTCCATTATATTTACAAGGCAGAACTCTAAAAACCATATAGTAAAATAATGTGGCTTCAATTAATGTAAAGGGATAGTTACTTAAGAAGGAAATCACTTCAAATCATCCTTACCTAATTATCTCCGAAAATTTATCAAAAATTTGCTGCTTCTTACGTCTGCTAAGTGGTAATCGAGTATTATCATCTAGTCGAATTTCGATATCGTCTACAGAAAATATGTATTTCATATTGACTATACAAGTTCTATGAATATCGATAAATCCCAAAGGGATATAGTGATTAACTATTTCCGAGAATTGGTAATGGCGCAAAGTGAATGTTCCCCTTTGAGAGTGTAAATATACCTTCCTATTAATACTTTCAAAATACACGATATCATCTAAAGGTACTTTGATTTCCATTACTTCATCTCTATCACTATCAACTTTGAAGAATTGAAACTGCGGATTGTCCTCAATAATTGCTCTATTAATTCTTTCGATTAATTGACTTAATTCTTCATCAAGACGGGTCTTCGTAAGGAATCCGATTACGTCATATTGAAATGTGTTTAGTGCTTCTGATTCATAAGCTGTAATAAAAGCCAATTTAAATTTTTTATCTAAAATGCGCAGCTGCTGCGCCACATCTTTTCCATTAATAACCGGCATTTCTATATCTAAAAAAATGACGTCATAATATGGATCATATTTTCTGAACTGTTCTACTAATTCCATCCCATTTGTAAAGCTATGAATAAGCACGTCTGTTTTCAGTTGTTTGAAAATTTTCTCTGTTTTAGGAACGATATATTTTAGAAAACGTGTGTCATCATCGCAAAATGCTATATGCAACATTGAAAGCCACGCCCTTTAAATAAGTAGTTTTATGCTATCCAAAATCGTTGGGTCTTATTTTCTCATGTTAACCTCCATTCTTTATCCAAGCAGAAACTCATACGATACGCATAAAATTTTTGATAAAGCTTTGACTTCATAATCAGCTACAAATCTTGTCCCATTCTCTATACGCAGGATTGTAAGATCACTGAATTCAAAACCTTCTAACTGAAGTTTTTCAGCAAGCACTTTTTGCGTCAGTCCTTGTTCAGTGCGTATTTGTTTAATTTTTGTGCCTATAATATTTTTAGACTTCCCGGTCCAATATATTTTCATATCGTTATTATGCCTCAATAACTTCTAAAAGCGAAGGTTTATATGTAGATTTTAATGGAAAAATATGCCGAATATCCTTCTAAAGATGAAGTCAAAACAAAATAGACTCATCGGCTGACCCTGCCGAGCTTTGAAAACCGAGGTATGAAACCATACGTGGTCAAAGCAAATTTTCTCTCGATATTCTAAACGCCCTAGCTTTGGAGACCGTCCACGATGACGCAAGCGTGAACTGGATAGCTAGGAAATACAGGTGTCGATACGAATTGTATAGTCCACGTAAGACTTCAATATATCTCGTGCAGCGTCAATATAGACTTTGGAGTATAAAAGGGCAAAAAAACGGCCTGAAACTTTCGTTTCAAGCCATTTGGTGGAGATATTGCTGTCGATTGTAAATTTGCACAAGATAAGACTACTGTAGTAGACTGGCATCGTTTCAGCATAGTATACTTGCTTTAAGCATATACCAGAGCGGCCTGTGCCGGTATGCTCTGGATACTAAGGAGAGTAAAGAGATGGAACGGATTTACTCAATTGACGAACTAAAAAGTATTCTGTCGCCCATTTTTACCCGGTATGGCGGAAGCGTGCTATCCTCTTTGGCTCTTTGCTTTTCTGCTAGTGTTTATCTTTGCTCCACGCAGAGGCTTTGTCAGCTCCCTGCGCAGACGTCGGAACCAAAGAATACAGTTTGCTAAAATGATGTTCCTTTTCCATCTTTATAACCATGACGGCAGTGAAGATGAAGCGAGGGAGGCCGGGTTCGATACCATACAAGCGCAACTGCACTGGGATGCGGCCTTTACAAGTAATATCATGGCGCTTCTGAAAAAAGAAGATTGCATAGAGTTTACGGTTGACGCGGTCAAGCTGACCGAACAGGGCCGCATAAACAGCGTTCGTAACTATGAGGCATTGTTCTCGAAATAAGTCCGCATCACCACGAATTCGGAATATCGTCCCTCGTGAAGAATGGTTTTTTTCTGCAACCCGACAAGAGTCAATTAACTTTCCTTAATATTCCCAAGCAGGATGACATCATCACAAACCAAATCGATCAGCAGTTGATCGTGGGTGATCACGATAACGGTTTTGCCTTCCCGAGCCAGTATCTGCACATACCGAACAAGTCTTTGAACATTGATGGCGTCCAGTCCGCTGGTAGGCTCGTCCAAAACAATTAGGTCCGCGTCTGTGCAAAAGGCCGCTGCCAGAGTGACCCGTTGCTTCTCTCCCCCGGAGAGGGAGGCGGGATGCCGGTCTTTGAGGTGCATCAGACCAAACAGATCAAGTGCCTCGTACGCCCGTTTCCGAAGCACGTCAGTCATGGCGCGTCCCAGTACCAGCTCGTTGCCGACGCTGTCCGTATAAAGCTGATAGTCGGCGTCCTGCATCACAAAATAGCTGCCCTCTCTGCGGGCCGCTCTGGAGAGCGTCTTATCCCCGGAAAGCACCTTTCCTTTTTGGGGCGAGAGCAGGCCGCACAGGATTTTGCACAGCGTGGTCTTGCCCGTGCCGTTGCCGCCGGTCAAAGCGGTGACCGTTCCAGGACATAGTGCAAAATCAACGTGCTTGATGCCCCGGCTGCTTTCGCGGTAGCAGTAAGTGATGCCGCGACCATAATAAGGCAGACGCCCAGGCGTTGCAGTATTTTTTCTGTCCTGACCGCGACGCGCTGCATCGGGATGACGTAACCCATACTCCATTGCCTCTGCACAGGACAGTGCGGCAAATTGCTCTCGGCTCCACTCCTTGACAAGCTCACCTTGTCCTATGCATAGATACCGGTCAGCCACCGGCAGGAACTCGTGTAGCCGGTGCTCGCTGACGATGATCGTTGTCCCCGCCTGTTTGATGGCCAGCAGTATCCTGATCAATTCTTCCTTTGAAGCGGCGTCCAGGTTGGCGGAGGGTTCATCCAGAAGCAACAGCAGTGGACTGAGGAGGCATGCGGAGGCAATGGCGACCTTCTGCTTTTGCCCGCTGGACATTTTATTCAGGTCTGTGTCCAAGAGGTCCGTTATCCTGAGCAGGCCGGCAAGCTCGTCTATTCTTTCGATTATCTTGTTAGGCGGTAAGCCGAGGTTCTCGCCGGAAAAGGCCAGTTCGTCCCGGACTTTGGACATGAAGAACTGGCTTCGGGGGTCCTGAAACACCATGCCGATTTTCTGGGCTTTTTCTTCCGGGGAAAAAGCTGCGGGCGGTTTTCCGTCCACCAGGGCCGATCCGTGCATTACCCCGTCGTATACGGATGGGATCAGGCCGCTGATGAGCCGCAGAAGCGTTGTCTTCCCGCAGCCCGACGGGCCGCACAGCACGACACACTCGCCCTTTCGGATGTCCATCGTTACATTGGTGAGTTCGCCATCCATCTCATCCTCGCCATATGCAAAGGACAGATTTTCAAGATGTATCATACGTTTCCCTTCACCAGCCATAGAATCATACAGGCACCCAAGGTATAGAGCCCTACCGCGAGAAGTCCTGTTGGACGAACTCCCACGGGATAGATGCAGCTTCGGGGCCGCCTGCTTTCGACGCCACGGAACTGCGCGGCGCAAGTGAGCTCTGTGGAAAGCTTGAGGCCACGGATAATGAGCGGAAGGACAAAGCACTCATACGCCATTGCGGGATGCAGGAGGATACTGTACCAGCGGGGTAAAATACCGCGGGCGCGGATGCCCTGCCGGATAGCCGCCATCTCGATGCGGATCACCGACGAGAACCGGAACAGGATACAGATCATAATCAAAACCTGTCGCGGCAGGCGCATACGCGCGCCGGACCATAAAATGGCGCCAGGCGGCGATGAAATCAGCAGTGTTCCGATCATCAGCACGGGAAGCATGCGCAGCGTCAGGTAAACGATCATCAGCGCGGTTCCCAATCCGGAGGGCAAAACGATCAGCAGGCAGGACGCAGCCGCATACCCGATTGCGCAGCGGAGGCTTTGACTGCGCCTGCCGTGCGCAAAGAGATAGAGGAGGCTCAGCAGCATCAGCAAATGGAGCTGCCAGTCACTTCGGATGGCAATGGCAAAGATGCCGGCTGCAAGCAGCGTTGCAAGATGGATTCTGGGATCCTCTACGCGGCTCATATTTTGGCTTTTTTCACATGCCGGTTGACGATGGCGCGGCCGATCAGGCAGCCGAGCACCGCGCCTGCCGCAGTCAGGAAAATGATGATGGCAATGGCGCTGGGGCTGGAATACACATTGGTCAGGAACTCCACGGCAGCGGGATCGCTGTAGGCGCTGTACCAGCCAAGATAACTCTCTCGGAACAGCAGCATAGGAAGGATTCCGGCGCCGGAAAACGCGAAGAAATAGATGAAAAAGCCGATGCAGTTGCGCCAGAAATTCTTATACGCATCCCGCCCCAGCATGCACAACTCCCCAATTACACCTAAGACAGCGTATACGCCGAAGGTATAGATCTGGCCGATGATCAGAAAGGCCAGCGCGGTGATCAGATGGACGAAAAACAACACGCCCCGCCTGCCCACCCGTGTCGCCAGCACCATATAAAACGGGCCGGCAAGAACGGCGGCGATCCCTGGGCCGGCATAATACGCCCCGATGGGCGTCAGTACGATATTGGTTGCCATCGTGACCAGCATCATGACGATGAAAATAATGACGGTAAACACAGCCAGCGTGATGACGTTCTTCAGCGTCCACCGATTGGGATGAGCTGTCGCCTCTGAGGCATTGACTTTGGTGACCTCATTCATGTATGAACCCTCCTTGAATTCCGCGCATATGTTTGTTATACTATAAATGAGTTAGAAATATCTAACTCGGCGTCAAGTATAGCATCTCCGAATCGATGATAACAGCTGGCTATTTGCCGTTTGGCTGTTTGCCGTATTTTTTTGGCTTTTAGAAAAAGGTGAGCGATGTGACAGACAATCCCATAAATAAAATGTTTTTTGAGCCCTTGCGCAGTATGAGCGCTTACATCCAGGAAAGGAGCCCGTACAACTGGGAGGGGGTGTGCTTTGCGATGCATGACGAGCGGTGCAGCGCGGAGTACTGGATGTATCCCTGCGGCGATTTGTTCACAATTAGCGTGACGAACATTCTATACAGGAAGGATACCACTCTGACATTTCAGCAGCCGGACGACTATGTCGGGGTATTCTATTATGATTCTGTTGAGGGAGTGGATGAGGAAACGCAACTGCCTATCGCGGTGGGGCGCGTCGCGGGGCATATCGGCACGGGGCAGCCATATACCGCCACATATCGGGGCAACGTACCCATCCGCGGCGTTGCGATCAATATCATGCCGGAGTATTGCGACAGGGTGCTTGCCTCCAAGTTCCCCGGCGGGTATCGCAGGCTGAAGGACGCCTTTTCCTGCCTGAACGATAATCCCGAGATACCAGAGCTGCTGCTGGTGCTCCGGCAAATCCAGAACTGCCGCGCAGAGGGTCCTGCGGCGGCACTGTATTACGAGAGCAAGGTCAACGAGGCGCTCTCCATCATTCTCACAAAATCAGGGGAACCGAAGAGACCGCGTGTGTCCTTGCCGGCGGACGACAGGGAAAAGCTGTTCCAGATGGAAGCGTACATACACAGCCACTATGCCGAGGAGCTGCCGCTTGCCCATTTGGCGTCCATCGCCTGCATGAGCGTGAGCAAGCTCAAATACAGTTTTCAATCGGCGTATGGATGCCCGGTTTCGGAATATATCACCGAGATCCGTATGCGGCAGGCGCAGCACCTGCTGGAAAACGGCGTGGACAACGTCGCACAGATAGCCGGTAAGGTCGGATATTTACGCCCCAGTTCTTTCACCAAGGCGTTCAAGGAAAGAGTCGGCGTTTTACCCAAGGACTACAGGAAGAGCACTTCCGGGCCGCGATAATGCAGCCAAATTTATAGAAGCGGACGTCCCTGCGTTACAAGATGCAGGGGCTTTTCCTTTTGAAAGACCTTTTTCTACGCTTGACGGCCAAACCGTTCCCAAATCACTTGCAGTTCTCGCCGGCTGTTTCCATGATAGAGAATGAACATAAGCGATTGTATCATTGATTCACGAAAGGACTGGTTGAGATTTATGTCTACGTTTCAAAAAGTATATGCCTTTGCCGCTCACGGCAAACGGTATATGCATAAAGCGTTTCTTCTTCTGACATCCAGCGCGGTGATCGGCATCGTGCCGTATATCGCCGTCTATCTCATTATCATGCGGCTCACCGGCGGACAGCTCACCGCCGGGTTTGGCGTCGGCGCCGCGGGGGTCATCCTGCTGAGCCTGCTGCTGAAAAGCCATACCCAGGAAAAGGGGCTTGCAGCCTCACACCGGCTGGCCTACGATACGCTGATGGGGATGCGGCAGAAGGCCGCAGATAAGCTGCTGAGCATGCCCATGGGCGAGATCGAGCGCTACGGCAGCGGCGCCCTGAAAAAGATCTTTGTGGAAGATATCGAGGGAATGGAGCTGATATTGGCTCACGCGATCCCCGAGGGCGTCGGCAACATCATCGGCCTGTGCACGGTCGTGGTGACACTGTTTATTGCCGACTGGCGCCTGGCGCTGTGCGCCCTGGCCGTGATTCCTTTCGGGTTTCTGGCGCTGAGCGGAATCAGCAAAACCGCCACGCAAAAGCTGGAGCTCTATTACCAGGCTTCACGGGAGATGAACAGCACCATCATCGAGTATGTCTCCGGCATGGAGGTGATCAAGGTGTTCGGGCAGGGAGAGAGTGCCTTCTCGCGTTACCGCAAGGCCATTGAGGGGTATAAGAAATTTTCCCTGAACTGGTATAAAAGCTGCTGGAAATACATGAGCATGTACAACGTGTTCCTGCCCACGACGCTGCTCTTTGCGCTGCCTGCGGCCATCCTGTTTTACACCTCCGGCTCGCTGTCTTTCGGCCTGCTGGTGTTGTGCGTCCTGCTGGCCATGAGCATGGGACCGATGCTGCTGCACCTGGTGATCTTTTTCCCGATCATTCCCAACTTGCGTCAGAAGTTCAAACGCATTGAGGATCTGTTTGAAGAAACAGAACTACCCGTGGGCCATGACCGTTCGTTTCCGGATGGATACGGCGTGAGCTTCCATAACGTGACGTTTGCCTATCAGGATATTCCGGTGCTGAAGGATGTTTCCTTTGAAGCCCGCGCGGGTGGGATTACCGCCATCGTGGGAGAGTCGGGCGCGGGCAAATCCACCGTGGCAAAGCTGACGGCCCGCTTCTGGGACGTAGGCGAGGGGAGCATCCGCATCGGCGGCAGGGATATCCGGGAATATGCCTTCGAAGCCCTCATGGATACCATCAGCTATGTTTCTCAGGATAATTTTCTCTTTAATCAGAGCATCATGGAAAACATCCAAGTTGGCAGGCCCGGCGCGTCCGACGAGGATGTCATGGAGATGGCGAAGAAGGCGCAATGCCACGATTTCATTATGGAAATGCCACAGGGGTATCAGACCGTGGTGGGCGAAGCCGGAGACAGGCTTTCGGGCGGACAGCGCCAGCGCATCACCATCGCGCGGGCCATGCTCAAAAACGCGCCGATCGTACTGCTGGACGAGGCGACCTCCAGTACGGACGCCGAAAACGAGGACCTGATCCAGGAGGCGCTCAACCAACTCCTGCGGGGAAAGACGGTGCTGGTCATCGCCCATCGGCTCTCCACCGTCGTGGATGCCGATCATATCATCGTGCTCAAGGCTGGCAAGGTCATTGTCCAGGGCAAACACCCGGATCTATTGCAAGCCTCGACGGAATATGCCCATATGTGGCAGAGCTACCGGCAGTCCGCGCGCTGGGAATACAAAACTGAAAGGAAGGTGGCGGAATCATGCTGAAACTGGTCGGAAGGGTCCTGCGCCTTGCGGGCGAATATGCCGGTAAGCTCAGGCTCTCTCTTGTGCTGAGCTTCGTTGAAAGCCTGCTGCTAGCTGTGCCTATTTTTATGGCCTGGTATGTGTTCAGTCTGGTCCTGGACAATGCGCTGCAGGTGCGGGACGCATGGATATGCTTCAGCATCATCTTGGGTTCCGTGCTGCTCCGTATGGTGCTCCGGTACTGGTTCGTGATGCTGGAGAGCGGTACCGGCTATGAGATCTGCGCGCGTGAGCGGATCACGCTGGGCGAACGACTCCGACATTTGCCCATGCGCTTTTTCAGCGAAGGCAACCTGGGTTGGATCACCTCGATCATCACCGTGGACCTGCCCTTTGTGGAAGAGATGGGGATGGACGCGCTGGATAAGGTGATCAGCGGGCTGGCCGGGGCCCTGATCGGCGTGATCATGCTGCTTTCCATCGACTGGCGTATCGGCCTGATTACGGTTATTATCTATTTTGCTGCTTTCCTGACCTTCCAGCGGCTGGAGCGGGTATGCCGCCGGGAGTCACCCATCAGGCAGAAGCAGCAGGCAAAGCTTGTGAGCGCCGTGCTGGAATATGTCCGGGGCATCCCGGTCATCAAGGCGTTCAACATGGGCGGCGACCGGGCGAAAGCGGTCAAAGACGCCATAGAGAGCACAAGAGATCATTCTGTAGGTTTTGAGCTGCAGTCTGTGAACCCCGTGCTTTGGTACAGGGCCTGCTTCGCCGTCGGCACCGCGGTGACCATTCTTGCGGCTACGTTGTTTGCCATAAACGGCCTGCTGCCCGCACCAACAGCCATCATGGTCTTCATCTTTGTCTTCTACCTGTATATGCCGGTACAGGCATTCACCAACCTCAGCAGCCAAACCCGCATCACGGAAGCGGCTTTGGACCGCTATGAGGACCTGAATGCCGTGGATATGATAGAGGATATGGGCAAGGAGGCTGTACCGCACCGGCATGATATCACCATGCGGGATGTCCGCTTTTCCTATGGGGAGGGGCAGGTACTCGACGGTGTCAGCTTCACAGCTCCCGCAAAGAGCGTCACCGCGCTGGTCGGCCCTTCCGGGGGCGGAAAGACGACCATTGCCAACCTGATCGTCCGGTTTTGGGACGTCGACAGCGGCAGTGTGGAGATCGGCGGAACTAACGTCAGGGATATCGCCTATGACAACCTGCTGGGAAACGTCAGCATGGTGTTCCAAAATGTTTATCTGTTCAATGACACGATCCGCAACAATATCCGATTCGGGCGGCCCGAGGCCAGCGAAGAGGAAATCATCGAGGCGGCTAAAAAGGCGCGGTGCCACGAATTCATCATGGCGCTGCCGGACGGCTACAACACCCTAGCGGGCGAAAGGGGTGACCGCTTATCCGGTGGCGAAAAGCAGCGCATCTCCATTGCGCGCGCTATTTTGAAAAATGCGCCCATCATCCTGCTGGATGAAGCCACCGCCAGCGTGGACCCAGACAACGAGGGGGATATTCAAAGGGCCATCGGCGAGTTGATTCAGGACAAAACGCTGATCATCATCGCGCACCGCTTATCCACTATTCAGAACGCCCACCAGATCCTGGTCGTGGACAACAAGAGGATCGTAGAACATGGAACGCACACAGAGTTGCTAAACCAAGACGGGGTATATCATGAACTCTGGAAGCACCGGGAAAAGGCCGGTGGATGGAAAATATCCCGATGAACCGAGGCATGGTAGCAGGATAGAATCTGTGTTATTTAAACTGCCACAGATGCCGGAAGTTAGGTATTTTCTCTCTCGCTTTTTACAAAATCCATATCCTTTCTTACAGAATATAAGAGTTTGCAAACCTATTTGGAGTGGCGTTTGTTTTCACATAGCAGCTTCCTTTACATTTCCGGTTGGTAAAGCGGCATAAAGAGCAGAGTGTTTCAACGCTCACCACATGCTCTATGGCACAGGCGTCGGATTCCGCGGCTTCATGATTCACGCCCAGCACATCGGTTGCAGTTTAAGCTTCTAGGTATACAAATTGCCGAGGCCGAATTGATGACTCAGCTTAAATCGAAAGCTTTTGTTCCGCACTCCACATGGCCACATACTTGCCGTCCTTTGCCAATAATTCTTTGTGAGTGCCGGATTCTGAAATCCTGCCGCCCGATACGACAAGAATCTGATCTGCATTTTTGATAATAGAGAGGGTGTGCGCGATCATAATAACGGTCTTTTCATCATCCAGCAGATTGACAATGGCCTGCTTGACCGCCAGCTCGTTCTCGATGTCCAAAGAGGCAGTAGCCTCGTCCAGAAGCAGGATAGGGCTGTTTTTCAGTATGGCGCGAGCGATGGAAAGCCGCTGGCGTTCACCACCGGAGAGCAGATTTCCATTTTCTCCAATGGGCGTATCATAGCCCTTTTCCATCTTCCGAATAAAAACATCGCAATTCGCTTTCCGGCAGGCGCTCTCAATTTCCTCATTGGTAGCCTCCGGCCTTGCATGGCGTATGTTTTCACGCACTGTATCATCGAACAGAAATACATCCTGATCGACGATGGATATTTGCTCCAGCACCCGCTGCGCTGTAACATTTTCAACCGGCCTGCCCCCGATCAAAATCCTGCCACCCTGCGGCTCGTAGTATTTCGCAATCAGGTTCAGAATCGTAGATTTGCCGGAACCGGAGGCCCCCACGATAGCGGTCAGTTTATGAACTTTGGCACGGAAGTCCACGCCGTTCAGCACAGTTTCACCCTGCACGTAGGAAAACCGCACATTCTGAAAAGTGATATCATGCGAATCCGGCGCGAATGGTTTATCCATCCCCTGTTCTTCCGGTCCATCCACGACCTTCTGAATATTGTTCCTTGAGATCCGCAGGTTCTTATAGCTGAACAAATCAATGGAGATGGAAGTAAACAGCTTGGCCAGCAGCATGGGCATCATGCAGATCATCAGGTAATCGACGCCCGCCAATCCGCCGGACATCCACGCTTTTGCCGCCACCAACATGACAACGGGCACGGTCAGCCAGTCGATGATACTGAAAGCAAATCCAACCGGAATCCCCATCGCTTCATACTTGTAGCAGACATTGCTGAAATCCTTCATGGCGTTGGTAGTTGCCTTGTTCTTGGCTCCGCTCATATTGTAGGCTCGAAATGTCTGAATGCCCGAAACATATTCCACAATACTGCTGACTGCTTCCGCACAAATGGTGTTTTTTGCCTGCCCGTATTTCTTCACGATTCGGAAGGATAGCCACATGTTAGGGATAAACAGTAGGCTCACCGTCAGTAAAATCAGCCCTGCTGGCAGATATAGCCAGCAGACGAATCCCATAAGCATGATAGAAAGGGTGATGTTCTTCACCAGATTACCCGTCTTGTGGGTCAATATCTGTTCATAGCTGTTTACATCGCTGGTCATGGTGTTCACATACTGGCCCACCTGTCCCTGAGTGAAACGGAACAGCGGAATCTTTTTGAATTTATCGCCCAAATACAGACGGATCTGTTTGGAAACCGCGGCACCCCCGATCTGTCCCTGTGTGTAGCCAATGCTGTATGTAATCAAGCGAATCAGGAAGATCCCCGCCAATCCAAGCGTGAGCTGCGTGAGGCGGCTGCTCGACACGTTGTGATTCAGCAGCATTTCAATCAGAAGATAGAGGGAAAAGTAGATGCAGCTGGAGAGAAGGCCTTCCAGCACTGTAAACGCAACGCCCAACCCAAAACGTCTGTTTTTTTTGAATGGATTGTTATCTTTCAATGCTTTCAGCCCCTTTCAGTGCATAGGCGACATCCCTTGCCGACTGATAGTCCTTCCACACTTTCTGATAGTAGTGATTGGTTTTTAAAACCTCCGCATGGCTTCCGCAGGCGGTAATGGTGTGGTTTTCCACCACCGCCGCTTTATCACACATTTTGACGGCCCCGAGCCGGTGTGCGACAATGATGACGGTTTTTCCACAACATAGGTTTTCAATGGCTTTGTCGATCTCCACCTGATTTTCCGGGTCAGCCGCGGAAGTCGCCTCGTCAAGAATCAGGATCGGAGCATTTTTCAAAATGGCCCGCGCAATAGCGAGGCGCTGCTTTTCACCGCCCGAAAAGCGGGAACCAAAACTCCCCACCTTTGTATCGTATCCGTCGGGAAGCGACATGATGAAGTCGTCAATTTGCGCTTCCTTCGCCGCTGCCCTGACTTTTTCCAGCGTAGCATCCCCGCCCATACGGATATTCTCCAAAACGCTGTCACGGGTCAGAAATGCTTTCTGAAAAACGATCGAGGTGTTTTCCAGCAATTTCTCATAGTTGATGTCCTTTATATTTTTCCCTCCAATGAGAATCTCGCCCTCCTGCACATCGTAAAATCTGGAGATCAATTCAATGATGGTACTTTTTCCCGTGCCGGAAGCACCTACGAGAGCGATCTTTTCTCCGTCTGACACATGAAGGCTGCAATTTTCCAAAACATTCACTTTCCCATCATAGGAAAATCGGACGTTCCGCATCTCAATATCGCATTGTTTCGGAAAATCACCGCCTCCCTGATAAATAGGTAAATTCAAAATCCCTTTAGCCTTGGCCACCCCATTCAGCGATTGAGCGAAGTCCATACTAAGCTGCTGTAAAGGCAGAATTTCTGCTAAGTACAAAGAGCCGATATAAGCAAACAGCAGGAAAATACTGGATGTTATGGAACCGTTCAGAAAAAACATGCCGCCGATGGGCACCATCAGCAGCATGCCGCACTCCAGAATGATGATAAAAGCGGCATAGGGCGGCGCTGTCCTTTTAGATATCTGATTCCACACCTTGTTTTCTTCTTCAATGGCGTCGGAAAATTTTCGAAAGGATTTGCTTCCCATATTATAGGCCTTAATCAGTTTCATGCCACTGATGTATTCGATAATGACCGAGTTGAAGTTTGCCAAAGACTTGCTCACTCTCGGAAGAACGCCGGACATATATTTGAATACCGCTCCCATGATCAAAAAGACGACAGGCAGAGGAACCAGGGAGATCAAGGCCAAAGGCACATTCACGGTCATTAGGTAGACGAAGATGACGACCGGGCCGGTGAGAAAGCTGACCAGTTCCGGTATATTATGTGCCAGACACAGTTCCAGTTTCTCAATATCTTCATTGAGTACGGTCTTGATATCACCGCTCCGTCGTTCATCCAGAGCGCCCAACGACACTTTTGCCAAATGCTCTGTGATCATACACCGAACATGGAACAGCGCTCCATAAGCACCCTTATGGGAAAGGACGCCGGATGCGCCTTGAAAGATCTGACGGATAATCGTTGTAACGGTAATCAGAATTGCGTTGCCGGTGACGATTTCTATCGTGCAGGTGCCGGACAGGATCGCCGTCATGAGCTGATAAATTCCGATATATGCGCCGATGGTAAAAAGCCCGCCGATAAAAGCGCAGGCGACCGACGCTATCAAATAGATTTTATCCCGTCCCGCCCACTTCAGAAGGAGAGCGACAGGATTATCCCGCTTGTTTTTCATCTTTCTTAGTCCTTTCTTTCTAATGTATCGACCGCGCCGATCCGTTCCCGGATCTGTTTCTCGTTTTCTTCGGAAACCACGATTCCGCCTGTCATCTGCCCCTGCCCGAAATGAATGATTCTGGAACACACCTGACAAATAAATTCGTAATCATGGGTAACTACAAAGATAATCTTATCGGCGGCCAATTTTTGAATCAGCGCAGCCACCTGCTGCATACTGTCAAAATCTAAGCCGCTGGTCGGCTCGTCAAATACCAACAGCTCTTTTCCGCATATCATGCTGACAGCCACGGCTACCCGCTGCTTTTGCCCTCCCGAAAGGGTATTGGGATGCTTTTCCCGAAAGGGAATCAGCTCCAACTCGCTCAAGGTCTTTTCCACAAGCTCCATATCGGGATTCTTGATTCCGAAAGAGCATTCTGCCCCCACACTATCGGCAAACAATTCATAATTTACATCCTGCATGACCATGTAAGACCGCTTCATGCGGTCTTTTCCGTTTTGCTGTTTGCCCGACCAGAGGAATGCTCCGGTATAATCCTTATGCAGTCCGCACAGTGTCCGCAAAAAAGTGGTTTTCCCGGTTCCATTGCAACCGACCACACCGATAATTTCTCCCTTGGCCGCCTTCAAAGTAATGTTCTTCACAATAGGTCGCTTTTTATAATGCAGGGCCACATCCTTTACTTCCAACAGGACAGAGTGTTCCCGTCTCGGTTTGTCTTTCGGATGGACGCACCTCAGATCTACCGCCCGCAGCCCCATGCTCTTTCTTGTGTTGCCTGAAAGCGCACAAAAGGATTCCGGCGTGTGGATCGCCTCGATTTTACCTTCTGACAGATAGACGATCCTATCGGCTACATCCATTAAATAATAAAGCCGGTGTTCGGCAATCAATATGGTTTTTCTCTGCTGTTTAAGGAGCTGCAAATATGCTTTCAAATCATAGATGGAAGCCATATCTAAATTGGAGGACGGCTCATCCAGAAGATATACATCGGGATTCATGGCATAAACGGAGGCGAAAGCGATTTTCTGCTTTTCGCCCCCGGAGAGTTCAAAAATATTCCGGCCCTGTAAAGGCTTGATTTTCAGGGTGTCGATAGTGGCGTCAAGCCTTTGATGCAGTTCATCGGGCCGGACAGCTTCGTTTTCGATGCCAAAGGCGATTTCGCTGTCAACGTCTATG
The DNA here is from genome assembly GCF_900130065.1 of Sporobacter termitidis DSM 10068. Lineage (GTDB taxonomy): Bacteria > Bacillota > Clostridia > Oscillospirales > Oscillospiraceae > Sporobacter > Sporobacter termitidis. The sequence continues at coordinate 24,017 of NZ_FQXV01000003.1, forward strand.
TTGAAGAATTGCGTTCTCGGATTTTGAAAAACAGACCCCACCTTTTCCGCGAGCTGGTACATCGGCGTTTGAAAGGCGTCGAGACTGCCTACCTTCACACTCCCGCTGAGCTCACCGGCGAAGTAATGGGGGATCAGTCCGTTAATCAGCTTCGTGATCGTGGTTTTCCCACAGCCGGATCGTCCACAGAGCAGGATACATTCTCCGGCATTTACGGACAGGTTAATATTTTCCACCCCGCCCTCGGCCATCTCTGTTCCTGAATAAGAAAAGTTGATTTGTTTAAGCTCAATCACTCCGGCCCTCCTAACAACAAAGACTGGCGACCGGCACAGCCAGAAAGCAGAGAATGATCAGGACATCCTGTATTCGGAAGCGAATCTGGATGAGGCAGGTTCTTGGTTTTGGGTTTTCTATCCCTCTGGTTACGGAAGCGATAGCAAGCTCGTCCGCAGCCTTTGACGCTGCCATCAAAAGCGGCGAATAGAGGCATTCGACCGTCATTCCCGGATGGGTAAACAGCCCTATGATGGAGGGAGACACATCCCGCAGCCGCATGGCATCCTTGATGTAGCGCCAATCCTCACGGATGGTCGGAATATAGCGCAGCATGACCGCTAAAGGGATAATGATTTTTCTTGAAATATGTGCTTTGTTCATAGCGGACAGAAATTCATTGACCCGTGTAGTGGATACCGCAATTCCAGCCAGCATACCGCCTGGGTAGACCTTAAAGACAAGGCTGAGCCATGCCGTGAACATCGTATGCATTGTTCCTGTGCTATTCTCTAAGTAGAAAACTGTAGATAGATATAGTGCCATAAAGACTGCTGAACCAATCAGGGAATACCTGACTTTTCCGCACACCGAACCGAACCCGGCAATCAGCAGAATCAAAACGCATTCATATAGGAGCGACGGGGTTGTCGTCGCAACAATCATGCTGAGTACCAGCAGAATGATCTTGGTGCGGGGATCGAAACGGATAAATTGCTTTTTCTTTTCTATTGTAACCGTCACGCGATAATACCCGCCTTCTCAAATTGCTTTTTCAGCAATTTGCTTCCGATAAACCCGCTGAGCCAGGCCACAAGAATCGTTCCAACAATCATGATAACAAGCACCCGCCAGTCAGCGGTATTATTCATGGCATTGATGTAATCCTCCGTGGTCCCTTTTTTCAACATGGTACTTGCCCAGGTCTGAGGATCAATGAAATACGCAAAATAGGTTCCGGTAGGTCCGAAAGAATACACTATGTAAGCTAAAATATTCATTTTCTTGCTGCGATACTTCTTCGTACCGGCAACCATATCCGCAAGAAGCGATCCGATCAGCCCTCCTAAGCCCATCGCCCAATGCATACCCAGCACAAGGCTCAACACTGCCACAATCGTGCCGATAATCGCGAGTGCGCCCCTTTTTGGCACCTTTGCCAGAAGCAGCAAAAACACCGGCCCCGGCAATAGAGCTGCGCCGATGGAAAAATAAAAAGTGAGAGTCGGCGTAATGGCAAAGAAAATGCCCCCAATCATGGAGCAGACAGTCAAAAGCGCGGCAAATACGCCCATGATAATTAAGTCTTTCACCGTCAAGCCTTTCTTGACAGTATTGGTTTGTAGCTGATTCGACATAGCTCATTCCTCCATTTTTCTCTTTGATGGTTCATACCAATTGACTTTGCAAGTTCAATGGTGATATTATTTAGTTAGTGCTTTCTAACTTCACTATCCATTGTAATCTCCGCGTTTGTTTTATCCAATAGCTCCAGCGCAGGAAAGACCAAAGCGGATGATAAAACGACCAAAGTGTATTACGGAGGTGACCCTATGATCGATATAGAAAGTATGTATCGCTCCAATTTATTTAAAAATGGATTTCAAGAGGAAATGTCGAATGGGGTCTACAACCCCATAGGGAGACTTTATTCTGTGCCGAAGGAATTGGGTCAGGGCGTTTATTGGGTGTATGGCCAGAGGGACCTGTATGATATAAAGATCCACGACTTTTATTTTTATAAGGATTCCTTTTTCAGCTTTGAAATACCGCAAGGCAGCTTAGGTGTCTGTTATTACGATTCCATATCCGGAGAGGAAATCTCTCCGTACCGGCGCCTGACCGCCGGATGCGTCAACAGCTTCATAGGTGGGTATGAGCCGTGTAAAACCCTTGTCCACAAAAACATTCCCGTCCGCACCATTGATATTGAGATCACGCCCTCTTATTATGAGAAATATCTGAGAGAAAACTTTCCCGATGAATATATCGATCTGCATGACGCTTTCTGCAATATTGCTCTAACGGATCGTTTCCCTGAGATGATCCAGCTGCTCCGGCAGATTTGGAATTATCAAGGAGATGGCATTTCGGCAAAGTTGTTTTATGAAGGAAAGGTGGCGGAAGCCATTTCTCTGATCATGGAATACAACAAGAAGCAAAAAGCAATGCCATCCGTTAAAATATCCAATGCGGATCTTCGTGCGCTGGAGAATGTAACCGCATATATCAACGACCACTTTAATTGCGATATCTCTGTAGACCAACTTTCCCGCATTGCCTGCATGGGGCGGACAAAGCTGAAGCTCGCCTTCAAAGAGGCATATGGACGTGCTATTACGGAGTACATCCAGCAGCGCCGGTTGAGCCATGCGGAAACATTGTTGTCCCTGACGGATTTCACGATTGAACAGGTTGCCGCCGCCATCGGATATCATAACGCCGGACGGTTTGCCAACATGTTCAAGAAAAGCACTGGGGTTTATCCGGCAGAGTACAGGAAAATGGCACTGAAGAAATAGATCCTGCCGCAGCGGGTAGCTTATCTTCCGGCTGGCGGAATGCATCCGGCATTGGGAGGCGACGGATTTTTCAGGGAAGATGGTGGAGGAGGCAAAAAAGCACCCCGCTCCGCCTAACCTGACCTTTACGGTGCGTGGTGCTACGGCTTTACCGTATCTCGATGAAGCCTTTAACGCGGCGTTGATCGCCAACGCCCTGCACATCATGCCGTAGCCGGATAAGGCGCTGGTGAAAATTCATCGCGTTTTAAAGCCGGGTGGTATCCTGCTGTCCCCCACCTTCATATGGGGGACGGACATGAGACAGCAGTTTGGCGAAAAGCTGATGGGACTGGCCGGGTTCCGGGTGCTTCAACGGTGGGACGCCGATGCTTTGGCGGACTATGTGCAGCGGCGGGGCTTTACCGTTTTGGAGCGTGAAACAATGGGTGGCAGCATCCGCCCGCGGTGTTGCCTGCCTGCACAAAAAGCATGCGAAAGGGATGAATGATAATGGCGCACGAGGAAGTCCGGCAAGCCTATCAACTGCTGGGGAATGAGGCCACCCTTTACGACGGGATGATTACCTGCGCCACATTTCTCGGCAAGGCAATCTGCAAGCTGGTGTGGGACATGAATAAAACGGAGGCCGACCGTTACCAGCAGCTGGCGCTTTCTGGTATTCCGGAGGATTTTTCCGGCCGTTTGCTGGAGGTGCCCGTAGGTACTGGCGTGCTCACCATGCCGGTGTACCGGAAACTAAAAAGCGCGGATGCGACCTGCCTTGACTATTCGGCAGAGATGATGTCCACGGCACAGAAACGGGCGGAAAGGTTTGGCTTACAAAACGTCCGGTTCTTGCAGGGAGATGTGGGTGCGCTGCCTTTCGAGGGGGGAAGCTTCGATATTGTGCTGTCCTTAAACGGCTTCCATGCCTTCCCGGACAAGGACGCGGCTTACAGGGAGACCTTCCGGGTTTTAAAGTCCGGCGGCGTTTTCTGCGGCTGTTTTTATATCCAAGGAAAAACCCGGCGCACCGACTGGTTCATCCGGCATTTTTACGAGCCGAAGGGCTTTTTCACACCGCCGTTTGAGACGGCGGAAAGTCTGAAAAAGCAGCTGAATACTCTGTACGAAAGTGTGACTTTGAACACGGTAAAATCAATAGTCTGTTTTTGCTGCCGAAAGGGGGAATAATAATGTTTCGGCGCTTCTTTCAAAATACCCGGAAGCCGGAGGGCTTTCTGGGGCGCATGATGCTCCGCACCATGAATGGCGGGCATACCCCGCTGTCCAACTGGGCGCTTTCCTTGATTCGCCCCGCGCCGGATGCCCGTGTGCTGGATGTAGGCTGCGGCGGTGGCGCCAACATCGCCCGGCTGACGAAGCTCTGCCCCAATGGCTTTGCGGACGGAATCGACTACTCCGCGGAGAGCGTGGCCTTCAGCAAAAAGAAAAATGCCCGCTCGCTCGGAAAACGATGCAACATCCGCCAGGGGGATGTGGGCGCGCTGCCTTATGGCGATCAGACATTTAATCTCGTGACCGCTTTTGAAACGGTCTATTTCTGGCCGGACTTGGGAAAAGCGTTTCATGAAATCCTGCGGGTGCTGAAGCCCGGCGGGCAGTTCCTTCTGGTCTGCGAGATGGACGATGTTACCAACACCACCTGGACGGGACTGATCGACGGCATGACGATTTATTCCGGAGAGGATTTGAAGGCCCGAATCCTTCAGGCGGGCTTTGCGTCTGTCCGCCTTGAGCGGAATCAGTCGTGCTGGATTGCCCTGCTGGCGGAAAAGAGGCGTTAACATTGGAGATAGGAAAGATAACCATTTAAGAATTTTAGTTTACGGTACGGGCGTCATCGGCAGCCTGTACGCCGCATATCTGTACCGGGCAGGCTGCTCCGTCAGCGTACTGGCCCCAGGCCGCCGTCTGGAGGAGCTGCGCAAAAACGGGCTTCTTTATCGGCACAACGGCAGCGTCTACCGCGCGGAAGTGACGGCGCTGGAGCAGCTTGCACCGGACGGAGGACATCTACGACTATATTTTTGTGACCGTCCGGGCGGAACAGCTGCATCAGGCGCTTTCCGAGCTGCGCGACAACCAAAGCCCCACCGTGGTGACGATGGTCAATTCCCTGGAGTCCTATGAATGCTGGGAAACCCTCTGCGGCAAGGGGCGCAAAAGGCGAAATGGACACGCTGCACCAGGAATTTTACGCATTTTTAAACAGTGCGCCGGAATCGCGGTGGTAACCTATGGTGGATACCTCTGCCTTATTCTCTATTTATTCGACTACGTCTTTATATATTTTCTGATTGAGAGAACAGAAACAATAATAGCAAGCAAGACTTGTGGAGCAAACAAATGGATCACGATGGATATCAAATTGTCTATAAGAAAGCCATTACCATATAGCGAAACCCGTATGGCAGGAAATATTATTAACGGTCTGTTATACGGTGAAAGCAGACTATAGCTTGAGGGAATGAAAAGGTCAACGCCCCAAATCATAGAATGCAGGAAAAAAGCAGCGACGCCGGAGAGGATGGCTAAAACCAGATACCCTTTCCTTGATTTTTCCCAACGTTTCGAGTATAACAAAGCGCCGCAGGTACACACCATGAAGTATAGTAAGAGGTTTCCGAACGCTTGACTAATTGAGGGCATTCGCAGTTGCAGGAGCTGCAAATTTTCTTCATTCGTCCAAAAATCCGAAATAGAAAATCCCCCTAAATGCGGAACAAACCAAACACTTATGAGTATTATAAGGAGCAATGGTAAAACAGCTAACAAAATAAAGATGCGTAATAGCCATTTTGAAGATCGGGTGAGATCATGCTTTCCATTTCCTTTGTTCATCTTAATATCCTCCCATTGAAAGTAGTCATAGGGACTTCCGTGATGCGGAAGTCCCTAAAAAATTTGGTATCGCGGTTTTATAATCAACCTACGCCATCGGCGGCCGACATGATGTTTATTATTTTACCGGAGAAGGAGTCGATGGTCACGTTATAGGTTCCGATTTGAGAAAAATCGTTCTGGTTTGTAGGATAGAAAGTGACGCTCCAAACGGGAGCTGCAGGGTCGACAATATTGAGTACGGCATAGGTTGAGAATTTGGACCATGTATCGTCCGTCAGCGCATATTCGCTGTCAACGGATTTTTTTGCGAGTTCGATAGCTTTCTCTTCCGTCAGATCCTTTTCCGATGGGGTTCCGGCAACAAAGGTAGGTTTGTAGTCTTTTTCCATCTTTAGCTTCGCCGCATTAACGGGATCACTTGCTATCAGATCCTGCTCCAACTGATCCTGTTCAGAAACAATGGCCTGATTGCCATTTTCGTCCGCGACCACTGTGGCTGTGTTTCCCGCGTTCGTATTCGCCGGAGCCGCCTCAGAGGTAATCACCGGAGCCTTCTGGCTTGTGTCTGCCGCGAAAGCGGAGGATACGGCAAGAGCGTTTACTCCAATGGCCCCTGCTCCGATAACCGCTGTCACAGCCAGACCCAACACTACTTTTGATAATTTCTTAGACATTTGATTGTTCACTCCTTAGTCGTTATTCTGCAAGCAATTAGCTGCTTGCAGAATTATCATAAGGCTTGGTTATTTCAGAATCATCGCGGAGTTGCGGCAGAATTGTAAACTTGGAAAATTTTATAGCTATTGTTGTTCCTATATCCGGCTGGGAAGAAATCTCCATCCGTGCATAGTGCAAATCACAAATTTGTTTGCATAAGCTGAGCCCCAGGCCGGCGCCGCCGTAAGCGCGCGACCTTGATTTGTCCGCGCGGTAGAAGGGTTCAAAGACCTTTGGAATATCGCCTTGAGCGATTCCTGTTCCATTGTCGGCAATGGAAAGTATGAAGCCGTCCCCTTCGCGGCGAGTCTTCACTTCAATTTTGCCTCCGTCCGGCAATGCCCGCAGAGCGTTTTCCATAATGTTGAGCAGCAAGGATTCTATTAAATCTTTGTCCCCAACTATTAGGAATACTTGAAGGTCTTTCTCTACCTGAACGTGTTTTCCCTTAATATTCTGCTCCAACGTGCTTTCAACATAAGCCAGCATGTCTCGGAGATCGATGGTTTGAGGTGCTATTTCCGTATTGTTAAGTCTGGCCAGATCCATCAGTTTATGCGCCATACTCTTCATTCTTTCGCTTTGATGGATGATATAGTCAATGGCTTTTACGCCTTCCTCCGGCGTATAATTGGCATATTTCAAAAATTCGCCGAACCCCATAATGGCGGTAATGGGAGTACTCATTTCATGGGCGAGATTATCAATAAATCTCTGCCGCTCCTCTGTTACATCGGATAGCTTCTGAATATGCGCCTGCACGGAATCGGCCATCGCATTGAAGTTCCCCGCAAATTCCCCGATTTCATCCTTGCCGTTTATTTGGGCGCGTTTTTGATAATTGCCGCCCGCGATTTCCTCCGTTATTTGATTTAATTTCCGTATGGGGCGGGTTAATCTCAATAAAAGGAAAAGCAGCAGGATAGACAGCAGTATGGAGATAACGACACCGATGATTACGGCATGACGGATCATTTGGGCTTTGTAATCCGCTAAATCCTGGACATTTTTAATGTAAACAAACTTTATATTGGAATAGGGTTCTTCGAGATAACCTGTCACGAAATAGTAGAGAGCGCCGTCAACCTCTCTTGCAATCGTGCTTTTTTCTCCCTGACCAATATCCAGTTCCGGGCGCGCTCCCATCGTGTAGGGGAAATCTGAATAGACAATATCGTCGCCATAGTACAATTCCATATAAATGTTCTGATTCGCGTAATAATCGCCATAGGGAGCAATATACATTTTCAAGTTCTTTGCATTGATTTCTCTATAAAGAGCAGAAGCGCCCGAAATCCTGCTCTGCAAAGATGCCTGGATGACGTGGCGCTCGTTCTCGGCCGTCGAATATTTTTCCTGCATACTCAGCGAATAGCTTTTGTTGATGAGCAAGAAGACAGTGATGTCAAAGCCGATCAGGAAAATGACGATGATGCAGATATAGGCTTTCTGCCAGAATTTCATCGCGGCACCTCCAGCCTGTATCCCATTTTGAATACGGTTTTTATCTTATCGTCCAGACCCAGTTTTTTTCTGAGCCGTTGTATATGTACGTCAACGGTTCGGGTTTCTCCCATATAGTCATATCCCCAAACCAATTCCAAGAGCTTTTCCCGCGAAAGAGCAATATTTTTATTGCGGATCAAAATTTCGAGAAGCATGAACTCTTTTGTTGTAAGTTCAATTGGTTGGTTATCTATCAGAACAGTATGTGCATCCAGATTGACCTCCAGATTATCCAGAACAAAAGTATTCCCGTCAACTTTATAGCGCTTCAACACGGTTTCAATCCTTGTCAACAATTCAATTATTGCAAAGGGCTTAACTATATAGTCGTCCGCACCAAGTTTTAGGCCGGTTATCTTATCGTTTAGCTCTTCTTTCGCCGTCAAGAAAATTACGGGAATTTGAAGCGGCTCAATTTCCCGCATAAGCGAAAATCCATCTTTTCCCGGCAGCATGACATCCAGAATAATTAAATCCGGCTTATGAAGTTCAATACTATTCATTACCTCGTTGCCGCGATCTACGCTGATTCCTGTGTACCCCACTAACCTGAGATTTACTAAAATTAAATCGGCTATTGCGGCCTCGTCTTCAACCACCATTATTTTTGCCATAGTTCCACCACCTTTTCAAATTATACCAAGAGGGATAGAAAAAGTTGTATCAGAGTTGTAAAATGAATATCTAATACTGACTTTTTGGATGAACGGGAACCTCACTTAGTATTCATTCGTCGAAAAAATGATCAATCGAATGGTTTTTACCAAACATAGCACACAGACGGTACAGCCGACCGATACTCTGCCTGCTGTATCCGAGACATCCGTTGCCGTTTCAAAAACAGGCGCTGCAGTTACACGGAACAGGAACAAGTGATGGAGGTACAACGCTGATTGAGGGGTTGGGTAGAATATCTTCTCCATCAGACGATGTCAAACGGTCATAATCGCATCAAATTCTTTAGGCAAAGCCGCTAAACTTGAATGACTTGACACGCAGCCAGTGACGATCCGTCGCCGGCCGCAGCCGAGTTCAGCGGCCGTGTCCGCCGCAGTCCCTCTTACCGCCCAGCTTGACCGGCTGGCGCGACACAACCGGCAAGGCAGCTACCGAACGAAGGACAGGTATTATGATATTATGAGGCCTTCAAACGCTTCTGCCGCTTTCTCGCCGACGAATATCACCTGCAGAAGCTGACAAATCTCTCCGCCAAGCATCTCGTATCCTACATACTAAAACTTCAGGACGAAGGCAAGTCGGCGTCCACCATCAAGACTGATCTTGCGGCGATCCGTTTCTTCCACGACAAGCTGAGCGATGCCAAATACAGGCTGCCCAGCAACGACGCGCTGGGCATCGAATTGGAGCGCCGACGCTTCGGCGGCACGGATAGGACGTGGAGCGTATCAGAGTTTAACCGCTTCCTTGCGCTCTCTATGGCCGAAGGTCAGGAGAATTACACCACCGTCGCCTGCCTGTCGTACTACGCCGGGCTGCGGATACACGAGTGCTTCCGCATCGACACAGCGACTGCCGAGGCTGCCCTGAGAGACGGCACCATCACCATCAAGGGCAAGGGCGGCAAAATCCGCTCCGTGCCCTTAAGCGAAAGCATTCACATCGAGCTTCGTAAGCTTCTGGACATCACTCCCCGAGGGCATAAGCTGTTCGTGCCGGACGGTGTACCTACTGACAGGGCCATTGCCTACCTTCAGACCTACATTGCCTATGCGCGGAACAAAATCCGCGACGAGGGCTCCGTCAGCCCTCTGACGCACCACGGGCTGCGCCACAGCTTTGCCGCGAACAAATACCGGGCGCTGACCGCCGGCGGCATGACGCCGCTGGAGGCCAGCCTTGAGGTCTCGCGGCTTTTGGGACACGAGCGCGCCGACGTGACGCGCATCTATTTGGCGTTGCTGCAAAAGGACGGTGGGTCGAATGGATAAGATCCGATCCTTCGACGAGCTGCCCATTTCTCTCCGCGTGGAGGATTTGACCGCAATCCTGGACATCGGCCGCAACACGGCCTACGAGCTTGTTCGATCCGGCCAAATAGGAAGTGTCCGGGTGGGGCGGCAGATCCGTATCCCAAAGGACGCCGTACAGGAATTTTTTCAGCGGCAAAGAGATTTAAAATAATCCTTTGACCTCTTGTCACACATGGTTTACGCTATTGTTGCTGACCATGTGTGGCGGGAAGGAGGAAACATGGCAAGGTCAGCAACAACCGATACAAATAAGAAAAACCGCCGTGGAAATGGCGAAGGCACCATACATCAGAAACCCAACGGCAAATGGATGGCGCAGGCGCTGCTTGGCTATAAGCCGGACGGTCCGCCCAAAACCAACGCCGGCTATCGGAAGATCGCCGTCCCTCAGGCCGTCCTTGACGTCATCGCCGAGTGGAAGCTTTATGTGCTCACGCTACCGAAAGCGGAACAGATGCTGGACACAAAGAACGCTGTCTTTGCCAGCACCACCACGGGCGGCTACCGGACATATCAGGGCTTCCGCGCCAGCTACCGCCACTTCCTGAGGCGGCACAATCTGGACGACGAGAGCCTGAACCTTCACCGTTACCGGCACACCTATGCCACGATGCTGCTGGAAACGGGCATCAATCCCCGTGTCGTACAGAAGCTCATAGGCCACAGCAACATTTCCACCACGCTCGGCACCTACAGCCATGTGGCGGGCGAGGTATATGAAAACGTGGCCTCCGGGCTGGAAACCACGTTCGATAAATTGATGGACGGGAGCTACACGCCGACTTTGGGCACAGCAGAGGCCGCAAGTACGGCATTTCGACTGCTCGGCGGCGAAAAATGACGTCAAAATCGGATGGGTTGCGCCCCTGAGTTGCAGTTGATACCGCAATAGCCCCGGAACGCCTGATATACCGTAGCTTCCCAGCCTCCCTGTCAGTTGCAGTTTGGTTGCAAATGACCCCAAAAAGGGCGGTTTTAGGGGGTAAAAGACGGTACGAACCGGGATTTAGCCGCCCGTAAAAAAGAGGTTGTAAAAATCCTAGAAGCCTTGAAAACTTAGTGTTTTCAAGGCTTCTAGTTTGGTGGAGATAAGCGGGATCGAACCGCTGACCTCTTGAATGCCATTCAAGCGCTCTCCCAGCTGAGCTATACCCCCGAGTGTTCAATTTTGCGGTGCTGTGTTATGGTAACATAAAGGGCATGGCTTGTCAAGGGTGGATATCAAAATATCGCAGATATTTCGCAGGCTGACACGCTTGCTATAGGCGGAGGCCGATGGTACAATATTACCGGAATCCAGTAAACTCGTTAAAATTTGCGCAGGGAGATGATTTTATGAACAATAAAGCCATGTATAAGCTGGTCTACGGCCTTCACCTTTTAACTTCTCTGGAGGGCGGGCGCGACAATGGGTGCATTATCAACACGGCAGTGCAGGTAACGACGTCGCCAAATCGCATGACCCTTGCCGTCAACAAACAGAATCTGACCCACGATATGATCCTGAAAACGGGCGCGTTCAACGTCTCCACACTCTCCGAGGACGCGCCGTTTTCTCTGTTTCAAAACTTCGGTATGCAAAGCGGAAAGGCTGCCGACAAATTTGCCGGCTTTGACGATGCCTACCGCAGCGAAAACGGTCTTCTGTACCTGACGAAATACGCCAATTCCTTTATTTCCGGAAAGGTCCTCACAGCAACTGACATCGGCACGCACACGCTCTTTCTCGCCGATGTGGCGGACGCGGAGGTCCTGTCGAACGCCGAATCGATGAGCTATGCCTATTATCAGAAAAACGTCAAGCCCTCCGCGCCCAGGACGGCGGCGAAGGGCTGGCGCTGCCGCGTCTGCGGGTACGTCTATGAAGGCGACGAGCTGCCGCCGGATTTTATCTGCCCCGTCTGTAAGCACGGCGCCAGCGATTTTGAAAGAATCGAATAGAATAAACCCCGCCGGAGCATAATGCCCGGCGGGGTTCGTATCTGTATGTATTTACTCAGGCGTTCTCCGCCTCGTCCGGTATCCGGCTGACGTCAACCCAGCCTTTGGCTTTGGAATACTTGAACAGCTCGTCGATCGACAGCTCGATGGCGCTGCTTGGACTGCCTGCCGCCGGAAAGACCGTGTCAAAGCGCAGAAGCGATTCGTCGAGATAGACGGGAATCCCTTCCTTAATCCCGAACGGGCAAACGCCGCCGACAGGATGCCCGACCATTTCATTGACCTCATCGGCCACAAGCATCTTCGGCTTGAAGTTGAAAAAGTCCTTGAATTTTTTGTTATCGACGCGGGCGTCACCGGAGCAGATAATCAGCATGCAGCCTTTATCTGTCTTAAAAGCGAGCGTCTTGGATATTCTGGCGATATGAACGCACAGAGCGCGGGACGCCAGTTCCACCGTCGCGCTGGACGCGTCAAATTCCATGACCCTGTCTTCGATCCCATACATGCGAAAATGAGCGCGTGCCGTCTCAATTGACATATGATGCCCCACTCAAAAAGTAATAAGCGGGCGGCATTTGCTTAACATAATACTCTCCGCCAAGCAGCCGCCCATTTCACAAAGGTGACGTCATTCTAACACAACGTCTATCCGCCGTCAATTCAAACTGTTTAACTTTATATACAAACTTTTCCCTCGAAAATTCGGGCGGTATATACATTTGATACCGTTTTTCGACCTCCAGTTAACATAACGCTCACGCCTCTGCTGCACACGCACAGCGCGGCACAGGGCTGTTCCATTGTCCGCAGATTTTTTAGTGCTTGTAGTTTCACCCCCGATGTAATATAATATATAAGCTGCACCTGAATTTACCGCAGGCTTCATCTTAACAAAGAACGGAGTTGGATTTATGGTAACGGTTCAAACGGAACAGGGATTCATTCGCATCGCCAGTGACGTATTCACGATTATCGCGGGCGTCGCCGCAACGAATTGCTTCGGCGTGAAAGGGATGACCGTGCGCTCCGTGACCGACGGGCTCGTTCACCTCTTGAAGCGTGAGTCGATGGGCAAAGGCGTCCATATCACATATAATGATAACGGCACCATTTCTATAGAACTTCACATCGCTGTTGACCAGGGCGTCAATATCCCGGTCCTGTGTACAAATATCATTGAAGAGGTTCGGTATAAGGTGGCCCTGGCTACCGGCGTAGAGATAAAAAGCGTCGATGTCTTTGTAGACTCGATGATGATTGGCTGAGCGAGGGGGAAGTTGTTTGACACTTCAGATTACCGGAGCCTTATTCAAATCAATGATTATCAACGGCGCGGCCGCGATCGATAATCATAAAGGCGAAATCAACGAACTGAATGTTTTTCCCGTACCAGACGGCGATACGGGTACAAATATGAGCTTGACAATGAGCGCCGGTGCAACGGCGCTCGCTGATTCAGCACCGGGAACGGTCGGCAGAGCCGCGGATATCACCGCAGGAGCTCTGCTGCGCGGCGCCAGGGGCAATTCCGGCGTCATCCTCTCCCTGCTGTTCCGCGGCATTGCGCGTCATCTGAAGGATACGGACACCGCAGACGCATACAGCTTTGCCACCGCCATCATGTACGGCGTCGACTCCGCATATAAAGCCGTCATGAAACCTGCGGAAGGCACCATCCTGACCGTGTCGCGGCTGGCCGCAAGCGCCGCCGTCACCGAGGCGGAACATCAAAACGACATTGAGGCTGTCCTCGAGCAGGCGCTGAAGGTTGGAAACGAAGCGCTGGCAAATACCATCAATCAAAACCCCGTTTTGAAAAAAGCCGGCGTCGTCGATGCCGGCGGAAAGGGTTATCTTTATATTCTTGAAGGCATGCTGAAAGCCCTCAAAGGGGAAAAACTCGCCCGCAGTGCCGACACAGCCGCCGTCGGCGCGGAAAAGGCCGATTTCACCGAATTTGACACGAAAGATATCCGTTTCACCTACTGTACTGAATTCATCGTCGGCAGGAAAAACCACAAGGATGTCAACCTCCTGCGCGACTTTCTCGACGTCCGGGGCGACAGCATCGTCGTTGTGGACGATGACGAGCTCATTAAAGTGCACGTCCATTCCAACGAGCCGGGCAATATTCTGACGGAAGCTTTAACATACGGCCCGCTCATCACGATCAAGGTTGAAAATATGAAGGAGCAGCACACCGGCAAGATCGTCGAGAGCCGCTCTTCGGCCGCCGAAACCGGCGGCACGTCCGAGGATGCCTCCAACACCTCAGGTGAGTCCGACGCGGAAGAGCCTCGCCGCGCGGCCGCGCCGGAAAAGGCATTCGGCATCGTCGCCGTCTGCGCCGGCGAGGGCATGTGCAACGTCTTTCGCGACCTCGGCGCCGACAACATCATTGTCGGCGGCCAGACAATGAATCCGTCGACGGAGGATATCCTGACACAGATTGAGTCCACTCCCGCTGAAACTGTTTTCGTGCTTCCGAATAACAAGAACATCATCATGGCCGCGCAGCAGTGCATACGCCTGACGGATAAAAAGGTCGTCGTCATTCCGGCAAAAACGATGCCGCAAGGCATCTCAGCCATGATCGCCATGGACGCCGGCGCCACCGTGGAAGAAAACACACAGCTCATGACCGAGGCGATCGGGCGCGTCCATACGGCACAGATTACGTACGCGGCCCGTGATTCCGTGTTCGATGGTCAGACCATACAGGCCGGTGACTATATCGCGCTGATGGAGGATACGCTCGTGGCGACCAGCCACGATACAACCACGCTTGTGGACGCTATCGCCGATTCCCTTGCGGCGTATTCGCCCGAGTTCATCACCGTATTCTCTGGCGAGGCTGTGGATGAAAACATGTCAAACGAGGTTTTGAAGCGGCTCTCCTCCGCCATCCCGTCGGCCGAGGCCACCGTCGTCTATGGCGGGCAACCGGTATATTACTATTTAATCTCCGCCGAATAATTGCCATACAAAAACCCCGCCGAGGCTAAGCCCGGCGGGGTTTCTCATTATCTTTGTCAGGTTTTTGTGACGGCAAAGCCGGCCGCCATATCCTTGACCTGCTGTGCCGAGGGATATTCGCAGTCCTCGCCTATTCTGGCATCCGCTACCACGAGGGCGACATACAGCGGCATTTCCTTTTTTCGGATGACGCGCTTGTATTTCTTAACGTCCGTCAGCATCTTGCCGATGGCATAATCAAACATGTCCGGCGTTTTGCAGAGCTTGCCGAACAGCTCCTTGCATGTCAAAAAAGGGATGAGCGTCGTCGCCTCGTTCTCTTTCGGGAAAACCTCCAGCATCAGCTTTACCAGATTGTCCCGTTGTTTTTGGCCGTATGGAAACGCCCATTTTTCATAGTCAACCTGCTCCTGCTCCTGCTGCGCTTTGCTTTTCCACGTAAATAAGTGATAATCCTCGAGCGCCATGGGCTAAGCCTCCTTTGTCTTTCTGCCAAGTCCTATTTTGTGATGATATCATATCCATTCTCTCTTTGCAACATTTAATAGGACATGCGGTATGCGGCCCGTTGCCGTAGCCTGTCGGCTCATGATTTTACTCAATTTCCTTAGTAAAATTTGTATTGTTATTCGCATGAAAATAGTGTAAAATAACATTGTATCGACAAGCATCACAAGTTCGGAGGGCTTACTATATGAAATTAGGCAGATTGGTCATTTTCGCCATTACTACGATCCTGGCCCTGGCGGCGGCAATTACCGCAATCGTATACTTCAAGGATGAAATTCTCGAGATCATAGCGGACTTCCAGAAGAAACTCGACGCGAAGAAGACAAAGATTTTCCATAGCAGCGAGTACACCGATTATGCGGACATTTGATCAATAGGGCAAGCATCGGGGGGCGTCAACGCCCCCCGATTTGATTGTTTTTAAATCTGCCATGAGGAATGCCGGGCGGTGATTATGCATTACAAGGAAGCAAAATCGATTCTGTCGCCCAGGAATGGGATGAACCTCTACCGTGGCTGCACGCACGGCTGTATTTACTGCGATTCCCGCAGCGCCTGTTACAATATGCAGCACGACTTTGAAGACGTGGAGGTCAAAATCAACGCGCCGGCCCTGTTGGAGGACGCGTTAAAGCGAAAGCGGAAAAAATGCATGATCGGCACCGGCTCGATGTGCGACCCCTATCTGCCGCTGGAACGGAAGCTGGAGCTGACGAAAACCTGCTTTGAGCTTGTTGAGCGGTATGGCTTTGGTTTGACGATGATCACGAAGTCCGACCTGATCCTGCGGGACCTTGAACTGCTCAAACGCATCAATGCGTCGGCAAAATGCGTCGTCCAGATGACGCTGACTACGTTTGACGAGACACTCTGCCGGATCGTCGAGCCGAACGTCTGCACGACGAAGCGGCGGTTCGACGTCCTGAAGCTGCTCCGGGACAACGGAATTCCTACTGTCGTCTGGCTCAGCCCCATACTCCCCTTTCTAACCGACACGGAAGAAAACCTCAGGGGCCTTCTGGAGTACTGCAGGGAGGCACGGGTCTACGGTATCATCTGCTTCGGCTTCGGTCTCACGTTGCGCGACGGAGACCGGGAGTATTTTTATAAAAAAATAGATGAGCGCTTTCCAGGGCTCAAGGAGCAATACATCCGCAAATACGGCAACGCCTACGAAATCCTGAGCGATAACAACGACGCGCTCATGCGGGTTTTCACCGAAACATGCGACGAAAATGGAATCGTTCGGGGCAATGAAAGAATTTTTGAATATCTGCACGCCTTTGAGCAGAAGAACACGCAGTTGTCGCTGTTTTGACGCTCATGGTGGAAGTGATTCCGACGGGCACAGGGACTGCCCGAGGCGGCGCATGATCCCAAGACGGCGAAAAAAAGATTCTTCTTTTCAGAAGAATCTTTTTGCAATTTATATCCGACACCTTCTTTATGCGTCGGTCGTTTTTTTGTTGATGGGCTGGTATTCGGAATGCGCGGCCAGCTTGTTTTCCTGTCCGATCTCTACCACGAGTTCTTCCCGGATGACCCGGACATTTTTGGGCGCTTCGATGCCGAGCCGGATCTTATCGCCGTCAATATTGATAACAGTCACAACGATATCATTTCCGATCAGGATACCTTCGTTTTGCTTTCGTGTCAGAACTAGCATAATTCCATACCACCCTTGCCTGACTTCGCGATCAGCTCTGCCACGGGCACGCGAACCCGGTATTTCCTGTCGTCGAGAATAATCTGACAGCCTTTGCTGTTTCGGACATTGATGATAACCGGGGCCGAGAGGTTGATGGTCATGGCATTGACGTTCTGCGGGATGACAAGGATGCACAGTACATAGACGTCCTTGATGTCCTCAATGGCCAGGACGTCTACATCGTTCTGAGAAATATCGAACGAATAATCCGGGCAAACAAGAAAAGGGTCCATCACGGGCAGCGAGATCGCCCTGTTGTCCAGCGACTGAAGCCAGCTGACGGGGCGGCTGTCTTCATTGGAGAGAAGCGCGTATCTCTTGTCTTCCTCAAGCCCGGGGAGGCCTTTTTCGAAAATCAAAATTTTAGTATCGTCAATCTCGACTTCGCCGAAATGGGCGGTGGGTATTTTCATTGTTTGTTCACCAAACCTATCAGTTCTTGATTTCGGAAAGACGATATGGCTTTATGCCTTTTCGTCGATGGTGTTTCCCGTCTCCGGCGGTATCGTCTCCTCAACAACCTTAAATTCCACCCGCGCCTCCTGTGCCAGGTCAATATTAACGGATGGCTTCGGGTCGACAATAAGCACCGGCCCCTGATAATCGTCCCAGTTGATGGTCAAATCCTGGATCGACCAGTCAATGCTGAACGAACCGGTATTGACACTGACGTTGACCATCGGGTCAAAAACGTCCTGCCGGGCGGCAAATTGCCGGACGCTGAGCATCTTACGTCTGGCGATCTCAGCGATTGGGTTCCCGCCACGGTGGGGCAGCGCGGCGACAACATCGCCGTTATTTTCGATTGTCTTTGTCCCCTCCCGGGCCTGGCTGCAGGCCTGCGACACAATGTCCTGCATGAAGGCCGCAATGTCCTTGCGCCCTGTGTTGTTTCGCAGGTTCCTCGCGTCGACCTCAATGCTCGGGTCTTCACGGTTTGTCGTCATCTGTGGGGACGGCTGCTGGATATTTTTGATTCCCCTGTAATTGTAATCAAGGGACAGGCCCGCTCTTTGGGAGTTGGCCCGAAGCCGCGCCAACTCGTACGCTTCCAGCTGGAGTCTGCAAACCTTCATAAATTCACCCCGAAGCTGCAACGGCCTTCATGGCCGCTTTCCCAGGTCACGCCGTGCCCGTATATAAAGAGCTATCTTAAAAAGTCTATCAGTGAGGTCTTGAGAATCTCAGAACCGCCGGCAAGCGCCGCGTTATATATCGTCTGCGCCGTCGACAGGTTCATGATGGCTTCGGCCATATCGGCGTCCTCCGCGTCGGAGCGCATCTTCGTATAGTTCAGTCCATTGGTATCATAACGGCTTGATATGAGAGTCAACCGGTTCTGGGAGGCGCCGATGCTGGTCTCAAGCGTCCGGACATTGCCCATAGCATTCTGAATGGATGTGATCATCGACGACAGTTGGTCCGGATGTTCCTGCGCCTCGCCGCTTTCAAGTATATCGATGGCCCTGCCGAGAAGATGGTAGATGTTATCCGAGCCGGTGCCCAAAAGATCAAGCCCCGTCATCGTAATATCGATGGTCTGCGCATCTCCGACACCGATCTGCAGCCTTGTCGTATTGCCCTGCTCTCCCGCCAGGGAAGGCGTGGGCATGGCCGCCGAAAGATCGCTGATCGCCGTATTTAACGGCGAGCCGGCACCCCCCTCTAAAAGGGACCTGACGGTGTCGTTCCTGGGCGGTGTCGCCGCCGGGTCGACGGTATTGATGATATCATAGACCTTCTGTTTATCGAATTTATTGGCCAGCTCATCGGCTGTATACACGCTGATCCCCTGGTCCGCATAGTATTCATAGTCGATGGCGCCGTCAGGCGTCTTTTGGATCGCGGGATCAGTGTCCAGAATATACTCTCCGGCAAGCTCCTTGGAGACCTCTGTGTTCAATTGATCGACGACAGGAGACAGCTTGTCATAGAACTCCTTAAACGCCTGATACTGCGTTCCGGCTTGGACTGTGCCGTCCACATCGTATTTTTCGACGTCTTTCATCGCCTGCGCTGCGTTAGACATAAGCCCGTTCAGCGCGTTCAGTATCTGCGACGCCTGAGATTTGGCAAATTCTCCATTGTAAGACGTTGAGAACGTGTCGGCGATGCCAAAGGCCGTATTGGCGTTCGCCGTCATCAGCGCCGTATTGGCGTCAAAGTCAGCTTTCCAGGAAACCTGTGAGAGGTTGATGCCGTTGTACATCAGATCGCCTGTCGTCTCGTTGACGGTGAACGGCGGATTCTTGCTGCTGCCGACGATGCTGCCGGTATAGTTGTATCCGCCAAACAGATAGCTCGTCCCCATGGTGGTGTTGGCGATGGAGAGCACTTCCTTCTGCAGGTTCTTCAGTTCCTCGGCGATCGTCTTCTGATCGTCCGCTCCCTTTCCCCCGCTCTGCGCCGTCACAATGTCTCCATAGACAGACTTGAGGATCTCGTTGAGCTCGCTCGTCACCGACTCGGTTTCATTCAGATAGCTGGACGCCGTCGATATATTGGCTTTATACAGCGCCAGATTGGACAGCTTATCGCGCGCGCGCAAAGCCAGCAGCGTACTCTGCGGGTCGTCGGCAATGCCGTTTATACGCTTTGTGGAGTCTACCTGAGACTGATACTTGCTCACCCTGTTTAAGGCGGAATTGGAGTCCGTTAAAAACTGATTGACCATCATGGCGTTCGTGATTCTCATATAAACTCCCCCCCTATTGGAAATTAGTTGATACCCATTTTATTGATCATCGTATCTAGCATATCGTCAAGCGTGGTGATTATTCTGGCCGCCGCGTTATACGACTGCTGGAAGACAATGAGATTCGTGGTCTCTTCGTCGAGGGACACGGACGAGACGGATTTTCTCTGCGTATTGACGTTGTCGAGCAGCGACCCTTTTGTGCTTGCGATGCTGTCCGACGTTTTGGACGTGATTGCGAGGTTGTCGACAATACTGTTGAGCTTGTCGTTATATCCGCTGTTTGTGAGGTCCTTGGCGAGCTTTTCGGCAATGCCGGCGTTGCCTGCATTCGTCGATCCGGCACTCAAATCAATCTTCAGCTCGGAGCCGGCGATGTTGTAAACACTCTCGCGCACCGCGTCGCTGATCGAGAAATTGCCGGCGGTCACATTGTCATAGGCGTGTGTGTAATCAAAAAGGAGATTGCCATCGGCATCGACATCCTGGGTGCCGTCTCCATCAGCGTCCACAGGCACCGGATTGGCTTGAAAGAACATAATACCTTTTACCGAGGTATTGCCATTACTGCCGTCTGGATACGTATAGCCCTGAAGGTGGATATCGTTGATATTTTTAGCAATCTCCCGCACGAGCTCGTTCATCTGGTTCATATAATACGGGATGCCGGGATTTTCGGAGCTGCTGTTGGAGATCATCTCAATATTGGAGTAGAGCTGCCCACCTGTAATCGCGCCGCCAGAGCCGATATCCAGCTCATAGCTGGCAGCTGTTGTGCTGTTGACAAGCGTCAGCCTGTTGCGCGAGAGGAACGATAACATGTCGACGTCGCCGCCGGCGGCATCCTCCGCAGAAAGCGCCGTCGTGCCTTCCACCACCGTTTTGCCGTCGTACAGGATGTCCCATTGCGTCGGATCGTCGGCATTGAGCTGCATCGTTACGGTGCCGGGCGCCGTGTGGGCATTCATCTGATCGACAATGGCCTGTATGGCGGCCTGCTTGTCCGCTGCCGTCGGAAGCGTGGCGTCGCTGTTGATCGCGGCGGCCTGCGCCGCCATGTCGGACATCGTCCAGGTATTGACCGTGTTCGCATTTCTGCCTTCCACGAGCGCGATGCCACCGATACTGACGTCCACCATGCTGGAATTTTTAGCGTTTGGCGTATACGTGATATTCACGTAGCCTGAAAGCTCGTCCAGCAGGAGATTCCGCTCGTCGTTTAAATCGTTTGCCGTCGCGCCGTTCTGCTCGCTCCTGGCAATGGCATCGTTCAGATTGGCGATCTTCTGAGCCAGGGAATTGATTTGCTCCGACGCCGTATGGATGCTGCTGTTTTGATCCTGCCAGAGGCTCTGCATTTCTTCATATACATTGCGGAAGCTCTCCGTCATGCTTTCCGCCTGCTTCTGGACAGCCGTCCTGTATTCCTTGCTGGTGGTGTCCGAGGCGAACTTGTTCAGCGCGGCAAAGAAATCTTTAATGGACGTCTTCATACTGCTGTCGTCGTCGAGCTCGTTGAAAAGACCATCCATATACGCCAGGGCATCGCTCCGCGCGGCACTGTAGCCATAGTTCGTGTTCAGATTTCTGTACTGCTGGTCGAGGTAAGCGCTTCTAATCTGCTGGACGCCAGTGGCTTCAACACCCTGCCCGACGGCCGCCTTGCTGAGCTGCGCCACCAGATAAGCGGGCGACGTGGGCTCCTTGGCAGAGGTCAGAACCCGCTGACGGGTATAGCCCAGCGTATTGACGTTGCTGATATTCTGCTCGGTGACATTGAGTTGCTGCATTGCGACAGACAGTCCTGATTTTGCCGCCTCAAACGACCCGAATGTTGATGACATAATCCTTTCCAATCCGCCGCTGCGCCGGCTGGCTCAAGTTGTCGGCACGCCGCTGCGCAGAAAGTGCGGTGCCGCTGTTACTCTGACTTCGTATGATTTCTGTCAAACGTGCAGGTCGAGCAGGCTCAGCTCACCTGAAACGTCTCTCCTGCTCCCTTGGACATCGTAGGCGTTGCTCTTGGTTTTCGGGATATATATGAGGTTGAGCATATATTCCGTATAGTTGATCTGGAGCGCGAGAAGCTGGCGCAATTTATCGTTCTGGGAATTCAGCGCCGTCACACAGTCGCCGAGCTTATTCTTCAGCTCCGTCAGCCGGGTCTTGGCGCGGTTGTCCGTCAGCCGCGCGATCACCGACGACAACGGGACATTTGTGTCAAAAAGGCCGATGGCTCTTGAAAGTACACCGGCACAAATTTCTCTATCCTTCTCCAGCCTCTTAAGCTCGACAATCAACTCTTCTTCCCTGTCCGTTGCCGCGCGCAGATTTTCGATATCGCCAGCGGACACGGAATTTTCCTTCTCGGCGGCGATTGACGTCAGCGCCGTCAGCAATTCCAGTGTTCTCGTCAGATTGAGGCACAATTCGTCTGAAGCACTGCGTACTTCCATAAATTTCTCCCTGAAGGCGGGTTCGGCGGTTTGCCGTCCCGGCCCGATCAAATTTTCGCGTCAGTTTCCATTCGGACCGGGCGAGGCCCGGCGCTTAAATATGGGTGGGAATACCGCTGAGTATCCCGCCGACGATATCGTCCGTCGGGACCTCATACGTATTGCTGTCCAGCTTTTCCATAATGTCGGCGGCCCGTGCGTCTTCCGCCGTGCTGGATTTGTCTATGGAGTCCTTGGCCGATTTGAGGAACGCGGCGAATTTCTGCGCTCCCGCCGACAGTTCGACACTGTCGGAAATTTCAGCCTTGAGCGGGCTCTTGACGGGCTTGCTGTTGACATTATTGATGTATTTGGAAATTGCGTCATTCTGGGAAACTGAATTGATTCTCATCCTCAGTCACTCCTTACCAGGTAATTATCAATCATCGTTGTACGATATAGGCACAACGGTTTTCTTTCCGGCCGACTTTCTGGCCTCAGCGTTCTTCTCCGTCAGCTTTTCCGCCAATATCTTCGCCGCGCACTGATCGCAGAGCGCCCCCCCGGTTGTTTCCTTCCCGCAGGCACGGCAGCGGTGTGCGCCGTTGAGTCTGTTGCTCACAAGAATTCTGTCCTTGTTAATCAGGTAGCTGAGAGCTTTTTCGGTGATCCCGGTTGCCTCGATGATCGACGCGAAATCACTCGTCTTTGAATTTTGGTAAATATACCTTCTTGCCTTAATGTATGACTCCTCGATAAGCTTTGAACACTCGGGGCAAAGGTCAACACCGAAATTGTTGAAGGCTTTGCCGCAATATTCACAAACACATATCGGCATTAAAACTCCTCCTTACAAAACTGCTAGCTGTGCATCGTATCGGCAAGACCCATCATGTCGTCCGTCGTCGTCAGCGCCCTGCTGGCCATGGAATATGCGCGCTGCGCACGGATGAGCAGCGTCAGTTCTTCGGACAGGTCCACGTTGGAACGCTCCAGACTCCCCTGCGTCACGCCTGAGGTCAGGTCCTGCACTGGCTGGCCTGAATTTGCCGTCACTCTGAAGCAGGAGTTGCCCGCCGGAGACAGGCCGTTTGGATTTTGAAAGCTCACAAGCCCGATGGCCCCGTAACTCTGTCCGTCCGCAGTGATGGTGCCGTCGGCGGATACCTGGGCGCTGCTTATGTTGTCGGGCAGTGTGATTCTGTTGCCGTCAGCATCCAGGACAAAGTAGCCCTCCGGCGTCACCAGATAATTGCCGCCGTCGATTATCGTCGCGTTAAAGGCGCCGCTGCGCGTGTACAGTATCTCGCCGTTGTCCGCCTGGACCTGGAAAAAACCGCCGCCCTGTATGGCGAAATCAAGCGGCAGGTCTGTCTGGGACACGGTGCCCTCTGACATGTTGATATTCGTGGCGCCCAGCAGGACGCCGCTGCCTGCCAAAAGGTTATTCGCGGCGCTGTCCGCCAGGACAGGATCGATCATGGTGGTATACAACGCGTCTTTAAAATCCGTGCGCGTCGATTTATACCCCGGCGTATTGACATTGGCGATGTTGGCCGAGATGGTGTCAAGCCTGGTCTGCTGGGCGGAAAGGCCCGAGGCTGCCGTATAAAGTGACTGCATCTTCCTTACCCTCCGATCCTTCCGAGGTTCACAGTCAGTTCAAGCGTTTTATCCGTCATATTGACGATCTTCTGACTGGCCTCGTATTTCCGATAGACGGAGATCATATCGACCATCTCATTGGACATATCGACATTCGAGCCCTCCAGCGTCCCCTGGCGGACGGTGGTGCCCGTTGCGGCAACCGGCGCGGCGCCGCCGTAGATGGTATATAAATTGTTGCCTTCCTTGCGCAGGACGCCCTGGTCGGCAAAGGTCACGATATTGAGGGTATCCGGCGCCGCCGTGGCCCCCGTGATCGCGCCGCTGTCTGACACGGTAAATTTATCGGAACCCACATAAATCCTGCCGTTCTGCCCCAGAACATAATTCCCGTCCTGGGTCACGAGATATCCCTGGGTGTCGACGGTAAAGTTTCCGCTCCGCGTGTAGCGGACGCCAGCGGCCGTTTCCACGGTAAAGAACCCGTCGCCCATGAGCGCAAGGTCCGTATATTTGTCCGTCTGTTCAAGTGTGCCGCCGCCGAAATTCGTGTACAGCTCGTCGATATGGGTGCCGAAATCGTAACCGCCCACCGTCGGCGCACCGACAATGCTGATGTTGGGGTCATTGATTCTCTGGAGCATCACTTCATCGAATGTCGACGTGAGCAGACTGTCGGACTTATAGCCCGGTGTCTCTGCGTTGACGATATTGTTCGTCAGAACATCCATTCTGTTCCGCTGAACCGTCATACCCGTGGCCGCCGTATATAATCCGCGAACCATAACATTACCTCCCGGTATGACGCGGCCGTAACATCATCGAAGCGTCCGGCGCTTTCGATTCTTACGGTGTCACATCATACATATCGTTATTTTTTTACAAAATTTTCGTATATGTTGGGTACTTTTTTTCTTTTTGTTAAATTTGACAAGGACGCGTTGCTTTAACACGTTATTTTTGTCGTTTTCGGAGGTCAAAAAAAGTCGTTTTTTGTTTATTCCTCCAAGACCATTCGCATCTCCAAAAGTATCCTGGAGTGTATCTGGGAGACGCGCGACTCGGAAATCTGCAGTATCTTGGCAATACTCTTCATCGTCAGGCCCTCGTAATAGTGCAGCGTGATCACCATTTTCTCGCGCTCCGGGAGCGAATCTATCAGCTTTTTAAGCGCTTCAGACATGACCTCGTTTTCGATTTTCTGATAGGGGTCGTTTTTCGTGGGCTCGAGAAATTCCTCGTTTTCCTTTTCATAAAGCAGCGACTCGAAATAAACGAGGTTGAACATGTGCGTCTTCTGCATGACCTTTTGAACAACGACTTCCTTAACGCCCAGATAGTTCGCGATCTCCTGCTCCGTCGGCCGCCTGTTATACTGCGCCTCCAACGTTTCATAAGCTCTCTGAATACTGCTGATCTTCTTTCGGAGGCTTGACGGCGCCCAGTCCTGCTTGCGCATATAATCGATGATCTCGCCGCGGATGCGTACGGTGGCGTATGTCTGGAACTTGACGCCGAAGGACCGGTCGAATTTGTTGACGGCATCAATGAGTCCCAACACGCCGCAGCTCATTAATTCGTCCTTTTCGCTGTAATCCTTATATTGTGGCATCAGGCGCTTCACGACGATCCCGACGATATAAAGATAATGCGAGATTATCTTGTTTTTTACTTCGGCGTCGCCGGTGTTGAAGTATTGCTCCCAAAGGTCGTCCACATTCGTGAGTTCCTCTGTTCCCATACTATCGCCCCAATCTGCCGCCGTGCCGGCGGGCATCATCTTCGGCCGCTCATTGGGCAGGCGCCGGCACATGGCTTTCTATCTGAACTTTTTTGTCTGCCTGTATGTCAGCTTGTCACGCTGGCTCAGGACCACCATCTTTATAAGCGCGTCCCGCGCCTTTTCGGGCAGATCTACAAACTGAACGCCGAGACGGAAGCCGAATTCCCTGTTCCTTGTCGGGATGCACCGGACGACCGTGCCTTTGATCCTCGATAAGATTTCATTGAGGCCAAATAGATTGAGGCGCAGCGTCATCTCCATCTCCTGTCCGATTTCACAGTCTTCGTCGAATCTCAAAAGTATGCCCGTTTCAGCGATATCGACGGTGCTTGTCTTGACCCACTTGCCGTCCGGATACTTCCGGGCGTTGACCGCGATGCTCTCCCTGACGCGAAACGCCTGCCTCCTCTGAACGCGCCGGGCCTCGCCCCAAGTCCTCAGGTGGATGATAATGACATTTGACGCGGCATCCACGTCGGTCACAACGACCTCGAACATATACAGGCCCCGCTCGGTCACACAGGATACCGAAAAAATCTCAGAGGTCCGTACGATGACCTGGTGTCCCTGCTTATAGGGCGCGAGGATCGTAAACGAGTTCTCGCCGGTCACCTCGTCGATCGTGGTTATAAAGGCTTCCGTACCGTTGATCATACGGACCTCGTTCCCCGTTTTCAGTATTTTTTCCAGATTCACCGCTTTGCACCTCGTTCAGTTGGGATATGCCGAAGCCTCAGGTCATTTTGATGATGCTCTCAATATGGAGCTCCATGCTCTGCTCGACCTCCGCATATGACAGCACGGTAAGGTTCGGCGCAATCTGCTCGATCAGCTTTTTAAATCTCGGACGGATGGCCGGTGCCGTCAGCGCCACGGACTTTTTGCCCTGGATCGTCATCTTGTCCATGATTTCCCGCGTGTTTTTAAAGATACTCTGGAGCTGCGAGGGTTCGAGCACGGTCACGATACCGGCCTCGGTACGTTTTGTCTTTTCGGCGATAAGCTGCTCAACCTTGGAGTCCAGCGCCAAAACGGCCACGTCGTCGCCGGTCAGAAATCTGCTCGTGATGACCCGCGCGAGATTCTGCCGGACATATTCCGTCAGGTCGTCGGGATTTTTCGTCACCGTACCGTACTCGGCAAGCGTTTCGATGATCGTGGCCAGGTTTTTTATCGGGATATTCTCGCGGAGCAGCCGGACGAGGATCTTTTGGATATCCCCATAGGTGAACATCTTTGGAACGACCTCCTCCACCAGCGCCGGCTGCTGCTGCGACAGGTTTTCCATCAGCATCTGCACCTGCTGCCTGTTGACAAGCTCGTAGGCGTGGGCCTTGATGACTTCCATCAGGTGCGTGGTGATGACGGAGGGCGGATCGATCGTTGTATAGCCCAGAAGCTCGGCTCTCTCACGCTGCTTTTTGGTGATCCATAGGGCGGGCAGGCCGAAGGTCGGCTCGATCGTCTCGACGCCGGTGATCGTCTCGTCCACACCGTCGGAATTGATGGCCAGATAGTGATCCGGCATGACCTCGCCCCCGGCGACCTCGACGCCCTTGATCATGATCTTATATTCGTTCGTATTAAGCCGGACATTGTCGCGCATGCGGATCGACGGCAAAATGATGCCGAGCTCGATGGCGCACTGACGCCGGATCATAATAATGCGGTCCAAAAGGTCCCCACCCAGGCTTGTGTCGATCATCGGGACGATCCCGTAGCCGAACTCAAGCTCCAGCTGCTCGACCTGCAGGAGATTCAGGACATTCTCCGGCTTACGCTTTTCCTCCGCGAGCTCTTTCGTTTTATCCTCCGGGACAGGTTCTCCCGCCGGCTTCGTTTTGATCTTGCTTCGCATGTAGAGCCCCGTGCTGATGAGCACGGTGGAGATGACGAGGAGCTGGGGTACCGGGAACCCCGGAATCAGGCACATGGCAAGCAAAATGCCGCCGCAGACCAGCATGGTGGTCGGGTTGCTCAGCAGCTGCTTCGTCAGGTCGACGCCGAAGCTGGCGTCGGAAGCCGACCGCGTCACGACGATACCGGTCGAGGTGGAAATGAGCAGTGCCGGGATCTGGCTTACGAGGCCGTCGCCGACAGTGGCCAGCACATAAATATTGACCGCCTTGGAAATATCATAATGCTCCATTGTCAGGCCGACGATGAGCCCGCCGACGATATTGACGATGATGATGACGATGGCAATGATGGCGTCGCCCTTGATGAACTTGCTGGCGCCGTCCATGGCGCCGTAGAAATCGGCCTCGCGCTGAATGTCCGACCGGCGCTTGCGCGCCGTCGCCTCATCGATGGCGCCGGTATTCAGGTCGGCGTCGATGGCCATCTGTTTGCCCGGCATGGCGTCCAGCGTGAATCTGGCGGCCACCTCCGAAACGCGCTCGGCGCCCTTCGTGATGACAATGAACTGAATGGCGACGATAATGAGGAACGCCACGATGCCGACAACCAAGTTGCCCCCGATAACAAACGATCCGAAGGTCTTGATCACCTCGCCGGCGTCACCCCCGTTGCCGAGAATCAGCTTGGTGGAGGACAGGTTCAGGGACAGGCGGAACAGCGTTGTGATCAACAGGAGCGTCGGCAGGACGGAAAACTCCAGCGCCTCCTTGATAAAGAGCGTTGTCAGCATGATGAAGAGCGACAAAATGATGTTCATGATGATGAGCGCGTCGAACAGCCAGGTCGGCAGCGGGAGGATGATGATCATGATGATGCCGAGTATGAGAGCGCTTGTCATAATATCGGATTTCTTCATTTCGCATCACCTCTGCCGGAATTGATATGTCTCTATATGCTTTAAGCCTTGATGGCCTTGTAGACGTAAATAAGGATATCCGCGATCGCCTGGTACAGCTCGGGCGGAATCTCGTGGCCAACCTCGCAGGCGGCATACAGGGCGCGGGCCACAGGCTTGTTCTCGACGATGGCGATGTCGAGCTCCTTGGCTTTCTTTTTGATCCTCTGGGCCAGATAATCCTGGCCCTTGGCGATGACGACAGGCGCTTTGTCCAGCTCGTCGTCGTACCGCAGCGCCACGGCAAAGTGGTCCGGGTTCGTGACGACGACGGTGGCGTCGGGCAGGTTCTTCATCATCCGCTGGGCGCTCATCCGGCGCTGCTTCTGCCGTATCTTCGCCTTGATCTGGGGATCGCCTTCCAGCTGCTTGTTTTCTTCCTTGACTTCCTGCTTTGTCATGCGGATATCTTTTTCAAACTTCCACCACTGGTATAGGACGTCGACGGCCGAAAACGCGATAAGCGCCAGGCCGATCATGATCCCCATCGAAAAGCTCGTCGACAGCACCTTGGAAAACGCGGCGCCCACGTCGGAATAGATCATGTTGGCAAAGCTTTTCAGCGCGGAAGAAAAGTAGCTGTAGACGATATAGCCGAGAATAACGATCTTGAAAATCGACTTGCCCAGCTCCACCAGCGAGGCGGAGGAGAAGATACGCTTGAAGCCGTTGATCGGATTGATCTTCTTAAAATCCGGCTTGAGCTTTTCGGTGATGAACATCGGACCGGTCTGGACCACATGCACGACGGCCCCGCCGATCATCACGATCAGCATAAACGGCAGGAGCAGCGGGAGGATACCGTTCAGGATGTCTTTATAGTACAGGACGACCGACGAGGCCGTGACGTTTTTGGCATTGCCGACGATAACGCTGTCGGAGAGGAGCCAGGATGAAAAGCCTCTCATGGAGCGAAGGAATCCCTCATAGCCGACCTTCAGCGTCCCGAAGGTAATAAAAAGCATGATTGCCGAACACATATCGGAGCTCTTGTGAACCTCGCCCTTTTTCCGGGTGTCTCTTCGCTTTTTTGGCGAGGCTTTTTCAGTTTTTTCGCCGCTGCCCTGCGCCATAAAGCCGGTTCACCTCTGCTTTATCCGTGTTTTTCTATAAGCTCACGCCGTTCCGGCCAGGTGGTCAAACATGACGCCGATATAGTTGAACATCTGCGTGAAGATGTCTTTCGTAAAATTTGCAAACAGCGAAAATGTCATCAGCATCACGACGAGGCCGACAATGATCTTTATCGGGATGCCGACCACGAACATGTTCATCTGCGGCACCGTTTTGATCATCGCGCCAAGGGCGATTTCAATCATTACGCCCGCAGCAAGCACCGGCATTGCCACCATGATCGACAGGAGAAACGATTTCGTCATCACCTCGGCGGCAACCCAGAGGATATCAGGGGGCGCCATAGCCGTACCGATGGGCACCGCCGTAATTGTCTTTTGTATCACCGATATCAGCTTCAGATGCCCGTCGTACATAAAAAACAGGATGAGCATCATGATATTGAACAGATTCCCGGAAACCGGGCTCTGGCTGTTGTTTTGAAAATCGTAGATGCTCGCCATGCTGTAGCCGATCTGGTAGTCCATGATGGCCCCGGCGGTCATCGTCAGATTGAATATCGCCGTGAGGACGAATCCCATCGCCACGCCGAACGCCAGTTCCCGCACAACGACCAGCGCATATTCAAGGAGATTGTTGAAAACCGGATATGAGGCCGGCGCGGGAAGCCCTGACATGAAAACGACGGTCAGTACGGCACAAAAGCCGATCTTGGCGATATTGGGCACGTTTTTTCTGCCGAAAATAGGGCTTGAAATCAGAAGGCCGGTGACACGGACAAAGAGCAGGAGCACGTAATCCAGATGATCGCGTATCAGCGCGAGCTGAGACATTATACTCATAGCTTATTTCAGCATGGTATTGATGGCGCCGTATATCTCGTTGGTGAAATCGGTGACCTTGCTGATGATCCATCCGCCGAACACAAGAAAAGCGAACAGGATGCCGATGATCTTCGGCACAAAGGCCAGCGTCTGCTCGTTGATTTGCGTCGTCGCCTGGAAGATCGACACAAGGACTCCGATGATAAGCGCCGCGCCAAGCATCGGCATCGACCCCATCAGGACGACGTAGACCGCGTCCTTGATCACCGTCAGAATTTCCGGTTGTGATAACATGTCGTTTCCCCCAAACTAAAAGCTGTTGATGAGCGTACCGATCGTCATTTTCCAGCCGTCCACCAGCACGAAAAGAAGGATTTTGAACGGCATGGAGATCATTGCCGGCGGAAGCATCATCATACCCATCGCCATCAGCGTGCTCGCCACGATCATGTCGATGACGATGAAGGGAATATAGATAAAAAAGCCGATGGCGAAAGCGTGCTTGAGCTCGCTGGTGATAAAGGACGCGATAATAACATGATCGGGCACGCTCTTGACATCTGTGGAGGCGTCGATTTTCGCCAGGTCCTCAAAAAAGCCGAGGTCGGACTGATATGTCTCTTTCAGCATAAAATCCCGGATCGGCTCCATCGCCTTTTCGGAAAATTCGGTAAACTGGATCTCATTTTTAATGTACGGCTGGTACGCCACGTCGTTGATCTGCGTCAGAACCGGACTCATGACGAAATATGTAATAAAAATCGCCAGGCCGATGATTACCGTGTTCGGCGGCATATTCTGCAGGCCGATGGCGTTGCGCACGATCGACAGCACGATGATGATCCTGGTAAAGCCCGTCAGCATGATGAGCATCGTCGGAATCAGCGTGATTGCCGTCAGGATCATGATGATCTGCAGCGACTGCTGGTCGTTGTCCAGAAGCGACTTGATCGTATCGAAGGGCGCCGCCGACGCGTTTCTCGACACCGCTGTCAGCGCCGCGACGCAGATAATAAACGCCACGCTCGTGCCCAGGCAGATTTTCGCTGTTTTCATGACCTTTTTCCAGACCGTGGCGCCGCGATCGGGGACCGGCAGCCGCGGCTGGCTGTAAACCGTTTTCAAAGACCCACCACATTTCAAAAGCTGTGATACCGCAGCCCGTATCTCGCACACGGGTTCGGCGTTATTCCGGAGCGGCGCTCCGGGGGTTCTCAATCGTCCTTCTTTTGCCTGTTGAATCTTTTGTTCAGTTCTTCCTTAAAGCTCTCTCCGAAGGACGGCAGAGATGCAGAGGGCTCTTCTTTCTTCAACCCCGATTCCGACTTGTCGAGCTTGTCCAGCAGCTCAACGCGCTGCGCGCTGACGCCGAGGATGTAGTGGAACTGGCCGATCTCGACGATGGTCACCGATTTGTCTCTGCCCAGCGACTGTGAGCCGATCAGCTTTATGCCGGAGCTCCTGCGGAAACCGCCGCCGCCTGTTTTCGCCACCAGCTTTGTCACGTAGTACGCCGCGAATATTACGGCCGCGATGATAACGATGGCCTGAACATAATCCCAGAATGTATTCACAGCGTCCTCCGTTCAAATAGATGCAGAGAGGCGGCTGTCGTCGCCTCTCATACAGGCGGATGCGCTTAGACCTGCATGTTCATGATTTCCTTATACGCCTCCACGGCCTTGTTCCGGATCGCCACGGTCAGATTGAGCGTGATCTCCGATTTCTGGGCCGCGATCATGGTATCGGAAAGATCGTCGGTATTGCCGGTCAACAGGTCCAGCGTGGCCTGGGCGTTGTCGTCGCCGACCTTGTTGAATTTTTCCAGGGCCTCGTTGAGCGCCTCTTTAAATCCGCCGCTGCTCCCGGTTTCGGAAGACTTCGCGGCGGCGGCGTTTACAATGCTGCTTAAATTGCTGACAGGATTTGAACCGATGACAGGCATATAGAAAACTCCTTTAAGTCAGATTTTACTTGCCGATTTCCAGCGCTTTGACCGCCATGTCCTTATAGGCGTTGAACGCCGTGACGTTGGCCTCGTAGGATCTGTACGCCGAAATCATGTCCACCATCTCCTGGGTGATGTCCACATTCGGCATCTGGACGTATCCGTCGGCATTGGCGTCGGGATTTGTCGGGTCGTACACCAGCTGGTACGGCGACGGGTCGTTGGAAATCTCGGCCACGCGGACGCCGCCCTCGGTGCTGTCGTGTTCCGAATTTTTCAGCACGTCGGAGAAGTTGGGGTTGCGCTCCTCCAGAATCGTCACTTTCCTGGTATAGGGCAGTCCGTTGGCCGCTCTGGTCGTATCGATGTTGGCGATATTCTCGGAGATGACGTCCATGCGCAGGCGCTGGGCGGTCAGTCCCGAGCCGCTGATATTCATTCCGCTTAAAAAGCCCATTTGTCAAAGCCTCCTTATGATCAGGTCACGTTGATCGCCGAATTCAGCTTTCTGAATTCGGAGTTTATTTTGCTCACCGTCGTGTAATAGTCGATGGAGTTTTTCGCCAGGTCCACCATCTCGTTGTCGATATTGACGTTGTTGCCGTCCAGGCGCGTGGAGGTCGTCTCATCGGTAAGGATTTCCGGCTCAACGTTCTCGATGGAGCCGCCGGCTGACGGCAGCGCGATGTGCCGCTCGTTCGTCACCGTAAGAGGCAGCGTACCGTCATTGGCGCTCACCGCTTCGGCCATGAGGTCTTCAAACCGTACATGAGAC
This sequence comes from Sporobacter termitidis DSM 10068, assembly GCF_900130065.1. Classification (GTDB taxonomy): domain Bacteria; phylum Bacillota; class Clostridia; order Oscillospirales; family Oscillospiraceae; genus Sporobacter; species Sporobacter termitidis. The sequence goes on from NZ_FQXV01000003.1 coordinate 56,971, forward strand.
GCTTTAAAGCCCGGCGTGTCCACATTGGCGATGTTGTTGCTGATGACCTCATTCTTGAGCCAGGACGCGCCCAAGTCCTTCTGCAGCGTATTTACCGAGGAAAACATATTGTCCAGCATGTGCGTCATCATCTCCCGTTTTAAAATAAATATCAGCTTAAAAGCTTGTTGGCATCGATCATCGCTTCGATATAAAACTGATTTGTCTTCGCCTGGTCAACGCCGCATTTCCCGGCGATTTCCTCAGCCTCGTCCCATTCGGCGCGCTCGATGTGATAGATGATTTTAAGAAGATCCGCCTTTTCTCCCTCGCCCGTGATGAGAGGCCTTGTGATCTCGTCGCTCAGATGCGTCTCGCTGAGTATGGCGTCGATCGGCGTGTCCATAATGGCCTCCGCCAGTGAAAACAATCCGACGAGGAAATATTCGTCCCTGCTTTTCCGCCTTTTTTGAAAAATCGCGAGCTTTTCCATAAATATGCCCCGGACAAGCGCCGCGCGGATCAGCTCACTCGGTTTTGTCGTTTTGATCTGGTTCAAAACAATGAGCGAGATCCACTTCTTGATCTCGTTGAGACCCAGGATTAAAAGCGCGTGCAGGATACCGGTGACCGTATATTTAAGGCCGTAATAAGCCGAGTTGACGATTTTCAGAAGTCTGTACGACAGCACCAGGTCGCGCTTGATGACATTGGCCAGATCGAAAAAGCTGACCTCAGGGTCCGCGATGTATTTGATAAGCTGCAGCTTGCTGACCTGGAGCGCCTCGGCACACTTGGCGTTGGCGATAATCGGCTTGCAGAAGAAAAAGCCCTGAAACAGGTTAAATCCCAGTTCCCGCGCAAATTCGAGATCCTCATACGTCTCGATTTTTTCAGCAAGCAGGATTTTCCGCCTGTTGTTGTTGATCTTGTAGACGTTCTTTTTGATATCTTCAACGCCGCACTTCATAAAGTCGATCTTGATGATATCGGCAACGCCGATGAGCGGCTCAATCTCCTCGCTGTAGGAAAAATCGTCCAGCGCGATGAGATAGCCCCTCCTCTTCAGTTTTCTGCAGGCTGCAAGGATGGCCTCCGTCGGATGGACGTTTTCAAGGAGCTCGACGATCAGTATATCGTTGGACAGCATGTGGGGCACTTCATCCAGAACGAGGTCCGATGTGAAATTCACAAAGGCCTTTCGTCCTCCCGTAATCGCCTCGATACCGATATCGCTGAAAGCCGTCACCAGGACGTCCTTCGTCGCGCTGCTGCCGTCAATACCGTCGTATTCCGTAGAGTCCTTCCCCGCCCTGTATAACAACTCATATCCAAATATTTCTTTTTTGATGTTGAATATCGGCTGACTTGCTACACACTCAAACACATAAACCACTCGCAATACTATGTAAATTGGCCATCCTTGCCGGCGACCGGCTTATTTGATGATTTCGGTGATGCGGACGCCGTAGTTATCGTCAATGACAACAACCTCTCCCTTTGCGATCTTTTTCCCGTTGACGATCACGTCCACAAGCTCGCCGGCCAGCTTGTCCAGGACGATGATGGAGCCAATCCCGAGATTCAGCACCTCGTTTAGGTTCTTTTTCGCCTTACCGAGCTCCACCGTCACCTGGAGCGGTATATCGTTGATCAGATCATAATTGATGTGGCTGATATCGCCCGCCGACGCGATAAACGGCTCGTCGAACGACTGATAGGTGGCCTGCCTGACAGGCTGAACGCGTTTTGGCTCCTGCGGTTGGGTCGCGGACGGTCTCGGCTGTGACGGAGCCGCCGCCTCGTACTGCTGCGGGACCGCTACCGCCGCTTTTTGGGCGCCCTTCCCTTCCCTTGGCATCAGGCTTTCAATCAGCAGCTTTCCCATGTCAACCGGCATGATCTGCATCAGCTTGCTCTTTAAGAGGCCCTCGATCTCCATGTCGAAGCTGATCTTGATAACAAGCGGGGCGCCGTCGAGGAAGCTGGCGGCATCGTCCTCTGCCGTCGCTCTCTGGACCAGCGGGGGCGAGATGTTGACCTCCCGGCTCATCATATTTGCCATGGCTGTGGCCGCCGAGCCGATCATCTGATTCATAACCTCGCTCATGGCGCTCAGATGGATTTCGTTCAGGACGACATTGCCCTTTTCCACCTGACCTTCGCCCCCCATGAGCAGATCGGTGATCACCGCGGCGTCGTAGTCCTTCATAATGAGCAGGTTTTTTCCGAACACGCCCTCGGTGAATTCCACGCTGATGGCGAGAAACGGCCACTGAAAGGCCGACAGGACGTTTTCGGCCTTATAAAGGCCGACCTTCGGCGTTGTGATATTCACCCGCCGGCCGAGGAGCGCGTACATCGTCGTGGCCGACGTCCCCATGCAGATATTCCCGACTTCGCCGAGTGCGTCGATCTGATCCGGGGTAAAGTAGCCCGTGATGTCTTCCTGAGCCTGCGCGTCAAGTTCCTCAAAGGTCTGTATGTCCTTTTCATCCTCAGCCAGCATCTCTTGGGTCGACGCCGTTTTGCCGCCGCTGATGAGCGCGTCGATCTCTTCCTGAGTCAGATCACTCATTGTCATCTTCTCCTTTGATTTCTTCGAGGATTTTCAAAGCCAGGCTGTTCCTGAACTTCCCCATGGATGCGCGGTATTTTGGCAACTGCTGATATTTCACGATCAGCGGTTCATCGACCTTATGCTGCAGCTGTATAACGTCGCCCACGTCGAGACTCGTAATATCCCGCACCGTGGCCTCCGTTGGATTGAATATCGCACTGACAAGGATATCCGTCCGTCTGATGGAATTGATGATATTCGTGGGATCCGCGTCGATTTTCTTGTTGACGTTCCCGGAGTACATATGCCTTGTATTCAGCTTTTTCGTAAAGGGCTCCAGCGCCTGATGCGGCAGGCAGAAGCCAATGAGTCCGCTTTCATTGCCGATGGTAACGTTCAGCGTCACCATCAGCACCGGCTCGTTCATATCGACGATCTGGGCAAACTGCATGCTCGTATCGATCTTTTCCAGCGTCGAGCTTGTTTCCATGATCTTGCTCCAGGCCTCGTCGAAGTTTTTAAGGCTCTGCCATAGAACGCGCTCCATAATGGCCAGCTCTATCTCGGTAAATTGCCGGCCTTCAGCGGAGATTTCCTTTGTCCCTCCGAGCACGCGGCTGATGATGGAATAGGAAATCTCTTTCGTCATCTCCAGAATGATCGAGCCCGTAAACGGTTCGGTATCGATGACCGCGATGATGACGGGCGAGGGCACGGAGTTGTTGAATTCGTTGAAAGAGATTTCTTCAACGGAGAGCACTTCGGAATCGCATGTCGCCCGCAGCGTGCCCATAAGATAGTTTGACAGCAGATGTCCGAAGTTTTTGAACACGACGTTGATTGCCCTGATCTGTTCCTTGGTAAAACGGTTTGCCGTCTTAAAGTCATACGGCTTGGCAACACTTTTCGCCTCTGCTTCATTTTCCTCCGCACCGCCTGTGGCCAGATCCTTGAGCAGTTTATCTATTTCAGCCTGGGATAAAACGTCCAACAATTACACCACCCCCTCTTCAATTTCCGGGCTCCCGCCCCGGTCCGGCGTGCCGTCCGCGTTAATGCGGGAAGACTACTTCTCCGTTTTCCGCCCGCGTAACGAGAACGGCCCGCTGAACGCGCCGGATCAGCTCGGCAATCTCCTCGGCCGACTCGGCAACGGCGATCTTCTTGCCGGTGACCATCGACAGGATCGTATCCGGGGTCTCCTCCATGAATTCGATCTGGTTTTCGTTGACCCAGAATTTTTCGACCTTATTGATTCGTGTCAGCTTGATCATAATGCCACCGGCCGCCCGTATCAACGCTTGAGGTTGATGAGCTCTTCCAGCATGGAGTCCGTCGTGGTGATGACTCTCGAGTTGGCCTGGAAGCCTCTCTGGGTGATGATCATGTTCGTCAGCTCGGTGGACAGATCCACGTTCGACATCTCCAGGCTGCCGCCCTTCAATTCACCGCAGTGGTTGCCGGCAAAGTTGTATTGCGCCTCACCGCTGTTGGACGACTCAACATAGTAGCTCGATCCGACCTTCTCCAGGCCGCCCGTGTTGTTGAACGTCGCCAGCGCAAGACGGCCCACCGTTACCGTGTCGCCGGAGGCGGTGAGCGCCTGGATGACGCCCTTGCTGTCCACGGTGTAACCTGTGAGACCCGTGAGATCCACAATGTCGCCTGTCGTTGTATGATCGCCGTCGAGATCATATTTACCAGGGACAAGCGTGCCGGTCCCGTCATCAACCATAATGTTCCCGGTGATCTGAATCCTTGTCAGGTTCGCTGGCACAAGGTTCTTGACATCGGTATTTTCAATGGCACTGTTCGGGTTATCTGTAAATGCCGGCGTGGTGGTGCTATCGTCAAAGGGATCGCCGGTGGCGGCATAGTCGGTGCCTATATTGAGTCCGTTGGCATTTGTGGGGCCGCTGATGTTGCTGACTCCCAGGATATAGTTGCCGTTGCCGTCGACGAGATAGCCCTCGGCGTCAAGCGTAAACGCGCCGGCGCGCGTATATTTGAGCGTGCCGCTGCCGTCGTCGACGATGAAGAAGCCCTCGCCGGCAATGGCGAAGTCGAGCGGGTTGGAGGTCGACTGCGTGCTGCCCTCCGTCATGTTCATTCCGATGGTGGAGACACTCACACCCAAGCCGACCTGTTTGGCGTTGCTGCCGCCCGTGGTGGCCGTCGGCGCCGTGGCGCTGGCGATTGTCTGGCTGAAGATGTCCTGAAAGACTGTCCGGCTCGTTTTGTAGCCGATCGTGTTGACGTTGGCGATGTTGTTGCCGATGATGTCCATCGCCGTCTGGTTGCTTTTCAGACCTGAAACGGCTGAAAAAAGTGAACGCATCATAAAGCAAGTCTCCTGTCATAATAAATTGGGGATGCGGGTGCTGTTTTATATAGTAAATGTATGAGGCTCAAGGTGTTTGTTCCGGATCGGGGTCCTCGTCCGTCGGATCGCCGGAATCCGGCGGATCGGTGAGAACCGAAGGATCGAAAACCTGCTGTATATCCAAAAGATTGATCGCCGTATTGCCGACAACGGCGTACGGGACGCCGTTCCTGATGACGATGCCGCTGACGATGCCGGTATAACCCGTTGTGATACCGCTGTTCTTATCCAGAACTTCGGCATAGATCGCCTTGCCGATCAGGTCATAGGCCTGCGAGTTTTTCAGCGTCGTGTTCATGTTGGTCATCGACTCCAGCGACGACATCTGGGCCAGCTGGGAAACAAACGCGGTGTTGTCCTGCGGCGACAGCGGGTCCTGATATTTCAGCTGAGCGACAAGAAGCTTCAGAAAAGTCAGCGTGTCGATGGACGGGTTCTGGTTGTCTTGGGCGGTATCTCTCGTATAGGTTATCGTATTGCCCGACGTATCCGATGCACTGACTGCGTTAACCGACATAATCGCTCCCCCTTTCTATATTCTGTAGTCTACCGTGGCGTCGCCGCTTGTCTCGCCGCCGTAATATTCCTGCCAGAAATCGGCGCCGTTCGCGTCGCTGTCCTGATATTTTCCGGGTGTAAACGTAAACCCCTTCGGGGTGTCGTCGCGCCCGCGGTCAAAATGCTGCTGGCCAAAGCCGGTGTTCTGTTCCGTCTGGCTGTAAACGACATCGACGTTCGTGAGCCGGATACCCTTGCTCTCCATGGACGATACCAGCTTTTGCAGCTGATCTGAAATCGCCGCGACGATTTCCCTGTCCTCGGCTTTTATTTTTGCCGTTATGCCCGTCTCCGTCTTCGTCACCGAAATCGTCAGCGTTCCAAGCGACTCGGGCTGAAGGACGATCTTGATCTCCTGGGGGCCGCCCTGGAAGCCCCTGAGGTCCTCAGCGAACCTGTTCAGCGCCTTCTCGACAGCCGCCGTTTTTTCAGCCGCCGTCTCGCCCTTAAAGGATGCGCCGGCGGTTACCTGCTGCGTGGCCGTCCCTGTCGAGTCCGTCTCGTCCGCTTTGCTTTTGTCCCGCGCGCCGAGCTCGGCGCCATTTTCCGATTCCCCACCTGCGGCTGTCGATTCAACAGCCTTGACGTTTTCGGCCGTGGGGGCCGCGTCCTGCATCGCCGCCAGCCTTCCGCTCGGGTCCGTGCCGCTCCTTACTTCCGCCGTGCGCGCGCCGGTCTGCCTGACCCCTGCCGGCGCCGCGGTGAGCCTCGGGTCGGCAGGCGCTCCATCGCTTGCCTCCGGCGGTGCTGGAGCCGTCGCGTCGATTGTTGCTATATCACTCGCGGCCTGACCGTCCGGCTCGGACGTATTCTGAACGAAATTGGACAGATTCTGGGTTAAATCGGGCGTTTTCTGCGGCAGATTTTCCTTCAGTGCCTCGGTAATGCCCGCCAGCGCGGCGGCAACATCGGTCCCGTTCTGTATCCCGCCGTCGCCGCTGTCCCCGGCGGTGAGCGCTTTCAGGATTTCCGCGGCCTTGGCGGCGTCATCCTGAGGAAGGGCGGCCAAAAACGCCGCGCTCTGCTGCAGCAGGTCGCCAGTCGCCAAAAGTCCGCCCGGGCCCCCGATATCCGTCACGAGGCCGTCCGGACCTGTGGACGCCCTGCTGTCTCCCTCTTCGCCGGCCTGCGCGCCGCCGGCAGACGTCGGTGCCGGAGCGACGTTCATGACCAGAAGCTGCATTAAGAGGCTGCACACGTCCGAGGCGTCGTCGGCCTCTTTCTCGCCGGTCCTGTCGGCGTCCCCCGTGCCGGATACGTTGCCGGACGAGAGTCCGGAGGGCGCGTTCCGTTTGATGCCCTTCTGCAGGATCGCCGTAAACAGCGAATCGCGGGATTTTTTCTGGTTTGCCGAATTCACCCTGATGCCTTGTCCCGAAGAAGATGCCTCGCCGGCCGGATCAACGGTGTTGGCCGCCGCCGGCATAATAATAAGGGATGTTGCCTGCATATGTATCATCTCACAATCTGGGATATTTTGAGTATCTTTCAGCTTGTCATGAGCTTTGTCACCTGGGCCGCCAGTCCTGCGTCCAGCTGGGCCAGCAGGAGGGCCGAGGCCGCTGGAGGCATGTTATAAACGATGATCGCAATCTGCTCGGGGTCATAAATGTTCGTCATGATCGCCCCCGCCGCGGCAGGGTCCATTTTAGAGTATATCAGCCCCACCCGTTTCAGTTCCGTGAGCTTCTCCTCGGAAAAATCGGCCAGGATTTTCTCAAAGGTTCTCTCTTCTGTATCGAAACCGTCCGGCGAAGGGGATGCTTCCGGTGTGGGAGATTCTTCCGGGGAATCCGACACGTTGGGCTCCTCCGGCGTTATGGACGCCTCCGGCGAAGCCGATGCCTCAATATCCGGCGCGCCCGATGTCCCGGCCGTGTCCGACGGGGCCGCCGTACCCGGCGCGATCATTTGCAATCCGATGGCGTTCAATGTATTGTTGATGATATTGTTCAGATTGCCCGACAGGTAAAGTGCGGCGCCGGCGCCGCCCAGCAGGACGAGAATAATCATTACAATAATGAGGATTCTCAGAAATTTGGGCTTCTTCTTTTTCCCTTTTTTGCCGTCCTTGCCGTCTTTACCGTCCTTGCCCTTTTTATCCTTGTCCTCCAGCTCCTTGGCGGTCTTGTCCCGGCCCTTCGGCTTAAAGGTCTCTTCAAATTCCTTGCCGTCAAGCCTGCCCGTTTTGACCGTGGCTGTTTTTTGGGCTTCCGCTACTGGACTCATTCACTCAACTCCCCGACGCGTCGCATCCGTCGTTTTTCATAAAATTTGTCCCGGATGCAAGGATTTCACCGTTCCGGTCGTATACATTATGAAGCCGATTCCATTTCGCTGTCCTTGGTATCCGTTATCTGAAAAGAGACAATGTCCTCAACGGCTTTCGTTTCGCTTTTCTCCAGGTCCTTCAGATATTCGCCGTATTGCTTTTCGTAGAGCTTTTCAAGAACCTTAATCTCCTTGAAAACAGCCACAAGCTCGTTTCTTTTTCGATTTACCTCCTGAAGCGCCCTGTCGACAGCCAGGGCGGCCGCCTTGATCCGCTCCTGGAGCTCCTCAAAGTAAACGTCGTAACCCAAAAGCTCGCTGACGGTCATCCCGTTTTTAGCCTTTTGCTCGTGCTCTTCCTTTTTCTCATCGAGCGTATTCTCGAGGCTCTCTTTTCTTTCGACGGCGGCCCTGTGAGCCGCTTCCGCCGCGGCATACTCCGCCTGCAGCTTGTCGCGCAGCGTCTTTTTGACGTCATAAAGCGCATTCAGCGAAAAAACAAATTTCTTCATCGTCTATATTAACCCCGACATTACCGTGTTCGCCCCCGCGGCGCCGATACGATCAGCCAATGGCGTAGAGGGCTTCTTTAATCTCATCGTAGCTTGCCGTCTCATCCACGCCCTGCCTTAAAAAGGCATTGATGATGGGGTTTAATCGAATGGCTTCGTCGATTTCGGCACTGGACCCGCTCTTGTAGGCGCCGATATCGATGAGGTCTTTGGCTTTTCTGTAGACGGACATAACGTTCTTGATAAAGCCCGCCTTGTCGTACTGTTCCCTCGGGATGATCTCCTTCATGACGCGGCTGATGCTTTCAAGCACATCGATGGCCGGATAATGATTGCTGGTGGCCAGCGCTCTGGACAGGACGATATGCCCGTCGAGAATACCGCGCACCGTATCCGATATCGGCTCGTTCATGTCGTCGCCTTCGACGAGGACGGTGTACAGGCCGGTGATGGAACCCTTGTCCGATGTACCCGACCGCTCCAAAAGCTTCGGCAGGATCGAGTAGACAGACGGCGGAAAACCGCGGGATATGGGCGGCTCGCCGACCGCCATGCCGATTTCCCTCTGCGCCATGGCAAAACGCGTGACGGAGTCCATCAGAAGCAGGACCTTCAGCCCCTTGTCCCTGAAATATTCCGCGACGCTCGTGCCCACAAGCGCCGCCTTCAGGCGCAAAAGCGCGGGCTGGTCGCTGGTGGCGATGATAAGAACGGATTTAGCAAGGCCCAAGGGCCCCAGATCCTTTTCGATAAAATCCTTGACTTCCCTGCCGCGTTCGCCGACAAGCACGATGACGTTGACGTCGGCGACGGCATTCCGCGCAATCATCCCAAGGAGCGTGGATTTTCCGACGCCGCTGCCGGCGAAAATCCCCAGACGCTGTCCCTGGCCCACCGTCAGCAGTCCGTCTATAGCGCGGACACCCAGCGGAAATTCATTGGCGATGCGCGTGCGGCTGAGCGGATTCGGCGGCGCGTTGTCCACCGGATAATAAACAACGTCGCCGATAGGCGGTCCATCGTCCATCGGTTTCCCCAGAGCATTCAAAACACGCCCGATCAGCTCGTCCGAAACAGCCACCCGGAGCGACTGCCCCGTGGACACGACCCTGCTGCCAAACCCGATGCCGGTCATATCTCCGAACGGCATCAGCAGCACACGCTGGTCGCGGAAACCGACGACCTCGGCCTCCACATAATTGTCGCCGACGGAGGGATATATCCTGCAGATGTTCCCCATATTGACGGCGGGCCCGTTTGATTCAACCGTCAGACCGACAACCTTCATCACCTTGCCGCTGTATTCAACAGTGTCAAGGTTTTTCAGGATATCGTGATAGCTCCGAAAATCGGTCTGCATGGCGTAATCCTCTTAGCTTTCGAATGCTTGCTCGATCTGGTCCAGCTGCCGGCCGACGGAAAGGTCGACCATCTCCCCCTCGGACTCGACCACGAGATCGCCCACCGAAAAGTCCGGTTCTTCGGCAACCGACACCTTGACATCCCCCGCATCCAGCGCCGGGCCCCGCTCACCGCCGAAGTATCTGGCGTAATCCTCCGAGCTGACGCGGACAACGAGAGAGCCGACGTGCTTCAGCCGGTCCAGTGCGTCTCTGACGAGACCGAGGAAAACGTCGTCCGACTGTGACAGCTTGATTCCAATGACCTTTCGGACGATCTCCATCACGAGGCCGATGACCTCGTCCTGCATCCCGTCGACAAGCGTTTCGTATGCGCTTCTCATCCCGGACTCCAGGTCCCGGAGTTCCTTTTCTTCCCGAAGCCTTCTCTCCTCCGCCGCGTTCTCCAGCGACGCCTGGAGCTCTTCCTGCAGTTGCCGCGCGTCGGCCTGCGCCTTATCGGTAATCTCCTCCGCCTGCTTTTTGGCGTTTTCAACGATCTCCCGGGCTTCGTCGGACGCTTTGGACAACATATTTTCCGCCTGCTCGGCGTGCTCGGCTAATAGCCGCTCGTAGATTTCATTATAAATTTTGCTGATATCCTCAACGGACATTCCCTGGTCGGCAGGGCGCTCCTGACTGTGTTCCCCGCTCTGCTCCTGGCTCTGCTTCTGAACCTGGGGCGGGGGCGTCGCGCGGACCGGTTGAGTTTCGGCCGTCTGAAAGGAGACATACTGCCTGTCGATCCTAAAGGAGGACATCGCTGGCGTCCCCCCTCGAAACGATGATCTCTCCGCTTTCCTCCAGCGACCTGACGGCATTGACGATCTTCTGCTGGGCGTCCTCCACGTCTTTTATCCGCATCGGGCCCATCACCTGGAGGTCGTCCGCGATCATCTCTTGCAGGCGCTTACTGAGGTTGGACATGATAATGCCCTTGACCTCTTCGTTCGCGCCCTTGAGCGCGATGGCAATATCGTTTTGCTGCACATCCTTGAGCACGCGCTGGATTGCCTGATTGGAAAGCTTGGCGATATCTTCAAAGACAAACATGTTCTTTTTGATGTTTTCCGAAAGATCGGGGTCGACGATATCGAGGCTTTCGAGGATATTCTTCTCCGTCCCCCTGTCGACGCTGTTGATGATCTTCACGACCGAGTCGATGCCGCCCACCGTCGTCTGGTCGCTCATGCCCATTTTTGCCAGGCGCTGCTCGAGGATCATCTCGGCTTCCCGGATGTACTCCGGGATCACGCTCTCCATATTCGCCATGCGCGTCACGACGTCGACCTGCAGGTCGACCGGAAGCGCGGCCAGGACGCTGGCCGCTTTTTTCGGCTCCAGATAGGACATCAAAAGTGCGATCGTCTGAGGATTTTCATTGGCGACGAGGTGAACGATCTGCATCGTGTCGGCTTTCCTGACGAACTCAAAGGGCCGCACCTGGAGCGTCTCCGTGAGCTTGTCGAGAATCTCCCCGGCCTTGTTGTCGCCCAGGGCTTTTTTCAAGACGCCCCGCGCATAGTCCAGGCCGCCCTCGGAGATATATTTCTGGGCCAGACAGGTCTCCAGAAACTCGGCCAGCACGCTGTCGCTCTCTTCTTTTGTCACCTTTGTCGTCGTGGTGATCGCCAGCGTCAGCGTCGCGATTTCTTCCTCTGTCAGATATTTAAAGATTTGCGCCGCCTGATTTTTACCGATGGCGATCAGCAGGATGGCGGCCTTCTCGCGCCGGGTCAGCTTTGTATCAGTCTTTCCGGCCATATTCAGTTGTCCTCCGCCAGCCATGTGCGCAGGATCTGCGCCACTGTCTCAGGATACCTGTCCATAAGCTCCTCTATCTTTTCCGCTTCGCTCGATTTTTTCAGAACAAGATCAGCCATATCATACTCTTCATCAGGCGGCATATCCGTAAAATCTCCTATCGTGACGCCGACAGGCTGAGCGCCCTCGACAAGCGGCTGCCCCTGCGCTGCCATACGCTGCTTTGGTTTTCTGAAAAAGAACCACGCGACGATAACGATGGCCGCCAGCACAACCCCGGCTGTGACGATCGTCGTGATCAGCTTGTTCCTGCTCAGCGCTTCCATCGTCTGCTGGTTCTGCGCGAACGCATCCGACAGACTGTTGTTCGAGGCAAACGGTATGAGCTCGACGGAAACATAGTCCGGCTTGACGCCGATGGACTTTGCCACCAGATTCTTGAGATTTTCGGCATATCCGGAGACGCCCTGAATACTGCTGTTGACCACAACGGCCACGGAAAGGTCCTGGATGGTCCCCTGCGCCTTCTCGATCTGCGTCTGGATCTGATTTAATTCATAGTTATATGTTTTTGTGTAATCACCGTTCGCGCCATCCGGAGACGGTGACGGCGCCACATAAGCCGGTGGGCCGGAGCCGTTGGTGGTCGTCCCGGCCGCGCCGGCCGCGCCGGCGTTTGCGTCCGTACCGCTGTAGGTCTCCTCGCTGCTGCGCACCAGCCCGCTCGTCTCGCCCTCCACCGGCGGCGCAAACTCGACCTTGCTGAGCGTCTGCTTGTCAAAGTCAAGGCCGCAGTTGACGGACACCGCCACGTTGCCCGCCCCGGCAACCGGCTCCATGACATTCAGCACCTGCTTTGTAAGAACGCTCTTCATCTGCTCGGTCATCTGCTGCTGGGTCACGGAATAGTTCTGCTCTTTTTCTTCCTCGGCATCGTCGTCGTTAACATTATAATAATGCATCTTGGAATCGACGATGCTCACGTTTTCCGGCTTTAAGTTGGGGACGCATTTCAGCACAAATTCCTGGATCGTCCTGGCCTCGGTGTTCGAGAGCGTCTCCTCGTCCTTCAGGCTGAGCTCCACGGCCACGCTGGCCTCCGACTTGCTGTCCGATACCACGAAGGAGGAGTCCTGCGCCAGGTTGACGATGACGATGCAGTCCTGAACCTTTTCCATGCGCCGGATCGTCGCGCGCATGTTTTCCTGCAGCTGATACTGCAAATAGGTCCGCCGTTCAAGATCGGTGGAACCGATCGCCGACGAACCGGAAAATATATCGTAGTTGAGGCCGGTGCTTGGGTATCCCTCGGAGGCCAGCTCAATGCGCAGCGTATCGGCCTGCTCTTCGGGCACAAGAATGGTGCTCGTACCCTGAACCTTTGATTTGACACCCTTGCCGTCAAGAACCGTCTTGACAGTGCCCGCCTCGCTGGCGTCCAGCCCGGAATACAGCACCGTATAGTGAACCTGATTAAGAAGTATGGCCCCGACAATTCCGGCGATAACAATGACTGAGGCCAGCGTTATGAGCAATATCAACTTCTTTTTTTCGATATTCTGAAAAAACTCAACAGTCTTTTTCAAAATAGTTTTCATAAAAGACGCCAATTCAACCGCCCCTGCCCTTTATCAGACTCAATACCGATATTTTTTTAGCTCTCCGGGATTAAATGATGACAATTTTTACGATTTCAAAAAGAATAATTATTCATCAGGTGCATATGTATTCATTCCTCTGTTTTGGACCGCCAGATCGTCAAAAAAACAATTTACATTCTTTTTACACAGTCCCGGACCCATTTTGCCCCGCTTTATATGACTAAGATTACTATAAATCCTGACAAAAATCAACATAATTCTAAAAAATTCGAAATTCTCATTTTTGTATACTTTGCACTTATAATGCAGCTGTATAATTGGCATTATTGGTTCATATTCGATAGTTTTTCAAAGTTTTTTCACTGTTTTTTCCTCTTTTTTACCGCTGACACCCCAAAAACTATTTAAATTTACACTAAATTATTTTAAAAAAAATTCGATATAACTTTTTTAACGCGCCTCTCTCACGAAATTCTCACAAAAACGACAAAAAATATGAGAAAAAGTGCAAGAAAACTCAATAAAAATATTCTTACATTTTAACTAAAGTCGGATGATGATCTTTCGATAATGTATAATGCAGGAAAATCTACACCGTTTGACAACGGTTTTCTGCCCAGAAAGCCGAGCGGCACGGATGCCGCCGGGAACATCAAGGAGGAAAAACAATGCGTATCAACACAAACCTCACCGCGATGAACACCTTTACCCAGTACACCAAGAACCAGAACAAGATCTCCAGCGCCGTGGCCAAGCTGTCATCCGGCTACGCCATCAACTCCGCGGCCGACAACGCCGCCGGCCTCGCGATCTCCGAGAAAATGCGCGCCCAGATCCGCGGCCTCGACAAGGCCAACTCCAACGCTCAGGACGCCATCTCCCTCGTGCAGACGGCCGAAGGCGCGCTGGACAGCTCCACACAGATTCTCCAGAGAATGCGCGAGCTGGCCGTCCAGTCCTCCAATGACACCAATAACGATGATATCGACCGCACCGCCCTGCAGGACGAGTTCACTCAGCTCCAGGTCGAGCTCAACAACATCTCCTCCGGCACGACATTTAATAAAAAGAATCTGCTCGACGGCTCCCTCGGCGCTTCGACGACCAACATCGGCAACGTATCGCTTGCCAACAGCAGCATGGCGATTTCCGCCGGTAACGTCAGCGCCGGCAATTACGGCTTCAACATCAGCGTCAAGCAGGAGACCGCTGCCATTTCCGCCAAGACCGGCACGACGACAGTTTCTTTCGGCACGAAAGCCTCCTCCACCTTCACCGCGGCCACCACAACGGCTCCCGCGAAGGCCGGCGCCATTTACAACGGCAACTATACGCTGAGCACAACGGACAATAAAGACGGCACTTTGACGGTCAACGCAAAGGGCGATAATGGTCAGATCTTTACTGCCACTGTTTCGAAAGAAGCTCTCACCGCTGTCAGTTCAAATTTTGCCGCCGGTTCCAGCGACACAATTGCGCTCAACTTTGAATCCTCTGACGGCGCTGCCGACGGCTTCACAGCCAGCCTGACCCTTGGTTCCGCCGCTTCCACGTCCACCAATGGTCTTATTGCTCTTTCTGACGCCATCAACAACACGACAATTTCCGTTGACGGCGGCGTGGACGCCCAGGCTGCCACATACGGTGTTTACGCTTCGGTTACCGGCGGCCAATCCGTCAAGTTACACGCCGGTGACAGCTCCGTTACTTTCTCTAACGGTATTACTGTAGGATTTGATAAGCTTGCTGCTACCGATGCCGCCGTTGGGCTGAACACAACAAGTATTGCTGCCGTAACCGATTCCGGAGTCACTGTAGCTACCGGTACCGCTACTTTCGATGTAGATTTGAATGACGTCGTTGCAGATTATAATGCTGGCGATCTTAAGACCTATACCGTGAATATCGGCAGCAACACGTTCTCTTACACCACGACTGGTAAGGAAGCTGATGCCAACGCTGTTAGAGATGCCCTCGGTACTGCAATTGGAACTAATGGATCACTTACGTTTAACTCCACCGATACAACTCCTGTTTCTGCGACATTTGCAAGCAACTACGATGATGGCACCGGAGTATTGACATATACAGCAACCACTACCGGTACCGGTTTTGACGATGTCACCACCTCTGCGACAGTAACGGCTGCCAGCCTTTCCACAGGTCTTCTGAATAAAACCGGCTCGGCGGATAACATTACCGACGTAACCTCCGGTCCCGTCGTCAAAACAGATACGACATCCTTTACGGTCAGCAAGGCAGCCAACGCGGGCCTCACCTTCCAGGTCGGTGCCAACGAAGGCGACGAGATGTCCATCAACATTGAGAAAATGGACGCTCAGTCGCTCGGCGTCAACTCCGCGAAAATCGACACGCAGGACGCCGCTAAGGCCGCCATCTCTACTGTCGACAGTGCGATCAACGCGGTTTCTTCGCAGCGCGCGACGCTCGGCGCCATCCAGAACCGCCTCGATTACAAGATCGACAACCTCAACACCTCGTCCACGAACCTGACCTCGGCCGAGAGCCAGATCCGTGACGTCGACATGGCCAAGGAGATGACCGAGTTCACGAACGCCAACATCCTGTCCCAGGCCGCTACCGCAATGCTCGCTCAGGCCAACAGCCTGCCTCAGAGCGTCCTCTCCCTCATCGGCAAATAAGCCAACGTCAACCTCCCTTAATTATAGTGAAAAGCCCGGTTTCCCGGGCTTTTCATTTTTTTGCTGTCTTTAAGCAGCCTCTATATATTGTGTTTTGGATAATATTCAATTTCAAAAATCAATAAATATAGGGAAACAAATAGAATTTCTCACTTTATCTTACTGATTTAACACTATAACTAATAGCTTCTATCTTTTTCCTTAATTGTTTCGATATACAAGTTATGAGAGCATTCTTTGCCCTTAATACAGTTTATCGAAAGGAAAATGAATATGAACCGTAAACGCAGCGCGAAAGCAACAATTGCGACAGCAGTATTGGCGATACTGCTCCTGGCATCCAATCTGACAGCCCTGGCCGCCGACCCGACATGGGTGGCAAAAGCGCCGATGGGGACGGCACGAGATTTTTTTCAATCAGAAGTAATTGGTGGCAAGATATACGTAATTGGAGGATATAACGGTTCTTATTTATCATCCATAGAGGTATATAATCCTTCTGACAATACTTGGACCACGCTTGCTCCAATGGCAACGGCACGAGGCCAATTTCAAACGGTAGTATTAGGCGGTAAGATTTATGCAATTGGTGGATATAGTGGATCATCCGTCTTATCATCAGTGGAAGCATATGACCCTTCCACCAACACTTGGACTATTCTTGCCTCGATGGCAACTCCTCGACAACAACACCAAGCAGAAATTGTTAATGGCAAAATATATGTTACAGGTGGCCTTAGTGGCAGCACTGTAACTACAGCTTTAGCATCAACAGAAGTATATGATCCATCAACTAATTCCTGGACCACACTGAGTTCCATGTCAACACCTCGCTGTGGTTTTCAAGCAGAAATAATTAACGGCAAGATATATGCGGTTGGAGGTTCCAATAGTTCCGGGGGCCTTGCATCAGCGGAAGTTTTTGACCCTGATACAAATACGTGGACGTCGCTAGCATCAATGTCGACATCTCGAGGTCTGTTTAAAATATTGGTCATTAATGGTAAGCTTTATTCAATTGGTGGCAGTAATAGCACCGTTTTATCTCTGAATTCAGCTGAAGTATATGACCCATCTACAAATACGTGGTCTACACTTACTCCAATGATAACGGCACGACGTTCTCTGGAAGCAGTAGTTATTTCCGGTAAGATATACATTCTAGGTGGAATGACAGGAGCTACCACTTCATCATCAACTATTTTATCATCAGCTGAAGTATATAATCCATCCACAAATACATGGTCAAAAATTGGTTCTTTGTTGACAGCAAGAAGATATATGCAAGCAGAAGTTATCGGAGGAACAATCTATGTTATAGGTGGCTCCACATCATCATCATCAGCTGGAATAGTTACTTCTGCTATGGAAGCATATACGGCTGCAATCATGCCCTCCTTCCCAACCCTTACCGCCACCCCCGGCGACGCGCAGGTCATACTGAACTGGACCTCCGTCCCCGACGCCGCAAGCTATAACGTCTACCGTTCCACAACCCCCGGAGGGCCGTATACGCAGGTCGCCGCGGACGTCACCGGCACAACTTATACGGATACCGGCCTGACAAACGGGACGGCATATTATTACGTCGTCACAGCCGTCGATTCTTCCGGCGCGGAAAGCGGCTACTCAAACGAGGCTTCGGCAACACCGGCAGGAGTCTCGAACGCTCTTCTGAGAATTACAATGACAACGGGGGAGCAGAAGGAGTACAGCCTGTCCGCCGATCAGATCAGCGATTTCATCGCGTGGTATAACGGCAACGCCGCAGACAGCCCGAGCTATGTTTTTAACAAGACATATAATCTGGGTTCACTGGCCAGCCGCAGGGATTATATTGCTTTCAGCAAGATCGCGTTTTTCGAAGTCATGGCTTATCAGAACGAGCCCGCGCCGGCAACGCCTTCGGCAGGGACAAAAACCGCCTTATTAAAGGTGACGATGTCCACCGGCGATATCATGGAATATGAGATGACAAGCGATCAGCTGGCCAGCTTCTCAGACTGGTACGACAGTGATGTCACCAGCACCCCGACATATTCAATCAGTAAGGATTATAATCTTGGGCCGTTTATCAGCCGCACGGATTATCTCGTGCATGACAAAATTGTTGATTTTGAAGTTTTCGAATATTAAGCCCCAGTAAAACATCAGCCCCTGCGCGCTCAACGTGCCGGGGCTGATGTTTTATAGAGGCGGTCTGCCCGGTGGCCCCTATGTAAAATATTCCGTCAGCCTGTGCGGGCCGGCGATGATGTCCTTGCCGACGTAGACGGTGCCGTCCTCGTGGGTTTTCTGGCCCCATTTGACGAGGGTGATGTTGCCCAGGCTGATTTCGATGCCGGTGATGCTGTAAGGGTGGACGCAGCTGCCGTCGTTGAAGTACTTCCCTTCCCCGGGCTCGGGGAAAACGGGCCGGTGGGTGTGCCCCGCCAGCATGAGCGTGCCGGTTTCCTTTGTCCATCCCGACAGCCTCTTCTCCACCTTTTCCTTGACCTTGTTGTTTCTGGCGGCGCTGGTGGGATCGTTGGTCAGCCCAAAGAGCTCCATCGGTCCCCAGACGTGCCGCACCAGGAAGCGCGCCAGCCGCCACAGCCTGTCGTTGAGGAAATCTGCCTGATGGCCGTGCAGCAGAAACAGCGCGCGGCCGGCCGCGCCGTATCGCAGTAAAATACTCTCATAGATTTTAGCCCCCGGGAAGAGCGGCACCTTGGTCTTCATTGCCTCGTCATATCTGCCGGCAAGCATGCCCGGCTTGTATTTCTTTTTGATATCGTGGTTGCCGTAGACGAAATAGATGCGGTTATCCTTGTAAAACTGCTCCAGCAGCAGGAAAACATCCTTATGGACCGTCGTGATCTCCGAGAATCTTTTATATTTCCAGAGCTCGTCGCCGTCGCCGAGCTCTATGTATGTATAGCCCTGCCGGTTGTACGATTTCAGCGCCGCGTAATAGACGACCTGGTTTTTGGCGAAGTCGTCCGCCCAGTTGCCGCCGCCTCTGTGCACATCGCTCATAATGACGAATTTCGAGGTGTCGCCGAGCTTCACCGTCAGCGCCGCCTCGTAAGCGTCGTCTATTCTTTTATTAAATGAAAACATGTCGCCTCCGTCCGATTTTGGTTGTTCATTTTCCATTTAAATGTCAACATCTAGTGTTTTGCATAATTATACATTTTATTTCTTCGCATATATTGTGGTGTGGGGCAGGCCGGTAGCGGGAGAGCGGCCTGTCGCGATGGCCGCTCCCCTCCCCGGGTTTTACCGCCCTTCGATATAAGGCCGGAGCTTGTCGTGCGCCTTGTAAAATTTCCTCGGCCGGCCCAGATTCAGCGCAAGGTTATAGAGGAGCGGCGATTTCCGCCGCAGCGTTTCAAGAATATCCGTCATATTGGCAAGACCCTTTGTCAGCTTTTTGTATCTCCGCACCAACCATTTGTCATAGTGCAGCGCCAGCCGGCCGAGCAGCCCACGGCGCGGCAGCGGCTGCCTGGAATGTGGCCGCGTATACAGCACCAAAACAGTATTGCCGCTGTAGCGGTATTCGCCCGCGCCGTAGCCGGCCTGCGTGAGTCCGACAAGGAACGCGTTCCGCATGTCACGATCCCTGAATGTTATGGACGCTTCCATCGACAGTACCGGCGGCGCGGCGTATTCGCCCAGCATAAAGCCGGTCAGCCACCAGTGCCGGGCGGCGCGGCGGAACAGCGCTTTCCCCTCTCTGAACAGGGTATATGTCATGCTCAGCATATCCTCATCGCCCGCGCAGTCGTAAAATGTCCCATTGAACACGCCGGGAATATCGAGCGCCGG
The DNA here is from genome assembly GCF_900130065.1 of Sporobacter termitidis DSM 10068. Classification (GTDB taxonomy): domain Bacteria; phylum Bacillota; class Clostridia; order Oscillospirales; family Oscillospiraceae; genus Sporobacter; species Sporobacter termitidis. The sequence goes on from NZ_FQXV01000003.1 coordinate 76,475, forward strand.
CCCCGTCGTATTATAAATGCCGATTTCAGCGCCAACGGCCATGCCGTATTGGCCCTTCCACAGCTCCAGCAGCCACTTTTTCCCGCCGTAGTCGAAATATATCGGCTCGCAGTCAATGACAATTCCGAGAGGCGCCGACGTCTCGTCGTACAGGCTGCAGTAGCCGAACTTTCTCTGCCAGGTATTCAGCTTGGAATAAAAGACGTTCTGGCGCCAGTCGTACGCGTATCCGGTATCGGCCAGGATATCATTCAGCACGTCTATCTGCGAAGCGGAGCTCAGCACCTGGCCTTGTGCGGCGGCGTCCGGCCCACCCAAACGCCTGTCTATGATGTGCCGCCTGATAATGGAAAAGATAAAAATGCAGGCCGCAAGCACAGCGGAGGAAAACAGCACCCAGAACAGCGGGGACCCGAAAGTAACCATTGAAACACCCCCGTTTCTCGCTCTGTATCATTTTATTCAGGCACCGCCGCATAGGTTAAGGCATGCACTTACCGGCGGACGACCGTTATTCATTGTGTCGGGCGCACAAAATAAGGAGCGGCCGTTGGCCGCTCCTTATTTTGAATACTAATTCAATTCATAATATGGTGTTATTTCTCGCTTTCCGGATGATTCAGCTTATCCGCCAGCGCGCGAATGCCCTCCAGCGCTTCCTTAACTTCGACGCTCGGCACGTCATCCGAATTATCGGCAAAGATCGTGCCGACGGCTTTGGCGTTCATGTCGCTCAGCAGGACCTTGGCCGTCTCGATGCCTTTTGTCAGCGGGCCCGCGCCGCCGCGGACGACGATGATGCCGCCGCGCTTTTTCTTGGGGACCGGCTCCTCGTGTCTCAAAAACTTCGCGCACCAGTAGGTCTGCAGCCGGCTCAAAACTGCCAGGAGCTGCCCCGACAGCTCCGAAAAATACGTTGGAGAAGCGATGATAATATTATCGGCCTCCTGGATATCATCGTAGATATCCTGCATTCCGTCCTTCACCGCGCAACCGCTGTTTTTCCAGCAGAACCGGCAGTCGATGCACGGCTTCACATTGCAGTCATAGGCCCGGATGATTTTGACGTCGCCGTCGAGCTGGCGGACAAGCTCCTCCACCAGCGCCGAGGTATTGCCCTTCTTTCTGGGCGATCCGTTAAAAATGAGTGTTTTCATATCCGTCTCCGCTTCATTTATTATAATCGGTAGCCGCTTATTATTTTTTGACGACGGGTATCCAGCTTTCACTTTTGTGAATTTGCAGCTTCCCTCAGGACAGCATTTCCCTGACGATCGCCGCGATGTGTATCTGCGCCGTATCCAGCAAAATCGTATTGAGGTCGCCCGGCCTGAAAGCCAGCGGGAGCTCCGTGCAACCGAGCACCAGCGCGTCCGCGCCCGACGCGGCGAGCAGGTCCTCCGAGATATGCAGCAGCTTCTGCTTTTCCTCGGGCAGGACGATGCCCTCCTCCAGATTCGGGAATATAATGTTGTACACGTCATTTTGTGCCCCGTCGTCCGGCACGACCGCCGCGATACCATGCTTCTCGAGCGCGTTCGTATAGAGGCCGCTTTTCATTGTGAACAGAGTACCCAGGACAACGGCCTTTTTAACGCCTCTTTTCGCCGCGCAGCGGCACGTCTCCTCCACGATGCTGAGCAGCGGCAGTCTGGCGCGTGCCCGGACGTCCTCGAACACGATATGCGGCGTGTTTGAGGCGATCGCGGCAAAATCGGCGCCGGCCGCCGCCAGATGATCGATAGCGTCAACCAGAATATCTATCAGCTTGGCCCGGTCATTGGCGGCAACATAGCCGAGCATTTCCGTCATGTTGATGCTGTCGATAACGATTTTCGGATATTCTCCACTCTTTGTCAATTCACGGACGCCATTGATGATCCCGCTGTAATAATCGAGCGTGGACGCGGGCCCAATGCCGCCGACGATTCCGGCCTTTTTCATGCTGACCTCCAAAAGAAGAAATAAAAGAAACTACTCTTAATGTACCATAAACACGCTGAAAGACAAGATAAAAAACAGTCCCGGCCGCGGACTGTGCCGCCACCGGGACTGTCATGATTCATTCTCAGTCGTCGTTGCCAATGTCGAAAACGGCGTTGACATTCAGTATCTGGCGGATCTTTCCGTCGATGCTGGCGATCTTGGACGTGTAGTACGCCTGCTCGCCGCCGCTGATCGCCGGGGAGTCCAAAAGATCCCGCGCCGATATATGGATAACGTCCTGAACGGAATCGACAATCGCCCCGACAAGCTCCGCCTCCAGGAGAATGACGATAATGCAGGCCCTGTCGTCGTACTCGACCGGCTGGAAGCCGAGCTTCCGGCGCATATCGAGCACAGGGACGATCATCCCGCGGATATTGATGATACCGCTGCAAAAATCCAGCCCGTTCGGTATTGGTGAAGCCGGCTGTATTTCGATGATCTCCTGAACGAGACCGATATCAATACCGAAATCGATCTTGTCCACCGTGAATACCAGGTATTCCTCGATATCGTCCTCCAGGCCGGTTATGTTCTGTTCATCCATGCGATGCACCTCCACATCTTAAATAAAGTCTCTACTGCACGCTGTTGACGTCGATGATCAGATTGATCGACCCGTCGCCGAGTATTGCGCATCCGCTGACACCGTCCAGACTCGAGGAACAGTGCTTCAGATAATTCGGCAGCTTTTTAACGACCACCTGATACTCTCCGTCGAGATGGTCAAAGAAAATACAGAATTCTCTCTCCTCGGACGCGATGTGCATGACCATGCCGTCCGCCAGATCGGTGACGGCGTCTTCAATATTGAAGAACCGGGAGAGCCTGATGAGCGAATAGACGTTCCCAAGGAGCATGATCATCTCGTTGCCCTCGGGGTCGGTAAAGATATCCTTGACATCCGGCTTTACGGCGGAGCGCACGGAGACGGTGGGAACGATGAAGTTCATCTTGCCCACATTGAATTTCATGCCGTCGACGATGGTCAGCGTCAGGGGGATGCGAATGGTGTGCGTCGTCCCCATGCCGGGCGTGGAGTCCACCGTCACCGAACCGCCGATGACGCCGATATTTTTACGGACGACGTCCATGCCGACGCCGCGGCCCGAAAATTCCGTGACCTGGTCCTTGGTGGAGAAGCCGGGCAGGAAAATAAGGCCGTAGACCTCTTTGTCGCTCATTTCCGACTCAGGCTTGGTCAGAAGCCCTTTCTCGGACGCCTTCTTCAGGATATTATCCCGGGAAAGCCCGCCGCCGTCGTCCGTAATGGTAACGATAACGTCGCTGCCCGTCATCCTGGCTTCCAGCGTGATCTTGCCGTAGGCCGGCTTGCCGTTGCTTGTCCGGGTCGCGGCGTCTTCAATGCCGTGATCAACGGAGTTCCTGATGATGTGCAGCAGCGGGTCGGAAAGGTAGTCGATCACATTCTTGTCGACCTCGGTCTCCTCGCCGATGATTTCGAGCTCGATCTGCTTGCCGAATTTTTTGCTCATATCGCGGACAAGACGGCGCATCTTCTGGAACAGCGTGGACACCGGGATCATACGGATGGACATCACGATATCCTGCAGCTCGTTGATTAGGGAATGGAGCTGCTGCGCGGCGGAATCAAAGCTGTCGTGCTGCCGGTCGCCGAAATCGGCGTTGTTGATCACCATGGACTGGGCCGTGACGATCTCGCCGACAATATTCAAGAGGTTGTCCAGCTTGTTGACGTTGACGCTGATAAAATTCTGCTTGGCGACGGACTCCAGCGAAACGCCGCCCTCGCCGTTTGCCTGGTGGTCGTCCGCCTTGGCCTGCAGCGTCTCGTGCGCCGCCTCGGCGCCTGCCGTATCCCGGCCCTGCCGGATGGCCGCCGGTACCTCCTCGTCGTCGCCGTCTATCGGGAGAACGCTGCAGGACTTCAGGAACAGCGTCGTCTCAAGGAGCGCCTTGATCCTGTCCGGATTTTCGCCGGACTGCAGGAAAACGAGGAACCCGTTGTTCCGGATCTCCTCTGTCGCCGCGTCGCCGTTCAGATCCTCGGGAATATGCGCGAATCTGACGCTGATTTTTCTGACAGCCTGGACGACGCCGAACGCCCGAATATTCTCCATCTGGCTGTTTTCCTCAAAAAACAGCTTCACCTTATAATAAGCTTCATCGCCCTTGTGGTCGAATACGGGAGTTTCCGCCGTGACCGCCTCGGGCTCCTTTTTCGCCGTCGCGGCCGGCGCCGCGCTTTCTCCCTTCATCCGGGCCACCAGCAGCTTCAGCTTGGCGATAAGGTCGGAGGAATCTCCGTCCATCGTCTGCTTGTCAAGAAGCTTGGCCAGTTCGCCGTTAAAAAATGAGATGGCGCTGAAAACATTATCAAAAATCGCCGGCCAATCGTAAGAACCGGCGTCGTTTTCCCTGATCAGCGCAAACATATCCTCGAGCGAATGCGCCAGCTTCGCCATGTGCTCGAACTCCATCATGGCGGACGCGCCCTTGATCGTATGCATGATGCGGAAAACTTCGTTAATCTGCTCGGTATTCAGCTTTTTGTCGTTTTCACCGGCAAACAGCGTGTTTTCGAGAGATTCCAGAAGCTGCTGCGTCTCGTATATGTAAACATCAAGCATCGATTCGTCAACATTCATTTAATCTCACCCATTTCATAATAAACTGGAATATGCGCCGTGAAGCCTACGCGAGCTTGTCTATAGCCGACAGAATGCCCTCTTCCTTGAAAGGCTTGACGATAAATCCCTTTGCCCCGCTCATAATTGCTTCGCGGACCATTGCTTCCTGTCCCATCGCCGAAACCATGATAACATTCGCGCCCGGATTAATCGATATAATCTCCCGAAGTGCCTGCAGCCCGTCCATCTCCGGCATTGTGATATCCATTGTCACGATATCCGGCGACAGCGCTCTGTACCGCTCTACCGCCAACTTGCCGTTTTCAGCTTCACCGACGACCTCGTGTACGCTTTTCTTAAGCATATTCTTTATCGTGATCCTCATGAATGCCGCATCGTCTACGATCATTATTTTTGCCATTACTTTTTTACCTCCGACTTTGATTGGTATTTTTAAAGATCAACCAAAAGCTATATCACTTTCACCGCCCGATCGACGGTCTTGATCGTCAGCTGTCCTGTATCGATATCGAAAATGATCGTCCGTCCCTTGTTTCCCCCGGTATCATGCGCGACGAGTTCTATGCCGAGCATTTTCAGGGTATCCTTGCTGCTTTGAATGTTTCGTTTACCGACCTCGTGTATGCTGGATGTGGATTTTATCGTAAACATGGATGCCCCCCCCGCCATTTTTGCTTTCAGCCGTACGCGCGACGCGCCGGCCTTGAGCAGGGCCTCCACCAGGTCCATAATGCCGGAATCGGCAAATTTTGTTCTGACGTGATTTCCGTTTTCAAACCCCTGCGAGGACGGCAGCAGTATATGTATGAGGCCGCCTATTTTGGCCTTAGGATCATAGATGGCGACGCCAATGCAGGAACCGAGGCCAAGCGAATACAACTGGTCGGGCGCGCGGGCAACCTTCATCATCGCAATGTCAACCGCATAGCTGTTACCGTTCATTTATATAAATCCTAACGACTGCAGAATTTTATCGCATGAGGTCTGGTCCGGGATCAGAAAGATATCCCCGATAATACGTTCCTTTTCGTTAAACAGCTCTGATTGGAAAAAAATCGCGAAATCGCCGGTTTTTCCGGCTTCGGCAATGGCGATATTGAGAACGGCGCCCACCATATCCGCGCACAGATAAGGCGTTGAGGGAAGCGCGTGCAGATTTGTCAGTTCCGAGATGGCCGTCAGATAGGAGCCGCCGAGAATGTTGACGGTTTCTCCGATGACGGATTTCTCGATCGCCGTGTATTTTCGCAGCTTGCCGGGCTGGAGCGGGCGTTTCTTTTTGCCGAGCATCATCGAAATAATCTTATCCGCCTGCTCGATTTCAAGAACCACAATGAAAAATCCCGAGATGTCACCGGTAATGTCCAGAAGCCCGGCCACAACCAGCTTTTCGGCCCCTCCGAGCTGCTCGGACACTTTCCCGAACGGTATCAGCATAACGTCCGGCACGGACTGAACAATGGGACGTTCGAGGAGGGCGGCCAGCGCTGTCGCCGCGTGACCGGCGCCGATATTCGCGATTTCTTTTAAAACGTCCCTTTTTTCAAAGTCGATGCTGTCCGGATTACTGTTCATTGACTTCCTCCAGTCCCAGAGATTTATTCATATATATTAATTTCGTAACATTCGATAATAAATTAACTATTTGTCTTCCAAATAAATACTATCATCACTTTGCACAATAATGCCTCCGGATTTCGCTCGAATCTATCAATTTCGCTCATCCGGTACTATCTGCGGCTCGATACGCCTTTAATAAGCGGCAATTTCCATATACCGGCAGGCCATATGTACCGCGCTGAAAGCGTCCGGGCAGCGGAGAAAGATTTATAAATTTGCATCCAGACGTTAATTTTGGTAGAATTGAACCGATAATGATAAATAGAAAGCTCCGGGAGCGTTCAAAAAAAGATATCCGTTTCACAAATACTTATTAAAATGTGTGCGGATTCATCCGGAATCGATTGGAGTTGATCATTTATGGCTTCTGTCAATTCAACAAGTGCAGCAGGCGCCAATTCGTACAGCACGAGATACAGCAGCAACCGGCTGACCGGCATGTTCTCGAACCTGGATACCGACGCCCTTGTTCAGGCGATGACGTCAGGTCAGCAGGCGAAAATTGACAAGGTTAAGCAGCAGCAAACAAAGCAGGGCTGGCTGGAAGAAACCTGGTCGAGTGTTCAGAAGACGATTAACACGTTTCAGAATACATACGCCAGCGTTACCGGCTCTTCAAGCATGCTGAAAACGGCGACTTATTACAGCTATAAGGTGACCTCGGACGTCACCACCAGCGCCGTTTCGCTCTCCGCGTCATCGACGACGGCCGCTGGCAGCTATACAGTCCAGGTTGACCAGCTGGCTCAGAACGCGTCAATCTCCAGCAGTAATATATCTGCCGGCGGAAGCGGCGATATTTCATCCGGCAAGACACTTGCGGAGCTGAATTTCGGAAACGCCCTGAAATTCGGCAGCGGCGGTAATATCTCGTTTTCCATCAACGGAAAAGCATTCACGTTCTCCAGCGATACGACGCTGCAGAGCATGCTCAATACAATCAATAATGATACGACGGCCAACGTCACGATGAAATACAGCCAGCTGACCGACGGCTTCACCATCACCTCCGATTCGGGCGGCGCCGGCAGCAGCGTCTTGATCAGGAACATTTCAGGAAACGCCTTTGGGACAAACAGTGCCTTCGGCATCGAGGAAGGTATTATTTCAGCCGACACCGCCGCTTTCAGCAGCCAAGGCGTATCCAGCGGGATCAGCACATCATCGTCTCTGGCCGGCTTATCTTTTTCAAAGGCGCTTCAGTTTGACGATGATGGCAATATATCTTTTTCCATTAATGATAAAACGTTTACTTTCTCTGCTGTAACAAAGCTTCAGGATATGCTTGATCAGATTAACGCTGATCCGGACGCCGGAGTGACGATGTCTTACAGCAGTGTGACAGACGGATTTACGATCCAGTCCACCGGCGGCGACCCGGTCAAGATTATAAATATCTCCGGCAATGCTTTCGGCGACGACGGTGCTTTCGGCATCGCGGAGGGTACGACCAGCGGCGACGTCGTATCCAGCAGCAATATCAGCGGTATTGATACGTCAGCCAATCTGTCGAGCCTGTCTTTCGCGAAAAAACTGATGTCGGACGCCAACGGCAACTTCTCCTTTGCCATCAACGGCAAAACCTTTACCTTCGCAAAAACGACGACGCTGCAGGGTATGCTCGACACGATAAACAGCGATCCGGACGCCAAGGTGCACATGTCATACGACAGCGCAACGGACGGATTTACGATCAGCCCCACTTCGGGCGGCAGCGTTTCTATCCAAAATATCTCAGGGAATCTCTTCGGGAAGAACAGCGCTTTTGGCATTCCGGAAGGGACGCGGCAGGGCGGCACCGACGCCGTTGTCTCTATTAACGGGGTCAAGGTCACCCGGGACTCGAACGAATTCACCATCGATAATGTGACGTATTCCCTGAAAGCCGTCACAAAGGGCACCGCCAACGAAAAAATAAACTTCTCGGTCGAGCGGGATTACAGTGCCACGACCAACGCCGTGAAGACTATGGTCGATGCGTTTAATACGATGATCACGTCGCTGACAACGCTGCTCAACGAAAAAAACAATTCCGCGGACTATCCTCCCCTGACCGACGCACAAAAGGAATCCATGACGACGGAGCAGATCGACGCGTGGAACGAGAAGGCGAAAAGCGGCCTTTTGCGGCACAACATGCAGCTGGAGAGCTTCATTTCAAATCTTAAAAACGCCTTTTATTCCCCCCTCGGCGGTACGGGAATGAACATGACGTCGATCGGCATTACCACAGCCAGCTATTTTGACAGCAACGCCGGCCAGTTGGTCCTCGACACGGACGAGCTGGAAAAAGCCCTTAAAAACAATCCCGATCAGGTCGTGGCAATGTTTACAAACGGCAGCAGTACCTCGGCGTCGTCCGACCAGGGGCTGATGTACAAGCTGCGCTCGATCATGTCAAACTATGACGACACCCTGGACGATACCATCGAGACCTCGCAAGAAAAAATATCATCCTATGAAAGTGATCTTTCCGATTTGCAGGACAAGCTGGACAGCCTGGCAAGCCGTTATTATGCCAAGTTCAGCGCCATGGAGACGGCGCTGTCAAAGCTCAACTCGCAGGCGTCCTATATCAGCCAGATGTTTGGCTCGACTTCGGGCTGACCGTAAATAGCAGGCAGTAACAGAACAAGTAGTGAGGTATTTAAGGTGGATTACAGAAATAAAAACTTGCGGCAGGAATACTTAAAGCAGAGTGTCATGACGGCCAGCCCGTGCGAGCTGATTGTCATGCTCTACGACTCCTGTATCAAAAACCTGAAGCTCGCGGAGATCTGTCTGACTGAAAACAATGACCTCAGCGGCGCCCATACACACTTCCGGAACGCGCAGGATATTATCATGGAGCTTATTAATTGCCTGGACCCCGGCGTGGAGCTGTCGGCCAAGCTTTTGGACATCTACGAGTATCTGCTTCGCACGCTGCGCGATATGAACATCAAAAAGGATTTGACGCTTCTCCCCGACATGCTGGATATCCTCACGTCAATACGGGATACATGGCAGCAGATCTCCAAATCCTCCTACGGCTTCGCTTCAGAGGTGAGCGCCGGATGAATACGGCCAGGACCGCCCATGAGGAGCTGCGCACGCTGATGACGGAAGCGCTGCAGTCGTGCATGGCGCTTCAAAAATACTCCGACGACAATTTTGACGTCTTTCTGGGCGACGATGACGATAAAATCCTCGAGGTCGTGAGCAACCGTGAGAAAATCATCGAATCGCTGGTCAACACGGAGCATAAAATCGATCTCATTTTAGAGAGCACGGACGGCAACGACTCCGGCAGCGTGCTGCCGGCGGACGTGGACGAAACACGGCGGTCGATCCGGGCTGTTTTAGACGAGGTTTCCGCAAAAGATACGGAGCTCATGAAGATCGTCAGCGGCAGGATGCAGCAGTATAAAACAGAGATCTTGAAGGTGCGCAACAAAAAAAATCTCTCTGCGTATATACGCCCGGGGTTTATGAGTGAGCCGGGAGACAGTGTTGATTTCACAAAATAACGCGGCAGGCCGCTGTGAGGATTAGACGATGGATTTAGGCAGAATCAAACGTTCGGACAGCGCTATAGGCTATGGTATTCCCTCGATTCCGACGGGTTCCGGCGGGAATGCGGGCGGCAGCTTCCGAGAGCAGCTGGGCGGCCATCTGAAAGAGGATTACAAAAACCGCGTTGCGGCCATTCTCGATGAGATGGCCGCGCTTTCGAAGGATCTGCTTGTCCATGTCAACATGCAGGCGTTTGAGCGCTATCTCGACCAGCTGAAAAGCCTGCTGTCCGAAATCGTCAGAAATGCCTACATGCTCGACTCCGAGCAAATCCTCGACCGCGGCGGCCGTCAGCGGATCTTCTCCTCCGTCGGCATCGTCGATGAGAAGCTCGACGAGCTGGGCAGGGATGTTTTGAGCCAGAACAGCGACAGGCTGGATTTTCTGAGCAAGGTCGATGAAATCAGGGGTCTCCTTATGGATATGCTGCTGTAATACATATTTAATGTATATCGAAATCCCACGTCGACGCCGTGGGATTTCTTGTTCCCGCCGGGCAACCTGCCTTTTCTCCATAAATTACATACCATATATTTGTACGATTTGTGATATTTTGACAAATTCATAAATTGTTTTCAAAAAAATCCGATAAATCTTACAGCATTGAAATATTCCGCTTGGACTGCTGTGCGCGGAATTTTCAAAATTAAATGTAAAGGATCTGTGACTTATGAGAAAATGGTACAGAAGGTTGAGCATTACCGGGAAGCTGGTCTTTACCTTTACGATGATCGGCGTCCTTGTCATTTTATTATGCCTGCTGGCGCTCAACCCGGCGCTCGGCCTGGTCGCCTTCAGCAATCTGACCCAATTCATCGTGATTGGCGTTTTATTTCTTATATGCTTCTTTATTTCATTTTTCACCATCCGATACTTTAAGAAAAAAATAGCGGCCTATATCGCCGGTCTGACCGTGGGCATGGGAAAGCTGGCCGAGGGCAATCTCTCATATTTTGACAACGACCCTAACTTCGACACCGCCAGCAAGGACGAGACCATCAAGCAGGCCCTGATGTTCATCAACCTCGTCAACTGCAACAGGGAAAAGGTCGCCGACGCCAGGCAGATCGCGCAGGGCGACCTGACAACTCAAATTCATATGAAATGCAATGAGGATGAGCTCGGGCAGGCGCTCCTGGAGCTTGTCCACAATACGCACCGTGTCGTCAGCGCCATATCCTCCGCCGCCGATCAGGTGTCCTCCGGCTCCAGCCTCGTCGCCGACTCGAGCTTTTCTCTCTCACAGGGGGCCACCATGCAGGCCAGCTCCATTCAGGAGCTGACGGCGGCATTGTCGGAAATCGCGACGCAGACGAACCTGAACGCCAAAAACGCCGAAAAGGCCAATGACTATGCCCAGAAGGCCAAATCCAACGCCGCCGCCGGCAACGGGCACATGCAGGGCATGCTGAACGCCATGGACGAGATCAACGCATCCTCCTCCAGCATCAGTAAAATCATCAAGGTCATCGACGATATTGCCTTCCAGACGAATATTCTGGCGCTGAACGCCGCCGTCGAGGCAGCCAGAGCCGGACAGCACGGCAAGGGCTTCGCCGTCGTGGCCGAGGAGGTCAGAAATCTTGCAGCCAGATCGGCCAGCGCCGCCAATGAGACGACGGACCTGATCGAAGGCTCCAAGCGAAAAGTCGAGGCCGGCACGAAAATCGCCAGGGACACCGCCGAGGCGCTCAGTCAGATCGCCGCACAGGTGGACGTGGCCGCCGACCTCGTCAACTCCATCGCGCTGGCCTCAAACGAGCAGGCGCACGCCCTCGAGCAGATCAACAGCGGCATCCAGCAGGTTTCGCAGATCGTCTCCACCAACGCCGCCACAAGTCAGGAGAGCGCCGCGGCCAGCGAGGAGCTGTCGAGCCAGGCATCTCATCTGAAAGAGTCCGTCAGCGAATTCAAGCTGAGAAGAGCGGCAAAGCAAAGCGCCGGCGGGCCGGCGCGCCTGACGGCGTCAATCCCCGCCGCCCAGAAAATCAGCCTGGGTGGGAATGACTTCGGAAAATACTGAGCGAGGAGCGTTACAGCATGAAATGGTTTGTGAATTTAAAGGTCCGGACGAAGCTTGTCGTCAGTTTTCTGCTTATCGCCGTCATTGCCGCCGCCATCGGGGCTCTTGGAATATTGGTTATCCTGCAAAAGCCCGAGAACTCGCAGACTTTTGTCATTATTCTCGCCGCCGCGTCCCTTCTTGAGCTTGTTCTCGCTGTTTTGTTCGGCTTCTACAATGCTTTTCTTGTCGTCGATCCCATGTGGAAAAACGAGCGCATCATGGAGCGGTTCTCCGTCGGCAATCTGAACACCGCCGATTTGCTGCGGAAGCGAGATGGGGTCACGCTCAACTATAAAGACGAGATCGGCAGCTTCTCGCGCACCTTCTCCCAACTGATCGGCTATATGTTCAATCTGTCAGGCTGCGTTAAGAGCGTGGCCCAGGGCGACCTGTCCGTCGAGGTGCCGGTATGCTGTCCCGAGGATCAGCTCGGCAACGGCGTATCCGAGCTCGTCACCAATTTTCACCGTCTTGTCGCGTCGATCGCCGGCGCTATCGACCAGGTGGCGTCCGGCGCCGAGCTCGTGTCCACCTCCAGCCTGTCGCTGTCGGAGGGCGCCGCGCACCAGGCCAGCACCGTGCAGCAGCTGACGGCGTCGCTGACGGAGATTTCCTCCCAGACACATCTGAACGCTGAAAACGCGGAACAGGCAAACAGTCTTGCCAGAAACGCCAAGGAAAATGCCGCCGACGGCAACACCCAGATGCAGGATATGCTGAAGGCCATGGATGAAATCAGCATCTCTTCCAGCAATATCAACAAGATCATCAAGGTCATCGATGATATCGCGTTCCAGACAAACATCCTCGCCCTGAACGCGGCCGTGGAAGCGGCCAGAGCCGGCCAGCACGGCAAGGGCTTCGCCGTTGTGGCCGAAGAGGTCAGGAATCTGGCCGGCCGGTCGGCCAATGCCGCCAGGGAGACGACGGAGCTCATAGAGAACTCTATCCAAAAGGTTGAAACGGGCACGAAGATCGCCAATCAGACAGCGAAAGCGCTGGATGAAATCGTCACCAATGTGGACAAGGCCGCCGAGCTTATCAGTTCCATTGCCGTGGCGTCCGCCGAGCAGGCGCGCGGCATCGAGCAGGTCAACCTTGGGATCGCGCAGGTCTCGCAGGTCATTCAGACGAACGCGGCCACGGCACAGGAAAGCGCGGCGGCCAGCGAAGAGCTCTCCGGTCAGGCGGCGCAGCTGAAGGAGCACGTCAGCCTGTTCAAGCTGCGGGGCGGGAAGCCGGCCCCGTCCGGGACCGGCGCCCGGAAAGCGGCGGCCAAGCTGCCGTCAAGGAGCGCCGCGGCGGCAAAAATCTCCCTCACCGACGATTTCGGCAAATACTGAACGTCCTGCCACCGCGCCGGCATGAATCTCCCGGCGCGGCAAAACGGACGAAGACGATCATAAATATTTTGGAGGTACGGTCATGAGCGAAATTGCAACCACAACAGAGATTATCGAAGACGCACAGAAAGGCAGATTCCTGGATTTTTTAGTCGGTAACGAATCCTTCGGCATCGAGATCAAATATGTGACGGAAATCATCGGTATTCAGAGCATCACCGAAATGCCCGAAATGCCGAGCTATGTCAAGGGAATCATCAACCTCAGGGGCAGGATCATTCCGCTCATCGACGTGCGGCTGCGCTTTGGCAAGGAGCCGAAGCCGTATGACGACAGGACATGCGTCATCGTCGTCGGCATAAACGGCTTTTCGTACGGCCTCATCGTCGACAGCGTTTCGGAGGTCCTGACGATACCGGATGAGGAAATCTCTCCCCTGCCCGGCATCAACACCTCGACAGGCAACAAATTTGTCAAGAACATCGGCAAGACGGCAAACGGTATCGTTTTAGTCGTAGACTGCGAAAAGCTTTTAACAGCCGACGAGATCGGAGAGCTCAGCATATAACCTGATATCTTACGGGCAGGCGCGCAGTACGCGTCCGCCCTGCTGCTGTCGGAGGCCTCGGCGGGCTGAAACGCGCCATACCCACAAATCAAAGCAGCCGCTTCAAGGGACGGGATACCCCTGTGTTTCCTCCCTCGGCAACGGAGTGACAAGATGATAAAAATAACCGAAAAAGAGTTTCGGCAGATAGCCGATTATATTAAGGCAAATTACGGCATCCAGCTGAAGGAAGAAAAGATGGCCCTCGTCACGGGCCGCCTTCACGGGATTCTCACCCAGCACGACTTTAAGAGCTTTACCGAGTACTTTGAGTATATCCTTCGCGACAAAACCGGCGAGGCGGCCATTGAGCTCATGAACAAGATCACAACGAATCACACGTTTTTCATGAGAGAACCGGAGCACTTCAATTACTTCCGCGACAAGGTGCTCCCTTATCTGAGCCAGGAGGTCAGAAGCCGTGACCTGCGCGTTTGGAGCGCCGGCTGCAGCACCGGCGAGGAGCCGTACACTCTGGCAATGATCATCGACGAATACTTCGGCGCCGACAAGAGGAACTGGGACACCAAGATTCTGGCCACCGACATCTCCCTGAAGGCTTTGGACGCGGCGAAACAGGGCGTGTACAGCAAGCGGGAGATCGAGCCTGTCCCGCCGCTTTGGAAGTCGAGCTACTTTACGCCTGTTGACGCCGAAACCAGCGCCGTCAGCGATAAAATAAAGAACGAGGTCATTTTCAGAAGATTTAATCTTATGAACCAGTCGTTCGCGTTCAAAAAGAAATTCCACGTGATCTTCTGCAGAAACGTCATGATCTACTTCAACAACGATACCAAGCATGAACTTGTTGGCAGGTTTTACGACGCAACCGAAGAAGGCGGCTATCTGTTTATTGGCCACGCAGAATCGCTCAACCGGGAGCAAACAAAATATAAATTCATTATGCCTGCTGTTTACCGAAAAGAATAGAGGAGCGTTAATGTGAAGCAGGCAAAAAAAATACGTGTTCTCGTTGTAGACGACAGCGCGCTTTTCCGGGGCGTCGTTTCAAAGGGCATTTCCGCCGACCCTGACATTCTCGTCGTGGGGACGGCCGTGGACCCGTTCGACGCCAGGGACAAAATCGTCGAATTGGAGCCCGACATCATGATCTGCGACGTCGTTATGCCAAAAATGGACGGCATCGAATTTATCCGCAGGCTGCTGCCTCAGTATCCCCTGCGGGTCGTTATCGTCAGCTCCGTCAGCGAACGGGTGCTGGACGCCATGAATGCCGGCGCCGTCGATTTCGTCGCCAAGCCGGACATCGCCACCGGCCGTACGCCGGCGATTTTTTTGAGCGAGCTTGTTGAGAAAGTCAAAATCGCCTACGGCGCCCAGGTCCCGAAGCCCAAAGCCGGCGCGGAGCCGGCGCGGAATGTGCAGCAATCCGCCAAGGCGGCAACGAAGAGGGTCATCGCCATGGGCGCCTCCACCGGAGGGACGGAGGCCCTGTTCAACGTGCTCACCTGCCTGCCGGCAAATCTGCCGGGCATTGTCATCGTACAGCACATTCCGCCCGTCTTCTCACAGATGTTCGCCGACAGGATGGACAAGGCGCTCCCAATGCGCGTCAAGGAGGCCCAGACGGGTGATTACGTCGAACCCGGCACCGTGCTCATCGCCCCGGGTGACAAGCATATGACCGTCAAAAAGCTGGGGGACCGGCTCCGGGTGGAGGTCGCCGCCGGCGAAAAGGTCAACGGGCACTGCCCGTCGGTGGACGTGCTGTTCAATTCCGTGGCGGCAGCCTGC
Source organism: Sporobacter termitidis DSM 10068 (assembly GCF_900130065.1). Classification (GTDB taxonomy): domain Bacteria; phylum Bacillota; class Clostridia; order Oscillospirales; family Oscillospiraceae; genus Sporobacter; species Sporobacter termitidis. The sequence continues at coordinate 92,039 of NZ_FQXV01000003.1, forward strand.
GGCGGCGACGCCGTCGGCGTTATTCTGACCGGCATGGGCAGCGACGGCGCCAAAGGGCTTTTGGCCATGCGCCAGAAGGGCGCCAGGACGATTGGCCAGGACGAGGCCTCCTCCGTCGTCTACGGCATGCCGAAGGTCGCCCGCGATATCGGGGCCGTGGAGAAGCAGCTCCCCCTCGAAAATATCGCCCAGGCCATTATCCACGCCGTGACGGCCTAATGGTATCCAGATTAATATTCGCATCAGGCGGGGTGGCAACACCCCGCCGTTCTTATCGGCGGAATGAAGTTCTCCTGTCCTCGTTATCTCAAGTCTTGTATACGCCCGAAAAATCAATTACAATATAACCATCATAACAATGGGGGGATGACAGCATGGACACGGCGGAAACAGCCGGGCTCCTCTCGGCACATTTTTCGGCCTGGGCGCATCTGACAAAGGAAGAGCAGGATGGTATGCTCTCCGACACCGTCCTGACGCGCTACGCAAAGGGCGCCTGCATCCACAACGGCGAAAACGACTGCAAGGGCATGCTCCTCATCAAAAAGGGCCAGCTGCGCACGTACATGCTCTCGGAAAGCGGAAAAGAAATCACGCTTTACCGCCTGGGCGCCGGGGACGTCTGTGTTCTGTCGGCCTCCTGCGTTTTATCGGCCATCACCTTTGAGGTTCAGATTGACGCCGAGGAGGATTCGGAGGTGCTGTTTATAAGCCCCCTGTACCTTCAGTCGCTGATGGAGCGCAATATCCACGTGGAGTGCTTTGTCTACAAGACGGCGACGGACCGGTTTTCCGACGTGATGTGGGCCATGCAGCAGATCCTGTTTATGAGCATGGACAAACGGCTGGCCGTCTTCCTTTGGGACGAGATTGCGAAAACGGCGGATGACACGGTGCATCTGACCCATGAGCAGGTGGCCCGGGACGTGGGCAGCGCCCGGGAGGTGGTCAGCCGGATGCTCAAGTACTTTTCCTCCGAGGGCATCGTGGAGCTCTCCCGCGGCGGTATCAGGATTATCAACAAGCAGAAGCTCAGAAAGCTGGCGGAATAAAAGCTGCATTTAATAGTGAAGAATCTCCAGGAGAACCTGCTCGGCACAACGGCCGAGGGCTTCCTGGAGATTCTTCGCTTCGCTCAGAATGACAGCTGACGTTTACATATGCGAGGGCTCTTGCCCCTTGTCTTTTCTATGCTTCCAGCATCCTCAGTATGTCCTCCTTCGGGCGGACGCCGACCACGGTCTTGACGACCTTGCCGCCTTTGACGACGGCGAGCGTCGGGATGCTCATGACGCGGAAAGCCTGGGCCAGCTCCGGTTGTTCATCCACGTTCACCTTGCCGACCTTGGCCGCGGGCACCTCGCGGGCCACCTCGTCCACCACGGGTGACACCATCCTGCACGGGCCGCACCAGGCCGCCCAGAAGTCCAGCAGCACCGGTTTATCGGAATTGATGACCTCGTTTTCAAAGTTGTCCTTTGTTATCGTTAATGTCGACATGCACATCGCTCCTCACGTTTTTATTTATGGTTTTATTATACCCTGTTTCCCATCGTTTTCTGTGAGTAAATCACAGTCCCCGCTGGCCGCGGGACGCCTCGTCTTGTAAATATTATTCCTTGTTATTTAACCCGATTTGTGCTAATCTTAACACGAATGTAACATATATTTAACGTAACCGCAGCAAAGGCGCGCCGCGGTTCCGGACAGGAAGCTGTTCTCCGGGGAAAGAAAATGCTTGAAATGGATGTCTTTGATTCGACATACACAGAATTTTATAGGAAATTTCGCTCCGCGAACGACGCGAGCCGCTTCAGACGAAATACTCAGCCCCAAGACACCGACGATATCGGTGCTTTGTAAAACCGCTGAGTGTTTTTTTATGAGGTGCATCAGAGTGAATTTAGAATAATCCCTAGAGAGATTAATATCAACGAAAGAAGTGGTTGGATATGTTCCGCGTTACGCGAAAGGAAGAGATTTTTTTTGACCTGTTTGTCGATACGGCCGATATGGCCTGCCTTGCGGCAAAAAAACTGAACGATCTCATTATCAACTATACCGATGTCGATAAGAAAATCGACGCCATCCAGCAAATCGAGCACGACTGCGATATCAAGGTGCACGACATCGTTCAGCAGCTGAACAGGTCGTTTATCACGCCGATCGACCGGGAGGATATCAACGAGATCGCCAAGGAACTGGATAATATCACCGACGCCATTGAGGATACGGCCCACCGCTTCCGCATGTTTGACATTAAATCCATCAGAGACGACGCGAAAAAGCTGTCGGACCTGATCGTTGCGTGTACGGACGAGCTTAAGATCGTGATGCTCGAAATGAAAAATATGAAGACAAGCAAGCTCCTGTGCCCCAAGATCATTGAGGTCAACCGCATTGAAAACGACGGGGATGTTCTTTACCGGAGCGCCATGTCGTCGCTCTTCACCAGCGGCATGGACGCGCTTGAAATCCTCAAATGGAAGGAAATTTACGAATTCCTCGAAAACTCCCTGGACGCGTGCGAGGACGTGGCCAACACCGTCGAAGGGGTCGTAATGAAGCATGCTTAGTTTAATGCTGATCGCGGTTATTGTCATCGCTTTGACCTTCGACCTTATCAACGGCTTTCACGACACGGCAAACGCCATTGCCACCTCGGTTTCCACGCGTGTGCTCACCCCGAGGATAGCGGTCATGATGGCGGCGGCCGCCAACTTCATCGGCGCCGTGTTTCTCAGCACCGGCGTCGCAGAGACGATATCAAAGGGCCTTGTCAACGGCGCTCTGGAACAGTATGTCATCGTCGCCGCTCTTTTGGCGGCCATCATCTGGGATTTGATCACATGGTATCTCGGCATCCCCAGCAGCTCCTCTCACGCGCTCATCGGCGGGCTGGTGGGCGCCGCCGTGGTGTACGCCGCCAGCTTTGAAAAGGTCGTATGGTCCGGGGTTCTCGACAAGGTCGTCATCCCCCTTGTGACCTCCCCGCTCGTGGGGTTTGTCTTCGGCTTTCTAATCATGAAGGCTCTTTTCAAGATCTGCGCGAGATCGACGCGTATGGCGGTCCATAAGGTCTTCTCCGTTTTGCAGATCATCTCCGCTTTCTTCATGGCGTTGTCCCACGGCAGCAATGACGCGCAAAAATCCATGGGCATCATCACGCTGGCGCTCGTCAGCGCCGGCCTTCTGGACCAGAGCGCCGGCATACCGCTCTGGGTCATCGTCGCCTGCGCCACAGCCATGGCCATCGGCACATCGGTGGGCGGCTGGAAAATCATCAAAACCATCGGCGTCAACATGATCAAGCTCGAACCGATCAACGGCTTTGCCGCCGAGACGGGCGCGGCCATCGTCATCCAGGTCATGACCGCGCTGAAGGCGCCCGTCAGCACAACACACGTTATCTCCGCGGCCATCATGGGCGTGGGGGCGTCGAAAAGGCTTTCCGCCGTCAGGTGGTCGCTTGTGAAAAATATCGTCACGTCGTGGTTCGTCACGATCCCAGCGACCATGCTCCTCGGGGCCGGCATCACGTTTCTTATGCAGCTGTTCATGGGCTGACAGGTCGGATAGCATACCGAGAACTGGATAACATATTGAAGGATTCACAACTTCAGGAAGGAGCACAAAATGAAAGCAAGCGTCGATAAATCCGGCTGCATCAGCTGCGGCCTTTGCGTCACCACCTGCCCCGAGGTATTCCGTATCGGCTCGGACGGCATGGCGGAGGCGTATGCCGAGGTCACCCCTGCGCTCGAAGACAGCGCCCAGGAAGCCCGCGACAGCTGCCCCGTCTCAGTCATCTCCATCGATGACTGAAGCATCTTAATAATTGCCTTGTCAAAACGCGGCGGCCGTGAAAGGCCGCCGCGTTTTATCCTGAGAGCCGCAATCAGCCGTGTTTTTCTATAAGCCGATTGCGCCAGCCCCTTGTCAGGCGGGCAAGCCATATGCTCAATAATTCCCCTGACTATGTCAGCTTTTTTTGCGGTTCCTTCGGCGATATTTTCTATAGTATATAGGCTGCGGCGAGAGGCTATCCTGCTTGTTTAAAGCTATGCCCAATCATAGATATTGACCTGAAGCTTCCGCCCACTCGGTTCGGTCACATACAGGCCAAGCGCGTTGCCCCCAAGCCATGCGGATGTAATGACAGACCCTTCGGCGGGGACGTAGTTTTCATAGTTGGCTTGTGAAGGCCCCGTCCCTGCCTCGAATTTGGTGATGGGGTCTAATATCATACCTTTCGAGTATGGAATATCGCGCGGGAGCTGTTCGGCAAGGTTTACTGCTTTGCCCGTTTTCATATCAAAGCATATCGTATAAAGCACGGGCATGTTGAACCACGGGCCGTCGTAGGTTTGCAGGGGGAAGCTCACCGACAGATAGTCGCCCCACCGCCCATAGGCGGGCTGTAAGCGGTAGGCGTTTTCGGGATGTTCGACATACCAGCCATCAGCGTACCATTTTACAAACATATCAAGCAATTTGGTCTTGCCATTATCGCCCGGGAATCCGTCGGTCCACGCTTTGAGCTGGCTGTTGATCCGTTCGGCAACATCGGGCGATTGCGTCAGCTTCACGTCCAGCGTGAACAGGTCGACGTTTGGCAGCATACGCCTGCCGTAATGGTATACAACTGAAAAATCGTCAATCCCTATTCCATACGGGCTTATGTCGGACGTCAGGCGGATTCTGAAGGTCACAGGCCCGTTGAAGAATGGATTGCTCTCCGGCAGATTGATGTAGAGATATCTGCTGTCCTTGTCCATATCCGCAAGCTCATAGCTGGGATAGTCATTCGGTATGCCGGTAAATGCGCGTTTGGCGTTCTCCGCCGCGGGGCCGCTGCTCAAAGGGCCCGGACTGTATAAAGAAGCGCTCTCCGGAGAGTTCAGCCAGCTCGTTATCTCGCTGTTGATATACCGGATGTAGTTGAACCCGTCGTAGAACAGAGCCGACAGCGGCTTCCTGACGCCATTGACAACAATTTCGTCTATCGCGCCCGAGGGCTTAAGCTCCGTGCCTCCGGTGCCGCTGGAATTATCAACGTCACCGAGATAAACCGGGTCCATCGTTTCGTCGGGGAAGACGTTTGCAAGGGGCCGCAGCGGGATATAGCCCGCGCGCGCGGCCACGGTCTGTCCGTCGTCGGTGCGCAGCCAGTCAATCAGCTGACGCGCGGGGCTGTCGGCGGGCATGTCTTTGCGCACGACAGCGTAGTAATAGTCCTCCAACGGGTATTCGCCGCGCGTTATCGTCTCACGCGACGGCTTTACGCCGTCTACGCCGAGCAGCTTGAAAGAGCTGTTGCCGTACATATTATTGACATAGTAGAACATTGAGTAGCCGATGGCCTCGCGTGCGTTGTCATAGCTTGACACCACCTCGACCAGGGCGCCCATCGACTCGGCCACCCACTCTTCGGGCGGCTTAACAGGCTCCAGCCCATCCATCACCAGCTTGTTGAGGAGCGTCTGACTGCCGGAACCCTGGGTACGCTGATAAGGTGCAATGTTTTCATCAAGCCCGCCGAGCGTTTTCCAGTTCGTGATTTTCCCGGTGTATATCTCGCACAGCTGCTGGAGCGAAACGCCGTCAACCGGATTTTCGATGTTCGCGAGGAAGACCAGCGCGTCCTTGGCAATGGGAATGATATCCAGTTCCATACCAAGATCCCGCGCTTCGGAAAGCTCTTTTTCTGACGGATAGGTGACAAGGATGAGGTCTTTCGAACCGTGAAACAGATTGTAATACGCACTCGACGTTGTATAGTGCGTCGGCGGACTTCCGGCGCCGCCGAAGAAACCATGCAGCGCGGTCGTCAGCGGTATTGTGGCGGTCGAGCCGTCGATTCTCACCCAGAGTCCGGACAGCGCATCCGCGAGACCGGCAGGCGGTACAGGCGCTTCAGCGGACGCTGTGACAGACGCAGGCGGCGCCGTTTCGGGAGGAACCACGCTGCCGCTGCATGAGGTCAGCAAAACAGCCGCGCATACGGCAGCAAACAATATAACGCTATGCTTGTTCATATGGCCACCCCTAATATGTTTTTCACCCCGGAGGATGTGTTTTTGTGCCTGTTGGAGCGTCTGCTGTATAAGCCGGTTTTGATGGTGCATGCCTAAAATCCATGTAAGTGGTTACCTTTACATAGAACTGTTTCATAGGGATGCGGACCCTTCTCGACAATTTGCAGAGTTCAATGACTGCGCCATTACCGCAGCTTTGTGCTGCTCGCATGGAACCTTTCACGCTGTCGCCGAATACCACCTCTGTCATGCCCGTCCTCCATGTTTATATAAATCAGCTTAACCCGCCATGGCGACGGTGATGCCTGCCGTGACCAGCGCCGCCGTTAAAAGCGGAATCATCCCGTCGACATACCCTGCGCGGCCTCCAAGCTTATAGTACAGCACATAGCAGACGAGGCTGATCACTGCGGCAGCCCCGGCCACAACGGCAAAGGTGACCGCCAGAAGGTAAGAGAACCGGCCCATCCCATACAGCGCGTTGAGCTCCGACAGCGCCAGCACTGCCCACCCGACAATAAGAATCAGTTCTGTCGTGACCGGCCTCTTAAAGAGCAGGCGCGTGACCGCCAGCAGGATGATATACGCGGCGATACCACCCCATAAAAGCGCCCCGCTTGGGAACAGCGCCGCGCCGGCGGATGCGGACCGGACCCCCTTTACCGCCAGAAACACTGCCGCCAACCCCGCGACGACGGCCGGAATCAGGAGCCATCCCGTTTTCATGCCCTTGACAGCTCCGGTGGGTTTGAAGGCCAGCATCCACCAGGTCAGATAAAACACGCAGCAGATAATCAGCAGAATATTGCCCCAAAAAATCTGCTTTGCAGAAAAATCATGGACCGCCAAGCCTTGTCACCTCCTCGCCTTTTGGGAACTGCAATCAGTTTCGGGAATATCCCTTAGCCCCTAATAAACATAATGAGAAGTTTTGTTATTATGATTTCCTATATTGAGCTCTGCTTCCATATACTATCTGTCATTTTATAACAGAGCGCGCTATAAAACAAGGCGTCACGACGGCAGCGCGCATATTTCCACAAAATCTTTCAAATAGGTACCCCAGATTCAACGTACCGCCGCCGCGTATAGAGAACCTATGGCTTAAATCGACTTAAAACAGCAAAATCCCGCTAAACCATATCGTTTGGCGGGATTGCCGGAGACGATTGCCGATGGCCCTCAAATACATCCCAACCGGCCCTTTCATCTCTCTAATACTGTTCTTACCTGCTAACCCTCAGCCAATTTGCGTAGAGTTCTTCTTTAAAAGCCTCCACATCGCGGATTGTCGGCAGATTAACCTCATGGGTCAAAGCCTCGGCCTGATTCCCGATAAATCCTCGCTCAAGGTCAGCCGGGGTAACCGCATACCGATGCCTGTAATCGGCAAACATCGCCTTTTCAAGCAAATACACCGCCGATACTTCATCCCAGGCGTAAAAGCCGTTCAGATCGTACATTTTGACTTTAACGTCAAACCAGCTTTTCGTTTGCTCGTATATGTACCGCCCAACAGGATTGGGCGAATTCAGCAGACGGGATTTATAATCCTCGTGCCGGATATATGCCGGAAGGCAGTTGTTGCCCGTCGCGATCGAGACGTTTCTGCCGTTTGTCAGAACACAACAGGAGGCTTCGGGATCGCAGGAAAAGTTAAGCTCGTCCAGCTTGACGCCGTTCAGAAAAAGCGACTCCGTGATACCGCCCATTAGGACGATCTCCTTGACTTTTCCGAAGAATTCATGATCCAGCTCGTAGGCGGCGCACAGATTTGTCAGAGCGCCGGTGGCCAGAATCTTCAGGCTGCCCGGATATAGATTAGCCTGTTCCACCAAAAACTCCGCCGCTTCAGATTTACGGTTATTTTTCGACGCGCCTCCTTTTAAGACGGGTATATCGGTCCTGCCCAGGTCCAGCAGCATGTTTTTCGTATTGTCATAAACGACGTCAACATTGCTGTTCCCGTAGGTCGTTGTGACGCCTGTCAGACGGGCCTGCGGCTTGCCCAGCAGATAGAGGAGCGCCAAGCCGTCATCCACCGGACATTCACGCACCCCAAATGTATTGTCGCAATCAAAAACTATGTTATCCATTCATCCGCTCCGGAGCTACAAAAGCTCATTTAAAATCTCTATGGCATCGGCCGCGACCTTCGGGCAGAAATTCAGGAGCAGGCCTTTTTCCAGGATGATCTTCATTTCCTCCGGCTTGCTTATATCATAGCCTAAAAGCTCGCGGCAGACCGTGGACGAATATTTCTCCATGAACTTTTGCTGAAATTCCAATACCTTGGCCGTGTTCTGATTCTTCCTGTCCGGCGTGTTCGGCTCATAATGCCCGTATTTCATGCCGAGCGCGATGATCGCGCCGGCAACGGCCCCGCAGGTCTGCCCCCGGAACAGGCCACCGCCGAAGCCCGCCGTCATTCTGTATGCCTCGCTCCGGTCGAGGCCAAGCCTCTCGGCGGCGCTTGCGAGCACGACCTGCCCACAGTCAAACCCCTGCGTGAACAGCCCGGCGATCTCCTTTTCGGTTGTCATTACAATACGCCTCCCGCTCAGCCGTGTTCCAGCACATAGGTTAAATCCAAGGGGATCTTGTCCTCATTGCCGCGGCGGATGTACTTGAAACCGCTGTCAAACAGCATTTTCCGGCATGCCGCCATATCCATCCCCCTGCTGTTTGAGGTCTCCGCCACGTGGTCTCTGGGGTTGACGCCCGTTTCGGCCGTGACGACGTTGGCCCCCGAGACGTAGCCGATTTCGGCCGGCTCATGGACGCCCATATACGTCATGGTCGGCATTGAAAATGTCGCCAGTGCGACGACGGCGACGATCTGCCCCAGCCGGAGATTTGAAATCTGGCCGTATTTGGCCAGCGGCGTCCCGGGAACCGGGACCCGGCGCATGGCGGCGTGCTGGGTGCAGCCCTGGTCGATGCCGATAAACATATTTTCCACGAGCTCTTCAATCGTATGTTCAGGGCCGATCGGCTCAAGGCAACTGAAAATCTGAAGGCCCGCGTCCAACGCGTTCTGCATGGTTTTCATCCGTCTTTCAGGGTCTAACGCGGTCACACAGCCTTCCCCAATGCGGCAGACGTGATAGACGCCGGTAATGCCGGCTTTTTTCATTTCCTTAAATGCGTCAAGGTCCGTATCGCCGACGTTTGACAAGAGCTGTGTCGAGCCGGGGATCAGCTTCTTGGCCAGGCGCACCTTTTCAAGAAAAAAGTCCAGATCATATTCATGCATGGACATCAGGTACAGGCCGTACAAATCGTCGTCCTTGCAGAAATCCGTCAGCTTTGAGGCGAAATCCTCATCGCTGATCCTGTTCTTTTGAAATTTGGTGTGGTCCTTGCCGAAGGAGCAAAAGCCGCAATTTCCCGGGCAGGGGGCCATCTCCAGGCCGATCTGGCCGAGAATAATGGCGGAGTTGTCATTCCGGCTGCGCACAATATGAGAGGCAACGGCGCGCATCATATATGCTTCCAGTGAATTTTCATCGAAGGCGAGCAAATAGGCGCAGTCCTCCCGTCCCGGTGACTGCTCGGCATAGGCGTTGTCCAGAATATCTCTTACTTTTTTATCAATCCGCATAGCTTCTCCTTAAGCTGTCGCGCCGCCGCAGCTGGAACCCGCGCCGGCCGTGCAGGCGTAGCAATGATTGCCGAAAACGATTTTTCTCTCCGAAAGCCCTGTATCCGCCAGGTCCTGAATACGATACGGGACGTTGGCCGTAAGCCCCAGCGCCAGATTGAAATCACAATCGTAAATCGTGCCGTCCCAATCCACGGAAATCTGATTGCGGCACATCATGTTCTCAACAGAGGCAGGGTTGAAGGCTGAAACGAGGCGGTCCATATATCCCGCCAGATTGCCGCTCCTGTCTAGGAAATCACCGAATCTCCCAATCGGATTATTTGTGATCGTATACAGGTTATTGAATGTAATTCCGTATAGCTCGGAGAGCTTTTTCCTGTATTCCACAGCCAAGCTTTCCTGATCCGGGGGCAGGAACGCGCCGCCCGGATTGTAGACAAGATTCAATATTAAGGCTGAGTTCCTCCCATATCCGAGGCCGTTCAATTCGCGAAGCATGGCGACGCACGAGGCGAAAACGCCTTTACCGCGCTGCCTGTCCGTGTCCTTCTCAGTATAGTAAGGCAGCGAACCAACCAACTCGACCTTGTTTTGAGCATAAAACTCAGGAAGATGCCTGCAGCCCTCTTCGTTTAATATGGCAAGGTTCGATCGGACGATCGTGTGTATCCCGTGTTTGGCTGCTTCCCGCACAAACCACTCTAAGTCGGGATTCATTTCAGGCGCGCCGCCGGTAATATCCAGCGTCCTGAATTGATTTTTCTTACAGGCCTCCAGGCAGGCTGCCATGACATCCCTGCTCATCATTTCCATGCGGTTGGGTCCGGCCTCGATATGGCAGTGCTTGCACGCCAGGTTGCACTTTTTGCCGATGTTCACCTGCATGATGTCGAGCTTTTGTTGGGTCGTACCGAATGTCTGACATTCCTCCAGCTCGGAGAAGGATGGAATGTTTTTTATTCTTTCCAGGTATTTATTGCCCATCGCCGGCTACAGCTCTAATTTTCTGATGACGTTCTTGGCCTGCATGCCGTGGGCCAGCGTGGCCCCGCCTCTGATTGCGGCGGCGACGTGGACCGCTTCAATCATCTGCTCCTGATTGACACCTTTCTCCAGAAGAGCCTGCGTATATGAGTCGATGCAATACGGGCACTGAACGGCGTGGGCGACGGCAAAGGCGATTAAAGCCTTTTCCCTGGCCGTCAGAGCCCCGTCCTCAAAAACCTTGCCGTAATACGCCATAAATTTCTCCCACAGCGCAGGGGCGTCCTCGCCCATATTGCCAAACTGCGCCAGATCTTCAGGGTTATAATATGTGTTCATTGGTACTTCTCCTCTTTAGTAATTTCATGCTGTCAACAGCAGATACGGGCGATACTCGTCCCGTCCGTGTCCGCTCGCCCAGACATTGCCTTGGCGCGGCGCAGGAAGCGATGCGCGTAACGGGAAACACGGAGCGTGCCCTCCATATTGCGCTTGACAATGGCATTCAGCAAGCGGCTGGCATATTCGCAGCCCTCCGTGTTGATGGAGTAGTAGCTCCACTTGCCGACGCGGCGGCGCTTCACAATACCTGAATCGCAGAGAATTTTCATGTGATGCGAGAGCGTGGGCTGACTGATATTCAGGTCATGCAGCAGGACACAGGCGCATTGCTCGCCTGATAAAAGAATTTCGAGGACGCGGACGCGGCTTTCGTCCGTAAAGGCGCGGAATACGCGGATATACTCATTCTTCATAGGACGGTCTCCTTTCACTTTCTTAAAATGAGGAAAGATAAGGAAAATATATCAGATGTATCGAAAATTTTCAATATGAAATAGAGAATTTTAGATAATGAGGTGCGAAAAATTCAGATGTGCAGAAACCGGCTGATTGCGGCTGTTTTTTGATAGTATAAATTGCTTACGCACAGAATTGGGCTTTGGATGTGTCAACACTTTCCGTTAATGAATAGATTAAAGTACCGAGGTGATGTTTTTGGATACAAGAGAATTATTTGCCAGGCTGATCCGATGCGAGGCTGAGGGCGAGGGCGACGGCGGCATGCGGGCCGTCGCGACGGTTGTCATGAACCGTGTTCATGTCGCATACGGAGAATACCTCAGGACCGGCCAGGGCGACCTGCGCCGGGTTATCGAGCAGACGTGTCAATTTTCATGCTATAAAACTATAATCGGCGGTCAGACAAACTCGCAGAACATATGGAACATGACGCCGGAGCCGATCCATTACGAAATTGCGGATTGGGCGCTCCAGGGCGGCACATTTTCCGGAGTCGGCACCGACTCACTGTGGTACATGAACCCGTTCAATCCGGTTTGCCCCGATCCGTTTCCATACAACGGCACAGGGTACTGGTATACGAGAATCCGGCAGCACTGCTTTTATAACCCAACGGCGGCTTATGCGGAAACATAATTATATAAGGTGGTTCAGCTATGAATAGAAACAACTTAAGCTGGGTTGACAACAAAGTCTTCTCAAACCCGGGCAGCACGCAAAACGCAACGCCTCAGCTGCGCCCGTACACGGATACCGCCCCCGCACAGTATCAGGCGGCACCGAACCAGACGGGCGTCTCTCCCGCGACATATCAGGAAACACCCAAGACCTCAACACCCACGGGCGTCTCCCCCGCGACATATCAGGAGGCACCCAAGACCTCAACACCCACGGGCGTCTCCCCCGCTACATATCAGGAGGCACCCAAGACCTCAACGCCCACGGGCGTCTCCCCCGCTACATATCAGGAACCCAAGACATCGACGCCCACAGGTGTTTCTCCCGCCACATATCAGGAAGCACCCAAAACCTCAATGCCCATGGGCGTCTCCCCCGCCACATACACGGCACCCAAAGCGCCGCAGCCGACAGGCGTGTCCCCCGCGACGTATCAGAATATGACGGCCGGCAATCCCAATCAAACGGGCCTTTCACCGGCACAGTACCAGGCGCCGTCGAATATGCTCAATCAGATGGGCGTCTCTCCGGCGCAGTATCAGGCACCGGCAAATATGCTCAATCAGATGGGTGTCTCCCCGGCGCAGTATCAGGCGGACCCTCCTGTTGTCTATCCTGTCCAGACAGGTCTGCCGGCTGCCGGCACGGCCGCCGGCGGGGTGGCTGGCGCCAGCACGGGCATGGGCATGCCGAGCACGCTGACGAGAGACGTCACCTACGGCCCCAGCCCCACCGTGGAAGGCCCGCCGACGGTTATGGATACCGGTTATATCCCGGCGTATCTGAAGTCCCAGATCGGGAAACGGGTCCGCGCGGAATTCAGCATCGGCGGAAACCTGTATACCGACAGAACGGGCATTCTCACAGAAGTAGGCTACAGCTATTTCGTCCTCGAAGACCTCATCACGCGCGCAACAATCATGTGCGACCTGTATTCCCTGAAGTTCCTGACGTCGCTGTGACGTCCGCCCAAAGAAAAATCCCTTGAATTCATTATGAATCCAAGGGATTTGTTTTATATCCTACTTGCTGTAGTTGATACGGGACTGCTTGTAGAGCTCTTCCCTGAACGCAGGTGTCATATATTTCATGCCGTTGAAGTTAAAGAAGGAGGGCTTGGCCGGATTGCAGAACTTATCGGCATATTCCCTGGCCCTGGCGCGCTGCTCTTCCTCTGACGTCGTTTCGGGATCAAACGGCTCCGGCAGGACGCCGACAAGGATCTGGTCGCCGTAGAGCTCGTAGATTTTGGCCGTATCGTTCATCGGCTGCCCGCCCCAGGCGTCCCAGCCGGCTTTGATCATGTTGGGGACCTGCTTTAAAAGCTGGCCGCAGCTGTGCAGCTCGCAAAACTTCCCTTTGGAGTGGATAAAGTCGGTGACCCTTCTCATGTAGGGCACGATCATCTCCTCGGCGACGGCCGGCGAGAAGAACGTCTCTTTCTGGCTGCCCCAGTCGTCATGGATGTAGAAGCCGTCGATGCCCGGGAAATAGGTGATGAACTTGTCAAAGATTCTGATATACAGGTCCGACAGCTTGTCGAAAAAGGCGTGCACAGCGTCCTTCTGATCCTCGTCGAAGATGGCCATGATGGCGTTTTCGAAATCCATGAAGGAAATGAGACGCTCGTAAAATCCGGTCTGGAACCAACACAGGTTAAAGGCGTCCGGCGTGAGATAATCCTTGTTTTCCTTCGCGCTGCCTTCCCAGTCCCACTTGTCGATATCCGGCCAGACGACCTTGTCCGCGATATCGTTGGCGTCCTCGACAAACGGCTTGCCGGGGCGGACCATCGAGCCTCCGACCTGCGCTATGTACTCCCATTCGATGCCGAACATATCCTTGCCGCCGCCCTTGTTGGGGTCGAAGGGCGTGGCCTCAAACACAAACGCGCGCGCGACGTTGTCGGGAAGCACTCTGGGGGTAAACGTCCGGCCCTCAACGTTGCCGAGCATCTGCCAGTACGGTTTTCTCGACAGGGCAGCGACGCAGTTTTCCTTCGTCGTCACGGGGAAATCATAGATTTTCATCCCCGGCATGATGGGGTTGGCCGGTATCTCGGCAACAACCTTGAGTTCCTTCGGGTCAAACTTTGGTATAGACATTTTCTGGCCTCCAACTTGTACTATATATATTATATTTTTTATTAACACCGTCACCGGATACGCCGCCGGAAATGCGCCGTATCCCGAGTAAAGGGGGCCGCCGGCCTGGGCAGCCCCCTCTCTCTGATCACTTGCTGTAATTGATGCGGGACTGCTTATAGAGTTCTTCTCTGTAGGCCGGCGTCAGCCACTGGCCTGCATAGATATTGTAGAAGGACGGCTTGGCCGGATTGCTGAACTTGTTGGCAAAATCCCTGGCCTTTGCCCGCTGCTCCTCCTCGGAGGTCGCGGCAGGGTCGAAGGCTTCGGGCGCAACGCCGACGATGAGCTTGTCGCCATAGAGCTCATAGATCTTGTGCGTGTCGTTCATCAGCTGTGGGAACCACGAGTCCCAGCCGGCGGCGATGATATTCGGCACCTGCTTTAAAAGCTGGCCGCAGCTGTGCAGCTCGCAGAACCGGCCCTTGGAGTGGATAAAATCAGTAACACGCCTCATGTAGGGCACGATCATCTCCTCGGCGGTCGCCGGAGAGAAGAATGTCTCCTTTTGGCTGCCCCAGTCGTCGTGTATGCAGAAAGCGCTGATATTCGGGAAATATGTAAGGTATTTGTCAAATATCCTGATGTAAAGGTCGGACAGCTTGTCGAAGAAGTCCTTGACGGCGTCCTTCTGGTCCTCGTCGATCATGGCGACGATGGCGCCTTCGAAATCCATAAAGGAGATAAGCCGTTCATACCAGCCGTTTAAAAACCAGCAGATGTTGAAGTTCTGCTCGGAGAGGTACTCGGCGTTTGCCTTGGCACAGCCCTCCCAGTCCCACTTTTCTATATCGGGCCACACGACCTTGTCTGTGATCTCATTGGCGTCCTCAATAAACGGCTTGCCCGGCCGCACCATGGAACCGCCGACCTGCGGAACAAATTCCCATTCGATGCCGAACATATCGGTGCCGCCTGTCTGGGGCGTATGCGTCCCGTCAAAGACAAACGCCCGGGCAATATTGTCCGGGTTGCACTTCGGGGCGAACATCCTCGACTCCATCGTTGTGATCTGCCAGATCGGCTTCTTGTTATACAACGCCGTGTAAGCCTCTTTTGGCGTCATCGGGAAATTGTATACGATAACATCCGGATTTCCGGGCATCCCGGGAAATCTTCCGACCTCCTGCAGCTCTTTGGGATCAAATTTTGGTATCGCCATGAATTGTGACCTCCCATGGAAATTATTGGCAGCATGCGGCCATATTTCTAATTCGTGCTTATTTTGTGCTTATTATTATACAGGCACGACTGGAAAAAATCAAACCAATCGCCTTATTTATTTTGGCAGTTTGATATGATGTTTTTTTGTAATATTTTGCGATATTTTGCCGCGGCCTTTTTCCGGAGCATGCCGCGCCTAAGGTTTACGATGAGGCGGATTTTCGAAGCGCCGCGCTCCCGGGCTTTCATTTTTTATGGCGGTAAAATTCCCAATTTTTAATCGCCACGTTTGTTATAATATATAATTATTCATCATTTATCCCGCATATGTTTATTTAATGTTGACAACTATCAAGTGCAGGACTATTATTGCTTTGTGGCAAATTCTGTAATCTATGCGACGTTAAAAGTATGGGGGATGGTACGGAAATAAAGTATAGGCACAGTCCATGGTGGATGTCAGGCAGCATCAACGCGTTCGTCCAAAATTTGTACTTAGGGGTGGTATGTAATGTCGGATCTTACAAAAGCTCAGAGCGGCAGTCTTCTCAAAGATAAATTCGGCATAGCCTTTGGCGCCTTCGGTTCGAATCTCGGCTCAGCGTTTCTGATGACCTATTTGACCTATTACATGACAGACAGCATGATGATATCCGCGGCCAGCGGCGCTATAATTTTATTGGTGGCGCGCATCCTTGACGGCATCGCCGACCTCTGGATGGGAACACTCATCGACAGGTGCAAGCGTAAGTCGGGCAAGGCTCGGCCGTGGCTTTTATGGATGGCGGCACCCACCGTCGTCTCCATGGCGCTTTTGTTCTACGTGCCGAATTTCACGGAAGGCGGAAGGGTCGCTTACACCTTCGTGACATATATTATCTGTGCCTTCTTCACCCTGACGGCGATTTACCTCCCCGTGCAGTCGCTCACCGCCCTCGTGACGTCCGATCCAAAGCAGCGCCTGGTGATCAGCCAGATTTCCGGCTTCTTCGTCACGCTCGGCGCCGTGTTTCTCAACTACTTCTCCACGCCGATCATGGCCGCTTTTGGCGGCGGAAATGCGGGTTACTTCTGGTACGCCACACTGCTTGGTTTCATCGCCGGGGTTTTCCTGGTGATCTGCTTCTTCCTGACAAATGAACGCGCGCTGTCGGAAATGGCGGCGCCGCAAAAGGATAAGACGCCGGTCCTGAAGGGTCTTTCCTACATATTCAGGAATAAATACTGGTGGATCGCCATGGTACTTTATCTCGTGGTACAGCTCGTCCCCTCCTGCTGGGCCGCGACGCCATACTACACTAAATATTTCACCAACGACAGCGTCGACACGGGACATCTGATGGCACTCCTCTGGGGCGGCATTACGATCGGTATCCCGCTGTTTGTCCCGGTAACGCGAAAAATCGGTAAAATGTACTCCTCGGCGATCGGCATCGCGCTACAGGCCATCGGCGGCGTTATGCTGTGGCTTGCCCCCTATTCCATTGCCATGTGCTGGGTCTCCACCGTGTTCCGCTCCATTGGCGTCGGCGCGCTGCTGGGCAACATGGGCGCCCTGATGGCGGATGTGTGCGAATACGGCGACTGGAAATTCGGCGTGCGCTCCGAGGGGCTCATATATAGCGGCACCAGCCTCGGCAACAAGATCGGGCAGGCGCTCGGCGGCGTCGTCGTCATGGCGCTGCTGGCCTGGGGCAACTATGTGCCGAACGCGGTCACGCAGACCGCGCAGGCAATGACCGGCATCAAGGTCGCCTTTATCGCCTTCCCGTTTGTGGGCGACCTGTTGATTATTGTGCTGCTCCTCCTGTTCAGGGTCGAGAAAATGATGCCTCAGATCAGGGCGGACCTGGAGGAACGCCGGAAAAAAGCGTCGGCTTAAACAATAAACGTCAAACAAACGGGCTGCCTCACGGCAGCCCGTTTCAAACTGTCGATAAAGCCCTTTGGGCTTTATCGACAAGCCAAAAGCATAAAAGGCGGCGTTCAATAAATAATAAAACCGTCTGATAAGGAGGGACAGCTGGTGGACAACAATAAAAACAGGAAAAAGGACCGGGAAAAGAGCAACACCGAGCTGCGCAAAATGCAGCCCAGGGACAACAAAAACGCCGGTATGCTGGACGGCAACAAAATCGGCGTCCATGACAGCAAGCACGAAAAAAATTGAATGTATATTCAATACATTCCCGGAAAGGACGAAAACTATGGATACGATGTTTTGCAGCGTCTCCGGCATGCAAAATAAGGAGAGCAAAACGCAGATCAAAAACGCGCTTAAAAAAATCGACGGCGTCTCTCAGGTCGGCGTCAACCTGACGACCGGCACGATACAGATCGACTACAACACGCCGGCCACAGAAAACGCCATCAAAGACTGCATCGAGGATTCGGGCTTTAAAATCGTGTTCGAGTGATCGATTGCCTGGGCGGCCATAACAGGGAGGGCTCTTCGCGCCCTCCCTGTTATTATTTGGAATTGACATCCCGGCACGGCGAAATTATCCTGACGGAGAGTACGCTCGTTCATTTCTTGGGCGCTTTACAACTAATTTACAACTCGGAAGTAGTTTTTAAATAACTGGCTTATATAATAAAAGGCATTAAAATGCGACGTTCGGCACGGAGGTAATATGGAGAATATTTTGATTGTTGAAGACGATACGGCAATCTCCGATCTGATCAAGCTCAACCTGGACGTGGCCGGCTACGACGGCCGTCAGGCCTTCGACGGGCACGCCGCGCTCTCCGCTCTGTCCGGGACACCGCCAGACCTCGTGCTGCTGGATGTGTCTCTGCCGGACATGGAGGGCTTCGAGCTCCTGCCGCAGCTGAAAGCAAAAGGCCTACCCGTCATATTCCTGACGGCGCGGGGCAGTCTTCCCGACAAGGTAAAGGGCCTGAAAATGGGCGCCGACGACTATATCGTCAAGCCGTTTGAGTCCATGGAGCTTCTGGCCCGTATCGAGGCGGTATTGCGCCGGTACGGCGGCAAAAGCGACGTTACCTTTTTTGAGGATCTGGAGATCAATACCGAGGAGCGTTCCGTCAAAAAAGGCGGCACGGCGGTCGAGCTGACCATGAAGGAATACGAGCTGTTGCTGCTGCTCGTCAAAAACCGCAATAAGGCGCTGTCCCGGGATAAAATTCTCGAGCTCGTCTGGGGATATGATTACGCCGGCGAGACGCGCACCGTGGATATACATATTCAAAAAATCCGGAAAAAGCTGGGCTGGGAGGAGCAGATCAGGACCGTTTATAAGTACGGCTACAGGCTGGAGGACAATACATGAAGCTCTGGCATAAGGTTTTTCTCTGTACTTTTATCCTGTTTGAGCTTTTGTTCAACGCCGCCTCCTTCTATCTGATCGAGCATAACTTTAATTTAAGCCAGCAGAAAGAAATCGAACGCGGCTTGGCGGAGCAGCAGATCGTCGGCTCACAGATTCAAACGGACTGGGCCTACGTCTATTCCATGGATCATCAGCTCATCCTCGCGGGCAGCGCGCAGGATTTCATCAAGAACAATGCCGGGAAATACACGCGGTATTTTGACGGCAGCCGTGTCTTTGTTGAAATCCTGGACGATCAGGATAACACCGTCTTCACTAATTTCGGCGACGGGCTCAGCGGGTCCAGGCCGGAGCTTGCCGGCATCAGCTCCGGAAGCAGACAGTATATCCTCCGGGACATCGGAGATAAGACGTATTTGTTTGTCAGCGGCGGACTGGTGCTCGATAATACGGACTTCAAGCTCAGCTATATCCGCGACATCTCCGATGTCTACGCTGACAAATCGTCGCAAGTCAGCCTGTTTTTCAAGATGAATATCGCCATTACCGTCATCCTCGCCCTCGGGCTGTACGGGCTCATTTGGTTTTTGACACGCTCTGTCCGCACGCTCAATAAATCGGCGCAGACGATTGCCGGCGGCGACTACTCGCAGCGCGTTCCCGTTTTGTCGGGTGATGAAATCGGCGTTCTCGCCACAAGCTTCAATCAGATGGCAGAAGCCGTTGAGAGCAAGGTGGAGGAGCTGGAGGTCACGGCAAGAAACAGGCAGAATTTCATCAACTGCCTGACCCATGAGCTGAAAACCCCGCTGACCACCATCATCGGCTACGCCGACTTTTTGCGCACCGCCAAATATAACGAGGAGGTTTTTTTCAAAGCCCTGACGTATATTTATATGGAGGGCAAACGGCTTGAAAGCCTCTCCTTCAAGCTGCTGGACCTGCTCCTTCTCGGAAATGAAACGCCCGATCTGACATATGAAGACGTTTCGGCCATCTGCGCCGACATTGAGGAGGCGATGCGGCCCCAGCTTGAAAAATTCAGCGTCACGCTTCAGGCAGAGCTCGAGCCGGGCAAGGTTTTGATAGAGCAGGACCTGTTCAAGCTGCTCTGTACGAATCTCCTGGATAACGCCGCCAAAGCGTCCGCGCCGAGCAGCCAGATCTCCCTAAGAGGCCGTATCACCGGGGACAAGCGTTATGCCCTTGAGATCGAAGACGAGGGTATCGGTATCCCGGAAGAGGATATTCCAAAAATATTCGAACCTTTTTTCGTGGTGGACAAGGCCCGGTCCAAAGCGCATCACGGGGCTGGGCTGGGCCTTGCCATCTGCGCCCAGATCGTTCGGCTGCACAAGGCCGACCTTACCATCACAAGCCGTCTGGGCGAAGGCACAATAGTCAGGATAACATTTCCCGGTTTATACAACTAATTTACAATTCTTCGATACTTATGAAATAACGGTTTTATATAGTAAATCCGCAAGCTTGTGCTGCACACCACCAAGCACTATATAAAAACGGAGGTCAACATCATGAAAGAAAACACAGCAAAAAACGGCAAGAAAATTGCCGGGCTCGCCCTGACGGCGGTCCTCGTCGTCGGCAGCCTCGGAACAGCCGCGGCCCTTGCCGCAAACGGCAGCGACGCCGTCCCCAAGGACACAGTGATGTCTGCCAGCGCATCCATATCCCCGTCGGATACGGCGGCAGTGGCTCAGGGAACGATCCAATACAGCAAGGATGTCTACGCCAGAGCGGACGGCAGCCAGGACTTCACAATGGAGAGCTGGTATAACCCGGAGACGAAAGACCTGAGGTCGGACCTGCATGAGTACAGCCCGGATCATCAGCTGATCAGATACCAGAGCACCTATTACGTTAACAGCGGCAACGATCTGATCATCATTCAAAGAGATGCAAACGGGAACCCCACGAGCGGCACCATTATGAAGCGCGCGGACCAGCCAACCATATTTACAAAATATGAGAAGACAAACCATGGCTATAACGGCGTCAAGGATTATCTGACCGGCGGCAGATGGACTTCCATCGGCACCGAGCAGACAGCGGACGGGAAAACGCTCAATAAGCTTATGTCGAGCTATCAGTCCTATATCAGCGATACCACGCAGGCCAATATGCAGCTCATCGAATTCGTCGATCAGGATACCGGCCTGCCGGTCAAGGAAGAGCTCTACGAGGACTCCACCGGGCAGTATAAGCTCTTCAGCACCGACATCAGCGAATACAAATACGTCACCGACGACGGTATGCTCTTCAAGCCGGGCAACATCACGCTGACGTCGGCCCCCGGCCCGTCTGTAACCCTGGGCAAATAAAGCTGCCGCCCCCTCTGCGCCAATATTAAGCAAAGGGGCTGCAGCTCTTTGGATTGATTCATCCTTAGAGCTGCAGCCCCCTTTTATAGTTCCCTGATCTCTTTTTCACGGGCGAAAAGCGCGCACCCGCCAAGATGTTCCCCCGCAAGATATCCGCCGAGCTCCAGCTTGCGAAACAGCGGAGACTTCAGCGCGTCTTTGATCGAGCATGTCTTTAAGCTGGTGTCGGAAAACGGTGAAAACGGGCACGGCTCCGCGTCGCCCGTCGGGCTGATATGGAAGAAGCCGCGTCCGGCGGCAAGACAGCCTCCCGCTTCCTCCTCGTCGCCGGGAAAAGCCACGAAAAGCATGTCGTCAAACCGGTCCCGCAGCCGGTCCTGGCGCGCCTGCAGCGTCTGCCTGTCGGACATGTCGGGTGCCGTCGTGCCGGGCGTATCTGCCACCGGGACGTATTCGACAAAGAGGACGATTTTGCAGCCGAGCTCCCGCAGGTCCCGTATATATGCCGGTGCCGTCACGCTCATGAGATTTTCCCTTGTGACGGTGATGGACGCGCCGAACAGGATGCCCTTAGCTTTCATCGCCTCCATAGCGCATACCAGCTCGGTGTAGACCCCCCGGCCGCGCCGCGCATCCGTCTGCTGCCGGTCGCCTTCCAGGCTCAGCACCGGCACCAGATTGCGGTTTTTATGAAACAGCTTCAGCATGTCATCGTCCAGCATCGTCCCGTTTGTAAATACCGGAAAGACGATATCGGGGAAGCCCGCGGCCGCTTCCAGTACCTCTTTACGCATCAGCGGTTCGCCGCCGGCCAGCAGAACAAAGGAAATCCCCAGCTCCTCCGCCTCGCTGAATATTCTTGTCCAGTCGCTGTCGGAAAGCTGCGAGGCGCAGGCGCTCTCGCCGACGCTTTTGTTGGCCCGCGCATAACATCCCGCGCAGCTGAGATTGCATTGGGAGGCGATGCTGGCGATGAGAAACGCCGGGATGTGGGTGCCTTCTTTCTCCGCCCTCAGCCGGCGTTTTGCCGCCCGCCGGGACGCGCTCATATATCTCAAAATAAATGCCGTCTCCAGCGGATTTTTAAACGCTGCCCGCAGGGCCTGCTTCACGAGCGTTTCAACCCCGTTATTCAGGTATTCCGCCAGATTTTCCATACACATCCCCCAGCATAAAACAATCAAGAATTATTATATGAAAGCTCAGGCCGGTATGCAACGGGAGATCGTAAAAAAAGAGCCTGAATTTGCTTCAGGCTCTTTTCCTCCTATGAACTCAGCCCGCTGCTGGGCAGCTGGCGGAGAATGTCCAGGATCTCTTCGGCACTGGGCTGCGCTGGCTCTCCCTCATCATAAATGAACCGGCAGTCGCAAAAATAGCAGAAGTCCATATCCGAGGACTGTTTGCGCCCGCAGACCGGGCAGACGATGTCGGCGCCCGTGCGCTTCGGAAAATGGGCCTCACGCCGCATCCCCACGTCGGCGGCGCCGGATTCCGTCGGATTATTTTCCGTCGTGCTCACGGCCGTTTCCGTCCCTGACGTACCAGGCTGTTCCCCCGCCGGGCTTTGACTGGCGTCCGGCTCCGACAGCGCGATATCGGCATTGTCTCCGGGGCTCACGGGGGCGGCCGTTTCGGAGGCTGCCGCCGCCTGTGCCTGCTCCTCCGCGCTTCGCCGCAGAGCATTCTCGCGCCCCTGGGCCTCCAGTCTTTTCAGTATTTTCGTCTGCTCAATGGAATTGGTGATCATGTCGGCGTAAACGTGCAAAAGCATCAAGATAAAATAAGAAGCGAACATGCCGCCCCCCGCCACCAGGAGCCCGATTGCAAAACCAAAGCCATCGTTTGTCTGATACCAGATAACGACGCCGAACACAAAAGCGGCAACCGCGCCGAGAAAGCCCCCGACATCCGCTATATTCTTGATCTTTTCAGTCGTATGCTCGTCTTTGATGCCGAGCGCCATCATCGGCCTCTTCGTCACGACGGTATTCGGCTCTTTCGCGAGGATACTTGTCATGGAATTGTCGGGCATCTTGCTCTCCACCCTATTCTCCTGCCTTTATCAGTCTGCGGCCTGAACAAGCGTATAGGCGTTATTCAACGGCGCATGATAAACGTACTTTAAATATATATCGGCAGTTTTCAAAAATAATTCACAAAAATAGACACGGGAGCATTTTGGTTGTCATGCGATAAAGTGATGATATAATGGATTCAAAAGACAATTGTGACAGCAAGGAGAACCGTTTATGAAAATGATTTCTTGGAACGTCAACGGCTTACGGGCCAGCTTGAAAAAAGGATTTATCGAAGCATTTAAACAAATAGACGCGGATATCTTTTGTCTGCAAGAGACGAAAATGGAACAGGGACAAGCAGAATTGGACTTTACCGATTATCTGGAGTACTGGAACAGCGCGCAGCGCAAAGGGTATGCCGGCACCGCTGTTTTTACAAAAAAAGAGCCGCTGAACGCGGCATTTGGCATTGGCATCGAAAGGCACGACCAGGAAGGCCGTGTGATTACGCTGGAATTTGAAGATTATTATTTTGTGAACGTCTATACGCCAAACTCCCAAAGAGAGCTGGTCCGTCTGGACTATCGCATGGAATGGGAGAATGATTTTCGAAGCTATCTTTTAGCGCTGGACGCCAACAAGCCCGTGATTCTTTGCGGCGACCTCAATGTGGCGCATCAGGAAATAGATATAAAAAACGCCAAATCCAATCGCAAAAACGCGGGCTTTACCGACCAGGAACGGGAAAAAATGACGCTCCTTCTAAACTCCGGCTTCTCTGATACGTTTCGGACGATGCACCCGGATGATCACGACGCGTATTCCTGGTGGTCACAAATGCCCGGCGTACGGGAGCGGAACATCGGCTGGCGCATCGATTATTTTCTTGTATCCCGCCGGTTTATGCCTCAGGTAAAAGAGGCTTTCATATTGTCCGAGGTGTATGGCAGCGACCATTGCCCCGTTGGGATTATTGTATAAGGTACGGTCATTTTATTCTGCAAACGGTATGAGCCTGAATCCATCAAATTGTAAGTAACCCATCACTTTTAACAAAATTAATCAAGTAATTACCTCCACTAGCGTATCTTTGGACGTTATTCTCCTATTAACAGACAATCTTAACTTCTGCTTTTACGTTAAGCTACTCTTTTCTCCCGCCCAAAAGTTTCAGCGGCTCTTCCTTTACATTACCGCGCATGAAAACCACGGAGACTAAAGTCGTCGTGAGCAACAGCGCCAGCCCCGCCGCGGGGGAATAAAGCCCGGACGGCGTTCTTTCTTTAAGCGCCACGCCGTCACCTCCGAGCGGGCCGACCGTAAAGCTGGTATCATAGTACTGCTGCGATATGAGTTTGTTTGCGATTTGCTTTTCCGCATAAATACCGGCAGCAGCCCCGACTGCAACCGCTAAAACGGCGGCAAGCAAAAAGCCCGACAATAGAGATGCGGCGCATTGCTTTCTCGTATATCCCAGCATACGCTCAATGGCGGTACGCATTTTATTTTTTGAGATGAACACATGACAAAAGAAAAACACAAGCGCCAGCGACATGGCCGAGCCGATTGCTAAAAACAGCACAGAGATCCGCTTCATGTTTTCCAGCCCGCTATGGAGCTGTGTATAGCCCCTGTCGTGAAACGTAAAATCCAGCTCTGCGTTTCCCTGCAAAAGCCAATTCTTCATGAAGGTTTCTATCGTACCGTTGGGGATTTGGAATGTGGTCGTCGTATCCTTCATAGAACCATATGCGAGTATGTTATCCGCGTCGCTTTCCCGCACCGACGCCGCGGGGATGACGACGGTATTGGCGCCCATGGCGTATGCGGCGTCAGTACCCGGCATATTGGAATAAATCCCTTTGACCGTATAGTCATGGTCAGAAAAAACAGGATACGGTTCCCCGTCGGCGTTCAGAGGCGAGCCGATGTTCCATTCAAACGCCCCTCCGATCGTCGTATGGTCAACTTCCGGAAATCTGTCATTTGGCGCGTTTTGATAGTCTGCAAAGTACAACGGCAGACGGAGCGTATCACCCGGCGTTATATTGTTCAATTTTGCGAAATTTTCGGAAACGAGGCACACCCGCTCCCCAGTTTCATATTCCTCCGAGGTGATATCCTCCCCCCGCGAAACGTAAGCCGTACCATTGTAAAAGGGCAGCAGCAGCTGCGTCCTGTTTGTGGGAAGTACCGGTACCGTCTGATAACTGTTATAGATAGCGCCGGCATATTCCAGCCAGTGCCGCCCGTCCTCCGTTTCATAAAACCCATCGATCACTTCCTGAATAGCCGGAGGGGTAATTTTATCTTCCGTTAGGGTCCCGTCCGGACGGTACTGTGTGGAAAACGTTACGGCCTGCGGTACATATTCCACCGGCCCATACACGTCCTGCGGATCATGCGTGCCATTTGATCTAAGGCACATCAGATAGGTTTTCCCGGCATAGAGCCTCTGGGGGTTGTCATTGTAATGGTCGCACAGAAACACGACGTCGCCCGCTTTTATCGGCAGCAGCGCATACTCCGGGCTCTTGCCGAGCACGCTTTTAATCTGTACCTGAACGGGACTATCAGGCACACAGTCCTCCAAAGGCATTACCTCAACAACAAAAGGGACGTTCAAACGATAATGCGTGTCTTCCGGCCACAAACACAGGTCAGGGCGCCAGGCACCATAGAAAGGTCTTTTTTCCGGGCCGAGCATATAACCTGCCCTGTCAAAATCCAAAACAGAGGGCGGAACGATTGAGGAATAGCTTGGCGCGCTTTTTCGTATGTAATCCTTTGTAAAGGCGTCCCATCTTTCTGTGATTTCCATGGATGTCGGCCGCTGCCGTACCGTCCCGATGGTCATAAATACATTCTCATAGGTTTTGATGGCGGCCTGATTGCGCGCCCATATTATTGTCCCGGTACACACGAAAAAGGCGGCGATAGCAAACAGCACCATAAACAGCGCCGCGGTGACCGGTGTGCGGAAGAGCTGCTTCAGGCTTTTACCAAAAATCATGGCACACGCATCCCATCTGTTAACGCCAGTACGCCGTCTTTCATGCGATACGCCACGTCCGCCTGCGCGGCCACATCGGGATTGTGTGTGACCAGGACCACCAGATAGCCTTCTTTGTGGGCAAGTTCAAGTAAGATATTGACAACGTTCTGCCCGTTTTCCGTATCCAGGTTTCCGGTGGGCTCATCTGCGAGCAAGATTCTGCCGCCCGCCGCGAGACTCCGGGCGATTGCCACGCGCTGTTGCTCCCCGCCGCTCATCATCTTTGGGAACTTTCGGTGTGCTTCTTTTGGAAGGCCCACCTTTTTTAAAAATTCAGTCGCCCGCTTTTTGCGCTCAGCCTTCGGTACACCGTTCATCTCCATCGGCAACATCACATTTTCCTCCACCGTGAGCAGTGGCAGCAGGTGAAATGCCTGATAGACGACGGAGGCCTCGCTCTTGCGGTAGTCGTCGCGGTCTTTTTCGCGTATATCTGTGCCGTCCACCATAAGGTCGCCGCCGTCGGGCAGGTCGAGGCCGGCCAGCAAGGATAAAAACGTGCTTTTGCCGCTTCCTGATTCGCCCATAATGGCGTAAACCTTGCCCGCCTCAAAGGTACAAGTGACATCCTTAACGGCGTGTACTGTCTGATATTTTGTCCGATAACTATACGATACCTGACGGACTGTGATTTTTTCCATAAAGCGTTCCGCCTTTCTTATTCCGGCTGTGCGAGTGCTAACATAACATTCGTACGGCCCAGCCGCAAAAGGGCGATAAAACTGCCCAGCATAAAGCATAGAGAAAACAGGAGGAAGACTGTAACCCCCGCGCTAAAGCTCCCACCGCTGAAGGCTGTGGCTAAAAATACGCCGAACAGACTTCCGCTCAGTGTGAGCGCGGTTATTTCGGTAAAATACAAGCCCATGCTTTTGCGTCTACTCATCCCTAAAAGGCGATGCACAGCATATTCCTCACGCCGGTTTTGTATCATCAGGTACGCGACAAAATATCCAATAGCCGCCAGCACTGCCGCCAGCAGCGGAAAAAAACCCTTGAGCAGCGACAGCGATTCCTGCAACCTGGTCGCCGAGCTGATAAAGGCCGCGTCATTCACCAAGAGGGCGGCTCCCTGGTTTGCTAATACCATTATGGCGGCATCACCGGAAGAGGAAACTTGGGACAGCGAAAGCGTTTTCATCTCCGCTTTGAAAGTATTTAGCGCAAGGGCATCACGCACATAGAAGGACGCTGACGACGCATGGAACGCGATACCCTGATTATGAAAGACCGCTCTTCCATACTCAAACGGAATAACAACGTCCGCCGAATTATTCGTCACCGCTGAGCGCAGATCCGCGGCACCTACGATGCGGGTTTCCACAAGTTCCACCGGCTCATAGGATACCGTGCCGCGGCTTCCATAGAGGTAATAGTACAGATTCAAGGGAACGGTGTCACCCAACGTCCAGCCATTGATTTCCATGAGGTGCGAATCCATCAGGCAAACCGCCTCGGCACCGGTTAGGACGTCAGGGCCATAGCCCGGCAGCCATGTGACAGAGTCTGTCTCCAAACCCTCCAATGCCGCGGTGGTGTTGGTGCCTATGGCACCCCAAATCGCGTATTTTCTAAGCTCCTTCGGCGAAAAATCGCCAATCCCGCACCGCAGTAAAACGGTCAATTGGAGATCGCGCACATGGGCGGAGTGAAGCAGTCCGTCAACAGTGGTCTCCTGAATCTGTAACCCATCAAACCGCGTACCGTCAAGGCTGGCCACACTCGCAGATATCGGTATGGCGGCGGGAAGCTGGAGAAGCTGTTTTTCAGTTTTGTCAATGCCTGCCATGTAGATTTGCAATGTCAGCACGGCAATAACGCAGATAAGAAAATACAATGCCGATTTGCGCGAATGCCGACAGATGCTTTTCAGGGCGTTTGAAAATGTAAACATAAGCGGCCTCTTTCTGACAGATTTCTCGAGAGTGCTTTATATTGTCTCTTCAAACACGCATTTCCTGCTGAAATATTTTTATTGAGTTGACACCGGCACGCAACTCTTATTTTCAAGCTCCAGTACCTTGTCCATGTAGGGAAGAATGCCTTTTCGGTGCGTGACGATAAAGTAGAAATCATAATCTGTATTTCCCTGTATGTACCTGTTAAATTCATCGTCAGACTCCTTATCATAGTTGGATGTGGGTTCATCCAATACGAGAACTTCCGATTTGTGGTATAGAGCACGCAGAAGGGCAACCTTTTGCCGCTCGCCGCCGGATAATTTTGTTCCTTCGCTTCCAACTTGGGTTTCATAGTGCTTGTCCCAGTTCTCTATGGTTTCCGTGCAGAACTTTAGCCGGTGATCTTCGTTGAATGCAATATCTGCATTTTTACCAAATGTGATATTGTCCTTAACCGTTCCTTGAAACAGATGGATATCCTGGCTGACGACACTGAACTTCCGTCGATAGTCTTCGATGTTGTATTCTGTGACAGGAACCCCATCCATCAATATCTCACCTTCAGTCGGCTCATACAATCTCAATAATAAGTTGATGATCGACGTCTTTCCGCTGCCGTTATCGCCAACGATGGCAACCTTTTCGCCCCGATTTATTTTAAGACTCAGATTCTTTAAAATTTCAACCCCTCCAAAGGATATAGAAACGTTTCTAAATTCAATGGTTGATATTTTGTCTGCCAGCGGGAGAGTGGCTGCATAGTTTTCCTCTCCCAGCTCATTAAAGCGCTTCAATCCGTCCACACTTGGTGTGATTTGCTTCAGGATGATCCGAAGTTCCATAATGATATTCACGGGGCTGAAGACATAGGCCGCAAAGGTGATAAAGGCCATCAACCCGCCGAACGTGATCTGCTCTCCCATGATCAAAAAAGCCCCTAAAATATATATGGCGTTCATCAATACAAATTCAATATTATCAGAAAACAACGTATTCTTCTCTGTCAATAAAGAAAGCCGCTTGGAGGATTCGTTAATTGTTTGAACATGGCCCTCATATTCGGCTGTGATCTTTTTACCCAAGTTCCAGAGCTTAATGTCTGTAATACCCGACAGAATATTTGAAAGCCAGGAATTATACTGCTTATTATCATCCATTAATTGTTTGCTGAGTTTTTCGGCGCGTTTTCGTATGACGATATTGATCCAGATTTTTATCGGCATGATTGCTGCTACAAGAATAGATAACCGCCAGTCCAAAATGATGAGGCCAATCATCGCGCCGACACACTTGCAAATAACGACGAAGATGGTTAAGAAACTATTATTTGCAATATTCATTATTTTGTTAATGTCATATAATGCGTCGCTGATTCTTTTATAAAACCCTTGCTCTTTGAAGTACTGGGGTTTCAGTTTCAGGCCATGTTCAAAGGCTTCTGTCTTCAGCCTTTTGCCCAAATCATTCGAAATGTCTATCTCCTGCCTGCGTTGCAAATATTCAACGAATCGTCCTCCTATCTGGAGCAGCGCCAATAACAAGACCAGAGCCATCACCGTGTGGATATCTCCCTGAAGTAGACCCTGGTCAATCATATTTCTATTGACAAAAGGCGTTACTGCGGATATGCCCGTAATGACGACTGCCAGCGACATGATAATCATCATCCGAGTACGATAGGGCTTCATCATTTTAAGGGCACTTTTAACTGTCATACAACACCACTCTTTTCTATGATGTCAATATTTCATGTAATCTATCTGCAACCTTTGAATTTATTTCAATTTCTTGATTATTCTCGTAGCATATCAAAGCCCGGCCATCGCTTTGGCATGTTATTTCAACGTCAATATCTATGTGCTGTTGGATTTTTTCCAACAGTTTTTCCCTTCCGACAATAAAGATAAGATCCGTTTTGTAGTGATGTTCCATGAAATGCAAATCATCCGTTATGGTGTCAATGCTTTTCACATTTTTTATTCTGATATCATATATGCCCTCCGTCAATGATAATGCCGTAGATTGCACTTCATATTTTTCATAAAACCTGTCCATTAATGTGCCGCACATTTCGGTTACATCATCTGCCAAAAAGACAATAGGGATTTCTCTCGCTATTCGCGCCACAGGATAATTAAGCTCTTTATGCTCTTGACCAAGAGGATAGGGTTTTAGGTTTTGAAGCATGAATTTTATATCCGATATTGATTGGCCCTTATTAATCAGCTTGTTCACATAGGCGGTTACAACCGGCACCGCAAAGCTGTTGGACGGTCTGCAGTGCTGCTTCCGCAAACACTTAAAATCGCAATTGGCATAAATATTCGCGCCAAAGGGATCATCCGCACTGTATGCAATTTCACCGGGGGACAACAATCCGGCAGCATCGTTCCTGACCCCAAGCACCTCAGGATAACTCGTGGGTATGCAGACATATTGCTTATTATCCAAAGCGCTGACAACGACAGTATCCGCACTCAGACGGAGGATATTATTATACAGGTGTTTGGAATCCGACAACACCGAGGATACTGCGCTCAAGCTGATAATGTCTATTTTTAATTCCCGGCACAGTTTAAGTGAATTTGCCAATAACTCTATCTCTCCGAACACCTTCCCCTTATTGTCTTTAAATATTTGGATATTCACCAGCTCATAATCTGAAGCACAGTAATCCAGAACCAGCGCGCATAATGTCCCATGGCTTATTTCTCGATGGATACAAGGCTTATTTTCCCCGCACAAATTGATATATTCAACAGCCTTGCCGTTAATGTACGCACAATCAATGGCCGTATCGATAATTGCTATTCTGCTCACGTATCACCGCTCCAGAAACTTCATTTTATTGTAAATATTAGTATACACTAATTGAAAGCGTTGCGCCAGTATCTTTACATAATCGGCGTTGTTGAAAATCTATTCCCCCATCATCACAAAACGGTATCATTCGAGCCGTGTTACCAAAGAGGGAAGAGGCGTATTGCCTCTTCCCCATATCAACGCCAAAATATCAGGTCACTTATTCTGCTGAGTCATATGGAGCAAACTGACGAAAGTGTTAACCGGATACAAAAGCCGCTGCAGAAGAAGCCAATGATGCAGACGGAACCCCGGTATAATTGTATACCGTCGTGCAACTGTTTGAACAAGGACAAGTGCAAGTACACATACTCATCATTGATTCAATTGTTTCTCTTGTAGACTGGAAGTTTTTGTGCAACTTTTTCATTTCTTTCCCTCCTTTCCGTTATTGGACTGCTATAATGGCGTTGATTGCACAGTTTTATAAAGCTTCCTCACTTTTAGCCTGGCATCTCCAATTCAAATAACGCATTTGTCAGATTTTCAACTGTCATTACTTCAAAGGTGTGGTCTTTAAAAATGTTGTATACAGGCAATTCGAGCTTTTTTTCCAGTATGTCAAAAATATAGAGGAAACATGCCGGAATAATTGCCAACTCTCTGTCAATTAAACTTGCGTCCTTCTCTAAATTTGTGATTCCTGTTACATCTTTTACAGCATCACGGATTGTATTTTCAATGACTTCTTTTGAATTCATGTTATACAAGCCCCCTATACCGCACTGGCATTTTCCTGAAGCTGTCTTAAACTCATTTTTATTGTCGCCGCAGCTTCTTCTCGATTAAGTATATTAATCAACGGCAGATCGATGCGCTTTATATCTGGATAGTATTTACATAAATATGAATGATCCAAATAGGCGAAAACAAGCTTTTCATGAATTTCATTTGGTATCTCAACAGCCGTACGCGCTATGGCTATCGCACCGACTGGCACGTTAAATTTATTCCGACAATACTCCGCGACCTTCTTTAGGCCATACTCCAACTTAGGGCCACGCATAAAGTAAGTACACAGAATTGCCATGTCAATGGACACTGCGCTGGATACAACCAGCGGATACTCTGCAAAATGGTGATATTCCTGCATTTCAAACGGAGCAATACCCTCCGGGATACCTAATATAATGACGTCTAAATTGTCCTGTTTCGATATTTTCCTAATGTAATGGTTGAATTTGATAATCTTTTCCTGAAATGGTGTGTTTTCAAATAAAAAGGAGGGCATCGTATAGCATCCGAACAAAACACCCAAGGCGTTGGTTGTCACCGTAATTGCTTCATATTCCTCTTCCAGAACCTCTTTTATCAATAATTGGTTTTCAAATTTATCACAGTTTTTCCCCTGACCGAATACGCCGATTACAGGTACGTCAATATCATAAATCTTAATCTCCTGCATGCATGTGTATTCTTCTTCTATGGCATCCATGCCCTCAGGCAGGAGCTCCAAAAGCCGATACTGGCCGCGGTACTCTTTTAAATCCAATTGTGATTGCGCCGACGGCGTTATAAGGAGCTCTTTTTGATGACTGATAGCGTCTTTGATAATTTGATAATATTTTTCTGTGTCATAACCCCTGAAGTTATCAAGAAGGATAACAGTGTCACTCTCTTCTAAGAGCTGATCATAGGGCATGTCCTCTAGCCCTAATGACTGGTTCAATGAATAAATTAACCCTTTATCTTCTATGTAAGAGACAAATCCAGCAATCTGATAGCCCTTCAAAAAATCTTTGTGCTCAGTTAAGGTCTTAAGATCCGGATGATAGGGAAATAATAAGATCTTTTTCATTTATCCTACCTCGTTTCTTCTATATCAAGATCAAATTCATTAAGAGCACATAACTCGTACATGTCAAAGAGCGCGTTGCTGCAACTTTTGGGACATTCCCTGAGTTTTGATTCTCTCGGGAGGTTCGCTTCAAAATCAACCTCTCTGGCACAAATCGAACATTGTCTGAGGTTCCAACACTTTTTGCATTCAGTATCCGTTAATTCTCCAATGTTTATCAACTTTTTTATTTTTCCCACATCAAGTCCATCGTCGAGCGTACCGATTTTAAAATTATCGATCATTTCATTAACACGCTCACAGGGGAAAAGGGTTCCATCCACCCGAACAAATAAGCGCTGCACGCCCGCCAGGCAAGGACCGCCGTGATGTGTGATTGGTAATATTTCTGAATGGTTATGTATATGTTTCTGGCGTCGCTCCACTTTACTTCTTGAACTTATGGTCAAAGGACTGACATATTTTTTGTCTAGCTTTCCGATTAACGAAGACAACATTTTGATATGCTCAAAGTTTCTTATTTTAAAGTAATTTTTGTCATAGTTCAACTCTCGATTTAAGTTGATTTCATTCATCGCGTTAAATATGATTTGCTTATCACTGAAAATTTCTTTCGTACTAAAATACTCGAGCGCGCATCCAAGATCCATATACGGATTGATCGTTGTCAATATCATTATCTCTTTATAATACTCCGGATGTCGTTTTTGAATTCTCTCAATATTATGAATAATGATATCAAAAGAACCCTCGCCATTAACGAATTTACGACTCACATCATGTTCCTGCTTCGAGCCATCCAAGCTGATACAGAGCGTGAAATCATTTTCAACCATGTAATCCACCACGCTGTCCGTCAGCAGCGTGCCGTTGGTGGTCATGTTAAATCTGATTTTCTTTCCTTCGACCCGACTTTTTGCATACTCGACGCACTGCCTTATCAAATCAAATTCCAACAGCGGTTCTCCGCCGTAAAAGCCTATGACCACAATAGGTAATTCTCCATTTCGCTCAAGGAAAAAGTCGATCGCTTTCTTTGCTGTTTCCAGACTCATCCGATGGTTTGAATGGGTTCTGTTATTATCATAAATCCCGGAATATATACAATATTCACAACGCATATTGCACTGCTGCGTAACTTGGAGTGTCAACTGCTTCATTCTTGTTTTTAAATAATGTTCTATGATTTCCGTCCCAGGATGCTCGATTTTTTCTACGACATTGGACTTTAATATCCCAAGTTCCTGGTATTTTTTTATCACCGGACTCTGCTCATGAGGCAATTCCCCCTTCTCCACCTTCAGTAGCTCTCGGTATTCGTCTTCTGAAAGAATGAGAAGTGAATCTGTGTGCCGATCGTACACATAAGGGTGTTTATAGGTTCTGAATGTTTTAAATATAACAGCGTTCGACATTTTATCCCTCCTTTATCATCGTTTTATATCCTTTATAAATAAACCAAAAGTTGTTGATTTTATAAACATTACAGCATAAAATATTAACAGTAAACATTACCTTTGAATGCTTAGTACCGTCAACAAATCGCCAAGTCTGCCAAGTACGGAATGATTTGTTGGCTTTTTTGCTTTACAAATCTAACGTATTGACAATATAACTATATCATATTTATGCAAAAGATCCATTATATGTTATTACATTTATTACCTATTTCATTAAGCTGTTTCGTAGAATATTCTTGACTTTGAAGAAAATATGTTGCATTTCTTCTGCTCACTTGTCAGTAATATTTTATTAGGATATCTCAGATACATTTAATGCATTTTTCTACCAAATACATAAAGCCGCGAGGCTTATTCTGGTTTGAGATTTAAAAAGCACAGGTTTAATTTCACTTCCGATCTTATTAGGGTAGCTAGTTAGCTTACAAGTTGCTTGGAGTCAGAAGGAATAGCCGGAATTGCTAAAGCATCCAACAAAAAAAGAGCTAACTGACACCCAAAATCAGTTAGCTCTTTCATATGAATAATGCAATCAGTGTTGCTAAGACGTTGCCACGAAGAAATCATAGGATCATTAAATCGAATCATTTCAATGCCTGAGGTTTCAGCAAATTATTCCCACTCTATTGTCGCCGGCGGCTTGCCGGTGATGTCGTATACCACGCGGGAGATGCCCTTGACTTCGTTTACAATCCGGGTGGCGGTGCGGTTCAACATGCTGTGGGAGATGGGGACGACCTGGCAGGTCATGAAGTCTGTTGTTTTGACGGCGCGAAGGGCCACCGTCCAGCCGTGGGTGCGGAAGTCGCCCATGACGCCCACGGAGCGGGTGTCGGTCAGTACGGCGAAGTACTGGTCGGCCTTAACCCGGGAGCGCTTCATCTCCTGGCGGAAGATGGCGTCCGCCTCCCGGAGGAGGTCCAGCTTGTCCTTGGTGATCTCCCCGATAACGCGGACGGCGAGGCCGGGACCGGGGAACGGCTGACGCTCAACGAGCGCTTTTGGCAGACCAAGCTGGCGCCCCAGGGCGCGGACCTCGTCCTTAAAGAGGCCGCGGAGCGGCTCGACGAGATCGGTAAACTGCATGTCCTTGGGCAGTCCGCCCACGTTGTGATGGCTCTTGATGACGGCGGAGTTGACGCCGGACTCGATGACGTCGGGGTAGATCGTGCCCTGTGCCAGGAAACGGATTTTCCCGAGCTTCTTGGCCTCGTCCTCAAAAACGCGGACGAATTCGCTGCCGATGATCTTCCGCTTTTTCTCCGGGTCGTCGACGCCCTTTAATAGCTTTAAGAACCGCTCCTCGGCGTTGACGCGGATAAAATGCAGGTCGCGGCCGGAGAAGGCGGCTTCCACCTCGTCGCCCTCGTCTTTGCGCATCAGGCCGTGATCGACGAAAATGCAATGGAGCTGGCCGGGGATGGCCTTAGCCAGGAGCGCCGCGCAGACGGAGGAGTCCACGCCGCCTGACAGGCCCAGAATGACGTGTTCGCCGCCCACCTGCTCTCGGATCTCATTGATCATGCGCGTCTCGTAATCATGGATATCATAGTCGCTCTTCGCCCCACAGACCTCATAGAGGAAATTGCGGATGACCTGCGTGCCGTTGGGCGTGTTTTCTACCTCGGGGTGGAACTGCGTACCGTAGATGCGCCGTTCAACGTCGGCAATGGCGGCGTGGGGGCAGTTGGACGTGGACGCGATGGAGGCAAACCCCGCAGGGAGCGCGCTCACCTGGTCGGTGTGGCTCATCAGGCCGATCTGGCTCTTGTCGAGGCCCCTGAAAATGGGAGAGGACGGGTCCACCGTCACTTTAGTCCGGCCGTACTCGCTCACATTGCAGGGCCTCACCTCCCCGCCCAGGGAGTAGACGACGAGCTGCAGGCCGTAGCAGATGCCCAGGACCGGGATACCCAGCTTGAACAGCGCGGGGTCGCATCTTGGGGCATCGTCGCAGTAGACGCTGTCGGGCCCCCCGGTGAGGATGATGCCGATGGGGTCCATCGCTTTGATCTCCTCAAGCGGCGTGTTGCCCGGCTTGATGACGGAGGCGACGGCACACTCCCTGACCCGGCGCGCAATAAGCTCCTTATATTGCCCGCCGAAATCGAGGACGACAACAAGCTGATTCTCCATAATATCCTCCCTGCCCTCTCAAAACATGTCTAAAATAATCTTTGTATGTTAACACTAAGGCATATCTGTGTCAATAGTCAATACTTTATTCGCTGTTGCCCATAGTCAATATTGAATTATCTATATATTATTGAAAACAGTTGACCTTTTCAGCTATCTTGTGATATACTCGGGTTACCTGTCGGCAGATGGGTTTATTTTGTGTGCATAAAAATGCGGTCTGAATGCCGGTAGGCCGCAGCATCTGTCAATTCAAAACAGGGAGGCAACAAATGGAGGTGCCGAAATGCGCGTTAAAGTCGTTTTGAGATGCAACGAATGCAAGCAGAGAAACTACAACACGATGAAAAACAAGAAAAACACCCCTGACAAGCTGGAACTCAACAAATATTGTCGCTTCTGCCGCAAACACACTGTCCACAGCGAGACGAAATAACGATCATCACATGGAAAGGACGTGTTTTTAATGTCAGAAGAAGAAAAGCTGGACCAGCCGAACGTCAAAATTCCTGACAGCAAGAAGGACAAAGATAAAAAGGAAAAGAAGAAGCGCAAGAATCCCATCGGGAAATGGTTCCGCGAGATGAAAAGCGAGCTGAAAAAGGTCGTCTGGCCGACGCGGAAGCAGATCATTAACAATACGGTCATCGTCCTTGTCATTGTCGTCATTTCCAGCGTCGTGCTCTGGTGCGTCGACCAGGCGGGATCGTATATCGTCAACACGCTCATCAAGCTCGGAGGGCATTAAGAATTATGTCCGAGGAAGCAAAATGGTACGTCGTTCACACATATTCCGGCTATGAAAACGCCGTCGCGGCTACCATTGTAAAGGCCGCTGAAAACCGCAAAATGCAGGACCTGATCCTGGAAGTCAAGATCCCGCTGGAGACCGTCACCGAGGTCCACGACTCCCAGACAAAAACCGTTGAACGGAAGATTTTCCCCGGCTATGTCCTCATTAAAATGATCATGACCGACGAGAGCTGGCACCTTGTCCGCAACGTGCGCGGCGTGACCGGTTTTGTCGGCTCGGCCAACAAGGCCGTTCCTTTGACGGAAGAAGAGATACTGTCTCTCGGCATTGAGAAACACGAAGTCATCGTGGGTTACGAGGTCGGCGGCACCGTCAAGGTCACCGACGGCCCGCTGGTGGGCTTTCTCGGCACGGTTGAGGAAATCGAAACCGAAAAGTCGAGGGTCCGCGTCATCGTGTCCATGTTCGGGCGCGAAACACCTGTCGATCTGGATTTCGATCAGGTTGAGGCGGTTAAATAAGCCCCGTTATCACATCGCAAAATCACGTCAAACCGTTTTTTGCCGGCGGCGTGCCGGCAAGTGGGAGGAGCAGCAAACGCTCCGCCAAGATGTCTGCAGCATCAGGCTGAGGCATCACCACATTTTATATAGGAGGTGCTCACACAGTGGCACTAAAAGTAACAGGATTTGTAAAACTCCAAATTCCTGCCGGTAAAGCGACACCCGCTCCCCCGGTAGGTCCGGCGCTCGGCCAGCACGGCATCAACATCGGTCTCTTCACGAAAGAGTTCAACGAGCGCACGAAGAACGACATCGGCATGACGATCCCCGTCGTTATCACCGTTTATTCCGACAGAAGCTTCACCTTCGTCACAAAGACGCCCCCCGTATCCGACCTTCTGAAAAAGGCCTGTGGCATCGAAAAGGGCTCCGGCGTTCCCCAGCGCGACAAGGTTGCGAAGATTTCAAAAGATGAAGTCCGCAAGATCGCCGAGATGAAAATGCCCGACCTGAACGCCGGCAGTCTGGACGCCGCCGTCAGCATGGTCGCTGGCACGGCCCGCAGCATGGGCATCGTCGTATTGGAGGGCTGAGAATATGTTCAGAGGTAAGAATTATAAAGAGAGCGCAAAGCTCGTTGACAGAGCACAGCTCTATGACGCCGTCGACGCGTTCGGCGTTGTCATCAACGCCTCAAAGGCCAAATTTGACGAGACGGTCGAGCTTCACATCAAGCTCGGCGTCGATTCCCGCCACGCCGACCAGCAGGTCCGCGGCGCCATCGTCCTGCCGCACGGCACGGGCAAAACGCGCAAGGTCCTCGTCTTCTGCAAAGAGGAGCGACAGAAGGAAGCTCTTGACGCCGGCGCCGATTATGTCGGTGCGCAGGACATGGTCGACAAGATTCAGAAGGAAAACTTCTTTGATTACGACGTCGTCGTCGCGACGCCCGACATGATGGGCGTTGTCGGCCGACTCGGTAAGATCCTCGGCCCTAAAGGCCTCATGCCGACGCCGAAGGCCGGCACGGTCACGCCGAACCTGGCCCAGGCTATCCAGGAGATCAAGGCCGGTAAGATCGAATACCGCCTCGACAAGACGAACATCATCCATTGCCCCATCGGCAAGGTTTCCTTCGGCGTAGACAAGCTTGTCGACAACTACACCACACTGATTTCCGCCATCATCCGCGCGAAACCGTCCGCCGCCAAAGGCCAGTACATCAAAAGCTGTGTCACAGCTTCCACGATGGGCCCCGGCGTCAAAATCAATGCGATGAAGCAGCTGTAAAAAATCACAAAAGACGTCCCGATCCGTTCTGCCGGTTCGGGACGTTTTTTTATAATTTCGACGCGTTATGCTGTATACAGCCCGGCCGAAAAGTGGTAACATAGGGGCGCACATTATCAGATCATGAACGGTCCGCCCTGAATTACATCCGGGCTGCTCAATTTTATCGCCGTCACTATTGACATCCTACCTTTTGCGCGTATTATTGTACTAAGCTCTTAATACAATAATAACAGGAGAGACGATATGCTTTTAACATCCAGCATACTTGAAATCATCAAATCCATCATCTTGGGCATTGTTGAGGGCGTCACGGAGTGGCTCCCCATCAGCAGCACCGGCCATATGCTCCTGGTGAACGAGTTTTTAAAGCTCGGCGAGAGCCAGGAATTTATCGACATGTTCCTCGTCGTGATCCAGCTCGGCGCGATCCTGGCCGTCGTCGTCCTGTTCTGGAATAAGATCATCCCCTTTGGGGCGAACAAAAAGCTCGAAGAAAAGCGGCAGTCCTGGTCGCTGTGGGGAAAGATCATCGTCGCCTGCATACCGGCCATGATCGTCGGTCTTTTACTCAACGATCAGATCGAGGCGCTGTTTTACCATAGCTCCGTCACCTCCGTGATCACCATCGCCGCAACGCTGATATTCTACGGCGTATTGTTCATCGTCATCGAAAACCGCAACAAGGACCAGGTCGCCAAGATCAGGACCCTGCCACAGGTTACATATAAAACAGCGCTGTTTGTCGGCCTGTTCCAGCTTTTGTCGCTCATCCCCGGCACGTCCCGCTCCGGCGCCACCATCATCGGCGCCATCCTGATCGGCACCTCCCGCGTGGCCGCCGCCGAGTTCACCTTCGTCCTCTCGATCCCCGTCATGTTCGGCGCCAGCCTTTTAAAGCTCTACAAATTCGGTTTCGACTTCACCGGCCTGGAGGTCGCCGTGCTCCTCGTTGGCGTGATCGTCGCCTTCATCGTCTCGCTCATCTCCATCCGTTTCCTGATGAACTACGTCAAAAAGCATGACTTCAAGGTCTTCGGCTGGTATCGCATCGTGCTGGGCATCATCGTGCTGGTGTACTTTTTGATCTTTGCGTAACGATTAATATCACAATACATGCCAGGGCGGGGTATACACCCCGCCTTTCCTGTTGACGCGGCGTGGGACGAGAACCGACAGTGTGCCAAGGTCGTCGCGCCGGCGCAGACGCCGCAATTTTGCCGAACACCGTAGGGCGGGACGACTCGGCCCGCCGTCGGTCCAGGCCGCCGAGGGCGGCATCCCTTGCGCGGTAAATAAGCCTTTCCGGGATTATCTGCCGCGCCGACAGGAAGGGCGCGTCTGGGAAGCCAGGCCCTACGCAACCAAGGGGATAGCCGCACAGCATGCAGGCATGGCCCAACACATCAGCTGCGCCCAACGGCGGGCGGGCGATTAATAATCGCCCCTACGCACAAGCCGGAGAGTATAACTGCCGGACGGCCATTGCCGTCCGGCAGAGTATAAACGCAGCCACATCAGTGGAATTATGGGCGCAGCCCGGCGGGGTATGAGGCGCAGCCCCAGCGGGGTATGGGGCGCAGCCCCATCAAGCGGGGGCATGGGGCACCGCCCCATACCTTACAAGGGCGGGTGGGCGGGCATTACAATAATCTTTCGTCGTACACCGCACGTATCCCGCCGATAAATTTCGGCCTCGTGCGGGCGGCGTTCACCGGCGCCTCGCCGACGTGCGTTATTTTGAGGCGGAGCGGCACGGCCACTTTTTTCAGGTGCATGCCGATGAGCGTGTTGCCGATATCGAGCCCGGCGTCGGCCCTGATTTCCTCCACCGCCACGGGGTCTGTAAAGCCATGATACGCGGCGGTGGCAAAGGAGCCGCCGGCCTTCGGCTGAGGGACGACGTTGACGGTATCCCGGTTCCCGGCGGCCGCCCGCTCGATGATGATCGCCCTGTTCAGGTGCTCACAGCACTGGGCAGCCAGGTAAATCCCCTGCGCGTCGAGCACCTCGCGGATGCCCTCAAAGACAGCCTGTCCGATTTCCGGGCTTGAATGACTGCCGACCCGATGCCCCCCGATTTCGCTGGACGAGCAGCCCACGACGACGATCTGCTCTCTTGTCAGCCTCGCTTCCGCGCAAAGCTCCCGGGCCAGCTCGGCCGCCTGCCTCTTTATATCCTCCGGTATTGACATCTGTCCCTCTCCCTTCTCAAGGCATAAGCGTACTTTTTCATAAATTATAGCTGAGGCCGCCGGTTTTGTCGACAGCCTCAGCTTCATTTTATGCAGTATTTACGGTTTATAGTATTTGGCATAATCGGCGTCCACCGATTTGATATGCTCGATCAGCCAGTTGGAGATCATCTGGTTGAGGCTGATCACCAGGGCGACGTTGACGCCCTTTTCCGTGGCTTCCTTTTTCATCTTTGCAATCTTGGCCACAAACTCCGCGTGCTTGGCCTTATGCTGCTGGTACTGCGGATATTTGATCTGCAGCTGGAGCTGCTCCTCGTCGGCGAAATGCCTGATTGTGTAAGACTCGAGGAAGCTCAGGACATTCATTACCTCATCCGCGCCTTTTCCTCTCGAGCCGGCCTCAAAAAGCTTGTCGATCTGGTCACAGAGCTCTCTGTGCTGCTTGTCGATCTGCGGAATACCGAGTGCAAAGCTGTCTCGCCAAGTCAATTTATGTGCCCCCTTTCTGATCTCTGTCGGGTGACTGTCTTAAAAGCTGATTCCGGGCATTAAGCGGCTGTTTTTGTTATTAATGCACGTAGTTCTTCAGGTCGCTGTCGGTGTTCTTGATATGCTCGATCAGCCAGTCTGAAATGGCTTGGTTGATCTTGATGACCATGGCAATATTGACGCCGCCCTCGGTGGCTTCCTTCTTCAGCTTTGCCACCTGATTGATGAAATCCGTGTGCTTGGCCTTATGCTGCTGATATTTCGGATATTTGATCTTCAGCTGGAACGCCTCTTCATCAGCGAAATGCTTTACCGTGTACTTTTCAAGAAAATTCAGCACCTTCGTCACTTCGTCGGCGCCTTTCCCGCGCGTGCAGGCGTCAAAAAGGTTATCGACCTGGTCGCACAGTTCTCTGTGCTGCTTGTCGATCTCCGGGATGCCTATTGAAAAACTATCCTTCCAAGTCATATGTTACCCTCCAGTGTAAACGTACTCATTTCTTTTATCGATATAAAATGAGAAAATTACACCCCCGAAGGATAAATTATTAAACTTTATCATTATGGGCTACACGCGTCCCGTGGAGCCAAAACCGCCGCTGCCGCGTGCCGTCTCGCTCAAAAGCGCCGATTCCTCGAAAACACATGCGGCGACGGGCGTGACCACAAGCTGCGCCACCCGCTCCCCCGGGACGATCGTCTGCGCCTCCCGGGAGTGGTTGAACAGTGCCACGATCACTTCTCCCCTATAGTCGCTGTCAATGACGCCGATCTTGTTGGCCGGCGCCAGCCCACGCTTGGACGCCAGTCCGCTGCGGGCGCAGACGAGGCCCGCGTGTCCTTCCGGGAGCTCCAGCATGAGGCCCGTAGGAACCATGACGGTCTCGCCCGGCGCGACCGTCACCGGCCCGTCGATACAGGCGCAGAGGTCCGCACCGGCCGAAAAGGGCGAGCCGTAGGCCGGGACGACGGCGTCCGGCCTGAGCTTTTTCAGCCTGACAATCTTTTTCTCCATATCCATATCCCCACGCTTTTTATTTTTTACGGCATAAATTCCGTGATAAATCTCTGGAGGAGCACGGCGGCCTGGGCCCGCGTCGCCTGTCCCTGCGGGTCAAGGCGTCCCGGAGCGCCCGTAACGAGCCCGTTGGCCACCGCCCACGTCATCGCCGGCACGGCATACGCTGTGACGGCGCCGCCGTCGGCAAAAGCCGACAAATCCTTGCCGTCCACATCCGTATCATAACCAAGCAGGCCGGCAAAACGGTACAGCAAGACGGCGAGCTGTTCCCTTGAAATCACCTGATACTGGCCGAAGGTCCCGTCGCCGTTGCCGGCGGCAAGCCCATTTCCCAGCGCCCACTTTATGTAACCGGCCGACCAGCCGTCGCTGACAACGTCGGCAAAGCCTGTTTGCGCCGCCTGATCCACGTCGGCGCCCTCCATCCGGCCCAGCACCGTGATGAACATGGCCTTATCCACCGGCGCGCCGGGCGCAAAGCTGGCCTCCGTCACACCCTTCATCATCTGTTTATCCGAGACGAACGTCACCGCGTCATAGAACCAGTTACCCTGGGTCACGTCGTCATAGCACTTGACCGAATACCCCGGGGCGAAACGCAGCACCGTGGGCAGGCCGCTCTCGTCATACCGCTCGATGGACACCGTGTGCGGGATGCCGGCTCCGGTGGAGTCGATGATGATCTCGCCGCTCGCGTCTGTCTGATATTCCATGCTGTCCCAGACGACCGTCGCTCCGGCAACGGGGACTTGCGGCAATGCCGAGCCCTCGGTATTCCCCTGTGTTAAGTCCCGGCTTGTGAATTTGACGACGCCGTCGGAAAGCATCCGTCTAAGGTCGATCTCCGGATACTGGATGCGCGACGGGTCGCCGTAATAGACGACGATCTCATCGCCGGCCTTTACCATTGTAGTGTCCAGCCCCTCGGACACGCTTTCCCCGTTGAGCAGGATCATCCATGCATCGCTGCCTCGACTGTTCTCCTTCAGGTCGGCGACCGCGGTGACGCGCGCGTTCCCGCCGGCGGACACCGTCATCACCGGTACGCCGGCGAGGTCGTTATAGCTGTCGAGCACGCCGCGCAGCGTCGCTGATGCGGTATCCTTCACGGCCAGCGTGCTGTTATAGTACAGCGTCTTGTCCATGCCCTCCACCCGAAGGCTGACGACAGGGCCCGCCGCCGCCGCGGCAGGCGCCGCGAATAATCCAAGCAGCAGTACAAAAACGGCAAAAAGCGATATCTTTCGCTTCATATTATACCTCCGATCCGGGCACATTCATAGAGCGCACCGGCTTATTATTGAGGTAATTATATCGTGTTGACACCATTTTGTAAACATTTGTTTACTGTTTGTAATTTTTACCTAAAAAACCATTCTCCCACTCGTCGGCGCACCATTGGGAAATATCGAAAGACCGTAAAAAAGCGGATGACTTCCGTCATCCGCTTCAGGGCATAATGATCATTCGGCGCTTTATCTTTCGAGGACGATATTGTCCATGCCGTTTTGTTCGAACTCCTCGATATATTCGTCGATACGGCTCGTCAATTCGTTAAAGTTCTCCGGGCCGATCGGTTCAAAGTCCATATCCCTTCTGGCAAGCTCCTCGGCCAAAATCTCAAAGAAAACCGTATCCTCATAGTCGGCAATCGCCTCATGGATGCCGCCGTTTTCAAAAGCGACGGAAGGGACGACCTGCCCGTCTCTCTTCTCGAACAGTGTGTCCATCCCGGCTTTTGCGCATTTCGAGAAAAGCAGACTCTCCACATGATCGTAATCTTCGAAGCGGTCGGTGCCTCGTGTGGAATTCAGTATCCAGTTTCCGATATAAACCATATCCAGAAGACGCCTAAATTCCTTTTCTGTCAGTTCAATATTCATTTTGGCCCTCCCAGCATCTATAATTGTCTTTGTCTCTACAGTATAGCAAATTCCATTCAAAAATTCCACTCATATTATTATATTTGACTTGCCCTATTATTGTATATCTTCGCTGAAAACAGCGATGCTATACGCCATGCGGCACAGCCGCCCCGGCCGTGCGTTATGCCGTACGGCGCGGAATTCACGGCAGTTTAAACTGTAATATAATACTTGCTTTTGCAGGTATTATGGCATATCATAGTAAGGACTCTTTTTGAATGACCATAGTGCCCACAATCATTTGTTTATATACATGTTCTAGTTTTTTGAATGGATATCG
This sequence comes from Sporobacter termitidis DSM 10068, assembly GCF_900130065.1. Lineage (GTDB taxonomy): Bacteria > Bacillota > Clostridia > Oscillospirales > Oscillospiraceae > Sporobacter > Sporobacter termitidis. Next base: position 136,783 of record NZ_FQXV01000003.1, read on the forward strand.
AATTTATGAAAAAAGCCCTGATTTCTATCAAAGGTTTCCAAGCAGCGCAGTATTCCGACGAAGAGAGCTTTGAGCTTGTCACCGACGGCGAATATTCCCTGGACGACGGCGTGGCGAAATTCAGTTATATGGAAAGCGAGCTGACCGGCTATGCCGGTATGAAAACCTCCTTTGTCGTGGAGCCGGGCCGCGTCGTCCTGATCAGGGCCGGCGGCCTGAACGGAGAAATGATCTTCAGCGAAGGGCGAAAGCATCATTTCGTCTATGAGACGGCGTACGGCTCGCTCATGATGGGCATAGATACGCAAAGCGTCACACACCAGATGGATGAAAACGGCGGCGATCTTGAAATTCATTACGTCATCGATGTTGACAACGTCGCCATGAGCCGCAATTCATTTAAGATCAACGTAAAGTAGAGGTAGAGTACCATTGGCAAACCTGATCGATGCAGCAAAGTCGCAAATCGACGAGCTGATGAGCGACGCATATAACAAGGCCGTCCAGGCGGGCAGTCTTCCCGCCGGCCATGTTCTGAGCGGCGCCGTGGAGATCCCGCGCGACACACAAAACGGCGATTACGCGGCGACGCATGCCCTTGCCGCCGCCCGGAACATGAAGATGGCCCCCCGCAAGATCGCCGAGGCGATCACGGCGCAGCTTGACCTGTCCGGCAGCTATTTCGGCCGCTTTAACATGGCCGGGCCCGGCTTTATTAACTTCACCCTGTCGGACAAGTGGTATAAAGACGTGCTCCGCGCGGTCGAGACGGAGGGCGAAGCCTACGGCGCGTGCGATGTCGGCGGCGGCGCGCGGGTCATGGTCGAATTCGTTTCGGCCAACCCCACCGGCCCGATGACCATCGGCAACGCCCGGGGCGGCGTTTTGGGCGACACGCTGGCCGCGGTGCTGGAGAAAGCCGGTTATCAGGTCTGGCGCGAGTTTTATGTCAATGACGCGGGCAATCAGGTGGAGCTCTTTGGGAAATCCATCGAGGCCCGGTACATGCAGCTCTGCCTCGGCGAGGATAACTATGAATTCCCCGAAAATGGCTACCACGGAGATGATATCCGCGCGCTGGCCCAGCTCATCCGGGAGCGCGACGGGGACAAATACGTGACGGCCGGCGCGGACGAGCGCGTCAGGGCTTTCGTCTCCTTTGGCCTGCCGTATAATATCGCCCTGATGAAAAAACACCTGGAACGCTATCGCATCAATTTTGACCAGTGGTTTCTGGAGAGCACGCTGCACGAGAGCGGCTACGTTGCCGAAACGGTAAATCTCCTCTCCGACCAGGGCTACACCTATGAAAAGGACGGCGCCGTCTGGCTCAAAAACATGGAGCTCGGCGCCGATAAGGACGAGGTCCTCCGCCGTGCCAACGGGTTTTATACCTATTACGCCGTCGATATCGCCTATCACCGCAATAAATTTGTGGAGCGCGGCTTCGACCGGGTCATCGACATCTGGGGCGCCGACCACCACGGCCACGCCATCCGTTTCAAATCCACGATGACGTCCCCGGCCCTGGGCATCGACCCCAGCCGCCTCGACTTTGTCATCATGCAGATGGTGCGCCTCGTCCGGGACGGCGAGACGGTCAAGGTCTCGAAGCGGACCGGAAAGGCGCTGACGCTGAACGATCTGCTGGACGAGATTTCCGTCGACGCCTGCCGCTTTTTCTTCAACGCCAAGCCGGACACACACCTGGAGTTCGATCTGGGCCTGGCCGTCCGCCAGGACAGCGAAAACCCGGTTTATTACGTCCAGTACGCCCACGCGCGCATCTGCAGCCTTTTATCGGCCCTCGGTGCGGAGGGCCACGACGTCTCCGCCATCGCCGGCGTCGATGCGTCCCTGCTGGCGCATGAGACAGAGCGCGACGTTATTAAGCAGCTCTCCCTCCTGCCGGAGGAAATCAAGCTGGCCGCGCGGGACTACGACCCGTCACGCATCAACAGATACGTCATCGAGCTGGCCGCCCGTTTCCACAGGTTCTATAACGCCTGCCGCATCAAGGGCGAGGAGGAAAATCTTCTGGCCGCGCGGCTGAAGCTGGCCGACGCCGTCCGCGTCGTCATCCGGAACTGCCTCGGCATCCTCGGCGTGACCGCGCCGGAAAAGATGTAAAAAGCGTTAACTAAGGCTCGAAAGCACCTGCTGCCGCATTTGGAAGCAGGTGCTTTTTCTGTCTGCTATAGCCTCTTTCTGTCGGCGGGGGTGGCGATGCGCCCGACGATCGTCGCGGCCTCCGAGCGGGTGAGCAGTCCTTCCGGGCGGAATCTGCCTGCCCCGTCGCTCACGGCAAAAACACCGGCTCTGTAAAGGAGATAGACAGAACCGCCGTATCCGGCGTTTTTCTCCACGTCGGACAGTGCCGGGGCGTCATTGAGCGCCGGGAGCTCCTCCCTCGGCACACAGCCGGAGAAAATGTAAGCCGTCTCCGCTCTGGTGGCAAAGGCGCTGAAGTCATCGAATTCCCCGCTTTTGATGATGCCGTTCCGGACGGCGTAGCGCACGTAGGGCGCGTACCATGGCGTCTCCTCCGGGAAGCTCCCGCTGCCGCCGTGATAAATGTTATGAAGGACCGCCGCCATTTTGACGGCCTCCGACCGTTTCAGATAGTCCGCCTGACCGGCCGGTTTGAGGGCCTCACCCTTCGACGGTGCCGCTTCTTCTTCCTCTTCCTCCGGGGGGCGTTTTCCGGGCGCCGCAGGACCGAAGAGATAGAGCGAATACGGCAGCTCCGTGATTTTCTTGAGGTTTGCCATATTGCCCTCAGGCATAATGTCCCGTGCGGCGGCGCCGGTCAGCAGGGCGGCCATGAGGCGCCCGGCCCCGTCGTCCGTGTCAAAAATCCGGGCGTCGGTGAACGCCGGTTCCGTTGCCGCCGCGCCCGGCACGGCCGCGGGCGGCATAGTGCGCGGCGGGAAATCCGGCAGGCGCGCCGCGGAGGCCACCGGCTGGCCGAGAAACGCCGCCCGAATGTCCGCCTCCCTGCCCTGGACGGACATGGTGATGGTGGCCGTGCCTTTTCCCGGGGCGCTCTCCTCCACCATATTATTGCCGGGGATGCTGTTCTCAGGCCCGGTTTCATTTGAAATATTCCGTCCGGCAACCGGTACGCCGGCCGCGCTTTTCCGCTCGGCCGGCGCGATGATGATGCCGCCTTCGCCGAGCATATTGATCAGTGTCTCCTGGAGCTCGGGCTCCAGCGAGAAGATCGCCTCATAATCCGACGGCGTGAGAAACACCGGCGTTCTCTGCGGCGCCTCGGTCCGGGCCGGTACGGGTGCTTGCCCGGCCTGCCGGAGCACCTCGCCCGCACCCGCTTTGGCGCCTGGCGCGTCCTCCGGCGCCGCCGCCCATGGCAGCTCCGGCTCGGGGGACGCCGCCCGCGTAAATATCTCTTCCTGCCCGACGAGCTGCTCCAGGAGGTTTCTGACGCTGCCGCTGATCAGCGCGCTCGTTTTATTCGGCGCGCCCGGCGCGTTCGGTTCGGCCGGCTGGGTGTCGGGATTGCGGTATATCTGCCGCGGCGCGGCCTTTCCCAGCATCTCGTAATTTTTCGCCCGTGCCAGCTCAAGGGCCATCCCAGAGGCGGCTGGGACCTCCTCTCCGCCCCCAAGGCTGAGCTCGTAGGCGTTGCCGGCCGCGCCCGGCGCCGGCTCTTCTGCCGGCGGCATTCCGCCGGTGGGCGCGCCCGCCCGGCCGCCGGCCGGACTGCCGACGTCCGCTTCGTCGCCGCCGTCGGAGCCCTTGATATCGAGATCCAGTGTAAACGGGTTATTAAGCATTTCCGCCATCGCGCCGTCCGACATAAAGCTGTTGTCCGGCAGCGGTATGATTTCGACCGGCGGGCCGTTGATGCCGCCTTTTCCGGCAACCAGCATCGTCTCCGGCAGTATCGGTGTCACCGATGTGAGGCCTGATGGGATCGCGTCCATGCGGCACCTCCTTTGCGCGTTCAAGCGTTCCTGTTTTGTTTTGTAATGATTATCGGCAGATTTCGCCTTTTCTTGAGCACGGCGGCGGTTAAAAAATACGCGAAAACAGGGCCGGGCGCTCAGATTCGCAATAAACGGGCGCAAAAAAGCCCCCGCAGCATGAACAGCCGCAGAGGCATTCCTCAGCAATACCCGTGATTTTATATTTTGAACACACATTCAATTTTAATTCGGTGCCGATATTACGCACCTGCCGCCCGGCGGACGAAGCCGCCTTTCAACGATTTCAGCGGGCGCCTGTCCTTCAGCGTCAGCGCCGCGAGCGTGGCCGGGTACGTGGTCAAAGGCTCATAGCCGTCCTCCGTCACAAGGACGGTGTCCGAATGTCGGAAGCCGCCGGTGTCGCGCAGGTAAAGGGCGGGCTCGATGCTGATGACCATGTTTTTCTCCAGCACATCCTTGGAGCCGGCGCTCAGCCAGGGCGCCTCATGGCTCCCCACCCCAAACCCGTGGCCGGTACGGTGCAGTATGTACTCCGACAGCCCCTGGGACTCAAAGTAGTCCCGCGTGGCCTGGTCGATCTCCGCGCATGGCGTGCCGGGCTTTATCATGGAAAACGCGATTTCCCGCGCCGTTTCCATGTGATGGAACAGCTCCGCGTCGCTGCCGGAGGGCGGCCCGAGAAACACCGTGCGCGCGCACTCCGCGGCGTAGCCGGCAAGGCGCAGCGTACACACCAGGGACAGCGGCCCCCGCCGGAGCCTGTCGCCGTAATCGGGGACGCTGCAGGGCTGGGCGCTCTGCGGCGCCGGCCGGCCGACGGTTATAAATTCGTTGTCCAGCGGGTCGTAATCGCCTGCTTTGACGATCTCCTTTTGCAGCTGCCGGGAAAGCGCCAGCAGCTCGACGGCCGAGACGCCGTTATACATATTCTTGACGAGCAGTGCCATACCCTTATCGGCGTAACGGGCAACCTGCCGGATACTTTCTATTTCGTCATCCGTTTTGATCAGCCGGAGCTCGCTCACAAGACTGTAGGTGACGATGTCCCGCGCCCACAGCTTTGAGGATATCTCCGCCGGGATGGACGGCTCGACCCCCAGCTTCGAGATACCTCCGACCAGCGCGTTGATCTTATCGTACCAGTTGCCGCCCGGGGCGGCCGGATAGTCGAAATAGGACTGCACCACCCGTATGCCCTGGGCCTTTTTCATACGCGCGCGCTCCAGCTCCGGTACCACCAGATCGGGCGGGCTGTCCGGATAGATGACGACGAAGAAGGGGCGCTCGGCCGTATCGTACGTCGCGCCGGTCAGATAATAGATGCTGTCCTGCGCGGTGACCAGGTATGCATCCAGCTCCTCTTCCCTGATTTTCCGCTGCAAATTGTTCAGCCGCATGACATAATTGTGGACCATGGCCATTCTCCTCTGGGATGCTTTTACAGTTATCATAGCCTTAAAGGATAAACTTGTAAAGCATATTGGGCCCGGAACAGGGCTTAAAGTGACAAATTTCTTTATTCTCTTGACATCCCGCGGCGCTTTGCTTACAGTAAGGTCAATAAAACAGGCCGCCGCCGCGTCCGCCGGCGGGGAATGCCGAAAGGAGAAAATAGTTTGGATAAATCAACATGGGAGCGCCTGGGTATCGAAACGTCGCGGCTGGGCTACGGCTGCATGCGGTTTCCGGTGAAGGAGAACGGCGAGATTGACGAGGGGCCGGCCTCGGAGCTGCTGGACAGGGCGTACGCGGTCGGGATCACGTATTACGACACGGCCTACTTCTATCACGACGGGAAGAGCGAGGAATTTATGGCCCGGTGCCTCTCTAAATATCCGCGGGAGAGCTACACCATCGCCACAAAGCTGCCGGTGATGATGGCGAAAACCCGCGACAACGCCGAGAAAATCTTCAACGAACAGCTGGGCCGCCTGAAAACGGATTACATCGATTTTTATCTCCTGCACGGCCTGGACATGGAGGCCTTCCGCCTGGCCGTGGACCAGGGCATCGTGGATTATTGCGAGGAGCTGAAAAAGGCCGGGAAAATCAAGTATTTCGGTTTTTCCTTCCATGACGCCTACGCGTCCTTTGAGGAGATACTGAATTACCGCCAGTGGGACTTCTGCCAGATTCAGCTCAATTACATGGACACGGAGGAGCAGGCCGGCCTTAAAGGCTATTATCTGGCCGAAAAGCTGGGCGTCCCCCTCGTTATCATGGAGCCCGTCAAGGGCGGGTCCCTGGCCATGCTGCCGGAGTCGATTGCCGAGGAATTCATCCGGGTCCGCCCCAGGGCGACGCTGGCCTCCTGGGCCATGCACTGGATCGGCAGCCTGAGTAACGCAAAGGTCGTTCTGAGCGGTATGACCGTCATGGAGCAGCTGGAGGACAACATCAGGACGTTCACGAATTTCAAGCCCCTTGTCGAGGAGGAGCTCAAGGCGATCCGCAAGGTCCGGGAAAAGGTGCGCCAGCGCGTCAAAAACGGCTGCACCGGCTGTCGCTACTGCATGCCGTGCCCCACCGGCGTGGACATCCCGGCGAATTTCTCCCTGTGGAACAAGTACGGCATGTATGAGAACAAGCCGGACATCGCCTTCTGGTGGACCGCCATGTTCGACGAGAAGGAGAAGGCCAAAAACTGCGTCAAATGCGGCCAATGCGAGGAAAAGTGCCCGCAAAAGCTCAAAATCCGCGACGACCTGGAAACGCTCCAAAAAGAGCTCGACCTCGTCGGCGCGGAAATGAAGAAATAAGCAAACTGCAAAAATCCCTGTGCCGGCAGCGGTCACAGGGATTCTCCTTAAAGCGCCTGCAGCTCCAACAGGACCCTTTGGATCTTCTCCTGGGGATACCGGTCCCGGGCGAGGTTCAAAACGCTGGCCAGCGTCATTTTTTTCGCCATCTGCAGCATGAGGGGATTTGCCACCTCAGGGAATTCCTTTTTCAAAAGTGCCTTGGCCGCGCCATTGGAAATCAGCGCGCCGATGGTGATCTCGTTATTTTGCAGGTCCATATTTTTTCTCCTTTTCAGAAGTCTTTCAAACTGTCGGCAAAGCCCTCCGGGCTCCGCCGGCAAAAAGCCGCATACAGCGCGCTCAGCCGCTCCCTGCTTCCGCCGGGCGCACCGGAAATTCTGCGAAGCTTTTATCTGGAAAACAGGTTTGTCTACAGTCTGAGTCTTTCTATTTCTATATTGTATGACCGGCAGGCCAGCTCATCAACAAAAATTTTGGCAAAGCGAACCCCCTGTGCGCCATCACAGGGGGTTCTGCCGTCATAGGGGATTCTGCCGTTTCAGTTGTTACGAAGCGGAGGGCGAGGCATCGGCCGACGGGGACGGCGATGGGGAGATATAGGCGCTCGGGTTGGGATCGATGTTCGGCCCGTCGTTGATAATTTTCAGCGCTGTGGTGCCGTTTAAGGTCGCGGTAATCACGTCGCCCACGGCGATATCCGACAGTGCGGCGCTCTTAGTGCTGCCGCTGACGGCAAAGCTCGTATTGGTATCCGCCGTAATTGTCTTCGTTCCGGCCGGGTTAACGACGCTCAGCGTGATCTGGTTGCCGTCGATGGTCGTGACTTTGCCCATGACGAAGCCGTCGGGCGCGACGCTGACGCTTGGACTGGGGCTCGGGCTGGGACTGGCCTCCGGGCTCGGGCTGCTGCTGGTTTCCGCGCTTGGGCTGGCCTCCGTGCTGGGACTGGCGGTGGTGTCGGACGCCGAAGGGCTCGGCGACGGCGTGGCGCCGTTATCGGCGTTGCCGGCGCAGCCCGCCAGGGCAAAGGTGACAACGGCCAGGCCGATCAGCAGCGCGATGCCTCTTCTTTTCATGCTTCAATCCTCATTTCGTTTTTATCGTCTGTTATCGAGGCTAAAGTATATCGATACTACTTGAATAAACTCTGAAATAAATATGAACAAATTGTGAATTTTTACAAAATTATCTGACGCCCGTCACAGCATAGAACGCCGCGCCGACCGGTGTTTCCTCAATACCGGTAAACCCGACGCCTTTCAGGAGCTCTTTCACCTGCCCGGCCGGCAGCCTCATATCGGGCGGCGGGCCGCAGCCGGCGTCGGACTCGTTGAACTCGATCACCGCGATTTTACCGCCCTGACCGCAAATTCTCAGCGCCTCGCCGAGAAATCTCGGTTTGTCGTCGATCTCATGCAGCACCGCGCAGATCAGGATAAAATCAGCGGTCAGGTCAGCCAGGCGGAAATCATAGCCGGAGGAATGGACCGTTTCAATGTTATTAAGGCCCCGCGCCGACGATTTTTCAGAGACCTCCCGCAGCATCTCCGGAGAAACGTCAACGGCGTAGATTCTGCCGGCGCCGCTGATTTCAGCCGCCGGGATCGTAAAAAGCCCGGTACCGCAGCCGATGTCGGCAAAGCTGGCACCCTCGCGGTATCCCAGCTCTAAAAGCGTCTGGCGCGGCGTCAGCAGCCGCACCCGCTCCGGGTCGTCCAGCTTCTTTCTTTTGGCAACGTCAAATTTATGTGCTTCATGCGGCATTTTTCTCATCGCCCACTCTCTGTTATTGCACGTCATATTTATGACCGGCAATCTATAATATCACAAAACCCCGCGCATTTCATGCATTTTCTGCAGCAAGCCCGGCAGGCGGCCTTTTCCTGTTGTCAAGCGCGTCGAAACGATGTATGATAAAGTCAGACAGTTTCTGGGAGGGACCACATGGATTTTTTCAAACGTACCGGCGCGGGACCGGAGGCGGCCGGCACCATCGGTCATCACACTGCCCGGCCCGGGGAACTTCCGCCCGGCGCGCACGTCTTAAACATAAAGAAACCCGAAAGCCTGTGAGACGTGGGTAACGATATGGATGTTAAAGAAAAAAAGGTCGTACTGTTCAGCAGGAAGAAAAGAGCCAAAAAGCCAAAGTCGCTTAAGAAAAGGCTGGCGGTATTCGGCATTGTCATTTTGTTGCTGGCCGGCGTATACTGCACGGCCGTATTTTCAAATATTCCGTTTATTAAGAAGTGGCGCGACCTCTACATAGAAACGGCGATGGACACCTACACGCACAAGTGGCTGGCCACAATGTTCATCCCGAAATCCGTGATCGACGGCGTCATGAACGCCAAGGAGGGATTTATCGAGGGGCAGCAGGACCTGCAAAGCTCCTGGACGCCGGCGCCCTCGACCCAGGACCCCAGCGAGGCCCCTTCCGAGGAGGATCAGGCCAAGGCGGACTTTCTGAGCCTGTTTTACGAGCTTGACAAGTCCAGCTTTGACGGTTATATCGCCAAGAACCCGGACATGCTGGCGGACGGCTACGGCAAGCTGCTCATCAACAAGAGCGGCGTCAACGACAGCGGGACGGCCATCTATACGACAAACGGCGATCAGGTCGTGGTGCTGGACGCCGAAAACGGCATCCTTATCGTCAAGGTCACCGGCGAAGGATACGTCGGGAAGCTGGCCATCGTCAAGAATCCCGCGCAGGTCCGGCTTGGCATCTCCAAGCATTTGGGGAACGTCGGCCAGACGGTGGGACAGATCGCCAAGGACAACCACGCCGTTCTCGCGATCAACGCCAGCGGTTTTGCCGACCCAGAGTGGAAGGGCAACGGCGGCCAGGTGGTCGGTCTGCTCATCGCCAACGGCAAAACCCTGAACGGGCCGGTCAAAAACGGCTACCTGAACATCGGCTTCAGCGAGGACGACAGGCTGTATATCGGTGTGTCGACCAGCAAGCTCAAATACAGAGACGCCGTTGAGTTCATTCCCGCGCTCATCATCAACGGCAAAAACGTGACGGACGGCTCCACAGGCTTCGGCATCCAGCCCCGGTCGGCCATCGGCCAGGCGGAAGACGGCACGGTGTTCCTGCTGACGATCGACGGCCGGCAGGTCGGCTACAGCCTGGGTACGACGGTCGGTGTCTGCGCGGACATCCTGCTCAAATACGGCGCCGTTCAGGCCTCCAATCTCGACGGCGGCAGCAGCACGATCATGATCTACCGGGACAAGGTCATCACAAAGCCCTCCAGCACCACCAATATCGGCCGCCTGGTGCCGGACGCCTTCATCGTGGATTACGCGAAGGCTGCGGAAAAATAACCAAGTCCGGAAAAACGTAATATATTTATTAGGTACCTAAAAATTTTACTTGACAACAGCCGCGGTGCGTGCTATTGTCAAGTATATTAGGTACCTAATTATTTTTTTGAAAGGACGATTATTATGGATCGCAACGATTTACGCGACAGCTTCCCCGGCGGCGGCAGCGTCCCGGAGAGATTATATATTCTCCTCCTTCGCTGCTCGCATGCCCTGAGCAGAGGGCATCACCACGAGCTTGCAGCACACCCTGGGCAATGGCGCGTCCTGTCTTTTCTCGCGGCAAACGGCGCCACGGCGCAGCGGGAGCTGCTGGAGGCCGTTCAAATACGCCCGGCGTCACTCAGCGAGCTTCTGGCGAAGCTGGAAAGCAAAGGGCTGATCACCCGGGCGAAGGACGAGGACGATAAGCGCAGCGCTGTCGTCGAGCTCACGGCGCTGGGCCGGGCGGTCATCGACGAAAACGCCGGCCGTCAGCAGAGCTTCGCGGCTGAACTGTTCTCTCCCCTCTCCGCGGAGGAGCAGGAACAGCTGGCCGGGCTTTTGGACAAGCTCGTCCAACCGTGGCACGAGAAGTATCACGCCGGACGTGAAGACGCCTTTGGGCATCACCGTGACCACGAGGAACATGGCTTCCACGGCGGCTGGCACGGCGGGCACGGTTTCCACGGCGCGCATGGGCATCACGGTGAACCCGGCGGCCGCGGCTTCGGCCACGAGGATTACGGCTTTCACGGCGGGCACTGGCGCCCGGCGGACTGATCCGTCAGGACACAAAGGCAGGCGATGGGCATGAAAACGGCCGGGATCACGGCGTCAAAAGAGAATTATTTAAAAACTATTCTGCGCTTGAAACAGGAAAAATGCGTTGTCCGGGCCATCGACATCGCAACGGAAATGAACTTGAGCCGGCCCAGCGTGTCGACCGCGCTCCGGGTACTCGCGCAGGAGGATTATATCCGCCTGGACGATAACCGGTATATCGATTTTACGCCGCAGGGCCTCGCCGCCGCGTTAAAGGTCCAGGAGCGCTACGACACCCTGTACGCTTTCCTGCTGTCTCTCGGCGTCTCGGAAGCCGTCGCCGCCCTGGACGCCGGGCGCATGGAACACGCCATCAGCGACGAGTCCTTCAGCCGCTTCAAGGAGCTTGTGGCGGTATAACAGGAAAACATAAACCGCAGGATTCGCATCAGCGTTTGATCCTGCGGTTTTGTATTTTGTTAATCACAGGAGCGGATTGTGGTTTTCAAACAGCGTCTCCAGCTCCTCGTTCGTCAGCGGCGTGGGGACGGAAAACGCATTGTTTTCGTCAACGGCCCGCGCCAGGGCCATGTACTCGGCGGCCTGGGCCGAGTCCGGGAGATATTCCAGCACGGTCTGGCGCCGGAGCTCCGCGCGCTGCACGTCGTTGTCCCGGGGCAGGAAGTACAGAAGCTTTGTGTTGACCGCGGCGGCGAATTCCTCCACCAGCTGCCGCTCGCCGTCCACCATGCGCGAATTGCAGATCAGGCCGCCCAGCCGCGTCTTCCCTGTGGCGGCAAAGCGCTCGACGCTGCGGCAGATATTGTTGGCGGCGTACAGGGCCATCATCTCGCCCGAGCAGACGATATAGACCTCCTGGGCGCGTCCCTCCCGGATCGGCATGGCAAAGCCGCCGCACACCACGTCGCCCAGCACGTCGTAAAAAACATAGTCCGGATTCTCGTCAAAAGCGCCCAGCTCCTCCAGAAGGCCGATGGCGGTGATGATCCCGCGCCCGGCGCACCCGATACCGGGCTCCGGCCCGCCGGACTCCACCGCCCTGACGCCGAGAAAGCCTGTACGCAGGATATCCTCGAGGGCAATCTCCCCGCCGCCGGAACGCCGCAGCAGGTCCATGACCGTCGTCCCCGGTACGCCGCCCAGAATAAGCCGCGTGGAGTCGGACTTTGGGTCGCAGCCCACAAGCATGATCTTTTTGCCCATTTTGGCAAGGGCGGCAGACAGATTTTGGGTGGTGGTGGATTTGCCGATGCCGCCCTTGCCGTATATGGCGATTTGTCGCATGATGCGTCTCCTTATAATTAATTAAAGCAGATTTCAGAGCTTACAGGACCGTCTCCAGCCATGTGTCGGCATTATCGCCGGTCAGGAGCGGTATCCGGTCCATGTACAGCTTGGCGGACACCGCCCGGTGGGGCAGGTCGATCCACTTGCAGCCGGCAGGGGCGTAACAGCGCATGAACGGGTCCCCGAAAACGACGTCAAACCCGCCTTCGGCGAGCAGGCGCTTTAAATCCTCCTCGCTTTGCAGCCGGATATCCCGCGATGCCATGAGCGCTTTTTCCATGGGGAAAAAGCTGGCCGCGCTGACATCTCGGAAGCCGAAGTCCGACATCAGCGTATACCGCAGCGCATTGGCGCAAAATTGCTCTCCGATGATCAGGACCTTACGGCCCTTTTCCTCCGGGGCCGGGCAGGTCGGCTGGCCGCCGCCCGACAGCGCCTGTGCCAGCAGCCCGCTCCAGGTCTTCCCAAACGGCGCGCCCAGAACAAAGGGCGTGCCGTATTGCTTGCGGAGCCACTCGGCCAGGCGCACGCCGGCGCTTGTCACGACGAAATTCACCGCCGCCCCGGCGGCCCTGCGGAAGTTTTCCGAGACCTCTCTCGGCCCCCAGCCGGAGACGACGGAAAGGTCCCGCGCGTTGAGCCAGGGCGCCAGGTCACAGACCTGCGCGTCACTCCAGTCGATATGGTTGGCACCGATCACGTTGACGCCGCTTACCGGGCCGTCATGCGGCGCTGTGAAGAGCTCCGCCAGGCGCACCAGGGTGCGGGAAACACCGTCGGCGTAAGTGCCGTGGCCGTTGAGCTCCACGTAAGAGGCGGGGATGCCGCCCTCCCGGGAGAGCGCCCGCGCAGCCTCCGCCAGGTCCGTGCCGATAAAGGCGGAAATGGGGCTGCCGGAAATCATGGCAAAGCGCGGATGTATCTTCGGCGCGGCGCGGTTGAATCGCGCGACGATCCTCCCCTGCGTGCCCAATATGACGTCCTCGTTGCCGATTTCGGAGGAGAACACCCGCCGCGTCAGGTCCGCGCGGCTCTCCTCCTGGGTAAAATGGTTGCCGCCGCAGCCGCGCACGTCGTCGATGATGCCGATGCCGTCCGTGCCGTACATGACGGTGGCAAAGCCCGAGGTGTCGGGCGACAGGGGCGGGATACGCTGCCAAAGGTCCTTCATGCTTTCACCTCCCCCACGGCGTTTTCCAGGGCGTCCAGAACACGGTGCAGCGCCTGGAAGCCGGCGGGCTGGGGCAGCGGCCTTTTCAGCTCCCGCAGCCGGCGGATATCCTCTCCCGGCTCGGACAGGCGATAGATATCCTGCTCGACCCGGAACCCGGGCCACGCTTCCCGGAGCGCACGCTCCGCCTCCTGCGCCACCGTCGAAAAGTTATGGAGGGCCACGCCCGACAGGTTAACCCCACGGCTTAAAAGCCACCGGCAGACCTCCAGCGGCGACTCCGAATCGCCGCCCTCCAGATATACGCTTTGACCGGACAGGGACTTCGCCAGGACGCCGGTGCGTTCCTCCAGCGCGCTTTCATAGGCGCCCGCGTCCAGCGGGACGCCGAGGGCGCGCGCCAGCCCGCCGTACTGCGCCGCCAGCAGCTCAGGGTCGTAGTCGCCGTAAAGCGGGAGCCAAGGGGTACCCAGCTTCTTTTTTAAAAATTCGCCGGCCGAATCATACTTCCGGTGCAGGACGATGTTCAGATGCGCGGAGGCCATTTTCAGGTATTCCTTAAAATCGCCGCACGCGCACAGCTCCCGCACCGTGACGCCGTTGCTTTCCAGCAGGGAAATCAGCTCGCAGCCGCCGTCCACCCCGTAGGGGGAGCCGATGAGATTTACCGACGGCTCCGGGCTTTTGGGCGCCGGAACAAGGAAATCGTACCGGAGCAGCTCCGTGGGCAGATTCATGGTCTCGGCCTTGCGCCCGGCGTAAAGATTGAGCCTGTTGACCTCCAGATACCGGACCGGTATGTGCACGGCCTCCTCCATCCTGGCGGTAAGATCGGCATAATCCGTGCCGATCAGGGCGTTCTGGCAGCAGGTGATCAGTATCATGCAGCTGGGCGTGCGCTCCGCCGCAATCTCCCGGGCCGCCTGAATTGTCTTGTCCAGATACAGCCCGGTCACCACATCCGCCTCGCTGACGCACAGGAAGGACAGCTGCTCCCGCAGCTGGAGGATCGAGGTATATAAGCCGTGGCGGGTACAGGAAAAGGGGCCCACAAAAAGCATCTGCAGGCCGGGGATACCCGCCAGGGTCGGGAAAATCGCCGGTGGCACGCCGGGCAGGCGCACGGTTAATTCATTTTTCATATCAAAACACCGCCAAACAAGCGTTTCTGTTGACCTTTTCCACGTAGCTGACCTTGACCTCCGTGTGGTAGACGGCGGAGAGGCATTCCTCCGTGAGGATTTCGGCCGCGGTGCCGACGCGCATGTGCCCGCCCCCGTCCAGGATGCCGATGGTGTCGTCCAGCATCACCGCGTGATCCGGGTTATGCGTCGTCATGATGACGGAATAGCCCTTCTGCGATAGCTCCCGCACCATTTTCACCACCTTGATCTGATTGCCGAAATCCAGGGCGGAGGTGGGCTCGTCCAGCAGTATGAGCTGTGGATTCTGCACCAAAATGCGGGCGATGGCCACCTGCTGCCGCTCGCCGCCGGACAGCTCGGAAAAGCTCCTGGCGGCCAGGTGCCCCACCCCCATCGTCTCGATGGCCTCGAAGGCGGCGGCATAATCCTCCTTCGTGGGCCGACGCAGGGAGCTGATGTAGGGTGCGCGCCCCATGACCACATACTCGGCCACGGAATAGGCATATACGGAATTCAGCGTTTGCGGCACAAAGCCCTGGAGCCTTGCGATATCCCGGCGCGACATGGCGCCGATATCCCGGCCGCCGAGCAGTATCTGTCCGGCGGACAGTTTGTTCAGCCCCGCCAGACAGCCGAGGAGCGTCGACTTCCCTGCGCCGTTGGGGCCGAGAATGGTGAACACCTGTCCCTTCCGCACGGTGAAGGAGACGTCGGAAAATGTCTCGGAAAAAGCGGGGTAGGCAAAGGCCGCATTTTTAACTTCAAGCAGACTCATATTACCCCTCCCCTACAGCCGCGTCCGCGTTTTCATCAGCAGCCAGAAAAACAGCGGCGCGCCGATGACGCCGGTGAGTATGGACAGCGGAATCTCCGCGGCAATGATGATCCGCGCCATGGTGTCGATGAAGAGCATGAAGATCGCCCCCACGAAAAAAGACAGGGGCATCAATCGTACATTGTCCTGCCCGATGATGAGGCGGGTCAGATGCGGAATAATGAGACCCACCCATCCCACAATGCCGCTGATGCAGACGGCGCAGCCCGTCAGCAGCGTGGAGGCGAGGATGAGCACGCCGCGGGTGACCTTGATGTTGACGCCCAGCGCGGCCGCCTCGGTGTCCCCTAGGGACATGATGTTGACCCGCCAGCGCATAAGGAACAGAACGACGACGGAAGCAAGCATGGCGGGAAATACCGACAGCACCTTTTCCGGCGAGACGTTCGCCAGGCTCCCCATCTGCCAATATATAATTTCGGGGAGCTGGGTATCCACGTCCGCCACGTATTTCAATATGCCGATGATCGCGTTCATGAGCCCGGAGACGATGACGCCCGAGAGCACCAGCATGAGCGTAGAGTCGTTTTTCAGAAGCCTCGGTATCGCCATGGACAGAAACACGGCCAGAAGGCCGCCCGCCAAAGCGTAGATTTGTATACCGGTGCTGCCCAGGCCCATAAGGATCGCCGTCGCCGCGCCGACGCAGGCCCCGGCCGAGATGCCCAGCAGATCCGGTGAGACAAGGGGGTTTTTGAATATCCCCTGATATGTGGCGCCCGACAGTGTCAATCCTCCGCCGACAAGGATATCAGCGAGGACACGCGGCAGCCTGACCCGGAAAATGACGTTGTACGTCATAGCCGGCCACGCGTCGGCAGTCCCGGTCACCTGTGAAAGCAGAATCCGCAGGGTGTCCAGGGGCGTCAGGCCATATCTGCCGAGGAAAAGCGCGCAGAACGCCGCTATGACGGTCAGTATGACGCCCAGGGTAAGCTTCACGCTTCCAAATTTGCCGCCCGCGATGGCGGCCGGCCGGAGCTGTGCTTTTTCCGAGTGATTCATAAAGCCTCCTTTCCAGGCTGCGCCGAAAGGACGGGGAAAGTCCCCGCCCTTTCGGCCCGGTCACAGAAGTATTGACAGATGCGCTGAAATGCCATTTCCCCGTTTAGGGCGCGGGGAACAGGATGGCGTTGATCTCATCGTCGGTCAGATCAAGGCCGTAGAACTTGCTGTGGAAGTCGCGCGTCTCCTTCACCATATCGATATCCGAAAACAGCTCCGGCTGGATCACGGTTCCGGCCCACAGGGGCTGGATCGCCTCGTCCGCGCTGCGGACGCACCAGGTATACAGGCCCATGGGGTTGACGTAGACCTTGCCGTTCTTCACGGCGCTCAGCTTGGACAGGGTGGGGTCCTTGGCATACTCGTCCTTTGTGGCGGCGTCACGGCAGACGATGATATCGGGATCCCATTTCATCAGCTCCTCCTGCGTCACGTCCACGAACATGCCCTTGACGCCGTTGGCGGCAGCAACGTTGATACCGCCGGCCAATTCGATCCATTCTGTGACGATGGACCCGATGGCCTCGGTGGTGAGCACCGCGCCGGCCGAGTAAAACACCGTGGGCCTGTCGGCCTCGGCGATGGAATCGGTCCGCGAGGTGCACAGCTCGATGTTGGCGTTATAATAGTCGATGAGGTCGGCGGCCTTCTGAACGGCGTCTCCGCCGAGAATCTGGCCGATGAGGTCCACCGTGAACTGGAGGTCCTTGATGCTGGACGTATTAACGGCAACTGCCGTCAGGCCGGCGTTCTTAAGAATATCCAGATTGCTCTGGCCGGACGTGATGATAACGTCCGGGGCGAGGCTCATGGCCTGCTCCACATTGCCGGCGGTCAGGTCGGCAAAGGGCTGCGGCAGTGTGGTGATTTTCGGCAGCATACGGGCAAACAGCGCATTTTTGGCGTTGTAATCCGTCGTGGCCACGAGCTTGTCCCCGCCGCCCAGCATCAGCACAATGGCGTCCGCCGCGGGATATGTGGCGCAAATGGATTTTACCGTTGCGGGCACCTGCACGCTGTTGCCCAGGGCGTCCACCACGGTCTGCGGGCCGGTGCTTTCAGCCGACGGACTGGCCGACGCCGAAGCCTCGGGGCTGGCCGACGGGGATGCGGTGTTCGCCTCCGTGCCGCCGGTACCGGCGCAGCCGGCAAGGAGCGCCGCCAGCAGGCAGAGCACCATCGTCAGGCTGGCGATTTTTCGTGTCTTCTTCATTTCATTTCTCCTTTTGTCAGTGTGTATATTACCATGCAGCCGCATGTGTAATCCCGGAAACCGGCCCCGATCCGGCAAAATAAAACAGGCATCCGGGCGGAGCCCGATGCCTGAAATCATAAGCGCACTGTACGCGCGTTATTTTTGCCGTATAAATAAAAAAAGCGCTCGACTCGTCAAGCGCCTGAAATTCGTTTATCAGCAAAATTACAGGCTTCTTTCCTGGCAGGATATCCCCTGCGTCATGGGAGGCGGCAACGTTTCCGTCGCCGCCCTGTGAGTTATACTCAGGATCAACCGGCATAGTACCCCTTAGCCGGAAAATCTCGAAGCTTTATGAACTTTGCTATAGGTTAACAAAAACTGTTCGCCGCTGTCAATACGGGGCTTTTATTTTAGTCGTTTTATGACGTTTTAAAGCCCTGCGCCCCCGCACTCTTATATATAAACACAATAAAATCAAATCAAATAAATCTAAACATAACTAAAACTAACTATATTGCGGCATCAATATGCATCCTCACCCCCGCTTTAAACCCTCTCCTGAATCAGCTTAAATAGGCGGTCTTCAAATTTTTTATCCTGCTCTGCCGTGCGCTTGGCCGGACCCTTCAGTCTCCCGCCGGCATTGCGGATCTTTCGGGCCGTATGGCGGGCCAGGAGCAGGGCGTCGATATTTTCATCCGAGTACACCATGCCGTCCTGGCTTAACGGCACGGCCCCCCGGGCCAGGCACATGGCCGCCAGGCCGTAATCCTGCGTTACCACGATATCGCCGGGCTTCAGCAGATTGACAAGCGCGAAATCCACGCTGTCGGCCCCCTTTGAGAAGGTCATTGTCTTAGCCCCCTCCTTCTCAAAAACATGCGAGGTGTCACAGAGAATGAGACATTCGATATTGAATTTCCCGGCCAGATACACGGTAATGTCCACCACCGGGCACCCGTCCGCGTCGATCAGTATGCGCATAGCGGTTCTCCTTTGACGTTTTACAGCAAACGCTCATTACATGACTATACCCCGAATCAGCCAAAATGGAAAGGCGTTGGCGAATTTTGCTCAGTTGCATACGATATATGGGTGATACTATGAACCCCTGTGAATTGAACGCAATGATAGCGGCAATAACCAATTATCTCTACACCGCGCTCAGTAAAGAAGATTTTGTCTGCCTCAGTATTTTCCTGAACGAGCTGAGCAAATCCATGCTCACGACATCCGTATTTAGCGATCTTTGCAACAAAGAGGGCAAGTTCGGGTTCAAGTCATCTTAGCCTTCAAATATGGGCTTACATATCTTTTCTCGTCTCTTATTTTGCATAAAGAAGCCGCGGCTGCAATGATAAAATTACAGCCGCCGGTGCCGTTCACAAAAAATTAACACAATTTCTGTTGCAATTATTCAATTCTCAGTATATAATAATTTGATAATCAAGAAAGGAGTATTCATGTTAATTTCTAAGCAAGAAAACGAAGCATTATATTATTACATCTTTAAAGACGAAAATGACAATAGAGATGTTGATGATCTGATCTTCAAAGACGCAGAGCTTCCCGTTAGTGACAAGTAGAAACTCGAAGGATTCCAGGGACTGACACCCTGGTATTTTTTTGCCCTTTTTTCAGAGAGCAGCTTATCACGCAAAACCCCTGGTATCTATTGCGGAACGACCCATCATGGCCCTATCCGAGAGATCGGGTATCATCGTATAGTGGGCCTGGTGCCATTTACGGTTTTAAAAAACTGATCGGAGGTACCATGGACAGCAAATTACATTAATAGTAATATAAGGTTGATATTAGTCTGGCGGTCAGTCCTTGGGCAACTCGCAAATGGGTTAATTGAGCGAAACACATAAAGCAGAAAGGACGTCTCAAAATGAAAAAAACTAAAGCGGCGATTTCTGTACTCTTAACTCTTGTCATCCTGCTCTCACAGCTAATGCCATTTGGATATTCCTTAAAGCTTGGTATGGTTCAGGCAGAAGCGGCAAATACGAGCTCAGCTGCCAAGCGCATCGACAGTACCGAAAATAATTCCAGTCTTCCACAATTGCCTGACCAGCCTGATGTACCGGATTTGCCTGAAGAGCCAAGTCTGCCTGACATACCGGAAACGACGGCAGCCTCTGCTAACGCTGTCACAAGCGGCCCTTATACATATACAGATAACGGCGACGGGACAATTACAATAACAAATTACAGCGGCACTGATAAAACCGTGTCTATTCCTTCTGAAATTGACGGTAAAACTGTTACGATTATCGGGGATGAGGCTTTTTTGGAAAAGAGTGTTACTAACGTAACCCTGCCCAATACGATTAAAAGTCTAAATTACTTGGCTTTTGCATATTCAGCACTGACCAGCATTAATATACCGGATGGTATATATATCGGCCGTCAGGCATTTGAAGCTTGTAAAGGTCTTACCTCAATCGCTCTTCCCGGCAGCGTCAGGATGGATGATGGTGCATTTAATTATTGCGGACTTATATCTATTGCATTGGGTTTTGGTATTCAATATATCCCATCAAGTGCTTTTGCATATTGCAGATCACTCAAAACAATAGAAATTCCGGCAAGTGTTTACAAGATAGACTACTGTGCTTTTCAGGGGTGCACAAGTCTGCAAAGTGTATATTTTGACGGATTCACAAAAATCGCCGAGTATGCTTTTTATAACACAAGTCCTAAATTCTATTATAATCCTCATAGCTATTCATATCTTCTGCTTTATTTACAGTACTGCGGTGACCCTGTTGACACCGCCATAGGAGCGCATAAAATGACGAATTCCGTCATCACTTTAAACGGCGCTCAAAATCTGTCCTTTGATCTCGCATACTCCTCCAGCCAACTGACATCCGGCACCATGGGGCCCGGCTGGAGCAACGGATATGAAATATATATGGTGCCCCAGGACGACAACAGAATACGCTTATTCTGGACGCCGGGATCATACAGCGATTTCACAAGAAACGATACAACAAGCACAACGTTTACATGCACCGATATCGGCAGGCAAAACTTTATTCTGACAAAAAATTCTGACGGTCACTATTCGCTCAATTGCAATAACGATAAAAAGTATTTATTCGATTCGTCCGGAACTCTCGCGAAAATTGAGAACCGGACCGGACAAGCCTTGGATATATCGCACGATGCGTCCGGTAATGTGATTATTACGGAACCTGTATCAGAAAAAACGCTCACCGTCACTTACGCCGGCGGCAAGGTCTCCAGCGTTTATGATCAGATGGGCCGTACCGTCAAATTTGTATATGATTCTAACGGCTGTCTGACGTCTATTACCGACCCAAACAGTAAAAGCACGACATATACTTATGATATGTATGGGCATGTAGTCACCGGAACAGACGGAGACGGCGTACGTTTCTTTACTGACACTTACGATGACAGCGGCCGAATCTCAGTTCAGGACGACGGAGTGTCCGGGAACAAAAATACCGGCTTCGGCTACGGTACGGCAAGCGTTAACGGCCAGACCACCGTCACCATTACGGACAGGAACGGAAAGACGCGTAAAAATACGTTTAACAGCTTGAGCGAACTGATCTCCGTAACAGACGAGAACGGACATACAACGTTGTTCACATATGATGCAAACGGAAATGTGACGAGCGAGACGGATGCGCTGAATAACACAGTCTCCAAGACTTACAACACACAGAACAAGGTTTTGACCGCGACCGATGCTACAGGTGCCCAAACATCCTATACGTATGACGCGCAAGGAAACCTCCTGACCCAAACGAATCCGGACGGCAGCCAAAGCACACGCACATACGACAGCGCCAACCGTCTCACCAGCCTGACCGATGAGCGCGGTATGGTAACGACATACATCTACGACATAAACGGTCAGCTTACCGAAAAGGATGCCGGGACAATCAAATACCTCGTTGCATATACCGACGGTCTCCCGACAACGATCACAGACTCAAACGGCGGCAAATCATACTTAACATACGATGAGGCGGGCCGGGTTATCCAGATAACAGACGCCAAGGGCAACGTCACAAAATATTCATATGATGCCAACAGTAATTTACTGTCCAAAACTGATGCGTTGGGCAATACCGTCTCATATACATACGACAGCCGCGGGAATGTACTTACGAAGACTGACGGCAACGGCAATGTAACCACCTACAAATATAACGCCAACGGAAAGGTCACATCCGTTACCGATCCCAAAGGCAACACGACATCTTATTCCTATGACGGCGAAGATCGGTTGACCCAGACTACGGACGCACAGGGCGGCACGGCAAACACCACTCATGATGCCGCCGGAAAAATCCTGACTAAAATCGACACAGCGGGCAAAACGACAAAATATACCTATGACGCGGCAGGCAATGTTTCAACGGTCACAGCGCCGGGCGGCGGCGTGACAAAGTATACGTATTATCCTAATTATTACGTTAATACGAAAACCGACCCGGCCGGAAACGAAACAGCGTATTCTTATAACTCGGGCTGGAAGCTGTCCGGTACAGCAAATGCCCTCGGATATGTTACGGCATATACTTATAACGCCGCAGACGATCTGCTGAGCGTCACCGACCCGCTCGGCAATGTCACCTCCTATACATATGACCAATTTGGCAATCAACTGTCAAAAACCGACCCGAACGGCAATGTCACTACATATACCTATGATGCGGGCAATAACCGAACAAGCATGACAGACGCGCTGGGCAGCAAGACGACCTATGCCTATGACCCGACAGGAAAGTTGCTGTCAGTAACAGACGCCCGTGGAAATACAACATCTTACGATTATGACAGCGTCGGCAGGCTCAGTTCGACGACGGACGCTCTAGGTAATATGACGAACGTCGCTTACGACGGCAATGGAAACATCACAAAAGTAACCGATGCAAATGGAAAATCAATATTATACACGTACGATGCTTTAAATTTGCAAACATCATCAACCGACGCCTTGGGCAACACGACGCAAAATACTTTCGATTCCCTCGGTAGGTTAACTGCGACTACCGACCCAATGGGCAATGTCACCATCTACAACTACAATACAAAAGGTCAGATCATCTCAGCAATCGACGCCCTTAACAATACCAGTTCTCAGACTTATGACGACGACGGCAACATCACTTCGGTAACGAATCCGAACGGCGGTTCAATTACGTACACGTATGACACTTCCAACCGTCTGGCGTCAGAATCCACAGCCTCAGGCGGTAAAATCAGCTATACTTACAACGCCTTGAATCTGATTTCAGAACTTACAAATGCGCGCGGGCAAAAATGTGATTACATATATGACAACGCAGGCAGAATCATAAGCTTTACCAATACCGAGGGGACGACGTCATTCACGTATGATAAAAATGGCAACATCCTGGCGGTGACGGACCCAAGCAACACCATCTCTCGCGAGTTTGATGCGCTGAACCGCGTGACAAAATATACCGACGTCAATGGGAATGTATTACAATACACTTATGACGCCGCGGGGAATCAAACCGCTATCGGTTACCCAGACGGCAAGACAGTGATCTATACGTACGACGCGCTGGGCCGCATGACCGGCGTGAAGGACTGGGCAGGCAGAACAACCTCCTATACCTATGACGCCGCCGGAAATTTGATTGCCACCATCAGGCCGGATGGCAGCGCGCAGACCAACGGTTACGACGATGCCGAACGGCTTATTTCCGCCGCTGATATCGACAGTAGCGGTCTGGTAATCAACAGCTATGCCTACACTTATGACACAAACGGCAACATCACAGCCGAAAATGCGGCTTCGATGACGTATGACGCGCTCAATCGAGTGACGAGTAAGACGGATACGTCCAGCGACAGCGTTTATACATACGATGACGCCGGCAACATTACCTATTCCAACCAGAACAGCACAGCCGCCTATAACGTCGGCGCAGCTTATTCCGTTTCAGACAGCACGCCCGTCTCCCCTGTTGACAGTTCTTCCGGCAATTCCACCTATACGGTCACCCCCAGCACGATGGCCTATGATGTCAATAACAGGCTCATAGACTATAACGGGCAGCCTGTATCCTACGATGCCGACGGCAATATGATCAGCGCGCCGCTCGGCGGAGCTGATACGAGCTTTACTTATGATTCGGGCAACCGGCTCATCTCGGCCGGCGGGACAACCTATGCCTATGACGCCGAAAACAACCGCATTGCGCAGACTGTCGGCGGCGTTACGACGAAGTATGTCTATGACACAACGGACAGCCTGAGCCGGATGCTCGTGAGCATCAACTCAAATGGCAACACGGTTTACTACGTCTACGGTCTCGGGCTCATCGGCTCGGAAAATCAAACCGGCAGCTACAGTGTCTACCACTACGACTACCGCGGCAGCACGACGGCGATCACCAATCAGGCCGGCGCTGTAACCGATACGTATGCCTATAGCGTCTATGGACAACCGGACAGCCACACCGGGGCAAGCGAGACCCCGTTCTTGTACAACGGCCAAGACGGAGTTATGACCGATTCCAACGGTCTGGAGTACATGCGCGCCCGGTACTATTCACCGGAGCTCATGCGCTTTGTCAATGCGGATACGTACAAGGGGACGATCACCGATAGTCCCACGCTGAATAACTATGCTTATGCCAATGGGAATCCGATCTCTCTGGTTGATCCGTTCGGCATGAGCGCGGATGGCGGCCGATATCCCAAGCCTATACTGGATGGCGCATCTTTATATACTTGGGCACTTCTTGAAAATCCTACTATAAACAAATATTATGTTAGATATGGTGAGGATGACATACAGCAGAGTTTTTTAAAATATATGATTGGTCCTGAATCTTGGGAAGAACGCTTGCTCGGCATAGCTACTGGATTTGGAGCATATTCAATAATTTTGATGGAGGAAGCAGCTTTAACAGAAGGGACGATTATAAAGGGAACGGGTAAGGCTGCGAAAGTGTATAGTGCCGAAGGAGATGCGGCTCTAAGGGCTACTCGAAGATCTACATTTGATAGCTGGATAAATGAAGGTGTGGAAGTAAATGGACAGACTTTTAAGATGAATCAACATGCAGAGAATAGTCTTTTTAAATCTGGCAGAAAGGACATTATGCCAGATGATATTATTGATGCTCTTGCAAACAAACCGCAGCCAGCACAACCTGGTAGTGTAATGTATGTAAATCCAACTACTGGAACAAAAGTATATGTTAATCCTACTACAAAAGAAATTGTTGGTGTTCAACCTATCAATTTTAAAGATTAGGAGTGAAATAGTTGATTAAATTAATAGAGATAGTTCACGATTCATTTGCGAACATAGAGACATCGTATATTGACGAAATAAAAACATTTAACATTGTTACAAACTTTATGGACGATAACTGTAAGGCTTACGAGATTGGCATTGGTGCAATGTTATGGGTTAATGACAATTCAATAATGGGGGAGTTAGAATGTATTTACCCGCCTATTGTTCAAAATGACCAGTGCACTTTAGCCAAAGACATTAGGTCAGTTACGGGAATTCCAAAACTGAAAGTTATTGATAATAAAGCAGATGTATATTTGCAACTTAGTGAATCGGGTTGCATCATTTGGTTTAAAATGGAATCGAATATTAACTTACAAGTTAATACAAACAATGCTGAATTCCTATTTTCTGATGAACAATTGGCCGCGATAAAGATTATATCGTAATTAAGAATACAGCAAGAATATAGAATATCATAATCAATTTAAAGGCCACACAGTTTCGGCTGATGTGGCCTTTCTTTATGCTTTCAAATGTGTTGACATAATCCAGCTCCGGCGGTTGACCCCACATTGGACCCTTTTTTGCGGTAAGTGTGGTTTTCCTCGCCACATACCCCAAAGCCGACCCAAAGGGGCAAATTCTGGCCCTGGCAAAAATGCCCTTCGCCCCACACTGCGGGATGGTGTTCGCCGGAATGGGGGCGCTCTGCGCCCCCGCTCCTTTAACCTGCATGGTTTTCGTCCCCATGGTTCACCCGCAAATCGGCAGCACAAACCATACACCAGAACTACCTAAAGAATAAAAGGTAGACAGCAGCAATCAGAACAATCGTCAGGCCCGAAAACAAAATCGGCATCCATGTTCTTTTTTTCGACTTTTGATTGTACGCTTTTAGGGCGAATCGATCAGCTTCATCTTTAACCTCTTTTTCAAGCAAGGACTGAATAATATCTTTCTCTTGGTTGACGTTTTCTGTTGAGGCATTGGGGATGTCAACTTCATCGTTGAGTAAGAAATCTGCTGAAACAGCAAATATTTTAGTCAGCTGAACAATATTTTCTGTATCGGGTAAAGATTCGCCCAGCTCCCATTTAGATATTGCTTGACGCGAAACAGTTACTTGCGCCGCGAGCTGTTCTTGTGATAACCCTTTCTTCTTTCTTAAATAAAGCAGCTTTTCACCTAACGTCATTTTCTGCCCCTCCCTGGACTTGATGTGTCAATGATACATCTTTACACGGTTGCTATCTACCATATCGGCCTTGAACATTCGCAGCTTTGGGTTGCAAGGGTTTTTTCGGAGCTGTTCCCAGCTTCTATGCTTGTCTGCCCGAAAAAAATATCTTTGAGCACGATATTGATATCATGGACATAAACTGGTCCGAGGTGATAAAATTGTATTCTTACCGCGAAATTCTGGATTTACAAAGCAGAAGTTCCATGACAGAAGATGAAAAGCTTGAAAAAAAGAACCTGGAAGCCATGCGGTATGCACTCTCTTCAAAATATAAAACGACCGGCCGTGAGCCCACGGAACCGGTCGTCCAAGAAAATAAAACAGACAGCGACGCGTCATAAAGCAGCGTCATATTGCAGGCAGGAGATGCAACAAGGCGATTTTTTCTCGCCTTGTTGCGGTTTATGCCCTGTTTCAGACTATCGATTTATCTTTGCATACCCGCGATGCATTTTTCATAAAGCGCGCCGGCATGCTTCCAGTCGGCGACGTGAAGCCAGTCGTCAATATAGGCCGCCCGCTCGTTATAATGCTTCAGATAATATGCGTGTTCCCAAACGTCAATCGCCGCCACCGGGCACAGGTCCTGCGCGATGGGTGTATCCTGGTTGGCCGATGTCACGATTTTGAGCGACCCGTCCTTGTCGACGACCAGCCACGCATACCCGGAGCCGAATACGGACAGCGCCGCCTTTTTGAACGCCTCATAAAACTGTTCAGCGGACCCGAACTCCTTTACGATCGCCGTATACAGCATTCCGGCCTGCGAACGTGCTTCGGAATTCGACATGCCGTCGAAATAAAAAATGTGATTGTAAACCCCGCCGCCGTTGTTTTTTATGGATTGCTGGATAGACGCCGGGAGCCTGTCTGCGTTATAAACCAACTGCTCCAGCGTCCAGCTGTGCAGCTCCGGATGCTCCTTAAGCGCATCGTTGAGGTTGTTTACATATGTTTGCAGATGCCTGTCATGGTGCAGATGCATCGTTTTTGTATCAATATACGGCTCGAGCGCGTCATAGGCATAGGGCAGGGGCGGATTCACAAATGGATAATGCTCATTCATAATAATAACCTCCTAGTTATCAGTATTATGAGGCTTCAATGAATGATATGAATTGAAATGGCGCCGTAACAGCTTCCCCATGAATTAAGGCTGCCAGGAAGAAGCGTTTTGTGGTATGATAAATGTGAATTAATCAAACGCGGGTGTATAGCTATGTTTATTGCCGATTTTCACATTCATTCAAAGTACTCCAGAGCGACAAGCAAAGACTGCGTGCCGGAGGCTCTGGAGCTCTGGGCGCGCCGGAAAGGCCTGGATCTCATCGGGACGGGGGATTTTACCCATCCGGCCTGGCGGGCAGAGCTCCAGGAAAAGCTCGTCCTCCAGGGGGACGGGCTTTATGAGCTGAGGGATGAATACCGCAGGGAAGACAGCCTCGCCGGGCCGGATTCTAAGCCCAGGTTCATCGTTACCGGTGAAATCAGTTCCATCTATAAAAAGAACGGACGGGTGCGGAAGATCCACAGCCTGATCCTTCTCCCCGGCATCAGCGAGGCGGAAGCCCTCTCCCATAAGCTTGAAGCCATAGGGAACCTCCATTCCGACGGCAGGCCGATCCTCGGCCTTGACGCGCGGGATCTTCTGGAAATAACCCTTGACGTGTGTCCGGACGCAATCTTCATCCCCGCCCATATCTGGACGCCTCATTTTTCGCTGTTCGGGGCCTATTCGGGCTTTGACACGATCGAAGAGTGCTTTGAGGACCTGATGGGGTATATCCACGCGCTTGAAACGGGGCTTTCCTCAGACCCGCCGATGAACTGGCGGCTCTCCGCCCTGGACGCCTTCACGCTTGTTTCAAACTCGGACGCCCATTCTCCTTCCAAGCTTGCCAGGGAGGCAAACATTTTTGATACGGCCCTCTCATATCCGCAAATCGCAAGGGCGCTTCAAAACCGCGATACGCAGGAGTTTTACGGCACGATCGAATTTTTCCCCGAGGAGGGAAAATACCACTGCGACGGGCACCGGAACTGCAAGGTGTGTCTTCTGCCCTCGGAAACCGAAGCCGCTGGGGGGCTCTGCCCTGTATGCGGCGGCAGGATTACGGTGGGCGTGCTTCACAGGGTCACGGCGCTTTCGGACCGGGACGAGGGCTTCGTCCCCCCGGCGGCGAAGCATTTTGAAAGCCTTGTGCCGCTCCCGGAGGTGATTGCCGCATCGACAGGGCTCACCGCCGCGAGCGTGAAGGTCCAGGAGCGGTACATAGACCTGCTGCACAACCTGGGTCCGGAGCTTTTTATCCTCCGCGAAGCGGCGCTGTGTGACATTGAGCGCAAGGCTGGCCCGCTTGTTGCCGAGGGCATCCGCAGGCTCCGTCGCGGCAAAGTGGAAATTCTGCCCGGATACGACGGGGAATACGGGAAAATCAAAATCCTGGACAGGAACGAAATAGGCTCATTTTCCGGCCAGCTGTGCTTTTTCAGCGGCGAGGAAAAGGACGTACCGCCGGCACCAAAAAAGGTTCGGAATAAAAAGGTCGCCGTTCCCGCACCGGACGCGGAGGACAGCCAGACGAAAAGTGGCGCGGAGGATGGCCTCCGGGCGGCTTTGGAGGCCCCGCCCTACGGCCTGAACCCGGAGCAATGGGAAGCGGTTTCCGCCTCGGAGCCCGCCGTCACGGTCATTGCCGGGCCGGGAACGGGCAAGACAAAAACACTCGTCAGCCGCGTGATCCACCTCATCGAGAAATGCGGCGTACCTCCGTCCGAGATCACCGCCGTCACCTTTACGAACAAGGCCGCTCGTGAGATGCGCGAGCGCCTCACGGCGCATTTTGGGGACAGCCGTACCGTGCAGGCTATGCGTATCGGCACCTTCCACGCCATATCCCTGAAGCTCCTGTCCGAACGGAACGGCGGGGAAACCGTCACGGTCATCGATGAAATGAACGCCCTGTCCATTGTCGAAGACATCTTGAAAAGGCTTGGCGTGAAAAGCTCCCCCCGGGAGGTCCTCCGCGGGATTTCTCTGATCAAAAACGGCGCGTCTGCCGCCGGTAAAGCGCCGGATATCCCACAGGAGGTATATGACCTATACTGCGCGCAGCTTGAACGATACGGGGTTCTTGACTACGACGACATCCTGCTGAGAGCGCTCGGGCTGTCTGAGGCGGACGACAGCGGCGGCGAGCCTCTCTTAAGCGCCTTTTCCCATCTTTTCGTGGACGAGTTCCAGGATTTAAACGATATCCAGTATCGCATAATCAGGGAATGGAGCAAAGGCTGTAAAAGTATTTTCATCATCGGCGACCCCGATCAGTCCATTTATGGCTTCCGGGGCTCGGCCCCCCGTTACTTCGAGCAGTTTAAAAAGGACTTTTCAAACATCCGGCACGTCAGCCTCACCCGGAATTACCGCTCCACACCGGAAATTCTTCATTGCGCCAAATCGGTTATTTCGAAGGAAAGAACCACCGGGGAATACGTTCGACTTCTGAATGCGAACAGGGACAGCGGCGCGAGGGCGCGCCTTCTTAACGCGGCCGACGAATTTTCGGAGGCGCTGTTTGTGGCCAAGGAGATAAACCGTCTGGTCGGCGGTATCGACATGCTTGACGCGCACGTGTCGCCTGCCGCGGGCAAAAAAAGAGCCGCCGCAAAGCATCCGAGGGGCTTTTCCGATATTGCCGTGCTGTACCGCGTGAACCGCCAGGCGGAAATCCTGGAGCAGTGCCTTTTGAAAGAGGGCATACCGTATACGGTGGCCGGGCAAAACGAGCTCCTTGCGGACGCGCAGGTGCAAAAGGCGACCGCTTTCTTCCGCTTCCTGCTGAGTCCAGGCGATCTGATGTCGCTTGGGACATGCCTTAAAACCCTGGCCTCCTGCCGTACGGACGACGTCCAGAAGCTTCTCGGCAGCTTCGCCGAAGCGGAAAAAAGCCTCCCGTCCTTATTAGATATCCTTAAAGCGTCCTGCCCGTCCCCAGCCCCGGAAGGTCTTCAAAGGTTTACGGAGCTTCTGCAGAAATACGGGCCCGTCGTCCGCAAGGGAAAGCCGTACCAGCTGATTGAAGCCTTCATCGGCGACAACGCCCTGTCTGAGTTCAAGTCCATGGAGCTGCTTCTCAACACAGCGGTTCTGCATGACGACATGCCTGCTTTTCTTCAAAACCTTGTTTTGGGTCGCGAGGCAGATTTGGTGCGGAGCGGCGGCCGGGTCTATTCTCCCGACGCGGTTTCGCTCATGACTCTGCACGGGGCAAAGGGCCTCGAGTTCCCCGTTGTCTTCCTGTGTGGTTTGAACGAAGGCCTGATTCCTTTCAAAAGACACGGCGGCGACAGCGACCCGAGTGAGGAAAGGCGTCTTTTTTACGTCGGCATGACAAGGGCGCAGGACGAGCTCATCCTCCTGACCTCCCCGTCCCCGTCCCCCTTTCTTTCAGACATATCCAGGCAGTTCCTTGAAGACGAAGGTACCTTTGCACACCGTCCGGCCCCCGAAGCACAGCAGCTCAATCTTTTTGACGGCGTATAACAAGCGGTGCCGCCAAAACCCTCTCCGCCATTGATGCGCATGGTACCATTGTCAATTGAATTTCTCACATTCTGATTCTTCGGTAACAGCCTTCTTATTTTTAACTCCGCCGATGATATAAAGGATGGGACACACAACACCGACAGCAGTAACACAGAGTGCCTTATCAATTATTGGATTTTAGGATAAGCTTCAACGTATATTACCTGTTTCTTAAATATAGCCAGCTTTACCTGTGTCGTAAATCTGGCTATATTTTTTTCTTGCTTATTTATGGAAAACAGAGTATTATCAGTCAATCACTACACAAGGAAGCAGGTTTATGAAATCCGCAAACGATCCGAAATTGCCTTCAAGCTGTTCAGAGTGTACCAATAAGACATGTACCCTCCCCTACAGTAAAGTGTTGCCGGGCAGAATGATAGCAGAATACTATTACAAGCGACATAAAAATTGTATACTTTCAAGCAAACCGCAAAACAAAGATTCATAACAACAGCTGACATTGCGTAGGATCAGGGATGATCCTACTTTTTTTATTCACTGGTATGCCCGGAACAGTTGGCCTCATCTGTTTATTGAGCCGCCTTTGCGAACCGACGGTGAAGTGCCTCTGCCGCGAACTTATCTTACTGCTATCTGATAAATCTATGAAAAAGCAAAAAATCCTGTGACTATTGCAATCACAGGATTTTTCTTGGAGCTGGTAGTCAGACTCGAACTGACGACCTGCGCATTACGAATGCGCTGCTCTACCGGCTGAGCTACACCAGCGTTTGTCCGCCTCATATAGGCGAAGGTTATTATACAGCATACCGACTGCGGTTGTCAATCCAAAAAAACGGCATTTTCAAAAAAGTCGCGGGGCGGGG
The DNA here is from genome assembly GCF_900130065.1 of Sporobacter termitidis DSM 10068. Taxonomy (GTDB): domain Bacteria; phylum Bacillota; class Clostridia; order Oscillospirales; family Oscillospiraceae; genus Sporobacter; species Sporobacter termitidis. Next base: position 168,162 of record NZ_FQXV01000003.1, read on the forward strand.
GGCGGACCTTTCCACCGCCCGCCGCCGCGTCAAACGCATAGTAATGCGTCTTATGTTTTACCGGATCACGGCGCCGGTTTCCTTCTCCAGGAGCGCCAGGATTTTCTTTGTGGCCTCGTCGGCGTGCTCGTCGGTGAGGGTCATGTCGTCGGCGCGGAGCTTCAGGGCAAAGGCCACGCTCTTTTTGCCCTGCGGCACCTGGCTGCCGGTGTAGATATCGAACAGCTCCACTTCACGGAGGAGCGCGCCGCCGCCGCGCTTGATGCAGTCCTCCAGCGCCCCGACGGTAACGGCGGCGTCGCAGACAAGGGCAATATCGCGCTCCACAGCCGGGAAGCGCGGGAGCGGCGCATACTTGCCTTCGGCCGCGCGGCAGGTCAAAAGCGTGGTAAAATCGAGCTCCGCCGTATAGGTCTCGCCGAGATCGTACGTCTTGTCCACAGCCGGGTGGATCTGTCCGATAACGCCGATTACCGTCTTGCCGGAATAGACGGCGGCACAACGGCCAGGATGATAGGACGGATTGCCGCGGTCGGCCTCAAACCGGACGTCCGGGATGCGCAGGTCGCAAAGCAGCGCCTCCACGCAGCCCTTTACCGCGAAGAAATCGGTTTTCCCGTAGGCGCCGAGGGTGAGGATGAGCCGCTCGTCCGGCAGGGTCTCGCCGGAGGGACGATAGACCTTCGCCATCTCGTACAGGCGAACATTCTGGTTGCGGTAGTTCATGTTTCGCGCCAGGGTCTCCAGCATGGAGGGCAGCGCGGTGGTGCGCATGACGCTGGTGTCCTCGCCCAGCGGATTGAGGATGACCGTGCTTTTTCTTAAAATTGAATCACTATTCAATTTAATCTTATCATAGGCCGCCGGGCTGATGAAGGAATAGGTGTAAATCTCCGAAAAGCCCATACCGCGCAGGACCTGACCCACGTGGCGCTCCAGCGCCTGTTTTTCCGTGAGGCCGCCGGCAACCGTCTCGCCGCCGAACATAGCCGGCGCAATGACGTTATAACCGTAGAAGCGGGCAACCTCCTCGGCAAGGTCCGAGTAATGCTCCACGTCCCCGCGCCAGGACGGGACGGTGACGGTTTCGCCGCTGACCGTGAAGCCGAGCTTTTGGAGCGTTTCAATCATAAACCCGGCGGGGATCTCGGCGCCCAGCAGACGGCAGATTTTTTCCGGTTCCAGCTGCAGCGTTCTCGGGAGATACTGCTTTGCCGTAATGTCGACGACGCCGTCCAGCACCTCGCCGGCGCCCAGCTCCTCCACCAGCTCGCAGGCGCGCTGCACGGCCCGGAAGGTGTTCTCGGGGTCGAGGCCCTTTTCAAAGCGCGAGGACGCGTCGGTGCGCATATTGAGCGCCATGGCCGTTTTGCGGATGGAGATGCCGTTGAAGCTGGCGGACTCGAAGACGGCGTATTTTGTATTTTCCGTGATCTCGCTGTTCTCGCCGCCCATGACGCCGGCGACGCCCACCGGCTTTTTCGCGTCGGCAATGACGAGCATATCTGCCGTGAGGGCGCGGGGCGTGCCGTCCAGCGTGTGGATGGTCTCGCCGGGGCGCGCGGTGCGGACGACGATCCTGCCGCCGTCGAGGCAGGCGTAATCAAAGGCGTGCATCGGCTGGCCGTACTCCAGCATCACGTAGTTGGTGATGTCGACAATGTTGTTGATGGGCCGCACGCCGGCGGCGCGCAGGCGCTGGCGCAGCCACTTCGGGGACGGCTCGATCCTGATGTTTTTGATCATCCGCGCGGTGTAGCGCGGGCAAAGGTCGGGATTTTCGATCTCTATGGCGAGCTGTTCCGCGATATCGCCGCTGCCGCCCCTGACCTTCGGCTCGGGGATATGGAGCTCCGTGCCGAAGGTAACGGCGCTCTCGCGGGCCAGGCCGATGACGGACAGGCAGTCCGGCCTGTTGTTGGTAATTTCAAATTCGACGATGCTGTCGTCGGCGCCGATGACGGGCCTGATATCGTCGCCCGGCTTGCAGTCCTCCTGCAGGATGAAGATGCCGTCCTCCTCGGCGTAGGGGAAATCATGCTTGTCGAGGCCCAGCTCGCCGAGGGAACAGAGCATGCCGTTGGACACCAGCCCTCTGAGCTTCCCCTTCTCGATCTTCTTGCCGCCCGGCAGAAATGACTTGTGCATGGCGACCGGCACCAGGTCGCCGGCCCTCACATTCTGCGCGCCGGTGACGATCTGGATCGGCTCGGCCTGGCCCACATCCACCTGGCAGACCCACATATGGTCCGAGTCGGGGTGCCTGTAAATTTCCTTGACCTGCCCGACGAGGACGTTTTTGATCTCCTCCGACGGCTCCCGGATCAGCTCCACCTTGGAGCCGGACATCGTCATTTTATCGGCATACTCCTTGGAGAACGCCGTGATATCTGTATAGGCTGACAGCCATTTGCGCGATAAATCCATTACAATCTTCCTTCCTTTTAAGGCTCCCTCAAACGAGGGATGCAGTCGCCCGCGGGCGACTGAGGGAGGGATACGGCGCAGCTAAGTGCCGTGTATCTCTCCTTCCGTCATTTGCTCTGCAAATGCCACCTCTCTCGTCCGAGGGAGGCTGACGGGGGCCCCTCATCCGTCATGGTTTCACCGTACCACCTTCCCCGGAGGGGAATGCCAATGGGGTCCGGGGCGAAGCCCCGCCAGGGTTTGGGGCGAAGCCCCAATCAGCAGGGTCATAGGGGCGCAGCCCCTATACCTCTTGGGGCGGGTGGGCGGGTATTTTAAAATTGCGATAAAAACCGCATGTCGTTTTCAAAGATCAAACGCATGTCGTCGATGCTGTATCGGAGGAGCGTCATACGCTCCAGGCCGATGCCGAAGGCAAAGCCGGAATACACGTCCGGGTCGATGCCACAGCCGGCCAGCACCTTCGGGTGTACCATGCCGGCGCCGAGCAACTCGATCCAGCCCTCCCCCTTGCAGACGCGACAGCCGGAGCCGCCGCAGTTGAAGCACTGCACGTCGACCTCGCAGGACGGCTCCGTAAACGGGAAGTGGTGCGGCCGGAAGCGCGTGGCCGTCCCCGCGCCGTAAAGCTTTTCAACCAGCATGTTCAGTGTGCCCTTCAGGTTCCCCATGGTAATGCCCTTGTCCACCACGAGCCCTTCGATCTGATGGAACATGGGCGAGTGCGTGGCGTCCACCTCGTCCTTGCGGTAAACGCGGCCGGGCGAGATGATGCGGATGGGCGGGGCCTGCGATTCCATGACGCGCACCTGCACCGGCGACGTCTGGCACCGCAGGTGGACCGATTCGTCCTCGGTGATATAAAACGTGTCGTGCCACTCGCGCACCGTGTGGCCGACGGGGATGTTCAGCTTGTCGAAATCGTAAACGGACAGCTCCACCTCCGGCCCCTCGGCGATGGAAAAGCCCATGCCGATAAAAATGTCCTTCGCCTCGTCCAGAACGATAGACATCGGATGTCGGTGCCCGATGGAGACCTTCGTCCCCGGGACCGTCACGTCCAGCGCCTCGCTGACAAGCCGCCCGGCCAGCTCCTTTTCCTCGATCAGCGCGGCCCGCTCCTCGATGGCTTCCTCCAGCGCGGCGCGGATCTGGTTGGCCAGCTGCCCGATAACAGGCCGCTCCTCGGCGGACAGCGCGCCCATCTGCTTGAGGATGGCCGTGATCTCGCCCTTCTTCCCTAAAAACCGGACGCGCACGGCCTCCAGCGCGGCGGTATCACTCGCCGCCGCCAACGCGGCCATGGCCTCGGTTTTCGACTTTTCCAGCTGTTCTTTCATAGTCTTTCACTCCTGAATCTATATCAATGGTGATGTGTTGATCCGCTGTGCTGCAGAGGCGGCCTTCGGTCGTCCTGTCTGTCATACCGCGGGGATGGGGAAAACGTGGATTCCCGCCTCGCGGGAATGACAACGCCGGAGGTCTGGGGCGCAGCCCCGAAACAGGGGCCGGGGCACAGCCCCGAAACAGGGGCCGGGGCCCAGCCCCGAAACGGGGGCCCGGGCGCAGCCCCGAAACGGGGGCCGGGGCGCAGCCCCGAATGGGGTTTGGGGCGAAGCCCCATCGGCAGGGTCATAGGGGCGCAGCCCCTATACCTTTATTGGGCGGGGGGTGGGTATTAAAAAAAGCCCTCCGCCCCATATAGGGACGAAAGGCGCAGACCTCCCGCGGTACCACCCTGATTCGGCATAACTCAAGCCGCTCTCAGCAGTCTTTAACGCGACAACGCGCCGGTAATTGGCCGGAGCTCACGGGCGAACCAAGTGTTTTGAAACGCAGGGCGCTTTCAGCCGGCGGCAGCCCCTCTCTGTATCGCTCAGACGCACTATTTTCCCGATCAAAGCCGTACTTATTATTGCTATCTATTACATATACCATACTATTTTATTTAAGGCAACAAAAAATTGACTAAAATAAGGAATTGAAATATAATGAAACAAGCTTGAACCTTGTCTCGATGGGAGGGCATGTGCGTGAAGCTCCTCAATGCGGCTCAGATGCGCGCGCTGGACAGGTACGCCATCGATATCCTCGGCGTGCCGTCGACGCTCCTGATGACAAACGCCGCGCGGCAGGTGGCCGAGGCGGCTCTGGAACTGATTTCCGAACCCGGACCGGCCGCCGGCAAATGCGCGGCCGTTTTCTGCGGCCCGGGCAATAACGGCGGCGACGGAGTCGCCGCCGCCTCATATCTTTTAAAAAAAGGCGTCAAGGTCCGTGTGTTTTTAACGGGCAACCGCGACAAAATGACGGCCGACACGGCGGAAATGGAACGGCGCCTCAATGAGGACGGCGCTGTCCTCGAGGATTACGCCGGCGCGGCGGACGTTGAATATTATGTCAATCACTGCGGCGTGATTGTCGACGCGCTGTTCGGCATCGGCCTGAACACCGCGCTGCGCGGCGACGCGCTGGACGCCGTCCGGCTGATAAACGGTGCCTCCGCGCCCGTTGTCGCCGCCGACATCCCCAGCGGCGTGGAGGCCGACACCGGGAATATCCTCGGAGAAGCCGTCGGGGCCGACGTCACCGTCACGTTTTCGCTGCCGAAGCCGGGCCAGTTCGTGGAGCCCGGCTGCACCTGCTGCGGCAGCGTCCGCATTGCCGATATCGGCATCCCCGCGGAGCTTTTGGACAAAGCCGAGGCGGACTGCCGCGCAGTGACGGCCGGAGAGATCACCCTGCCGCGCCGGCGGCCGGACACCCACAAGGGCGATTACGGGCGCGACCTCATCATTGCCGGCAGCGTCGGCTTTACGGGCGCGCCGGTGCTGGCGGCGCGCGCCGCTTCCGCGGCGGGGGCGGGTCTCGTTTCTCTCGGCGTGCCGGAGACGATTTATAACATCGCCGCGGTCAAATGCGACGAGGAGATGCCCTTCCCTCTCCCCTGCACGGCCGAGGGGTCTTTGGGCGGGCTGGCCGTCTACCCGATCCTCGACCGGCTGAAAAAGGCGGATGTCTGCCTTGTGGGGCCGGGACTCGGGCGGTCCCAGGCGGCCCGGGAGATCGTCTTCGCCATCCTCAAGGAGGCCGCCGTCCCCGTGGTCCTCGACGCCGATGGCATAAACGCCGTCAGCGGGAATATAGATATATTGGACGAGGCACTGGCCCCCGTCATCCTGACGCCTCACGCCGGGGAGTTCAAACGCCTGGGCGGCAATGCGGAGGGCGGCGCGCGGCTCAGTGAGGCGCGCCGGTTTGCCGTTTCGCACGGCTGCATCCTCGTTTTGAAGGGCCACCGCACGATCACCGCGCTGCCGGACGGCGCCGTTTGCGTCAACACCACCGGCGGGCCGGCCATGGCCAAAGGCGGGACCGGTGACGTGCTGGCCGGCATGATCGCCGCCCTGGTCGGGCAGAAGTTCCCGCTGAAGGACGCCGTGCTGGCCGCCGTTTATCTGCACGGACTGGCGGGCGACCTGTGCCAAGCGCGTTACGGCGAGTATTCCGTGACGGCCGGCCGCATTATCGACATGCTGCCCGAGGCAATCAAGACCGTTATATCTTCTGCGTAATGGGGTGATATACCGTTGAGGCAAGTGAAAACACTTGCACGAATGATACCGCTGATGCTGCTCTTTCTCCTCTCCGCCTGCAGCGCCGCAAAAAGCGGCGGGCAGGAGCTGGCGCTGGATATCCGGGCAAATCTGCTGAAAGCGACCAAAATCGACATGACGGCGGACGTAACGGCCAACTACGATGACCGCACCTATCAGTTTACCCTGACGTACTCCGGGAATGCCGACAGGGGCACCGTTGTCATCTCGGCCCCGAAAGAGGTGGCAGGGCTGAAGGCGGAGGTCTCCGTCTCCGGCGGGACGATCTCCTACGACGGCGCCAATCTGGACACCGGCCCGCTGACGGGCGACGGACTGTCCCCCGCGGAAGCCGTTCCCGTGCTCATCTCCCAGTGGGAGACCGGCTACATCTCCGGCTGCAATTATGAAAAGCTGGGAGACGACCAGGCGCTGGCCGTCTCCACGGATGTCACCGAGACCGTTTCTCAGCGGACCTGGTTCGACGTCAAAACGCAGCTCCCCATCCGCGCGGAGCTCAGCGACGGCGGCAGGCTGGTGATTGCCTGCGTCTTTAAAAACGCCGCCGTCGAATAACCTACCTAAAGATCAAGCCAACAAAGGAAACATATCATGGACATGGACTACACACAAATGAGAACATGGGCTGAAATCAGCCTTAAAAATATCGAGCACAACTATAAGGCGATGAGAGCGCGGCTCAAGGAGGGCACGCGCTTTCTCGGCGTTGTCAAGGCGGACGCTTACGGCCACGGGGCCGTCCGCGTTGCGGAGCGCCTGCAGGAGCTGCAGTGCGATTACCTGGGCGTGGCGTGCATCGACGAGGCCCTGAGCCTCCGGGAAAACGGGATCACCCTGCCGATCCTCATTATGGGCTACACGCCGCCCCAGCTTGTATCCAGGCTCCTGGAATACGGCCTGACGCAAACGGTCTACAGCCTCCCCATGGCGGAGGAATTTTCACAGGAGGCCTTGAGGCTCGGAAAAAAGCTGAAGGTACATCTGAAGGCCGACAGCGGCATGGGGCGGCTCGGCTTTATCTGCCACGGCGGGCGCGACCCCGGGCAGGAAATGGTCCTCGCCCTGAAGCTGCCCGGGCTTTACCCCGAGGGCATCTTCACGCATTTTGCCATATCGGACGTCTGCGGCGACGATTTTACAGAAAAGCAGTACGGCGATTTCAAAGCGCTGGTAGAACGCCTTGAACATAAAGCCGGGATCAAATTCGCAATAAAGCATTGCGCCAACAGCGGCGCGATGATAAACTATGACTGGAGCTATGGCGACATGGTTCGCCCGGGGATTATGCTTTACGGCCTTTATCCCGACAAGGAAACGGGCGGGATCGAGCTCCGGCCCGTCATGGAGCTCAAGGCGCGCATCGCGCAGATCAAGGAGCTTGAAGCGGGCGACACCGTGAGCTACGGCCGGATCTACACCGCGCCGGGAAGGCGGAAAATCGCCGTCGTCACCATCGGGTACGCCGACGGCCTGCACCGCGTCCTCTCCGGCAAAATGGACGTTTTGATCCGCGGCAGGCGCGCGCGTCAGGTCGGCCGGATATGCATGGATATGTGCATGGTTGACGTCACCGAAATCCCCGACGCCGCGGTCGGCGACGCGGTAACGATTTTCGGCCGCGACGGCAGCGCGTATATTTCACTCGAGGAGCAGGCCGCCCTCGCCGGGACGATCTCCTGGGAGCTGCTCTGCGCCGTTTCCCCGCGCGTCCCCCGCGTATATCTGACCGACTGAATAAAAATCCTGTCCATGAACATAGTGACAAACCGTTGACCGCGTCATATACTGTTAACGGGAGAAATCCCGCCATACGTTATTTTTTTGCATTTGCCATGGCAGCGGTTGTATATTTTGTTTTGCTTTGTGAAAGAATTATAGTAGCCCGGTTACATACAGCAAACCTGCGACAGGTTGTGTAACCGCGGAAACTATACTTCGTCGGAGAGTGAAGCTGTGTGATAAGTGGAGTAAAAAGAGGAGAAATCTATTACGCCGACCTGAGCCCCGTGGTGGGCAGCGAACAGGGAGGCCTGAGGCCTGTGCTCATCGTGCAGAATGACACGGGAAATAAGCACAGCCCGACTGTAATCGCGGCAGCGATTACATCTCAGATAAACAAAGCGCGCCTTCCGACCCACATCGAGCTGGAGGCAAAAAGCTACGGGCTTACGAAAGACTCTGTGGTGCTTTTGGAACAGATCCGCACAATCGACAAGCGGAGACTCAAAGAGCGCATGGGTTCGCTGGATGAACGGCTGATGAACCAGGTTGACAATGCCATCGCCGTGAGCTTTGGACTAAGTTAAGGATTTATTAACGGGCGCCCCACGCCGCGGCGGCGTGGGGCGGCCCTAGTCTCATAAATGATGCGCTTACCGTTCTTTTTATGCTGCGGACATGTTCCCGCCGCCGGTTTTTACAGAGGAGTACATAAGATGAAACTGAAAAAGAAGCTTTTGATCGTCCTCGGCGCCGTTGTCGCCGCGGCCTTCATCTCCGGAGCGAGCATTCTCGCCGCCACGACGCTCGGGACGCAGTCCGACCCCCTCGTGACACTCAGTTATCTGACAAGCAAGCTCAAGCCGCAGATCATCAGCGACGTTAACGCCAGCATCAGCGCGGCCGAGGCCTCGCTCTCTCCGTCTTTAGACGCTAAAATCAATAGCTTCAAATCCGATATCGACGGGAAATTGTCCGGCTCGACGGCGCAGGCGTCCGCCTTTACCCTTGTCACGCTGGACAAAAATCAGACGCTGACCTGCGGCGTGGGCACCGAGCTCCTCCTGCGGATCGGGACGGCGACGGCCACCGGCAGCGCGCCGGCGCTTGTGGACTCCACGTCCGGCTCCACCCTGTCCGCCGGAGGGGCGCTGGAGGCCAACCATATGTACATGGTATCCATCCAGGGCAACGGCCTGAAAGCGACCGCCGCCGTGAAGGTTTTGGTCCGCGGCAGCTACGTCGTCGGATAACGCGATAATAAAACATACAACTCCGCTCCCCTGCATATCTATGATGCAGGGGATTTTTCTATCTTTGGGGGTCTGACCATGTTGAATACATTCGGTGACTTTCCTGTTTACGCGCGCGGCCAAAACGTCGGCAGCGTCAACATTTCGCAGGACGGACTGATGACCGTTTTTGACTGCGCCTGCAGCCATGTCAGCCACGAGGTCCTGCGCCTTGCCGCGGTCTGCGGCGGCAAATACGTCCCGCTCGGCGTCGTCGCGCCGGACGCCGGCATACTGCGCCTGAAAAGGCGCTTTTCAAAAAGCGCGCTGGCGTCGCTCGGATACGGCGGTGCCGAGGCCTTCCTCCTCGTCAGTCCGGGAGAAATCCATGCTCCGGAGCCGGACGGATGGACGCCATCGGTATCGTACGGCACCGCCCCCGCGCCGGAGCTGGCGACTTACCATGCCGAGCCTATATCCGAGCCACCAGTCCGGCACGACGAAATCGGCTCGGAGCGGCAACCCGCGCACTTTGATTATACCCCCGCGCCGGAAATCATGTATACCATGCCGGAGCCGACGTCGGAGGTCACGTATGCCGCACCCGAGAACACCTATGCCGCCCCGGAACCCGCCCCGGAGGTCACATACGCCGCACCCGGGAACACCTATGCCGTACCGGAGCCAGCCCCGGAGGTCACGTATGCCGCCCCGGAGCCGGAGCTAATCAACGCCGCTCCCATGCCCGACACCGCGTATATCGCCCCGGCGCCGGAACCCGCACCCGCACCGGAGCCCGCACCCACGCCAAACTCCACCCCGGAACCGCAACCCGCGCCGGAAGCCGAAAAGCCCTTCAGCTTCAATTTTGACGACCTGAAGGCGCAGATCGGCCCTGTCCTCGAAATGCTGGGCAAATCGGGGGAGGCCTCCGGGCAGAATGCGCCGGCCGCTCCCGAGGAGCCCGTGAATACCGACGGCTGGACGCGGATGCCAAATCCTGCCATCTTATTCACGGACGCCAGCGTTGCCGCCGCCTGCGAGGGCATCACCGGGGCGCTGATGACGGTACGGGACGGGTTTGAGTATCTGGCGGTGCCCGTATCGCCGGAGGCGCCGTTCCCGCTGATGTCGGTCTTCTGCTTCGGCAGTCCGGAGGAGATAGAGGGGCGGGAATATATCGTTTTTAAGATAAGTAATGGTAATTTAACACTATAATGAGAATATGCGCCGCCAGCGCGTGCCATACTAATACCGGAGGAAGCCCGACAAGGCTGTCGGACTGCCCCCGGTATTAATCTATCGGTCGGCGATTTGACGCGCCGTCCCCACAGGAGGTAATATTTTGGCAAATCTCACATCGAAAGAGTTGTCGGCCCTGGAGGATCAGATCGGTCAGGAGCAGCTGCTGGTCAAAAAGTACCAGGCCATGTCCAACATGTGTCAAAACCAGCAGATCAAGCAGTGTCTCACCGATTACGCGGGCAAGCACCAGCAGCACTGCAATACCCTGCTCACATTTTTACAGTAACAGGAGGAGCTTATGAACACAACAAGCCAGGCCACATCAACCTATGCCGACCAGCAGATCCTTCAGGATTCGCTCATCTGCGAAAAGCACATGACAGACAGCTACAACCTGTACGCCGGTGAATGCGTCAACGAGCAGCTCCGCACCACGATGCTCGACATTCTGAACGACGTGCATACCATTCAGTCGAAAATCTTTTCAACCATGCAGTCCAACGGCTGGTACCAGGTCGAGCCGGCCGAACAACAGAAAATCCAGCAGGCCCGCCAGAAGTTCCAGGCGTCCTGAGTATATAAGCGCCATAAAAAGCTGCGTTTTACGTCAAAACGCAGCTTTTATTTTTCGGTTCCGCGTCGGCGTGGCACGATCGTTTTCAAGATTGTTGTAATTTTTACATTTTTTATCTATAATACCATATGCATTATCTACTTATAAATCCCAAGCGGCTATTTTGATTTGAAAGGTTCTCCATGGAAAACAACAACGCCACAGCCCTGTATTTTCAGAAGCCCGGCCGGGACAAGCTGATTTTTCTGCTCATTTTTTCATTTGTCCTCATCCGGTTTTGCTACTATGGCTTTCACTATAATTATCAGCTGGACGACTATATACAGTACCATAACTATACCGTCGGGACGCAAAACCCTCTGAAGCTGATGACCTCTCTGGGGCTCTGGGGAAACAGGCCGCTGGCCTGGCTTGCGGACCTGCTCGTCTGGTCGCGTTTTTTCCCGGTCATGATTTTGGGCGCGGCGCCGGTCTCGGCCCTGTTTGCCGCGTCGGCCTGCCTGTTCAGGTGGGTATTTGCCCGGCACTTCGGCACGTCCTATCTCTTCTGCGCCGTTTACGCGCTGCTCCCTCTCGGCTTCGAGGGGACGTACTGGATGTCGGCGGCCACGAGGATCGTCGCCGGCCTCTTTTTTACCGCCCTGACGCTGTACGAATTCGAGAAATGGTGCGAAAGCGGAAAAGTCCTCCGGCTCGTTCTCTTCATCGTCTGCCAGCTTCTCTCCTGCGGCTTTTACGAGCAGGTGCTGATACTCTCGGTCGTCGCGGTCCTGCTGCTGGCGGCATTGAATTTGAAACCGAACCGGCGCCGCGCGCTCTGCGGGCTTGCGGCGATCGTGAACGCCGGGATTTATTTTGTATTCGTGGCGTATTTCTCCCATAACACCATTTTTTCCGGCAGAGGCGACCTCATCAGGCCGACCAGCGGCTATTATTGGCACACGGTCTTTCCCGATGTATTAAGGCAGGTAAAGCACGCTTTTCTGGGCGGGGGCTATTATACGTTGGTCAAAGGCCTTGGGCGCGGCGTCCAGCTGTTGCTGGCAGACCTCAACTTTTTATATATCGCCGTTCTGCTGGTGCTGGCCGTTCTGCTCTTCCTCTTTATGAAAGCCTCGAAAAGCCAGGCCAAAAACCCGGTGACCGGCCTGATTGCCGGGCTTTTGCTGACCCTCGCGCCGGTGTCGATTTTTTTCCTGCTGGCCAACAGCTGGCTTTCCCTGCGGGGGACGGTGGCGTCCTTCTGCGGGCTTGCGCTGATCGCGGATATACTGTTCACGCTGCTGTTCGGCAGACGCAAGGCGTTTCACCTCATTTCCGCCGGCGCCGCGGCCGTATTTGCCGTCGTCTGCTGCGTGGCGTCCGTCAGCGAGCTCCACGATTACCGGGAGACGACGCGGCAGGACCTGCAATTTGTACAGCTGCTGGACGACGCCTTAACGTCGGACGGGCTTATGCGGAAAGAGCTGCGCGTCGGCATCCTCAATCTGGAGGCGACCTACCTGGAGGATCAAAATTACTATTATCACGAGCACATCCACGGCGTAACAGAGAGCGGCTGGTCGCTGCACGGCGCGCTGGAGAGCACCGCGGGCTATTTCATTCCCGATCTGGAAACGCTCCCCCAAAAGCCTATGTACGCGCCCTGGGACAGCGGCGCGAAACAGCTTAACAGCTTCAGCGCCCTGTATTTATACAGCGGCGGCGGGCTCATCCGCGTTGCCGCCATCCCGGCCGGCGCGGGGCGGTATGACATCTTCACGGCGGACGGCAGGCTGGCCGGGCACGCCTGGGAAGAGGACCGTTACGGATACCTGTCGCTCGAGCCGGGCTTTTAAAAGAAAATATGTCCTTCCGAGGCGCGAAACGGCGAAGAATCCTCAGGTAAACCCGGCTCGGCGCATTGACCGTGGATTTGCCTGAAGATTCTTCGTTTCGCTCAGACTGACAGATTATTTGGATAATGGGGCTATTTGAGAAAGCCCCTGACTCAGCTCCACATGCCGGTGATGTTGTCGATCACCTCGCCGGCGGCCTTGAGCGCCTTGCCGGCCGCGCTCTTTGAATTTTTGCCCTTGGACCTCGGCATCATTGCCACGCCGATTGCCGCGCCTGTCATCACTCCAATAGCCATTCCCTTTACAAACCCTGTTTTTGTCATAATGGTGAGCCTCATTCCGCCGCTGCGCCCCGGCTGATTTTTTTTATAAACGCCCTGCCGGCACAGAATATCGGCAGGTGAACTGAATCCGCGCGGGAAACCGATACGGCGCTCCGGCGGAAAATTAACGGGATATTGTTCAAAACTCCCGGTTCATGTCGCCTCTAGTATGTGCTTGCTAAAAATTTTTTATTCCTATATAATGCAACCAATGGCCGGTTAAACAATTGCTGTAAACGAGGTAAATGCCAAATGCTGCTGATCAAAAACGCGCGCATCGTCGACCCCGGGACGAAAACCGACGCCGCCGGCACGCTGTTTGTCAAAGACGGCAAAATCGCCCCGCCCGACGCGGCGCCAGCGGACCTGCGGGGCGTGGCGGTGCTGGACGCCGGCGGTTTTATCGTTTCTCCGGGGCTCGTGGATATGCATGTGCATTTCCGGGACCCGGGCTTTTTGTATAAGGAGGACCTTTTCACCGGCGCCGAAGCGGCCGCCGCCGGCGGCGTGACCACGGTGGCCTGTATGCCGAACACCTCCCCGGTCCTCGACAGCCCGGAGGTCGTTTCCGACATTGTCCGGCGGGCGAAAGCCGTGGCTGTGAACATCCTGACCTACGGCGCCGTCACCGTCGGGCAGAAGGGCGCGGCCCTCACCGACGCCGCCGCGCTCGCCGCCGCCGGCGCCTGCGCCCTGTCGGACGACGGGCAGCCGGTGATGAGCGCCGCTATTCTGCGTCAGGCCATGAAAGCGGCGGCGCCGCTCGGCCTTTTCATCAGCAGCCACTGCGAGGACGCCGATCTCGTCAAAAATTACAGCGTGAACGAGGGCGCCGTCTCGGAAAAGCTCGGGCTTCCCGGGCGGCCCGCCGTGGCGGAGGAGCTCATGGCGGCGCGGGACGCGCTCCTGGCCCGCGATACCGGCGCGCGTATCCACATCGCCCACGTCAGCACGGCCGGCACGGTCGACATCGTCCGGAGGGCAAAAGCCGGCGGCGTGCGCATCACCGCCGAGACGTGCCCCCAATACTTCACCCTGACGGAAGACGATATATTGAATCGTGGTTCAATATCTAAAATCAATCCGCCGCTGCGCACGAGGCGGGATGTGGACGCTATTATCGCGGGCCTTGCCGATGGGACGCTCGACGCCATCGCCACCGACCACGCGCCCCACGCATCCCATGAGAAAGCGCTCCCGCTCACCGAGGCCCCCAGCGGCATGGTGGGCCTTGAGACCTCCCTGGCCGCCGCGCTGACGGCGCTGTACCATACCGGCAGGCTGAGCCTTATGCGGATCATCGCGCTGATGTCGTCAACTCCCGCGAAAATCCTCGGCACCGGCAAGGGCACCCTGGCCGCCGGAGCCGACGCCGACATCGTCGTCTTCGACCCGGACGCGCGCTGGACCGTCGACCCGGAAAGGTTCCGCTCGAAGGGCCGCAACACGCCGTTTGCGGGCATGGCGCTCCGGGGCAGGGTCAAATATACGATCGTCGGTGGCAAAATCGTCTATAAAGGAGAATGACCATGTCTTTCGATATCCTGCAGGAAAAGATCATCGCGCTGAAAAATCCCACCGTGGCCGGCCTGGACCCGCTGCCGGACTATGTGCCGAAGCATATTATGGACAGGCACCTCGCCCTGAAGGGCGAGACGCTGGAGGCGGCGGCGGACGCGTATTTTGAGTTCAACCGCGGCCTCATCGACGCGCTCTGCGATATTGTCCCGGCCGTCAAGCCCCAGTCGGCCTATTATGAGCTCCTGGGCCCCGCGGGCGTGGCAGCGCTGGCGAAAACGGCGGCCTACGCCAAAGCCAAGGGCCTCTACGTCATCGCCGACGTCAAGCGGAACGACATCGGCTCCACCGCCGAGGCCTACAGCGCGGCGTACCTGGGGACCGTGAAAATCGGCGGCAGCGAGCTGGCCCCCTTCGATTTTGACGCCGCGACGATAAACGGCTACCTGGGCACGGACGGGATCGCGCCGTTTCTCGAGACCTGCCGGCGACGGAACAAAGCGGTGTTTGTCCTCGTCAAAACCTCGAACCCCTCCAGCGCCGAGCTGCAGGATCTCCAGGTCGGCGAGCGGAAGCTGTACGAGGCTGCCGGGGACCTTATCGAGGCGCTGGCCAGGGACACCGCCGGAAAGTACGGCTATACCTGCGCCGGGGCCGTGGTGGGCGCCACGTATCCGGAGGAGCTGAAAAGCCTGCGCCGGCGGCTTAAAAACACGTTTTTCCTCGTGCCGGGCTACGGCGCCCAGGGCGGCGGCGCCGGGGACGTGGCGGGCGCCTTTGACGAAAACGGCCGGGGCGCCGTCATCAATTCCTCTCGGGCGATCATCTGTGCGTGGAAAAAGACGGGGCGCGACGGCCTGGATTTTGCGGAGGCGGCGCGGGCCGAGGCGATCAAAATGCGCGGCGCGCTGCGGGAGTGCGTCGATTTCCGGTAACGGCCGCGCGGAAACTTCATAGGTGTTGTTTTATCATGTATAAAGTGCTCATCGTCGAGGACGACCGGATCATCGCCGAGGCGATCAGAAAGCATTTGGAGAGCTGGGGGCTGCGGGCCCTGTGCGTCACGGACTTCCGGGACGTGCCGGCGCAGTTTGCCGATTTTTCCCCGCACCTGGTGCTGATGGATATCGGCCTGCCGTTTTATAACGGCTATCACTGGTGCCGGGAAATCCGGCGGGTGTCAAAGGTCCCGATCATTTTCATCTCCTCCGCCTCCGAAAACATGAACATCGTCATGGCCATGGACATGGGCGGGGACGATTTTATCGCCAAGCCCTTCGACCTCTCGGTGCTCATGGCCAAGGTCCAGGCCATGCTGCGCCGGACCTACGATTTTGCCGGGCAAACCGGCCTGATGGAGCATCAGGGCGCGATTTTGAACATGGGCGACGCGACGCTGACGTATCAGGGCGAAAAAATCGAGCTGACGAAAAACGAGTACAAAATCCTGCAGCTGCTGATGGAAAACAGGGGCAGGACGGTCAGCCGCGAGGCGATCATGGCCCGGCTCTGGGAAAACGACAGCTTTGTCGACGAAAACGCCCTCACCGTCAACATGGCACGGCTCCGCCGAAAGCTGGAGTCTTATGGGCTCGGCGATTTTATCGCCACAAAAAAAGGCCTCGGCTATATGCTGGGCTGACCGGAACGCCGTTGGTGAGGTGAACGCGCTTGCTGCCTGGATATCTCCGCCGCCATATCAAGATCATCGTCCTGCTGTGCTTTTTCGTTATGATCTTCGCCCTTGTCTTCTCGCTGTACGACCTGCCGGCGGAGGCGGTGTGGTACGCGGCCGCGCTCTGCCTCTTTGTGGGCGCCGTGCTGTTCGCCGTGGGTTACCGGCGGTACGTCCTCCAGCACAGGGAGCTCCGGGAGATGCTGGAGAAAATCACCGTGAGCATCGATTATCTGCCCCGCCCCGCCGGCGCGCTGGAAAAGGATTATCAGGCGCTCATCAAAACACTTTTCGCCGAGAAGAACCGGATCGAATCGGCCGCGGACGGCACCATGAGCGAGCTGGTGGAGTATTTCACCATGTGGGTCCATCAGATCAAAACGCCCATCGCGGCCATGAACCTGCTCCTGCAGACGGAGGAGACCCCCCGCGACGCCGCCCTGTCGATGGAGCTTTTCAAGATCGAGCAGTATGTGAGCATGGTGCTGCAGTATCTGCGCGTGGACAGCGACACGACGGATTTCGTCCTGAAGCGGTACGCGCTGGACGATATCATCCGCCAGGCGCTCAGGAAATACGCCAGGCTCTTTATCCTGAAAAAAATCGAGCTGGATTTTACGGAGAGCGGCCGCACGGTGCTCACGGACGAAAAATGGCTCTCCTTCGTGGTGGAGCAGATTTTGTCAAATTCCCTGAAATACACGGCCGCGGGCAAGATCTCGGTCTATGCCGACGGCGCGGCCCTCGTCATAGAGGACACCGGCATCGGCATCCATGCCGAGGACCTGCCCAGGGTGTTTGAAAGGGGCTTTACCGGCTTTAACGGGCGGACCGAAAAGAAATCCACCGGCATCGGCCTGTTTCTGTGCAAGCGCATCATCGACAAACTCGGGCACACCATCTCCATCGCGTCGGAGGCCGGCCGGGGCACAAGGGTCATGATCGGCCTGGATTCCGCCAGGCCCTTTATTGAATAGCGCTGCCATAGCGCTTTCGTGAACAGGCTCGGCGCCGGCGGCATATGATAAACAGGGGGTGTTTAACTATGTCATTCGGATGTTGCGGCGGCGGATTTCCCGGCCGGTTTGATCGTTTCGACCGGTTTGACCGGTTCGACCGATGCGGTTGCGGCAGATTCGGCGCCGGCGGCAATATCGGCCTTTTGGGCCTGGTTGGCCTGGCCGGCCTGGCCGGCTTGGGCGGTCTGGGCGGCTTAGGCGGCCTGGGTGGTTTTGGATTCCCCGGTTTCCGCCGTTTCTTCTAGGAAACGGACTGGCTCGCCTGACGGCGAGCCATACTTATCTCATAGGCGTCCGGCCTCATTTCGGGCAGGCTTTTATTCAAACCTTTCAAAACTGTAATATTGGGGGCCGAAATGTAAGCCAAAGCGATGGCTGCGCGTCTCGGCCCTTTGCTATACTTTGAGTATACCCGGGATTATCTCACGGAGGTTCTTTTTATGCTGCTTGAAGTCAAAAATCTTAAAAAAATCTATACGACCCGCTTCGGCGGGAATCAGGTGCAGGCGCTGTCCAACGTCTCCTTCTCTGTGGAGGAGGGCGAGTACGTGGCCATCATGGGCGAGTCCGGGTCCGGCAAGACAACGCTGCTGAATATCCTGGCGTCTCTGGACAGGCCCACCAGCGGCGACGTGCTGCTGAGCGGCGTGAGTCTTTTGTCCATCAGCGAAAAGGAGATTTCGGCCTTCCGGCGCGACAACCTCGGCTTCGTCTTCCAGGACTTCAACCTGCTGGACACCTTTTCGGTGCGGGACAACATCTTTCTGCCCCTGGTGCTGGCCGGCTGCCGCTACGAGGAAATGGAGGCGCGGCTCAATCCCATCGCAAAGCGCCTGGGCATCCCGGAGCTTCTGGCCAAATTCCCCTACGAAATTTCCGGCGGCCAGAAACAGCGCACCGCCGTCGCCCGCGCCATCATCACAAAGCCCCAGCTGATCCTGGCGGACGAGCCCACCGGCGCCCTCGACTCCCGCGCCACGGAGAGTCTTCTGGGCCTCTTCGGAGAGCTGAACGCCGACGGGCAGACCATCCTCATGGTAACCCACTCGGTCAAGGCCGCCAGCCACGCCGGGCGCGTCCTGTTCCTCAGAGACGGCGAGGTCTTCCACCAGCTCTATAAGGGCGCCATGACGGTCGAGGAGATGTTCGCCCGGATTTCGGATACGCTGACCGTGCTGGCGGCGGGTGGCGAAAATGGGTAATTTCTTTTACGGCAGGCTCGCCGGCACCAACATCCGAAAAAACTCCAGGATCTATCTGCCGTACATCCTCTCCTGCATCTTCACCGTCGCCATGTTTTACATCATGCTGTTTCTCTCCCTCAACAAGGGGATGAGCGTCATGCCCGGCGCTCAGGCGCTCACAACCATCATGGCCCTTGGCTCCATCGTCATCGGGATTTTTTCCGCCGTCATCCTGCTGTACACAAACAGCTTTTTGATGAAGCGGCGGAAAAAGGAGCTGGGGCTCTATAACATTCTGGGCATGGGCAAAAACCACATTGCCCGCGTCATGACCCTGGAGACGCTCTACGTCGGCCTCGGGGCGATCGTCGCCGGGCTCTTCATCGGCATCCTGCTCTCCAAGCTCATGCTGATGCTGCTTTTAAGGATGCTGCGCTTCAATATCCCCTTCGGGTTTGAGATATCGCCCGTCGCCGTCGGCGTCACGGTCGTTTTGTTCGCCGCCATCTTCTTCGTCACGCTCCTTGTCAATCTCGGCCGCGTGCGCCTGTCCAAGCCCATCGAGCTTTTGTACGGCGGCAACGTGGGCGAAAGGGAGCCCAAGACGAAGTGGCCGCTGGCGCTCATCGGTTTTCTGGCGCTGGGCGCCGGATACGTCATCGCCATCGTCACCGACAACCCGATTCAGGCGTTGGGCTGGTTTTTTATCGCCGTTCTGCTCGTCATCCTGGGGACCTACTGCCTGTTCACCGCCGGCAGCATCGCCCTTCTCAAGGCGCTGCGCGGCAACAAGGCGTATTACTATAAAACGAGCCATTTCACCTCGGTATCCGGCATGATTTACCGCATGAAGCAAAACGCCGTGGGCCTTGCCAACATCTGCATCCTCTCCACGATGGTCCTCGTCATGGTGTCCACCACCGTTTCGCTCTACCTGGGGATGGAGGACGCGCTCCGCAGCAGGTTCCCGCGGAATATCGAGATCACCGCTTCCCACATCGGCAAGGCCGAGAGCCTGGCGCTGGAGCAAAAGGCGGACGACATCGTCCGGCAGAGCGGCGTTCCTGTCGAAAACGTCGTCAAATACAGGTATAAGGCGTCTTCCATGGCGTACAGCGGCACGGTTTTTTCCACCGGGAACGGCGGCGGCAGCGCGTCGATCGCCACCGTATTTTTTATTCCGCTGGACGAGTACAACAAGCTGCAGGGCACCAGCGTAACGCTCCAGCCGCGTGAGCTGCTGGTCTATGCCCCCAACACCGAATACGGCGGGCAATACGTCTCCTTCGGAAAGGAGACCTTTTCCGTCAAGGATGTCGTCCAGTCTCTTAATGTGGAGGATTCCTATACCCTAAGTCTCAGCGACACTTTTTATTTCATCGTGCCCGACGAGCAGGCCGTTAAAGATATCTACGGGACCATGACCGCCGGCAGCGGCGACTGGGAAGAACTGTCTTATTATTACGGCTTTGACACCCAGGCGGTCGATGCCGTGCAGACGCTGCTGACCTCCCGGCTCGAAACGGCGCTGGGGACGGACGGCGGCGGCAAAGGCCCGTATGTCTACGTTGCCAGCGCGGAGGCCAGCAGGGACTCCTTCCTGTCCCTCTATGGCGGGCTGTTCTTCCTCGGGCTTTTCCTGGGGGCGCTGTTTATCATGGCCACCGTCATCATCATGTACTACAAGCAGGTTTCCGAGGGCTACGACGACAAGAAGCGCTTTGAAATCATGCAGAAGGTCGGCCTGAGCCGGACGGAGGTGAAAAAGGCCATCCGCAGCCAGGTGCTCACCGTGTTCTTCCTCCCGCTGGTAGCCGCCGGCATCCACATTCTCGCCGCCTTCAAGATGATCACAAAGCTCCTGTTCCTGCTCAACCTGACCAACGTGCCGCTCTTCGCCCTCTGCACCCTGGGGACCCTCGTGGCGTTCGCCGCCATCTACGCCGTCGTCTACGCTCTGACGGCCCGGGCCTATTATAAAATAGTAAGTTGAATATTTATTCAATACATTATCAAGATAAAAAGAGAAGCCGAACAGGCTTCTTTTTTTATCCGGTATTGTAAAATCCACCATGAAATGTTATGCTTGAATAAAAATGAACGGGTGTTTACGTATGCAATTTCTTAAGGATGAGGTCAAAAACAATATTACGGCGGCCGCCGTGGCGGAATTTTACGACAAAGGCTTCAAAAACGCCTCCCTGCGCAGGATTGCCGCAAATTCCGGCATAACGGCCGGCAACATCTACCGGTATTTTAAAGACAAGACCAGTCTGTTTGACGAGATTATCGCCCCTGTCAGCCAGCAAGTACTGGATATGCTCTATGAAGAACGGTATACGGATATTGCGCGCGGCCATTTTCAGGATATCGACGCGATCATGGAAAAGACGATGCTGCTCTGCCGGGCCCATGTCACCGAAATATACATCCTCATATTCAAAAGCGAGGGCTCCCGGTTTGAAAATCTCCGTCAAAGCTTTACCGAGCTTATCGCCAGGCGTATCCGCGACGCCTCCCCCGGCGGGAAAACGCCCGGCGACCTTACGGCGGATGTCCTGGCCGCGGCGTTTGTCGAAGGCCTTTTCTCCATCCTGGCGCAAAGCCGGGACGACTATACGGCCATCGAAGATCAGATACGAAAGCTCATCGTTTTCTTCTTCGCGGAACGGCACTGATTTCCGCATTCCGCAGCACCGCGTTTTTATTATATCCGAATAATAAACTCCCGTTTATTTATATTCCGCCAGCATGACGAAAAGCAAACGAGCGCCGGGCAAAAATAAACGTTTGTTTATTATAAGACTTGAAAGGAGTATTTCAAATGGCAGATATCATGGCAAATTTCAAGCTCAACTTTACCCTCATACCGGCCTGGGTCCTGAGCGATATCCTCGTTTATATCGGGGCGGCGCTTCTCATCTTCTACATCATAAAAAAAGAGGAACGGCCCGTGACCGTTCTGATGGAATTTATCTGTTTCGTATTTTTCTACGCGGCGGTTTACGAAAATTTCGCCACGCTTGTCCATTTCTATGGATACGGCCGCTCCCTGATCATGGTCTTCAACGTGCCGCTGTCCGTGCCCGTCATCGAATTCATGATCCTTTATTCCGGACTGAAGCTCCTGGATACCATGCGCGTTCCGGCGTGGACAAAACCGATTCTGGCCGGTTTTTTTGCCATCATCGCCGATTTTTCGATGGACCCCGTTTCGGTAAAAATGATTTTTGAGACACTGGAGGGCACCATCGGCCGCTGGACCTGGTATCCCCATCCCGGCGAGCCGGTCATCTACGGGGAACCGGTGCTCAATTTCTCGGGCTGGATGTACATCACCGGATATGCCGCGGCATTTTTTATGCTTGGCCGCCAATGGCACAAAAAATCGAATTATTCCCCCGCTGTCGGCTGCGCCTATCCGTTCGCCGCCGTTATCGCTTCGCTCCTTGTGCTCATTTCGCCAATCACACGATTCCTCATGATGCTGGACCCCATTATGGCGCCATACAGCAACGGCCAGTGGATCATGCTGATTGTCGCCCTGGCCGTACCGGTGCTCCTGCTCGCCTTCGTCTGGCGTGGCCGCATGACGGGCGCGCTGTCCGTCAAAGCGGATTTTCCGGTGTTTCTGACCATGCTGGGATATCCGGTCATTAACATCATTTCCTGCGTCATCGGCGGCTATTGGCAGGTACTCTGGCTTGTGGCGCTGGCCGGTGCCGCGATGTGGACGCTTGTCGGCGGGATATACGCGTTAGGCCGGGGGCACGTCATGCCGGCTATTCATTAACTTTTCTTGTCTTTAATAAAATTCCCGCGGCTGCAAAAAGAAAAACCGCCCACGATATCCCCTCGACGATCTGATTCCCGTTCAGGATAACGCCCGTGACCTGCGTAAAAATCAGGGCGTTAAATAAGCCGTGCATCACCGACGCGCTGATGAGCGACGATGACCTTTCGCGGACCCGGCATAACAGCACGCCGAAAGAAACGAGGACACAGGTGTGAACGAGCAGGCCCCCAACAGGATGCCCCTTGTAGATAAGTCCGGCGGCTATCTGCGGAAAATGGAACACCGACCAGCATACGCCGATAAAAAGGTAGCTTTTGAGCGTGCCGCGCAGCCTGCTTTGGAGAAAGCCGCGCCAGCCGATTTCCTCGAGCGAGGCGCTCAGTCCTCCCAGCACAATACCGAGCGCGATCTGCCGCAGAAACGCCAGGCCGTCCGGCAGCGCGACGGATTCCGGGCGCTTCAATATAGCCGCGTTTATAAGTATCTGAAGCGCACTGCTCAGAATGTAGACGGCGATGACCGTCAAAATCCCGAGCGGTATCCACTTGTTGAATCTGAGATTTCTGACAATATAGCCGAAGTTTCCTTTAAACGCCAGGGTCGCCGCCAGCGCGCCCAGCGCGGGCAGCGCCATGCTGTACGGCACAAAGCTCCTATAATCTCTGCCCAGAACCGCATAAACGCAAAAGACCGCATACGTTATGCCCAGCACGATGCAAAGATATAAAGCGATTTCTTTTTTTTGGCTCCGGCCCATGGCGCACCTCAATTCAAACTTACAAGTAAAGACGCAGGCATCATTCGTGATGCTTTGCGTCTTTGCTTTTGAGATATTTAACTTTGTTCGGGCTTTTTGAGGTCCGCGAGGATCAGCTCCGCCAGCTGATCCGCCAGCGCCATGACGCGTTCGATGCCTTCCGGCCCGATGCTGTCGATGTGGATGCCGCAGACGGCGACCACATTGGTGTTCAGCACCGCGCTGAGGCGGGCGGATATCCTGTCGCCGACAAAATTGTCCTTATGCCCCGTCAGGTTGATGGTGGACGTGGTGGAAGATATTTTAGCCGGGTCTGCGAGACTCGGCCGCGGGACGCTGACGGACGCCGAGCCGATGTGCGGCCGCTCCCCGCCCGTCACCGCCACGAGCAGGTCGCCGCCCATCTCCAGGGCATCGGCTTTCAGCGTGATCTCCCCGTCCGCGAGCTCAAAGGTCCGCGTCATTGCGCTCCGCTCCGATCCCAGCGATAAACGCAGTCATTGTCGATGCCGAACTGGTCCAGCGCCTTGCCGACGATGTGGCGGCGCATTTCCGCCCCCGCCGACAGCGCGTTGTAGCAGGTGATCATCGCCGGCAGGATGACGGCCCCCGCCTGGGACAGCTCCAGCATGTTCCTCAGATGGATCGTGCTGAAGGGCGACTCCCGCACCACGAGCACCAGCTTTCGCCGCTCCTTGAGCGTCACGTCGGCGGCCCGGAGCAGGAGGTTGTCGGAATAGCCGCTGGCGATCCCGGCCACCGTTTTCATGCTGCAGGGAATCACGGCCATCCCGGCCGTCTTAAACGTCCCGCTGGCGATGGAGGCGCCGATATCCCGGATATCGTAGGCGAAATCGGCCAGCCGCGCGAGCGCCTGCAGGCCGCTTTTTTCCTCCAGCTCCAGCGTGCGCTCCGCCGCCGCCGTGACCACGAGATGGGTCTCGACGCCGGGCGTCTCCTTCAGCGCGGCCAGAAAGTCCATGGCGAGCGCCACGCCGCTGGCGCCGCTGACGCCGACG
Source organism: Sporobacter termitidis DSM 10068 (assembly GCF_900130065.1). Lineage (GTDB taxonomy): Bacteria > Bacillota > Clostridia > Oscillospirales > Oscillospiraceae > Sporobacter > Sporobacter termitidis. Next base: position 192,105 of record NZ_FQXV01000003.1, read on the forward strand.
ATCAGTCTCTTCTTCCCGTCCAAGCTTACTCCTCCGGGAACAGCCCGGGCGCAAACCGCCTGGGGTCCAGCTCCATGAATTTGGTGCGCTCGAATCGATGCTTGAGGTGAAACGGGACAGTGCAGTCGAAGATCATTTTGCAGGCGCAGCCCTTGTCCCGGATGCTGGGGCTGTACTCGGGGCTGGAGGACGGGTCCAGCGGGTGCAGGCGCACGCCGGGCATCATGATCGTGTCCACGTCGCCCTGATACCGCGTCGTCATGGCCCACAGGACGTCGTTTGTGTCGAAGGGGTCCACGTCCTCGTCCACCAGCCAGATATGCTTGAGCTCGTTGAAGGCCGCGAAGGCCAGGGTCGCCGCCTGCTTCTGGCGTCCCTCGTCGTTGGCCGTAAACTTTTTGAACTGGATGATCGCCATATATTTGCCGCCGCCGGCCGGATGGCAGTACACGTTCAGGACCCTGCCGGGGATGGCGCGCTCCACCATCTGCAGGATGCTGGCCTCGGTGGGGATGCCCGCCATGCTGACGTGCTCCTCGCTGGAGCCGATGCAGGTCTGCATGATGGGATTTATCCGGTGGGTGACGGCCTTGACCCGGATCACCGGGATCTCCTTGATGGCGTCGCCGGTGTAGCCGGGGAATTCCGGCATGGCCTTGCCCGTCCCGGTGGACCGGTCCTCGGGCATACGATAGTTGGGGATCAGTTCCCCCTCTATGACGTACTCGGCGTTGGCGATGCATTTTTCGTTGATGGTGAGGCACTGGGTCAGCTCGACGGGCCTTTTGCGGATGGCGCCGGCGATGGAAAGCTCGTTGAAGCCCAGCGGCGTTGTCGGCGCCTCAAAGCAGGAGGCGATCTCAATGGCCGGGTCCACGCCGATGCTGATGGAGATCGGCAGGGGCCGCCCCTCCGCCTCGGCCTTCTGGCGGAAAATCTCCAGATGGCGCGCGCCGGGCACGAAATACATGGAAACAAGGTCTTTGTCCTGCAGGCAGAGCCTGTGGATGGTGATGTCGGACGCGCCGGAAGCGGGGTCGGACGCGTAGCACATGCCGAGGGTGATATAGGGTCCGGCGTCCTCCTCTGTATTGGTGGGCGCGGGCACCAGCTTGCGGATGTCGAAATCCGGGTCTGTGGCGTAATGCACCACCTCCTGGCAGGCGGCCTTTTCATTGGGGATAACGACGGGGTCCACCGGGCTTTTCAGCGCGTCGTTCAAAAAGAATCCGAGGCGCTCCGGCTTCTCCCCGAACAGATAGCCCACGCGCTTTCTGCTGGCCAGAACACCGATGGCGACCCTCGCCCCCGGCATACCCTCGATGTTGTTGAAAATCATCGCCGGGCCCTCGCGGGTGGGCCTTTTAACGGTGCCGCCGGCACCCACGTAACGGTAGACGCCCGCCAGCTCCGCGTGGGCCTTGACGGGCTCGTCTGTTTCGATGAGCTGCCCGGGGATTGTTTTTAAGAGTTCCAGCGCCGATCTCAGATCAATCACAGTATTGTCGCGTGACATTCGCATTTACTCCTTACACTATTATAAATATAAATTCAACCTGTTCATTTCATGTTACCATAGGCAATATCAAGTTTCAAGTTTTGACGTGAAAAGCATCCCCGCGCAGGGACGCCGTGTTTGGATTTTAAACCGCAGTGCATAATTAACCACAGTCATGTCATTTTTAATCTCAATATTTCATCGGCTGGCATTTACATCGCCATCCGATTGCTTTATCATTAAAAGGAAAAATCGAGTAGAGGCTTCCCATGATAAGTATTGCAGTCTGTGACAAAGATCGTGTCAGAACAAATAGGATCAAGGATGTGCTCGACGATATGCTGTCATCAAAGGGTGTCAGTTACCACCTTTTTTGTTTAAGTGACGGCAACGGCCTTATGGAGCTTCTGGCAGACGATTCCTCCGGCATTACCATCATTTTTTTGGATATTGGCCCTGACGACGGCGGTGGAAGGCAGCTCGCCGCGGAAATCACGGCGCGGTACCCGCATATCGCCTTAATCGATTCGTCCAACGCCGGCCAGGGCGCGGACAGGGCGCGGGAGCAGCTGCTCCGGTCGACGGTGGCCCGCGTTTTGGAGCGCGCGCTGAACCAGACGCCCCGGGAGGAGGCCGACAAGGCCAGGGTCCTGACCGTGATGGCGAAAGGCGCGGTGCACAATTTCATGATCGACGCCATCGAATACATCATGAGCGACCGGCGGATCGTCATCATTCACGAAAACGGCGCCGAAACGGCGATTTACGCCAAGCTCGACGATATCGAGGAGAAAATCGGCCCGGGCTTTGTGCGGTGCCATCAGAGCTATCTGGTCAACATGTCCCGCATCAAAACCTTCGACAACAAAAAGATCAGACTGTTCTCCGACACGGTCATCCCCATATCCCAGAAGCGGCGGATTCAGGCCAGGGAAAAGTACTTCCGATATTTAGGCGGCACAATGAACAAATAACATACCGACACAGAAGCAGAGACCCTTTTTGACGGGCCTGCTTTTTTTCTGCCCGCTTGTCCCCGCCCAGTTGCAATCGCTCCCGGACAACGGTATAATGGCGGCAGTAATTTTAAGGCGGTAGAGCGATGTACAACGACCTTCTGACAATCGGCGGCGTCACCATCCACGGCTACGGCCTCGCCATCGGCGTGGGTGTCATTTGCGCCATTTTCCTGGCGCACTGGCGCGCGAAGAAAAGAGGGCTGAATACGGATGTGGTGATCACCCTCGCGCTGCTGGCGCTGATTTTCGGTTTTGTGGGCGCAAAGCTCCTCTTCGCCGTCACGGCTCTGCCCGATATCCTCCGCCATCCGCTGCTGATTCTGACAGGCGACGGCTTTGTGGTTTACGGCGGGATCATCGGCGGCATTGCCGCGGCGCTGATCTACTGCCGCGCTAAAAAGATAAGCTTTCTGCCGTACTTTGACCTGCTGGTGCCGTCGGTGGCGGTGGCTCAGGGCTTCGGACGCATCGGCTGCTTTCTCGCCGGCTGCTGCTACGGGCGGGAGACAAGCGCTCCCTTCGGCGTTACCTTCCGCGACTCGCTTTACGCGCCCAACGGCGTGGCGCTCATCCCCACGCAGCTCATTTCCAGCGCCGGCGATTTTCTGATCGCCGCCGTTTTGCTCCTGTACGCCCGGCAGGACCGAAAAAGGGGCCGTGTGGGCGGCCTCTACATCATTCTCTACAGCGCCGGGCGGTTCGCCGTCGAATTTCTGCGCAGCGACCCCCGCGGCAGCGTCGGGGCGCTGTCCACCTCCCAGTTCATCTCCATATTCACCCTCATTCTCGGCCTGCTCCTGTTTTTCACGAATATCTTCACCCGGGGAAAAGCCAATTCCCATGACGGCACATGACGAGATACATAACGCCACAATAAGATTTTTAAGGAGGGATTGCTCTGCGCGCCTCAATTCTCAAAATACCGGCCGCGGTCATAACGGCTGCCGTTTTGCTCCTGGCCGCCGGCTGCGCCGCCGCGCCGGTGACCGCTTCGGCGGCGCCGTCCATGACTCCGGAGGCTTCCGCGCCTTCCCCGACGCCCGACGCGGCCCCGCTGCCCCCGGGTGCTTTTGCCGTTTCCAGCGGAAATATTCACGACTATCTGCCGGACCTGATCGTCGGAAAGCCGGTCAGCGCCTACGCGCTGCTGCCATGCCTGGATAGCTTCTCCCGCGGCACCTGGTCCGAGCTGGAAACGGCGTATGGCGGCCCGGACGGCACCGACTGGTGGAGTCCGCTGCTGACCGCCTTAAACGACAGCGCCGCCGGCGATGATCAGGAAATGCGCGACTACTATCTCGGCCGCGCTTATCTCACCTCGGACGGCGCCTATTCCGAGGGGCTGGACGGGCCGCTGCTGGCCCAGTGGGAGGCCGACAGCACCGCCTATAACGCTTGTCTCTCCGGCCGTTTTTCCGCCGACGAGGCGACCGCCCTGCGGCAGGCGCTGACCTTTGCCGTGGGCAGCGACGGCAATGCGTACGGTCTCTATCTCCCCGGAGCCGCCCGCGCCATCTATCTTGATAAATATCCCATCGACTTTCCCTTCGGCTTCGAGCTCAGGGAGAACAGCCGCAGCAGCTTCCGCGCGGAAAGCTTCGGCCCGGGCGGCGTCGTTGAGAGCGACGGCCTGCAGGTGACGTACCTGACGCCCGAGGACGGCGTATTTTCCGTCACAACGATCCGCACCGTCAAGGAAGGCTGCGGCATCTGGGGCGTCGCCGTCGGCCAGCCCGAACGGGTCCTCCTCAATTCCAGCATACCGCTTAAAAAAATCGACAGCCTGAGCTACGACGACGCTGCCTGGTTCGGCAAATGCGACCGCGTCTACGCCTTCTTGCCGGAAGAGAGCACGATCGCCGTTGTCTTTGCCGTCAAGGACGATGTCGTTTACGGTATCGAGCTTATAAATGGGCTCGATGGGCAGATGTACTGAATCCGCCGGCGGAGCGGAGCCGCGAAATGCTTATTATAAAAAGGATAGCCGTTTTACCGGCTATCCTTTTTTATATCTGATCGCGAAATTTTCAGTCGTCTACCGCCTCCAGCTTCAGTATCACCGGCCGTATCCCGTCGTTGCAGCAGGCAATATTGAAATCCTCGCCGAATACCTTGCCGCCGCCGGCCAGCGTGCTTGCCATGACCTGCACTGCCTGCCAGGCGTATTCGCAGAATCCTTCGGGCTTGCTGTTGCCGAAGAGGCCGCCTGTTGTGAAAACGTCCCCCTCCTTCATGGCGGGGCAGGCGCCGAAATCGGGCGCCATGTACGCATCTCTCAAATCCTCGAAAAGCAATGTCCCCAGCACCGTGATTTTACACCTTTTCATGCGCTTTCCTCCTTTGTATTCCACACTGTCTGTTATATAATAACATAGACCGGCAGCGCGCCAAAAGCAACAGGCGGTGCTGTTAAACAGATAACCCCGAAGGAGAATAAAGGATGGACAACACCCGCATCGAGATATTGGACGCCAAAAAGACGGCCCTCGTCGTGATCGACCTGCAGAATTTCAGCGTGGGGATGACGCCCCACGCGCCCTACCCGGCCGGGACAGTCGTTGAAAACGCCGTCCGGCTGACGCGGAGGTTTACGGAGAAGGGCGCATTTGTCGTCTTCGTGCGCGTCTCCTTCTCCGAGGACGGCAAGGACAGCTTTCGTCCGCGGACGGACGCGCCGCCGGGAAAGCCAAATTTCCCCGACGGCTGGGACGTTCTCGTCCCGGAGCTGCAGGCCTTTAAAAACGCCCATATCGTCACCAAGCGGCAAATGGGCGCATTTTACGGAACGGACCTGGACCTCCAGCTCCGCCGCCGGGGCATCGATACGGTTGTGCTGTGCGGCATCTCAACGATTTTCGGCGTCGACACCACGGCCCGCGAGGCCTTCAGCCACAGCTATCACGGCGTTTACATTGAAGACGCCATGACCTGCGCGTCAAAGGAGCACCAGGATTTCGTCTGCCAGAATATCTTCCCCGCGATGGGCAAGGTCCGAAGGACCGATGAGATCGCCCTGGTGTGACGGCGTTTCCCTCTCAGGCTCCCTCAGACGAGGGAGCTGCCGCCCTCAGGCGGCTGAAGGAGGGAACTGTGTCGGCGCGGCGTATCACTCCTTCCGGCGCTTCGCGCCACCTCCCTCGTCCGAGGGAGGCTTTCAGGCGCACTCGTCCGAGTCTCTTCCAGGCTGTTAAAACGGCGGGCCGGGTCGCCCGCCCGACGGCGGATAAAACAAAAAAGAAGTCAGCAAACCTTATTGTCTGCTGACTTCTTTTATATTGAATCTATATTCAATTTATATCATGCCGATGTCCATAGCAGCGAAAAAGCCGGAGTGGATGGCGCCGTCCACCTTGCCGACCTTCTTGCAGTCGCCGGCCTCGTAGACGGCGGGGGCCTTGTCGTACAGCTCAAAATAGGGCTGATCGTACGGCTTCATGCCCACGGCGTACAGGATGGTATCGCCGGGGGCGAGGTACTCCTTGCCGTCTTTGTCGTATCGCACGCCGGCGCTTGTCACCTCTTTGCAGGCCGCGCCGGTGACAATGTTCAGCCCCAGCTCCTCCACAGTGCGGACAAGGCCGGCCTTATAGCAGAACTTCGCCTCGGCCGCGTAGTCGTCCAGCATTTCCAGGACGGTGACGTTCTTCCCGGTATTCCTCAGGTGCAGTCCCGCCTCGACGCCGACGAGGCCGCCGCCGATGATGACGACGCCATCCCCCCTGACGCTTTCCGGCTCAAAATAGATGTCCAGGGCGTGGCGGGCGCGCTCGACGCCCCTGATGGCCGGCACGACCGGCGTTGAGCCGGTGGCGACGATGATGCCGTCGGGATGGAAGCGCTCGACGAGCGCGCCGGTGACCTCGGTGTTGAGGAGGATCTTGACGTTCATGTCGCGCACCCGGCGGATGAGGTATTCCGTAAAGCGGCGCAGGTCGTGCTTGAGGCTGTCCGTGGCCGTGAATCTCAGCAGGCCGCCCAGCGCCCTCTCCTTCTCGCAGAGCATGACCTCGTGGCCGCGCCGGGCCGCGGTGATCGCCGCCTGCATGCCGGCCGGGCCGCCGCCGGCGACCAAGACCTTCTTGCGGAAATTGGCGGGCGCCATCGTGTCGGCAAAGCCGATGCGCGCTTCGCGGCCGATATACGGGTTGACGCTGCAGACAAAGTGCCGGTCCAGATTATCGCTGTCGGTGCAGTTGAGGCACCGAAGGCACGGCGTGATCTCATCCGGGCGCCCGTCCGCGGCTTTCTTTGCCCAGAAGGGGTCGGCGATGAGGGCGCGGGACATGGACACGCCGTCGGCCTTCCCGGAAGCGACGATTTCCTCCGCCTGCTCGGGATGAAGTATGGAGCCTATGGAAAAAATGGGGATATCTACCTTTCCGGATTTTTTGATCGCCTCGGCAAAAGCCACGTTCAGGCCCAGCGGCCTGTAGGTGGAGGCCATCATGTTCGTCAGGCCGTCTGAGCTGATCTCGGCCACGTCCACATAGTCCTGGGCCTTCTCCAGGAAAACAATGATGTCGTCCACCGTGTAGCCGCCCTCCTCTCTTTCCGAGCCGGAAAGGCGGAGCATCAGCACCCGCTTCGGGCCGATGCGGTCCCGGACGCGCTTCAGGACCATCAGCGGAAAGCGCATCCTGTTCTCCAGGCTGCCGCCGTACGCGTCGGTGCGCTTATTGATGATGGGCGACAGGAACTGGTTGAAAATCCAGCCGTGGGCCGCGTGGATCAGCACCGTGTCAAAGCCCGCGCGGTACCAGTAGTCCGCGGCGTCGGCATAGGCGTCGGCAACGTGCTCCATATCCGCAAGGTCCATGGCCAGCACATGGACGCCCATGGGATTCACGGTCTCCACGGGGCCCTTGATGGGGGCGGTATTGAACTGCGGCCGCGCGTTCTGCCCGCCGTGGGTCAGCTCGACGGAAGCCAGCGCGCCGTGCTCGTGGATGGCCTCGGCCATCTCGGCGTACAGCGGCCTGTTGTCGCTGTTCCACTGTGTCCAGGGGGTGTGGTTGCCGCCGTCACAGACGGCCACCTCGCCCAGCGTCACAATCCCGGCGCCGCCGCGGGCCTTGTGCTCCAGATAGCTGATGTAATATGGCGTCGGCCGGCCGGCCACGGTATGGAAGAGCATGTTCGGCGGCGACATGATCCTGTTTTTAAAGGTCAGGTCCTTGACCTTCAGCGGCCTGAACAGGTTCGGATAGAGCTGCGCGTACATCGGATCACCCTTTCTGATCATTGGATTTTCCAGCATTTATCTTGATAATATAATACGAAAACAGTCCAAGTCAAATGAATATGGCATTTCATCCGGGCAATACGAAGATTGTGATAATTCATAAAACCGGCGGTACAAAACTTGGTTACATTGTCACTCTTGACAATCAGCGACTAACCTGATAGTCTGATTTGGGTACGATTCAACTCAAATATAAGGAGGCGTCCGGTTCATTCGGTTTCGGAGGCATTCGGCCTCAACAGCGAGGGATACGTTCTTAGCTTGCGAATATCATGTCATGTTGGGTCTTAAAGAATAGGCATTCATTAATGACGGAGGAATTTATGAGTATCAAGCTTTTTGATTCTGAGCTAAATGTCATGAATGTCCTGTGGCGGCATGGAACTCTGCCGGCCAGTCAGATCGCGCAGATTTTGAAAGCTGAAACGGGATGGAACAGAAACACTACATACACCATCATCAAAAAATGTATCGAAAAAGATGTCATTGAGAGAACGGAACCCAATTTCGTCTGCCGCGCCCTGGTCTCGAGAGAGGAGGCCCAGGAGCAGGAGACAAACGAGCTGATCGATAAAATGTTCAGCGGCTCTGAAGAACTCTTCTTCACCGCCTTTCTCAGCAAAAAGCATTTGTCGGACGACCAGCTCACCAGAATGAAAGTGCTCATCGAAAGTTTTAGTGAGGCAAAAGCATGAACCTGCTCCAGGCAAGCATTACATCCTCGGTGCTTATCCTAGTGATCGCCGCCGTCCGCGCGATGACAAAGTACCGGCTCCCGAAAACCACGTTTTTGATACTCTGGGCTGTCGCGATGGCCAGGCTTATCCTGCCCTATTCGGTCTCCACGGTTTTCAGCGTTTACAATATCGTGATCTTTCGCGGGATGAACTCCGTGTTCAATCTCGTGTCTTTTACGAGCACCACCGCCGGAGATATCATCACGCTGCTTTCCATACTGCTGCTCGGAACAAGCGTCACGCCGGGAAGCGGCCCGATATCTGTCGTATGGATATCGGGCGCCGTTCTGTCGGGGCTGTTCTACCTGGGCGCGCTGATCAGATGCCAGAAAATAAACAGCGAGGCGCTGCCCGTCGCAGGCAACGAAAAGCTGGATCAATGGCGGAAAGACCAGGGGCTGCGGAGAAACATCCGCATTCTTGTGTCGGACAAGCTGACGACGCCCATCGCCACCGGGATATTCCGGCCGAAAATCATCCTGCCGAAATTCATGGATCTCACCGACGACGCGCAGCGGACGTATGTGCTGACCCATGAGCTCGTCCATATCAAAAGATTTCACGCCGTCTGGAAGTTTCTGCTGATCGTCATTCTCTGCGTCCACTGGTTTAATCCCGTCGTCTGGCTGATGTACCGGCTGGCGAACCGGGACCTGGAGCACTCCTGCGACGAGCTGGTCGTCAGCAGTCTGCCCTACGACGCCCGCGCGGGCTACGCCATGTCGCTTCTGAGCATGGCGCGGCTGCAGAAGGGGCCGCGGCCCATTGCCAGCGGGTTTGTTAAAAACTCCGTCGAGCAGAGGATTTTGTCGGTGCTGAAGTACAAAAAAACGTCCTTCTCCGCCGCTCTGGCCGCCGCCGTTATCACCGTGTGTATCACGCTGTCCTTTGCCACCACCAGCAACAGCAAATTTGAGCGCTCCCTCACCATCGGCGAAACACACGAAAGCGTCAGGATTTTCAGCGGTGCCGTCTACCTCGGCACACCCCACCATCCCTATTATTATACGGACGCGCTTCCCACCCTGTACGGGGCCGTCCGGTTTCCCGGAGCATCGGCGCCCATTTCCGTCCCGGGTATATAATTCCGGCGCGTTTTGCCGCGCGGGGATGTCCCCGGTTCATCGTCAATATCACCAAAATCGAAAAACATCACCTTGACATTATATGACTACTGTGATAGTCTTCTTCCGTAAGATGACTATTATGGTAGTCATTTTTATCGCGCTGTCTAAATAAAAAGGAGGTTAATTCATGAAAAAAGTCATGGCAATCGTCATCGTACTGGTTCTTGCTGTTTCGCTTTTTGCGTGCAATAAGGCGCCGGAAACGACGACATCCCCCAGTGCCAGCGTCTCGCCGAGTTCCACCCCCGGGTCGACCACACCCGGCACATCTGCCGGAACTTCTGGTGTTGGCTTCTACGATCCCAACGTCGACTACAGCAAGAACCCGAACTACAAGGTGGGCTATATCATGTCCAGCACCGGCGTTCTGTACGATCAGTTCAGCAAGTCCTTCAAGGCTTGGGCCGACCGTATGAACGTCACGTACAATGATTTTGCCTGCAACGCCGACAACGACCTGTTTGTCAATACCATCCAGACATACGTCGACCAGGGCTACAACGGCCTGCTGCTCGACCCCGATTCCACCGTCTGGCCCCGCGTTGCCGAGCTTTCCAATGAGCTCAATATCCCCTGGATGGGCTGTATGTCCTCCGCTTATGACCAGGATGGCAAGACCCTGCTGCATCCGAGCGCCGGCTTTGACAACTATCAGGCAGGCGTCGGCATGGCCCAGTTCAACGTCGATTATGCGAAGAAGACCTGGCCGGATGCCAAGCCCGAGGAATTCGGCGCCATGTTCATCGGCTACTCGACCACCCCGCAGCTGGTGGAAAGAGAACAGGGCTTCACGGATACGATCACCAAGGAAATGCCGGAAGCCATGAAGAACTACTACTTCGGCGACGGCGTTACCGGTCAGATGGACGCCCAGACCGGCTACAACCTCGCTTCCGCCATTCTGGCCGCGCACCCCGAAGTCAAGTACTGGCTGATCAGCGGCTTCTTTGACGACTACACCGACGGCGCCGCGCGCGCTGTTGACGCCGCCGGCAAGAACGACACGGCTGTTTGCTCGACCTTCGGCGGCTCCAGCCTCATCGCCCACTGGGATGCCGGCGAGGACAGCGCCTGGAAGGGTGCCATCTTCACCGATCAGAGACTCTTCTCGATGCCCATCTTCGCCGGTCTGTACGCGATGATGAACGGCGACGCGACGCCTGAGGGCCTGTGGCCTGAATGGATCAACCACTCCAGGGGCGACAAGTACGCTTCCATCATTCTCCCGACAGTCGTCATCACCCAGGACATGTACCAGAGCTATCTGATGTGGGTCGATACCTACACGGGCATCCACCAGAACAACTATGACGTGGCGCCCGGCACCGGCTACTCGCCGATCGCCGACGTCCCGGCTTCCTACGCCGGTTAATCCGGTATTCTCCCCAACACACACGAAACAAAAGGCCGGCGGTGCATCTGCACCGCCGGCCTTTTATTATTGTCGGAAGCGGGCCCGGCTCACGGCAAAAGAAACTGTTAAGCACCAGACAAATTCTGTCGATATTGTAATGTACATCCAAAAATTGTTCGATTCAAAACCTCCATGAAAGCCGAGGTGTTTTTAGTGACAGCCGAAAAAGCCGCGCCGGGCAAATTCGTCGGTATCTCCATAGGAGACTTCGCCGGGGAAAATTACCTGCGGACCATTCTTGAAGCAACGCAGGACGGTTTTATTGTCGTCGCGGAAAACGAAAGGATCATGGACGCCAACCAGGCGTTTTTCAATATGACCGGATTTACGCGGGAGGATCTGAAGACCCTGTGTCTTGATGACGTCATCCCCAAAGAGATCAAAGCGGACGAGCGCCGGCGGGCCGACGCCCTGATGCAAAACGGCTTTGACCTCCACGAGGCAAAGAACAGGAAAAAGGACGGCACCGTCTTTGACGTGGAGGTATCCTCCGCGGTGCTCAGCCTGACGCCCTTTACCGTCGTTTGCTTTATGCGGGATATCACGGGCAGAAAAAACGGGGAAAACGCCATCCTCCAGTCGCGGGATCTCATGCGGTATATCATCGAGCATAACAGGAGCGCCGTGGCGATCCACGATAAAAATTTAAGGTACATGTACGTCAGCAGGCCGTACCTCGCGGCGTTCAGGATCACCGAACCCGATATCATCGGCCGGCACCATTACGACGTATTCCCGAACCTGTCCCAGAAATTACGGGACGTCCACGCACGGGTCCTTAAGGGCGAGGTCGTCACCGAGGACGAGTCTCTCTATACCCACGCGGACGGCGCCTCGGACTGGCTGCGCTGGGAATGTCGCCCCTGGTACGAGAGCGGCGGCGCCATCGGCGGGCTCGTTCTGTACTCTGAAATCATCACCGAGCGAAAGCGCATGGAGCAGGCGCTGTTCAACGAAAAGGAGCATTTTAAAACGGCGCTCCTTTCCGTGGGCGACGGCGTCATCTCCGCGGACAGCGGCGGCGCGGTCACCGTTATGAACCCGATCGCCGAAAGGCTGACGGGCTGGACGGCGGCGGACGCCCTGGGGAAACCGCTGGAAACGGTCTTTCGGATGCGGCGCGAAAATTCAGGGCGCGTGTGCGGCGGCTATCTGAAAAAGGTCCTGAAAGCGGGGAAAATCATCGAGCTGTCGAACAATATCCTCATGGTCTCAAAAAACGGCGGCGAAATCCCCGTGGAAATCAGCGCCGCGCCCATCCGGGACAGGGGCGGCCGCACCGCCGGCGTCGTCATCGTAATCCGGGACTTTACCGAAAAGCGCGCCCGGCAGAAGCAAATCGAGTACCTGAGCTTCAACGACCACCTGACCGGCCTCTATAACAGGCGGTTCATGGAGGAGTCCATCAGGAAGCACGACGCGCGTAAAAGCCTGCCGCTGGCCCTGATGTGCATCGACGTGGACGGTCTGAAGCTGACAAACGACGCCTTTGGGCACGAGGTGGGCGACCAGCTCCTCAAAAAGGTGGCGGACCTCATCAAAACAGTCTGCCGGGCGGGCGATATCGCCGGGCGCATGGGCGGCGACGAATTCTGCGTCCTGCTCCGGCATACCGACGCCAGGCAGGCGGAGGCCGTCAGGGAGCTGCTCAAGACCGCCGCGGCCAGGCTCCGGCTCGGTCCCGCCATCGTCTCCCTGGCCGTGGGCTATGCCGTCAAAACGTCTCCGGAGCAGGACATCAAGACCATCATGACCGAGGCGGACAACCTGATGTACCGGGACAAGATCAAGCACGGCCGGGCCATGCGGAGCCAGACGATCGAAACCATCCTCCGCAATATCAACGTCAATTACGAGCACGAGCAGGTCCACGTGGAGCGCGTATCCCATTACTGCGAGGCCATCGCCGGGGCAATGCGCTTGGGCAAAAAAGAAATCGACGATATCAGGACGGTGGGCGCGCTGCACGATATCGGCATGATCATGGTCCCCCCGGATATCCTGAACAAGGCCGGAAAGCTGACGAAGGATGAGTGGGCCATCATCAAAAGGCACCCCGAGATCGGCTACCAGATGCTGAAATCGGTGGACGAATACGCGCACCTGGCCGAATACGTCCTGTATCATCACGAGCGCTGGGACGGGAAGGGCTACCCGGAGGGCCTCGCCGGGGAGGACATTCCGCTGTACTCGCGGATCATCACCGCGGCGGACGCCTTCGAGGCGATGACGGCCCGGCGCCCGTATCGGCAGACAAAAACAAACGCGCAGGCCGTCGCCGAGCTGTGGCGGAACGCCGGCGCGCAGTTCGATCCAGACATCGTCCGCGTGTTCGTCGAAAAGGTCCTGCTATGACAAAACCGCCTTCAAAAGGCGGTTTTTCAGGCTGGTCGGAAGGTCGCCGGCGTCTATATTCCCATGACGTTGAAGCCGCAGTCCACGTGGGTGACTTCGCCGGTCATGCCGCCGGAGAGGTCGCTGAGCAAAAACAGGCAGGCGCTCCCGATGTCCTCCTTGGTCACGTCGCGGCGGAGCGGCGCCTTCTCCTCGACGACGCTCAGAATATTGCTGAAATTCTTCACGCCCCTGGCCGACATCGTCTTGATGGGCCCGGCGGAGATGGCGTTGACGCGGATGCCCGACGGGCCCAGGTCCGAGGCCAGGTACCGGACGCTGGCCTCCAGCGCCGCCTTGGTCACGCCCATGACGTTATAGCCGCCAAAGACCTTCTCCGAGCCCATGTACGTGAGCGTCACGATGCTGCCGCCCTCTGTCATCAGTTCCCTGGCCTTCCGGGCCACCGCCACCAGCGAATAGGCGGACACGTCCAGCGCGTGCAGGAAGCCGGCGCGGGAGGTGTAGACAAAATCGTTGGAGAGATCCTCGGGGTTGGCGTGCGCGATGGCGTGCACCACGCCGTGGAGAACGCCGTGGCGCTCCCTGATGACGTCAAAGACCTCATTGATATTCTCGTCGGCCGATATATCGCAGATGTACACGGGGAACTTTCCGAGCTCGGCGGTCAGCTTTTCCGTCTCCTCCTTCTCCCGGTCGCTCTGGCAGGTAAAGATCAGGCCGGCGCCCTCGCCGGCGGCCGCCTGCGCGATTCCCCAGGCGATGCTCCACTTGTTTCTCAGGCCCATGATCACGATATTTTTATTTTGCAGTAAGGTACCCATCTGATACGCGCTCCTTTGTATTGATTGGGTTTATTATACATAATCGCCCGGAAATTTTCAATTTGAAATGAAAAAATAGGCCGCGTCATTGATTTGTTCACATTCCGGGCGTTAATATGAAAGGGCGTAAAAAAACCGGCAAAGCGCCGGCGCGCGGACGGAGGGATATGATGTCCTATAAAATATTGATCATAGACGACGACGTGTACATCGGGGACATGCTGGAGGAAGTATTGAAAAAAGAGGGCTATGCCGTCCTCCGCGCCTATTCCGGGACGGAAGCGCTGCTCCTTTTTTCACAGGCCAGGCCGGACCTGGTGCTGCTGGACCTGATGCTGCCCGGGCTGCCCGGCGAGGAGGTGCTGAAAAAGCTGCGGGGCGTTCCGGTGATCGTGCTCAGCGCGAAGGCCGGCGCCGACGATAAGGTGCAGCTCCTGCTGGGCGGTGCCGCGGACTATATCACAAAGCCCTTTGACACACACGAGCTGCTGGCGCGCATCACCGTTCAGCTGCGCCGCGGCACGGCGGCCGGAAACGGTGCCCGCCTGCTCTGCGGCGGCCTGAGCCTCGACACGGGGACCCATCAGGTCCTTGCGGGAGAAGTGCCGGTCCGGCTGACAAAAACGGAATTTGCCATCTTAAAGCTGCTGCTGCAAAACCCGAAGCAGGTCATTACCAAATCCAAAATACTGGACCTGATCAGCGCGGACACCCCGGATTGCGTGGAGAGCTCCCTGAAGGTCCACGTCAGCAACCTGCGGAGCAAGCTCCGGGCCGCGGCGGGCAAGGACTATATCGAAACCGTATGGGGCATCGGCTTCAAAATGCGGGAGCCGTAAATCTTAACCTTTTCTTAATCGTTCTCTTTACCGCTGTCTTAACCGTATCAAGTTACCATATGGACATCAGGCATAAGGAGGCATTCATATGGAATTTGTTTTGAGCACGGAAAATCTCACAAAGCAATACCGGGATTTTAAGGCTTTGGACCGGCTTTCCATGCACGTGGAGAAAGGCGCCATCTACGGCTTCGTGGGGCGAAACGGCGCCGGGAAAACGACCTTGATCCGCATTATCTGCGCCCTGCAGCGTCCCACGTCCGGAGCCTACGCGCTTTACGGAAGGACGCACACCGAAAAGGACATCGCCCTCTCCCGCCGGAGGATGGGCGCCATCGTCGAAACCCCGTCCATTTACCTGGACCTGACGGCGGAAGAAAACCTCCGGGCGCAGTACCGGGTGCTGGGCCGTCCTTCCTTCGAGGGCATCGGCGCGCTGCTGGAGCTGGTGGGGCTGGGCGGCACCGGTAAAAAGAAGGCCAGAAATTTCTCGCTGGGCATGCGCCAGCGGCTCGGCATTGCCGTGGCCCTGGCGGGCGACCCGGATTTTCTCGTTCTGGACGAGCCTGTCAACGGGCTGGACCCGCAGGGCATTGTGGAGATACGTGAACTGATCCTGAAGCTGAACAGGGAGCATCAGATCACGGTGCTGATTTCCAGCCACATCCTGGACGAGCTGTCCCGGCTGGCCACCCATTACGGCTTCATCGACAGCGGTAGGCTCGTAAAGGAAATCAGCGCGAAGGAATTGGAGGCCGCCTGCCGCAAGCGCATGCACCTGGAGGTCTCCGACGTCCGGGCGCTGGCCCGTGTGCTGGACGGGAGGAACATCGAATATACCGTCATCTCCGACCACGAGGCCGACGTCTTCGGGCAATGGAACGTGACCGAGATGACAATGGCTCTGGCCAAAGAAAGCTGCGACGTCAAGACGATAACAGAGCGGGACGAGGGCCTGGAGGGCTATTACATCAACCTGCTCGGAGGCGGCCGCCATGAGTAAATTGCTGAGGGCGAATTTTGCAAGACTGATAAAAAGCAAAAGCCTCTGGCTCTGCGTGGCAGCGATGCTCCTGTTCAATATAGTTTACAGCCTGAGCGAATACCGGAATAGTACGCTGTATCAATACGAATATAATACCAGCTCGGATACCGTCTTTTTCCTGCCGTACATCGTCGTCGGGATTTTAGTTGCAATATTTTGCAGCCTCTATATCGGCAAGGAATACAGCGACGGAACAATCCGGAATAAAATGGTTGTGGGACACAGCAGGAATTCCATTTATTTTGTCAATTTCGCGACCTGCGCCGCAGCCGGACTTCTTATGAATCTGGCTTATTTGATCGCCGCCTGCGCGCTGGGGATTCCACTGCTCGGCCCTCTTGAAACGGATATTCAAACCGCAATATTATGGTTGCTGGCCGGCCTGCTGCTGACCATTGCCTGTGCGGCGATATTCTCCCTGCTCTCCATGCTGAACCAAAATAAAGCGCTTGTGGCCGTTATCAGTATTGTCATCGCCTTTACCGCTATCTTTTTATTTGCCTATCTGAACGGCCGAATGAACGAACCCGAATTTATGCAGGGCTTGTCTATGACGGTAAACGATGCCGGGCAGCAGGTCGTGCAGGCGGGAGAGCGCGTTCCAAACCCACATTATCTGAATGACTCCCAGAGAAAAATGTATCAATTCATTATGGACTTCCTTCCCACGACACAGGCGGGGCAGCTCGCTTCCCGGAATGTCCCCCACGCGGGATTGATGCTGCTGTACTCCGGTATCATCATTGTCGTGACGAACGCTGCCGGCATGTTTATTTTCCGGCGGAAAGACCTGAAATAAAGGAGTTTACATGCTCTATCTGCTTTGCGGCCTGTGCGCGGTTCTCCTCGCTGTTATCTGCATATTGCTGGTCAGGCTTGCCGGATGCCGTCAGGCGGCCGATGAGATCCGCGCGGAATTCGCCGCGCGGCTGGCCACGGATACGAACGTGGGCATCGATATCACTTCTTCGGACCGCAAAATGCGCCGGCTCGCCGCGGACATCGACAGGCAGCTCAAGCGCCTCCGAAAAGAGCACATCCGATACGCCCAGGGCGACCGCGAGCTGAAGGACGCGATCACAAACATCTCCCACGATCTGCGCACTCCGCTGACGGCCATCTGCGGCTACATGGAGCTTTTGGAGCAGGAAAGCATGCCGGACACCGTCCGGAGATATCTCGGCATCATCTCCAACCGGGTCGACGCTTTAAAGCTGCTGACGGAGGAGCTGTTCCGGTACTCGGTGGTCGTGTCCGTCGACCCGTACGACAGCCGGGAGACGGTTGTCCTGAACCGCGCGCTGGAGGAGTGTATCGCCGGCTGCCACGGCGCTCTCATGGAAAAAGGCATCACCCCCGAAATATCCATTCCGGAAGCGCGCGTCGCGCGGCAGCTGAACAAGCTTGCTCTCGCCCGCATCCTCGGGAACGTGATCGGCAATGCCGTAAAATACAGCGGGGGCGACCTGCGAATATGGCTGTCCGAGCAGGGCGTTATCACCTTTTGCAATCGTGCCGCCCAGCTGGACGAGGTGACGGTGGGGCGGCTGTTCGACCGCTTTTATACCGTTGAAACCGGGCAGAATGGCACCGGCCTGGGGCTGTCTATCGCCAAAACCCTGACGGAGCAGATGGGCGGGAGCATCACGGCCTCGATAACGGAAGGCATGTTTACCATAGAAATTCACTTTTGACAAAAAGAAATACCGCCGAACGCCTTCAGGTCGCGTTCGGCGGTATTTTGTTTTGCCCGCTGGAGGGAACTGTTCGCCGGATTCAGGCGCAAGCAGCCATCAGGCGGGATTCGGCGCGTTGTTTGGGGTACTTTGGGGGGTATTTTGCGGCGCGCTTTTGGGGGTGCTTTGCGGTGTAGTGCTTTGCGGTGCGCCTTTGGGGGTGCTTTGGGGCGTGCTCTGCGGGGTACTTTGGGGTGCGCTTCTGGGGGTGCTTTGCGGGGTGCCTTGCGGCGCACTTTTCTGTACGTTTTCGGGGGCTTTTTGTGCCGCGCCCTTGTTTTCGGCTTTCATTTGGTGCTGTTCTTTGCCACCGTGCGCCGATTTCAGCTCGGTTTCGATGGCCGTTTGCTGCTCGCGGCTGATCTTGCCGGCCTTGACAAGGTCGCCGAGCAGCGCGCTCATATCAACTTTGCCCCCGGCGCTGACAGATGCCGTAACGGACGACATAATGGCTTTGGCCTGGTCGGCGGTGATCGTGCCGGCGGAAACCTGCTTGTTCAGAACGTCCTGCATACGGCGCTGCATGAACTCGATCCGCTCTGTTCTGAGGGCGTTTTCAACGGCGGTCTTCTGTTCGGCGGTGATCGTACCGGCCTTGACAAGCGTGCCAAGAACGGCGCTCATGTCAATTTTCCCGGTGCCGTTCTGCCGCGCTTCCTTGACGGAAGCGTCGATCGCCGATTTTATCGCGTCCTTCTGTGCCGCGGTGAGCGTCCCGTCGGTCACCAGCTTGTCAAAAAAGTGATCATAACGTTTCATGGCGTCGCCTTTAAAGCTGTCTTTCGGGCCGCAGGAACTGTCGTCGCCGCAGGCCGGCGGCCTCTGGCCGTCCCCGCTGCCGGCGGCGCGGGCCGTGACGGTCAGCGATAGCATCACGAACGCGGCAATAACTAAACTCAGGATCTTGGTTTTTTTCATGGTCTTCCTCCGTTTTTCAAGAAGCGAAAAATCCATCGCTGCTTTTTTACGCCGTTAGTATAACTAAAATGCGTTGTTCAATGTACCGGACGGCGCAATTCGTCACGTTCGCCAATGGAAAAACTTACGTCTTGAACAAATTGCTACAAAAAGTTACAATTAGGTTACAACTTTGTTAGTATCAGCAAGCAAGGAGGACATGCCATGAAAAAATGGATAGCTTCTTTGACGGTTTTATTTTGCCTTCTGGCCGGGACGCTGACGTCCGCCGGAGCGATCTCGCTCCGGGTCGACAGCGCGCCCGCCTCGGTGCGCCTCTCCGTTCAGAACGAGACGACTTACGCGCCGCTCCGGGCAATGACGGCGCTGCTGGCGCCGGGCGCGGCCGTCTCATGGGAAAACGGCCAGGCCGTCGTCCGGACGCAGGCGCTCACCGTCACCGCCCGCCCCGGAGATATATACCTGAACGCCAACGGCCGGATGCTCTACATCGCCGACGGGGTGCAGGTATCAAACGGCTCCGTGCTGGTGCCCGTCCGGGTCCTTGCCAGGGCCTTCGGCGCGTCGGTGGCCTGGGACGGCGCCACGGGCACGGCGTCCGTCGCCTCCGGTTCCGGGACGATCGCGGCCGGGGACAGCTATTATAACAGCAACGACGTCTACTGGCTGGCGCGGATCATCAACGCCGAAAGCAGCGGCGAGCCGCTCAAGGGCAAGCTCGCCGTAGGCAACGTGATCCTCAACCGGGTAAAAAGCGCCGACTTCCCGGACACCATCTACGACGTCATCTTTGACGACAGGTGGGGCGGGCAGTTCCAGCCGGTCAATAACGGCACGATCTACGACACGCCCTCGGCCGACAGCGTCCTGGCCGCCAAGCTCTGCCTGGACGGCGCCTCCGTCGCCGGCGGCAGCCTGTTCTTCCTCAATCCGGCGATCTCGTCCAACCTGTGGACGATGGAAAACCGCACCCTCGTGGCCACCATCGGCAGCCACCAGTTCTACGCGTAATATTCGCGCCGCAGCAGCAAGTCCGCGGCCCTTCGTCACCGGGCCGCTGCATCAGCGCGCTATCATCCCCGCGCTGGCACGCTCAGTATAACATACTGAGCGTGCTTTTTCCGTTATAAGAAAGCCGTCTACCCACCCGCATACTCATTCGACATAAACCGACAAACGCCTTCAATCGGCGTTTTTTAAAATATAAATATAACACAAATCGTGATTCTCAAAAACCGATTATCCAGCAACCGCAACGCTTTGACCGCTTTTCAAGCGCAAAATGTTTAATACTTCTGTAACATATCAAGTAAAATATCGCGTCACTCCAGCCCCCTTTCGGCGCTTTGGCAGGCATTTTTAATCAAAATCACCCCCAAAACATCCAATAGAAGCCCTTTTTCATCCAATACAAGCCTGTTTTTCTGTCGAATCCCTCGTAGGGGGCGATGCCCACATCGCCCCGTCGGTCCTTCCCCACAGGCCACCGCCGCGCCGACAGAAGTAGGCGAACACAGTTCGCCCCTACGAAGACAATCCATGCCACCGGCAACCCATTCTTCCTTGCCGGCCCCGTTGTAGGGGACGCCGCCCTCGGCGTCCCCTCGCACCGCACCCCGGGGACCGGGCCGCCGAAGGCGGCGGCCCCTACATGCCGCGCGCGTATCCCCGTTTTCCCCGGCTCCCTCAGACGAGGGAGCT
Source organism: Sporobacter termitidis DSM 10068 (assembly GCF_900130065.1). Taxonomy (GTDB): domain Bacteria; phylum Bacillota; class Clostridia; order Oscillospirales; family Oscillospiraceae; genus Sporobacter; species Sporobacter termitidis. Next base: position 212,560 of record NZ_FQXV01000003.1, read on the forward strand.
GTCGCCCGCAGGCGACTGAAGGAGGGAACTCCTCCCGGCGCCGCGCCGCACAAAAGGCGGAGCACCCCCCCGCCCTGCGCAAAGGCGAACACAGTTCGTCCCGACGGCCAACGTATACCGTAGGGGCGAACTGTGTTCACCTTATTCTGAATATTAATTCAATTTATTATTTTAAGATCATCCGCAGCAGCTTTTCCTTTTTCGCCGTAAACGGCGGATAGCGGATGGGCAGGTCCAGCCAGGTCTTCTTGTCCAGGATGCTCTTGTAGTGCGAGAAGGTGTCAAAGCTCCGGCGGCCGTGATAGGCGCCCATGCCGCTCTCGCCGACGCCGCCGAAACCCAAATACGGCGTGCCGATGTGCACGAGCGTGTCGTTGATGCAGCCGCCGCCGAAGGAGAGCTCCCGCAGGACACGCTTTTGCACGGCCCGGTCCTCCGAAAAGAGATACAGCGCCAGCGGCTTCGGGCGGGAGCGGATTTTCGCGATCACCTCATCGATGTCCGTGTAAGCGAGCAGCGGCAGGATCGGCCCGAAAATCTCCTCGCGCATCACGGGCGCGTCCTCGGTGACGCCGTCCAGCACCGTGGGGGCGAGCTTCAGCGTGCCCCTGTCCCCTGCCCCGCCGATAACGGCCGTCTCCCCGGCCAGCAGGCCCGTGAGGCGGTCGAAGTGCTTTTCATTCACAATGCGCGGCAGGTTCTCGTCGCCGGCGCCCTTGGGGTAAAATTCGGCGATCGTCCGGTCCAGCGCCCGGATCAGCGCTTTCTTTTTATCCGCATGGACGTAGACATAATCCGGCGCCACGCAGGTCTGGCCGGCGTTGATAAGCTTGCCGAACGCCAGCCGTTTCGCCGTCAGCGCGATGGCGGCCGTGCCGTCGATGATGACGGGGCTTTTACCGCCCAGCTCCAGGCTGACCGGCGTCAGGTTCTTCGCGGCGGCCGCCATGATCTCCCGGCCCGCGGCGGCGCTCCCGGTGAAAAAGATATAGTCGTATTTCTGCTCAACGAGCCCGCCGCTCTCCGCCCGGCCGCCCCGGACGACGGCAACGTACTCCGGCGGGAAGAGCCCCCCCAGCATATCCGCCAGCGCCGCCGCCGTGGCCGGGGCATTCCGGGAGGGCTTGAGCGTGGCGCAGTTGCCGGCGGCCAGCGCGCCGATGAGCGGCTCGACCGTTAAAAGCAACGGATAATTCCACGGCGAGATGATCAGCGCCGCGCCGTAGGGCTCCGGCTGAATGAAGCTCGCGGATTTAAAGTGCGCCAGCGGCGTCCTGACACGGCGGGACCTTGCCCACCCGGAAAGATGCCCGAGCGCGAACCGGAGCTCCTCCCGGCACAGGCCCACCTCCGTCATGTACCCCTCGGCGCCGCTTTTGCCCAGATCCGCGCGCAGCGCGTCCAGCAGCATTTTCTCATTGGCGGTGAACGCTTTTAAAAGGCGCGTCAGGGCGTCCTGCCGGAAGGCCAGGCCGCGCGTGGCGCCAGACTCAAAATACGCCCGCTGCGCCTTTAAAATCTCTGTCGTATCCATATATCTCCCATTCCAACGGCTTTATTTGATGATCCGGACGGTGCCCTCCCGGCGGGGCGGCGCGGCCGACGCCGTGCCGATATGGCCGACGGCCGCGGAATTGCAGATGGTGTGCTCCTTCGGAATTCCCAGCGTGGACAGATAGCCGCGCAGGGCATCGTCGCCCCGCAGCCAGTGCAGCTGGTTGACGTAGCAGCTGCCCAGCCCCAGGGACTGTGCCGCCAGGAACACGTTCTCCAGCGCCAGGGCGCAGTCCGCCATGGCGTTTTCGTAATTTGGCCTGTTGGACGCGATGATCAGCGCCGGCGCGCGGTGATAAAAATTGTAATCCTCTCTCTGAGACATCGTTTTTGCCATCTGCTTGCCGGGATAATCGTCGTCCGGTGTCCAGGTCTGGAACCCCTGCCGGACCAGTTCGTTGATTTTCAAAAGCACGTCTTTGTCCGTGACGGCGGTGAACAGCCAGCTCTGGCTGTTGCTGCCGCTGGGCGCCCAAACGGCGGCGTCCAGGAGCGTCTCCAGCTGCCGCTTCTCCACGGGCCGGTCCAGGAAGCTGCGCGTGCTCCGCCGTGCGCGGATGCAGTCCAATACGGAATTTGTGATCATATGATTTGCCCCTTTCCATTTTGCATGACGGAACGCCTCATTCCCGGCCGTTCTGGCCCAGCAGCCGGAAAGAAAGCAGCAGATACCACTGCCTGCCGCAATTTTCAAGCTCAAGGCCGGTGATCTCCCTGATCCTGTCGAGCCGGTAAAGAAACGTGCTCCTGTGGATAAACAGCTCCCTGGCCGTTTGGACATGCCGGAGGTTGTTTTTCAGATAAACCATCAATGTATGGTAATACTCGGTGTCGTGCTCTTTGTCGTACTTTTCCAGGGCAAGCAGCTCGGGGGCGCATACCATCCTCGCGGGCAGCTGGCTTGTGCAGATTTGAAGCAGGAAAAGCTCGGTGATATCCCGGAAGCGGTGAATCCATATGTGGGGCTTGTTGCGCAGGCCCACGTCCAAAGCAATCTCCGCCTGGCGATAGTACAGCTTGAGTTCGTTAAGGCCCGTGAACTGGTTGCTGATCCCGGCCTTCAGGTTGTTATCGCGCAGATAATACGTAATCCCGTTAACGGCGTCGCCGATGCTCCCGCGGAAGAGGTCAAGATTGACGTAGACGACGATACTGTTATCGTAATCGAAGGCGCAGGCCCCGGGCATGAGGGTGACGATATTGTTGCACAGCAGGCTCAGCGTGTGGTTCTGGACGTCCAGGATGTCGACCATCAGCTTTATACAAAAATAAGTCTGCTGACGGTACCAGTCATATTCATTCAATCTGAGTTCGATGTAGTACGGATCGGAAAACGTGCCGTTCAAAATGCTTTTCAGGACGTGCTGCAGCGTCATCACCTCGGCGGTCTCCTCCGTCTTGTCCGCAACGATCGCCAGCTTCATATAATAGGCCAGCTGCTCCAGCAGAGGCCCTTCGCCGATGCCGATTTCTTTTGAAGACTCGATGACTAAAATCCTGTATTCGTAGCGGCCCTGAAAAAACAGGTTCATGTAGAGCGTCCGGACGCCCGTCAGGTGGGCGGGAAAAATACTGGCGCGCACGGCGGAATACGTCCGGTTGAATTCCTCGTCTCTTTTCGTTGTTTCCAAGTCGATATTGATGAGGGTGCCGCCCGCCGTAGCGTTTTGGGCCTCGGGATAATCCTTATAGGCCGGAGAGCAGGCAATAATCCCGAAGGACTTATTGTGCAGCAGCATGGGATTTTCAAATATCTCCGCGCTGCAGTCGATCATATCCTGGACACCGCCGCCGCTGTTCAGGATATTTTGAAGCGTTGTGTCCCACTTTTCATAGAAGGCAAAAATGCCCTGAATCTCATTATGGAGCTCGAGCATGGATATATCGGGCGCAAAGATAAAGATCGTTTCAAAATAATCCGCAAAGCTTTCAGGCGGATTCCCGACACACAAGAGAACGGACTCCGTCCTGGCCGGCTGCTTTATCGCGGCGCCGGCACCCTCCGTCAAGTAAATACAATGCTCGGCCAAATCCACATGCTTGCTCAAAAACAGCGTACGCTCAAGCAGCAGTTCAATTCCGACAGGGCCTGAAATCTCAAAAAAGTACTTCGGGGCCAGGCTTTTCCGCAACAGCTCCGCGCTTATTTTCATTCCCGCACGTCCTTTGCATCCTTCTCCTACAAATTGTAGGAGAAAGGCGAATAAATGTCAAGCTATTGGACGGATTGAAAAAAATACAGCCAAAACCTATTATTAATTTATACAAAATGCTTAAGCATTTTGCAGCCGGCTGTCAACGCAAAAAAAGGGAATGGATTTAAATTTGAGGAGGAGGTTATTTTGAGCATATTCAGAGGGATTACATGGAGGATTATGATCCCGGTCATGCTGATCGGCATTTTTCAGGCGGCCTTTCAGTCTTTCTCAACGGTGCTGGCCGATATCGCCAAGGTTTTCCCCGATCAATCGCCGACCCTGATTCAGAGCATCCTGACGATCCCGTCTCTGGTGACGATACCCGTTTCCCTGCTGGTGGGGATTCTCGCTTCGTACGTGACGAAGAAAAATCTGGTCCTGTTCGCGCTTTCCAGCATGTTCCTGGGCGGCGTGCTTCCCCTTGCTATCCACAGCAGCGTTTACGCCCTGATCGTGAGCAGCGTGCTGATCGGCATCGGCCAGGGGTTCCTCATCACGATCGCTTCGGCCATCCTGGCGGAGCATTTTGACGGCGTGGCCCGAGGCACGACAATGGGCCTCAAGCAGGCCGCCAGCGGCGTCGGGCAGGCCGCGCTGACCATTCTGACCGGGTATCTCTGCGTGCTTGCATGGTATAAGGCCTATTACGTCTATTTTCTTGTCCTTCCCATCATCGTGCTCACGGCCATCTTTCTGCCGAAAGGAAAGCTTGACGTCAAGCTCGTGGGGAAAGGCGTCGGCGCCAGCGGCTTCCGCAGCGTATTTACGCCGTCGCTGATCTATATGTGCATCCTGTTCTTTCTGCTCGGCATGCTCGAATTCGCCTTTTATACGAATATCGCCATGTCGATGACCTCGAAGGGCCTCGGCGACGCCTCCGCCATCGGCGTTGCCACAGCGTTCAACAATATAACCACCATCCTGATCGGGCTTGTGCTCGGCTATATCCTGAGGGCGTTCAGGAAATATACGATGGCGCTGGCGATGCTGATCATCGGCGTCAGCTATTTTATCCTTGCCTTTGCGCAAAATCTCACGGCCGTTTCCATCGGCGGGCTCGTTTTCGGGATCGGCGCGGGGATACAGATGCCGGCCGCCCTGTATTACATCATAGAATCCGTATCCAAGACGGCCTGCTCGCTGGCGATCTCCATTTCCATGGCGCTGGTCAGCCTCGGGGTCTCAATGTCTCCGATTATCATCAATGCCATCGCGCAGTGTTTCGGAAAAGTCGACGGGACCTCCGGCCTTTTTGTCGCGGGCGCGATCTATATTATTCTGCTGGTCGTTGAAGCAGTCCGCGAGGCGGTTTTCAACAAAAACTCGGCAATCGGTGTCAGCAATAATAAAGAAATGAAAGGAATGAGCAGCTAAATGTCTGAAGTCTCAAGAAATAAAATGAACTGGAAGATCATGATCCCGGTGATGCTGTTTGCGATCTTTCAATCCGCTTTTATGGCCTTTTCGTCCGTGCTGGCCGATATCGTCAAGGTCTTCCCTGACGCTTCGCCCACGCTCGTTCAGATGATTTTGACGGTGCCGTCGGCCATGACCATCCCCGTTTCGATCATTGTGGGTCTTCTGGCCTCCTACATAACGAAAAAGAATCTCGTCCTCTTTTCACTCGTCTGCGAGCTCATCGGCGGCCTGCTGCCGCTCCTGGCGCACAAGAGCATCGGGGCGCTGATCGCCAGCAGCGCCTTCATCGGCGTGGGCCAGGGCTTTTTGATCTCCATCGCCACGGCCATCCTCGCCGAGCACTTTGACGGCAATACCCGCGGCTGGGCCATGGGCCTGAAGCAGGCGGCGTCCAGCGTCGGCATCGCGGGGCTGACCGTACTCACCGGCTTCCTCGCCGCGAGCGTCTGGTACAACGCCTATTTCGTCTACCTGATCGTCATCCCGATCGCCGTTCTGGTCGTTTTCCTGCTGCCCAGAGGCCATAAGGACGTCAAGCTCGTCGGGAAGGGCGTCGGGCTGCGGGGCATCAGGCGCGTATTCACCCCCAGCATGATCTATACGAACATCCTGCTCTTCTTCCTCGGCACGTTCAACTTCGCTTTCTATACGAATATCGGCCTGTCCATCACCTCCAAGGGGCTCGGCGACGCCTCCGCCATCGGCTTGGCGACGGCCTGGAACTCCCTGCTGACGATCGTCATCGGTATCGGCTTCGGCATCATTCTCCGGCTGTTCAAAAAGTTCACGCTGGCCTCCTGCATGATCATCTCGGCCATTGCGTACTTCGTCCTGGCCGGCGCGCCGAACCTGTCCCTCATCGTCGTCGGCGGTATCCTCTACGGCATCGGCGCCGGAATCCAGATGCCCGGCACCGTCTACTACATCACGGAATCCGTTGACCCCGAGGCCAGCACGCTGGCCATCGGCATCTCGATGGTCATGGTCAGCCTCGGCATCACCCTGTCTCCGGTTATCGTCAACGCGTTTGCCGGCAGGATCGACGGGACCAGCGGCCTGACGGTCGCCGCGATTGCGTACGCTGTTATGTTTGTCATTGAAGTTATCCGTGAAGCCGCGTTCAACAAGAAATCCAGGATCGGGCTGAGCGAGCAGGCCCCGGCGAAATAATCCCGGCATAATAAACGATCAAAGGTAGGATATATTTATGACAATACCGAAATTCAATTCAGCTGAGCTGAAGGTCGTCCGCTTATCGCCGGATTTCTTCGGCGGGCCCGGCGTGCCGGTTTACGATTTTCCCGTCACGCCCCGCGAGGCCTATATCGCCATGTACGAAAAAAGACCCGTCTGGCAGATCGTCGGCCTGGGGACGGAGCAGCTCACCTTTACGCCGGGCGTCAATCCCGACAACGTGGCGCGGGCATTTGTCTTTGACGGCACAACGGTCCCCGGCGTCAGCAACACGACGGGCGGAAAAGACATGTTCGGCATCGAGTGGGAGTATGTGCCGCAGGTCGGCGGCTCGATGGTCCGCCCCGGCAAGCCGTTTCTGGAGGACGCCAACGAATGGTATAACAAGCTGGTCTGGCCCGATATCGACAGCTGGGACTGGGAGGGCAGCGCCAGAGCCAACGACGCGTATCTGAATACCGACATGTACAACTACTGCATGATGATGAACGGCTGGTATGAACGGCTCATTTCCTTTATGGACTTTGAAGGCGCCGTCGTGGCCATGATCGACGAGGACCAGAAGGGCGCCGTCAAGGCTCTGTTCGACAGGCTCTCGGACCTCTACATCCGCATCATCGACAAATACCTGACATACTTCCCGAGGATCGACGGCTTCTGCATTCACGACGACTGGGGCAGCCAGAAGGAGACGTTCTTCTCCCCGGCCACCGCGGCGGAAATGATCGTCCCGTACATGCGCCGTGTGACGGATCATATCCATTCCAAGGGCAGGTTCTGCGACCTGCACAGCTGCGGCCAGCTTTTAAAGCAGGTCCCCAACATGATCGCGGCCGGCTGGGACTCCTGGACGCCGCAGCTGATGAACGATACCCACAAAATCTACGAGCTCTACGGAGACAAGATCATCATCGCCGTGCTGCCCGACCCCTTCGACCCGGAGACCGCGACGGAGGAAGAACAGCGTGACGCGGCGCACCGCTACGCCGAACAGTTCTGCAGGCCGGATAAGCCCTCCTCGTGGAGCATGTACGCCAGCATCGCCGGGTTCCTGACACCCGCGTTCCGCGAGGAGCTCTATAAGCAGTCCAGGATTCATTACGGTAGCCGCTCATGACGGGCGCCAGAGAAAACTATTTGCTTGCCGCCCGGGGCGAAAGGCCATACTGGGTACCGTCGTTCACAGAGGACAGCAACACGTTCATGCCGGACTTCTGGAGCGCGCTCGACCCGGACACGGGCGCCGATTTCATGAACGTCAAATGGGTGGAAAACGAATTCGGCAAAATGCCCCGGGAGGACTGGCGCGCCATGGAGGATATCGGCCGGTGGCGGGATTTTGCAAAATTCCCCGACCTTTCAACGCTCGATTGGGAGGGCATGGTGGCGCGGGCCAGACAGGCCCACGCACCGGACAAGGTGAACATGGCCCTATTAAACACCTACGGCATCTTCCTGATCCCCGTCAATATGCTCGGCTGGGTCGACGCGCTGTGCGCAATCTATACCGACCGGGAGGAGCTGGAGGCCTTCGTTTCCGCGATCACCGATTTTCTGGTTGAGACGGCGCGGTATATCGGCCGGTATTTCAAGCCGGATATCATCGTCACGGGCGACGATTTCGCGGCGGCCAGCGGCCCGTTTCTGGCCAGGGAGGTCTTTGCCGGTCTTTACAAGCCGTATCTCCGCAAAATTATCGACGCCTGCAAGGCGCAGGGCGCGCTCGTCGAGTTCCATTGCTGCGGCAACTGCGGGTACCTGATCGGTGAATTTCTCGACCTGGGCGTGGACATCTGCCAGCTGCCGATGCCCAACGACGCTCTTGTCGGCGACAAGAAAAAATACGGCGGCAGGCTGGTGCTGACCGGCGGCTGGGACCGCCGGGGGCCGGGCGCCGTGCCGGGCGCGCCGGAGCACGCCGTCAGGCAGTCGGTCAGGACGGCCATCGACACCTATGGCAGGGACGGCGCGCTCATTTTCTGGGACGGCGGCATCTGCGGGCAAAGCGCGGACGCCAGGCAAAAGCTGGCCTGGGTGTCAGACGAGCTGCACACGTACGGCCAGGAAATTTACAGGCGCTGATCCCCTCTCCCTCCGCAGTTCTCCCGAAACGGACGCCGCAGCCCTTCTTTCGGCTGCGGCGTCCGTATATTTTAACACGAACGGATTCCAATGCCGCGCGCTTTGTGATATGGTGGTGACAGGAACAAGAGGTGCTGGAGCCATGAACATGAAGGAAATCGAGGCGCTTGTGACGGTATCCAAAAGCCGCAGCTTTTACGAGGCCGCCGACGCGCTCAATTACACGCCTTCCGTCATCTCAAAATACGTCCTGCGTGTGGAGAAGGAGCTGGGCGTCGTTTTATTTGCCCGGGGCAGCCGGGCTTCCTCCGTCGCCCTGACGACGGAGGGTGAGGCGCTGATGCCCCATTTTGTCCGGATGCTCGAGAGCTTCAGGGCGCTTCACAGCGACGCGGCCGGGCTTCTGGGCGCGCGGGACGGCCTTTTGCGGATCGGCACCGGCGTCCAGACGTACTCGCCGGGTATGGATGAAATCATGGCGGACTTTATTCTGGCGCACCCGGAGGTCCGTATCGAACAGACAAAGCTCGACTTTGAATCCCAGCTGCACGCGCTGTATTCCGGCGGGCAGGACGGCATTTTCACGCTGGTGCAGCACGGCTCGCATAACGCCGAGACGCTCAGCAGCGTCGTGGAGGACGCCAGGGTCGACGCATTCCCCCTCGTCCGCGTGGACGTCATGTATCTGGGCATCTCCGAAAATGACCCGCTGGCCGCTCTGGACGACGCCCCACTCCCGGCCTTCCGGGACTTTGCCTTTGCTTTTCATTCGGACAAGGACATCCTGGTCAAGGCCGGCACCATGGCCCCCTTTGCCGCGCTCAGCGAAAAGGCCGGCTTCCCGCTGAAGAGCATCTATCTCGACCCCCGAGACACCAGCGCCTATTACCTGGCCACGCAGATGAAGATCGCCATCCCGTCCCTCCGCTGCAGCGTCAGTTACCCGGGCGTCAAATTCGTCCGCTTATCGGACTGGGACGCCTGCTCGACCTCGTATTTCCTGTCGCTGAAATCCGGCCGCAGCCCCGCGCTGGCGCAATTCAAAAAGAGTGTCCAGGCTTTTCTGGCCAAAAGCCGGGGCGGCTGACAGCCTGCCGCCATTATTGAGACCGCCTGAAAACAGCGCGGTCCTTTTTATTGCCGCATTTATTTCCATTTTGGAAATATATCCGTGCAATCGGATTTTGATTTTTCCCCGCGCGGTATTACCATGAGCATAGGAAAGCCGCGTTCGGCGCGGCAGCTGTGCGGAACAGGAGAATGACGATATGGCTTATAAGGAAATTCACATCCCCACCATCCCGAAGCCGTGGCCGCTCCCCCGGCGGGAATATCCGATCTCCCCCAGGGAAAACCTGATGCGCGCCTTACGCCATGAAAAGCCGGTCTGGATGCCCAACCTTTACGGCTCCTCCCAGGCCTTTCAGTCCGCCATCGCCCGGGACAGCCCTATCGAGCGGGACAGGGATGCCGAGGACTGGTTCGGTGTCAGGTACAAATATTCCGCGGCCCAGGGCTCGAACACGCCCCAGGGCAATGTGCTCAAGGATATCACCGAGTGGGAGGAAAATATCAAATGGCACGATCTCAGCCAATACGACTGGGCCGCCGACGCCGCGCGCCTCAGCCGGGACGAATCCCTGGCTCTTTTCATGCGGATGAGCAACGGCCCCTTCGAACGGCTGCACATGCTGGAGGGCTTTGAGCAGGCGCTTGTCGACCTCATCACCGAGCCCGAGGCCGTCCACGCTTTTTTGATGCGGCTCGTCGACTTCAAGATCGAGCTTTTCAACCGCATCCGGGATCACCTTGCGCTGGATTATATCTGGGCGGCCGACGACTACGGCACGATGCGGGCCCCGTTTTTCTCCACCGCGCTCTTTGAGAAGACGATTCTGGAGCCGACGGTCCGGTTCGTGACGGCGGTCCACGCCCGGGGGACAAAGTTTATCGCCCACTGCTGCGGCAAGATCGACGTTTTCATTCCCTATCTGGTGGAGGAGATCGGGGTGGACGGCCTGGAAATCCAGAGCCTCAACGACATCCCCGGCATCCTTGAAAAATACGGCGACCGGGTCACGGTGGAATACGGCCCCGATCCCCGGCTGGTTTACGACCCCGACACGACGGCGGCGCAGGTCAGGGCGCACGCCCGCGATATCGTCGACAGGCTCGGCGCCCAGGCCGTCCCGGGCTCCGGCGTCGCTCTGAGCGTGGGGAGCGGCTTCGAGCACCTCTTCTACCCCATGGAAGAGGAGTTTTACGAATACAGCAAAGCCCGTTATGCCGGGCTGTAATCCGGCATTTTTATTTATATTGAATTATAATTCAATATAAGAAAGGAGCACAAATGGACATCACAGGCATGATAAAGGACGCGGCCAAAAGGTACGGGATGGACATGTGCGGCGTGGCGGGCGTGGACCGCTTTGACGAATCGCCGCCGGGCCGCCACCCAACGGATATCCTCCCCGGCTGCAAATCCGTCGTGGTCGTCGGCGTCCGGCTGCTGGACGGCATCGTCCAGGCCAACTTCCGCACCTTTGAAAACGGCAGGCAGGATTTAAAGGGCCTCTATGGGACATACGGCTACACGATGCTGCCCAACTTCGAGCTCACCTACGCCTGTTACGCCGTGGCGCAGTTCATCGAGCGGGAGACGGGCGAGGCGGCAACGCCCCTGTCCACGGGGCCAATGACGAACGGCGCCCAGATCAGCATCCGGCACGCCGCCGTGGCCGCGGGGCTCGGCGAATTCGGCTGGCTCAGCATCGTCCTCACCCCCGAGTTCGGGCCCAGGAACAGGTTCGGCGTCATTCTGACCACCGCCGGGCTTGCGCCCGACCCCCTGTACGGCGGCCCCAGACTCTGCAACCCGGAGGTCTGCCACATCTGCACGGACGTCTGCCCCACAAAGGCCATCGGCGCCTACGGCTCCGAGGATTTCCGCACCTGCGGGCTGGGCACCTACGGAAAGGTCAGCTTCCCCCGCTGTCAGGTGCCGACCCAGGGCCTCAGAAGGGCGTTCGGCGGCGCGGAGGATTATGTGACAACGGACGACCCCGTGGGCCGGGACATCGCGGAGGCCAACGCCAGGCAGCCGATCATGGAGCGGGGCCTGCAGCACCACGAGTCCTGGCACTGCGGCATGTGCCTGTCCTACTGCCCCGCGGGGCGGTGGAAGGAGCATTTTCTGGACCGGGCGCTCACCGGCGGGGCCGGCGCCGTGGCCAAGTGAGGCGGAGCGATGCACGTTTCATCCGATGAAGAGCTTTACATGAACGCCGAGATGGCCGCCCGCAAGTGGGCCTTTGAGCTTCCGCCGGCGCCTGTCGGCGCGGCGCTGATTGCCGAAACCGTCGGCGCAGAGGTGGTCGTTGTGGGCGAGGGGATGGCCGGGCTCTGCACGGCGCTGTCGGCGCTGGAGGCGGGCCTCGACACGGTGATCGTCACGGCCAGCAGCCGGCCTGTCGGACGGGGCGGCTCGGTATTCGCCGCCTACAGCAAGGTCATGGCGGCGCAGGGCTACCCGCGCCAGGAGGCCGAGAACTTTTACCTTCAGGAGTTCGCCGCCGCGTCGTACAACATCGACCAGAGGAAATGGTACAGCTTTTACAACAACAGCGAGGCGGCCATGAACTGGCTGATCGACATGCTGGAAAAGGACGGCGTGACCGTCGTGCTGGAGGCCGGCAACGAGGACGACCCATACAGCCCCACCGATCAGCCCGTGGGGACCCACGCCTTTACAGGGCGCGGCGTCACCTTTGCCGGGGCCGGCATCACGCTGGCCCTCCAGACGCTGGAGAAAAACTTTATTGCCCGGGGCGGCCGCGTCTTTTACGGCAACGTCGCCAAACAGCTCGTCCGAGAGGAGGACGGCGCGGGGCGCGTCTCCGCCGTTATCGCCCGGGATGGCGGCGGGAGCTACGTGAGGTTTGCCGCCAAGAAGGCCGTCGTGCTGGCCACCGGCGACTTTTCCGCAAACCGCGAGATGATGGCCAGATACTGCCCGGCGTACGCCAAATACTATACGAACAACAAGCTCAATTACGACGCCGGCTTTGTTGAAAAGGGCATCTACCAGGGCGACGGGCATCTGATGGCGCTCTGGGCCGGCGCCGCCTGGCAGCGGACGTTTCCCAACGCCCCGCTCATTCAGGGCAGCCGCCTGTGCGCCCACATGCCCTACGGCGCCCACCGGGGGCTGCGCCTGAACAGAAACGGCGAGCGCTTCTGCAACGAGGACTGCAACGCCGCCTATACGGCCATGACCGTCCTGCGGGAGCCCGGGCAGACGGCCTACGCGATTTGGGGATCAAACTACGCCTTTGACGTCGACTGGCACGCCCACGGCGGCATAAGAGGCGGCGCGAAGACGCCGCCGCAGGACGTCATAAAAATGTGGGAGCGCGACGTGGCGAACGGCAGCGCAGTCAAGGGCGACACCGTGGCGGAGGTCATCGGAAGGCTGGGGCTCCCGGCGGATACGGCGGACGCCGCCGTCGAGCGGTACAACGCGCTCTGCCGGCAGGGCCGCGACGAGGATTTTCACAAGAAGGCCAAGTACCTGCAGGAAATCAAAAATCCCCCGTTCTATGGCGGACTCATCAGTCAATACCGCTTTTTCTCCGTCCTCGGCGGCCCGAGGACGAATCACCGCATGCAGATCTGCGACGAAAACGACGTGCCGATCAAGGGCCTGTACGCCGCGGGGACGATGATCGGCGACATGTTCGCCGGCTGCTACAGCTTCCGCATCGCGGGCCACAATTACGGCTGCTGCCTGACCTTCGGCTATCTGACCGGCAAATACATCGCCGGCAACGAATAAACGGTAAAAATAATGCCGGAGCCTGACAGCAGGCTTCGGCATTATTTATTAACGTCAGTGCAGCGGGCGCTCCCGCACGACCTTCAGGGCTTTTGCCACCTCAATGCTGACCTTCATCAGGTAATCGGGGTTCATCAGGCCCACTCTGGCCAGCAGGCGGCCCCTTTCCGTGGTGACATATTTGGGCGCCAAGGCGTTCAAGGCCAAGGCGCAGGCGTTGAGCTCGCACTTTCTGCACGGGCAGCCGCCCGTCTCCCGGACCGCTTCGCGCACTTTTTCCCGGACGATCTCTTCAACGATATTGACAAGGACAAATTCTTCGCTGGATTGCGTCAGCCCTACGGCGTTCATATAGGCCTCCTGACTCTTGCGTAAACTCGCTAAGCGGAGTACAAAACCGTAATATATATCGCAGCCCTGAAAAAGCTATGATATATGGCCATTCGCGCTCTCCAAGCGCGAGGCCTTTAATCCAAGCGCATACATGTATATAATGAATCCGCAGATTCACTATATAATATTTTACCAGTTTTTAACTGGTATTACAACGACAGATTTGACAAAAAACACGAAAATTCATATCTATAATGCTAAATGTGCGGTTGTTCTCAAGGTTGACAGCCTTGATTTTTGATTGTATAATAATCATATGATTATAAACTAAGCAAAAGTAAAGGAGTCTGGCAGTGACAAACCGTGAACAGGAGATTCTGACCCTGCTCAAGACAAACCCCATGATCTCACAGAACGCGCTGGCGGACGCACTGCATATCACCAGGTCTTCCGTGGCGGTCCACATCACGAACCTCATGAAAAAGGGGTATATCCTGGGCAAGGGCTACATTTTAAAGTCGGAGCGGTACGTCTGCGTCATCGGCGGGTCCAACGTGGATATTCAGGGCAGCCCCAGGGATACGCTCATCCCGCGGGACTCCAATATCGGCGACGTCAAGATATCGCTGGGCGGCGTCGGGCGGAATATTGCGGAAAATCTGCAGCGGCTCGGCGTTGAAACGTCGCTCATCAGCGTCGTGGGCGATGACGCCTACGGACAGAAGATTCTGGAGGAGTCGCGCCTCATCGGGCTCAATATGATGGACACGCTCGTCCTCCACGGCGCGATGTCGTCCGTCTATCTCTGCATCCTGGACGACCGGAAGGATATGGCGCTGGCCGTGAGCAGCATGGACATCTACGACAGCATGACGGTGAATTTTATCAAAAGCAAGCGCCATGTCATCGAAAACGCCGCCCTCTGCATTCTCGACACGAATGTTCCCGCCGACGTCCTGGAATACGTCCTCTCTACGTTCCGCAGCACCCCCTTCTTCCTGGACCCCGTGTCGACGGGGAAGTCAAAAAAGGTCGCCGATTTAATCGGCCGCTTCCACACGATCAAGCCCAACAGACTGGAGGCCGAGATTCTCAGCGGCGTCGCCATCCAAAACGACGGCGATCTGCAAAGGGCGGCGGACGTTTTCCACGAAAAGGGCGTGGCGCAGGTCTTCATCAGCCTCGGCCGGGACGGAGTTTTCTGCAGCACGCCGGACGGGCACGAGCACATCAAGGCGCCCGACGTGGCCATCGTCAACGCCACCGGCGCGGGCGACGCTTTCATGGCGGCACTGGCGCTCGGCTACCTGCGGGATATGGACGCGTTTCAGAGCGCGCGCCTGGGGAGCGCCGCCGCGGCCATCGCCCTGGCCCACGAAAACACGATCAATCCCACAATGTCTGCGGACAATCTGTTCAATAAAGCAAAGGAGCTCGGATTATGTTAGAAAAATATCTTGATATCGGGCCGGAGGTCCGTGCGGCCCTGGCGGACGGCAAGGCCGTCGTCGCGCTGGAGTCGACCATCATCTCCCACGGCATGCCCTATCCGCAAAATGTGGAGACGGCGCTGAACGTGGAAAATATCGTCCGTGCCGCCGGTGCCGTGCCGGCGACGATCGCCATCCTGAATGGGCGGCTCAAGGCCGGGCTGACCCGGGATGAGATCGAGCACCTGGGGAAAACCCCGGGGGTTTTAAAGACCTCACGGCGCGATATCCCGTTTATCGTCTCCCAAAAGCTGGACGGCGCCACGACGGTGGCCTCCACCATGATCATCGCCGCGCTGGCCGGGATCAGGGTGTTCGCCACAGGCGGTGTCGGCGGCGTGCACCGCGGCGCGACTGAGACCATGGATATCTCCGCGGACCTGCAGGAGCTTGCCCACACGAACGTGGCCGTGGTCTGCGCCGGGGCCAAGTCGATCCTGGACATCGGGCTGACGCTGGAGTACCTGGAGACCTTCGGCGTGCCGGTGGTCGGTTTTGGGACGGAGGAAATGCCGGCGTTCTACACCAGGAAAAGCGGCTTTAAGGTGGATTACCGCGTCGATTCCGTCCGGGCGCTGGCCGAAGCCCTGAAAACGAAATGGGATCTGGGGCTTACCGGCGGCATGCTTGTCACAAACCCCATCCCGCCCGAGTTCGAGATGGATTACGGCACCATCACAAAAGCCATCGACGACGCCGTGGCGGCCGCCGAAAAGGCCGGCGTCAAGGGCAAGGAGACGACGCCCTATCTCCTGGCCAAGGTCAAGGAGCTCACCGGCGGCGACAGCCTGGATTCCAACATTCAGCTTGTCTACAACAACGCCCGCCTGGCCGCGGAGCTTTCAGTGGCGCTGGCAAGCCTGAAATAACCCGGCCAACGGCCAGGAAAACCCCCGATTTCCGGGACACCCGGACTCGGGGGGGTTTTTACGCTATGCATTGAATTTATATTCAATACATAAGCGTTATATTTATATCAAAATTTTATTCTTCATTATTGTTTACACCCAAAACTTTATGTGATACTATTCCTGATAATCAGAATTAAATATCGATCTCATCCGCAAGGGAGGTTATATCATGAGTGTGGTTCTTGATCGTACCGACAGAGCGATCTTGAAAGAATTGCAGGAGGACGGTTCCATCTCCAACCTGGACCTGTCAAAGAAAATCGGCCTTTCTCCGTCGGCCTGTCTGTCCAGGACAAAAAACCTGGTGGAAACCGGCGTCATCCAGAAATTTGCCGCGATCGTCGACGAGAAAAAGGCGGGACTCGAGGTCCTCGCTTTTGTCCTGGTCAACCTGTCGCCGCTGAACAGGGACACTCTCCGTTCGTTTCTGTCAGAGGTTCAAAAATATCCCCAGGTGCAGGAGTGCTATACGCTGACGGGCAGCCACGACTATCTGCTGAAAATCGTGGCCAAGGATATAGAGAGCTACAAAAACTTTATCATCGACTCCTTAATGCAAAATACGACGATCAGCAGCGTCGAGACCAGCATGGTCATGGGCATTGAAAAAAGAACCGTCAACGTACCGATTGACGCATAGCGAGGCAGAACATTTGAAAGAGAAAAAATCAGCGCTCCAGGCGGCCTTTCCGACAACGATACCCGTGCTCACCGGGTTTACTTTTCTGGGCATCGCCTACGGCATTTTAATGAGCAGCAAGGGGTATGGCGTGGGCTGGACGTTTTTAATGAGCCTCGTGGTTTTTGCCGGCTCGGCGCAGTACGCAGCGGTGACGGCGCTCACCTCCGTCTTCAACCCCTTAAGCGCCCTGCTGCTGACGCTCGTCGTCAACGCCCGCCATCTGTTTTACGGCGTCTCGATGCTGGATACATACAAAAACGCCGGCAAATACAAGCTCTACCTGATCTTCGGCCTTTGTGACGAGACCTTTTCCATCGTCTGCTCGGCCGAACCGCCAGAGGGCGTAAACAGGCACCTGTTCATGTTTTTCGTCACGCTGCTGGATCATTTTTACTGGGTCCTGGGGTCCGTACTCGGCGGCGTGCTGGGCGCCTTTATCTCCTTTAATATCAAAGGGCTGGACTTTGTGCTGACGGCGCTTTTCGTCGTCATCTTCCTGGGCCAGTGGCAGACGCAGAAAAATCACGCGCCCGCCGTTCTCGGCGTTGTCTGCGCCGCCGCCTGTCTTTTGCTCTTCGGCCCGGAGCGCTTTATCATCCCGGCGATGCTGGCGATCGTCGCGGTGCTCAGCGCGCTGCGGAAAAAGCTGACCCCGGAGGTGCCCCAATGCCGCTGACGCCCGTACAAACGCTGCTCACCATCGGCGCCGTCGTGCTCGGCACCGTGATCACGCGGTTTCTGCCCTTTATCCTGTTCTCCGGCGGCCGGCGCAAAAGCGCCTACGTAGATTATCTGGGCAAAGTGCTGCCCTACGCCGCCATGGGGCTCCTTGTGGTCTACTGCCTGAAGGGCGTCCGCTTTACCGCCTACCCCTACGGCATTCCGGAGGCTGCCGCCATTGCCGGCATCGCGCTTTTGCATCTCTGGAAAAAGAACGTCCTCCTCAGCATCGGCGGCGGGACGATGATCTACATGGTTCTTGTGCAAACGGTATTCAAATGAACACCGGGCGATCTGCAGATCGCCCGGTGGCCGAGATATTCACTTATGGGCTTCCAGCAGCTGCTGCTTGACGGTCCAGAGCTTTGTTGACAGGTCGACATAATAGGTATGGGGATTGTCAAAGCGCTTGACCTCGTCCCACAAAAGGCCCGTCTGCCGCGCGCAGTAATCCCTGATATCGCCGATGGCCGGACTTTCATAGACCTTTACCCCGCCCTTGAAAACCGGCACGAGCAGCTCCCGGGCCGTAAAATCGGTGATCACCTTCTTCTTCCAGGGCGCGTCCGGGTCAAACAGCGTGATGGGGCCGGTGCCGTCGATCACCTCGTCGTAAACGCAGAGCTGGTCGGCAAAGGCCTTGCCGCTTTTGTCAAACAGCCGGTAGACCTTTTTAAAGTGCGGATTGGTGATCTTGGCCGTATTGTCGCTGATCTTGATTTTCGGCACGACGGCGCCCCGCTCCTCGACGGCGGCCAGCTTATACACCCCGTCGAACACGGGGTCGCTTTTCGACGTGATGAGCCGCTCGCCGACGCCGAAAATATCCACGGCGGCGCCCTGCAGCAAAAGGTCCCGGATAAGATATTCGTCCAGTGACCCGGTGGCCACGATTTTACAGTCCTTGAACCCGGCCTCGTCCAGCATGGCCCGCGCCTTTTTGGACAGATAGGCGATATCGCCGGAATCGATGCGGATATTGAACCCGGTGACCCCCCGGGGGACAAGCACCTCCCGAAACGCCCGGATGGCATTGGGGACGCCGCTTTTCAGCGTGTTGTAGGTGTCGACCAGCAGCGTGGCGTTGCCGGGGTAAAGCGCGCAGTAGGTTTTAAAGGCGTCGTATTCGCTGTCAAACATCTGCACCCAGGAGTGCGCCATGGTGCCGGAGGCCGGCACGCCGTAATTTTGGTCCGCTATGGTGCAGGCCGTGCCGCTGCAGCCGCCGATGTAGGCCGCCCGGGCGCCCAGAATGGCCGCGTCGGCGCCGTGGGCCCGGCGGGAGCCGAATTCCAGGATCGGCCGCCCCATGGCGGCGCGGACCATCCTGCTGGCCTTTGTGGCGATCAGAGACTGATGGTTCAGCTCCAAAAGGACGTAGGTTTCGATGAGCTGCGCTTCGATGGCCGGGGCCCGGACGGTCACCAGCGGCTCATTCGGGAAAACGGGCGTCCCCTCCGGGATGGCGTAAATGTCGCCGGTAAAGCGAAAGGATTTCAGATACGCCAGAAATTCCTCGCTGAACAGCTTTTTAGAGCGCAGGAACGCGATGTTCTCCTCCGTAAAATGTAGGTCCTCGATATACTCGGCCAGCTGCTCCAGCCCCGCCGCCACGGCAAACCCGCCGCCGTCAGGAATGCTCCGGAAGAACATATCGAAATATGTCGTCTTATCGCCGTACCCGCTCAAAAAATAGCCGTTGGACATGGTCAGCTCGTAATAATCGCACAGCAGGGCGAGGTTTTTGTCTTTCATAAGTATCTGTCCTTTAATCATATTGACATATTGAAACGATAGGGGTTACGATGCGTAACCCCTATTATCGTCTAAAAATCTTTCGCCTTCTGCTGGGCGTCGGCTATGGCGCTTTGGACGGCGGCCTCCACGTCCGTCGAGGAGCGGTCCATGTTTTCCGCGGCGATGGTCGTAAACTCCTGGAAGCCCAAAAACTGAAAGAGTGTTTTCAGATACCGGTCGCCCAGCTCGAGAGACTTAAGCGGCTCCTGCCCGTACGCGCCGCCCCGGGTGACGATGTGCACGGCCTTTTTGCCCTGGCACTGCCCCACCGGGCCCTGGGACGTGTACTTGAACGTGATGCCGCTGACCGTCACGTAATCGAGATACGCCTTGAGGATCGCCGGAAAGCTCAGGTTCCAGAACGGGGCGGCGATCACGATTTTATCGGATTCCAAAAACTGATACGCGTACTTCAGCTGCGGGTGGTCCCGCCCCGTGCCCGGCTCCACGTTGTGCATGAGGAGCGATTCCTGGGTGAGAAAACCGATGTTCTCTTTATAGAGGTCCAGCTCGATCACGGTATCCTGGGGATGGCTGTCCCGGTACGCCCCCACAAAGCCGTCCGATATCCTGAGCGTCCTGGACTCTCCCCGGGGCTTGGGATTGGCAAAGATATAAAGCAACTGACTCAAATTGTACCTCCTGAATTTTATTTTTCAACTCTATTCTTTGCATCTCCGCCAAAAAAACACTCAAAGGCGACTTTACGGCTGTATGTTGGGTCGATTATTAATCGCCCACCCGCTTGTGTGCGGCGGTGCGGGCTTGGTGTACAAATTTACTGCGCTCCCCCCTTGCCGCAGCTTCATACCACCTGAAAAATATAGAACTTCAGATAATCCGTTTCCGGGACGTTCCATAAAATGGGGTGGTCGGGGGACTGCTGGCGGGCCTCGATCTGCCGGAGCTCGACGGCGGCGTCGGCGGCGGCAGAGCGGAGCATCCGCCGGAAGAGCTCATCGCCGACGAAATGCGAGCAGGAGCAGGTGGCAAGATAGCCGCCTCTGGGGAGGAGCTTCATGGCTTTATAATTGATCTCCTTGTA
The DNA here is from genome assembly GCF_900130065.1 of Sporobacter termitidis DSM 10068. Lineage (GTDB taxonomy): Bacteria > Bacillota > Clostridia > Oscillospirales > Oscillospiraceae > Sporobacter > Sporobacter termitidis. Next base: position 232,819 of record NZ_FQXV01000003.1, read on the forward strand.
TCCCCGCAGCGCGCTGTCGATCGTTTTGCGCGATTTCGTAAAAGCCGGCGGGTCGAGGATGATGAAATCGTAGGGCTTCTCCCCTGTTTGCTCAAGGGCGGTCAAAAGGTCGAACACGTCGGCCGCCGTGCATTCCATAACGCCGTCCAATCCGTTCCGCGCGGCGTTTCTCCGGGCCATCTCGACGGCGCTCTCCGAGACATCCACGGCGCGGACGGACGCGGCGCCGCCCCGGGCGGCGTTCAGCGCAAACGAGCCCGTATGCGTAAAGCAGTCGAGGACATGCTTGCCCCCGGCCAGCCGGGCCACCGCCCGGCGGTTATACTTCTGGTCCAGGAAAAAGCCCGTTTTCTGCCCGTTTTCCACGTCCACCTCGTAGTCGACGCCGTTTTCGCGGATGACGGTCAGGGGCGAAGCCGGCGTGGGGACGCTGTCCAGCTCAAACCAGCCCTTATTCTGCGCAAGGCCCTCCAGCTCGCGGATGGCCGCGTCGTTCCGCTCAAAAATGCCGCGGACGTTCTGCCCGTCCCCGGTCAGGATTTTATAGATGAGCGGAAACAGCAGGGGCTTGAGCCGCTCGATCCCCACGGAGAGCGTCTGCGTCACCAAAAGGTCGCCGTAACGGTCCACGGTCAGCCCCGGAAATTGGTCGGCCTCCCCGAAAATCACGCGGCAGGCCTCGAGGTCCGGTCCCATGACGGTTTTGCGGTAGTCCCAGGCGTAGCGGAGCCGGCGCTCGAAAAACGCGGCGTCAAATTTGTCGTTGGCGTTCCGGGAGATGAGCCGGACCCGGATTTTTGATTTCTCGCTGTAAAGACCCGTCCCCAAAAATCTGTTTTTGTCGCTGAGCACGTCCACCAGTCCGCCGTTGCCGATATCCCCCTCGGTATTCCGCACCTCCGCGCCGTAGACCCAGGGGTGTCCGCCCTCCAGCGCCGCCTGCGCTTTTCGTGAAATGGTGATTTTGGGATATTCCCGCTGCTGTTTCATAAGCCGTTAATTCCTTATCCGTTCATTCTTGTACCGGCATCATACACCGTTCGGCGCAAAAAATAAACAGCCGCGGTTCTCCCGCCTGAAGCCGGGCAGACATATTTGGCCGCGCTCTCAATATTATTGTACAAATATCAATTTCGGGGACTGGTTTATGTACGATACTGTTTATCCATCCGTACGGAGAAGACGGCGCCGGAGAAGGCGCGCCGGCCGCAAAAAGGACGCGCTGCTGTTTTTCCTGGCTTTACTGGCGCTGATACTGGTCGTCAGCAGCACCTACAAAAAGACCGAAAAGATCATGAGCGAGTCCCAGATCATTGCCGCCGAATGCAAAAAGGCGGTGGCAAAGGGCGCCGACGAAGAGACGCTGGAGTCCCTGGCGGATATCATGACCCGGCAACTGGGCAAGCCATATGTGTACGGCGCGGCGGGGCCGGACGCCTTCGACTGCTCGGGGCTTGTGCAGTATGTCTACGGCGCGGCGGGGATCAAGCTCCCGCGCGTTGTGTCGCAGCAATCCAGGGTCGGGTCCGCGGTGCAAAAGGAGGATCTGAAATTCGGGGATATCATTTTCTTTTCCGACGGCGGCGAGACCCTGACGCATACGGGGCTCTATATCGGGAGCGGTTATTTTATGCACTCGCCCGCCACCGGCGAGGTGGTGACGCTGAGCAATTTAAGCGAGGAATATTACGTAGAGATGTACAGAGCGGCCGTCCGGGTATTAAAATAGCTTTTTTCGCCGCGCCGTTGCCGCCCGAAAAAAAGCGTGCTATCATGAATACCAAACAACAAATGACAGCGGGAGGACACGCAGATGAAGGTTACAAAAGCGCTTATTACAGGAAAACGCCGGATCGAGTTTATTGAGGAGGAGCTCCCCGCGCTGGGCGCCCGCGACGTCCTGCTCAAGGTGCTGTCCGTCGGCATTTGCCATACGGACCTGCCCGCGTACCTGGGCGCCGTGGGCAGCGCGATGACGAAATACGGCTACATGCGTTGGGGCGGCGAACCCCAGTATCCGGCGGCGGCCGGCCACGAGCCCGTCTGCGTCGTCGCCGACGTCGGAAGGGACGTGACGGAGTACAAGGTCGGCGACTTTATCGCCGGCATGGGCTTTGGCGCTTACGCCACTTATATGATCATCCCTGAGGACGACCCGAAGTTTGTCAAAATTCCTGAAACGGACAAGGAGAAAAAATACTGCCTGGCGGAGCCTCTGGGGTGCATCGTCAATATCGTCCGGGAGGCCTCCTGCAAGTACGGCCAGAACGTGGCCGTCATCGGCTGCGGCTTTATGGGCCTGATGGCCATTGCCGGGCTGCGCAAAAGCGGCGCCAAGCACCTGGTGGCCATCGACCTGCTGGACAACAAGCTGGAAATGGCCAGGAAGCTGGGCGCCACCGACACCATCAACCCGAAAAACGTCCAGGTGGACGACAGGGCCTTTGAGCTGACGGATGGGCGCTTCTTCGACGTGGTCGTGGAAATCTCCGGCAGCCTCAGGGGGCTCGACACCGCCGGCGCCATCATCAAGGAGCCCCATGTCCACGGCCTGCCGGCCTTTGAGGGCAGCTACCAGGGTGCCGGAAAAATCCTGATCCCTTCCGTATACGGCGGGCAGGAGACCTTTCCCGTGAGCCTGGCCTTCAACCTCATGAGCCGGACGCCTGTTCTGGTGGCTACCCACCCCACCTTTGCCGAGCGCCCCCGCGACAACATGCGGGAGGGCGTCGCCTCCTATGTGGACGGCAGGCTGCCGCTGGACCGGCTCATCACCCACGAGGTCCGGTTCGAGGATACCCCAAGGGCCTTTGAGATGCTCGAGCACGCGCCCGCCGATTACATCAAGGGCGTCGTCCTCTTCGACTGATCGGCCCGGCAAGCAAATAAACGATAAAGTACCGGCATCCCCCGTTGATGCCGGTACTTTTATCCGTTTTTCGGGCCCGCAACAGACGGTTGCGCCGGAGCATCCGCGTTTTTCTTTACAACACCGCAGGCGCCGTATTAAAATCACGGCAGATCACACATCGGAAAGGAAGCGCCGCCATGGAATTAGGGGCCAGGATCAAGCAGGAGCGCGAGAAGCTGAGCATGTCGCAGGAGGAGCTGTCCCAGCGCATGAACATCTCCCGGCAGGCCGTATCCAAATGGGAGACCGGGAAAAGCTATCCCGACATCGAAACAATCATCAAGCTGTCCGAGCTTTTCCATTTAACGCTGGATGAGCTCGTAAAAGGCGACAAAACATTTCAGGAAAAATTAATAAAGGAGGGCAAAAGCAAAATGACGGGATTATCCATATTGGGTTTTATACTGGCGGCGCTGGGCGTCATCGTCGTCATCTGGGGCGGGGCGCAGTACCCGGTCGATCTGATGAGCAGCAACTTTATGTCGTTTCTGGTGGGCGGACTTTTTCTGCTGGCCATCGGCCTGGTCCTGATCCGCTGGATGCCGCACTGGGCACAGCTCAGCGCGCTCTATCTGACGGGCGCTGCAATTATCGTTTACCTGATCGGCTTTAAAATGCCGACGTATGTGCTGCTGTCGGGCATCGTCGTCACCCTGGGCGCCGCCTGGTGGCTGACGACGCTGATCCTGAAACGATAGGCGTGGGGCGGCGGGCCGCGAAAAAGGGCGGCGGGCTGACGTATCTGCCGAACGCGATCACCGTGCTGCGGGTTTTGCTGACCGCCGCGCTCCTGTTCCCGCTCACCGGCCTTTTGGCCGGGGACCGCGCGGAAATGCCGCCGGGCCTGTATCTCCTGTTCGGCCTGATTTACCTCTCCGACGTGCTGGACGGCGCCGCTGCCCGCGGGCTCAAGGCCCAGTCCGCCGCCGGCGCCGTGCTGGACATTTCCGCCGACGGCCTGTTCATCTTCTCAACACTGAGCGTCCTCATTGTCTTTCGGGTGCTGCCGGTATGGTACGGCGTTTTTGTCCTGGCCGATTTCCTTTTCTTTCTCTTGACCTCAGGGTATATAAAGCGGGCGACACCCGCGGCGGTCTTTGTCTTTGACCTGCCGGGGAAAATCGCGGCCGTTGTATTTTACCTCATCCCGGCTCTGGCCTTTTTCGCGTACAGCCACGCGCCATATCTCCCCTTCCTCCGCCTCCTGCCGTACATATCGGTCGTGCCGGCCGCCGTGTCGGCAGTGCGACGCGCCGGCTTATGCCGCGCCGCCAAAAGGTCAAAACGCCCGGCAAAAAGCTATAACCCGGAATCATTCCAGTCATGATTCCGGGTTTTTTCCGCAATATCGCGCATTGCCGGTGTGTTCTTCCAAAATATGCTGTATAATAACTGTTGACAGGCGGCACGATCACGAAGGAGACCTGGCTTCAGATCAGGGAGCGAATTTAGGCAAAATGACACTTATCATCCCAACGCGGCGATGATATAATTGTGGTAATTTCAAACAATATATACTTTAAGATTGCGAAAGGAGTTTTTCATATGGCTGTCAATAACGCGATGACCGCCGACTTTCTCCGCTCGGCCTACGGCGGAGAGAGCATGGCGCACATGAGGTATCTGTTCTGGGCGGACCTTGCCCGCAAGGAGGGCTTTCCGAATATCGCCAAATTGTTCGAGGCGATATCCCACGCGGAGCGCGTCCACGCGTCGAATCATTTCCGCGAGCTCGGCGGCCCTACCGGGGACGCGACCGTCGCCGCCGGCGGCGTTTTCGGCGTGGGCAAAACCGTTGACAACCTGCAGGGCGCCATCGACGGGGAGCTGCACGAGGTAAAGCAGATGTACCCCGTGTACCTGAACGCGGCCAAATATCAGAGCGAGCCCGGCGCGGAAAGGTCGTTCCACTTTGCCCTGGAGGCCGAGAAAATCCACGCGGTCCTGTTCCAGCAGGCGCAGGACGCCGCAAGGAGCGGCAAGGATCTGGCACTGGCCGGCGTCTATATCTGCCCCGTATGCGGCCACACCATCCTCGACGCAGCCCCGGACAAATGCCCCGTCTGCGGCGCCGCCAAGGCCGCCTATTTAAAATTCTAATCATCCTGCAGCAAAAAGCGTGCCGCGAATTGACGCGGCACGCTTTCTTTATTTCTATTCGGCACCCTGGTTCAGGCCCATTTTTTCGGCGCGGAACAGGCGGGGGTCCATCAGCTTCAGGCCGGGGCTCACGATGGGCGCAAACTCCATTTTGCCGATAATGTCCTTTTGAAGGTCCACGCCCGGCGCGATCTCTGTTAAAACGAGCCCGTCCTTTGTCAGCAGAAACACCGCGCGCTCGGTGATGTACATGATCTCCTGCCCGTCCTTGACGGCGTATTCGCCGGAAAAGGTGATCTGCTGGACCTGCCTGACGAACTTGACGCCGCTGTCCTTATGGATCTTAAGGCCGCCGTCCGCCAGCGCGATATCGCACTCGCCGGCAGTAAAATTCCCCATGAAGATGACCTTTTTCGTGTTCTGGGAGATATCGATGAATCCACCGGGGCCGTTGGAGCGGCCGGCGAACTTTGAGGTATTGACGTTGCCCTTTTCATCGATTTCGGCAAGGCCCAGAAACGTCATATCCAGCATGCCGCCGTTGATCATATCGATCATGTCCGTCTGGGTGAAAATCGCCTCGGGGTTTGCCGTCCCGGGGAAGGACTGCCCCTCCTGGACGACGCCGCCCATGGCGCCGGCCTCGACGGACATCGTCATGCCCCTGCCCAGCCCTTCCTCGGCGGCCACGCTGCCGATGCCGGCGGGCATCCCGACGCCGAGATTGATAATGATCCCCGGCTTCAGCTCCATGGCGGCGCGGCGGGTGATGACCTTGCGCACGCTCATCGCCAGCGGCTCCACGGCCGCATCCAGCGTCCTGATATTGCCCGTCAGCTCGGGGCGGTATTTGGGCGTAAATATATTCTGCCGCTGATTGCCCGGGTTTTGCGCCTTGACCACAAAATCGACGAGCTTGCCGTGAATCCGCACGCTTTTGGGATGAAGGGTCCCCCGCCGGACGATCTCTCCTACCTGGGCGATCACGACGCCGCCGTTGTTGTGGGTGGCGACGGCGGCCTCCAGCTCGGGGCCGAGCACCGCCTCGTGCTCCATGGAGAGATTGCCGTCCTCGTCGGCATAGGTGGCGCGGATAAAGCAGGCGTTTGGCTTGAAGGCCTTATAAAACAGATATTCCTCTCCGTCGATCCTGAGGAGCTCGACGGGCGCCGCCATCTGCCTGGCTTTCTCGTTGACGGCGCAGCCCTCGTGCCTCGGGTCGCAGTACGTCCCCAAGCCGACCTTTGTAATGAGGCCCGGCCGGCCGCCGGCCGCCGTACGGAAAAGATTCATCACCACGCCCATCGGATAGATGATGCCGGCAATTTTGTTGCCGCCCACCGCCTTGGAGATCGCCCGGGCGTCATTGAGGAGGCCCGCCTTGACCGCGCCGATCAGCCCTTCCGCCCGGAGCCTGTTCAGGCCGATGTTCAGCCCCTTCAGCGGCTCTGCCTTTTCCGTCTTGTCTCCGGGAGTGATGCCGCAGATCGTGGTGAGGTTTTTGGGATGTCCGGTGGCTTCATATCGCGCGGCCAGGCCCTCCAGGAGCTCCTCGGGGCTGGAATATGTGCTGAAACCTCCTACAATCAGCTCCATGTTGTCCTGAACATGGCTGACGGCTTCTTCAAGCGTGACGAATTTGGGCATATGCTGTCTCCTCTGTATGAATTAAGTGCCTTCAGAAATTCAAGGTGCATATCACCGGTAATACGGTTTAGTCCGGAATCGGACAATTGTATTATAAGTTATAAAAATGCTTTTTCCCACAATGTATTCCCTATCACGTTATAAAGTTTTCGTATACAATGACAAAAAAATGCAAAAATGGGCTGCCCACAGGAGCAGCCCGGGAGAAACGCAGAAAGGATTGGCTTTATTTTGCCGGCAGCCCGGCGCTGTCGGCTTCGATGCCTTCCGTGACGGCCAGGCCCCAGGTCAGGGCCCGGCCAAAGCTGTTGCCGTTTAAGAGCAGCGGATAATCCACCCCGTAGAAGCCGCCCGCCGCGTTGCCGACGGCGTACAGGCCGGGGATGGGCTCGTGGTCCGGGTCCAAAACGCGCATACTCGTATCGGTCAGCGCGCCGCCGAAGACGTCCAAAAGCGCCGGGCCCCACTTGAGCGCGTAAAACGGCGGCTTCACAATGCTGGTTAAAAGCTCGCTCCGCTTGCCGAAATCCACGTCGTCGCCCATTTCATAAAGCGCGTTATACCGTGCCACCGCGGCCTTCAGATTTTCGGCGGGGACGCCCATCTTTTCCGCCAGCTCCTCCAGCGTGTCTGCCTTCCACGCGCACTTCCCCTTCCGCACCATCTGCTCGATGGTCTCGCCAAGGCCGCAGTCCGGCGACCATTTATCGCCCCAGTTGGCGATATTCAGAGGCGTGACGGCCTGGCCTCCGGTGATCTCAAACCGCGCGCCGAAGTCCTCCAGCCACTTGGCGTCCATCACGGTAAAGGCATAGTCGCCGCCGGGCTGGCTGAGCACGCGGATGGATTTGGCCTGTGTCCAGGTGTCCTCGTTCATAAAGCGCCGACCTCTGGCGTTGACAAACAGGAAGTAAAAAGAGAAATACGAAGCGTCGTCGTCCTTCCGGCCGTGCAGGGACAGCGCCCAGCCAGGATCGTCGAAAGCCGCGCCGGCCCAATACGCCATTTTGTGCCCGTCGCCGGTGTTGTTGCCCTTCGGCCAATACCTGGCGATGGTCGGCTTTAGGGCCAGGGGGCAGAACGCCGCCAGCATTTCGGGGTCCCCCTCGATATCGCCCGTGGCGATGATGACGCCCTTTTTGCCCGCGTACCGCCGGTATTTGCCGTCCGCCTCGCTTTTGGCAATGAAGGAGACGACACGGCCGTTTTCATCCTTCTCCAGCTGCTCGGCGCGGACGGGGCGGACGATTTTTCCCCCACCCTCCAAAATCGTACGCTCCAGGATCTCGACGACCAGCATGCCGCCCATCTTATTCTTATATTTGTCATATCCCGGCTTTTGGAACACGATATGGGTGCCGGGGTACTCGTTGAAGACCGGGCCCTTGTAATAACCGGTGTAGAGCGTGGCGTCCACCGCCTCGCCGCCCTGCGCCATGAGCCAGTCGAAGGCCTCGCCGCTGCGGTTTAAGTACAGCCATAAAAGCTCTTCGCTGGCGCGGCTGCCGGAAATCATCATCCAGTCACGGGCGAAACGCTTTTTGTCGATGGTGACGCCCAACCGGCGCATCACGGCGGAATCCAGAACGCCGACGTGGCCGGCGCGGCCCAAAAGCGCCCGGAATCTGTCCACGATAACGACACTCAGGCCCCGCTGCACACAGCGGGCGCCGGCGGCAAGGCCGCTGATACCGCCGCCCATAATGACGACGTCGGCTTCCACCGTTTCCGCGATCTGCCCCTCGGGGACCGGCGCGGGCGGCGTCTCCCAGGACCAGCCCCGCTTTGGAGAAAGGTTACAGTACGATCTCGGTTCCATATGTATACACTCCTCTGCATAATTTCAGCTTACCGCAATGAGATGTCAAGCCGCGTCCTCTTGTTTTCAGATATATCTCGCGGCTTCAAAGGCGGACCAGACCGCGTCCCGGATATCGCCGGACTCGGCGCAGTCGCCGATGATGATAAAGCTGGTCTCGGGGCAGCAGTGGCAGAATTCCAGGGCCTCCGTCCGGCGGGGCTTCAGTCCCACGGCCATCAGCACCGTATCGGCCTTGAATTCCTTTTTCTCGCCGGTGTCCACATTCTCAGCCACGACGCTCTTGTCCAGAATCTCCAGGAGCCTCCAGCCGAGGCGGCGGTCAACGCCGTTATCCTCGGACAGCTGCAGCAGGTCGGCCCCCGCACCGGTCCGCATCAGGTCGACCTCCTTTGCCATTTCGAGAACGGTCACCTGATGACCTTTCATGCCAAGATTGATGGCGGCCTCGGTGCCCACGGAGGAGCCGCCGATGACGGCCACGTGCTCTCCGCACTCAACAGTCCCGTTTTCCGCGTCGGGCGCCCAGTGGACATGGGGCTTGTCGGCGCCGGGGAGCTTTGGCAGGATGGGGTCGGCGCCCAGGGCGGCGATAACGGCGTCGTAATTCTCAGCGCTCAGCTTTTCGGGCGTCGCCGCGGTGTTCAGGAGCACGCGGGCGCCGCAGTTTGCGGCAAACGCCTCCATGTAGTCCAGATAGTCCCGCAGGTCCTGCTTGAAGGGGGCGGCGACGGCGTCCCGCACGTGGCCGCCGATCCGGCCGCTTTTTTCATAGAGCGTCACGTCGTGGCCGCGCTGCAAAAGCCACTTTACAGCCTCGACGCCGGCGGGGCCGCCGCCGATGACGGCGACCTTCTTTTTGACGGCGGCCTGCGGCAGCCTGCCCTCCGGGTACTCCTTGAACCGGCCCCAGATGGCGTTGACGGAGCAGAGCTTGCTGGTATGGGGGCTGGCCATGCGAAAGCAGCGGCAGCGCAGGCAGGGCATATGCTCCCACTCGCGCCCCTCGGCGTATTTCCGGGGCATATCATAGTCGGCGTGGAGCGCGCGGTTCATGGCCACGATATCCGCCTTGCCGGAGGCGATGATCTCCTCCGCCATGGCCACATCCTTGATGGAGCCCACGGTGGCCACGATCAGATCGGGGTACGCCTTTTTCACCTCGGCGGCGAAGTGGACGTTGTACATCCGGTCCATGGTGTAGTTCTGGAGCATGAAGCGCATCCAGTAAACTTCGCCCCAGACGTCGTGGATGCCGGCGGACACGTGGAGGATATCCACCTTGTCCCTGATGTATTTGATAAACTCCAGCGTCTCGGCAAAGTGCATCTGGTCCGGGTGGAACTCCTCGGCGGAAATGCGGTATTCGATGACGAAGTTCTCGCCCACCGCGGCGCGGACGGCATCCAGCACCTCGCAGGCAAAGTGGGCACGGTTCTCCAGGGAGCCGCCGTACTCGTCGGTGCGCTTGTTGAAGTAAGCGCTGGCAAACTGGGCGATCAGGTTGCCGTGGGCACCGTGGACCATGCACATTTTCATGCCGGCCTGCTTGCAGTGCAGGGCGGCCCTGGCGTACTTCTCCACGGTGGCGCGGATATGTTCTTTTGACATTTCGATCGTCGGGACGGGATCACGGCCTATGCGCTCCGCCCGCATCCGCTCGGCGGGGGTGACAAAGGAGGAGGCGCTATAGGCCGGATGCTTGATCGCATCAAAGGCCGTGTCCTTGCCGTTGTGGGTGAGCTCCAGGGAGCCGTGGGCGCCGTAGCTCTCGCACATCTCGGCGAAATATTTCAGCGGCTGGACGCAGGCCGGGTCCTGCAGCTGCAGTTGGCGCGGCTCGTCGCAGCTCTCGGCGATATCAATGGTGCAGTTGCCCACATTGCAGATAGCGACACCGCCGCGGGCGTACTGGCGGAAGTAGCTGACAAAATCGTCCGTAACGAAGCCGTTGTCGTCCGCGGAAAAGAAGCATCCCGGCGGGGCCTGCTCAAGGCGGTTTTTAAACAGGACGCCGCGGACGGTAAACGGGCTGAAGACGTGCGGATACTTGGAAGACATTTGATACATCCTTTCCACTTTTTCTGATGATACCAGCATAGCGGATACCGGTATCAATTTTGGTTTAACCGGGGGCTTAAAAGCAAAAAAAACCGGAAACCACTTTCACGGTCTCCGGCCGCCCCGCGGCTGTCACGCCCGAAGCTGCGCGGGTATTTCATTTGTGGCCTCCAGCCCCATGCCCTCCAAAAGCTTTTCTATCCCCTGGCGCTTGTCGACGACATAGGCGTCCCCGCCGATATGGTAGACGTCCGTGCCGGGAGCCGGCTGCGGGGTCTTTCTCGTGATGGATACGCCGAGCAGCTGATTCCCCCCGCCTGCCAGATACCACAGCGGGATGTCGTCCGTGCCGTTGCCGGCGGCCGGGCAAATCTCGCACTCCTGCAGAACGAGCCGTGCCACCGCCGTCGTCAGCGCCAGCTCCCAGGGCGAACAGCGGTATTTATCCATATAAGCCGTGCCGGGGAAGGGCATAAACCGGGATATGCGCAGCTGATAAAGCTTTTTGAACTGCTTGAGAAAAAATAGATGGTCAATTCTTTCCTTATCGGTCTCCCCCAGCCCGATCAGCATCATCGACCGGCTGGGGACGTCGGCTTCCTCGCAAAATCGGAGAAGCTGGCGGCGCCGTTCCAGATTGTCTCCCGGCTTGGCGGCCGCGAAAACCCTGGGCGCGTTGCATTCCAGCGAGCTTGTGATGCTGTCGATGCCCAGGTTTTTCAGCTCCAGCACCGTCTCTCTGCGGAAGGAGGGGCCCAGATTGATTTCCAGCTTCAGCCCCGACCGCGCCTTTATCGTCCGGACGAGCTCCAAAAGAGGCTCGTCGTAGCCCCTGTCCAGATCGGTCCCGCCGCTGATGTGAAACTGCCGAACACCCAAGCTCTCTATGAGCTCGAGACCATTGAGCAAAACGTCCGTCGGGAACATCCTCTCCGTGTGGAAAGAACAGTAGGCGCACCGCGGCTTCACGCTGCAGGGAAATAGCCCGCCCGAGCCGGACGACCACCACAAGCGCTTTCCCAGCTTTCTGTCCCTGAGCTCCGACGCCTGCGCAAAGAGCTCATACGCGCTGCGCGGATTCCGGGCGTTTTGAAGCACTTCAAGCGCCTGCGTCTTTGTCAAATCCCAATCCATTTAATTTACCTCTTCCGTTTTTAGATAACAAGTGTGCGCAGCTGTAAATCCCGGCCGCCCGTACGGCGGACGGGGACGATATAAAAGGGGTATTTGACGCACAGTCAAATACCCCAAAATCCCTCAAGCACCGCGGTAATCGCACATGCTTGGAGCGGCAAAAAACAGGCACTGGGATAACCCAAGTGCCTGAAATTGATGCAGCGAATTTGCAGGCCTCTTTCCTGGCAGGATACTATCCTGCGTCATGGGAGGCAACGGCGTTTCCATCGTTACCCTGTGAGTCAAAACTCAGGATCAACCGGCATAGTTTCCCTTAGCCGGAGAATCTCGAAGCATTTATTAAATTTACTTTTAGTTTAACAAATATTTTTTATCAATGTCAAGACTTAAATTCTATGACAGCCAGGAAAGCTGTAAGGGCTCCCTGTCGACAAGTCTCCTGAATGAATAAACGGGATATCCTACGAGCATCGCCCCGGTGACCGTTTTGCTTTCGGGAAGCTTTATCAGCTCAAGGAGCGGCGGGTATCCCGCGGCGGTGCAATATTCAAGCAAGCCGGACCAGCAGGTCCCCAACCCGAGCGACGGCGCCAGGAGCTGCGCGTATGTGAGCGCGAAATGCGTATTGTCCCGGCCAAGGGCCGCCATGCTTTTTTCCGCCAGGGCAACGACAAGGCACGGCGCGCCGCGCAGGATCGTGTCCTTTCCGCTTTCCCTGTACGTCTGAATGGTTTTGGCCGTATTGCGCGACCAGGGGGATCTGCCCAGCGCGCCGTGCTCCAGGTCCGCCTCCGCCCAATCGGCGATGACGGCCGAGACGTCCTTCAGAACACCCGGCGCGTCCACGGCAAGATAGGCCACGCCCTGGGAATTGCAGGCCGTGGGCGCAAATCGCGCCACGTCCAGAAGCCGGCGGATGCTCTCACGCGGGACGCGCTCATCCCGGAAGGTGCGGACGGAACGCCGCGACCGGAGAAAGCGCGCCGCCATTCCGGCGTCCGGCGCCGGCGATTCTTCCAGCGGTATCTGCTTTTCAAGTGGGGCTCTCCCGTGGTCCAGCGCGCCATTGGGGCAAACGGCAACGCAATGCCCGCAGGCGATGCAATAATCGCCGATAACCTCCGGGCCGCACGCGCCCATCGCGAGGCTGCTCCGGCAGACATTGACGCAAAGTCCGCACCGCGTGCATTTTTCCTGATCGACCCGTATCAGGCCGCTTTCAGCCATGGCTCATTCCTCCGACGGCGTGATATCCAGCGCCTTGATCCTGCCGCCGTCCAGCGCAAAATGAAAGTCAAGCGGAAGCGGGCTCCCCTCAAAAATCCCCGTCAGCATGGCGGTGACGACGGTTTCGCCGTTTCTGTCCCGCACGCCTTGGATATCCATGTGTACCTTTGCTTCCCTGTTCGCTTTCAAAATATGCCCGCTGACCGCCTCGGGCCCGCGATATTCCTCGCCCTCGTCCCGCAGCGCGGAATCCGGCGCAAAGCAGGCGGCAAGCAACCGGCCGTCGTCCACGTCACAGGCGTGGTAAAAGGCGGCGACAGGCCCTGGCAGCGGCACGGCCCTGCTGTTGGATGAAAGCACGATACGCAAAAGGCGCACCCTGTCCTCCCTGACGATAAAGTGAAAGTCGAGGTACAGCGGGTCCGGCAGGCCGGTTTTATCGTAGTCTCCGTCCGCAACCGCCGTAACGACGGTCTCCTCTTCGTCCTGCACGGCGTTTGTTATCTCGAGGCGCAGTTGGTCTCCAAAATAGGTTTTATCGCTCCACGCCTTTATTTCAGCCTTTCCGCGATATTCCCGGCCCGCGTCAATAACGGCGGCGTCATTGTGAAAAGCCGACAGAAACGCAGCGCGGTCCTCCGTATTCGTTGCGGCAAAATGCGCCTCAACGGCTTTCGGCAGCCGATAGTTCTTGTTCATTACAGTCCTCCCGTGATATTGAAGTATGACAGCTATCATATTCCGATTGTACGGGATATAACCTGACAACGCCGGGTCAGGTTATGCTTATTACAATAGAAATATGTAAAATCACATGACAGAGAGGAAAGAATATATGAAAGACATGCGCTTTAAGGCTGGCCTCGTTCAAGCGCGCTCCCCGCCGCATGTAAAAGTTGTTGATTATGATGCTGAGATAAAATAAAATAGCTTTGTTAAGAAAAGGCAAGGAGAAGCGCAAATGAAGATTGGTATAGGAATTGACACCGGCGGCACTTGTACGGACGCCGTCGCATACGATTTTGATTCGGAGCGTGTCCTGGCGAAGGGAAAGGCACTGACGACGCGGGAGAACCTTTCCATCGGAATCGGCCAGGCGCTTGATATGCTTCCGCCGGAGCTTATCCGGGAGGCGTCGCTCGTCTCGCTTTCCACGACGCTGGCGACGAACGCGTGCGTTGAAAACAAAGGCTGCAGAGCAAAGCTGCTGATCTTTGGCCTCACGGATGAAAATATCAGGCGATTCAACGCCGAGGCCATCTACGGGCTTAAAAGCGACAACGTCCGGGGCGTCGACACACACGGGAGCGCCGACGGGCTGATCATAGATGAGCCGGACTGGGACATCCTCTTCTCGGAGCTTGGGGATTGGCTGGCGGACGCCGACGCCCTCGCCGCGGCGGAGCTCTACTCCATGAACAACGGCGCCCCCTGTGAAAAGCACGCAAAGCTTCTGCTGGAGGAGCGCTACGGGCTACCCTTTGTGAGCGCCAGTGATCTGACGAGCGAAATCAACGTCCTCACCCGCGGCGCGACCGCGCTCCTTAACGCGCGGCTGCTCCCGATCGTGCGCGAGTTTATAGAAGCGGCGCTTTCGGATTTTTCGGCCCGGCAATGCAGGGCGCCCGTTATGGTCGTGCGGAGCGACGGCAGCCTGATGTCCGCAAAGCTCTCGCTTTCCCGGCCCGTGGAGACAATTTTGTCCGGTCCCGCGGCAAGCGTCCTGGCCGGACGCAGCTTCGCCGGTGAGAAGGATTATCTGATTATTGATATGGGCGGTACAACGACGGATGTTTCGGTCGTCCGCGGCCAGCGGCCCGTCATGGCGGACAGCGGAATACAAATCGGCGGCTGGCGGACGCACGTGAAGGGCGTCTTTGTCGACACCTTCGCCCTCGGCGGCGACAGCGCGGTGCGTATGAAAAACGACATACCGCAGCTCTTCCCCCGCCGGGTCATGCCGATTTGCTCGGCGGCACGGCGCTGGCCGGAAATCAAGGCGATGCTTCTGGCGCTTTTGGACAAAAACCCCCCGTCACAGTTTCCGATTCATGAATTCTTTTATCTTGTCCGGGAGCCTGCCGAGCCAGGGCGCTACGACAAGGATGAACGCGCGCTCATAGAGGCCCTCCGAAAAGGCCCCCGCATCCTGAGCGACCTCAAGGCGGCAGGAGTCGTCGATCTCTACCACCTCAACAGCGAAAGGCTTGAAGCGGAAGGCATCGTCATGCGCTGCGGTCTCACACCCACGGACTTCATGCATATCAAGGGGGACTACACCGAATACGACGGGGAGGCGTCGGCGCTGGCCGCGCGGTTCCTGCTGCGCAGGCTTGGGCGGGAGGATTCCCCGGAGGACCTCCGCGCCCTCGCGGAAGAGGTCTACGGCCTGGTGGGGGAGCATTTGTATGTCAATCTTCTTCGCATCCTCATCGCGCAGCAGCACCCGGCGCAGTTTGCGCAGGGCCTTGATCTGCAAACAGAATTCCTTATCAGGCAAGGCTGGGCAAAACGCGATACGGAAGCGGGCGGGCTCTTCCGTTACGACCTTGGGACGAAGGCGGCGCTCGTTGGAATCGGGGCGCCGACACATGTCTTTCTGCCGGCCGTGGCAAAGGCTTTGGGGACAGAATATATCCTTCCGGAAAACGCGGAGGTTGCCAATGCGCTCGGCGCTTTGAAGGCGGATATTAACGCCGTCACAAAAGTGGAGATTTCCAAGGCCCTGTCGTCGCAGGGCGAAACATATTACGTCGTACACGCGCCGTCGGGGAGCAGTCGGTTTGACAGTCTCGACGAGGCGCTTGACGCGGCAAAGGCCGCGTCCGAGGAGGCTGCCTTGAAGGAGGCCCGGGCGCGGGGCGCTCTGGGGGAGCTCGCCGTGACCACGTCTGTCGAAAGGCACTCCACCCTGAGCAAGTGGGGTACCAGGGTCGACCTGGGCTGTGCGGCCCTATCCGAGGTAACGGTACGCCTCGGATAAGCGCCGGAGCAGCAAGGTGCGGCAGACACTAAAGCGGGCATCGCCGGAACCGGCGGGCGTTCGCTCAATTGAAAACGGCTGCGGCAACTTGAAGTTGCCGCAGCCGTTTTTTCTGGAGGAGGTAGCCGTCAGGCGGGTTTCATCAGTAAGCTGTCCAGCCGCCGTCAACGGCGATTGCCTGCCCGTTGATATAGGACGAATCGTCCGAAGCAAGAAAGAGCGCGGCCTGCGCAATTTCGTCCGGTTCTCCGGGGCGATTGATAAGGCCCGTCCCTTTCATCATCCTGTTCATCGCATCCATGTTGATTTTCTGCATGAATTCACCGCTGCCGACCTCGGTTGTGATGGACCCGGGGCATATGGCGTTGCACCTGATATTTTTACCGCCATAGTGGAACGCCGTGTTTTTTGTCAGGCCCACCAGGCCGTGCTTTGAAGCGGTATAGACAGCACCCGCCCGGCCTCCGAAAAGGCCGCCGACCGAAGCGATGTTGACGATAACGCCGCTTCCCTGCTTCTCAAATTCTTTGATCGCCGCTCTCATGGAATAAAAAGGCGCTTCAAGGTTTAATTTCATGACCTTTTCGTAAATATCATCGCTGAATTCTCCAACAGGGCTGAAATCGTCCATGATCCCGGCATTATTGACCAGGATATCGAGCCTGCCAAACTGTTTGACAGCTTCCGCTATGATTCCCTCCGCTTGTTCTTTGACCAGCATGTCCCCGGCAAACGGGGAAATCCGGCCGGGATAGCCCTCGGCTTCTTTCGCCAGCGCCTCCAAACGGTCGGTCCGCCGGGCCACTGCCAGGACCTTGGCCCCCTGCGCCGCGTACAGCGCCGCGATGGCGCGCCCCATGCCCGAGCTTGCGCCTGTCACAACAGCCGCTTTGTTTTCCAGTCTCATAATATCACTCCTTCGTTTAAGTATGGCATCAATCCGATACTTAAATTCTAATTTGAAATACCGCTTTAATCAATACTCACTAATAGTAATTTAAGGTTCTGTAAACGGGCCGCAAAATCCGGAATATTTCGGATTGACAACGGCTGGCCGCTATGTTAAGATTTACGCGACCATTATCATATAACAGTCGCTTAAATTTTATCAAATGGTCGCTGCGAGGTGGTATCCATGTCTCCTAAAATCTTTGACTTGGAAGAAAGGGAGAATACAAAAATCCGGATGCTGGAAGAAGGCTTTTCGCTGATCAAGCGGCACGGAATGACGCACGCCTCCGTTGAAAAGATCACAAAAGCCGTGGGACTTGGAAAAAGTACCTTTTATAACTTCTTCCCGTCCAAGGAAGCGTTTGTATATGAAATCATCCGGTATCAGCGGGACAGGGCCAAACAGCTCTTTATCGATATTCTGGACGGCCGCGAGAAAATGTCCGTTAACGAAGCCAAGGGTTTTTTGAAAAATATTATTTTCAGCCGGGACAGCATTTACCGCTATCTCACCACTGAGGACGAGAACAAGCTCAAAGCCGCGCTGCCGTCATGCGGGGTCAATGCGGAGGTTGAGACAGGGGTTATGGATACCCTGTTTACCCATATGGACGGCGTACGGGCCGATATCGACTACCGGGTGGTCGCCAACCTGATCAAAATCATGGCGCTTGCGATGATGGGGAAGGATGAACTCCATCAGGACGCCCTGGAAAAGACGCTCGAAAAAATCTACGAGCTGGTATTTTCCTGTATTTTTGAAAAGAGCGGATAAAGGGCGTTTTTTATTGCGCAATAGTTAGGCTATTCTAACAAATGGAAGCAAACCGATTTCAGGAAAGGAGCAATCATGAAGCAAAGAACCAAATCTGCAAAAGCAAAAACCGGCGTGGCGCGTCTGCTGGAGCTCGCCGGGACGAAAAAGAAAAAGCTGATCGCCGCGTGTGTGCTTTCGGTGCTGTCGTCCGCGGCAAGGATGGCGATGTTTTTCACTATTTACGGTGTGGTGCAGGAACTGCTTGTACACTATGTGACGCCCTTGGAGATTGACGCCGGGCGGGTCTATACGCTTGTGGCGGTCACCTTCGGCGCGGCGCTCGTCTACGGTGTGTGCGCGTTCATATCCTCTGCTCTGGCCCACGGCGCGGCCTATGACGTCATCTATGCGCTGCGGATACATATCATGAACAAGCTCGGGCGCATCCCGTCGGGCTTTTTCACCGGCACCACTCAGGGCGCGGTCAAAAAGGTGATTTCGGACGACGTGGAGCAGATCGAGGTGTTCGTGGCCCATCATATCGCGGACATCGCCGCCGCGATCGCCACCCCGCTGTTCACGCTGCTTTACCTGTTCATCATGGACTGGCGTCTGGCGCTCGTGACGCTGATCCCCATCTTTATCTCCCTGTTTATTCTGGGCAGCGGCCTGAAAAATCCGAAGGGCGCACAGACGCAGATCGATATGCATGACACGAAAGAGCGGATGGAGGGCACCATTGTGGAATATATCCATGGGATGCCCGTGGTCAAGATATTCAACCGCACTCTCAGCGCCTTTCGGCGTTTTGAGGACAGCATATCGGATTACGTGAAGAGCGTTGAGCGTACGGCCTATCATTTTGAGGCCAAAATGGGCGCGTACTATGCCTTTTTCGGCGCGCAGCTGCTGTTCCTCATTCCGGCGGGCCTGCTGATTGCCCCGAGGGCCGCCTCCTATGCGGACTTTCTGCCCGTTCTGCTGCTGTTCTTCCTTGTGGGCGGCGGCCTCAAGGAGCCTATGGAAAATATGATGAGCATGGTGCTGCACAGCAAACGGATTTCCGAGGGCGTGGCGCGCATCGACCGGATACTGCGCCAGCCGGAGTTGGAAACGACGGGCGACGCCGCCCCCTCGGCCTATGACGTCGTCTTTGAAAACGTCTCCTTTTCCTACGGCGCGGACGATACGCAGGCGGTAAAGAACCTGAGCCTGAAGCTCGACCAGGGCAGCATCAACGGACTGGTGGGACCCTCTGGCGGGGGCAAATCCACTGTGGCGCAGCTTTTGCTGCGGTTCTATGAGCCGCAGGAGGGCCGCATCAAAATCGGCGGGGTGGATATCCGCGATATCCCGCCCGAAAAGCTGACCACCCTCGTATCGTACGTCTTCCAGGATTCCTTTCTGTTCCATGACACGGTGGAAAATAATATCCGCATGGGCAATAAAGAGGCTCCCCGTGAGGCGGTGGTGCAGGCGGCCATGGGGGCCAACATCCATGACGTGATCGTGGCGCTCCCAAAGGGCTATGACACAGTGATCGGCGAGGCAGACGCCTATCTTTCCGGGGGCGAGAGGCAGCGCATTGCCATTGCGCGCATTTTCCTGAAGAACACCCCCATTGTAATTCTGGACGAAGCGACCGCATACGCCGACGCGGAAAATGAGAGCAAAATACAGCAGGCCTTCGCCCGGCTTGCCGCAAATAAAACCGTGCTTGTGATCGCCCACCGCATCCGCTCCATCCAAAATGCCAATCAGATACTCGTGCTGAAGCAGGGCCAGTTGCTTGGCGCCGGCACCCATGAGACGCTGCTGGCCGGATTCGGTCTGTACAGCGACATGGTGGACGCCAACGAACGGCGTGACCGCTGGACGATCCGGAAAGGCGCGGTAACGGTATGAGGAAATTCAAAAAATGGTTCCGGCTCGTCACGTTCGGAGAGACGAAAAAATACGTGCGTCTTTTTCTTTGGAACTTTTTAGACAGCTTCGTGATGGCCCTGCCGTACGGGGTCATGCTCGCGGCTATTTATCTGCTCCTGATTCCCCTTGCGGCGCCCGCCGCCCCGCTTCCGCTCAGCCGCCTCTGGATTCTGTGCGGCGTGCTTCTGGGGCAGACCGTCGTGTATTTCTTTATTCGCAGGCGCACCTATATCAACATTTGCGTGGGGTTTGCCCAGACAAGCAAAAACGCCCGCATTTCCATGGGCGAGCATTTGCGAAAACTGTCCATGGGCTTTTACAGCCGGCGGGACGCCGGCGACCTCTCCACGGTCCTGCTGCGGGACTATACCGAGGTGGAAAATCTGGCGTCCAGCCTGATCCCGCAGATTTCCGTTATTCTGGTGCGGCTCGCACTCTCCTTTATTGTGCTCTCCGCCTTCGATTGGCGCATGATGCTGGCGGTCATTTCAGTAATTCCGCTGTCGCTGCCCTTTGCCTTCGTCAGCTACCGGCGCATGGGCAAGGTCAGCGGCGCGCTTCTTGCGGCCCAGCAGCAGGCCGCGTCCGGTATTCTGGAATATGTGGGGGGTATTCAGACGCTCAGGGCCTTTAACCAGTCGGGAGAGCATTTTGAAACGCTGAGACGCTCCTTCGACGATCAGCGCAAGCACTCGGTGGGTATGGAGCTGGCGGCGGCCCCTATCGGCATGCTCGGGCGCTTTGTCCTGAGCTGCGGCATCGGCGTGGTGATGCTGTGCGGCGCGCTGCTGCTGACGCGAGGGGCACTGCCGCCCTTCTACTACCTTGCTTTTCTGCTACTTTCCCTCAACATCTACGAGCCGGTGATGACGGTGTTTGCCTTTATCGCGGATTATGCCCGCACCAACCGCTCCGCCCAGCGGATTGACGAGCTGAACCGCGAGCAGCCGCTCCGGGAGCCTGAAGCCGGCGAACAGCCCGACGGGACGGAGATCGCGTTTAAAAACGTTTCCTTCAGCTACGGCGACAAGGAGGTCCTGAGCAATATTTCGCTGCGTATCCCCGCCAAAAGCCTCACGGCGCTGGTCGGCCCCTCCGGCTCAGGCAAATCGACCATCACCCGGCTGGTCGCGCGGTTCTGGGACGCCACTCAGGGAGAGATCACTCTGGGCGGCGTGCCGCTGAAGGAGATGAAAACCGACGAGCTGCTGTCCAGGATCAGCATGGTATTTCAGGATGTGTACCTGTTCCATGATACCATCGAAGCGAATATCCGCATGGGGAAGCCGGACGCCACGACGGAGGAGATCGTCGCGGCCGCAAGGACGGCGGCATGCCACGACTTCATCTCGGCCCTGCCCGACGGCTATGCTACCATCGTCGGCGAGGGCGGTTCCACCCTTTCCGGCGGCGAAAAGCAGCGGATTTCCATTGCAAGGGCGCTGCTGAAAAACGCGCCCATTGTATTGCTCGATGAGGCGACGGCCTCCCTCGACCCGGAAAACGAGGTGCTCATCCAGCAGGCCATCAGCGCGCTGGCGGAGGACAAAACGGTCATCGTGATCGCGCACCGGCTGCAGTCCGTCAGCAACGCCGACCAGATCATCGTGCTGGACAGCGGCCGCATCGCGCAAGCCGGTCGGCATGAAGAGCTGATAGAACAGGAAGGCATCTACCAAAAGCTGTGGCTGGAGCAGCAAAGGGCCGGGAACTGGCGCATGGTATAAGCGGATAAGAAAATGAGGGCGCCCACGGCACGCTTCGCCGGCATAAAGCGCACTATGGACGCCTTTTTTCTCAGGTATGTTTAATAATATAACGCAACCTCCCGCCGCTTCTTTTCAAGAGGACGGGAGGTCGCTTCCATATATCCATTATCTCTATATTGAAATTCGCAAATCAGACGGAGCGGATTATTTCATAGATATCTTGTCGCGTTTGCTTACCCTCTCTGGTAAAGCCCAGCATCGGCCAGCAGTGCATCATATTTTCTCCGATATGAATATGTACTCTGGCCCTCCCTTCCCCTGCCGCTTGTTCCACATCCGGGATATAGGCATAAAACAGCTCGCAGCCGCCAAAATATACATCCATTTCAGGCAACCCGTTCCAAGAGGCGTCAAATGCACGCAGCAGATAAGCGCTGTCCTCATCCACGAGAACCCGATGGATGTTTTTGCAGAACATTACCGGGATCATCGTGTCCTTTTTCCCCTGCCGTCTCATTCTCTCGGTTTGGGCCTCATTTGGAGGCATCTGTAATCCCGGGGACAGCATAATCAATCTAGCCGGGAACGGTACGGATAACTTCTCATGGCGAATATACAAACACAACGTCAAACAAAAAGCGGCCCCCGAAGAATTCCCCATAAACACGATCTTATGAGGCTCGTAATGCAGCAATATTTCCTGATAGACATCGGTCACGCTTTTTACAGTGTCTTTTAGCTTATATTTAGGCGCTAAAGGATATATCGGTAAATAAACCTCCGCCCCTGTACGTTCCGCAATTTCCCCCGCCAACGAAAAATCCCCTTGGTCGGGCGGCATGAAGTAACCGCCACCGAAAAACAATAATACTGCTTTTCCCGCCATATTATTTTTAGCCCTGACAATATAGCATGGCTGCCCTCCGAGTATTTTCTCTTGATATTCATATTTTTTTCTCAGCTTCCGAGCGGGACTTTTGACATTTTGACGCTTTCCGAAGTTTCTGACCATCTTGTCAAAAGCTGTGCCCTCTTTTCCCAAAAGCCACTTCATCTGGAATACATGCAATCCCGCATTGCAAGCGGCATATAAAAAGCTTGCCATGTAACGAGGCCCCCTTTCCTGTTGAGCAAAACAACTCTATCAAAATATTGTCTGCGACGGCGTTTATATTTTCCAGCGCCTGCGGAATATTCTATGCCGTGCCGGGATTATTGTAAAGTCAATATTTTTTAGTAGCTAAATAATATTGACTTTTTTGTTTAGCTGCTATAAAATATTCCTGGGTGAGGCATGAATGACTAAAAAAGAGAGCTTGGTAAAAAAGCTGTATCAGGCCCTGAACATCATGATCTGCGATTCGAAAATTGCCAGAAGCTACGGGACGGAACACAAGCTGACCTATTCGGACATCAACCTGCTAAGGTGCGTGCAGCACAACGAGAACGCCAAGGCCAGCGAGGTGTCGCAATACCTGGGCATCACAAACGGCGCGGTGGCACAGCTTGCCAAAAAGCTCGAGGACAAGGGGTATCTGGAACCATATCGGATCACAGGGAACAAAAAGGAAGTGTATTACAGGCTGACGGCCGGCGGCGAAACGGCCTGCCGGGGCTATGACGAGCATTACGGGAAAATAAAATCCGCCATCGAGGGCTATATTGACACATTAGACGACGACAATGTCGAAAAAATTATCGGACTGTTTGACGCAATGGCCAGCTGCGCCGCCGTTCACGAGCATTGCTCGATCAAGCATGCCGCGGGCAAGGCCGGATATTCTCAACAGTCAGCAATAAAGAGGTGCGAAAAATGCCAAAGAATCTACTGAGTGTAAGGAACCTGTGCGCGTCCGTCGACGGGCGGCGCATATTGAACGGGGCCGAGCTTGAAATAAACGCGGGAGAGGTCCACGTGCTCATGGGCCCCAACGGCGCGGGAAAATCCACGCTGGCAAACGTCGTGATGGGCGACCCGCGCTACAGCGTGGACGAAGGGCGCGTCTTTTTTGAGGGCGCGGACATCACGGAAGAAAAACCGGACGCCCGCGCGAGGCGGGGCATGTTCCTTTCCTTTCAGGCCCCGGAGGAGATTCCCGGGATCACAGTGGAGAACTTCCTGCGCGCGGCGAAGTCGGCGTACACCGGAGAAGACGTGAAGCTCCTCCCCTTCCGAAAGGAACTCCGGGCCAGGATGGAGGAGCTGGGGATGGATGCCTCCTATGCGTCCAGATACCTGAACGTGGGGTTCTCGGGCGGAGAGAAAAAGAAGAACGAAATCCTGCAGATGGCGGTGCTGAACCCGAAGCTGGCGATCCTGGACGAAACGGATTCGGGGCTCGATATCGACGCGGTCAAGACGATCTCCGAGAGTATACACCGCCACAAAAACGAGGAAAACGCGATTGTCATCATCACACATATCACGAGGATTCTGCAAAAGCTCCCCGTGGATTATGTCCATATCATGGCGGACGGGCGCATCGTCAAAACCTCCGACGCGTCCGTGATCGAAAAAATCAACCGGGACGGCTTCGCTTCGGTCCTTGGGTAATACGGGGTGAAAACGATAATGAAAAATCAAAAAACGAGAGTCGCCGATATCGACAGGGCGCGCTTCGACTTCCGGGATTCGGACAAAAGCGGCTATAAAACGGGCAAGGGCCTCACCGCCGATATCGTCGCGGAAATATCCGCAATGAAAAACGAGCCGGCCTGGATGCTGGAGCGCCGGCTCAGGTCGCTGGAGGTCTACAACAGGACGCCGATGCCCGCCTGGGGGCCGCCGCTCGGCGAGCTCGACATGGATGAGATCGTTACCTATGTGCGGCCCAACACGGAGATGAAGAGCGATTGGAACGACGTGCCCGGATATATCAAGAACACGTTTGAGCGGCTGGGTATCCCCCAGGCAGAGCGGGAGTCTCTGGCGGGCGTGGGCGCGCAGTACGACTCAGAGGTGGTCTATCACAATATCCGGCGGGAGCTTTCAAGCCAGGGCGTGGTCTACACCGACATGGAGACGGCCGTGCGGGAGCACGAGGACACGGTAAAGGAGCTCTTCATGAAGCTCGTGCCGCCGGAGGACCACAAGTTTGTGGCGCTGCATGGTGCCGTATGGTCGGGCGGCTCCTTTGTCTACGTCCCGGAGGGTGTGCGCCTTGACATCCCGCTGCAATCCTATTTCCGGCTCAACGCGCCCGGGGCCGGGCAGTTCGAGCATACGCTGATCGTCGTTGAAAAGGGCGCTAACGTCCACTTCATCGAGGGCTGCTCCGCGCCGAAATATAATGTTTTGAACCTGCACGCCGGCTGTGTGGAGCTGTATGTCCGGGAAGGCGCCACGCTGCGGTATTCGACCATCGAAAACTGGTCGAAAAACATGATGAACCTGAACACCAAGCGCGCGCTTGTGGAGAAGAACGGCACCATCGAGTGGATTTCCGGGACCTTCGGCTCTCACACGACCATGCTTTATCCCTCCAGCATTTTAAAGGGCGAGGGCGCCCGGTCCACATTCACGGGCATCACCTTTGCCGGGGCCGGGCAGAATCTGGACACGGGCGCCAAGGTGGTGCACCTGGCGCCAAACACCTCCTCCACCATCAGCTCGCGCTCTATCTCCAAGGATGGCGGAATCGCCGTCTACCGCAGCGCCGTCAGCATCCTGCCGGAGGCCACGGGGGCAAAGTCCTCCGCGGTGTGCGAGTCCCTGATGATGGACAGCAAGTCCCGCTCGGACACGATACCGGTCATGGATATTCGCAGCGACGAGGCGGATATCGGGCACGAGGCCAGAATCGGGCGCATCAGCGACGCGGCCGTTTTCTACCTCATGACCAGGGGGCTTTCGGAGGAGGAGGCCAAGGCGATGATCGTCCGCGGGTTCGTGGAGCCCATCGCCAAGGAGCTCCCGCTGGAATACGCGGTCGAGATGAACAGGCTCATCAGTCTGGAGCTGGAAGGCACGATCGGTTAGGAGGCACGATATGAGTCAATTTGAAACAATGCTGGGCAGAATGCCCGTGCGCACCTGGAGCCGGCCCCGCGTGAACGACGCCGGGCTTGTCCTGCGCGAGCCGGACGACGTCTCCCTCGCGGGCGGCGCGGATATCCGCGCGTCCGGGCAGATTATCATAAAACAAAGCTATGACAGGACGGCATTCGGCGAGGACCTGACGGGGCCCTTCGTCCCCGAGGGGCTGCGGGTGTTTATAGAAGAGAACACGAACCGGCGGCATCTTATCCGGATTCCCAAGGGCTACGCGGAGCGGGAGCCGATCGTCCTCACACTGCATTTGGGCATGGAGAGCCCGGTTCTCGTGGACGACGTCGTCATAGAAGCGGAGGAGGACGCCAGCGCCGTCGTTATCCTGAAATACACCTCCGACGACGGCACGCGGGTCCAGCACTTTGGCAGGACGCGCGTCATTGTCCGCCGGAACGCCAGGGTGCAGCTGGTGAAGCTGCAAATGCTCCCCAATGATGCCGCCCATACGGACGCCGTCGGCGGCGTGGCGCAGGCCGGCGCGCGGCTGGACGTGATCCTCGCGGAGCTGGGCGCGGCCCGGCCGCTCTCAAGCTGCAATCTCATCCTCGAAGGAGACGGCGCCAACGCTGAATTGGACGTGGTCTATCTGGGCGATGGCGAGCGGTCCCTTGATATGAGCTATCGCGCGGAGCACCGGGGCCGGAAGACGGTCTCCGGTATCTATGCCAAGGGCATCCTGATGGATCGGAGCAAAAAGATATTCCGCGACACGCTGGATTTTAAAAGCGGCGCGTCCGGCTCCAAGGGGCGCGAGGAGGAGAACGTTCTGATGCTCGGGCGCGATGTGCGCAACATTTCGGTCCCGCTGCTGCTGTGCGGAGAAGACAATGTTGAAGGCGAGCACGCGGCGTCCTCGGGGCGGCCGGACGAAAAGGTCCTGTTCTATCTGATGAGCCGCGGATTAGGCGAGTTGGAGGCAAAAAAGCTGCTGGCGCAGGCCGCCGTTTCCTCCATCGTCGAAAAGATACCCGAAGCATCCGTCCGGAACGAAATACTCGGCGCGGTGCGCCGGTCCATCGGGAAGGGAGGCGCGAAGGCTTGAACAAGTATCTGCATGATTTTCCGTTATTGCTCCAGCCGGACGAAAAGGGCCGGCGCATTGCCTATCTCGACAACGCCGCCACGACGCAGAAGCCGCAGGCCGTGCTGGACGCGGTAACGGCATACTACCAAACCTCCAATGCCAATCCTCACCGGGGGGCCTATGACCTGAGCGAGGCGGCGACGAAGGCGCTGGAGTCCGCCCGGGAAAAGGTGCGCGCCTTTCTCGGCGCCCCAAAAGCGGCAGAGATCGTCTTTACCAAAAGCGCCACCGAGTCGCTCAACCTGGTCGCCCAGAGCTACGGGATGTCCTTCCTGAACCCCGGCGATGAGATCGTGCTGGCCATCTCCGAGCACCACAGCAATCTGGTGCCCTGGCAGATCGTGGCGCGGGCCAGAGGGGCCTTTCTCACCTATTTGTATACGGACGAATCCGGCCGCATCCTCCCCGGGGAAATCGAAAAAAAGATCACCGGCAAAACGAAGCTCGTTGCCGCGGCGCACGCCTCCAATGTGACCGGCGTTGTCAATCCGATCGAGGCCATCATCGATCGGGCGCATCAGGTCGGCGCGGTGGCCGTTGTGGACGGCACGCAGAGCGCCCCCCACATGGCGGTGGACGTGGCCGCTTTGGGCGCGGATTTCTATGCGCTTTCAGCCCACAAGATGCTGGGGCCGATGGGCGTGGGCGTCCTTTACGGGAAAGAGAAGCTGCTTGAGGCAATGCCCCCGTTTTTATACGGCGGCGATATGATTGAATACGTCGAGGAGCAGACGTCCACCTTCGCCCCCGTTCCGCAGAAATTCGAAGGCGGCACGCAGAACGTGGGCGGCGCCGTGGGGCTTTCCGCCGCCATCGATTATCTGAACAGCGTGGGTATGGAGAGCATCCGGGAGCACGAGCGGGCGCTCACGGCCTATATGCTCGACAGGCTGCGCGGCGTGCCGCAGCTGAAAATCGTGGGGCCCGATGAGCTTCAGGACCGGATCGGCGTGGTCTCGTTCACCCTGGAGGGCGCGCATCCTCACGACGTGGCCACGATACTCAACGCCGACAGGATCGCCGTCCGCTCAGGCCACCACTGCGCCCATCCTTTTATGTGCCACCTGGGCGTGCAGGCCACCTGCCGCGCAAGCGTCTATCTGTACAATTCAAACGAGGATATCGACCGGCTGGCCGAGAGCCTCAAAGGCGTCAGGAGGTGGCTGGGCTATGGACTTGAGTGATTTGTATACCGAGGTGATCACCGAATATGGCCGGTCGCAGAAGCACCGGCATCCGCTGGAGCATCCGGACGTCACGGAGCGGGGCGTCAACCCCAGCTGCGGGGACGACATCAGCCTGGAACTCGAGGTAAACGGCGGGGTCATCGAAAAGGCCGCGATTTTGGGGAGCGGCTGCGCCATATCGCAGGCCTCCGCCGCCATCATGGCGGGCCTCATCGAGGGCAAGCCCACCGGGGAGGCCAACCGGCTGGCGGCACTGTTCCTCGGGATGATCCGCAAGGACGTGACCGATGAAAATGAACTGGAGGAGCTCCAGGACGGGGTGGCGCTTCAAAACATCTCAAACATGCCCGCGCGGGTCAAATGCGCGACGCTCCCCTGGCACACGCTGGAAGAGGCGCTGAAAAAGCTGTAAGGCTCCGGCGCAGAAAAAATACCTCCATATACACCAAAAGTACCGATCTGTCACAACTCAGGTCGGTACTTTTGATATTTTCTTTATTGGAGATAAGCGATTGGATGAACATTGGATAAACGTTTAACAGATCATTTACACTTTAGCTGGAAGTATCCGTCGGCGCAAGCTCCCTGGGGGGATACTTCCCTGCCGTATATGTATCCCCCCAGCATATCAATTTCAACAATACATGCGATATCTTTATATTTTTTGTATTTTTCCCTGATATTGCAACCCCCCGCAGGGGTTGCGTGTTTGTTTCAGACGTCAAAAAAATCTGCTGGAGCAAGATAAAGATCATTGACATTGACAATTGCGCCCCGCAAATCCTCCGGGGAGGCTTGTACGGAATATCCAAACATGATACCGTCTACCTGCGCAGTTTTTTGGGGAAATGCCTGAAAGCTCCGGCCCAGGCGCGTCGAGCCCTTGAGCTCGTTATAAAGAGCGGCAAAAATCGTAAAATCTTATAACGAGGTAACACATGAAACGTTTTAAACTCATTGTCAAAAGAGTTGTGCAAATCGTTCCCATTTTGCTTATTGTTACCCTGCTCGCCTTCTTTCTGAGCAACGTTTCGTCGGGTGATGTGGCCACGGTCACGCTCCAAAGCAGGGGCGTTCAGCCCACAGAGCAAAACCTCGCGGCAGTCCGCGAGGAGCTTGGGTTAAACGCTCCGTTACCCGTGCAATACATAAATTGGCTTAAAAAAGCCGTGCAGTTCGATTTCGGAATTTCATTTCAAACCCACAAGCCCGTCTCGGAAGAAATATTCGCCAGATTCCCCGCGACACTCAAGCTTGCGCTGGCAGCGACACTCATGTCGTTGGTTTTTTCCATACCTCTTGCCTTATTATCGGCCAGATATAAGGATTCCACGGCCGACCACACGATCCGGATACTGTCAAGTGTCGGCGCCACCATACCGGACTTCTGGCTGGGGTTAATGCTGCTTTACTTATTCGGCGTCGTCCTGAAGATCGTCCCGGTGATTTCCGGCAGCAAGCTCAGCAACATCTTTCTTCCGGCGTTTACACTCAGCGTCGCTTATGGCGCAACCTATGTCCGTGTTCTCCGAAGCAATCTCATTGAGGTAAGGCGATTTGATTACATGAAGGCGGCAAGAGCCCGCGGCCTGGGCGAAGGAAAGGCTCTTGCCAAGCACGGGCTTAAGAACGCGCTGCTTCCGATGGTCACGCTGATAGGAATTAACTTTGGCAAGCTGCTCAGCGGACAGATCGCCACTGAGACGATTTTTTCCTGGAACGGCATCGGGAAATTCGCCGTTGACAGCATGAAGGTCAAGGACCTGCCGGTCATTCAGGGCTATATCATGATCGTTTCCATCACCTATATCGCAATAAATCTTATTTTAGATATTTTGTATATGTATATAGACCCGAGAATTCAATCAGATTGACAAGGAGAAATATTAAAATGGTAAGAAACATTTTAAGAAAGCTCCTCCATAATAAAGCCGCAATGTCAGGGCTCGCAGTCATCCTTCTGTTAGTTTTTGCGGGCATTTTCGCAGAAAGGATATCTCCGCACGACCCCTATAAGGTAGATCTGGCCGTGAAGCTTCTGGGCCCTTCCGCCCGGTATCCTCTGGGGACGGATCAGCTTGGCCGCTGCATACTGTCAAGATTGATATACGGGACGAGAACCAGCCTGTATACCGCCATGACAGTCACCCTGGTGATATTGGCAATCGGCGTTCCTCTCGGCATCATCGCCGGTTACATCGGCGGCGCGGTCGACAATATGATCATGCGTCTTGCGGATATTGCCTCAACCTTTCCCTCGTCTCTGCTGGCGCTTGCAATAGTCGGCATCTTCGGGCCGAGTCTCTATAATCTGATGCTTGTGTTTATCTTTCTGTGGTGGGCGCCGTTTGCCCGGATGGTAAGAAGCTCGGTCATTAAACTCAAGGAAACAGAGTTTGTCATGGCGGCGGAGGCCGCCGGCAGCCGGCGCATTTCAATCATATTAAAGCATATATTCCCCAATACGCTGTCCCCTATTATTGCCTATGCCACGTTAAGAATAGCCGCTGTTATCGTGCATATCGCGGGCTTTTCCTTTATCGGCCTCGGCTCACAGCCGCCGACGGCGGATTGGGGCGTCATGCTTAACGACGGCAGGCAGTATATCAGCTCGTATCCTATGCTGCTCATCTGGCCCGGCCTGATGATTGTTGTCGTCGTGCTGGCTTTTAATTTGTTCGGAGAAGGCTTGAATGACGCGCTCATACCCAGTTCGGAGGAACGGGCGATCGTAAAAGAAACAGGTGGCGCAAATGTCTGAGACGCCGGTTTTACAGATACGAAGCTTAAAGACGTATTTTTATACGAAAAACGGCGTGGTCAAAGCTGTGGACGGCGTTGATCTGGACGTCGGCAAAGGGCGGATAACCGCCCTTGTGGGCGGGTCCGGCAGCGGGAAATCCATGCTGTCGATGTCTGTCATGAACCTGGTTGAAAAGCCCGGCAGAATTATCGACGGGCAGGTATGGCTAAACGGAAGAGACCTCAGAACCTTGAGCGAGAAAGAGCTGAAGGACGTCAGGGGCAAAGAAATTGCCATGATATTTCAGGAACCGACCAGCGCGATGAATCCCGTGCTCAAGGTCAAGAACCATTTGTTTGAAGCTGTACATACGCATGACAAAAAGCTCAGGATGCGGGACAAGCTGGATGAATTTCGCGATGTGCTGCTGCGGGTGGGACTGGGCAACCCCGACAAAATTCTCGAAAGCTATCCGTTCGAGCTCAGCGGCGGAATGTGCCAGCGGGTTATGGTGGCGATGGGAATCGTGACCAATGCCAGCGTGTTGATTGCGGATGAGCCGACTTCTTCCCTTGACCTGACGACACAGGCCGCTATCCTGGAAGAGCTGCTGCGCCTGAAGGACGCGGGGATGGCAATCGTTTTGATTACGCACGACCTGGGTGTTGTGGCTCAGACCGCGGACGATATGTACGTCATCAAAGACGGAAAGGTTATTGAAAGCGGTCCCGTCTGCGATGTGTTTGCTTCTCCGCAGCAGGCGTATACAAAGTTCCTGATGGAACCGATAGCGCTGCTGCGCTGAAATGGATAAGGCCATGAATATTATTGAAGTAAACGGGCTTTGCAAGGCGTACGGCAATGCCAGGCCGAGAAATTATGCGGTATTTGATGTCAGTCTCGGGATCAGAAAAGGTGAAATCCTCGGGCTTGTCGGAGAATCCGGGTGCGGCAAGAGCACGCTTGGAAAGCTCCTTCTCAAGCTGGAAAAGCCAACAAAAGGCAGAATTACATTTGAAGGCACGGATATCACGGACTATTCCTTTAATGAAATGCGGAAGATCAGGAACAACATGCAGATCATTTTTCAAGGCAGTTCCAACGCATTTAACCCATTTTATACGGTCAGGCAGATCATCGGCGAGCCGCTGAACAACTATTGCCGGATAACAAACGACGACATGGACACTAAAATCACCGCCATGCTGGAGAAAGTGGGACTGGGCGGCGAATACCTAGGCAGATATAGCAGCGAGCTCTCCGGAGGCCAGCGGCAGCGCGTCGGGATCGCGCGCGCGCTCGTTTTGAATCCCAAATTCGTTGTTTGCGACGAGGCGATCTCCAGCGTTGATTACGCTTTGAAAAAACAGATTCTGCAAATTCTTTATGACTTGAAAAAGCAAAACAGCTTTACTTATCTGTTCATATCTCACGACATAGAGGCGGTCAAGGCCGTTTGCGACAGGGTCGTCGTGATGTATCTCGGAAATATTATGGAAATACTTCCGCATGCGGACAGCAAAGCGCTTCATCCCTATACAAAAGCGCTGCTTGCCGCAGCGCTGACAGCGGACCCTGCCGTAAAAAGCAAGAAAAAGATTTTATTTAAGGAGGAAGGAAATCTTGAAATTCCGGGAAAGGGATGCGTATTCCAGTCCAGATGCCTGTATGCGCAGAAGCAATGCATGTCCGAGAGCCCCGGGCTGGCGGAAATACAGGACGGCCACTATGCGGCCTGCCATCTTCTGCAGCCCGAACTATAGATAAGGAGAGAACGACGGATAATGAGCAAAAAAACACATGCGGTGATTGCCATGGCCCTCAGCGCCGTGATGCTGCTGAGCGCCTGCGGAAGCCCATCCTCAGCAGGCGGGGCTGGCAGCGGCAAAGAAAAAGAAATCAATGTGGCAATATATAAAGACGGCGGCTTTGACGCGCTTGACGCGGCATCCTATAACGGCCCGCATTTCTTGTATAAAATGATTTACGAGGGCTTTACCGAGGATGGCGGCGGCGGCAGCATCCTCCCGTCTCTCGCCACCAACTGGGATATATCGGAGGACGGGAAAACATATATCTTTCATCTCCGGGAAGGAGTCAAATTCTCAGACGGAACGGATTTCAACGCCGACGCCACCCTCTTCAATCTGAAACGGTGGGTAAACGACGATCGTCACGCAGCGCTTTCCTCAACCTATGTTGACAGCATGGAAGCAACCGACGCGCATACCGTCAAAATCGTTTATAAAGACGCTTCCTATCCCATTCTGCTGGAGCTTTCCTATCCTCGTCCCGTCCGTTTTCTCAGCCCCGCCTCAATAAAAGATGAGAAATTTACCCAGCCTGTCGGCACGGGCCCCTGGATGCTCGAATCCTATAAAAAGGACTCTGAGTTTACGCTCGTCCCCAATCCCTATTACTGGGGCGAAAAGCCCAAAATCGACAGAATCCGCTTTAAGGTGATCACGGACGCCCAGGCCAGAGTCATGGCACTGCAAAGCGGCGAAGTGGATATCATCGGCGGTGATCTGGTTGGAAAAATCCCCATGGAAAGCTTAAACGAGCTAAAAAGCAACAGCGACTTTCAGGTCTTCACCAAAGGCACCCTGTGTTCCCACTTCATCGCATTTAATGAGAAAACAGCCGCATTCCAGGATAAAAACGTCCGCCTGGCGATGAACTATGCCGTTGATAAACGCGGTATAGCGGCCGACCTTTTCGATAATAACGGTCTTGAGGCCGGCGGGATGTATCAAAAGGGCGTCCCTTACACGACAGAAAAGAATAATTACGGCTATCCCTACGACGTTGACAGGGCAAAGCAGCTGCTGGAGGAATCGGGCTATATTGATTCCGACGGCGATGGCATACGGGAGAAGGGCGGGCAAAAGCTCGAATTCAAGCTGCTGCTGTCGACCGATGAATTCCCCGAGTGGAAGCCTCTGTCGGAATTCCTGCAGTCGGAATTTACCGCGGTGGGAATTAAAATCAATCTGAGCACGCTGGATAAAAACGGATACGACGAGGCCGCCACAGACGGCCGCGGCTATGACATAGCCTTGATGAGAACAGCCTCCGATTCATGGGTGCCCCACAGCTCCCTTCGCGAGTTGTTCTTTGATCTGGCGGGGCACGATTATGCCAAGGTATGGACGGACGATAACTTGAAATCCATGATCACCAAGGCTCTGCTCACTATGGATGAAAATGCGCGCCAGGCGCAGTATGACAAAGTGTTCTCCTACATAAGCGAGGAAGCCTTGACGATCCCCGTGTACTATCCGATCAGCTCCTTTGCCGTTAACACAAAGAAAGTCGCGAATTTTGAAATTGGCGTCAACAACTACGCTCCTGTCGAATGGAGCAAACTTGATATCAAATAGAAAGTTGGAAAATGCTATATGTCTCGAAAAGAAAAACTGTTAAAAAATTGGACCGAAAGCTCCGCGAATTACAGCAGCAGCATTATAAATGAACTCAACTGCTTCAAGCGCCAGGCTTGGCTTGATTTGATCCTGACCAACGCAGGGTCCGATAAGCGGATGAAGGTTCTCGATGTGGGGACGGGCCCGGGCTTCTTTGCCATCCTGATGTCGCTGGCCGGGCACGACGTCACGGCTATCGACTGCACCCAGGCGATGATAAATGAGGCACGGTCAAACGCCGAAAAGTTCGGAGCCGCGGTGGACTTTCGCGTCTCCGATACACAGGAGCTCGACTTTCCGGACGAGTCCTTTGATTTAATAATAAACCGCAATGTCGTATGGACCATTATTGATGCCGAGAAAGCTTACCGCGAATGGCGGCGCGTTCTCAGGACCGGCGGGAAGCTGCTTGTTTTTGACGCGAACTGGAATATCCGCCTCTTCAGCGAAGAAAAGCTGCGCGAATACAACAGGGACAGGGAAGAATTTCAGCGGCTGTATCCCGATACCCCCCTGCCGTATTATTCCGACGAAATGGAAGATTTCAGAAAAAGCATGCCGATGTGCGCGCGTATACGCCCGCAATGGGATTTTGACGCTCTGATCAGAGTCGGTTTCAAACGTATCGGCTGCAATACGGATATCAGAGAATTAATATATGATGAGAAAGAACAGCTTTTAAACAGGTCGACCCCCATGTTTCTTTTAGCGGCGGAAAAGTGATTATGCAAAAATTATAATTCTGAAACCCCAGCCCAGGCTTTTTCATAACAGCAGGGCGGACCGTCGGTCCGCCCTGCTGTTATGCTTTATGAGGCGCGCTGCTGTTCGAGTGCGCATGCCTTGGGGAAAGGCGCGTAATTTGCTGTGGATCACAAAACCTTCTCCAGCAGCCGCGTATTGACCCTTCCTTCGGCAAAGTCCGGGGTTTTCAGGACCTTTTGCAAAAACGGAATCGTCGTGCTGATGCCCTCCACGCTGAATTCATCCAGCGCCGCCAGCATTCTTCTTCTGGCGTGCTCGCGGTCCGTCCCGTGGACGATCAGCTTGGCGATGAGCGAGTCATAGAAAAACGGGACTTTGTATCCATGGTGGCAGTGGGTATCCACACGCACCCCCGGCCCCTGCGGCAGCTCCCACCTCGTAATGACGCCGGGGGTGGGCCGGAAGTTCTCCTCCGGCTTTTCCGCGTTAATCCGGCACTCAATGGCATGGCCGTTAAAGTGAATGTCCTCCTGGGTAAAAGGGAGCGCCCCGCTGTCGGCGACATTGAGCTGCTCCTGCACAAGGTCCACACCGGTAATCATCTCCGTGACCGGGTGCTCCACCTGGATCCTGGTATTCATCTCCAGAAAATAGAATTTGCCCGTGTCCTGGTCGAGAATGAATTCCACCGTACCGGCGCTCTCATAGGAGATGTTCTTTGCCAGCTTTACCGCCGCGGCGCGGATTTCGCTCCGCTGCGCGTCGGAGATGTTGGGCGCGCCCGCCTCCTCGATCAGCTTTTGATGCCGGCGCTGGGTTGAACAGTCGCGTTCCCCCAAATGCACCACATTGCCGTACTTGTCCCCGAGGACCTGAACCTCCACGTGGCGGGCATTGGGGATATACTTTTCCACATACATCGAGCCGTCGCCGAAGGCCGCCAGGGCCTCCGCTGCGGCTTCCTCAAATATCGGCCTGACCCGGTCCCTTTCGTTCTCCGTGATGATCTTCATGCCCCTGCCGCCGCCGCCCGCGGCCGCTTTGAGCATGATCGGGAAACCGATCTGCTCCACGACCTTCAGGACATCCTCAAAGGCGTTCACCCTTTCCGAGCCCGACAGGATCGGCACGCCACATTCCCTGGCCAGCGTGCGCGCGACAAGCTTATTGCCCATCTTATGGATATGGTCCGCCTTGGGCCCGATGAAGATCAAGCCGTTATCCGCACAGGCCCGGGCCAGCTCCGGTTTTTCAGATAAAAAGCCATAACCGGGATGGACCGCCTGTGCGCCGGCCTCCAGGGCCGTCTTCATGAGAACGGGAATATTCAGATATGTAGAGACGGGCGGCGGGCCGACGACGACGGTTTTGTCGGCAAGCCTCGCGCCTGTGGCGTCCTTGTCCGCTTCGGAGGCGGCCAGAACGGTTTCGATCCCTAAAACGCGGCACGTCCGGATGATCCGAACGGCGATCTCGCCTCTGTTGATGACTAAAATCCGGGATATTTTCATTTCTTTCTCCTTAAGCCGTCGGGCCTCCTACTTTATTTTGATGGAGAAGAGCGGCTGATCCGGCTCAAGCACCTCCTGGTTTTGCACGTGAATCCGGGCAACCTCTCCATGCGCCTCGGACGTGATCGCGTTAAACGTTTTCATGATTTCCAGAAGCCCCAGGGTATCGCCTTTCTGCACGGTGTCGCCAAGCTTCACATACGCGGGTGCGCCCGGCTCGGATTGGGCATAAAAGATACCGTAGCTGGGAGATTTGACGATAAATATCCCGGCCTGCTCCGATACTGCACCCGAGGGCGCGGCCTCAGTCCCGGTCTGTTCTGTGGGCGCCGGCACCGGCGCTGCCGTACCGAGAGCCGGACTGTTAATTTCGGCGGCGGGGGCGTCGTTCGCGGGAGCCCAGGTCTGGGCGGCCGGTATTGCCGCCTGGGGCAGCGTCTTAGCCGCGCTTGCTTCCGTGCTTTCACAGACGCCGTTTTTGCCGATGGCAATCTTCACCCCGTCGCCCTCCAGCCGGAGATAATCAAACGAGGACTTTTCCAGTTTATCGATCAACGCGGTGATGCCGTCGATATCGCTGCCGTCAAAGATGCCCAGAATATTATTGCTCATTTCATTAAACCTCCGTTTGTTAATTGCTCTGTCTTTTCAGAACAAGCGCTTTGCTGCCGTATTGAACCTGGACCTGCGTGACGTGCTCCTGTTTGCCCAGATTATTGATAAGGTCGAGGATCGGAGAATCGACGCAGGAGAAGGTCCTCCACGGGCGCTCCCTTGTCGCCTCGCGCATGACGTCGATCTCCTTTGTTCCGTTCATGATATAGCGGAGAAGGAATTCTTCGTCAGACAGGTTTTCGCCGAACTGTTTCCGGAATTCGCTGAGGGGCTTGTTCTGCTCCTCTTCCTGCGCTTTCGTCTTGGCCGCCAGCTCCTTGGCGCGAGGCAGGCTCAGGAAATAATCCTTCAGATTCTGATCCATCTCCAGATAGCCCGAATCCTCACTGTAATTGCCCATCGCAAACTGTATAAATTCGTCGATGACGATCTTATAGCGCTCGCCCAGAGCCACGTTGATCGCGGCCTGCGTGACGACGAACTGGGAATAGGGCGTGATCATGTGCGGTTCGCCGGTTTCGGCACAGACCCTGACGACCTCCTCAAT
Source organism: Sporobacter termitidis DSM 10068 (assembly GCF_900130065.1). Classification (GTDB taxonomy): domain Bacteria; phylum Bacillota; class Clostridia; order Oscillospirales; family Oscillospiraceae; genus Sporobacter; species Sporobacter termitidis. The sequence goes on from NZ_FQXV01000003.1 coordinate 269,915, forward strand.
GACTTCGTCCACTCTGTTTTCAAGATGCAGCTCTTTCAGCTGGTGTGTAAAATTGGAGATGACGCCGCCCGGAATCCTGTGCTTGTACTGCGCGACCTTGTAGCGCGTCGGCCCGAAGGTGGGGAGCCCCGCTTCCCGGGCCATGCAGTAAAGCTTATCGGAGACATGCTGCAGCCGTTCCAGATCGAGATTGACCTCATACCCTAACGCCCTGGCATTCTCGGCCACATTGAATACGGACGGCTGGGCCGCGCCCTCCGCCAGCGGCGGCAGCGCCACGTGGAATCCGTCGCAGCCGAGCTTCATGGCCTCGACGTACACCGGGTCGGCGAGCCCCGTTGTGCAGTGGCTGTGGATCTCCGTGAGAAGATTGCCCGAATTCGCCTTCATGATGTTGTATACGCGCCGGACGTTGTCAATGTCTAAAAGGCCGCCGGCATCCTTCAGATACATCACGTCCGCCCCGTAGTCCACCATCATCCTCGTTTTTTCCGCGTAGTAATCGTCGGTATGCCTGGGCGATATGTAGTAGCACAGGGCGAAAGCGACCTCCAGGCCCAGCTTCTTCAGGAAGGGCACGAACCAGTGGTAATGCTTATGGCCCATGACGTTGCCCGTAATCTGGACCCGCTGCAGCGCTCCCATTTCCGCAAGCTTTCGTGTAAACAGCTCTACGGCTTCCCTGTTGAAGTTGACAATATCAAAAGGCCAGAGGGAGGGCTGCAATATGCAGCCCTTTTTCGTCCGGGGCGCCTTCTCGGCAAACATCCGGGCCATCGCCCAGGGGTCTTCCTTCAAGTCGCGGACGACTTTTTTAAATTGCAGCTGCATCAGCGGACAGCACAGCGAACGAAAGCCGGCCTTGTCGATATCCTCCAGCACGGCTTCCATCATGCCGACAGGCATGCCGGCGGCCCAGTTGCTCTGCGAGCCGTCGCGGGTGGTGGTGTCAATAAAATTGAGCACTTTCGCCATAATTTGCACCTCTTTATGTTAATTTGGTTAATCCCAGCGGGCGGAACGGTCCTTGCTGTCAATTTTCCCTGTTTAGTCCATGTATGAGGATAAATCATTCTCTCCTTCTGCAAGCGCCGCTTGCAGGGTCTCCGTATCCATAACGCGGCCGAAAAAACGGCTGATGTTACGGAGGGTCGCTCTGTGCGCCTCTTCATCAAACGCGCCGTTGGCGTCGCTCACAAAAACGACCTTATAGTCTCTCATAAACGCGCCCCGGGCCGTACTTTCGCAGCAGACATTCGTCACGGTTCCGGTGATGATGACTGTGTCGACCCCGCTCAGGCCGCGGACGTTTTTCAAGATAAGCTCCAGATTTGTATTGTAAAACGCATCGTAGCGGTGCTTGAAAACGACCTGTTCATCCATCAGCGGTAAAAGCTCGCCGATGATTTCAGCTCCCCACGTCCCCTCACGCATTCCCTTTTGCATAAGGACGGGCTGATAGCAGACCTCCAGCGGTGAAATATTGAAGCCATCCTTCAACAGGGTCTTCGTGTAAATGACCGGAATACCCAGCCTGCGGCAAAAGTCAATGAGCCGTTTTATATTTGGCACAGCTTTCAAGGGTGTGTCGTTATAGTAGAGGACCCCGCCCGGCTTCAGAAAATCATTCTGCATATCGATGACAATCAGGGCGCACTTTTCTCGTCTGATCCGCCAGGGGATGCATTTTTCACCGTTATCCGGCATACTGTATTACCCCCATGTTTAGATATGAATACAAGTGGTATACCACTTGTATGGCACAATCATCCTATCTTGTTTAGCTCATTGTGTCAATTATCTTTTATTCTACCATTTATTTTGGTAGGAAATGATAATGCCCGGGTTATTCAATTACGATGCCGCTTTTCGCTATAGTAAAAATTATGAATTCGTGGTATATTGATTTATCAGTTCGACGATTTCATTCGTTTTTTGAATTGGGGTAACGGGTTTGGAAAACAGAACAATTTCAAAACAGCAGCTTGCCTACGACAAAATAAAAGAGGCAATTATCACCGAAAAATATAAAGCCGATCAGCTCCTTTCAACCCGGGAGCTGAGCACGGAGCTGAATATCAGCCGGACGCCTGTGGCGGCGGCATTACGGCGTCTTGCCTACGAAGGCTTTGTGGACGAGATTCAGGATAAGGGCATGTTTGTATCGCGGGTCCAAATTGAGGATTTTATAGAATTATATGAAATCAAAATGGGCATGGAGGGCGTCGCGGCAAGGCTTTGCGCCGTCAGAAAGACGGACGGGCTGATCAGGCAGCTTGAAGACGCCCTGCTTCAGTATGAAACGGAAGTCAAAAAAGGGAATTATTTAAAAGCGGTGCAAAAGGACAATGAATTCCATGTCTCGTTTATCGCGGGCGCGAAGAATACAAGGCTCGAAAACTACCTGCGTATTGTTTTGGAACAATGCAGCCTCGCCGTTACCCTCTCCGCTTCGGATCCGATTCGAATGGAGACGGTGATACTGCCCGCCCACAGAAAGATCTTTGACGCCATTGTCGCCGGAGAGCCCGACCTTGCGGAAAACGCCGCCAGGGAGCATGTGGTGGATGTACAGGATTTCTTCACTCAATATCAGATCAAGCACCATTACGTCCTCAAATAAAATACGTGAAAAAACAGGAAGAACAGTATGGTATCTATAAAAACCAAGCTGTTCTTTTTTAATTCGCAATTTTCTCAGAGCATTAACACACTTTTAATTCCCACCGCCTGCATAGCTCAAAAACGGCGATGTTGTCAAAGGAGCCTGACACATCGCCGTTTTTGTCAATAGAAGGGCTTCCCGTTTCAAGTTAAAATATAAATTACAGTGTTATAAAACCACGCCAAGAGCATCCTGTTTTTATCGTTAACGGAGGATAATTTCGTGAAGAACCTGCGGAGGTTTTTATCAGAGCATAAGCACTTTTATCTGCTGATACTGCTGCTCCCCGTCTTAATTTGGTTTAAATATCTGGAGATGACGCTCATTCCTAAATATATCATACATACGACGCTCGATGATCACATTCCGTTTGTCAAAGAATTTGTTGTTCCATACTTGCTCTGGTTCCCCTATATTGCCTACGGGGTCCTATACACGGGAGTGCATTCCCGAGAGGATTTTTGCAAGCTCATTATATTCCTTGGAGGCGGGATGTCGGTCGCCTACCTCGTCTGTATGATTTTCCCGAATGCGCAGGATTTACGGCCGAGCATTACGCAAAACGATCCCTTCTCCGTACTGGTGAAGCTGATATATGCAACGGATACGCCAACCAACGTGTGTCCAAGCGTCCATGTCATCAACGCCATCGCCGTAAACGCCGCTCTGCAGCATTCCGGAGCGTTTGCCGTAAAGAAGTACAGAAAACCCTGCTCCCACACCCTAACAATACTGATATGTCTTTCAACAGTATTTATCAAACAGCACTCGATCGTGGATGTCGGGTGGGGAATATTCGCAGCAGCACTGTTCTATCTGTGGTTATATGTATTTCCAAACAGGAAAAACAAAAACGGTCCTCTACATAACCGCAAACCTCATAGCGTTCAGATCAAGGAGTGATACGACATGGAAGCCACGTTTCCAAATAATGTTCTTGTGTTTATTCTGTTCTCGATTGTGAATACGATTCTGTCTCTCAAGGTCCCCCCAAAGCTTCTGGATTACAGAAGGTGGCTTTACAAAGCGAAGAAGTGGGAGGCTAACGGAACCGTCTACCAGCGTATCTTTAAGGTGAAGCGCTGGAAAGACGCATTACCTGAATTGAGTGATTTTATTAAAACCATCTTTCCCAGAAAGCGCATTGCAGCATTTGATAAAAATCATATGCAAAAATACCTTCTCGAATCCTGTCGTGCGGAGCTGACCCATTGGGGTATTATTCTCTCATCATTCCTGTTTGGAATTTGGAATGATTTTATCAAAACAGCCTTGATGGTCCTGCTCGCCATTGGTTTAAATCTGCCGTATGTCATCATACAGCGTTATAACCGGCCAAGGCTTATCAAGTTTATTGCATATAGCGACGAAAAAAAGGCTAACGAAAATAAAATCGGTGGTATGTCCACAAAAGATGGTAATATGAGCAGCATTTTGTTTATTTCAGCAGATGATACCGGTCATGGTCATAAGAGCATAACACAGGCCCTGCGGCAACAAATAGTCAAACTGAATCCAAACATACAGGTTTCCATTGTAGACGGGTTCTCCCTGGGCAAAAAGATAATGCGTGTAATAAGTAAACTCTATAATCCGCTCATCGTCAGCGTCCCTGCATTGTGGGGCCTGATTTATCGGGCAGGAAATCATTCCGTGAGGCTGATCAACGCTTTTGTATCAAAGAATATAAAGAGCAATCTGATTCGGTGTCTTGAAGAAATCCGTCCGGATGTCATCATTCCTGTTCATGGCGTTTATGTGGGCTCTATCCTGAATATTTTGGAAAAAGAAAAAATAAATATACCCGTTATTCCCTTCATCGCGGACTTTGATAATGTCTCCAGCCTTTGGGCGGACAAACGGGCTGAATATACTCTATGCCCCAGCGCGGAATCTAAGAAGACGATGCTTTCATTGGGGATTCCGGAAGATAAATTACAGCTTGTAGATTTTCCAGTCAGAGAAGCTTTCTGTGATCCGTCTCCTGCCGCTCCAAGAGAAGGGCGCATTTTGGCTGAAAACGGGGCGGCCATTCTTTTGATCAGCGGAAGTCAGGGGTCCTGGCGCACATTCAAAATGGCCAAGGCCCTTTTAAAAGGCAGTAACTGCCATATATCAGTCATAGCGGGAAACAATGTATCCCTGAAAAAATATTTGGAAAAGAAATTATCGCTTTATATTGGCAGCCGCATCCAGGTTTACGGTTTTACAAAAGATATTAAGAAGCGCATGCTTGAAGCGGATATTCTGATTGTCAGGGCCAGCCCCAATGTGGTAATGGAGGCCGTCACTTTGTGCAAGCCGATCATTGTCGTTGGTGCATTAAAGGGCCAGGAAGAAAAAAATCCGGAATATATTGTGAAATACAATTTAGGGACTATCTGCGAGAACATTAAGGAACTTCCCATGGTGGTGTCTGAGCTGCTTTCACAAAATGGAAAAAAGCTCAAAGACATCTATGATAGCCAAATCAGATTTAGAAACCTCCATGCGGCGCAGGATATCGTTGAGTTTGTTACCCGCAATGGCCGTAAAACCGCAGGGGGACGTGCTCGGCGTTCTGAATCCGGCGAAGATACGTTCTGTGTTATGGAAAAAAGTAATGCCAATTAGGCGCCTGACGATATTGAAACAGGCCATGCGAAAGGACTGCCCATCAGGCACATACGCATCGCCAGCCTAATTTATGATGTATAGCTTTTCTCCTTTTGTCTCCGATTTTCCAACTCGTTTTGTATACTGCCGTCAAATACATTGCGCATTTTCTCCAAAAATTCCGAAGGGTCTTCCTTCATGTCGCTGTTTGCCCAACGAACTATAAAGGCAACGAAAGCCGTAGCAAAAAACGAGGTGATAAACTCCCATTTATCATATTCCGCTTCTATATCGACTGCACCCTCAATTGCAGAGATAGAAATGCTCCTTATATATCCATGCAAATATTCCGGAAAAGAATTTTGTCCGCTGGTGTTGAGCGCATTTCTGTAGAAGGTTTTGTTTTGCTGCATATAACAGCATAGATCCCTTAGTCCGTCCGTCCAAGACGCAAATACATCATCGGTCGTGATGATGCGGGCTGTTTCGGTATAGTAAATCCAATTCATAAGATCATATTTGTCCTTGAAATGGTAATAGAAGGACTGCCTTGCCAAACCGCAGCCCCGAACGATGTCGGCCACATTGATTTTACTGAAATCTTTTTCTGCCATCAGCTTTTTCAAAGAATTTGCAAGCGTCATTTTAGTTACATTCGCATCAGGCATTACAGGCCTCCTTTGGCTTAATTCCGCTGACTAACCCATTTCCAATTAAACAGACATGCTCGCGGTTAATATAACATTAGCCGCGAGCATATTATACCATATTCTTAGCCGGCTTTATGAGTAATAATACTCAATCGGTTTTGGCACACTGGCACATATATTGTAAAGGTATTGGAATTGCAGTCCGTAAACGGTTAAATGTCAGATTGGTGTCTTAGCGGTTTGCCGATACTTTTTGCAACTTACGACAATCTAATATTTTACTTCTTGGGGCAGTATTACTGTTTATAGCACGGGTTTACTAAGGGCTTTCTTTCTTCTTGATTCCTGTTATACTTAAGTAGACGTGTAAAGGCCCATTGACTTGCCCCCGATATTGCTAATATCGTTACAATATTCATGGGTGATATGTATGCAAACAACCAGAGTTCTTCTACTTTTACTTGCTATGACGCTTGGTCTTTTGACCTTATCGGGCTGCAACTCCATCAGTCCCGGACCGTCTGGCGGCTCAGCCTCCGACGCAGGCGACGTTAAATCAACCGGCACGCAGCCTTCCTCAGACGGCAGGGTTTACACACTGACCGTCCAGAATCATGATCCTGCCACCAGCATCTGCGGACAGTATGTCGAAGCGTGGGGAAAGGTGGTCGAGGATGCTTCCGGCGGACGCATCAAGTTCCTCTACTTCCACGGCGGTTCCCTCGTCAACGCGGATGGCGCCGTTAACGCCGTTTTAAGCGACACGGCTGATATCTGCTGGAGCGCCGCGTCTATATATTCCGGCCAATTCCCGATCTCCGAGTTCATTCAGCTTCCGCTGTCCGGCATCACCTGCGCACGTATGGGCTGCGATGTGATGCAGGATATGTTCAGGGAAATTCCGGCCTTCCAGGCTGAATACAGCAGCTTTAAGATCATCATGCTCGGGAGCTGTACATACGCCCCTATCAGTACAACCGATAAGAAGCTGGAAACCGTCGGCGATATCCAAGGTCTGCGCATCCGCGCCCCCGGTTCAACCTGTGCCCTGTGGTGCAGCTCCGTCGGGATGAGCCCTTTGACGGTTGCCACTCCCGACACGAATGATATGCTGGAAAAAGGCGTCATTGAAGGCTGCCTGAACGACTGGCATAATATATCGGCCGGCAAGCTTTACAAAAATTTTAATTATATCATGGATTTTCCAACGCCCGGCTCTCCGATCTTCATGCTGATGAACAAGAAAAAGTACGCGTCCCTGCCGGCCGATCTGCAAGCCGTCATCGACCGGTATTCGGGCGGATACGCCTCGACGATGGCCGGTATCTATTGGGATTCAACCCGCGCGTGGATCTATGATCACGCCAAAGAGTACGGTATTGAAATTTACCAGCCGTCCAATGCGCTGTACACATATTTCACCAGCAGCGCAGTCCGGGAGAAGGTTCATACGCAGTATGTCGAATACCTGAACGGCTTCGGTCTTGACGGGAAAGCTATTTACGACAAATGCATGGAAATCGTTTCCCGGTATTCCTCCAAGTATGCTGATCCCTGGGACAAGAGCGTCAGCATTGACGATTTCAAGGGCTGAGATAATCAAGTCCGCCTGACTTGACCTTCGGACCTGATGCAACGCCCGGTAAATCGCGCGTATAAAATCGCAGGCTGCGCCAAAATCGCGCAGCCTGCTCTTATTTTGAACTTCGAAATGCAATGAAGCCTTATTTCAGAATTTTTGATAAATAGACGGCGAGCGTTGCCCGGTCACGGACGTCAGTTTTATCATAGATCTTTGATACATAGTTTTTGACTGTACCTTTCGTAAGAAATAGCCGCTCGGCTATTTCACAATTTGTAGCGCCTGCTGCCAGCAGACGGCATATATCAAGTTCACGTCCTGTCATTTCCTGGAGAAAAATTCTGCTGGCTTCGGAGCGCGCCTCAGGCGGCTGAACCTTCCCCATATAGGCCGCCAATGCGGACATCACCTTGTTATCCAGCGTACTCTGCCCTTCCAGCACGCTCCGCACGGCGTTTACCAGAGCCTCACGGCCGGCGTCCTTCAGGATATACCCGTCTGCGCCGTTTTGAATCGCGGAGATGATATTTTTCTCATCATAGAAGGTTGTCAGCACTAAAACCTTAATATGACTGTACCGCGCCCGCAGTTCCCGAATGAGCTCAAGCCCGTCCATGCCGACCATTCTGAGATCAACCAATGCAATATCGGCATTGCGGTTTTCAAGAATCGTCAGCGCTGCGGCGCCATTCGTCGCCGTTCCCACGACTTGAAAGTCATCTTCCATAAAAAAGATGAGCTCGAGACTCTCCAGCAGAAGCGGCTCGTCGTCTACCAGAATAAGCTTCGCAGTCTCTTTCACGTTAATAAGCCTCCTCAATCGGAAGCCAGATTGTCACGGTAACCCCCGGCCCGCTTTTAAAAGTCATATGGCCGCCGTTGGCTTTCAGGTACGCGTCGATTTTCTTTAGCCCGAAGCCCTTGTTTTCTCCCGACTCGGGCGGCGGCTTTCCGTTGCCGTTATCGGCTGTCACCATTTCAATATAATCGCTGACGATACTGATGTTCAAAGTCACATCGCCCGCTTTCCCATGCTTGACGCTGTTTGTCAGGCACTCCTGCGCGGCACCATACAGGAAACGAGCCTGTTCCGCGTTGATGCTCATGCCAAGGATATCTCTGGGCATATCGCCAAAATTATTGTGAATACGCACATTGGCGTCCATTTCGAATTGCCGGAGACAAATGGTCAGCGTTTTCACAAGATCCCCCAGAGATACCGAGGTGTCCCGGCTATCCACAAGCCGGACGCTGTCCCTGATCACCTGGAGGCTCTCCCGCATACGCTCCCCGGCTACCGCCACCTTGGCGTCAGCCATTTCTGTGCTGACGCTACGGATGGCCTCCGCCGCCTCAATGGCCATGATCGCCGCGGTGATCGTGTGCCCGACACTGTTATGTATATCGCGGCTTATTTTCTCCCGCTCTTCATAACGGGTGACCTTTTCGGTCATGGAATTTCGCAGCTCCAACAGCTCCTTTTCCTGAGTCACGCGGTGGATATTGAGCATGAGGTCGGATGTTCTGGTGCTGAGTATCCAAAATACGACCGCAAAACACAGGTAAATAAAGATTCTGGGCAGCGCGGCAAACTGAATAATATTTCTGATTCCTTTGAACGGTTCAAGGATCTGCGCAAACATAATGAAATTGCTGAGGATATGAGAAAAAAAGATATTGACTACCGATTCCGCGCAAACCACGGTCATAAGGCGCTTGTTATAATACAGTGCCGCCACCACCGTCGGGAAAATCAGGATCAGCATCAATTGAAAAGTAAAAGCCGCATAACACAGTCCCGAAGCAATGACCGAGCAGGTCAGCACGGCGTATTTGACCCACGGCTCCTTTATGCCAAGCACATCAACAATTAGCGTCGGCAGAAGAAGCGGGGCAAGAATCAGAGCCAGCATCCGTCCGAGTGTAAAGCCCGGCACGTACATCACATAGTATTTGCACAAAATACCGATCAGTATCATGATATAAAGCTCAATGCGAGATACTCTGGACGCAAGGAGATTGACCGCCGCTTCGTTTTTTTTCAGCAGCTCTCTGTAAGCTTCCAAAATATAACACCACACAGTCTCAAATATAATATTGAGTCAAGGCTTCCCGCTGAAGACTTAGTCTGGGTGTCAACGCTGATTGATGATTATTATTGTATCTTCCTTGTCTCCCATGTTCAAGTGATTTCAGTCACAAAAATGTTTGCCGGTGCGTTCGGTGCTGCGCACGTTTTTTTCTGTTTTTTGCCGCTCCGAGACACTTATTCCAAATCATTCAGCACTTGACGCTATGATAATATTATGTTATCATGCAATAAGTATCATTAATCATTTTATCAAATATGACGGCAATCCTTACAGGTACAAAACCGTCTATAACACTGCAGCATCATAGATTTGGGATGACGAAAAGGATGCGATTTTTATGTGTCAAGCTGACCCCGGGCTTCGGGATAACCCGAATCTTCAAACATTCAATATTATGTGTTTATGTAAGAAGGCTGATCCTTTTCATTACGATAAAAGCGCAGATCGGACCGCGTTGCACAATTGGTTTACCCGAAATCTATTAACAGTGGAGAAGTACGAGAAAAAGGCAAAAACAGACGATCTGATTTTTTATTCTCTGATAATCACGGCACATTTTGAACCAAGTATACCATATATTAAAAAGGGTCTTATTTCATTGTTCGACTGCCTGGGCTACAATAAAGAAGTCATAACTTTTAATAAAGAAGATATACTTTAAAAACCGGCAGGTGCATAAACCGTTTCGGAGGATTAAAAATACCGCGGATTACCCTTTCAGGGCGATTCGCGGTATTTTTAATGTTATGGGAAGGCTTTGGAGTTCTGTTTGCCCTTCTTTACATGTCCCCAGATTGATTATCGACGCTTCATCGTCAGGCGCACATGAAATGATCATATTCCACAAAAACGCCGACAAAAGATTGTAACCGCAGTCCTGTTAAGTTGTGACTACGGTCACTTCCCATTGCTGTGGAACCCCCGTTATAATTCTTCTCGGTATAATTAATATACCGGAATCTATCTAAGGGGGATAATTTGTGAAAAAGGTATATTCAATCATCGCATTGGTACTCGTGCTCGCATGTATCACCTCTCTTGCCGCTTGCGGAGGGACTTCCGGACCGGCAGCATTGACGAGTGGCGGGGCTTCCGCATCAGCATCATCGGACGGAGGGGCTTCCGCAGGGACGAAAGCATATCACATTGGTGTAAACGTCTGGGGCACCGCGCCGGTTCTTGCAGCTTATGGGGATGAGGAGGAATACGCCATCAAGGCAATCGGCATGACGGATGACCGCGCGAGCGACGACAACAATGCCGATAAAGAGCTGCAGAATATTCAAAACTTCATCTCGGCCGGCGTGGACGGTCTGTGCATCCAGGGTGCGGGAGCGACGACGGTTCCGCAGATGGGTACTGAAGCCAAAAACGCGAAGGTTCCCTTTGTGCTGAGTATCTTCACGGGTACGGAGGATGTCCGCGCAGAGCTCGTCAAATCGAACGAGTATTACATGGGTGCCGTCGCATCCGACCTTCAGGCGGACGGACGCATTCTCGCCGAAAAAGCGCTTGCCGACGGCTGCAAGACTGCGTGCATCATCGGCGGCAACATCGGCGACCTCAATATGGACAACCGCTCAAAGGGCTTTACAGATGGATTTAAGGCAGGCGGCGGCACAATCCTCGCGGAGGAGCGCTGCACCGACAATAGCGGGGCGTTGGCGAAGGCTTCGAGTATGCTCTCCGCAAACAAGGAGGTCAATTGCATCTATATTATGGTCGGCGACTATGTCGAGGGTACCTTAACCGCGCTTGACACGCTCGGCATCGAGGGCGTAAAGTGCTACCTCTCCGCCGTAAACGGGGGGAGCGCGAAGTATATCGCGGACGGACAGATCGTTGCGGGAAGCGGCGGCACCACGCTCAGCTGCACCGTTGCTCCGACGCTTCTGATGAATGCGCTTGACGGCCACCCCATCAAAGACACAAACGGCCAGGCGCCTTTCTTCCAGATACCCACATCGCTCGTCACAAAGGACAATGTGGACGCGTATGTCAAGGTATTCTGCGCAGAGGGGGCCCATCCCGTGTCGGCTGACGTACTGAAATCTCTTTGCTACCGTTATAACCCGCAAGTAACATATCAGACGTACGTCGATACGATCAAGAACGATCTTACCGTCGACGCCATCATCAAAGCGAGCGGGAAATAAGAACTGCTTGTGCCGGGCAAGGCCTGCTTGCAGCAAGCTTTGCCCGGCCCTCTTAGGATGCTATATTAAGCAGTCTCCAGCGACTCTGCCGCCGCTACCATCGGTCCGGGGTTATCGGAGGCTGTCAGAAAACTGATGAGGTGACCTTATGCAGCAAAACAGCTTAACCGCTAAGGATACGCGGGGCAGCATGACCGGTACGAAGGCGCAGCTTGTCTTCGCGGGGATAGTCATCGTCGCGGTGGTGGTGCTCCTCCTCGTGTTCAACCTGCTTGCACACGGCAAATTCCTGGAATGGATGAATATAAAAATCGTACTCGCGAATATGGTCTACCCGACGTTTATGGCGTGGGGAATGTGCTTCATTTTTGCCTGCGGCTATACCGATATGTCGTGGGGCGCCGTGGTCGTCCTCGCGTCGTTTGGGGTGGGCGTTTTCGGCAATATGTACGGCCTTGCCGGCGCTCTGATTGCAGGGATCGTCATCGGGACAAGCCTTGTATTCATAAACTTCTGCGTTTTCGCGTTTACGAAAATACCGTCGTGGATCGCCAGCCTCAGCCTTGCGATGATTTACGAAGCCGCCGCCGTGGCTCTCTATGTCGGCAGATCGACGGGGTCGCTTGTGGAGGCTCCGCTGGACAAGAATTTGCGCATACTCGGGCAGCTGCCCTGGAGTATGCTCGTGCTCGCAGCGGGGTTCATTATCATTTACTTTGTATACAACCGCACAATCATCGGCTTCAATATCCGCGCTATCGGCGGAAACACTGCTGTCTCGCGTTCCCTCGGCGTGAACGTGAATAAGACGCTTTTGTGGGTCGGGCTTATCTGCGGCCTGCTCATAGGCGTCACATCGTTCCTGCAGGAGAGTTATTCGGGTATCACGACAGTCAAGACGGGACTGTCAAGCATATTCCTCATTTTCCAGCCGCTTGCTATCGCGTTGCTCGCGGATATCATGCAAAAAAAGGTCAATATCGTCATCGCGGTGCCGCTCTGCGCATTTTTGCTGTACTCCTTGTTCAATCTCCTGACGCTGATGCATGTTCCCTCCGGGACGCTGCAGGAAGCGCTGCTTTGCGCGTTCCTCATTGTGTTCGCCGTTATCGGACAGCGCGGGATTAAGGGGGTCGTAAAATGAGTGCGGAGACAATTCTTGAGATCAAAGGCCTCCATAAATATTTTGGTCCGACCCATGCCAATAAAAACGTCAATCTGACCCTTAGGAAGGGTGAAATCAAAGGATTGATCGGCGAGAACGGCTCCGGCAAGTCAACATTGCTGTCGCAAATTGCCGGCATTTATAAATACGACGCCGGTGAAATGATACTGAACGGCAAGGCCTACGCGCCCGCGAGCCCTCTTGAAGCGAACAACGGCAAAATTGCAATGGTTACGCAGGAGCTCGGCGTCGTGGATAAGCTTCCTGTCGGGATAAACATCTTTCTCGGCCGGCTTAACAGATTTTCCAGCAGGGGCGCCGTCAATGTCAAGAAGCTGACTAAGACGGCCGCCCGGGTGTTCGAGGAATGGAACCTGCCGCCCGTGCCGCTCGGGGCGATGATGACAGGCATGATGATTGAGCAGCGCAAAATTGTCGAACTCGCGCGGGCGCTGTCAATCGAGCCGGACATTCTGCTGCTGGACGAAATCACGCAGTCCCTGTCGCTCAACAATAGAAACAATCTGTACGGGCTGATGAGCAAGCTCAAGCAGATGGGCAAATCCGTCATCGTGATCACGCATGATATTGAGGAAATGCTCGCCATCTCCGACTCGATTACCGTTCTGCGCGACGGGGCGGTTGTCGGAGACGTCAAAACGAGTGAAACGACGGCAGATAAAATCAGATATATGATGGTCGGACGCGACATCAGCGGGGACTATTACCGCGCCGATCACAAACCGGATTACTCTGACGAGGTCGTCCTCAGAGCCGACAACATCACGGTCAGCGGAGAACTTGAGGACATTTCCTTCGACGTACATAAGGGTGAGATACTCGGTTTTTGCGGGTTGAGTGACTCGGGCATTCACTCGATCGGAAAAACCGTGTATGGATTATCAAAGCTAAAGAGCGGCAGCGTGCGTCTCGGTGGCGGCGAGGAAATAAAAAATGCTCCGGACGCTTTGCGCTGCAATATGGCATACGTGCCGAAAGACAGGGACAATGAGGCGCTGATGATTCACGCCAGCATACAAGAAAACTGTACGCTGCCTTCCCTGGACAAATTGAAGGGGACGTCCGGCCTCATTTCCCCCGCGAACCTGAAAAGGCTGTCGGCCGAAACAGTAGATAAGCTGTCCATAAAATGCACCGGTATAAACCAGAGCATGGATGCGCTATCCGGCGGAAACAAACAGAAGGTCAATCTCGGGCGCTGGCTCGCGAAAGACCTGAAGGTGCTTGTCCTCGACTGTCCAACGCGCGGTGTCGACGTCGGCGTCAAGAGGTATATTTATTCGCTGATGAAACAGGCGAAGGCAGACGGTATAGCGACTATCCTGATTTCTGACGAGCTGACGGAAGTTCTTGGTATGGCCGACAGGCTGATCGTCATGAAGGACGGCCGCATGTCTAAAACAATACGACGCGACGAAGAGTTTACAGAGCATTCCGTCATAGAGGTGATGATATGATGAAGAAAATCAAATTACAAACCATTGTGCCGTTTATCGCTTTCGCCGTTATATTCCTGTTTTTCACAATCGCGAGTAAAGGTAAAATGGTGTCGGCATATAATCTGGGGATGCTTATCGACCAGTCGATGGTTATAATTATCATCGGCAGCGGCATGCTTTTTGTCGTTGCGCAGGGGAGCATCGATCTGTCAGTAGGCGTAAACCTCGCGCTGTCCGGCGTCATCGGTATGTGGGCAGCCACGGCCACAGGCATCCCGTTGCTGCTTATTCCCGTCTCACTCGCCGTCGGCGCGATCATCGGGTTGTTCAACGGCGCGATTGTCAGTATGCTGAAGGTCCCATCGTTTATACTGACGATCGCCCTGCTCATCGGTGTGCCCGGTATTGTTCATCTGATACAAACACAAATCGGCGCGCAATATCTATCGTCTTCTTTGCGCTTTCTCAACATGCCGGCCGTCAAAATACCACTGTTTATCGTCATCGTCGCTCTTATGGCTGTCGTCTTTGAATTCAAGAAATCAGGGCGCTACTGTCGGGCAATCGGCGAGAATGAGACAGTCCCCAAATTCGTCGGCGTCCCCATAACGAAGGTCAAGATATTGGCTTTTATGCTGTCAGGCCTGATGGCCGGAGTTGGGTCGATATTCTCCATCCTCACGGTCGGCGGAACGAGCCAGACGATGGGTTCGTTCATGGAGATGAAGGTCGCAATGGCCATGTTCCTCGGCGGGGTACTTGTCACCGGCGGCACATCGGCGAAGATTTACAAAATGCTGCTGGGCTCATTTTCAATCACAATCATCGTGAACGGCCTGGCGATCATCGGTTATCCTGAAAGTCAGACATCGGAGTCTGTCGAAGGCATTTTGCTGCTGCTGATACTGATTGTCACGATCATTGCAACGGGGCGCGACAAGAAGAGAGGAAGTCCGCCAGATAATGAAGTGTTGTTGGATAACCAACATGTCGAGCTGACCCGGTAAATCGACCCGAGAGAAAAAAGCCTGTTTCCGCAGGCTTTTTCTTTTGGCCAATACAGTCAAAGACCACCCCCGAAAAATGCACTTCATCAATTCAGGGAAGTGCTATCTTCTGTTAACTACCACATCCTCCGATAACCGGAGACCAGGTGCTCGGAGGCCTCCGGCATGACATTTACAATCCCTAAATACGCCCTTCGTCCATCATGCCGAAACATTCGGTAAAGAACACAACTGCGTCAAGATTATATTTCTTTGCCGTCTCGTCCAGCGCTTCGTCCATGATTTCGGCGAGAAGCTGAGACTCGCAGGCGGCTCTGGCATTAATGATAACAGGCAAGTCGGCGCAGGGCTGTCCAAGCCGGCTGTCGAACTGCATATCATAGTCGACGCCTAAAAGTGAGATCTTGCAGGCTGTGCCGTCTGTGCCGTCGGCGTAAACCTTCAGGTGCGGGATGTTTCGATGCTTGTCCTTCAGCTTTGTACGGATCGCCTCGACCAGATCCCCAAGGAAAGCGTTGCCGTCAAAAGTGCCGCAGCAGATTTTTACGTAAAGCTGGCAATTGTACCAGCTCAGCTTTTGTTCCGCGGCTATGAAACTAGGCCCTCCGTATCCGATATCGATTGTTTTGAGCTGCGCGTCATGCGTCATGATATAGTCCGCAACCTTATCGATATTTGTCTTGTTTTTAGCGGAAACGGCAAAGACTTCCGCCCCGGGGCAAAAATCTCTCAAAAATTTAAGGTACGTCTCGGCGTCGGCATCGCTCAAGAGATCTATTTTGTTCAGCACTACGACATCCGCCTCCTGAAGCTGCGCTCTGAACAGATAGTTCATTTCCTCCGGAAGGTTAATGTCAGCCCGTTCCGGCATGATGGTGCGCAGCCGTTCCGGGTCGGCGATTACTGTAAACGGCGCGAGCTCAAACTCGCCGTGATATTCCCTGTCAAGCTTATGATAAACATGGTCGAGAGCGCCGACGCCACAGCCAGGAATATCGGACATAACAAGATCATTATGCTCATAGTCCATAAGGCGTCTCAGCCTGTCAACCAGATTCTCCGTTTGATAGCAGATGCACTCGCCGGTAAGCTCCGTAATATTGCAGCCACAAGCTTCGGAAAACTTGGCATCGACAAGGTTTTTAGCGCCAAGGTCGTTTGCAATAACACTCGCTTTTCCGGTATTCGCATTGATATAGTCCGCCAATGCAACCATACTGGTTGTTTTGCCCGCGCCTAAAAATCCGCTGACAACCATAAATCTTTTCATTTCAATATACTCCTTAATTATTTTGTACGTGGCAAGGCACAAATGCCAGTCTTTCCGGCCGCCATAGTTGTTCTGTCAGCATTTTGGCACGGCGCAGGAAGGGATACACATGTAAAGGTACGGAATACGCGGATGTATTCGCTTTTCATAGTGTCTCCTTTCACGACTTTAGGATGAGGAAAGATAAGGAAAATATATCATACATATTGAAAAATTTCAATTTATAAGTTGAAGGTATCTCAGATTACGTTCACTGGTTATCAAAAACTTCAATCCAATAAGCGCGCCTGCCTGCCCTTTCCAAATTATTCTTGACTCCGCTCACCAAAAATGATAACATTGTTATTAAAGATAACAGTCGAGGCTTTTCGGTGAAAGTATGAGTTACAGTTCGCGTCTGACCCGTAAGCGCATTTTAGAATGCGCCCTGCAGGAATTTATGGAGTGCGGCTATCAAAACGCCAATATGCGGAACATTGCCCGGTCGGCAAATGCCACGACCGGCGCGCTGTACAACCACTTTGCCAACAAGGCGGTGCTGTTTGACGCCTTGGTACAGGCACCGGCGGAAGAGATGCTGACCAAATTCCAGGAAATACACCGTCAGGCAATGGCAGACCTTTCCGCCCTGTCAAGCGGAGACTTGGAGAAGAAGGCCAGCTCCGGCACGGATTGGATGCTGGAGTATATCTACCGGTACCTGGATGCGTTCCGATTAATCTTTTGCCACTCGGAGGGAACGCGCTGGTCGGCCTATCTGGAGCAGCTGATTGAGATTGAAGAACGGGCTTACCGGGTCTATTGCGACACGCTGGGTAAGAACGGCAGGAGGGTGGACGATTTCTTCCTGCATGTTACCGCCGCCACCGGATTTCAATATTTGGTGGAGATCGTTTCGCACAATTTGCCCTATGAACAAGCGGTCGCCGTCATGGACAGCGTGAAACGGTACGGTATGGCCGGCTGGAGTGAAATATTGGGGCTTCGGCCCTGATTTTTTCGGGCGCAAGTTAGAATGGTCTAACTTAATTATAGCAACCGGGGCGGTTCCTCGGCATATTCAAAACAAACGGAGGCTGTCATCATGTCCACAAATACCATCCAGAAAAAAACAAACCGTTTGACCGGGAAGGATCTCATCAATGTGGGAATCTACTCGGCCATCTATTTTGTCATCATTATGGCCATTGCCATGCTGGGCTACATACCAATCATGATGCCCATGCTGTGCGTTGTCGGCCCCATCATCGGCGGTATCCCTTTTATGTTGTTTTTAACGAAGGTAAAAAAGTTTGGCATGATTCTTATTATGAGCGTCATCATGGGTATTCTGATGGCCCTTACCGGCATGGGTCTGTACGCCCTTCCTGTTGCGGTGGTTTCCGCCCTTATCGCAGAGCTGGTCTGGAAACGGGCAAATTACAGCAGGGCAGGCAGCTCGATTTTGACCTGCGGCTTCTTCAACATCTGGATGTGGGGCAACTTTATTCCCCTCTTCACCAACCCTGAGAGCTATTTTTCTACCCGGACGGAGTTCGGCGCGGATTACGAGGCGGCGCTGACTGCCTTGCTGCCCGGCTGGATGTCCCCCGTTCTGCTGATCTGTTGCTTTGTCTGCGGCATGCTTGGCGGCCTTCTGGGCCGGTCCCTGCTGAAAAAACACTTTTCCAAGGCGGGGATCGCCTGATGGCTTCCAGCATCCTGCAAACCACCGGACAGAAAAGGGGGATGATTCTGGACCCCCGAACCAAGCTGCTGCTGCTGGTCACTGTATCCATCTTTGTGCTGGGGGGACTGGACGGCGGCAAGCTGCCCTTCATGACACCCACCCTGTGCGTGCTGCCGCTGGTTTTGTTCCTGACGGCGGGAAAGATCAAATCAGCGCTCATCTGTCTGGTTGTCTTTATGGGAGCCTACCTGGCGGGAGGACTGCTGGTGCCACAGCTGTCGGGTATTCCTCAATTTTTGCTGCTGGGCTGCGCCGGTATTTTCAGCCGGGTCATGCCCGGTGTGGTAATGGGAATCTACGTCGTCTCTACCACGACCGTCAGCGAGTTCACGGCCGCCATGCAGAAGCTGCATGTCAGTGAAAAAATCATCATTCCCCTGTCTGTCATGTTCCGCTTTTTCCCCACAGTGGGTGAGGAATTCGGCGCCATTAACGCCGCCATGCGGATGCGGGGAATCAGCCTGGGCGGCGGAAGGGCCGGGAGAATGCTGGAGTACCGGCTGGTACCCCTGCTGACTTGTTCGGTGAAGATCGGCGAGGAGCTGTCCGCGGCGGCCCTGACCCGCGGTCTTGGGGGCGAGGTCAAACGCACCAATGTCTGCCGTATCGGCTTTCGGATTCAGGACATGATACTGATTGCCCTGTGTGCCGCCGCCTTTGCCGCCACCGCCCTGGCGTATCTGGGTGTGCTGTGAGGAAGAGCCCATGATACATATAGACCACGTCAGCTTTCAATATGCCAACGCCGATTCCGGCTCCCTGCGGGACATCTCCCTGCGGGTGGAGAGGGGGACGTGCGTGCTGCTGTGCGGCCAGTCCGGCTGCGGCAAAACCACCCTGACCCGGCTCGTCAACGGTCTCATCCCCCACTACTACGAAGGGCAGTTGACCGGGGAGGTGTCTGTGGGCGGACTGGACGTGAAGAACGCGGAGCTGTATGAGACTGCCCATTTGGTGGGCAGTGTGTTCCAAAATCCCCGCAGTCAGTTCTTTTGCGTGGACACCACGGGGGAAATCGCCTTTGGATGCGAAAATCTGGGGCTGCCACTGGCGGAAATCGACCGGCGGGTGGACCGTGCCGCCCATGAGATGCGCGCCACAGATTTGTTGGGACGCAGTATCTTTAACCTGTCCGGCGGCGAAAAGCAGAAAATTGCATGCGCGTCGGTGTCCGCCATGACACCGGAGGTGTTCGTTCTGGACGAGCCGACCTCCAATCTGGACATAGAAGCCATTGAGAATTTGAAGGACACCCTGCGGTTGTGGAAGGCCCAGGGAAAAACCATCCTCATTGCGGAGCATCGGCTGTATTGGCTGAGGGAGCTGTGCGACCGGGTCATTTATCTTCAGGATGGAGCGATTGAGCGGGATATCCCCATGGCGGAACTCTGTGGCTATACCGCTGAGACGCTGGCGGAGCTGGGACTGCGCACCCTGTCTCTGGATGACCTGCCCCACCGGGAAGCGCCGCCATCGCCCGGAGAGCTTCTGACCCTGCGAGGCTACCGGTACTCCTACCGCAACAGCCCCGCCCACGCTCTGGACATCCCGGAGACCATACTGCCAAAGGGCGGGGCCATCGCCGTCATCGGCCACAACGGGGCGGGTAAATCCACCCTTTCCAAATGCCTGTGCGGATTGATAAAGCACTGCAAGGGTGTCTGCAGCTGCGGAGGGGCGGCCTATTCCCGCCGTCAGATGCTGAGAAAGAGTTATATGGTCATGCAGGACGTGAACCACCAGCTCTTTTGCGAAAGCGTGGAGGATGAGCTGCGTCTGGGAATGGATGAGGCGGACGAGGCGGAGCTTCAGCGCGTCATGGACGCTCTGGAGCTGACCCCTTTCCGGGCAAGGCACCCCTTGTCCCTGTCCGGCGGCCAGAAGCAGCGGGTAGCCATCGCCTCCGCCCTGCTTGCAGGGAAGGAGCTGTTGGTGTTCGACGAACCGACCAGCGGGCTGGATTTCCATCATATGGAGCAGACCGCCCGTCTGTTGGAATCCCTGGACGGGAGGCAGACCATATTCATCATTACCCACGACCCGGAACTCGTCGTCCGTTGCTGCAATTTCGTGCTGCATCTGGAAAACGGGCGTGTCAAGGAGCAATACGCCCTTGATTGTGAGGGCGAAACGCGGCTGCGTCATTTTTTTGAACGCAAGGAAAGGAAGCGTGTTTAGATGGATCATACGGAAAAACATAAGAGAGGAGCATTTTCCTATCTCTTCGAGTGGGCGGCGCCCTATCGGGGGAAATGCGCGCTGTCCGTTGTGACGGCGACTTTGGGGGTACTGTGCGCTGTCGTCCCCTACTTTTGCGTCAGCAAAATCGTGACTCTGCTGATCGCCGGGGAGCGGTCACTCTCCCCATACCTGTTCTGGGTGGTGGCAGCCGCGCTGTTCTGGGCGGGAAATTATCTGTTCCACTCCATCTCCACCACAATCTCCCACGGCGCTGCCTTTGCCGTCATCGCGGATACCCGGCGGCGAATGTGCGAAAAGCTGGCCCGGCTGTCCATGGGGAAGGTCCTTGCCCGCCCCAGCGGTGTGACCAAGAACATCATTGTGGAGCGCTTGGACGGCATTGAGCCCACCCTGGCGCATGTGGTACCGGAAATGACAAGCAAGCTGCTGGCTCCGGTGGCCATTCTCATCTACGTGTTTATTTTGGACTGGCGTGTGGCTTTGTGGTCGCTGCTCACGTTTCCGATCGGAATGCTGGCCATGATGGGAATGCGCGTCGGCTACGAAGAGAAATACAGCCGATACGTGAAATCCGGCAAGAATCTCAACGCGGTCGCTGTGGAGTATATTAACGGCATCGAGGTTATCAAGACCTTCAGCCAAACGGCCAAGACCTACAAAAAATTTACCGACGCGGCACATGAGTCCGCTCATTCCGCCATCGACTGGATGAAGGACACCCAGATTTTCTTCTCTCTGGGTATGGTGGTCATTCCCTCAGTGCTGGTAAGCGTTCTACCCGCCTGCGTGCTGTTTTATTTGCAGGGAACGTTGCCGGTGAACGAAATTGTTGTGATCGTGGTGCTGTGTCTGGGCATGATGCCGCCCCTCATCGGCGCGATGAGCTACAGCGACGATCTGGCAAAAATCGGGACCATCGTGGGGGAGATCAACTCCATTCTTGAGGACGAGGAGCTCCGGCGTCCCGAAACAAACGTGCAGCTGGACCGCTTTGACATTGAGGGTAAGGCCGTGCGCTTCAGCTATAAGGACACCGAGGTGCTCCACAGCGTGGATTTCTTCTTCCGGGAAGGCACCGTCAATGCCCTGGTAGGCCCCTCCGGCAGCGGGAAGTCCACCCTCGCCCGGCTCATTGCCTCCATGTGGGATGTTACCGGCGGCAGTATCACCATCGGCGGGGTGGATGTCAGGGACATTCCTCTCCGCCAGCTCAATGAGATGATCGCCTATGTCTCCCAGGACAATTTCCTGTTCAACGAAACGGTGCGGGAGAACCTGCGCAAAGGCCGTCCCGGAGCCACTGACGCAGAGGTGGAGGCCAGCGCCAGGGCCTCCGGCTGTCACGAGTTCATTATGCAGCTGGAAAAGGGGTATGACACAATGGTGGGCAGCGCCGGAGGACATCTCTCCGGCGGCGAGCGCCAGCGGCTATCCATCGCCCGGGCCATGCTGAAGGACGCGCCCATCGTTATTCTGGACGAAGCCACCGCCTACACCGACCCGGAGAATGAGGCCGTTATCCAAAATGCGGTGGCCCGGCTGGTCAGGGGCAAGACCCTGATTGTGGTAGCTCACCGGCTGTCCACCATCACCGACTCCGACCAGATCGTGATGGTTCGCGACGGCCATATTGAGGCGGCAGGCACTCATGAAACGCTGCTGGAGGACTGCACGCTGTACCGTCACCTGTGGGAAACCCATATCGGCTCGAAAGACGCAGTGGAGGTGAAATGATGTTTGGTTATATCAAGAAATTCCTCGATTTTGCCCAGGAACAGCGGAAAAACATGGCGGGCGCGTTGGTTTTAGGCTTTTTCCAGAGTATCTTCAACGCCTTTAGCCTGCTGGCGGCAGCCTATGTGCTGGGCGCCATTCTGGACGGCTCCGTTCGGACCGGCACCGCATGGATTGCCATGGGCATTGTGCTGGCGGGTATGGTGGGCGCCTATCTGTGCAATTACTTTTCCACCCAGCTCCAGACCACGGCGGGATATACCACCGGCGCCCGGGCCCGCATCCGCATTGCGGAAAAGCTGCGCTACGCGCCCATGGGCTACTTTAACCAGCGCAATCTGGGGCAGATTGCCAATATCGCCACCAATACCGCCGAAAGCCTTCAGGAAACCCTGACCCGGTGCATGCTTTTGTCGGTGCAGGGTGTGCTGACCACGGCTGCCATCAATATTATGATGTTTATCTTCGACTGGCGCATCGGCCTTGTCACTCTGGCGGGCTTCGTTCTGTTCCTGCTGGTCAACGCCCGCCTTCACAGGGCGGGGGAAAAGCTGTCCGAGCGTAAGATCAAGTCGGTAGAAAACGCCGTGGAGGCTATTTTGGAGTATGTTCAGGGTATCGCCGTCATCAAGTCGTACAACCTGACGGGCAGTGCGAACAAAAAGGTCTCCGACGCCATTACGGAGGAAAAGGTGGTGGCCTATGGGCTGGAACGGGCCTTTGTCCCCCTCATGTCTCTTCAGGGACTGGTGACTAAGCTGGCCGGCCTTGCCATTGTCATTTGCGCGGTGCTGTTTTGCATCGACGGCTCTATGCAGCTGAGCAGCGGCCTTGTTGTTTGCATCGCCGCCTTTATGGTCTACAATGAGCTGGCCTCCGGCGGCAATATGTCCGCCCTGCTGCGCATTGCCGCTTTGTCCATCGACAACATTAACGCGACGCTGAATATGCCCGTTATGGACGAAAAAGGCACGGATATCCAGCCGGACAGCAAGGCCATTGCCGTTGAGAACGTCAGCTTCTCCTACGACAAGCGAAAAATCATCGACGGAGTGAGTGTGGATATCCCCGCAGGCTCCACTCTGGCTATCGTAGGCGGCTCAGGCAGCGGCAAGACGACTCTGTGCAACCTTATCATCCGCTTCTGGGACGTAGACGAGGGCCGTATCAAGCTGGGAAATCACGACGTACGGGAGTACACCCTGGACAGCCTGCTGAAAAATTACAGCATGGTATTCCAAAATGTCTATCTCTTCAATGACACCATTGCGGGCAACATCCGCTTCGGCCGGCCTGACGCCACCCTGGAAGAGGTGCGGGACGCCGCCCGGCGGGCCTGCTGCGACGACTTCATCATGGCCCTGCCCGACGGCTACGATACGGTGATCGGAGAAGGCGGCGCCAGCATCTCCGGTGGGGAAAAGCAGCGCATCTCCATCGCCCGGGCCATCATCAAGGACAGCCCCATCATCATTCTGGATGAAGCCACCGCCAATGTGGACCCAGAAAACGAGTGGATGCTCCAGCAGGCTATCCGGGAGCTGACCAAGTCCAAAACGGTCATCATGATCGCCCATCGGCTGAAAACCGTCCGCAACGCGGACAGGATCATCGTCATCGAAAATGGGCGCATCGTCCAAGAGGGCACCCACGCGGCGTTGATGGCGCAGGGCGGACGGTACGCCGACTTTATCGGCATGCGGGAGCAGTCCATCGGCTGGAAGCTGGGGCGGCAGGCGACTTAATAAAATGAAGGCGTCCAAAATGCCGGGCAAATAAGGGAGCAGGAGAAAACTCCTGCTCCCTTTGGTAACGGCTGTATTTAATTCTTTTGAATTATACGTAGTCGCTAAGCAAAGAAATTATTGTTCACCCTTTTTTACATCTTTGATTTTAAAGGAAAGAATGAAACCGATGACGGATAGTATCAAAGCAAAATAAAAACCGTAATGGGAGCCGTTCGTAAAGGCATCCGCTTCGTTTGTACCGCCGCGAGAGAAATATGCAGTTTGTCCAATGCCAAGCAGACATGTGGCAATGGCAGTACTGATAGCGCCGATGATCTGCTGCATTGTACTGATTATTGTGCTTCCATCCCGTGAGAGATTTGGCGGGAGTGCATTCATTCCGCTGGTCTGTGCCGGGGACATAACCAATGGAATACCAATCATGATAATGATATGGCAGAAAATTATGTAGCCAAGAGAGCTGTGTGACGACGTTAAAATAAAAAGAATTGTACCTGCAATTACGGCAATAAATCCAATTTTAACCAGGTACTTTGCTCCGAACTTGTCGTAAAGCCGCCCGGAAAGGAAAGAAAACAAAGCATTGGTTAACCCACCGGGGAGCAAAATAATTCCTGTCATAGCCACCGGAATTGAAAGTCCGTTTTGAATATATTGGGGCAGCAGGAACATAGATGACAATATAATACTAAAGTTTATCATCACGACGATTGCGCCCGTCCGGAATCTTGGAACCTTCAGTGCTTTCAAATCAAGGACCGGAGTCTCCATTTTGAACTGCCTTCTCGCATAAAAAATAATGGCAGTGATACCGATTAACAATGTCAAAATAACAGGAAGAGAAAATCCGAATTCACTGGCCAGACTCACGCTGAATACCAAGCCCCCAAAACCAATAACAGAAGTTAGGCATGATATTCCGTCAATTTTCGGTTTTGTTATCTTATAAGGATTCACCATAAAGAGCACTACAGCAATTAAGGCCACAGCTGCTATGATAACAAAGATAAAGAATATCCAGCGCCAGGAAAGCATTCCTAAGATAATACCTGAAAGAGTTGGGCCAACAACTGGCGCAAACATTATAACCAGAGAGGCTATGCCGATAGCAGACCCAATTTTATTGATAGGAAAAAGCTCTAAAACAATTGAAAACATCATCGGAATAAGAAGTCCGGTACCAATTCCCTGGATCATGCGTCCAACAAGAAGAATTCTGAAATCAGGCGCAAAACCGCTGATAAGAGAACCAAATATAAATGCGCCCAAAGCAAAAACAATCAGTTTTCTTACAGAAAAACACCGCATCAGTAAACTGGTGAAGGGAAGAACGATCCCAATGACAAGCATGTAACCAACCACCAGCCACTGTACGATGCCCGCACTAATATGAAAAGTATCCATGAGTTTCGGGAGCGCAATATTTAAAGATGTCTCACTAAACAAACCACAAAATGCACCTATATATAATCCTAACATAGCCAGATACGGATGCTTTACATCCATTCTGGCTTTTGACGGTTGTTGCTCCATAAATAAATTACCTCATCAATCTGTCTTTCTATCTTTGTAACATGCTTTAAAGAGAATCTTGACTTAACAAAACATTTAGAATATTACTAATTGCAGAGAGTGGTACCGTATCTTTTCTCGTAACACAAATAGTAATAGCTCCCTCAATCATTATTTCAATGGCCATACCCAATTCTTCAGCCTTTTGTGGAGCAAACCCGCTCTGGATCAATTTATGGGCGTATACATTACTTAATTCAGTAAATACCTGTTCACAAGCCAATCTTAATTTCTCATTTGAAGAATAGGTCTCTAAAGCCATTAAACTTATTGAGATATCTTGAAGCTTATTTTCATCATTCAGGTCATCTGTGATATTACTTATTAAGTATTTAAGAGCTTCCACCGGGTCCGAATATTTATCCATGGTACCACGTAATCTTTCTACTATGGACTTACATGCCAATTGAATTGCTTCCAGGGCTAACTGTTCTTTACCTTCGGGGAAATAATAATAAAGCGAGCCTTTAGGCGATTTGCTTTCTTCTAAGATCTCATTTAATCCGGTAGCATTAAAGCCGTTGATTTGAAAAAGTTTTGTGGCAGTATTCAGTATTTTTTCCCTTGAGGTATTTTGAGTGTTCATAAAATATATCCTTTCGTAAATTATAGAGACTGGTCTACATAATGGTAGCCGAATCAAAGGCCAATGTCAATAATCACTTTAGTTTCGCGCCGTTTTTCAATTGGACGACGTGCTAATCAATTTTTGCTACAAATGATTAATAATTTCCTTTGCAGGCATTATTGTAATTTACTGACTTTTGGTATTATTAACTGTTTGTTAATGGATTGCGTTGACACTATTAACTTAATTGCGTATTATTTGATGTAATTTAATACAATTTAATATTAATATAATCGGTAGATATAGTATTAAATTGATAATTATGTGTAGTGGATGAATTTGCCTGACGCCTGCGGGAGAAAATCCTGGACCTATAAGGAGCGCCAAACTATGCCTAAGTATATATGTCAATCGTGCGGGTATCAATATACTGCAAAAGCATCAGCACAATGCTCCCTATGTGGAAAAGGCGCAATATTGGAAGTATCCGAAAGAACAGAAAGAATCGATTTTGATTATAATGACGAGCTAAAAACTGCTGAGGACAATGCTTGGTATGCCCTTTCTCACAATAACTTTCAGCAATTTGGCTATTGGGCGGAAATTTGGATGCAAATCAATCGTATATCAAAAAAGAAAAAAGCAAATCCATTTTATGAAATTTTGGCAGTTGCTTCATATAAAACAAGATATAGAAATTATCCCAATAAGTAATGGGACCATTGACCAGATAAAAGGAAGCTTATTAAATTTTATTGGAGCATTAAATGATGGAATATGTTACATATTCTCACTGGTATTCCGAAGAAATGCTGCCTCCCGACAATAAAATCAGATGTGAAATCCAGGATATAATAAGCAGCTTAACTTATGAAAAACTCGTGCAGAGGCATCGGCATGATAATGAAATGCTGCTGAGCGAGGGAAAAAAGACAAAGGTTGGGCTCCAGTTCTCCCTCAAGAACATCCTCCGGGAAGCCTTCAGCGTCAGGGATTGGATTCCGAATCCCATGACATCAGAGGACTGCAAGAATCCGCTCCTGATTGATTATTACAAGAACAAAGTCGGCGCGACTATAACATTCAATAACCGTGTGTCTGTTGGGAGCGACTTGCTATGCTTTCAATTGGCCGGCGATATAAAGGATATTATTGATCTCGGAATATATATCTGCTGTACGAAGGCGTTTTCAAAAAAAATCTCAATAACGGAATCAACAGCGATGATCAGCTTTGAAAAGGTCACATTGGATTTGGAGACATTTAAGCCGATCGTTACCGTGCCGGTTTGGGTCATTGGATTAGTGGGATAGTAATGACTCGCAGCAAATTACGCAAAAAAGGGATGGGCATAAAATAATGAAACTGATCCTCTTGGGCGCTCCTGGCGCCGGTAAAGGTACACAAGCCAATATCTTAAGTCAAAAGCTCGGCATTCCGACGATCTCAACGGGAAATATTTTGAGAACAGCCGTTAAAAACGAGACGCCGACCGGGCTTATCGCAAAGTCTTATATGGAATCGGGCGGTCTGGTCCCGGACAATGTGATTATGGGGGTCGTCAATGAGCGGCTCTCCGAGCCGGACTGTCTGAACGGCTACATACTTGACGGCATACCGCGAACCATCGACCAGGCGAAGGCGCTGGAGGACGACGGGGTGGACATCGATACCGCTCTGCTCATCGAGATATCCGACGCAGAGATCGAAGCGCGCATGACGGGCCGGCGTACATGCCCTGTCTGCAGTACAACCTACCATATCAGGAGCAATCCACCTAAAGATTCCAATATCTGCGATATATGCGGCAGCGAGCTTACTATTCGAAAAGACGACGAGCCCGAAACGGTAAAAAATCGTCTGAGGGTTTATCATCAGCAAACTGAGCCGCTAATTGAATTCTATAAATCAAGAAGCAAGCTCAAAACAGTCGATAATCAACCGACCATTGAGGCGACGACTGAGGCTATTAATAAAATCATAAGTATCCCTGATTAGACTCCCACGAGGCGGAGCGTTCCGCCTGACGAGTAAAGATTATGTCTTAGTTCTAAAACCTTTCAGATAATAAGGAAGCACCCGATTTTGCCTGCAAATGAGCAAAATCGGGTGCTTCATAATGGACGATACAGGACTCGAACCTGTGACCCTTCGCACGTCAAGCGAATGCTCTACCAGCTGAGCTAATCGTCCGGGTCAGCGAACGTTATTGTACAATAGCGGGGACAAATTGTCAACCCTAAATTTTTCACCTGGGGGCGCTGCGGCCCCCAGGCGAAAACGCCGTATATTTTTATTCCGCGGCCTGGGTGCGCTTCAATTCGATGTACTCGTCGTACGTCATCGTCCTGTCGACGATCTTGCCGCCGTCGGTGAATTCAACGATGCGGTTGGCCACGGTCTGGATGAGCTGATGGTCGTGGGTGGTGAAGATGATATTGCCCTTGAAGTCGTCCATGCCGTTGTTGAGCGCCGCGATGCTCTCCAGATCGAGATGGTTCGTGGGCTGATCGAACATCAGGACATTCGCCCCCGAGAGCATCATCTTCGACAGCATGCACCGGACCTTTTCGCCGCCCGACAAGACCTTGACCTGCTTGTAAACGTCGTCGCCGGAAAAGAGCATGCGTCCCAAAAACGTGCGGAGATAGCTCTCGCGCTTGTCCTCGGAAAACTGGCGCATCCAGTCCATCAGGTCCAGGTCGCACTCATTGAAATAGGCGGAGTTGTCCTTGGGGAAATAGGCCTGCGTGGTGGAAACGCCCCATTTGACGCTCCCCTCGTCCGGCTCCAGCTCGCCGGCCAGAATTTTGAACATGGTGGTGATGGCGATCTCATTGGCGCCGATGAAGGCGATCTTGTCGTCGCGCCCCATGATGAAGCTGACGTTGTCCAGGATCTTGGCGCCGTCGATCGTCTTGGAAACCTCGGTGACAAAGAGCCTGTCCTTGCCCGGCTCCCGCGCCATGGTAAAACCGACCCACGGGTACCGGCGGGAAGACGCCGGTATCTCCTCCAGCGTGAGCTTATCGAGGAGCTTGCGGCGGGAGGTCGCCTGGCGGGACTTTGATTTATTGGCCGAGAAGCGCCGGATGAACTCTTCCAGATCGCGGATTTTATCCTCGCTTTTTTTGTTCTGTTCCTTTGCAAGGCGCTGCATCATCTGGCTGGCGTCGTACCAGAAGTCGTAGTTGCCCACGTACATCCTGATCTTGTTGTAGTCAATATCGACGATGTGAGTGCAGACCGTATTGAGGAAATACCGGTCATGGGAGACGACGATGACGGTCCCCTCGTAATCCAGCAGGAAATCCTCCAGCCAGACCACGGAGTTCACGTCCAGGTTGTTCGTCGGCTCGTCCAGCAGGATGATGTCCGGCGTGCCGAACAGCGCCTGGGCCAGCAGCACCTTGACCTTCTGCCGAGGGTCCATGTCGCTCATCTTGTATTCGTGGTACGATGTGGCGATGCCGAGCCCCTGGAGGAGCTGGGAGGCGTTCGATTCGGCCTCCCAGCCGCCCAGCTCGGCAAACTCCTCCTCCAGCTCGGCGGCGCGGATGCCGTCGGCATCGGAGAAATCCTCTTTGTTATAGATGGCGTCCTTCTCGCGGCCGCACTCGTACAGGCGCATATTGCCCATGATCACCGTCTCGATGACCTTGTAGTCGTCGTACATGTTCTGGTCCTGCTTGAGGACCGACATGCGGACCTTCTGCTTGATCTCGACATTTCCCGTCGACGGTTCCAGCTCGCCGGCCAGAATTTTGAGGAATGTGGACTTGCCGGACCCGTTGGCGCCGATGACGCCATAGCAGTTTCCGGCTGTGAACCGAAGGTCGACGCGGGAGAACAGCGGCGTCCCACCGTATTGTAAGCTCAGGTTGTTGACAGTAATCATGAATAATATCCTTTTGTAATTAATAATATGATTGCAGCGCGTTGCCGTGTCGGATGAATCTCACTTGAGTTCCTTCGCCTCGGCAACGGCGCGTTTGCCCATTTCATATGCCCGCCGGCAGTCCTGGGGGAACACCTCGTTGTGGCGCTTTATTCTGTCGTCGACGTCGAACATGCCGGCGTCGTACTTGCCGTAATCGTCGAACTGGAGCGTGGCGTTGGCCTCGATGAGCTCCGCCGGCCCGATAAAGCGGCTCATGGTCCCGATAAGCCCCTCGTTGAGCGACTTGTGAAAGCCGAATTCCGGCGCGTTAGTCGTCAAGATAATTTTTACAGGCATACTTTTGGGGGCTCTGACCGTATGCTCTTTATTGTACATGAGGATCGAGAACCACAGCCGCTCCAGAAATGCCCGGACGTCGGCCGTCACGTCGCCGAAATAGACCGGCGAGCCGACAATCAGCACGTCGGCGTCCCAGACGTCATCGAGAACCCGGGTCAGATCGTCGCGCATGGCGCATTTGGCATAGCTCGGCCCTCCGAGCCTCTTGCAGCCGAAGCAGCTGGTACAGCCCTTGAATTTCAGGTCGATCAGATGTACCAATTCCGTTTCCGCGCCGGCGTCCCTGCAGCCGCTGAGCGCGCTTTCGAGCATTTGGGCCGTGTTCCATTTCCTTCTAGGGCTCCCGTTGACGGCAATAGCTTTCATAACAGCCTCCTTCGTGCCGATGGCACAAACAATGTTTTTTATTACCGCAATTATACCAAATCCTATGTATAAAAGAAAAGTCCATTTTCGCATTGCGCATTGAATAAATTAAAGCAATCGCCATGAACTGAGGACCGGTGAGCATCGATATGAAATTATTCAGAAGCGCCGCGCTTTTTCTCTGCATCACCCTGAGCGCCGCCTTTGCCCCCGCAGCGGCGGCCGGCAGCCAGCCGAGCCAGCCGGTAACGCAATACGCGGCGGAGCTGTCGCAGCGCACGGGCTTAAAATATTTTAAAAGCGAGAACACCCAGCGGTATATCGACTATAAGACGATCCATCCCGATTATTCGTGGGAAACCGTCCTCACCTACGTCAATATCGGCCTGGACACGTATTTCTATACAAATCCCGTCGTCCCGGCCGACCCCGGCGCCGTCGACGTGCTCGTCAATAAGTATCATCCGCTGCCGCCGGACTTTATACCGGCGCACCTTGAAACCATCAGCGCCCACTACAGCTCCGGCACGCGCCAGCTCACCCACGCGGCCCGCGTCGCTTTTGAAAAAATGTGCGCCGACGCCAAAAAGCTGGGCTACAGCATCTACGCCACCTCCGCGTACAGGAGCTATAGCAGGCAGCAGTCGGTTTACAGCAGCTTTCTTGACCCGGGTGACCCCAGCTCCGCCGCAGCGCAGGAGCTGTTGGCGGCGCGGCCCGGCTACAGCGAGCATCAAACGGGGCTGGCCGTGGACGTCATCCGGGCCAACGCCGCGCTGATGAATACCGCCGTATATAAATGGTACGCAAAAAACGCCCATAAATACGGGTTCATCATCCGGTACCCCTACGCGAAGGAACCGATCCTCGGATATACGAACGAGCCGTGGCACCTGCGTTATCTCGGCGTCCGGCTGGCCACCGCCGTCTACAACAGCGGCCTGACGTACGACGAATATTACGCGCGGGAGATCGACGTCCCCGCAAAGGGCGCCGACGCGCTGGCTGTGGGCGTAACCTCCAGCTCCGCCGTCACCGCCGGCGGCAGGACGGCGCAGCTGGCCACATACGATGTCCTGGGCGCGACGTATTACAAGCTGCGCGATTTCGCGGCCGTGCTGAACGGCACCGAGATGCAGTTCGATATTGTCTGGGACGACGCGGCGCGCAGGATCGTCCTCCTTTATGGCGAGGCCTATTCCGGCCAGGCGCCGCCCGCCGCCTTTGAACCCGGCCGCGCCGCGCCCCTCACGGCGGTCAGCGCGGGATTTTACACCGCCGGCGCCTCGTTTGACATGGCGTCATATGCCTCAGGCGGGTCGACCTATTACACGCTGGGCGACATTCTGCAGATGCTCGGCCTTACCGCCACGGACGACGGTCACGGCGGCCTCATCCTCTCCCCGGCCGCCGCTTAGTACCCGCATACAAAAAACCTTGCCTCCGGCAAGGTTTTTTATTTATATGCCCGTAGGGGCGATCTGTATCGCCCTGATCGCCCGTTGGTCCGCTGGCAAAGCCAAAAGGGTCTTTTCGCCGGTTACCTCAAATCCAAATAGAAATAGAGACAGCCGACGAGAGTGAGCACGACCGATATCCCGATGATGAGCTTTGATCTGCCTTTCCCGACATATCCCGGCTCCTTCTCGCGTGCCGCCTCGGAAAGTCCCTGCAACAAAAAGCCGACACCGAACAGCACCCCGCCGACGTAGGTTTTGCCGACGTTTCCAAATTCCAGCAGCAACAGCAAGCAGCTGACCGCCAGAAACACATTGCTGAGCAGATGTAGCTTTTTGAATTTCGGGGCGTTTTTATCGAAGATACTGCCGCCCCCTCCCGTTCCGACGCCCAGAGGGCCGCCGCAGTTGGGGCACTTCTTTGACGTGTCGTTGACAATTCTTTTGCATTTTGGGCAGGTGACCATCGCCATACCTGATTCTCCTCAGTAAAAGTAATACCAGCATTATATCATCAAGACGGCGTATTGACAATTCAAATCGTGCCCGGGCCGCAAAGGCCGCCGGAGCCTTGTCAGGACGCGGTGCCCTTTTCCGCGCGCACGCAGGGATTGGTGTTTTCACAGGGAACGCCCACCTGGCATTTGCCGCAGCCGTACCGGGGTTTAAAAAACAGGCTGGTGCCTCTCATAAACACCGAGCAGTCCCGATTCGATTTGCCGTCTTTCGAAAACGCGCCGGCCGGACATTTTTTCAGGCAGACGCCGCACCTGATGCAGTAATCGTAAAGGCCCGTGTAATTCCTGGCGGTAGGCTCCAGGTCCATGTCGGTCACAACGCTGAAAAACCGCCCTGCCGTACCGAGCTCCGTGATGATGCACGTATTGAGGCCAAAGGTCCCAAGACCGCAAACATACGCCACATGCCGTTCCGACCAGTTACTGGTATAGGCCGGGAGCGCCTTGCCCGGGATGTTCACATTAAAATCAAAGCGCTCGTCAATGGACGGCGAAACCGCGTGATGACCGGCTTTTATAATTTCATCGCGAATGGCGGCGCTCACCTCATTGATGAACATCTGGCCCTCGATCCTGCCATAGAGCCATTCCAGGGCAGGGATGTCCTTATCGCGCTTATTCGCGTCCTTCACACGGTCCGAAAGCGGCAAAAAGAAGCTGATGACGCTCCTGGCGCCCGGCAGCCACTGCTCCGGCCGCATAAAATGAGGGCCGATCGCGGCTGGGGCCAAAAGGGCCTCAAACGCCTCGTCATCCGCCGCCGCGACGCCCGTGACGGGCCTTTCAAAAAGCCGCATTCCAAGATATGCGGCATCGGAGTTCGTTTCGGCCTGTATGTAATTTTTCGGCGACTGATCCGTAATGTCTCCGGCCAGCTTCAGCAAATGCTCTTTATCCATAACGCAATTCCTCCTCAGATACGAACGCGGCGGCGCCGCTTTACTTATTAGATTATATAATAGGCATGTCTAAAAAATCTAATAATTAATCCGCATCAGAACGCGCGCATTTATTAATAATCCTGATAAGTCCCGCGATGAGCATCTTTTCAGCAAGTACTCATGCCATAAATTATCATTGTGTCCCCGCCGTCTCTACTAAAAACCATAAGGTCCTTTTCTATGATCTGCTTGCATTTCTCGTCAAAAAATGGTAAGATCAGATAGTTAGAACACTCTAACTTCGACGTTGATCCTTGGTAAAGGAGCTGATAAACCTATGCTTACCCCACGGCAGGCGCGGTACCTGCTTGCCATCCATGAGATGCGCGGCAGGGAGCGCAGCATGAGCAGGCTGGCCGAGACGCTGGGCGTCAGCAAGCCCAGTGTAACGAATATGATCAATGCCTTTAAACAAAAGGGCCTTGTGGACAAGGGGGGCAGTCTTGTCCTTACGGCGCAGGGGAAGGCTTTGGCCAACGAAATTTTAAGCCGGCAAGCTCTTTTAAGCGCGTATTTCTCCAGGGAGTTGGGACTTGCCGCTGAAGACATCCGAAACGACGTGCTGGCGCTGATGTTTGAAATGTCGTCGAAGTTTACGGAGAGCCTGATACGAAAAATCGAAACGGACGCGGCAAAGGCTGAGCTCCGAAGGTTTTCCGGCAGCGTCTACCTGACAAATTTTGAGGGAATCCTGCCTGATGGAATATACGAGCTTCCATTCAGGCTGCTGAAGGAAAATAACGGACAGCTTTCCATGGGCGACAAGGGTTTTATCCATCCGGCGAGACTGGTAGTGACGGGCGGCTTCGGTGTTATTAGCCTTCGGGCGGTACCGGTCACCCACAAGGCGCTGCGGGGCGATCTTTTGAAAGGCAGGCTCGCCCGGCTGTTTTACTGGAACGGCGCGGACTTTGCCGAAGCAGCGGAGCAGGACGGCGTTTATTCCCTGCCGGTCATGGGGATGCACTGGCGCCACGATGCGGAAAAGAATGTGGACTTTGGGGTGGTGCGGATCAAGGTCCATGCCAGCGTCGGCATTTTTAACATGCCCGACAGCGTCGCCGACCTGGCGATTTATCTTGAATAAAAAAATTTTTTGCAGCGATGTTAGATTATTCTAACATCGCTCTTTTTCCGACTCCCCTATTTACTAAATGGAATCGCCCGCAAAATTAGCTCTGATTAACGAAAAACGGGCAAAACAGGGATATTGGGACTTGTTGACAACGAAAAGCCGGTGTGTTATGGTTCGGGCAGTGAAGGTAAAATTCACTGCCACACTCGGCAAAAGCTTAAACGCCGCGCCGGGCGGCTTTGCAAAGACGCCGATGGCGTTCATTTTTCGCTCGGATGTTAGTCTCATCTAACAGCAAATCTTTTTGGAGGTCCCCATGGCGAAGGCTATATACATCACACTGGGTTTCTTATTCCTGTTTCTGGGAGCCATCGGCGTTGTGCTGCCGTTTTTACCCACCACCCCGTTCCTGCTCGCGGCCGCGTTTTGTTTTGCCCGCGGCTCCGCGCGCTTTCACCGCTGGTTTACGGAGACAAAGCTATACCGGAAGTACCTGGGCGACTATGTAAAGAAACGCGCCATGACGACCGCGGCAAAGCTGAAGGTCCTCGCAAGCGTGACGGCATTGCTGGCGCTCGGGGGCTTCCTCACGCACAGCCTGCATGCGCGAATCGCCATGGGTGTGGTTCTGCTTGGACACTATTATTATTTTCTGTTCAGGATGAAGACCATACAGCCGGAAAAGCCCGCTTCCGCCCGAAAAAGACTTTGGGATTTGATCGGCGGCGCGCGAAAGGACGTGGCGCTGACCGTATTGTTCCGATGGCTTGCGCTTTTGGGCAGTATTGCGGCCACGGCCTCTTTTGCGTATCTGCTGCAAAAAGGCTTCGCGCAGGTGTTTTCTCCGGCGGTGCTCCTTATACCGGCGCTGGTTTTTGCCGCGGCCATTGCTTTTCGTTTTTTCTGCATTCGGCTCGGGACGGAATTTTCACGCCGCACCTCGGCGAAGGTCAAAAAGACGCTGCGCGCGCAAATTTATGACAAGCTTTTAAGCCTTGGCCTGTCTTACAGGGAAAAGACCTCGACGGCCGCCGTCGCGCAGATGTCGGTAGAGGGTGTGGAGCAGCTCCAGGTCTATTTGAGCGGCTTTCTGCCCCAGCTTTTTTACAGTGTGCTGGCCCCGGTCACGCTGTTTTGCCTCTTTGCTCTTTTCAACCTGCGGGTGGCGGCGATCCTGCTGGCCCTTGTCCCTCTTATCCCCCTGTGCATGCTGCTGATCGGGAAAATTGCCGGAAAGCTGATGAAAAAGCACTGGGGCCAGTATACCGACCTCGGCCGCGGTTTTCTGGAAAGCCTCCAGGGGCTGACCACTTTAAAAATTTATAACGCCGATGAAAAAAGGCACGAGGCGATGAATGCGTCCGCCGAGGGGTTCCGGAAAATAACGATGAAGGTGCTGCGTATGCAGTTGGGCTCCGTCACGGTGATGGACCTGATCGCCTACGGCGGGACGGCGCTGGGCGTCTGGGCAGCCCTGTCGGAGGTCTCCGCGGGAAATATGCAGCTGTGGGGCGGCGTTCTGGTCATTCTGCTTTCTTCGGAGTTTTTTCTCCCGTTGCGCCTGCTGGGCTCCTTCTTCCACTCCTCTATGAACGGCCTCGCGGCGGCTGAGGACATCTTCAGTCTTCTGGACAGCCCCGAGCCGGAGCAAAAAACCGACGCCGCTGAAGCCTTCGACATCCGGCTTACCGCTTGCGGCTTTGCGTATGAACCGGGCCGGTCGGCGTTGCAGGAGCTGTCCTTGACGTTGCCGGCGGGCAGCTTTGTTTCCGTTATCGGGGAATCGGGCTGCGGCAAGAGTACCCTGGCGAATATCCTCTCGGGAACCTTGCAGAGCTATACAGGTTCCGTACTCCTCGGCGGGGCGGAGCTGTCCGGGATGAGCGGCGAGAGCATCAGGCGACGTATTGCCCTGGTAGAGCACAATTCGTATATCTTTAAAGGTACAGTGGCCGACAACCTGTCCATGGGCTGCCCCGGGGCATCCGACAAGGCTATGTGGGATGCGCTCCATAAAGCGGGCCTTGACGAATTTGTCATAGCCGAGGGCGGGCTCGGCATGCCGCTTCGGGAGGGCGGTTCAAATCTTTCCGGCGGTCAGCGCCAGCGCCTCGCTATGGCGCGGGTTCTGCTATACGATGCCGACGTCTACATCTTCGACGAGGCCACCTCCAACATGGACGCGGAAAGCGAGGCCTGGATTATGGAAACACTGTACGCACTTTCCGAAAGCGGGAAAACGGTGATTTTAATTACCCACCGCATGGCGCTGGCGCGCCGGAGCCCGAGGATTCTCGTCATGAGGGACGGCGCGGTGGCGGGCATCGGGACGCATGACGCGCTGTACCGTGAAAACCCCTATTACGCCGGGCTGTTTGACGTCCAGCACAGCCTGGAGCATTTTGAGGAAACAACGGAGGGCGTTTTATGCTGAAAAATCGGATATCTGTTATAACGCGGCTGACCGCGCTGATCGGACGGCTGCTGCCGGCACTCCTGCTCAACGTGGGGCTGGGGGTTCTCGGTTATTTGAGCGCTTCCTTCCTGCTCATCCTGGCCGCGCGCGCCCTGCTTGGGGTTATCGGCGCCGGGCTTCAGGCATCCGCTCCCCTGTTGCTTGCGGCCATATTTCTTTGCGCGCTTTTGCGGGGTGTATTGCGATATTTTGAGCAGCTTGCCGGCCACTATATGGCCTTTAAGCTGCTGGCCGTATTGCGCGACAGGGTATTTTCCGCGCTCAGGCGGCTGGCGCCCGCAAAGCTTGAGCAGAAGGACCGGGGCGAGATGATTTCCGTCATCACGAGCGATATCGAGCTTTTGGAGGTTTTTTACGCGCACACCGTGGGCCCCGTGGCCATCGCGCTGCTGGCGTCCGTCCTCATGGCGGTTTTTATCGGCGCGCAGCATATCGTTCTGGGTTGCGTCGCGGTGTTGGCTTACCTGTCCGTGGGGGTCCTGATCCCCGTGCTCAATTCCCGCGCGGGAAAAGCGCAGGCTGCGGCGTATCGGGAAAGCTTTGGCGCGGCGAACAGTTTCTTAATCGAAAGCTTGTACGGCCTGTCGGAAACGCTGCGCTTCGGCCGCGGCGAGGACCGGGAACGGGGCATGGAACGCATCACCAACGAAATGGACGACAGCCAGGCGCGCCTCAAGCGCCTCGAAGGGCTGACCTCGGCCGCCGCCGACGCGCTGGTACTGTTCTTCTCAGGGGCGGTCCTCTGCGCCGGGCTATGGCTGATGCGGGATGGCCGGATGGATTTCGCGCAGGTGCTGACGGCAACCGTGGCAATGACGAGCTCCTTCGGTCCCGTCGCCGCGCTTTCCAGCCTGTCGAACAATCTGCCCAACACCATGGCCGCCGGAGAGCGGGTCCTCGACCTGCTTTCTGAAGAACCGGAAACGCCGGAGGTCACGGTGGGCGCTGCGGTACGATTTTCCGGGGCCGCTTGCAGGAATGTCGGGTTTGCCTATGATAAAGAGGACATCCTCCGGAACATCAGCCTGGTGGTCCCGGAACATGGGATCACCGGAATCTGCGGCAAAAGCGGCTCCGGAAAATCCACGCTCTTGAAGCTCCTGATGCGCTTTTGGGACGCGGACTCCGGACAGGTCCGCATATCCGGCGAAGACATCCGGGGGATCAATACCGAGTGCCTTCGCCGGATAGAGAGCTATGTCACGCAGGAGACCTTTTTGTTCGAGGGGACGCTTCTGGACAATATCCGCCTGGCCAAACCGGAAGCCACCCTGGCGGAGGTGGAGCAGGCGGCGCAGGATGCCGGAATCCATGCGTTTATTCTGTCCCTGCCAAGAGGCTACGAGACGCGGCTGCATGAGCTGGGAGACGGCATTTCCGCGGGAGAAAAACAGCGCATCGGGCTTGCCCGCGCGCTGCTGCACGGGTCGCCCTTTTTGCTCCTTGACGAGCCCACCAGCAATTTAGACGGTCTGAACGAGGCTATTATCATAAAATCTCTCAGAACGGCCGCCCGGACGAAAAGCATTATTCTGGTATCGCATCGGACATCCACGATGCGTGCCGCCGATTCGGTTTATTACATGGACGCGGGACGAATGAGCTGAGCGGTACGCGGCATGAACACTCAAGGGTGAGGTGAAAATGAATCTTACGCCGAAACAGCTGCAATATCTCTTTTACATCGATCACTTTAAAAACAGCGGCAGGCTCATATCCGACCTGGCCGAACAGCTTGGCGTGACCAAGGGCGCGGTATCCCAGGTGCTTGATATTCATGAAAAGCACGGTCTGATCCGCCGCCGTGCGGACGGCCGCGTTGTTCTTACTGCCGAGGCGGAGCAGGCCATCGCGGAGCTGAAGGAGAAACACCGGTTTATTTGCCCCTTTTTCCGCACAATGCCGAATCTGGACGACGCGCTGGCTGTCAAATGCGCGCTGCAATATGTATGCTGGATGCCGCGGGAGAGCGTGGACGGCCTCGTGCAAAACCTTGCCGAGCGGGAACGGTTCAATTGTCTGCGCTGGGATATGGAGGAGAAAGCTCCGGATATGGACTTCCCATTTCCCGACGGAAGCTATCAGGTTCCATTCGACGTGTACAGGGCGGACAGCAATGTCCTCTCCATGGGTGACAAGGGCTTCGTCAAGCCGGCCAGAATGGACGTGATGGACGGCAGGGGCACGATCACGCTCAAATCCAAGGAGATTCGCTACAGGAGCGGGCCGGAAAAATACTTCCGCGGGAAATTGACCCGGCTCAGCTGCCTGTGCGGCAGCGATTTTGTCCAGATCAGGTCAAAAAACAGCGAATATACCATACCACTTCACTACATCCGGAAGCTGAGCCTGACGCCGGGCGGCACACTCTGCGCCACGCTCCGGATCAAGGCTGAGGCCAGCAGATGTGTCTCCAACATGCCCATAAGCGAAGCGGACATCATGTTCAGGTTTGTGTAATCCGCCGATTTTTATTTTTCCTTTCAGCGGCATGTTTAGTTACCTAAACCTTGGGTTTGAACAAGCCTGTCCCGGAACCCAGGAAAATACAGGAAAAACGAAGCGATTGATATCCACGGCTGTGGAAATGTGCCGATTTGCCATAAAAATGCCGTGATTTTAGCCTTGTTGACAACAAAAAACACCTCTGCTATATTGGAGTCATGGTCCAGGCATCAGAGGCGGAGATTGATGCGGCGGCTGATTTTTTAGCCTCCATTGTTAGAGTGTTCTAACTTTCTGAAAACAGTCCTCACCTCAGGACCTGACTGCTCCGGAGCGGAAGATGCGCCGTACATATCAACCATCAGCTCTGCATGCCATCATGACGCGGCGAAACACCGTTTTCGCC
This sequence comes from Sporobacter termitidis DSM 10068, assembly GCF_900130065.1. Classification (GTDB taxonomy): domain Bacteria; phylum Bacillota; class Clostridia; order Oscillospirales; family Oscillospiraceae; genus Sporobacter; species Sporobacter termitidis. The sequence continues at coordinate 310,035 of NZ_FQXV01000003.1, forward strand.
TACACGCAGGGCTGGCTCCCGCCGGCCCGACTTTAGAAAAGGAGTATCTCAAATGATAAGAACAAAAACAAGATCCATCAGCAAAGTGGCCGCGATTTTTATGTGTGTCGCCATGTTGTTCTCCGTTATGGCGATCTCCGCCAGCGCGCTGGACGCGGGAACGACGTATACCCCGGTCTTAACGACCGGCGCGCCCCACCCGATCGATATTTTTGCCGGTGACGCCGTTGTGGATCCGGACGACGTGGTCACGATCGAGCTGCAGCCCATGTCCGTCGGCACTGTGACCGGCGAGGTGGTCGGCGCCGTCAGCAACACTTCGGGCTATACCGCGGTGGTCAGCGGCGGTTATCTGATTGTCACCAGCCCTGCGGGCATCGCGGCGGAGGCTTTCTCGGCCAGCATCACCTTCACGATCGCGCTCAGCAGCGGCGCCCATATGCCCGCCACAGGCGTGCTGACCCTTGCGTCGTAAGAATCACGGTAAATAACCTCGTCAAACAGCGAGGGGGGCGGCAAAATATATTGCCGCCCCCCGCCTCTTGCAGGGTTGATTATCTATAGTCAAGTATTAAGGAGAAAAATTATGCACATAAAACGGTTTATTTCATGGACGCTCGTCCTTGTGCTGCTACTGGGCGCGGTTCCGGCCTACGCGGCGGAGGGCGGGATAAGCCCGCTGTCCCTGTCGGTGTCCGATCCCGCAGGCGGCGGACCGTACACCGTGGGCCGGGAGGTCACGGTGAGCGTCAGCGCGCCGGAGGGCGCCGAGCTCTATTACACCACGGACGGCGCCGCCCCGACCGAAGAGTCTCCGGCCGTATCGGGCTGTGCCATCAACGTCTCCGCCGGGGAGCCGGGGACCGTCACCGTTAAGGTACTGGCGGCAGTCCCGTCGGTTGACGATGGGCAGGCCGAGGCGCGGGCCTACATCGCGTCCATAGACCTGCCGTTCGAGGCGCCCGCCCCGGAGGACGACGCCGGGCAGCCGGGGGAAGAAGCCCCGCCCGCCGAGCCGCAGGCCCAGCTGCTCCAGCCGCTGGGCCCGGAAACCGCGCCGGCTCTTTCGCTGGACGCGGTGCAAAGCGTCTGCGGGCTGGGTGACACGGCCAGCGTAACGGTCACCGCCACCGAAGGCGCGGCGGTGTATTACACCGTTGACGGAAGCGACCCGACGAAAGACAGCACGAAGTGCGAAAGCGGCGCCATCCCCGTCACGGCGCCCGATGCGGCGGACGGCGGCGCGGTGACGGTTAAGGCCGTCGCGATTTCGGGCGAGGGCGACGCCGTGTCGGCCATCGCGTCCAAAACCGTTTCCTTTTACCGCACGGCGGAGGTGCCGGATACATCTGCCTTCTCTCTGGCTGTGGGCGTAAATACATATTATTTTGAGAATCCCCAAGCGGCCTTTAACGCGGTGAGTGACACGAACCTTTCCGGCGACATGACGCTGAAGGTTTTAAAAGATACCGAGTATACCTATGAGGTAAATTCAGGCAGCAGCGCACATCTCTTTTTCAGTGGGACCGGCGGCGCCGTGACGCTTGATTTAAACAAGCGAACACTGACGATGATTGGAAACCGCACAGGGGGTGCCGTCTCCGTCAGATTTGCGGCACCATCCGTCAACATTATAGACAGCCAGGCCACCGGAAGCGCAACGGCGGGCACGCTGGATGCCGGCTTGCTGGATGTACGGAACGGAATACTCTCCGCCACTGCAACCGATGGCATTCAACAGTTCACTATTCAAGATGTCAATTTGAAGCTCTCGGGAGAAAAGGTAACCAACGCTGTCTCCTCAAATATAGAAACCGAGATTGACAACGCGGTGATTGAGCGAGACAACGCGGGAACAAGTACGAGCAATACCGCTGTGGTCTCCCTCACCTCAAGCAGTAATATTTATTCGATTTCTGACAGCGTGCTCCAAAACAACGGCGGAATGGGCGTCTCCATGTCCGGTGGGGTAACGTTTACCCGAAGCATCATAACAGCTGCGACGACCGCGCTGTCTGTAACCGCCAGCAACAACCCCGTAACCGTAAACGGCGGCCGGTATGAGGCCGGGACATACGCGGTTCAGTTTGGAACCAACGCAACAAACAGCGTCGTTTTGGAGGATGGCGTATTTATCGGCGCGCTGACTGTTGTCAAGGCAGCCTCGCAGCTCGAAATACGCAACGGTTATTACCAGGGCGCCTGGACCGGCAACGTCACGGCGCCGCACAGCGTTGCGCAAGCGGTGACCGAAGGAGAATACGCGGGCTTTACCAGGTATACCATGCGCCCCGACCACACGGCCACGGTTTCCCTGGACGCTGCCGCAGGCGCCGCCACCGTAGCCCAAGGTACAGGTGCACAGACGGTATACGAGGGCGAGGAGATCACCTACACCGTGGCTTGTCTGGATGATTACGAGGTAACCAAAATCACCTATACCCCCGCGGGAGGCGGCGCGCAGGACATCCCCCTCACGGAAAATCCAAATTACACGGTCAGCGGGACGACCGCCTCCTACACCATGACCGTTCCGGACAAGGACTATGCGCTGAGCTTCAAGGTGGAAGAACGTGCGGCGGGGTCCGACGTGGCCTCCGTCGGCGGCACGAAGTACAATTCGCTGTCCACGGCCATGCTGGCACTGCATGACGGCGGAACGCTGACCCTCCTGAAGGATGCTGCCTACGGGAGCGTGCTGACCTTTGCCCTGAATAATGTGACGCTGGACCTCAACGGCCACGCGCTGACGATAAACGAGGGAGCCGACGTTTACGGCATCAATGTAAGCGCCGGTAAGCTGACCGTGGCGGACGGCGTTGGGGGCGGCCGGATCTCCTTCGGCGGCGGTTACGGCGTGGATGTGAGCGGTACCGGCACGCAATTCGAGCTTTCCGGCGGCACGCTGAAGGACATTTCCGCCGCGATAAACGCCAGGGTGATACGGGGCGGTGCCACAAACGGCGGTAAAATCACCATATCCGGCGGCCGCGCGGAGGGCTTAACGGAATTAGTCTCCTATACGCAGTGCGGCCTTGATATGACCGGCGGCGCACTGGCGGCGGCAAATATCGGATCGGTCATCGCGCACTACAGCAACGGTCTGGTCAATATCACGGGCGGCACGATTTCCTCGGGAGCGGGGCTGATCACCGAAAGCTCCACGGATGTGATCTGCGCGAGAGGCAGTCTCGGCGCGGGCGAAATCCTGCGGATCATGGGAGGCACCATCACCAGCGACAACATTCTGAGCCCGGTCGCTGTTCCTTCCGACAGTGCCACCGGCACCATCAACATCGGCGGCAGCGCAAAGCTGATCGCCAATCAGGGCGCCGCGCTGAAGGTGAGCGGCAGAGGCAGCGGCTTTTCAACCTCCGTTATCGTCAATATCGACGGCAGCGCGATGCTGAGGGGCACGGCCGGCGCGGTCCAGATCGCGGAAAACGTCAATATGCCGGCCATCCATGTAAACGGCGGCTATTTCGCTGGCGGCAATGGGAGCATCCCGATTTCCGATACCTATTGGGTCACTTTCCCGACAGGCTTCGTGCTGAACACGGCTTCCGCGCCGGAGGGAACTTACGCGGGCTATTACACTCTGGCCACGAAGGAATCCCTCTCGGGCGTGAACCCGAATACCAACGAGCCGTATACCTACCAGAACTATACCGGCAACGGCATCGACGGCGGCGGTTTAAATCAAATTCTTGAGGAGGCGCTGCCGATTTTCGATGCCGGCGCCGGTACATATCCCGCTGAAACATGGTCGGCGTTCACGGCCGCATACAACGCGGCACTGCGGGTCAGGGATTTGAACCGCAACGCCAACCAGACGGAAATCGACTACCGCGCCGCCGGGCTTGTCCTTGCCATGCAGGCTCTGGAGAGCTCGGCTGCCATCGACCTGTCCAAGCTGGCCGACGGCGAATATCAGATTGACATTCAAATGTACAAATATGACCGCAGCGGCCCGTCCATGGCCGCCGGCAGCGTCAATGGTCCGGCAACCTTGATTATTCAGGATGGGAAGGCCACGCTGAGTGCGCACTTCAAGCCCACATATCAACTGGGCCTGTGGGGTCATCTGCTGCAGTTCTGGGTGTTCAAGGGCAGCACGCCCGCCCAGGCCCAGGGAAACTGGGTAGACCCTGAAAACAACGAAAAACGCGTGGAGGCCACGCTCAGCCATTTCTATAAGGCGGACGGCTACAACATGACCTACCGCGAGGACGCAGAAGGTGTGGACGGCTATTCAGCGGCATACCCCTTCCCGGGCACGGCGACATTCCCGATCCCCTACCTGGGCACGGATACCGACTACAGCACGCTGTATTGCCGTGTCGGCGTGGACGCCATGAGATCGATCGCGGCGGAGGGCAGCACCGGCGACGCCAACGTGCTGATGATCCTCAAATACAGCACGCTGACGCCGGTCAGCGTCAGGCCCACGCTCTCCCTCGATACCGCGTCTGTTTCGCTGATCGCGGGAAAAAGCGCTCCCCAGACCGTCACCGGGGCGCTCAAGAACGCGGACGGATACGCCCTCAGCTGGGAAAGCAGCAACAACAGCGTGGCGACCGTGACGCCGGGCAGCGGCAGCACCGCCGTCATCACCGCCGCGGGCGCGGGGACCGCCACCATTACCGCCAGGGCGGTCAAGAGCGGCGCGGACCCCCTGACCAGGACCGTCACCGTCACCGTGGCGGCTTCCGACAAGGCACCCGTTAAGGTAGATACTGTGACGACACAAGGCTCCACCGCCACCGCCGTCCTCACCGGCGACACCCTGGTAACCTCCGGGCAGGATGAGAACAGAGTGGACGTGGACGGCGCGGCAATCGTCATAAGCGCCAAGGTCCAGACGGGCGGGGAAAACGTCGCCGTCTCCAAGGTCTTGCTGCCCGCCGCGGCGGTCCGGGCACTCGCCGCCGCCGGCAGGCCGGTCACATTCCAGGCCGACGTGGGCGCCGTGACCTTCACCGGCAGCGCCGTGGCTCAAATCGCGGCCGCGGCGGGTTCCGGGAGCATCACGCTCACCGTGGCCAAGGCCGCCGCGCCCGGCAGCAGCCTGGGCACCTTCACGGCCGCCTATGAACTCCAGCTGAACACCGCCGGCGGGACGGCCGTCCTCTTCGCCAACGGCCAGGCCACGGTGTCGGTGCCAAACAGCGACAGCGGCGTCAAATACGCCTATTGCATCCGGGATGGAAAACGCGTCGAGCGTCAGGCGGTTACCCTGGAGAGCGGGTGCGCCAGCTGGACCACCAACCACTTTTCCAGCTGGGCCCTGAGCGCCAATGAATACAGTGTGGATACCGGCACCGGCGGCGGAGGCGGCGCTGGCGACTACTTCCTGCTCGACGGCAACTATTATGTGAGCATCAACCTGTGGAAGGCGGGCGGCGTTGACGAAGTGTCCATGGGCGACGTGGCCTTCAGGAACAACAGCCGGGCCCTGGTCACCGTGAGCAGCGGGAAGATCACCGCCGTTCAGATCGCCACCAACCCTGTGGACGTGGATCAATATCACAGCGCCATCATCCAGTTCGCGGTGACCGGCGCCGGCGTGAACATTCTGGAAACCGGTTCCCTGACCACACAGCCGGCGAACAAAAACTACAGCTATATCAAGCGCATCAGCTTCACCATGCCCGGCGCGGGCCAGCCCGACATCGCGGACGCCATTACTTACGTTGATGTGCGGTTCAAGGTGCCGGACACCCCCATGGACGCGGCGGTGGGCGACACTCTGGACGCGCGCCTGAGATTTCTCTGGAGCTCCGCCACGCCCACGAGCGACACCGTCCTGACGGCGAACGACAGCACCGCCAAGGGCACATCCTCGCTTACCGGCGATGAAATCAAGGATGTGGAGCGGACTGACCCTGCCACCGGCATCAAGCTCAGCACCGACACCAACCGCGTCAGTGACACAGCTCAATTCTCCGTGACCAAGCTCGCCTCCGGCAGTGACTTTGAGACCGCGACAACCGCCATGAACGGCATTGCGGACGCCTGGGAGCTTTATAAAATCGTGGTCACGGTGGACGGCAAGGAAACCGCCCCGGAGGGCGCTGTGACCCTGTACTTCCCTTGCGGCAAGGAGGGGCTCACCATCTACCGTATCAATGCCGACGGCACCAGGACCGCCCTGAAGGGCACGGTGCAAGACGGTTATTATGTCCTGAGCACCAGCTCTCTGGGCCTGTTCTCCATTATCGGCAAGGTCACAAAGACCGGCCTGCTGGACAAATTCACCGATCTGAGCGACCACTGGGCCAGGGATTACATCGCCGTGGCGGTGGAGAGAGGCCTGTTCGACGGCACCTCTGAGACGACCTTCGGCCCGGATGCGTCTATGACCCGAGGCATGTTCGTTACGGTTTTGGGCCGTCTGGCCCAAGTGGACGTCGACGCGGCAGAGTATCAGGACAGCCGTTTTGCCGATGTGGAGCCCGGCGCCTGGTACGCCCCCTATGTGGCCTGGGCTGAAAAGAACGGCATTGCATCCGGGACCGGCGAGGACGCCTTCAGCCCGGAGCGCGCCATAACCCGGCAGGAAATGGCGGTCATGCTCGAAAGCTATGTGAAGATTGCGGGCATGACCCTGAAGAGCAGCCAGGCCGAGAGCTTTGACGATCAGGCTGACATCGCGCCCTGGGCGAGGGATGCCGTGGAGGCTTTGGTTAAGGCCGGTCTTCTGAACGGCGTGGGCGACGGGACCTTCGCGCCGGCGAAAACCGCCAGCCGGGCCGAGGTCGCCGCGCTGCTGGCCCGCTTTATTCAGGATTACGGGCTTTAAGAATGACAGTTCGGCGGAAACAGGAGCTGGGAGGGGCAACTCGCCTCCCGGCTCCTCCTGCTGAACGGAATGTCCGTATCAAGGCGAGGCAAGCCTCGGCATATACGCCGATTTTTGAGGAGGTTCATATGAAGCTGAAACAATTGGGCGCTTTTGCCCTGTGTCTGTTCGCCGCGGCGGTCCTGTTTGCCCTGCCGGCATCCGCGCTGGACGCCGGCGCCTACACCGCGCCCTGCGGTACCTACTATCTCAATCCGGACACCGGCGTCACCGACGACGGCGGCACCAAGAACGCCGCCATCGGCGAAGGGATGTGCCGTTCCGCCGTCTATAAAGACGCCCTCATCGAGGTGGAGAACGGCAGCACTTATCTCACCATTCGGATGCAGCTGATGAGCAACATCAAAGACATCAAGTTTTCCGTCCAGAAAACCGCGGGAGACCCGGGCAGCTATCAGGCCGTAAGCTACAGCACGATGCAGGAGGATTCCTCTTCCGACACGGCGGATATGCGCTTCAAGGTCCCCAAGGCGACCGCCTACATCCGCTGCGATATGTATGTTATTCCCATGGGGCGGGCCGTGGTCTTCTATATGCAGGTGAACAGCGGCTCCGCCAGCAAGGGCGGCGGAGATTTTGTGGTGTCGGTGGACACTCCCGCTCCGGCGAGCACGCCCCCGGCCGCCGGAAGTCCTGCGGCAGGCCCTCAGGAGCCGTCGCCTCCCGCCCACGCCGAGACGCCGGCCGCCGCGCTGGCCCCGACACCGTCCGTCAGCCCGGACAAGGCCGCAGCGTCAACGCCGCCGGGCAGCAGCCCCGCCGCCGCGGCAAATGCTTCCGACGCCACCGCCTCCCCTGCGCCGGCCGAAAGCGCATCGTCCGCGCCGTCGCAGGTCACGCCGGAGGAACCGGAGAATTCCGTCCCGGCTGAAGGACCCGAGGCTTCCAATGGGAACGCATCCCCCGCCCCTGTATCAAGTGCCGATCCGGGCGCGGAAACCGACAGCACCGCGGAACGCGGCGGCTTCCCTACCGGGGCCGCCGCGGCGGTGGCTGTCGTGGTGGTCGTTGTGGTGCTGACCATTGTCGTCAGGAAGAAAGGCAGGTAAACCGTGCGGAGAAAAAATTTGCGCTTTGCGTCGGGTCTGCTGTCCGCCTTTTTGGTGACGGCTCTGACGGGCTGCGTGGATCAGCATCCCACGCAGACTCCCCCGCCCGCTCAAACCGTCGCAGCGGGCGAAAGCACCCCGCCGGAGGAGCCCCGGCTCGTGGCGACAAGCCGGGCGACGGTGGCCATCTGCGACAAGCTGGATTTGGATTTGGTGGGCAGGCCGTCTCTGGAGGGCCTGCCGGAGCGGTATGACGACGTGGCCCAGGTGGGCAGCGCCATGGGCCCCGATATGGAGATCATCGCCTCTCTGAACCCCACCGAGGTCCTCGGCCCGGATACCCTGGGCCCCAATCTGACAGCGGGCTACAAGGCCGCCGGCATCCCCAACACGTTTTTGAATCTGCGCAGCGTCCAGGGCCTTTATGAGGCCGTGGACTACCTTGGGACCAAGTATGACCGCAAGGCGCAGGCCGGCGACCTGCTCGCGGAGTACCACGAAAAGCTGGACGCCTTTCAAAAGGCGAAGGGCGACAAGGAGGGCCCCAGGGTGCTGCTCCTCATGGGGCTGCCCGGAGCCTACATCGAGTGCACCGCCAGCTCCTATGTGGGAAACCTGGTGGAGCTGGCCGGAGGCGTCAATGTGGTCACCGACCCGGAAAACGACTTCGTGAGCTGGAATACCGAGGAGTTGCTGGCCCTGGACCCGGACATCATCCTGCGTACCGCGCACGCCCTGCCCGAGCAGGTCCAGAAGATGTTTGAGGAGGAATTCCGCACCAACGACATCTGGAGCCATTTCCGCGCCGTACAGGAAAACAAGGTCTATGATCTGGATTACAGCATCTTCGGCATGAGCGCCACCTTCAACTGGGCCGAGGGCCTGGACGACCTGCTGCCCCTGTTCTACGGGGAGGGGAACCAATGAGGGACAATGCGAAAAGGCGCCTCTCAACCGGGCTCCTGGCCTGCTTGATACTCGCCGTGCTCACCGGGGCGCTGACCTTGTGGGCCATGAAAGCAGGAAGCTTGAACGTCACCTGGAGGCAGCTTATTTCCGGCCTTTTTGTTTCCTACGACGAGACGGTCAGAATCATTTATGATCTGCGATTCCCGCGTATTCTCATTGCGTTGCTGGCCGGCGCCGCCCTGTCCGCCTCCGGCCTTATTCTCCAAGCCGTGCTGAAAAACCCGCTGGCGGACCCGGGAATCATCGGCATCTCCGGCGGCGCCGGCTTTGCTGCCGCCCTGGTGACCTCTTTTTTTCCCATGCTCTATTTTTTCAGGCCCATCTTTGCCTGTGTCGGCGGACTTGGAGCCTTCCTCCTGATCTACACGTTGGCCTGGAAGGGCAGCCTGAACCCGGTCCGCATCCTCCTCGTCGGCGTGGCGATAGCGGCGGTGTTTTCCGGGCTGACCTCCATTCTTGGCGGGATGAACAGCTCCTCGGGCATATCCCTGGAGGTCTCCGGCCTGTCCATGCGGACCTGGAGCGACGTCAGGCTGCTGGCGGTCTATTCGGCCGTCGGGTTGATTCCGGCGCTTGTCAGCGCCCCGGCCTGCAATCTGATGGCATTGGATGACCGAACCATACGGAGCCTGGGCACCAACGCCGACCGTCTGCGGGCGCTTTTGTCCCTTATGGCGGTATGGCTGGTATCCTCCGCCACGGCGGTCATTGGCGTGGTCGGCTTTCTTGCGCTGCTCGCCCCCCACATGGGCCGGAAGCTGGTGGGCGGCAACCACTGGGTTTTGACCCCCTTCTGTATCCTGCTGGGCGCCTTTATCCTGTTGCTGGCCGACACCCTGGGGCGCCTTATCGCCGCGCCTTATGAGGTCCCGGCCTCGGTGATCATGAGCGTCGTGGGCGGCCCCTGCTTCGTCGTTTTGCTGAGAAAGGGGGACAAGCATCTTGGTCTGCGTTGAAAATATCCGCTTTTCCTACGGGGACACTCCGGTACTTCAAGGCGTATCCCTGACTGTCAAGGCCGGGGTGGTAACGACCCTCATGGGGGCCAATGGCTGTGGGAAGACCACCCTGCTCAACCTGATGACCAAAAACCTCCGGCCCGACGCCGGGCATGTCACTTTAGACGGGACCGACATTCAGTCCATGCGCCTGAAGGAGTTTGCCCGCTGTGCCGCCATCGTGCATCAAAAAAACTCGGCGCCGGACGATTTGTCGGTGCGCAAGCTGGTTTCCTACGGCCGCCTGCCCTATTGCTCCATGCTCCGGTCACAGCGCGGCGAGGACCTGGAAAAGGTGGAATGGGCCCTGAGCGCCACCGACATGACGGCGCTGGCGGACCGGCCCATGGGCGCTCTTTCCGGCGGTGAGCGGCAGCGCGCCTTTCTCTCCATGGCTCTGGCCCAGGGCACCAGGCTGCTGTACCTGGACGAGCCCACCACGTTTCTGGACGTGCGCTACCAGGTCGAGCTTCTGCGGCTTATCCGGCGGCTCAACCGGGAGCTTGGCATTACCATCGTTATGGTACTGCACGACATCAACCAGGCTCTCTGCTACAGCGACGAGGTGGTAGGCCTGAAGGACGGCGCCGTATTCTGCCAGGGGCCGCCCAACCAGGTGATCAGCCAGGAAACCATACACGCCCTCTACGGCATCCGGCTCGAAGTCTGCCGCCAGAATAAAACGCTCTGGGTCATGACCGTCTGATCGGGCTATGCTTAAATTCAAAGCAAAACCTCGCAGCTATAGCAGCTGCGAGGTTTTTTAGTGACACGCCGGAGATTCGAACTGCGGCCCCCCTGCTTACAGGTCTCAGTACCGCATATAAAAGCACGCTTTTTATTTTAATCCGTAGATCAGGCCCATTTGCCCGGCCACCAGGGGCGTTTTTAAAAAGCCGGGTACGAAGTCATTTTGCCGTGTGTCCACAAAATGGAGCTCCGCCACATCCCCGGACAATTCCCTGATGAGCGCTTCCAAATCGGGATAGTGCGTTCGTGAGAAAAACACATCCCCAAACGAGAACGCGCCGCCGGGTTTTACGACCCGCAGCGCCTCGCGAATCAGCGCCAGCTTATCCGGCTGGCTCCTTACCTCATGGAATACGAAATTGCTGACGGCCGCATCAAAATAGGCATCTGGGAATTCCAGCTTCGACGCGTCCCCTTTTTGAAAGGCCGTCCTGTCGCTGACGCCCTCAAGCCGCGCGTTTGCTTCGCATTGGCTCCGGGCATAATCCCAGGCTGCGCCCCAGTAATCCATGCCGGTCACGCGCGCATTTGGATATTTCTTTGCCGCTTTGACAGCCATCGCGCCGCTGCCGCAGCCAATATCCAGCAGAAGTCCTTCTCCGTTCCAATGGAGATAAGCAAGTACGTTATCCAGTATCCTGCCCTGCACGCCGCCGCCTTCATAGGACAGCAGCCTGCGGGCATGGGCCATATATCCGAAAAGGCCCAGGAATAAAACGGCTGCCGCTGCCAAAAGCACACGCAAAACGATCAGCACCGCGCCTCCGGCAATAAGAAAGCTCAGGCCAAACAGCACGGCCAGAATACCGCCGACGGTGCCCGAGACCATGAGCAGCTTGACTGGAATCCAGTTCGCGTAATCGAGCTTTTCCCGATCATTCATGATTTAATCCCCCAATCGTAAATGGCAGCGCGAAGGCTGGTCATTTGTATTTCCTGTCGTACAAAAGGGCGGCATTGAGCACGACCAGCACGGAACCTGCGTTGTGGACCAGGGCTCCGCTGACCGGATTGAGTATGCCGGCCACTGAAAGGGCAATCGCCGCAAAGTTGATCGCCATCGAGAGCATGATGTTGAATTTGATGGTCCGTACCGTGGCGTTGGACAGCTTCTTCAAATAAGGGATTTTGGCGATATCGTCGCCGATCAGGGCGATGTCCGCCGCTTCAACGGCGATATCGCTGCCCATGCCGCCCATCGCCACGCCGACATCGGCCGCCTTCAGTGCCGGCGCGTCGTTGACGCCGTCACCGATCATGCAGACCTTGTGTCCCTGTTTTTTCAGCTCCTCAATGCTGCGCACCTTATCGGCCGGGAGCAGCTCCGCCCTGACGGAAGAAATGCCGACTCTTTCGGCGAAATAGTCGGCGGTCTGCCGGTGGTCGCCCGTCAGCAGGACGACCTGAGTATCCATATCCCGCAGCTCCTGAACCATGCTTTTTGCGGTATCCCGAATCGTGTCGGAGAGCGCAATGGCCCCGACGAGCGCTTGCTCCAGGGCGACCAGGACGACAGCCTTCCCCTGTGCACGAAAGCGCTCCAGCTCTGTCCGGGCCCGGTCGTCGATATGTACCGCGTTCTCCCGCAGATACGCCGCGCTGCCGCACAGCAGCTCCCGTCCATCCACAATCGCCCGGATGCCTTTCCCCGGCAGCATCTGAAAATCGCTTGCCGCATCTGTTGCCACGTGATTTTCCTTGGCGTAGGCCACGATCGCCTTTGCCAGCGGATGCTCCGAATAGGCTTCGGCGGAAGCGGCCAAACGCAGCAGGGCGACTCCGTTCACCCCTTCCGCCAAGGGATAAATATCGCTGACGGTGAGCGCGCCGTGGGTCAGTGTGCCGGTTTTATCAAACGCGATACAGTCCGCTTTCCCCATGATTTCCAGCGCCTCGCCCGACTTGATCATCACGCCGTGCCGGGTCGCCTGCCCGATTGCCGCCATAATGGAGGTGGGGGTGGCCAACGCCAGCGCGCAGGGGCAGAATACAACCAGTATGGTCACAGCCCGGATGATTTCGCCTGTGACGAGAAAGGTTATCACCGCGATGGCCAGCGCGATGGGGACGAGCCAGGTCGCCCACTTGTCCGCGATGCGCTGCATAGGCGCTTTGCTGTTCTCCGCCTCCTGCACCAGGCGGATCAGCCGTTGAAGAGAGGAATCCGCTCCCGCCGTGGTGACGGTGATGTCAATGGCGCCGAAACAGTTGATGGTTCCGCAGAACACGTTGTCGCCGGGGGCTTTATCGACGGGCAGCGACTCTCCGGTCATGATCGCCTGGTCTATCGAGGTCGTCCCGCTGATGATCTCGCCGTCCGCCGGGATCGTCTCTCCCGGCAGAATACGCAGATGGTCCCCCGCCTTGATGTGCTCCGCCGGAATCATTTCCTCCCGGCTTCCCGCCGCGTCGGTGGTGAGCCCCCTGCCCTGCGCAGGCGTGAGGCTGATAAGCCGTTTCAACCCCTTTTTTGACCGTTCCACGGTCTTATCCTCCAGTATCGCCCCGATCGCCATGATAAAGGCCACTTCGCCGGCGGCAAAAAGCTCGCCGATGGCGATGGACGCGATCATGGCAATGGAAATCAGCAGCGCGGAGGAAACCCACCTTTGGAATATGAGCCGGGTCACGGCAAGGTACAGCAGGGGCAGCCCGCAGATGAGCACGGTGACCCAGGCGGGATCGACGGGAAGCGCCTTCCCCGCCAGCATTAAAATGAGGCTTGCCGCCAGAAAGACGGCGGCCGCAATGGTCATGGGAACGCCGCCCAATAGGTTGCTTATCCGTTTAATCATAACACACCACCTGGTCCCTTCAAATCCATAGGAAATACGCGGAAATAATATCCCCCCGGGGGGGATATTATGATCGTAGCAGAGATGATATATTTTGTCAATATCCGCTGAAGGGAACCGCTGTCAAAACCAGCCCCGGGACCGCCATATGAAGCGCATAAAAGGAGGGGAAACACCCGGAGTTTTCTGGCGACCCGCCGGGGCTTCGAACTTGGCGGGTATAGAGTTCTAAACACAGTTAATAATACGAAAAAGAGATGAAACACTGAAAAAGCTCTTATGTCTACTGTTGACTGCATTCATAGCCACAGCACCTATGGTAGCACGCCCTAAAACACGGCTTAACATATTATATTAGAAACACTTGCGGAGGCTTGACATGCAATCGAATATTACCTCACTAAAGATCTACGGATTAAGTGAATATGATGTTATAAAAGAGGTAATATTATGTTCTCCCGAATATATGAGGATCGATGAAATTATCAATCTTACCCAACGAAAATATGCTAAAGAAAACATTTGCTCAGAGCTTGCTGTTAAACAGCATTCGCATTTAATTCAAATATTGCAGGAGAACGATATTAAAGTTCATTTATTATCTTTACAGGAAGACCTCCCAGAACAGGTTTTTACTCGTGACATCGGGTTCGTTATCGGCAGACGATTTTTTGTTTCAAATTTGAAGGAGAGAATTCGATTAGGCGAAACAAAAATATTGAAGGAATGGCTGAATGATCGGCATTTTGATTTTGTTGAATTACAAGCAGGATGTATCGAAGGCGGAGATGTAATCGTCGATAAAGATTTGATTTGGTTAGGGCTTAGTGACAGAACATCAGAATCGGTCATTAACGAGCTCGCAGATCGGTGTCCCGGCTATACCATTCAGCCTGTTGCATTTGACCCTGATTTCCTGCACTTTGACTGCACATTTAATGTTATTTCAGAATTTGATGCTTTAATTTATCGAAATGCTTTTAAAAGAGAGGAGCTTTTAAGGCTTTCAAATTACTATAATTTAATTGAAATCAGCAAAGAAGAGCAATTTACACTCGGGACCAATGTCCTGTCCATCGGACAAGGGAAAATAATTAGCTCTCCTCAAAACAAGCAGATCAATAAGAAGCTGGCACAGCTTGGTTATCATGTAATTAATGTGGATATATCGGAAATACTCAAATCAGGCGGGGCGTTCAGATGTATTACCTTACCAATTGTTAAAGATTATTCAATTGTAAAAAGCAATAAACTGCTAAAATCCCCCGGTTAACAGGTCATCCTGTGCCGGGGAATTTTTATAATTAAATTAAATGGCATCCCCATCGTTTCAACGTATAGCGTCCGTTACATTAGAAATACTCTTGTCCTTAATATTACCAGCGGAAGAATTCATATAAGTATAAAAACAGGCAACTATATAATCGAGGATAACTTATATGACTGTAATTTTGCTGATTGCGTTGGCTATATTCCTGATCGCTCTCGCGATTTTTTTGATTCCCGTAAAGATTAGCTCTCATCTTGACGTAAGCATGGCAGATGTTTATACAAAAGCAACTTGGTCATTTATTAAAGCAGAATTAAAATTAATCGGTGACCAGGCATTTCTTCGCATTTTCCTTTTTAATATGAAAGTTTTCTCCCGGTTTATAAACCGTAAAAGAAAAAAGCACAGAAGATCGGCCGTTCAAATACTCAAAGCACTAAAGCTAAACCACACGGCTCTTGATATTAACTATGGTTTTAACGAACCTTATTTAACAGGAATTTTTTTCGTAATACTTAACTTTATAGCATCTATCTTTAACAAAGCTGAAGTTGGGTTATATCCGGAGTTTTTGCCGGATGCGGAATTTTTGAGAATAAAAGCAAAAACAAATCTTAATATCGGCAAAACTATAATAAATTTATCCAGGCAGAAAGTATAACTTAATCTAAAATTTAATCAGGAGGCCAGCTAACATGGATCAATTGAATTTAAATGAGAACGTGGATTCTCTGTTTCGGAGTCTTGAGAATTTTACGCAAAAAGAGGGTATTATCGGAAAACCCGTCACGCAGGGCGATAAGACGTTCCTGCCTGTAGTGTCGATTACACTGGGCTGCGGAGGCGGAAATGCGAACATGAAAGGACAAGGCGGCAGCTCAGGTTCCAGCACAGGCATGTCCTCAAACACCGGAACGGGGGCCATGGGGCTTGGTGCAAAGCTCTGTACGGACGCCGTCATTGTTATTGATGGACAAAATGTATCTGTTCTGCCGATGAACGCAGCCGGTGCTTCAACAAGCCTTGTGGATAAAATTCCTCAAATCATCTCCGGGATGAAGGGGCAGAGTCAGGGCCAAAATCAGAGTACTCAAGGCCAGGGTGTACAAACGCAAGGTCAGGGTTCTCAGCAAACGCAAGGTACCCAGAATCAAAGCACATCCAGCACACAGACTCCTCTATTCAAGTAAGGAACTAATATATGAATAAGACCGCTTCGTTTGGAGCGGTCTTATTGTTCCCAAACCCCTCGCAGCTGTTGCAGCTGCGAGGGTTGGACCCGTCGGAGATTCGAGCTCCGAACCCCCTGCCTAAACGGCCTGAATGAGCGCGCATTAAGCCGGCAAATAAAGTGCGCCATGGCAAATAATTCAGCCAAAGAAAGATTGTATTGACATTGATTGTTTATTTTCTTATAATTATTTATACAATTAAATATATATGCGCTTGTAAATCATGCGTGGCATCTGCCGCGCAGGAAGTTGGGTGAGAATCCCACACAGGAACGCTGCTGTATTAACGGAGCAGTCTTTTACGGGAAACCAGCCACTGGAAGCAATTCTGGGAAGGCAAAAGGCTGCGATGAGGTTTAAGTCAGAATACGTTTACGAGATGCTGTTGAAGATGCTCTTCGGTACTTAGGAGTAATTTAAGGTTTGTTGTCGTTCATTTTGAACCGGCGACTATTTGTTTTGTCATAAAACACTGTATCAGAGCATTTATGCTCGATACAGTGTCTTTTTATTGCCGAAATGTAGCGGCATTGGCGGTTTCTGCCGCATTCCGTTCATGCGTTGCGGTTTAGATATAATACAGTGCCCATCACGACATAAAAAGGAGAGAAAGAGAATAATGAAGAAACCAATCAAACAAACCCTGTGCATGCTGCTGGCTGTTTTCATGTGCCTGAGCATGGCGGCCTGCGCCGGCGGCACGAACAATGACGGTGCCGGGACAAGCGCGTCTCCCAGCGCCGGAGAGTCCAGTGCCGCGCCGGGAGAGGCCAAGCATGTTAAAAACCTTATTGTCGGAACGTCCGACCAGCCTGCAACGACCAGCATACTATCGCAGACGGGTTCCCTGGGCAAATTCAACTACAACAGCATTACCTACGCGAATCTGTTTTACCCGGATGAAAACAACGATATGCAGCCCTATTTTCTTAAGAGCTATTCAATCTCCCAAGACGGAAAAGAGCTGGAAATGACCTTCCCGACAACTGCGGTCTGGCATGACGGCGTACCCGTAACGGCGGACGACATGGTCTTTACCTTTCAATACATGCGCGACGTCATGAAGAGCAAAGCCCTGAGAAACCTGTCTGATATCAAGGTCAATGGGAAGGATTCGATCACCCTCGTTTTCAGTCAGCCCGACGCTTACTTTTTCGTTAAAAATGCCACGCTGACGGTATTCGTGCTTCCTAAGCACATTTGGGAAAACGTCACGGATTACGCGGCCTATACGGGTGAAGACGCGGCTATCGGCTGCGGGCCCTATAAGCTTGTTAAAGTCGACAAGGACGCGGGGACGATGTCTTTTGAGGCCGTGCCCGAAAACGCTTACCTCGGCGAACTGACGGTGGACTCCATTACCTTGAAATCTTATTCAAGTCAGGATTCGCTTCTTATGGCCCTGGCTAACGGCGAAATCGATGTCATTTACGACTATGCCGCCCCCATCAGCTACACGCTCCTGGACGTTATCGCGAATAACAAAAATATTGATTCGGGCGAAAGCGGCTATACCGGCTGTAACCAGGTCACCTTCGGTATGAGCAAGGGGCCCAATACCGATCACGCCTTCAGAGAAGCCGCCGTAAAAAGCCTTGACTGGAAGCTGCTCTCCCAGCTGAGTAACGGCAGCTATGGCGAAATCCCCGGAAGCGGCATCTTGCCTTCGGCGTGTCCCGGTTACGACGCATCCCTTTGGAAAATGTATCAGGATACCGATGAGGCCAATAAAATTCTGGACAACGCGGGGTACAAGGATACTGACGGCGACGGCTTCAGAGAGATGCCCGACGGGACAAAATTCACTTATAAAGTAGCGGCCCAGTATGCCCAGAAAAAGCAGGAGCTGCTTAACAGAATCGGCGAGGTCCTTGTCTCCGGCCTGAAAAACATCGGCATTAACGCGTATTTTGATCAGGCAGCCCTTTCGAGCGATGAAGCGAACAAGAGCATGGTGACCAATAACGACTACGACATGTTCATCGGTTACACAACCACCGGCGTTGCGACATACAGAACTGCTTTCTGGTATTTCCTGAACAGAGAGGTTGCAGGCAGCGGCGGGATGGATTGGGGGAATTCCTACAACAACGAGGAGCTGAACAAAGCGTATCAGTCCCTGATGGCGGCAGTCAACAACGACGGTTATCTCAAGGCGGTCGGAGACCTGCAGAAGCTTGCTTCCAAGGACCTCTTCGGCTTTGCAGTGAGCTGGGAGAAATGTTTCTTCCCATATAGGACGGACAAGTATCAGGGCTTTAAGAATTATCCGTCGATAGGCGTGGTTCACGCCGAGACCTTCTATACCATTACGGCGAAATAAGCCTTCCAATCGATGACTTGCTTTTGGCGGGGCGGCTAAAGGACGCCCAGCCAAAAGCAAGCCGCCTCCTGCAATCGGTGAACGCCAACACAAAGGGGCACTTCTATGCTAAAGCGCATAATAAAAAAATCCGTTATAGCGATTTTGACGATTTATGCCATCATCACAATCAGTTTTCTGATGGTAAGGTTTATGCCGGGCGATCCTCTCATGCACCTCGTCGGCCAGGACAGATACTACGAGCTCCTGCAGGATTCCCCCGCGGAACTCGAACGTATCGCGCAAAGGTATGGCTTGAACGATACGCTTTGGGATCAGTACATCCATTATATGCAAAGCACCGTGACGCTGGATTTCGGCATCGCATATTCCAACAATCAGCCCGTGCTCGACAATGTTCTGTACAGGGCAGGTTGGACATTGCTGCTCAGCGTGCCGACATTTATCATAGGCGGCCTGCTTGGCGCGGTGCTGGGGACCATTGCCGGCTGGAAGCTGGGAGGAACCTTCGATAAGGTGCTGACGCCCGTCCTGCTGTTCCTGAATACGGTTCCCGCCAACTGTATCGGCATTCTTTTTCTCGTCGTGTTTGCGTTTAAGCTTGGCTGGTTTCCCGTCAACGGCATGACCTCGGGCGGACTGAGCGGCCTATCGAAAACGGCCGATATTTTGTGGCACGGCGCGCTTCCCCTCACGCTGCTGATTTTATTCAGAACAGCGGGCAATTTCTTATTGATGAAAAGCAACGTTTCACAAATCCGGGATGAGGAATTTATAACGACCGCCTATTCCAAGGGGTTGTCGGACAACAAGGTGCTTTTCCGGCATGTGGTGAAAAACGCCACGCTGCCGTTTGTTACAAGCCTGTGCATGCAGCTTGGCGGGCTTCTCTCCGGCTCAATGCTGATCGAGGTCATCTTCGGCTGGAAAGGGATGGGCGAGCTGTTCTACTCGGCCGTCAATACGCGTGATTTTCCCACCGCCCAGCTATGCTTTATTATTTCGGCCGTATGCATCGTCGCAGGAAACCTGTTGAGCGACATATTGATTGCCGCAATTGATCCGCGGATCAAGGAGGGCAAATTTGAGTACTGAAAAAATGGCGAAGCGCGCCGGAACAAAAAAAACAAAAATGAACGCGGCTATGATATGGGGCGCGGCAATCGTGGGGGTTTTTGTTCTGGTTGCGGTTTTGGCGCCCGTTTTGGCGCCGTATGATCCGTATAAAATGGGGATTCCCTATATCAAGCCGTCTGCCGAACACCTTCTTGGGACGAACGACGTCGGTCAGGATTTGCTCAGCGAGCTGATTTACGGGACGCGCATTTCGCTTTTCATCGGCATATTCACCTCCATAATCGTCACGGTCGTTTCCCTGACGTTATCCTTACTTTCCGGCTATTACAAGGGCGCGATCGATAAAGCGGTGACCGCGATTACAAATATAACCATGGGGCTGCCGGATCTTGCTCTCACTATTCTACTAATCGCTTATTTGAATCCGGGTAAATTGAGCGTTATCATTTCAATCAGCTTAACGGCCTGGACGGGTACGGCTCGGATTTTACGAAGCCGGGTTCTGCAGCTGTGCGAAATGCCCTTTATCAAAATCGAGCAAGCAATCGGGATGAATGATTTTATCATTATGATAAAGCACATTGTACCAAATCTTAAGGACATTATCCTTTCAAGGGCCGCACTGTCCGTTTCAGCCGCCATGATGACCGAGGCGGGGCTGAGCTTTTTGGGGCTCGGTGATTTCGGCGCAAAGAGCTGGGGCACCATCCTGCATTATGCGTTCTATCAAAACGGCGTGATCAGAAATTACTACTGGTGGTATTTACCGCCTATTCTCTGCACGTCCCTGGCGGTACTCGGATTTATGCTGCTCGGCTATTACGGGGCGCAGAAAGCGAAGCTGGTGAAAAATGCTTGAAATAAACCACGTATCGGTCGAATTCGCATCCGAAAACCGTGTTCTGGCCGTAGATGATATTTCCATCCGCCTTCCAGACGGAAGCCGGACGGCAATCGTCGGGGAAACAGGCAGCGGCAAGAGCGTTTTATTGCTTTCCATTGTTCGGCTCCTCCCGCGGAACGCAATTGTGCGGGGAAAAATCGAGCTTGACGGCGAAAACCTGCTGTCCGCCGATAAGAAACGGCTGCAGCAGGTGCGGGGAGGCGTTGTCTCTTACGTTCCCCAGGGGGGCGGCGCAAGCATGAACCCGCTGCTCAAGGTCGGCTATCAGGTTGGCGAGCCGCTGATCGAGCACAAGAATTACAGCAGGAGCCAAGCTGTCGAAGCGAGTATTTCCTTGATGAAACGGTTTAATTTATTAAATGAGGAAAAGCTTGCCCGTTCCTATCCGCATACCTTTAGCGGCGGCATGCGGCAGCGCGCCATGGTGGCGATGGGCATAGCCGCAGGTCCCAGAATCATTTTAGCGGATGAACCGACAAAAGGGCTTGATGACAAAAGGGTGCGGCTGGTTGCGGATTCCATAAATATGCTAAAAGAAGAAACTCTCCTTTGTGTAACGCATGACATGAGCTTTGCGCAGGCTGTAAGCCGGGATATCTGCGTGATGTATGCCGCGCAGCAGGTTGAATTCGGCAAATCCGAAGAAATTTTAAACGACGCGCTCCACCCGTATACCAGGGACATTATCAATGCCATGCCGGAAAACGGCATGCGATACGATGACGTTGGGTTCGCTCCGGCGCACGGCAGCTATTTGAACCACTCCGACGGCTGCCGTTACAGAGACAGGTGCCGCGAGCGCAGCGAGAAATGCGTCATAATGCCCCCTGTATTCGATGTCAACGGACGCAAGGTGAGGTGTTGGAAATATGATTCTGCAAACTGAAAAGCTAACCTATAAGTACCCGAATTCACACGGGCATACCGCTGTGGACCAGGCGGACATTTCCCTCCACAAAGGTGAAACGGTCGGTCTGTTTGGAGAAAGCGGCAGCGGGAAATCAACGCTTGGGCTTATCCTCGCAGGGCTTATAAAGCCGACCTCGGGGATGCTCCGGCATAACGGAGAAAAAATCAGCGCACCGTATAAGGGCGCGCACCGCAGAGGTATCCAAATATTGTTCCAGCACCCCGAAATATCGTTTAATCCCGCGCTGATCCTGTTAAAAAGCATGACGGAGCCGTATAATATCTACGCACTGCCGTACTCCTACAGCAGTTTACTTGAGTATCTCAAGCATTACGGCCTATATGAAGAGCATCTTTACCGAACGCCAGCCCAGCTCAGCGGCGGAGAGCTGCAAAGGGCGGCGCTTGCGAGAATACTCGCGATTCAGCCCGAGGTGATCGTTCTTGACGAACCCACGAGCATGCTCGATGTTATTACGCAAGTCCAGATCATGAATATATTAAAGGATTATCAGAGCAAAAACAACGTTTCTTATATCCTGATTTCGCATAACCGTATCCTTTGCGAAAAGATGTGCGGCAGAATATACAAGGTTGAAAACGGCGTCTTTACGGAGGAATACGGCAGGCCCACAGACAAATAAAATAAAATGGCTGTGACAATTCAAATGAACTGTCACAGCCATTTTTTTGCAAAACATCAGTATCATCAGCGCGCCTTCCCGATTTCCGGGTGACTGGCTTAATTATCTTAATTATAAAGTGTGTTTATCTCAATGCTGACCCGGAACTGTTGCGGGCTTCGGTGTGACTGGCCGGGCAGCAGTCGCAATACTGCCCGGCGAGCACCCGAAACAAAAGGAAAATGTCAAAGCCGGGACAGCATACCGGCAGCTGGTTAACTGGTTGAGTTGTAATTCGGCTTATGGTTTTTTGTAGACCGGCGCGGATTTTAAAGCGGCGGCTTCGAGCAGCTCATATGTGGCTTTCATCATTTCAAAGGTCTCGTCCTGATTTATGTAAGGACATATGAGCTTTGTCAGATCGGGGAAAAGTTCGCTTTTTTCTCCGTCAAAATCGATGATAAACAGCAGCCGCGGTTGCGGGTCGTCAGGCTCCCGCGCCATAAGCATATAGGCGCTGTATACATTTTCCTTGCCGCTGAGAAAAACGCTCAATTCTTCAATAAGCGCCGGCATTACTTTTGCCGGCCTGGTCAGCTGGAGGTCCCTGCTGTGCTCCACGCGTCGTATCCCAAAACCTTCCGTTAACATGTCGATTTGTTCAATCAGCTCCTGATCGAGCAGGAGCATTTTACTGAAAGGATCTATCACGATGCCGGCCAGCTTCTTTGGATTATTCAAAACCTCAAGCTTCAATTCATCGAACGACAGTAAAACTGTCTTATTGTTGTCAAACGGCCATTGCGCTAATTCGCCAGGGTGGGTGAATGCCGACAGGTATCTGTCTCCGGCCGGTGAAATCATAGCGGCCAGCATTCCTCCGCCTCCCGACTCCTCCCGCTTATATGGCACCATAAACTTAATATGTTTTATCCAGAACAAGGAATTGATTTGCTTCTGATGCAGCTCAATAAGTTTCTTAGGATCAACAGCGTTGCCGTGCATTGAATTATTTTCATTCATCGGTCAAATCACCTGATCTTTTGGGGGTTACCGAGTGCACAGCCGGGCAGCAGTCGCATTACTGCCCGGAAGTCACCCGGCACAGGAGGTCATGTCAAAACCCAAGGAATATATGGACACACATAAAATGTGTTATCCGACTGGAGCTTTTAGTTGAGCAGCTTAAAATCAAAAGAAAAAACGACTGCATCAATCTGACGATTGATGCAGCCGTTTTTCTGCATACAAATAAACCCTGGTTCCCACCGATCGGCGGGCAGAGCAATTTCAAAGCAGGTCTTCTGACTTACGCTTACGGAGATAGACTCCTGCGGTGCGCGCTCTGCCTTCCCAGTTTCCCAGTGACCGACTTTCGTCGGCGAGCGCGCCCTCGGCGCTTACAGCGGCGGTTCCGTCCGGGACTTTCACCCGATTCCCTATTCTCCCCCAAGAGCCGAACGCCAGAGGGGGCACTCGAAATAACATTTTATTCAATTAAATGTCATGATACAACCAATGAACCAAGATGTCAACCAATACCAGTTGATTTATATTCGTCACCTTCATTAAATATGATATCGGGCCGCGAATATCTCACAAATATTCTATTTACGAAGACTTAAACTTTTGGTCTGTATTATAATCGCTTCTTTGTTTGGCCATTTCTAAAGTTGAGTGTTAAGCCGGGCGGATGTCGCAAGTCTGCCCGGCTCACTCGGAACAGGAGGGGAATGTCAACCCAAAGAAACAAGAGGTGCGCTTACTTTCGATAAATCGGCTCGCCAAGCTCTGCAGCCAGCTGCAGCAGTGTATAGGTGGCCTTCAATATCTCAAACGATTCGCCGTCATGCATAAATGCATGTATAACATTGATCAGCTCCGGGAAAAGCGAGAGCTTCTCTCCATCGAAGTCTATAAGAAAAAGCCAGTGCGGGCTTGTTTTCCCCAACTCTGTCGCCATCATCAGATAAACGCTGTATACTTCCTCGTACCGCTTAAAATAAGCTTTCAG
This sequence comes from Sporobacter termitidis DSM 10068, assembly GCF_900130065.1. Taxonomy (GTDB): domain Bacteria; phylum Bacillota; class Clostridia; order Oscillospirales; family Oscillospiraceae; genus Sporobacter; species Sporobacter termitidis. Next base: position 333,810 of record NZ_FQXV01000003.1, read on the forward strand.
CAGAACTCCCAATTCCGGGAACTTCCGGCGCGGACGAAGGAAACGCATATCGGGGCCGGACCTGGCGTTTTGGGGAGATACGCTTTCCACGTTAACATCGATTTGCCTGATCTGCGCTGATTTAAGTACTATGCGATCTCCGAAAGGATTGATGATCATGCCGGACAGGGAATACGGGTCGTTCAAAACTACATATTTGAGATTATCAAAGAACCTCAATACAATTTGATGCTTCTCAAACGGCCATTTCTCAAGCTCCTGTAAATCTGTAAAGGCAGGCAAAAACTTTTCTCCGCTCGGAGATATCAGCACGGCCATTTCTAATTCATCGCCGGCTTTTGCACTGATCGTTTTGCATGGTACGAGATATTTTGCTGATCTTAATTTAGAAATCCACTCATATCCATACCGGCACTGGCTTGACTCTAAATTAAAATTGTCATTTGACATAGATGAATTATCATGCATGCCTCATAATCTCCCACCATGCTATTCAAACGTGCCGGAGCTCCTCGGCGGATACTAAGGACGAGCGCGGGAAACCGTTGTTCAAAGCTTTCGTTTCAGGAATAAAAAAACCGGCTGCACCAATCACATGATTGATGCAGCCGTATTCCTACACACAAATAGAGCCCTGCTTCCCGCCAAGCGGCCAGAGCAATTCCAAGCAGGTCTTCTGGCTTACGCTTACGGAGGTTTCTCCTGCGGCTGCGTTCTGCCTTCCCAGTTTCCCAGTGACCGACTTTCGTCGACGAACGCGGCCTCGGCGCTTACAGCGGCGGTACCGCCGGGATTTTCACCCGATTCCCTATCCTTCCCCAAAGGCTATTGCGCCAAGGGGGACACTCAAAATGAATTATTCAGTTTCTGAATGCAGGGTAGCATAAAAGCCAGCGCTTGTCAATAGCATTTAGAGTATGTCAGCCGCTATACGAAATTTATCGTAAAGCAAACGGAGAAGATAATGAGAAAACTCAATTTTTTACATGGCTCATTCGTCGTCGCGTTTATCAATATACTTATCGGGCTTATCGGTTTTTTCTATAATGTCATACTCTCGAAGCTGATCGGCGCCGAAGGCATCGGGCTGTTCCAGATGACCTCGAGCGTCCTGATGCCCTTCCTGATTATTACGACGGGCGGAATCCCAACAGCCGTTTCAAGGCTCGTGGCTGAACAACGCTCCGGCAACAGCACATACACCGGGCGGCGGATCTTCGAATCCGCCGTCGTTTTCACCCTGGCCGTATCGCTCTGTCTCAGCCTGATCCTGATAGCCTTGGCCGGGATAATTTCCTCAGGGCTTTTTGTCAACGAGGAACTGTTGCCCTGCCTCCTTCTGGCGGCCCCCGCCGTCGTTATCATTTCCATGACCGCCGTTTTCAGAGGATATCTCTATGGCATGCGCCTGATGACGGCGGCCGGCGCCTCGGAAATCATCGAGCATCTGACGCGGTTTTTGATCGTCATCGGCTTTCTGACGCTCCTTCAGCCGGTTTCACCGGCCTGGGGCGCCGCGATTGCCGTCTGCGGAATCAGCGTTGGAGAGCTTGCCGACTTGATCTGGCTGATATGGGTCGAGAAACGTGAGGCCGCGCGCCTTCCGCGCCCCAAGCTCTCCCCCGCCGGTCTGCCGGGAACCCTCACCGTACTTCTGGACATTGCCGGACCTTTGACGCTCACCGGCCTGTCCAGCACCATCATGCAGTCGGCAAACGCCGTCCTGATCCCTCTGCGGCTGATGGCTTCCGGCCTTTCAGGCACGGAAGCGGCGGCTGAATTCGGCCGTCTGACCGGAATGGTGTTCCCCCTCGTTTATCTGCCCTTTACGGTGACTTCGGCGCTTGTTGTCAATATTATCCCGAACCTGTCGGCACAATACAGCGCAAGAAACTCCAGGAAGGCCCTCAGAACCATCCGCCAGGCCGTCGGGCTCACGCTCGCAGCAGCTGTGCCGCTCGCTGTCCTATATGTGACTTTGTCGCAGCCGTTAGGCGCGGCCCTCTATCATGACGCCGGGGTCGGCGGTTTGATCCGGGCGATGGGCGGCGCAACGGTCTTTCTTGCCCTGCAGCACACCTTCTCCGGTATCCTGAACAGCATCGGCAAGCAGAATCAGGCGACATTTCACCGGCTGGCAGGCCTCTGTGTCCAGCTTGGCGTCGCTTATTGGCTCGTCGGCAATCCCGATTTGGGAGTGTCCGGCTATGTCGTCAGCTTTTATTTATACACGCTCATCGTCTGCGTCCTGGACGGTTTCGCTATTCGGCGGGGCTTCGGACCGCCTGCAGCACGGCAAGACCGGCGCGCGCTTCGCTATTCCTCTTGACAGATTTCCATTATCGGGCAATAATGAAGAAAAATACGTTCGCAGCGAAAAGCCACGAAACGTGGCCGAGGGAAGCCGGGTGCAAATCCCGCGTGGAGCCGCCGCTGTAAGAGCATGAGCAGTGCTCCGATATGCCACTGTGATTTATCATGGGAAGGCGGAGCCTGCGACGACGCTCAAGCCAGAAGACCTGCGCTGCGAACTGAAATCCACCCGCCGACGGACCTTTTGGCTTGTGTGACGCAAAAGCGGCGTATTTAACCGTTTTGTTTGTCATGCCCTTTCCGATGCCGGGGAGGGCGTTTTATTTTGGAATAGATTCGGAATAGAAAGGGATGGATATGAACAAAGTCGTATTTCAATTTGAGGACGGCGGGGACGTGACAATCTTCGCCGCTCCCGGCGAAAACCTGTTGGACCTGGCGCGCAAGGCCAACGTCGTCATCGACGCGCCCTGCTCCGGCAACGGCTCCTGCGGCAAGTGCCGGGTCCAGCTCATGTCGGGCGAGCTGAAGAGCAAAAAGACCCTGCACCTGGACGATAACGAGTTCAATGAGGGCTGGCGGCTGGCCTGCGGGTCCGCCGTCGTCTCCGACGTGAAGGTCCTGGTGCCCGACATCGCCTCGGCTTACAAAAGCCGCATGAAAACGGCCGACCTGTCCTCTCCCGCCGAGATCAAGATTTTCAACGAGCTGCAGGACAACCTGCACAGCGTCGGTATGCATGAGGGCGGCCAGCTCAAAGTCTTCGCCGTCAAAATGGACATGCCCACGCTGGAGGACACCATGCCGGACAACGAGCGCTTTTCCCGCGCCGTCTGCGAGGTCACGGGCGCCTCAAACGTCATCGTCCCCTTCTTCGTCCTTAAAAAGCTGCCGGACCTTTTACGCGACAACGACTTCGCGCTCCGGTGCGTGGGCGAGCTGTACGAGGGCACGATAGAGATTCTCGACCTGTCCAGCGACACCGGCACCGCGCCGGTGTGCGGCCTTGCCATCGACATCGGCACCACCACGGTCTCCGGCGTCCTTGTGGACCTCGCCACCGGCTCCATCCTGTCCAAGGCCAGCGCCGGCAACGGCCAGATCCGCTACGGGGCTGACGTTATCAACCGCATCGTCGAGCAGCAGAAGCAGGGCGGCGTCCAAAAGCTCCAGAAGGCCATCATCGACGAGACGCTCCTGCCGCTCATCGACGTTTTGTGCAAGGACGCCGGCGTCCCTAAAAAGCGCGTTTTCCACATGACGGTAGCGTCCAACACGACGATGAACCACCTGCTCCTGGGCGTCAACGCCGACTTTCTGCGCACGGAGCCGTATGTGCCCACGTTTTTCAGCATGCGCCCCGTTTTGACCCGCGCCCTCGGCATCGAGCTGGCCCCCGCCGCCAAGCTCAGCGTCGCGCCCAACATCGGCAGCTACGTGGGCGGCGACATCACGGCCGGCGCCCTGGCCTCCATGATCTGGAACGCGCAGGAGCTCTCCATGCTCATCGACCTGGGCACCAACGGCGAGATCGTCTTCGGCAACACCGAGTTTCTCATGTCCTGCGCCTGCTCGGCCGGCCCCGCCTTTGAGGGCGGCGATATCTCCTGCGGCATGCGCGCCACCACCGGCGCCATCGAGGCTGTCACCATCGACAAGGATACCATGGAACCGGCGATGTCCGTTATCGGCCACATCCGCCCCGTGGGCCTCTGCGGCTCCGGCATCATCGACATGATCGCCGAGCTCTTCCGCACCGGGATCATCAACGGCAAGGGCAAATTCGTCCGCGAGGGCAAGCGCGTCAAGCACGACGAGTTCGGCATCGGCAGCTATATTCTCGCCTTCCCCGAGGAGTCGGCCAGCGGCCGGCAGGTGGCCATCACCGAGGTGGACATCGACAACTTCATCCGGGCCAAGGGCGCCATCTTCTCCGCCATCATGACCCTCATCTCCTCCCTGGGCTTCACCCCCGACATGCTGGAGCACGTGGCCGTGGCCGGCGGCATCGGCAGCGGCATCAATATCAAAAACGCCATCCGCATCGGCATGTTCCCGGACCTCCCAGTTGAGAAATACTCCTACATCGGCAACTCCTCCCTGGCCGGCGCCTACGCCATGCTCACCTCCGAGGACGCCGCCACAAAGCTTAACGAGATCGCCAGGTGCATGACATATCTGGAGCTCTCCACCCAGCCCGGCTACATGGACGCCTTCGTCGCCGCCTGCTTCCTCCCTCATACCGACGCCGCCCTCTTCCCGTC
>NZ_FQXV01000007.1 GCF_900130065.1 Sporobacter termitidis DSM 10068
CTTCATTCAGCTTTGGGTTACAAATCGCCGCTATTCTACGAAATCTCAAGATATCACCCGTTTAACTTGTCCGCATGAGCCAGTACGGCGCAGTAAGGAGCGACGGGGCGATGTGGGCATCGCCCCCTACAAGGGATTCGACAGGAAAACAGGCTTGTATTGGACGAAAAAGGGCTTGTATTTGAAATTTTTGGGCTGATATTGATTAAAAATGCCTTGTAAGACTTTGAAAAGGGGCTGGATTGACGCGATATTTCCTCGATATGTTACGAGAGTATTAAGCGTTGGGACTTGAAAAGTGGTCAAAGCGCTGCAGTTGCTGGATAATCGGTTTTTGAGAATCTCAATTTGCGTTATATTTATAAATATTTTTTTCTGCTGCGGCCTCTTCGTTTGGGTTCTCGGATTCATTATAGCATGGGTATCCCTTATTTTGCGTGATACGATGACCCGGTGAACACCCTGCCGCGCCGGCCAATAGCCGTCCACCCCCTGTTCCGCGTCTCAGGTACCCACCTATATCGAGCGCGCCATCGTAGGGCGGGACGACTCGGCCCGCCGTCGGCCCTTACCCACACCTGCCCTGCCGCATAAGCAAAATACCACGCTCTTTTGGCATGGGGCGCAGCCCCATCGCCGCAAAATGGGTCATAGGGCGAAGCCCTATACCGCTATCGGGCGGGTGGGCGGGCAAAATTAAAACAAGAGCCGAAGCTTCATTTGATGAAACCTCGGCTCTTAATCATTTTTGGCTTTATATGACGACTTTTTTGGTTTTCTGGTCGTCGTTTTTTGTTTTGAGGATTTTCTTTTCGGCCGGCTTCTCTTCCTGTTCGAGCTCGAGGCCGTCGGCTTCCTCCGTGCCGTCCTCGTCGCCCCAGGAGATCGTCAGGCCATCCATTTTGACTGTTTTGCCGTTCAGGTTGTCGTTTTTCTCCACCAGCGCCATGAGCGCACCTCCTTTGTGTCAAGCAGCTTGATTGTATCAAAACCGCGGGAAATCGTCAATGTACTTGTTTTACCGGAGAAGGATCGCGCACACCAACGTTGCCGCCCACGCAAGGAGGACGGCAAACCATATCACCGTCAGCGCCGTTCCGCCCGCCTGCGCATCCTCCCGGACCGGCACGCCGGCCTGATCCTGCGGCTTTTTGCGCCGCGGCCGGCGGAGCTGCGCGATAAACAGGCCGGCGGCGGCGATGAGCAGCCCCAGGCTGATGTACGCGCGGGACATGACCTGCGTGATAACCATCAGATTGATCGCCGCCGACAGGAGCAAAGCGACGGCCATGATCAGAATATCCTGCTTTTTGAAGTTTATAACGACCGCTCCAATCTGTACAACCAGTGTGGCTATTATGTTACAACAAAATACAGCTCAATACAAGAATAAATGTATCGTGCAGGCCGTGGGCGAGGGCAACCGACAGCGTGGTGCAGTTTTTGAGCTTCAGCCGCGCGAATCCGTAAATAAAACCAATAACCGCCGTCAAAAGGACCTGCAGAAAATCCTGACCGCCCGGGAAATGCCACAGCCCGAAGGCGGCGGCTGTCACGACGGCGGACCACACACCGGAGCCGGACACCGCTTTGATACGCTCAAACAGATAACCGCGGAAGACAAGCTCCTCGGTAAAGCCCACAAATACCATGAGGTGGACCACCTGCAGGACAATGGCCGAAACGTCCGTGGGCTTTCGGTCCAGCAGCACCGTTTTCGGGACGCCGAATGCCATGGGTATAACCACGAAGATGAGCGCCGTCACCGCGAAGAGCGGCAGCGCCGGCAAAAGCTGCCGGCCCACCGCTTCTTTTTTGAACCCGAGCGTTGCAAAAACGGGCCGCTTCCCTGCTTTACAGGCCAGGAGCACCACCGCGGCCATGACGATATACAGCAGATACCGCAAGAGCGCGCGGGCGGTCCGGTCCTGTACAAGCGATAACAGCAGCGGGGCCGCAACCACGATGGCAAGCACGGCGAGAAAGACGGCGGCAATATCGAGAACGCCACCCGCTTTTTTCCGTTTGGTCATACCGCATCCCCTCTCTGTCTCTCAGGTGCGCTTTTCCCGCAGAGTCCTGACGAGCTCGCCCAGCTTGGGGGGCTTGCCGTACATGAGGACGCCGACGCGGTAGATGGCCGCGGAGAGGAACCCGATGCCGACCGTGGAGGCCACGGCGATGGCCACGGAGACGATGATCCCAATGGGCGGAACGTTGGACATGGCGATACGGGTAAACATCGCCATGGGCGACGTGAAGGGAATATAGGAGCAGGCGACCATGAGCGGCGAGTCGAGGTTGCCGGTACTCATGCCGACGATCACAACGAACAGCGCGATGATGACAAGGAAGGTGACCGGCATGATCGCAGTGCCGACATCCTCCGTCCTGCTGGCCAGGGAGCCGAGGGCGCCGTAGATAAACGCGTACAGGAAAAAGCCGATGACAAAAAACAGCAGCACGTACAGCAGCATATCGATGGGGATGTTGAATATCCGCTGCATGACAGGACTGTCCGCCCAGACGTCCCCGTTAATGTTGTAGAACAGGAACGCCGAGCCGAAGATAACGAAGAATTGCAGCAGACCGGCCAGCCCCGTGCCGATGATCTTGCCGAACATCAGGCTCAGGGGCTTGGCGCTGGTAATGAGAAGCTCCATGGCGCGCGTCGACTTTTCGCTGGCGACGCTGGAGGCCACGAACTGGCCGTAGAGCATGATGGCCATATAGAGGGCGTAAATGAGAATATACGTATAAATGAACGTCTCGGCCTGATTTTTGCCCGTTTCGGTGACGGTACCGTCCACATCGGGGTGCACCAGCGCCGCGGCGTCCGCCGCGCTGAGCCCCAGCGCCTCGATTTCCGTCTGCTGGTACTTCTCCGCCAGAATCGCGCCGATGATCCGCCCAGGGTCTTCGTACATCGACACGCTCACCGTGAGATAGGTGAATTTGAGCGGCGACTCCAAAACGACGGCGGCGGCGTATTCCCCGCTGACCACCTTGCTCCTCAGCTCATCCATGGTTTCGTCTGTCCTGACGAGCTCGTCCTCCGGATACGCCTGGGCCAGACGCTGCAGGAGCTCGTCGCTTTTATAAACGTCGTCCACCAGCGCAAGCTTTGGCCGCGGTCCGCTGGGCTGCGCCGGACCCTCATGCCTCCAGAGTCCGGCGACGCGGGGATATGTCAGGAGCCCGGCGATCAGGACGACGAGGACGACGGTGATGATGATATACGGCTTGCTCCGGGCGTAATTTGAAAACTCAAATTTCAGCACCTGCTTAAACTGGTTCATATCCGCGCCTCCGTATACTCCACAAAGATGTCGTTCAGCGACGGCTCATAAACGGCGAACGCGTCGAGGTTCAGCTCCTGCTCCGCCAGGCGCTTTAAAAGCGCCATTTTTTTGTCTGCTGAGGCGAGCGTCACGGTGACGGCGTCCTGCCGGCGTTCTGTCTTTTCCGTGATGTCGGAGGCTTGTCCGGCGATGAAGCGTTCCACCTTTTCAGCCTCCGGGGACGACAGGACGACCGTGCGCCGCTCGTAGCTGCGCCTGATCTCCCGGATGGCGCCGGAGAGGGCGATCCTGCCGCCGTTTAATATGGCGATATCCCGGCAGAACTCCTCCGTATAATTCATCTGGTGGCTCGAAAAGAGCACGAGCTTCCCCTTTCCGATCAGCTCTGTGACGACGTCCTTTAAAATCATGGCGTTGACCGGATCAAGACCGGAAAAGGGCTCGTCCAGGATGAGGATGTCGGGGTTGTTTAAAAGCGCCACGGCCAGCTGTATCTTCTGCTGGTTGCCCTTGGAGAGGACGTCGAGCTTTTTGCCCGCGTATTCGGACATTTCCAGGCGCTCCAGGAGCGCGGCGGCGGCCTTTCTGGCCTCTGGCGCCGCCATGCCCTTCAGCGCGGCGAAATACTGCAGCTGGTCGCGGATGATCTTTTTGGGGTACAGCCCCCGCTCCTCCGGCAGATAGCCGATTTTGATATGCCGCCGGTCGATGGGCTGTCCGTCGACGAGCACGCCCCCGCTGTCGGCGTCGAAGACGCCCATGATGATGCGGAGCATCGTCGTTTTGCCCGCGCCGTTCCTGCCCAGAAGTCCGAGGGCCTGTCCGCTCTCCACGCCGAACGAGACATCGTTCAGGACGTGCTTTTCGCCGAAGCTCTTGTGGATGTTTTTAACCTCGAGTCGCATATCCCTTCTCCTATTGTAATTTTTCAGCTCTCCCCGCCGTATCCGGGCGGCTCCTGCAGCCTGGGGGTGTGATTTTGAAGGTAGAGGCTGTCGTCCATGGCATAGCGGAAGCTCCGGTGCGTCAGAATAAAGGCGCCCGTCACAATAAACAGCAGGACGCTGGCGATAATGATGACGCCGCTCCACTTTTCCAGCGCGCCGCCGCTCAAAAATTCGCTCAGGAGCACGGAGGAGCTGTTGACCGTGATGTGCACCAGCATCGGCGCAAAGATCGAATTGCTCCTGTAGTAAACGTACCCCAGCAGGATGCCGATGAGAAAAGCGTAGGCGCCCTGGATGAGATTCATATGGTAAACACCGAACAAAAGCGCCTGGATAAAGATCGCGACGCGCACTTTGGTGAGCTTTCGCAGCTCGCCGAAGACGAGGCCCCTGAAGAGCAGCTCCTCAAAAATCGGGCCGACGATGCCGACGGCCAAAAGCGTCAGCACAAAGCTGCCGTTGAAAATGAGGTCCGTCACCTGATTGTAGTTTTCAAATATCTGCCGGAGGCCGCTGATCTGGCTTAAAAGCCCCAGGAGCAGCTCGATCATGAAGTTCAGCGTCAGGCCGAAGACGACAAGCACCGGCACGCTGACGGGATGAATGGCTTTGAGGCTGACAAAGGTCCAGAGCTCCTGCCGGCGCCCTCTGTAGATCAGATAATAAAACGGCACCGTGACCGCCACGGCGATCAAAAGGACCCACGGCGTCTGGGCGCCGACAAACCGCAGGAGCTCATTGGTGATCCCTTCAACGTCCAGGGCCATATTCGACGAGGCGGCGGAAACAACCGTCCGCACAAGCGGGACAATCGCAATGACAATGGTCACAAGGCTCTGCGCCGCGTAATAGATCACCAGCAGCGCCAGGATGATCCCGACAGCCTTCAATATTTTCTTCATCAGATCACTCCAAACAAGGCATTTTCAGAAGCAGGGCCGGGCAGCTGTTTTCAAGCTTACCATACTGCCGCCGCCGGTCCTGCTTTACCGCTTCACAAATTTTCCAGTTTATTATACCCGACGGCCGTGCCCGTTGTCGAGACAAAAACAGCTCCCCGCATTATTTTATGCGGGGAGCCGCCGCTTTTGTTTGATTTTTACGCCGTCAGACGACGAATATCCACTTGAGGAGCAGGATCAGCGCCACGCCCGGCACGCCGAGAACGCCCACAATCACGGCGTTGATCCAGTTGACCGCCACGGTAATGCCGATAAAGGCGCCGATATAGTTGATCGCCAGCAGCGCCAGAAAGCCGATCACGACATTTAGGATCAGCTTGAAGACGATTTTCATCGGTTTACGCAGGATGATCAGTAAAACCAGCACCAGTATGGCGACAATAACGATAATGCCGGTCGTCTGCAAAGCGGCCATATTGCTCCCCTCGCATGTCCATTAAAATTTTGTACAAGTCCTTATCACAAATATATTCACGTGGGCCGCGTAATTTTCTAAAAATTTCACGTTTAATTTTAATACGGTCAGACATAATAGATTTGGACATGAAAACCCGGCTGTGAATCAGGCCGGTGCCATAAAAACAGACAGTATGAAAATGCTGTCTGCGTAAAAGTGTCGTTGTGGTGTGTAATGATGACTCATGGCGAAAGGCCGACAGTCGGCAGGTTTAAGATTCCGTAACGAATTTTCAGCTGAGAATCGATTTTCATGTCTCTGGACGGTGGTTGTTTTAATGACAGCCACCGTTTTGTTATTTAACCCGCCCACCCACCCCTAAAAGGTATGGGGCTGCGTCCCATACCCCCCGCTTATAGGGCTCCGCCCTGCGGCCCGGTTTGCCGGGTATGCCGGTGAAGCCATCCGGGCGACGACCGCCTGCAGGCAGAGGACGGAAAGCTCCGCAGGGTCACTTTTCTGCTCGCACAGAAAAGTGACCAAAAGATGCGCATAAAGGGGAGACTTTTGACAAAGCCGCCTCCCCCTTATGAAGCCTCCTCCCCGAAACAAGAGGTCTGCAAGTTCTAATAACTTGCCCACTATCCTGTCATCGGCCTGGACCTCAAAGGGCGAAGCCTCTTTTACCGGCCTTCGGCGGCCTGCCGCGGCACGGCTTGCGTTATTGGGAACAACGGGCGAACACAGTTGCCCCTACGCCTTGATCATCCCATACTTGTAGCGCGCGCACGGCATTGGTCGTCCAACGTATCACAGGGGCGCAGCTCCTGCGAGCAAGAGCGAGCCGCGGCGGACGGGGCCCCCGCGAAACTCGTTTCGTGGGGTGACAGTTCACTTCCGCCCGGCAAATTAAATCAAATTGGGGCCACCGCGCGGCCTGCCGCGTGGGGAATTATATACTTGATTTTCTAATATTTTTCATTTATACTATATATCTGATAACGTATACTTTTTATCTCTATATATAGGGGATTGTACATGAAAGCAACAGGAAGGCCAGCTTCATACGGCAATGAGAGCATTTCTTCTCTCAAGGGCGCCGACCGGGTCCGCAAGCGCCCGGGCGTCATCTTCGGCTCCGACGGGCTGGAGGGCTGTGAGCACGCCGTTTTTGAAATTCTCTCCAATGCCATCGACGAGGCGCGGGAAGGCAACGGCACCGTTATAACGGTGACGCGCTACAGCGACAACGCCATCGAGGTCGAGGACTTCGGGCGCGGCTGCCCGGTGGACTGGAACCCGAAGGAGAACCGCTTCAACTGGGAGCTCGTCTTCTGCGAGCTGTACGCCGGCGGCAAGTACGCCAACGCCGAGGGCGAGAACTACGAATATTCGCTGGGACTCAACGGTCTTGGCTCCTGCGCCACGCAGTATGCCTCGGAGTACATGGACGTTACCGTTTACCGCGAGGAGAAAAAATACACGCTCCATTTTGAAAAGGGCGAAAATATCGGCGGGCTCCAGAGCGAGCCGTACAAGGGCAAGCGCACCGGGACCATCATCCGCTGGAAGCCGGACCTGCAGGTTTTTACCGACATCAGCATTCCGACGGAATACTTTACCAACACGCTCAAGCGGCAGGCCGTCGTCAACGCCGGCATTACCTTCCGGTTCAGGGAACAGAAGGGCTCCGGCTTTGAGACGACCGACTTTTTATATCAAAACGGCGTGGCGGACTATGTGGCCGAGCTGTCCGGCGACGACGCGCTGACACAGCCGGTTTTCATCGAGTCGGAACGACGGGGCCGCGACCGGGAGGACAAGCCCGAATACAAGGTCAAGCTCTCGGCGGCGTTCTGCTTTTCCAACAAAGTGAATCTCATCGAATATTACCACAACTCCTCCTGGCTGGAGCACGGCGGCGCGCCCGAAAAGGCCACGAAGAGCGCCTTCGTCTCCGAGGTGGACGCCTATCTCAAAAAGACGGGCAAATACCAGAAAAACGAGAGCAAGATCGGCTTTGCCGATATCCAGGATTGCCTGATACTCATCACGAACTGCTTTTCCACCCAGACCTCCTATGAAAACCAGACGAAAAAGGCCATCACCAACAAATTCATTCAGGAGGCGATGACGGAATTTTTCAGGAGCCAGCTGGAGGTCTACTTTATCGAGCACAAGGCGGAGGCCGACCGGGTCGCCGACCAGATCCTCGTCAACAAGCGGAGCCGGGAGCAGGCGGAAAAGGCGCGCCTCAATATCAAGAAGAAGCTCTCCGGCGGCATCGATCTCTCGAACCGCATCCAGAAATTCGTGGACTGCCGCTCGAAGGATATCGCAAGGCGCGAAATTTACATCGTCGAGGGCGACAGCGCCCTGGGCTCCTGCAAGCTCTCCCGGGACGCCGAATTTCAGGGAATTATGCCTGTTCGCGGCAAAATTCTCAACTGTTTGAAGGCGGATTATGATAAAATATTTAAAAATGATATCATAACCGACCTGATCAAGGTTCTCGGCTGCGGCGTTGAAGTGACGAACAAACATTCCAAGGACCTCTCCACCTTCGAGCTCGGCGCCCTGCGCTGGAACCGCGTTATCATCTGCACCGATGCCGACGTGGACGGTTTTCACATCCGCACCATGATTCTCACCATGCTGCACCGCCTCGTACCGACGCTCATACGGGAGGGGTATGTTTATATCGCGGAGTCGCCGCTGTATGAAATCGAGTGCAAGGGCAAAACTTACTTTGCATACTCCGATCGCGAAAAGAATGATATCGTCGCCGGCTTCAACGGGACAAAGCACACCATTAACCGCTCGAAGGGCCTGGGTGAAAACGACCCGGAAATGATGTGGCTGACGACGATGAACCCGGAAACGCGCCGCCTCATCAAGGTCATGCCGACCGACGTGGAGGCCACGGTCGCCGCGTTTGACCTGCTCCTGGGCGACAATCTCGCCGGGCGCAAGGATTTTATATCGGAGAACGGGTACAAGTACCTGGACACGGCGGACGTATCGTAATTACCCACCCACCCGCCCAATAAAGGTATGGGGCTACGCCCCATACCCCTTTCGGGAAAGGTGGCGCGCAGCGCCGGATGGCGGTCTGCAGCCCCGATGCAAAACGAACATACCGTAGGGGCGATTTGTGATCGCCTTCCACCGAAATGGAGGTTCATATGGTGTTCTTTGTCCTTTCCGCTTCCTATTGCAATCCGCTGCCGATGGCGAAATCCGAGGTCGACGCGCTTTTGCCGGAGCATAAGGAATTCATCCTGCGCGGCGTGCGCGCCAGCAAGGTCCTCTGCGCCGGGCCAAAAAAGTCCGGCAACGGCGGGTTTATCATCGCCAAAGCCGAGACGCGCTCGGCCCTGGAGGATTACATCTCCACCGACCCGTATTTTCAAAAGGGCATTTTACACTTTGACATCACGGAGTTTACGCCGTATGATTATCCGGAGTACCTTTCGGCGTGGGCGACTCTATAACGCTTAACGCTGCTATCCTCCGCATACAACATTGCTATCCTCCGCATACAACATTGTCTTATTCCCGCATACAACGTTGTCATTCCCGCGAAGGCGGGAATCCACGTTTCTCGTGCGGTGCTCTGGATTCCCGCCTTCGCGGGAATGACATATAAATTCGCGGGAATGACATATAAAACTGATACCAGCGGATGACATACAAGGGCAATGCCAACAGGAATGACATACAAAACTGATACCAGCGGGAATGACGTTCCAAACTTAAACAAAGGGGCTCGTTATGGCCAGAAAGAGACAGCCGGAAGAAAAAAAGAATACAAACCCCGATGTTGTCGGGCTTCACGCGGCGGTGCTCGAGCAACCGATCACCGAAACGCTTGAAGTCAACTTCATGCCCTACGCCATGAGCGTCATCGTCTCGCGGGCCATCCCGGAGATCGACGGCTTCAAGCCGTCACAGCGCAAGCTTCTGTACACCATGTACAAGATGGGGCTTCTCACCGGCGCGCGGACGAAATCGGCCAACATTGTCGGCCAGACGATGCGGCTAAATCCCCACGGCGACGCCGCCATCTACGAGACGATGGTCCGGCTCTCCAAGGGCTACGAGGCGCTTCTGACCCCGTTTGTCGACTCCAAGGGCAACTTTGGCAAGGTCTTCTCCCGGGACATGGCGTACGCCGCGTCCCGGTACACTGAGGCCAAGCTCTCCCCCGTCTGCGCCGAGCTCTTCCGGGATATCGAGCGCGACACCGTCGACTTCATCGACAACTACGACAACACCATGCAGGAGCCGGCGCTTTTGCCCACGACGTTTCCGAACATCCTCGTCAGCGCCAACATGGGCATCGCCGTCAGCATGGCGTCGAATATCTGCGGGTTCAATCTCGCCGAGGTGTGCCAGACGGCCATCGACTACATCGGCGACCCGAACCACAATATCATGGCCACGCTCAAGGCTCCCGACTTCCCCACCGGCGGCGAGCTCATTTACAACGCCCAGGAGATCGACACGATCTACAGGACGGGCCGGGGCGGCTTCAAGGTCCGGGCCCGGTGGCGGTACGACAAGGCGGAAAATCTCATCGAGGTTTATGAGATTCCCTACACCACCACGGCCGAGGCCGTCATCGACAAGGTGGCCGAGCTTGTCAAGTCCGGCAAAATCAAAGAAGTCTCCGATATGCGCGACGAGACCGACTTGAACGGCCTGAAGCTGGCGATCGATCTCAAGCGCGGCGCCGACCCGGACAAGCTCATGGCGAAGCTCTTCAAGCTGACGCCCCTCATGGACACCTTCTCCTGCAACTTTAACATCCTCATCGGCGGGATGCCGCGGGTCCTCGGCGTTGCCGAGATCCTCGACGAATGGCTCTCCTGGCGGACGGAATGCGTCAAGCGCCGGGTCTACAGCGAGCTGAACAAGAAAAAGGACAAGCTGCACCTGCTCTACGGCCTGCAGAAAATCCTTTTGGATATCGACCAGGCGATCGTCATCATCCGCAACACGGAGGAGGAATCCGAGGTGGTGCCGAACCTGATGATCGGCTTCGGGATCGACGAGGTGCAGGCGGAATATGTGGCGGAGATCAGGCTCCGCAACATCAACCGGGAGTATATCCTCAAGCGCATCGACGAGACGAGCGACCTGGAAGCGGAGATCCGCGACCTGGAGGACACCCTCGGCAGCCTGAAGCGGATCAGGGCCATCATCGTTGCCGAGCTCAAGGACGTTATCAAAAAGCACGGCGCGGAGCGGAAAACGGGCATCGTATACGACGATATGGCCGAGGAGCTGTTCGAGGACGAGCCCATCGAGGACTACCCGGTGAACATCTTTCTGTCCCAGGAGGGCTATTTCAAGAAAATCACGCCGCTGTCCCTCCGGATGGGCGGCGAGCAGAAATACAAGGAGTCGGACGGGCCGTTTTTAAGCTTCGAGTCCCAGAACAAAAACGACCTTTTGATCTTTTCCGACAAGCAGCAGGTCTATAAGGTCCGCGTGCGCGATTTTGAGGACACGAAGGCCTCCGTGCTCGGCACCTATCTGCCGGCCTATCTGCAGATGGACGAGGGCGAAAACGTCAAGTATATGCTCGACCCGGGCAATTACACAGGCCACGTCATCTTCTTCTTTGAAAACGGCAAGGCCGCCCGCATCGAGCTGAACGCCTACGCCACGAAGACAAACCGCAAAAAGCTGACGGGCGCCTATTCGGGCGCGAGCCCTCTCGTGTCGGTCATCCAGCTCTCCGGCGAAGAAACGGAGCTGGCCGTCTATTCCTCGGAGGACCGGGTCCTCATCTTCTCCACATCGTTGCTGTCGCCGAAGGCGACGCGCACGACGCTGGGCGTCGGCGTCATGACGCTGAAGCGGACATACAAGGTGGTCCGGGCGGTGCCCGCGGCGGAAACGCCGATCGGCAATATGACGCGCTACAGGGTCCGGAATATTCCGGCCGCCGGCGCGCTCTTAAAGGAAGAGGACCTGGAGGAGCAGCAGATCGAAATGCCGCTTGAATAAGGAGATGTACGAATGAACATCGAAAATGCCGTCAAAAATCTTGAAAAGCGCGGTTTTACCGTCAGCCGGTTCGGGACAAAGGAGGCCGCGCGGGATTACCTGGCGGGAAAGCTCAGCGGTACCGTTATCGGCATGGGCGGCTCGGTGACGCTGCAGCAGATGGGACTGTTTGACGCGCTGTCGGCCGGCAACACCGTGTGGAACCACTGGGTGCAGGAGCCCGGGGAGGCGCGGGTGAAGGCCGCCGCGGCCGACGTTTACATAGCCTCCGCCAACGCCGTGGCCGAGACCGGCGAGATCATCAACATCGACGGCTCCGGCAACCGCGCGGCGTCGACGCTCTATGGAAAAAAAGAGGTCTACTTTGTCGTCGGCGTCAACAAATTCGCCGGGGACTTTGATAAAGCGCTCTGGCGCGCCAGAAATATCGCGTCGCCGAAAAACGCGCAGCGCCTTAACGCGAATACGCCCTGCGCTAAAAACGGCGACAAATGCTATGACTGCCAGAGCCCCGGGCGCATCTGCAGGGGACTCGTCGTCCATTGGGGCCCCCTTCTGGGTGTCGGCCGTACGGAAGTTGTTATCGTGAACGAAGACCTGGGCTACTGAATATACCCGCATCATGGAGGTGAGGATGTGAAAAAACGTATTGCGGCGCTGCTGCTTTGCCTCGCCGCGCTGGGCATTTTCCCCGGATGCGCCTCCATACTGAACGGGAGCGTGACCTATGTTACGCCGCATGAACAGACAGCTTCCTCATCTCCACAGAGCGTTATCGTGGCCAATACGTACGAAGAGCTCAAGGCGCGGGCGCTGGACTTCGTCAAGCAGCACGCGGAAACCGGGAGCATCCAGGTCAACAGCTACAGCGGCGACGACCTGCAGGCCGACATCGACCGTATCTGCGGCGAAATCATCAAAAACGATCCGCTGGGCGCCTACGCCGTGGACGGCATGACGGGCTCCGCCAGACAGATCTTCACTCATTTCGACATTGTGTTTCGCATCGACTACAGAAAAAACGTGACGGAAAAGCAGATGAACGACATCATCTCCGTCTGGACGCTCCGCTCCCTGAGGTCGGACCTGCAAAGCAAGCTTTCCGACTACGCCACTTCCCTGACGGTGCTTTCCAAAGGCACTGATCTGGCGACCCGCGACGACGCGCAGGAGCTTGTCCGGCAGATATACTATGAAAATCCGATGGATATCGTCATGCTGCCCGTCATCTCGGTCGAATTTTATCCGGACCAGGCGACGGACAAGATCATTGAGTTCACCTTCGGCTACAGGTACGCATCCAGCATCCTGACGGCCATGGAGGAGGCTCTGCAAAACAATGTGAAGCAATTCGCCGTGGAGGTCACGGGCGACGACGACGGAGCGATACTCCTCTCTCTTGCCCAGCGCGTTATGGACGTCACCGAATACGACAAGACGGCGGACAGCAGCGGCGACGATATCGACCAAAACGTTTCCGCCACGGCGTACGGCGCGCTCGTCACGGGCAAGGCCGCCAGCGAAGGCTATGCGATGGCTTATAAGGCGCTGTGCGACGAGCTGGGGCTGGAAAGCTACGTCGTCATCGGCACGCTGAACGGCCAAAGCCATGCCTGGAATATCGTTGCGCTCGAGGACAGCTACTATCACATCGATGTCAGCATGTGCGACGTGAACGGGATTTCCACGGCATTTTTAAAGAGCGATACGGAAATGAAAAAGAATTACAGCTGGGACACGAGCAAATACAAGGCCTGCAACGGACCGCTCACCTACAACAGTCTGTCCGGAAGCATTACCGGCGGTCCCACCGGCAATCATGCCACATAACAACGAAAGGCGGTAAATCTGATGGGCGGGGATGTTAGGCATTTCAGGCGTCGGTTCTTCGGCGGTTTTGACACGGGCGATGTCATGGCCTATATCGAGGAGCTGGCGGCCCAGCGCAATAAATATAAAACGGCGGGCGACAAACTGGAGGCCGAGCTGAAGGACTTGACCGCCGAAATCAAGCGTCTTCAGGGCGAGCTCGACAACGCCGACCGGCGGATCATGGACATCAAGGTCCACGCGCTGGAGGACGCCTCGGACAGCGTATCGGAGCTCAAGGAAACGTATACGGGCATAAAGACGGAGATGGAATCGACCACCAGCACCATCTGCAGCGAGCTCAATAAGCTCAACAATACGCTGACAACGCTCACGACGGTGCTCGACAGAACGGGTTCCCGCTTTGCCGAGCTCCAGTCGGCGGTAGAGCAGGAGAAAGCGGACGCCCTCGCCGCTATGTCCGAGAGGTTCCCCAATTGAATACATACACGCTGACCGTCCCGGAGCTCCGGCTGTATACGGACCGGCTGCGGGCCGGCGACCGGGTTTATTTAAGCGGCGCCATCTATACGGCCCGCGACGCCGCCCACAAGAAAATATTTGCCCTTTTGGAGAGCGGCGCGCCGCTCCCCTTTGACGTTAAGGACGCCGTCATTTATTACGCCGGCCCCACGCCGGGGCATGACGGTGTGAAAATCGGCTCCTGCGGGCCGACGACCTCCTCCAGAATGGACGGCTTCGCGTCGAGGCTTTATGACCTGGGCCTCGCCGCCACCATCGGCAAGGGCGAACGCGGCGACAGCGTCCGTGACGCCATTATCAGAAATCGTGCGGCCTACCTCTGCGCCGTCGGCGGCGCCGGCGCCCTCATTTCCCGCCACATTACAAACGCCGAGGAGCTCGCCTTTCCCGAGCTGGGCTGCGAGTCCGTCAAGCGCCTCACGATCGACAGGATGCCCCTCGTCGCCGCGCTGGATATATTCGGCGGCGATATCTTCCGGGAGGGGCGGGAGAAGTACAAGCTGGCGTGATTAAAACCGATAGATAACAGCCTGGGCGTATCGGCGCTCAGGCTGTTTTTTTGTTCCGGGTGTCGGAAGCGGCATGCCTTACAGATTTTTTCGGATGGATGCAACGACGCTTTTCAAAACGTCGACGACGACCCTGATTTCTTTTTCCGTGCAGCCGTTTATGATTTCGGCGATTTCATTCTGGTAGATATATTTTGATTTATTAATATTGTCGCAGAGGAGCTCGTCCGCCGATACGTCCAGTGCGTTAATGATCGAAATAAACATCTTCATGCTTGGTATCGTATTTCCCGTTTCGATGTGGCTGATGTGCGTTGTTCCGGCCTTAACTATTTCCGCCAGTTTTTCCTGTGTTATACCGCGTTTTTGCCGGACATTTCGTATTCTTTGACCTATTTCAAGATAATTGATCTTCATTTATGGTTATTTCCTCCTTTTTCACATGTATTGTATGTGCAAATAGACTATGTTATAATGATATAAAAGTGCATTTAGACCATACAGTGATAGCAAGAGGATTATCTTCCATATCGAGGTGTTTTTTGTGTCGAAAAATATATCCCGGAGAATCTTCGCAGCGAAAAAGATACTTCGCCGCTGTCATATGTCCGCGCGTGAACCGGCCGTATGATTGAAAACCTGAATAAAATCAACGGCTTGGATATTAAGGAATCGGCCTTAGATAAAGAAGACGGCAGCACGCCGAAGCTTTTGGAGATATCGCGCGAGCTTCAGGCAAATCTCAAAATCAGCGGCAGTTCCCCGCTGGACTCGGTTCTGCAGGCAATAACAAATATTCTGTGCGACGCGTCGCAAAACGAGCCGTGGTGGGATCATGTATATACCCTGAGGCATTATATCGACTGGCTGTATATCCATTCGATCAATGTTTCCATCATCTCCCTGATGATCGCCGAAGCGCTGGATTTAAAGCCGCAGCTGGACGATATCGCTCTCGGCGCGATCCTGCACGACATCGGCAAGCTCGCCATTCCAAAAAAAATTGTCCAGAAACCGGGCAAGCTGAACGAGGAAGAGCAATTTTATATGCGCCATCACTGCGAGCTCGGCCTCAGCATGACCACCGGCTGCGGCTTATCCGGGATCAGCGTTGATATCATTGAGCAGCATCATGAAAGACTGGACGGCAGCGGGTATCCCCGGGGACTGACGGACGCCCAGATCCCGCTGCACGCGCGCATCGTCCTCATGGCGGACGTCATCGACGCCATGACCTCCTACAGACCGTACAAGAAGCCAAAACAGATAGAGGACGTCGTCGGCGAGCTGCGCCGGGAAAAATCAAAATACCCGCAGGATATCCTGGAGGTCTTTCGTTCCCTGCTCTTATGATCCATGATGTCCGGCGGGCGCAAATGAAGACAAAAACATCAGCCTTACCGCAATTGCGGTAAGGCTGATGTTTTGCAGTATCAGCAAGCGCGCAGGGGCGGGTTCTCCGTCTCTTCTCTTATTTTCCGCCCATGAGGAGGTACATGACCGCTTTTTGGGCGTGGAGCCTGTTTTCCGCCTCGTCGAAAATCTCACCCGCATGCTCCTCGAAGACCTTTTCGGTAATCTCCTCGCCCCGGTGGGCCGGCAGGCAGTGCTGGACCATGCAGCCGGGGTTTGCCAGGGCCATGAGCGCGTCGCTGACCTGATAGCCCTCGAAGGCCACCTTGCGCCGGGCGGCCTCCTGCTCCTGCCCCATGGACGCCCAGACGTCGGTAAAGACGACGTCTGCGCCTCTGGCCGCCTCGGCGGGGACGCTTGCGAGCTCGAATTTCGCCTTCGTCTGCTTCGCGGCGAAATCGAGGATCTGCGGATGGGGGCGGTAATTCTCGGGGCACGCAACAGACACGTCCATGCCGCAGGTGAGGCCGCCGGCAATGATGGAGTTTGCCATATTGTTGCCGTCGCCGATATAGCAGATTTTCAGGCCCTTGAGCTTCTTCTTATACTCGCGGACCGTCTGGAGGTCGGCCAGCACCTGGCAGGGGTGCTCAAAATCGGTCAGGCCGTTGATGACGGGAATAGCGGCGTACTGCGCCAGCTTTTCGACCTCCTCCTGCTCAAAGGTGCGGATCATGATGCCGTCGCAGTAGCGGCTCAAAACGCGCGCCGTATCCTGGATCGGCTCGCCGCGCCCAAGCTGGCTGTCGGCGCTGGACAGAAAGATGCCGTGGCCGCCCAGCTGATAGATGCCTGTCTCGAAGGACACGCGCGTCCGGGTGGAACTTTTCGAGAAGAGCATGGCCAGCGTCCTGCCCGCCGGGAAGTCGTGCTTCTTCCCGGCCTTCTGCTCGGCTTTCAGCCGGTCGGCCGTATCGAGGATGGTGAGAATCTCGTCCTCGGTGAGGTCGAGCATTTTTAAAAGGTCTTTTTTCATTTGGCGTCCTCCAGAACTTTTTCTAAAATCGCGAGGCCCGCGTCGATCTCCTCGTCGGTGATGGTCAGCGGCGGGAGCATGCGGATGGCGTCGGCCCCCGCGGTGAGCATCAACAGGCCGCTGTCGATGCATTTGGCGGCGATCTCCTTGGGCGCCGCGCCCTGAATCGAAACGCCCAGCATCAGCCCGAGGCCGCGCACCTCTTTGACTCTGGGGGAATTCCAGCCGGTGATCGTCTTTTTGATACGCGCCCCTTTTCCGGCCACGTCGGCGATCAGCGCCGGCGTCAGCTGGCTGAGCACCGCCAGGGCCGCGGCGCAGGTGACGGGATTGCCGCCGAAGGTGGCCGCGTGGGTCCCGGCCGTTAAAACGCCGGCGCATTTTTCATTGGCCAGGATGCCGCCCATGGGGAGCCCGCCGGCGATGCCCTTGGCAAAGGTGACGACGTCGGGACTGACGTCATACTGCTGGTAGGCAAAGAGCGCTCCCGTCCTGCCGACGCCTGTCTGGACCTCGTCGACGATGAAGACGAGGTCCTTCTCTTTGCAGAAGGCTTCGACCTGTTTGACGTATTCCGGCGCAAGCGGCAGGACGCCGCCCTCCCCCTGGACGAGCTCGAGCATGACGGCGCACGTCTCGCTGTCGGCGACGCTCTTAAGGCTCTCCATGTCATTGGCCCTGGCGTGGGCAAAGCCCTGGGTGAACGGGAAAAAGTAGGTATGGAAGTTATCCTGCCCCGTGGCGGCCAGCGTTGTGATCGTCCGCCCGTGGAAGGACTGGACAAGCGTCACGATCTTGCTGCGCCCCTGTCCGTATTTGTCAAAGGAATACTTGCGTGCCAGCTTGATGGCGCCCTCGTTGGATTCCGCGCCGGAATTGGCGTAAAACACCGCCGCCATGCCCGACCGGGCCGTCAGCTCCCTGGCCAGCGCGGCGCCGGGTTCCGTGTAAAACAGGTTCGACATATGCTGCAGCTTCAAGGCCTGCTGATATATCGCCTCGGCCCACTTGACGTTGCCGTATCCCAGCGAGTTGACGCCGATGCCGCTGGTGAAGTCGATGTATTCCTTCCCTTCCGGGCTGTAGACCCTCGCCCCCTGACCGTGGTCGATGACGACGTCGAACCGGGCGTAGGTCTGCATGATGTTGTCTTTATACAAGGCTTTGATCTCGTTGCTGGTCATGCTATCACTCCTAACTAAATAACGGCGGGACGCTGAGGGCGGCATCCCTTGCTCTGTCTATCGGCATAGAAGCCGCGCCTGCAAGATACTCCTTCAGTCGGCTTCGCCGACAGCTCCCTCATGGAGGGAGCCTTTGGAAACGACGGGCGATTGATAATCGCCCCTACTACATAAAAATATAAATCGCCGCAGGGACGACCATTGGCCGACTGCCGGGGTATGGGACAAAGCCCTTCGCGGGGTCCGGGGCGGAGCCCCGTATAAATGGGGTCATAGGGCGCAACCCTATACCTCTATTGGGCGGGTGGGTGGGCTTTAAAATATCATGGTGCCCGCGCCCTCATCCGTCAGCATCTCGATGAGGATCGAGTGCGGGATGCGCCCGTCCAGGATGTGCGTGCGCTTGACGCCGCCGTCGATGGCGCCGGCGCAGCATTCGATCTTCGGGATCATGCCGCCGGAGATAACGCCCGCGTCCGAGAGCGCCTGTATCTCGCCGCGCTTGATGACCTTGATAAGCGTCGCGTCGTCCTTCGGGTCGCGGAGGACGCCGCGGGTGTCGGTGAGGATGATGAGCTTCTCAGCGCCCAGCGACACGGCGAGCCTGGAGGCCGCCGTATCGGCGTTGACGTTGTAGGATGTATCCGCGTCGATACCGATGGCCACCGTGGCCACGACCGGTATGAGGTTATCCTCCATCGCCTTCTGGACGACGGAAGGGTTGATCGTCGTAATATCGCCGACAAGGCCGTAGTCCTCCCCGTCGTCCCGCCGCATGCGCCTGGCCTCGATGAGGCAGCCGTCGATGCCGCACAGGCCGATGGCGCGGCCCCCCTTGCGGATGATGGTCGCCACCAGGTCCTTGTTGACCTTGCCGCACAGGACGCCCTGGACGACGGTCATTGTCTCCTCGTCGGTGTACCGGAGGCCCCTGACAAATTTCGGCTCCTTGCCGATCTTCCCCAGCATGTCGTTGATCTCCGGCCCGCCGCCGTGGACGAGCACCACATGGATGCCGACCAGATGCAGGAGGATGATGTCCTCCATCACCGCGTCAAACAGCTCGGGGCTGATCATGGCGTTGCCGCCATATTTGATGACGACGACCTTCCCGTAATACTGCTGTATATACGGCAGCGCCTCCACCAGCGTCTGGGCCCGTTCAAGATTGTTCATGCCGATACCTCCAAGATGCGATATGTTTGCCGGGAGTGCCCCTATCGGAGAGAGCGTGCCTTAACCCCAATATAGCGACGACGGGCGATTGATAATCGCCCCTACATAAAAACATAAGAATCGCCGTAGGGACGGCCATCGGCCGACCGCCGGGGTATGGGGAGAAAGCCCCTCGCGGGGTCCGGGGCGGAGCCCCGCTTTAAAAGGGGTCATAGGGCGCAGCGCCAGCGAGATTTATGCCGAGGCGGAATTTATTTCCGCCCGGCAGATTAAATCATCAGGGGCCCCCCGCGCGGCCTGCCGCGTGGGGAAATCGGGCGGGTGGGGATTTAAGTCCTGTAGTCGCCGTTGATTTTGATGTAATCATATGTGATATCGCAGCCCCAGCAGGTGCACTCCCCCGCGCCGGAACCGATATTGACGGCAATCGTCACATCGTGCTCGGTCAGGATTTTCTTGGCCAGCGCCTCGTCAAAGCCGAGGCCGCGCCCGTTTTTACAGACGTCCACGGTCCCCGCGGCTGATTTAAACGCGACCGAGACCTGATCCGGGTCGAATTCAACGCCCGAATAGCCCATGGCGCAGAGCACCCGGCCCCAGTTGGCGTCAGCCCCGAAGACCGCCGCTTTGGTAAGCGTGGAGGAGATGACCGACTTTGAAAGCGTCTCCGCGGCCGCCACGTCGGCGGCGCCGGTCACCGTACAGGTGATGAGGTGCGTGGCGCCCTCGCCGTCGGAGGCCATGGAGATGGCCAGCCTGACGCATGTCTCCCTGAGCGCCGCGACGAACGCCTTATAATCATCGTTTTCCGCGTCGATGAGAGTGTTCCCGGCATAGCCGTTGGCCAGGAGGCAGCACATGTCGTTTGTGGAGGTATCGCCGTCCACGGAAATGCGGTTGAAGCTGACCGTCACCACGTCCAGAAGCGCCTTTTTGATCATGGCTGCCGTGATGGCGCAGTCGGTGGTAATAAAGCAGAGCATGGTGCCCATGTTCGGGTGGATCATCCCGCTGCCCTTGGCGATGCCGCCGAGCCTTACTGTTTTGCCGCCAAGCTGCGTCTCGATGGCGCACTCCTTCATAACGGTGTCCGTGGTCATGATGGCCGCCGCCGCATCGGAGGAGCCATCCGCGCTGAGCCCTGATGCCAGCGCCGGCACGCCCTGCTCGATCACCACGACCGGCAGCGCCTGGCCAATGACGCCCGTGGAGGCGACGATGACGGCCTCCGGCGATATGCCGAGCGCCCTGGCAGCGGCTGCACAGCTGCGTTCCGCATTTTCCTCGCCCTGCGGCGCGCAGGCGTTGGCGTTGCCGCTGTTGGCGAGGATCGCCCGCGCTTTGCCGTCCGCCAGATGCGCTTTCGTCACGAGGAGCGGCGCCGCCTTAACGACGTTTTTCGTATAAACCGCCGCGGCGGCCGCGTCGCCCTCCGAAACGATGAGCGCCAGGTCCTTTTTGGCCGGATTGTTCGTCTTCACGCCGACATGGATGCCGGCCGCCTTGAATCCCGCAGCGGCACACACGCCGCCGTCGATAAATTTCATAGTGATCATTCCTTCACTTTTTTGGCTCCCTCAGACGAGGGAGCTGTCGCCCGCGGGCGACTGAGGGAGGGATAACGCGCACCTGAAGTCCGGTGTATCTCTCCTTCCGTCACGGCTTTCAGCCGTGCCACCTCCCTCGTCCGAGGGAGGCAAGGCTAAATCAGTCCTGTTTCCTCCGGCAGGCCCAGCATGATGTTCAGGTTCTGGACGGCGGCGCCGGAGGCGCCTTTGCCGAGGTTGTCGAAGCGGGCGGTGAGGAGCGTTTCGCCGTCGGTGCCGCTGACGGTGATCATGAGATCGTTCGTCCCCGCGCCCCAGTTGCTGTTCAAATACCCGCTGCCAAGCTCTGGAGCCACCTTTACAAACCGCTGCCCGGCGTAATACCCCGCCAGCTCATCCCGTATCGTCCGGGAGGTCTGCTTACCGCACAGCATGTCGTCATGCAGCATGACCGTCGTGGCCATGCCCTTGTAATAGTCGTCGACGACGGGGCAAAAGACCGGCGCCCTCGTCAGGCCGGTGACTTCCGTCATTTCGGCGAAATGCTTGTGGCGGAGGGTCAGGCCGTAAAGCCTCGGAGCGAGCAGGTCCGGCGTCTTCTCCTGCTCGTACTGGGCGATCATCTTCTTCCCGCCGCCGGAGTAACCGGTGAGGGAAAAGCAGGTCAGCGGATAGTTTTTCGGCAGGATGCCCAGCGAGACGAGCGGATAGACAAGCGAGATAAAGCCCACGGCGTGGCAGCCCGGATTGGCCAGGCGTTTTGCCGTTTTGATCTTCTCCCGCTGGCTTTTCGACATTTCGGGATAGCCGTAGACCCAGCCCGGCGCCGTCCGGTACGCGGTGGAGGCGTCGATCACGCGCACGCTGTCATTTTCGATCATCGCCACGGCTTCCCGCGCGGCGTCGTCCGGCAGGCAAAGGATGACGATATCGGCGCTGTTCAGGAGCTTTTTGCGCTCGGCGATATCCTTGCGTAATGCGGGGTCGATCAGCAAAAGCTCGATATCGTCCCGCTCCCCCAGCCTGTCGTGAATCTGCAGGCCGGTGGTGCCCTCCTGTCCGTCGATATATATTTTAGGTTTCATGACGAAAGCCTCATTTCGTTCTTTCTTTCAGGAATTTCGCGACGCTGTCCAGCTGGGCCCGCACGGACTCGGCGGACGGCCCGCCGGGCACATTACGCAGCCCCACGCAATTTTCGAGCCGGACGGCGTCGAACACGTCGCCCTCAAAGAGCGGCGAGAACGCCTTGTACGTCTCCAAGGTCAGCGCCTCCAGCGTCTGCCCGTTATCGATGCAATGATGCACCAGCTTCCCGATGACCGTGTACGCGTCGCGGAACGGGAGACCCTTCTTCACGAGATAATCGGCGCAGTCGGTGGCGTTGATAAACCCCTCGGACGCGGCGCGGCGCATGTTGTCGGGCTTTACAGCCATGGTGGCGAGCATCGCCGTGAAGACCGGCAGGACCTTTTTCACCGTGTCGACAGCGTCGAACACCTGCTCCTTATCCTCCTGCATATCCTTGTTGTACGCCAGCGGCAGACCCTTCATCACGGTCAGAAGGCCCATGAGGCTGCCGTAAACGCGGCCTGTTTTGCCCCGGACGAGCTCGGCGATATCGGGGTTTTTCTTCTGCGGCATGATGGACGAGCCTGTGGAATACGCGTCGGACAGTTCGATGAACTTGAATTCCCACGAGCACCATAGGATGATCTCCTCGGCAAAGCGCGACAGGTGCATCATCAAAATCGACAAGCCGCTTAAAAGCTCCACGGCGTAATCCCGGTCGGAAACGCCGTCAAGGCTGTTTTCCGTGATACGGGCAAAGCCGAGCTTTCTGGCAACGCTTCGTCGGTCGATCGGGTACGTCGTCCCGGTGAGCGCACCGCTGCCGAGGGGACACTCGTCCATGCGCGCAAGACAGTCCTCCAGCCGGGTGACGTCCCGCCTTAGCATATTGGCGTAGGCCATCATGTGGTGGGCAAACGTCGTCGGCTGCGCCCGCTGAAGGTGCGTATAGGCGGGCATGATCGTCTCTGTGTTCTTACCCGCGATGTCCAGAAGCACCGACATCATGGCAAGCGCGGCATCCCGGATATTTTCAATCTCTTTTTTCAGGTGCAGACGGAAATCAAGGGCAACCTGGTCGTTCCGGCTCCTGGCGGTGTGCAGGCGTTTGCCGGCGTCGCCGATACGCCGCGTCAGCTCCGCCTCGACGCTCATATGGATGTCCTCGTCCTGCAGGCTGAACTCAAATTTCCCGGCCTCAATATCCGCGAGGATATCGTTCAACGCCGCAATGATCTTACCGGCTTCCGATTTCTCTATAATGCCCTGGTCCCCCAGCATCCCGGCGTGCGCGATCGAGCCGGCGATGTCCTCTTTATAGAGCCGCTTGTCAAACGTGATCGACGCGTTCAGTTCGTCGACGAGCGCGTCCGTGTCGCTCGAAAATCTTCCGGACCAGAGTTTCATAGTGCGTGTTCCTTTCTGTTGCAGAGTGCATAGGTTGATGTGCCATTTGCGGGATGTATCAGGCCAGACAGGGCGGATATGGAATCCGCCCCTACGGGGAAGGTCCCGGTGTTGTCATTCCCGCGAAGGCGGGAATCCACGCGTCTTCTGTCCCCCATGGATTTATTTGTTTTTTCTCTGCTCCTCCAAAATCGCTTTCGTCTGGATGGGAAGGCCGAAAAGATTGATGAAGCCTTCGGCTTCCGCCTGCTTGTAGTCGCTCTCCCCGAAGGAAGCCAGCGTTTCGCTGTAGAGGCTGTACGGGCTCCAGACACCGGCGTTCTGGACGTTGCCCTTATAGAGCTTCAGCTTTACCGTACCGGTAACCGTCTCCTGCGTCTTGTCGACGAAAGCGGAGAGCGATTCGCGCAGTGGGGTGAACCACTGGCCGTTGTAGACGAGCTCGGCAAATTTGATGGCGAGCTGCTCCTTCATATGAGACGTTTCCTTGTCGAGGCAGATCGTCTCCAGAACCTCGTGGGCGTGGTAGAGGATCGTGCCGCCCGGCGTTTCATAGACGCCGCGGCTCTTCATGCCGACGAGCCTGTTTTCGACGAGGTCCAGCAGGCCGACGCCGTTTTTGCCGCCCAGCTCGTTGAGCTTCGCGATGATTTCGGCGGCCTTCAGCTTCTGGCCGTTCACAGCCGTCGGGACGCCCTTCTCAAAAGCGAGCTCCACGTATTCCGGCTTGTCGGGCGCCATTTCGGGCGAGACACCGAGCTCCAGGAACCCGGGCTTGTTGTACAGCGGCTCGTTGCCGGGGTCTTCCAGGTCCAGGCCCTCATGGGACAGGTGCCAGAGGTTTTTATCCTTGGAATAGTTCGTCTCGCGGCTGATTTTCAGCGGAATGTGGTGGGCCTCGGCGTAATCGATTTCCTCGTCGCGGCTCTTGATGTTCCACTCGCGCCACGGGGCGATGATCGTCATGTGGGGCGCGAAGGCCTTGATCGTCAGCTCAAAGCGCACCTGGTCGTTGCCCTTGCCGGTGCAGCCGTGGCAGATGGCGTCGGCCCCCTCCTGAAGCGCGATCTCGACGATGCGCTTGGCGATGACCGGGCGGGCAAAGGACGTGCCGAGCAGGTAGCCCTCGTATTTCGCGCCGGCCTTCATGGTGGGAATAATAAAATCATCGACGAATTCGTCGGTGAGATCTTCTATGTAAAGCTTGGAGGCGCCCGTCCTGAGGGCCTTCTCCTCCAGCCCGTCAAGCTCTGTACCCTGGCCCACGTCGCCGGAGACGGCGATGACCTCGGGGTTGTTATAATTCTCCTTCAGCCACGGGATGATGATGGACGTGTCCAGCCCGCCCGAATACGCGAGGACGACCTTTTTGATCTCACTCATTGTAAAATACCTCCAAAATGACGTTAAAGATACTATAGCACCGAATGTATTATTATGCAACAGTTTTTAGTCATTACTATTCATATATTTGCAAATTCAAACCATTCTATATCCGTCAGAAAATACAAAATGCATAATATCCTGAATATTCATGAATATTATGCATTTCATTATGAATGTTTATAAAGAGCCTGTCCCTTTCGCTTTATAAAGCAGCGAAGAATCCGCGGGCAATCTCAAATCGGCGCATCAGCCATAGATTGCCTGAAGATTCTTCGCTTTGCTCAGAATGTCACATCTAGCGGCAAAACCGCGTTTACGGTGAAGGGAACAGTTATCTCCTGCCGCCGCCTCCGCCGCCGAAGCCGCCCCCTCCATGGCCCATACCGCCGCCTCCGCCGAAGCCGCCGAAGCCACCGCCACCGCCGCCTCCAAATCCACCGAAACCGCCGAAGCCTCCGCCGCCGCCCCGGCCGCTCCTGCCGCCGCCGCCGGGACCGCCGCCCCGGGGTCCGCCAAAGCCGCCGGGACCACCGGGACCGCCGGGGCCTCTTGGCCCACGCCAGCCGGGACCGCCAGGACCGTACCACCAGGAGCGGTGCGGACCGAACCAGATAAACCAGGGATAATACGTCGGGATCGGCATGCCCAGGTGCGTGTAGTACGCCCTGTAGCGGCGCCTGTCCGCAGTGACTGCCACAATGAAAACGAAGACGATGACGACAATGATCAGTATCCAGATAAAGAGGCTGCCGAACAAGGAGGTTTCATAATACCCGCCGTTGTAATAACCGCCATTGTAGCCGCCGTTATTATAGTTGCCGTTGTTGTAGCTGCCGCCGTTATTGCCGGTAACGGCCGGGGCGCCGTTGTCGACGTTATAGTTATCGGCATACCAGGTAAACAGCGCCTCCAGCATCTTTGACGTCGCCGTTTCATACTGGCCCTTGTCGTAATCCGGGTAAAAATACTTCTCGAAATAGGAATTCACCATGCTGTCGGTGAATACGCCGGAGATGCCGGGGCCGACCGTCAGCCAGCACTTGTTTTCCTCGGTCGCCAGAAGGAGCAGCATGCCGTTGTTGGCCGTCTTGCTGCCGACGCCCCAGTCGTTGAAGAGCTTCATGGCGTATTCGTCGGCGTACATGCCGTCCAGATACTGGACGGTGACGACAACGATCTGGGCGCCGTCGCACTTCTGCTCCAGGCCGGCGTTCGAGGAAATGATCTTTTGCTCAATAGAGTCCGACAGCACGTTGGCGTCGTCGGCCACATAATATTCCTTGCTCTGCGCGACGACCGCCAGCGCGGAGGTCGCCAGAGAGACGGCAAGAACCAGGAGAACCGCCAATGATATGAGACGTTTTTTCAACTGTTAACCCTCCGCCCCGAAATAGTCGGGGTACTGCACAAAGGCCAGATTTTTCAGAATATTGACAGGGAAGCCGCGCAGCTTGTTCCGCAGCGCTTCGACCTGACTGTTATAGGCGCTTTTGCCGATGACGCTCTGCGCGCCGTCCAGCGTCCCGGCGTAGCTGGCGGCCGAGGCCTTTTCATTGTCCTTCAGCTCGCGCTGCGCGAGAGCCGCGTTCAGCTTTACATACGCCGCCTGCATTTTTTCGTTGGCGGCGTATTTTTCGGGGATGGTCCCCGCGTCGGCGAGCTCGTGCTGGGCGCTCCTGAGCGCGTCCGTCATGTCCTTGAGCTCGGGATAATTCGAGGCGACCGATACGAGGCCGAGGGCGGCCGGGTTCCTTTTGTCCAGCTGAGACTGGATGCTCGGCTGCGTATATTTCTCGTCCTTCAGGTACACGCCGCTATAAAACTGCGCTTCGATTTTCGCCGTCTCGCCGCCCACGCTGCGGTGGACGCCGAAGAGCGTGCCAAGCACGACGACGATCAGCGCGATCAGCGCGGCGGTGGACCGTCTTTTGAATATCGCCATACTTATTTACGCAGCTCGAGCAGCTTCTGCTTGAGCTCGCCTTCGATGCGCCCGAGCTCGACCTCGGCCGCGCGGCGCTTGGCCGCGCCCTCCGTCTGGATGGTGCGCACCTCCTCCAGCGTTTCGATCAGCTTCTGGTTCGTCAGCTGCAGCGTTTCGATATCGGCCACGCCGCGCTCGGACTCCTTGGCGATCTCCACGGTGCCCGTCTTGAGCATCTCGGCGTTTTTCCTGAGCAGCTCGTTGGTCATATTCGTCACCTCGCGCTGGGCCTCCATCGCCTGCTGCGAGTGGTGCATCCCCAGCGCCAGCACCATCTGGCTCTTCCACAGCGGGATCGTGTTGACGATGGACGTCTGGATCTTCTCCACCATCAGGCTGTCGTTGTTCTGGATCAGGCGGATCTGCGGCGCCATCTGGATGGAGATGGTCCGCGTCAGCTCCAGGTCGTACAGCTTTTTTTCAAAGCGGTTGACCATGTTGGCATAGTCGTTGACGGCCTGGGCGTCCTCCGGCTTGCCGGATTCCTCGGCCTTTTTCTTCATGTCCGGCAGGATCACGTTGTTACATTCCCCCAGCTTCTCCTTGCCGGCCAGGATGTACATGGTCAGCTCCTTGAAGTAGGACTGGTTCATCTCGTACATCTTGTCCAGCATGGCCGCGTCCTTGAGGAGCGTGTACTGGTGCTTTTCGAGCATCTCGGCGATCTTGTCGACATTGATGGAGGCCTTGTCGTATTCCGCCTTGATGGTAGCGATTTTGTTCTCCACCTTCTTCCGCAGGCCGAAGAAGCCCTTTTTCTCCTCCTCGCCGTAGTTGAAGCCCTTCAGCTGCACCACGAGGTCCGTGAGCATGCCGCCCACCTCGCCCATATCCTTTGTACGGACGTTGTCCAGCGTGCTGCCCGAAAAGTCGGCGATATTTTTCTGGGACGCCGCGCCGTAGGTCAGAATGGCGTTCGTGTCCGTGATGTCGATCTTCTTTGAGAAATCGTGCACCATCTGCTGCTCGGCGTCGGTGAGCTGGCTGATGTCGAGCTTGGCGGCGGTGGCGTCGCGCCTCTGGATTTCGGCGGCGGGCGCGACCGCCGGCGCCTCGGGCGCGTCGTTGGTGCTCAGGGTCAGTGTGGGGGTGTAGCCGGTGGTGTTGTCAGTCATAGTAAATCTTCCTTCCTAAAAATCCTTGCCGGTCAGGCCTTCCCGCTTCAACATATTTTCGAGGACCACGATATCCGTTTCGATATCGAGCGCCTGATTTGCGAAAAGCGCGTCGAGCTGCTTTTTGTAGCCCGCCAGCGTTGTGTCCAATATATCTTCGATGCGGCGCATCGTGCCGGTGATGTTCTCGCCCGCCGCGCCGATATTGCCCATCCGGTCGTAGGCGTTGATGAGCTTTATGGTCGTGGGCAGATAGAAATCGGCGAAGCGCTTGATCTGGCGGTAATCGTTGTGATCCTCGAGCAGGTCCTTGAAAATACGCTGCGTGACGTCCATCAGCTCGCCTATTTTCGCGCAGACCTCCTCATTTCTGATCGAGCCGCGCAGCCGCGCCATTTCCTCAACGGCCCTCCGCCCCTCGGCCAGCAGCGCGTCGTATTCCGCGTTGCCCGTCGACACGGGCTTTTCCGGCTCCTTGACGTACTCCGTTTTGCCGGGGAATAAAAGCGACAATATGGCGTAAGCGCCGACGGCGCAGACGATCAGGAGCACATAATCCGTCAGCCGGAGCAGCGGGAAAAACAGACAGTACAGAAGCCAGACGCCGGCAAAGCCGTAAATGGGCACCGGCGATTTTTTTCTTATTTCACGCGTCATTTGTCATGCTCCGTTCTCCATTGTTCCGATCCTATAAATGGCAGTGTCAAAATTATTGTATGCCCAGCATACCACCGTGTCAAGAAGCATCTGCTTTTACCCTTCAAGCGTTCTGCTTGACATCGTTTGAGCAGATAGATATATTATATCATTATAACAAATATGTATGAAAAGCACTTCGGGGCCGCACCGGGCATAAGCCCGGAAGCAGCCCCTATATGAAAGCGAGCGGCGCGCCAGCCGCCTAGTTAATTCTATGCCGGATACGGCAATACGTGAAAGATTTTACACCGCGGCCGCCGCCCTATGCGGCACAAGGTCTAAAAAGCCCGGAGTCCCTCATCCGTCACGGCTTCGCCGCGCCGCCTTTCTCTATGGGAAGGCTTTGTGGCAGGATATCCAATGACGGGTCCGGGGAGGAGCCCCGTTCTCCCGTGGGGATATGGGCGCAGCCCCATTCCTTTATTGGGTGGGCGGGAACAATATACAAAGGAATGATACTCTTGATCAAAATCGCGCCATCCATCCTGTCGGCGGACTTTACGCGCCTCGGCGAGGAGATCGCCAGCATCCGCGACGCCGAGTACCTGCATTTTGACGTGATGGACGGCATCTTTGTTCCGAATATATCGGTCGGTATCCCGGTGCTGGAAGCCGTGCGGAAATTTACGGACATGACGCTGGACGTCCACCTGATGATCACCGAGCCGGTGCGGTACGTGAAAAATTTCATTGACGCGGGCGCCGACATCGTCGTCATCCACGTGGAGGCCGACACGCCGGAAAGAACGGCGGAAGCGCTTAAGGTCATCCGGGCCAGCGGCAAAAGGGCCGGCCTGTCTCTCAAGCCTAAAACGCCGGTGGACGCCGTTTTACCATATCTGGACCTGCTGGACCTCATCCTCGTCATGACCGTCGAGCCCGGGTTCGGCGGTCAGAAATTCATGGCCGATCAGTTGGACAAGGTCCGGTATCTGCGCGCGCGCATCGACGAGCGCGGCCTGGGCTGCGAGATCGAGGTCGACGGCGGCATCAACCCGGAAACGGCAAAGCTCTGCGTGGACGCGGGGGTCGATGTGCTGGTGGCCGGCAGCGCCGTTTTCGGCGCGGGGGACCGGACCGGCGTCATCAGGCGGCTCCGGTGCCTTTCCTGATAACATCGCATTTTTGAAAGGACCGACACTATGAATTTTTTCCCCTCCGCGCTGGAAGTACTCGTTGAAAAATTCGCGTCCCTGCCCGGCATCGGCCAAAAATCGGCCCAGCGGCTGGCCTTTCACATCCTGGCTCTGCCCGATGGGGACGCCGAAGCGTTCGCGGACGCGATTCTGGACGCCAAGCGCAACGTGCACTGCTGCAGCGTCTGCCAGAACCTGACGGACGGCGACGTCTGCGCCATCTGCGGCAGCCCGCGCCGGGACGAGCGCACCGTGTGCGTCGTCTCGGACCCGAAGACGGTGATGGCCATCGAGCGGTCGCATGAATACAACGGACATTACCACGTCCTCCACGGCGTCATTTCCCCGCTCAATCACATCGGGCCGGACGACATCAAAATCAAGGAGCTTGTCAGCCGCGTCGCCGGCGGGAGCATCGAGGAGGTCATCATGGCCACGAACCCCGACACCGAGGGCGAAACGACGGCCAAGTACATCTCCCGCCTTTTAAAACCCTTCGGCGTGAAAATCACCCGGCTGGCCTACGGCATCCCCGTCGGCCTGAACCTCGAATTCGCCGACGACGCCACGCTCATGCGCGCCCTGGAAGGACGGCAGGAGCTGTAAATCCGCGGGCCCGGCGGGGCCGCAATGCTGCCGGGACCTCCGGTCTGAATGACGCGCCTTTATCTCGGCGCGTCATTTTTATTTGACAAACGTACAAGTTTCATAATATAATACATAAAACTAGGTATAATTTTCCCTACCGGCATTTTACTGAAGCGCCGGAAAAGGTTTGACCATCATAAAACCTGAAATTCCGGGTATAATAGCAATTAAGTAACTTTTACGGCTTTCCCGAGATTTTTCGCCGGCGGCGAGCTTACGGCATTATGTACAGCAGTACTTTTTATAAACCGAACTTAAAAACGTCAGGTCAGAGGAGTTAGACTGTCGAGGCGATTCAGGGCCGAGACCATGGATTCCTATGGGCTCTTGTTTTTGTATGTTCGCGAACCTACATAACGCAAATATAACTTAAGGAGAACTATTATTTCATGGCAGAAAAACTGAAAATCATCTCTCTTGGCGGCCTCAATGAGATCGGCAAGAATCTTACCGTCTACGAATTTGGAGGCGATATCCTCGTTGTGGACTGCGGACTCGGCTTTCCCGATGACGAGATGTACGGGGTGGATATTGTCATTCCCGATTTCACTTATCTTGTAAAAAACAAGAACAAGGTCCGGGCCATTGTCTTAACGCACGGGCACGAGGACCATATCGGCGGCATGCCTTACATCCTCAAAGAGCTGAATGTACCTGTCTACGCCACGCCCCTGACGGCCGGCCTTGTGCAGCTGAAGCTTGCGGAGCACGGCCTTCTGGAGACGTCGACGATCAACACCCTCAACCCGGGAGAATCGTTCAAGGTCGGCTGCTTTAAGGTGGAATTCGTCCACATCAACCACTCCATCCCCGGCGCCGTGGCCCTGGCGATCAAAACGCCCGTTGGCATGATCGTCCACACCGGCGACTACAAGATCGACACGACGCCGATCTCCGGCAGCATGATCGATCTGGCCCGCCTCGGCGAGCTGGGCAACAGGGGCGTTCTGGCCCTTCTGCAGGACTCGACGAATGTGGAGCGGCCCGGCTATTCCATGTCCGAGCGCAAGGTCGGCGAGCGGTTTGACGAGCTCTTCCGGGGCTGCACGTCCCGCATCCTTGTCACCACGTTTGCCTCCAACGTCCACCGCATTCAGCAGATTATCAACTGCGCCGCCAAATACGGGCGCCGCGTGGCGGTGACCGGCCGGAGCATGGAAAACATCATCAAGGTCGCCACGGAGCTCGGCTGCATGGAGATACCCAAGGGCGTCTTCATGGAGCTCAATCAGATCAAGGGCATGCCCGCCGAAAAGATCGTTATCATCACCACCGGCAGCCAGGGCGAAACGATGAGCGCCCTCTACCGCATGGCCTTTTCCGACCATAGGCAGGTGGAGATCAAGCCCGGCGACAAGGTCATCATCTCCGCCTCCGCCATCCCCGGCAACGAAAAGGGCGTCAGCCGCGTTATCGACGAGCTGTTCCGCCGCGGCGCCGAGGTCTTTTACGACAAATATTCCGACCTCCACGTCTCCGGCCACGCCTACCAGGAGGAGCTGAAGATGATGATGGCTCTCACAAAGCCGAAATTCTTCATTCCGCTCCACGGTGAGTACCGCCATCTCATGACGCACTCAAAGCTCGCCCTCCAGATGGGCATCGAGCCGAAAAACATCGTCATCTCCGACATTGGCCAGGTCATCGAGCTCACAGGCCGGAGCATCAAGCGCAACGGCAGCGTCCCGTCCGGCAAGGTGTTCGTGGACGGCACCGGCGTCGGCGACGTGGGCGCCGTGGTCCTCCGGGACAGAAAGCATCTGGCCCAGGACGGCATGCTCGTCATTATCGTCAACATCTCCAGCGAGGACGGCAGCCTTGTCTCGGGGCC
The DNA here is from genome assembly GCF_900130065.1 of Sporobacter termitidis DSM 10068. Classification (GTDB taxonomy): domain Bacteria; phylum Bacillota; class Clostridia; order Oscillospirales; family Oscillospiraceae; genus Sporobacter; species Sporobacter termitidis. The sequence goes on from NZ_FQXV01000007.1 coordinate 32,061, forward strand.
CGATATCATCACCAGGGGCTTCATCTACGTCAAGGAATCCGAGGATATGATGCGCGAGCTCAAGGACATCACCATCAAGGCCCTCGGCGGCTGCGCCGGCTCGAACATCACGGATTTTGCCACCATGAAGAGCGCCGTCAAGTCGGAGCTGTCCAACTACCTGTACAAAAAGACCAAGCGCAACCCGATGATTTTGCCGGTAATCACGGAAATCTAGCGGAATCCCCCTCAAATGCCTCATTCCCCCGCCTCGGCGGGGGAATATTAAAATTATATCCGGAGTCCTGCAGATATGAACATACAGATTTTCGGGAAGTCGAAATGCTTCGACACCAAAAAGGCCGAGCGGTATTTTAAGGAGCGGCGCGTCAAGTACCAGAGCATCGACCTCATTAAATACGGCATGAGCCGGGGCGAGTTCCAAAGCGTCAAGTCCGCCGTCGGCCTGGACGCCATGACGGACCTCAACGCCAGGGACGCCGAGATATTAAAGTATCTTGCCGGCGACGCGGCCAAGGAGGAAAAGCTCCTGGAAAACCCGCAGTTTATCAAGACCCCCATCGTAAGAAACGGCAAAAAGGCCACCGTCGGGTACTGCCCGGACGTGTGGAAGGATTGGGACTAAAGATGCGGGCATTTTCTGCGGAAAATGCGTCGCCTGCGGCTCCAGCCGCATCTTCCAGGGGGAACCAGTTCCCCCTGGATACGAGCCTTCGGCTCGATACCCCCTCCGGCCTCCGGCGGGATTGGAAACCCCCGCTCATAACAGGAGCGGGGGTTTGTTTGTCTTGCCCTCGGGTCCGGCGTGCTGTAAAATATGGTTATACTTCTAAATACTGCCTCGGGACAGCTTGGGGGATATTTATGGGCGATACGGATATTGTACGGGATTACTATGAAGCGTACGACGAGTGGGGGCGCTTTGAGCGGCACAGCGTGGAGTTTGAAATCAACCGGCGTTTTATTAACAGATACATAAAAAGCGGCATCTCTTAAGCAGCGAGAGCATCCTGTCACTGAGAGAAAAAGAGCTTGCCGCCGAGCCCGAGGAGGTTTTCCGCGCCTGGCTGGACCTTGCCGAGCAGGTCTGCGAGCGCGAGGAATTTCTCAGCATGGCGTCGCATCTTCTGTATATCGGAGAAAGAACGGTGACTTAGTCTATGGAAATTATGCCGATCACCGAAAACAAGAAACAATTTCTCGATCTGCTGCTGCTGGCCGATGAGCAGGAATCCATGATCGATCAATATCTCGGCCGGGGCACGCTGTTCGCGCTGTACGACGGCGGGCTCAAAAGCGTCTGTGTCGTCACCGACGAAGGGCGCGGCGTCTGCGAGCTGAAAAATCTTGCGACGTATCCGCAGTTTCAGGGTATGGGCTACGGGACAAAATTGATCGAGTTTATCGTCAATTATTACCGTAACCAATTTAACATGATGCTGGTTGGCACAGGCGACAGCCCGATCACAGTCCCCTTCTATGAGCGCCGCGGCTTTGTCTTCTCACACCGGCTGGTGAACTTCATCCCCGAGCACTACGACCATCCTATCTATGAAAACGGCGTGCTGTTAAAAGACGTCATCTATTTAAAAATGGCTTTAAGCGAAAAGGCATAGCCACAGCAGCACGCGGCCAGCATTGACAACGCGTCAGGCGCATGCTAAACTGGCGGTAATTTATGATCGGAGGGCAGATACACCGGATGGGTATTCGTTTTATTCGTCTCCGCAAATAAGGCGCACAAGCGAAAGGTACTATAGCCTTTGCTTTGGTGCGCCTGTTTCGATGATAAATAAATCGAAGAAGGTGTATTTTTTATGCCCGAAAACAAAAAACAAGGGCGATGCGCGCCCTTATCCGTATCGCAAAATTTTCTGACCAGCGCAGTGACAATAAACAATATTTTAAAGCAAACAACGATCGGCAAGGACGATCACGTCCTGGAGATCGGGCCGGGCAAAGGGCACATCACCCGGGCGCTGCTCCGCCGCAGCGGGCGCGTCACCGCGGTCGAGCTGGACGGCGGCCTTGCGCGGGCGCTCCGGGACAAATTTGCCGGAGAAACAAATCTCCGTCTGGTGCATCTGGACTTTCTGAAATACAGGCTCCCTGACGAGGGGGGCTATAAGGTTTTCGCGAGCATTCCCTTCAACCGGACGACGGCGATCCTCCGCAAGCTGACGGAATGCCGCAATCCGCCCGAGGAGATGTGGCTCGTTGTCGAAGAGGGCGCGGCCAAGCGCTTTTTGGGCCGCCCCGCTGAGAATCTGCGCTCTCTTCTCCTCAAGCCGTACTTTGACATGGACATCGCCTATTATCTGCCGGGCACCGTTTTCCACCCCAAGCCAAAGGTTGACGCCGTCCTGCTGCATCTGAAGAAAAAGCAAATGCCGGATATTTCCGGCGGAGACCGGCAGGCCTACCGGCAGTTTATCGAAGCCGGGCTGAGCGGCGGCGGGCAAAACCTGCGGCGGCTGTTTACGCCGAAGCAGCTGACTCATATTTTAAAGTCATACGGCTGTCCCACACAATTTACCCCGGCGCAGCTGCTCTACGTCCAGTGGCTCTGCCTTTTCCGATGCCGGCGGGATACAATACAGCGTTAGAGCGAATGGAACGATGGGACGGAGAGCGGATGGCGCGTCTGGGAAGCCGCGCCCTACGCAAAACCGCAGATATAACGAATGGACGGCCAATGGCCGTCCACTTTCATATTTGATTTGGGCGCTCCTCTAATAAGACACTTTTGGGGCATGGGGCGCAGCCCCATACATTATAAAGGGCGGGTGGGGAAATTCTACTCGCCTGTCATATTATTCAGAACCTTCTTCAATAGGCCGCGGAGCGTTTCGATTTCCTGCGCGGTGAGACCTTTCACGTAAGTTTCTTCCATCTGTTTCTTGTCCTGTCTTGCTATGAGCTCGACAGCTCTTGCCTTATCGGTCAGGTAAATATTCTTGACGCGCCTGTCCGCCTGGTTGACGGAGGTTGTGATGAAGCCGTTCTTCTCCAAGCGCTTCAATATGCCGCTGACGGTGGGATGCTGAAGATTGAAATGCTGCTCAATCGCTCTCTGCGTCAGTTCCTCGTCGGGCGTGTTGTTGAGGTATTCCAAAACAAGGCCCTGGGACATGGTCAGATTGAGCCTTTTCAGATTGTTGTCCGTTTCTTTTTTCGCCGCATGCGATATGCGCCTGATGATCAGGCCGAGTGTTTCCTCTTCCATAATCGTTCACCCCTTTTCCGGATGAATAACAAACTGTGGAATTCATGGTAGCACGCTACTTAATAATTGTCAAACGGGAAATCGGACAGGCCGCCGGTATGGCCGGTTCCCAGCATAAGCGTCCATGGATATATATTTAATTTAAGAATGAATATTTGAATAATATTCATTAATAGTAACTTTATCGTGTAATTATGCATAAAACCTTTTGGCAAAAGATTTCGTTTCTTAATGAAAAATGCTCTTGTTGCGCCTGAGCGTTTATGTTACAATCAGCAGAGTAACAATGAGGAGGATTGCGCATGGGCAAAGCTTATTTAATATTGGAGAACGGCGCCGTCTTTGAGGGGCAGACGTTCGGATATGAAGGCGAGACCGTGGGCGAGCTTGTTTTCAATACCGGAATGACAGGATATCTCGAAACGCTCACAGACCCCAGCTATTATGGACAGATCGTCATACAGACCTTCCCGCTGATCGGCAACTACGGCGTGATTCCTTCCGATTTTGAAAGCTCTAGCGTCCAGGTAAAAGCGTATATTGTGAGAGAGTGGTGTCAGGAGCCTTCGAATTTTCGATGTGAAGGCGTGCTTGACACTTTTTTGCAAGATAACAGGATTCCGGGGCTGTATGGCCTCGACACCCGGGCGCTGACGCGGATCGTCCGCGAAAGCGGCGTCATGAACGCGATGATCTCAAAAAAGCCGGAGCTGACGCCGGAGGAATGGGCGGCGCTCAAATCCTACGTGATCCGCGAGAGCGTTGAGAACACCTCGACGAAAGCGGCCTACACGCTCGGCGCCGACGACCCCAAATACAAGGTGGCGCTCTGGGACTTCGGGGCGAAGGAAAATATCGCCCGGGAGCTTCAAAAGCGCGGCTGCGATGTGACCGTCCTGCCCTGGTCGGCGACCGCAGAGGAGATCAGGGCGCTGAGCCCCGACGGCGTCATGCTGACAAACGGTCCGGGCGACCCGGCCGACAACAAGGGGATCATCGCGGAGCTCAAAAAGCTCTGCACCTACAATATACCGACCTTCGGCATCTGCCTGGGGCACCAGCTCCTGGCGCTCTCCCAGGGCGCGCAGACGAAAAAGCTCCATTATGGGCACCGGGGCGCCAACCAGCCCGTCCTTGAAACCGAGACGGGCAGGGTTTTCGTCACCAGCCAGAACCACGGATACGCCGTTTTGTCCGACACGCTGCCGGAGACAGCGGTGACCAGCATGGTCAACTGCAACGACGGGACGTGCGAGGGCGTCACCTACAGGAACATGCCCGTCTTCTCCGTCCAGTTCCACCCCGAGGCGTGCGGCGGCCCGCTGGACTCCCGATGGCTGTTCGATAAATTCATTGCCATGATGGCGGAGGTGGGACACCATGCCTCTTAATAAAGATATCAAAAAGGTCATGGTCATCGGCTCCGGCCCCATTATCATCGGCCAGGCCGCCGAGTTCGACTACGCCGGGACACAGGCCTGCCGCGCCCTCAAGGAGGACGGCATCGAGGTCGTCCTCGTCAACTCCAATCCCGCCACGATCATGACGGACAACCATATGGCCGACAGAATCTATATCGAGCCGCTGACGCTGCCGGTTTTGGAGCGCATCATCGAAAAGGAAAAGCCCGACAGCCTCCTTTCCACCCTGGGCGGCCAGACGGGCCTCACGCTGTCCATGCAGCTGGCCAAGGACGGTTTTCTGGACAAGATGGGCGTCCGGCTCCTGGGCGCCAACCCCGAGACCATCGACAAGGCGGAAGACCGCCAGCTGTTCAAGGACACCATGCAGTCCATCGGGCAGCCCGTCATCCCCTCCAGGGTCGTGACGACGCTGGAGGACGCCAAGGCGTTCGCCGCGGAGATCGGTTTCCCGCTCATCATCCGGCCCGCCTTCACGCTGGGCGGCACGGGCGGCGGCATCGTGGCCAACATGGAGGAGCTCTGTGAGATTTGCTCAAACGGCCTGCGCCTCTCCCCCATCGGCCAGGTGCTTGTGGAGCAGTCCGTGGCCGGCTGGAAGGAAATCGAGTTTGAGGTCATGCGCGACGCGCGCGGCAACGTCATCACCGTCTGCTCCATGGAGAACCTGGACCCTGTCGGCGTCCACACGGGCGACTCCATCGTCATCGCCCCGGCGGTGACGCTCTCCGACAAGGAGTACCAGATGCTGCGGACGGCGGCGCTCGATATCATAGGCGCCTTGAAGGTGGAGGGCGGCTGCAACGTTCAGTTCGCCCTGAACCCCGACAGCTTTGAATATATGGTCATCGAGGTCAATCCCCGCGTCTCCCGCTCCTCGGCGCTGGCCTCCAAGGCCACCGGCTACCCGATCGCCAAGGTCGCCACAAAAATCGCCATCGGCTACACACTCAGCGAGATCAAAAACGCCGTCACCGGCAAAACGAGCGCCTGCTTTGAGCCGGCGCTGGACTATGTCGTCGTCAAGTTCCCCAAGTGGCCGTTCGACAAATTCGTCTATGCCAAGCGGACGCTGGGCACGCAGATGAAGGCCACCGGCGAGGTCATGGCCATCGGCACCACCTTTGAGGAGGCCATCATGAAGGCCGTCCGCGGCGCGGAGATCGGCCACGACAGCCTCATCGACAAGACCTGCCGGAGCCAGGATACCGAAACGCTCCGCCGGCGGCTCCACGACACCACCGACGAGCGCATTTTCGTCGTTTACGAGGCCCTTACGCGCGGCGTCACCGTGGACGAAATCTTTGAAAGCACAAAAATAGACCGCTGGTTTTTAAATAAGCTCCTCAACCTTGTCAATATGGACGCGGCGCTGGCGCAGGGCGCCGCGCGGGACGAGAGCCTGGACGAGGCGCTTTATATCGGGGCAAAGCGGATGGGCTATCCCGACAGGCTGATCGAGTCCCTCAGCGGGCTGAAGATCACAAACCGCCGGCGCGCCGTGTTTAAAATGGTCGACACCTGCGCGGCCGAGTTCTCCGCCGAGACGCCCTACTTTTACTCCACCTATGACAGCGAAAATGAGGCCGCCGAATTCATCAAGGCGAAAAGCTCCAGCAAAAAAACCGTCATCGTCTTCGGCTCGGGACCCATCCGCATCGGCCAGGGCATTGAGTTTGACTACGCCTCTGTCCACTGCGTCTGGGCTTTGAAAGCCGCGGGCTACGAGGTCGTCATCGTCAACAACAACCCGGAGACGGTCTCCACCGACTTTGACACCGCCGACAGGCTCTACTTTGAGCCGCTGACCCCGGAGGACGTCTGGAATATCATTGAGACGGAAAAACCCTTCGGCGCCGTGGTGGCCTTCGGTGGGCAGACCGCCATCAAGCTGACCGCCTTCCTGGACAAAATGGGCGTCAACATCCTCGGCACCGCCGCCGACAGCATCGACGCCGCCGAGGACCGGGAGCGCTTTGACGCGCTTTTGGAGAACCTTAATATCGCCCGGCCCGTGGGCGGCACCGTCATGACGGAAACCGAGGCGCTGGAGGTGGCCCAAAAGATCGGCTACCCCGTCCTCATGCGCCCGTCCTACGTCCTGGGCGGCCAGAACATGATCATCGCCTTCTCCGAGGAGGATATCCATGAATACATGGCGATCATCCTCGCCCAGAATATCGAAAACCCCGTCCTCATCGACAAGTACCTCATGGGCACCGAGCTCGAGGTGGACGCCATCTGCGACGGCGAGGAGATTTTGATTCCCGGCATCATGGAGCATGTGGAGCGCGCCGGCATCCACTCCGGCGACTCCATCGCCGTCTACCCCGCCTGGAACATCGACGACGACATGCGCGAGATCATCGTGGACAGCACCGCAAAGCTGGCCCTGGCGCTGAAAACCATGGGCCTCGTCAACATCCAGTACCTTATCAATCAGGGCAAGCTGTACGTCATCGAGGTCAACCCGCGCTCCTCGCGCACAATCCCTTATATCAGCAAGGTCACCGGCGTCCCAATGGTCGATCTCGCCACGCGCTGTATGCTGGGCGAGAAGCTCCGGGATATGGGCTACGGAACGGGGCTTTACAAAAAGTCGCCCTACGTGGCCGTCAAGGTGCCGGTCTTCTCCTTTGAAAAGCTTTTAAACGTGGATACGCTCCTGGGCCCCGAAATGAAGTCCACCGGCGAGGTCCTCGGCATCGCCACCACGCGGGAGGAGGCGCTCTACAAGGGGCTGCGCGCAGCCGGCTACAAGCTGCACAAGTCCGGCGGCATCTTCGTCACCGTCCGGGACCGGGACAAGGCCGAGATCATCCACGTGGTGCGCAAATTCTCCGACCTTGGGTTCACCGTCTACGCCACGGCCGGCACGGCGGACGCTTTCCGGAACGTGGGCATCGAGGCCATCACCGTCGGCAAGATTCATGAAAGCGAGAACAACGGACTCTCCCTCATCGAAAGCGGCAAGGTCGACTATGTCATATCGACCTCCACCCGGGGCCGCATCCCGACCCGCGACGGCGTCAAGATCCGGCGCAAGGCTGTGGAGCGCAGCATCCCGTGCCTGACGTCCGTCGACACCGCCAGCGCCGTTGTGGACTGCCTGATGAGCAAATACTCTCAGTCCACCATCGAGCTCGTCGACATCAACCATATGCGGCGGGAAAAGCTCAGCCTCCCCTTCTCCAAGATGCAGACATGCGGCAACGACTATATCTACTTCAACTGCCTCGAGCGGCCTCTGGAAAGCCCCGAGAGCCTCTCCATCCGCCTTTCCGACCGTCATCTCGGCATCGGCGGCGACGGCGTGGTCCTCATCTGCCCGTCGGATATTGCCGACGCGTCGGTACAGATTTACAACATGGACGGCACAAACGGCGGCATCGGCGGCAACGCCCTGCGCTGCGTCTGCAAATACCTGTACGACGCCGGCATCGTGCAGCGGAAGGACATTACCATCGAGGCAAACGGCAAGGTCCGGAAGATGCGTGTCTTCACCACGGGCGGCAAGGTCTCCACTGTCACAGCGGACATGGGCAGGGCGGAATTTGCTCCGTCGCTCGTCCCGGTAAACCTGCCGGGTGAAAACGTCGTGAACAGGCCGGTCACCATTGCCGGCGGGGCGTACAGCATCACCTGCCTGTCGGTGGGCAATCCGCACTGCGTCGTCTTCCTGCCGAATATCCACAGCCTCGAGGTGCAGAAAATCGGCCCTCTCTTTGAGCACGATCCCCTCTTCCCCGAGCGCGTCAACACCGAATTCGTCCAGTACATGAATGAAACGACGCTCAGTATGCGCGTCTGGGAACGCGGCAACGGCGAGACCCAGGCCAGCGGCACCGGCGCCTGTGCGGCGGCCGTCGCCGCCGTCGTCAACGGCTTCTGCAAAAAAGACACCGACATCACCGTCAAGCTCGCCGGCGGCGACCTGAAAATCCGCTACACCGACGACGGCGTGTTTATGACCGGCAGCGCCACAAAGTGCTTCGACGGGATCGTGGAGATATAAGCCGCGGCGATAACGGGCCTCTATAGTAAATTTTTTATGTCATTCCCGCGAAGGCGGGAATCCAGGCCCCGGTACAAGAACGTGGATTCCCGCCTTCGCGGGAATGACACGGAGTTGGGGAATACAGGAATGACACGGAGCTAATAATATATAAGGGACGGCTCATTCACCCCTTATATATAAATTAAATAAAATAAATCCTTGACATGTTTATCTGCCTTTGATATTATAATTGGGCGTTCCAAAGACAGCAGGTGGCTTAGGCCGTAAGTCCTGCCGAGGACAGCCGACATTTTATTGTTTGCTTATGTCCTTGTGCCTATGGCGCAGGGACATTTTTATTTGGACGCGACTTTTCAGCCCGGAGGTGAAAAAATAGATGCCCAATGCAAAAGTACTCAGCGAAAAGCAAGCCATTGTCGCGGAGCTGACCGAGAAGCTGAAAGGCGCCGCCGGCGTTCTGGTTGACTATTCCGGTATCACGGTCGCCGAGGATACGGAAATGCGCAAAGCCATGCGTAAGGCCGGCGTTGATTACGCCGTCGTCAAGAACACGCTCACGCGCTTTGCGGTGAAAAACGTCGGATTTGACGCGCTCGATTCCCAGCTCAACGGGACGACCGCTCTGGCCGTCTCCGCCACAGACCCGGTTGCCGCCGCAAAAGTCATCAACGAGTACGCCAGCAAGAAGGAAAGCAAGATCAGGATCAAGGCCGGCTTTGTGAGCGGAAAGATCATCACGGAAGCCGAGGTCAAGGCGCTGGCTGAGCTGCCGTCGAAGGAGGTCCTGGTTGCGCAGGTGCTCGGTACGATGGTCGCGCCCATCAGCGGCCTGGTCAACGTCCTGAACGCCAACATCCGCGGCCTCGCGGTAGCGCTCCAGGCTATCGCCGACCAGAAATCAGCATAAGCGCTCCCCTGGCCCGATGAACGGGCCGCAAATTCATTAAAATTTGATTATTATTACGGAGGAAATAAAAATGGCCAGTGAAAAAGTCACCGCTCTTATTGAAGAAGTCAAGAATCTGACGGTTCTGGAGCTCTCCGAGCTCGTACATGCCCTTGAGGACGAGTTCGGCGTTTCCGCCGCCGCTCCGGCCGCCGTTGCCGTTGCCGCTCCCGCCGCCGCTGCCGCTCCGGCCGAAGAGAAGACCGAGTTTGACGTCGTCATGACCGACTTCGGCGCCGAGAAGATCAAGGTTATCAAGGAAGTCCGCGCCATCACCGGTCTCGGCCTTGCCGAAGCCAAGGCGCTTGTCGAAGCCATCCCGGCCAAGATCAAGGAAGGCGTCAACAAGGAAGATGCCGAGAAGTTCAAGGCTCAGCTCACCGAAGCCGGCGCCAAAGTCGAAATCAAATAAGAACACCTATAGAATATCCCGCGCTTCGGCGCGGGATATTTTTTTGCCCATGACGAAGGCGGGAGTGTTCGGCGATAAAATCCTTTTCTCTCCGCCCGCCGGGGCAAATGGTTTTTCTCTTTGCGCAAGAAGGAAAGCACGGCGTCAGGCCGTGCTTTCACTTTAGTATTTATTCAGGCTGATTGGGCGTGGTGTGCCGCGATATGCCGTTCTCTTTCGATTCGATCTTACTAGAAACCGCTGTTCTCGTCAATACCTTCGCGGGTATTGTAACAAAACGGTAACAGGCCTATGCCGACATGGTGATAAGCCAGGTCGTCTTCGGGTCGGAGCCCGTCAGGCCGTCCTTCCAGGCCTGCAGGTCCTTGTCGCGCTTGTCCTTGTCGGCCAGGACGTCGCTGTACTGCTTGCCCTGCCCTTCAAAATAGACGATACAGTAGCCCGTGGCTTCGTCATAGAGAAGCGCGTGGTCGCCGGCTTTTCTCGCCGGATCGTAGAGCCAGTCGTTGATTGTCGTGGGCAGCTGCTGCTGATAGACGTTTTCCTGCTGCTTGCTGTCGTCGGCACTGATCTCGGTGGCGTAGGAGGTCGTCAGCTCGGTCAGCTTGTCCTCCGTGGCGCCGGCCTGTGTCCACTCGTCGTAAATCTTATTGGCGGTGTCCTCGGCGGTCTGCTTGGCCTTGGCCACGTCGGCGTTATATTGATCCTCGTTGGGATCGCTGGCATAGAGCGATTGGTCGATCGTCTCCGGCTTGACCAGTATCTGGCGCATATTGACCGTCGCGTAATGGTTGTCGCTGCGTGTGCCGAAGAAAACGACATAATATCCGTTGGTGGATTTAAACGTCTCGACGTCGCCGTACTGGCGCGACGCGTCTTTCATCCAGTCGCCGTACGTGGAGCCCAGCAGATTGCCCTGATACGTCCTCTGCGTGGCGGCGTCCTCCTTGTTGGTCTCCGGGTCGTAATCCCGGGCCACGTCGATAAAGCCCTGCTCGGAGGTAACCGTTGCGGCGTACGCCTTGGCTTTGTCGCCGGCCGCCTCGACAGCCGCGCCCTTGGCCGCTTCATAAGAGGCGTCGTCGGGATAGTCGTTCTGATTCAGGTCTCCGGCGCTCACCAGGAAGTACCGGTAGGTGTAGGTATCAAAATTGTCCTTGTTCTGGCTGTAATTATCTTCAAGGTCTCCGGAGGAGTAGGTGAAGGAATCGCGGACATGGTTTGTATATGAGTTGATCAGATATGTCCTCTCGGCGTTTTTCCTGTAAACAGCCTCCGTCATCCCCCTGCCGTAAACGGCTTTTAAATATTTCCCCAGGTCGGTATATCCGCTGGCATAGCCGTTCTGCTTTAAGGAGTCGATATCGTCTTCCATCTTCTTTTTGTCGTCGTCGCTCAGCTGATAGCCGGCGTCAAGCGCCGCCTTATAGATCATATTGTCGCTCTTCATCTGTTCGAGCGCCATCTTTTTAAAGAAGTCGGCCCAGGTTTCCCCGGTCGTCTCGTCGTAAATCTGGCTTTTCAGCGACTCCTGCTGGCTCGGGAGCAGCGACTGCCCGAAGTCGCCTGAGCTGCTCAGGGCGTTATAATACTGCGCGTAAGCATTCTCATAATAATAGTTGAAATCGGTGACCGTGTATTTGACGTCATCGATTTTCACCGCAGCGAAATTCTGCCGGGAATAGTCGGAGTTGATCAGCAGAGCTGCGGCAAAAAGGACGGCAACGACTATAACCGTTATTAACGCGACTCTGGCGGTACTCCTGGCCTTTTCGCTTTCCTTGCTTCTCTTGTCCCTGCCGGCTCCGAAATCGAATCCGTCAGAACCGCGCTTTCTCTTATCCTGAGATGCACCCATATGTCTGTCATTCCTTCTAATTTTTATGTAGAGTTTTATAGGGTATCCGTATAACGAGGGTTATTATACTCGAAAGCGGACAGCCTTTCAAGATAAATAACATTTGTTCTCAATAAATTTACAATAACATACTGTTAAAATCTGTTTTTTGACAAATAAAAACACCCCGCCATGCCGTGTAAGCCCATTTATAACCTGCACGACTCGGCAGGTGGGTTTCCTCCTTCCGGCTGCGCTGCTTCCAACATCCAAGAACGCGTATAGCGTTTCGGGAGGCCTGCAATTCACCGAAAGAGTTCGGAATCCCTTATAAACAATGTGGGTTTAAAAAGGCTCATCACGAACAGAGCAGGGTATTATATTGACGGAATCGGCTGCCGGCGGTGCCGCGCACCGCATGGCCGCCGCCGTTACAAGAATTCTAACATACGCCGCAGCGATTTTCAACGCGGAACGGCACTATAAATTCTGGATTGCGGCTTATTCCTCCGCCTCGTCGTCGCTGAACAGCTGCTCCATAAAGGTGTTGTAGACAGCCTCCAGCTCGCTGTCGTCATCGACGGTCGCCAGAATATCCTCACCGTTTTCTTGCACGACCTTGAGGATGATCATCCCGTAATCCTCGTTATTCTCATCCATATCCGCGGGTAAAAACGCCATGTACATCTCGCCGTTATACTCTATTGTGTCCAGATGCTCAAGCTCGAATTCATTCCCGTCGTCATCGGTGACGGAGATGAAGTCGCTGCCGTACTGATCGCTCATAATAAACCTCCAATGTCGTTCTGATCCCGCGTTTTCTTACAGCCGGCCGTCTTTTTGTCCAAAAGAAAACAGCACAATCATATGATTGTGCTATATATATTACTCCACAAAGGCCTATTAATCAAGCTTTACAGGAGCGCGGGTTTTACGAGCCGAAATCCTCCAGGAGCCTTAATACATCGTCGTAGCTCTGGACCGTGATGCCGGCCACCAGCTTTTCTCTGTCTACGGCGCGCAGGCCGGCCACCTCAATTGTCGTCTCGATCGCCGGGGAATCCGTGATCGCGCCGTAAAATACGGCGATATGCCCGTTATAGGCGCGGAGAATGTAATTTTTGTCGGTTTGGTTTTCCGACGCGACAACAGGCACGACGACCGAGGCGCTTTTCATGGTCGTGGTGATCACGAGCATTGCCAGCATTAGCAGGGACGCCAAAAGCATTATGGACAGGAGTACCGCTCTGACGGGTTTAATGAGCATATTATCACAACCTTTCATTCCCGTAGTTAAGCAGATTATTGACATTATTTTCCTCAAATATACCGCCGTCCGCCATCCGCACATTTATTTACAAAAAAAATTTGACAGGCGTGTTACAATAGCAGTAACATAATTCCGATGTTTTACAGACTGCGAGGTGAAGCGCTTGTCCCAAAGAGGCAAGGCTAAAAAAATAGCGAAAACCGGCGCGCGTACATTCGGCGGTGTCGTCGTTTTAATATTAAAAGTTATCGGCACATTCCTGCTCATCGGCGTGACGACCGGCGTGATTTTTTCCTGTATATTTGCCATCTACGTCAAGACAAATCTGACCGCGGATCTCGACGTCAGCCTGGATGATTTTAAAATGAATCTCTCGAGTGTCATCTACGCCAAGGATTCATCTACGGGCGACTACAAGGAGCTTGTAACACTGCAGAGCAGCGAATACAGAAAGTGGGTCGACTACGCGGACCTTCCGCCGTACGCCGAGCATGCTCTTGTCGCCATCGAGGACAAGCGCTTTTATTCCCATCACGGCGTTGACTGGTACCGCACCTTAGGTGCTTTCGGCAATATGTTCCTCAGCATGAAGGACACCTTCGGCGGCTCCACGATCACGCAGCAGCTGATCAAAAACCTGACCAAAGAAGACGAGGTAACCGTCCAGCGGAAGCTTGTAGAGATTTTTAGAGCGCTACAGCTGGAAAAGGAGTACCCCGATAAAAGTCAAATCATCGAATGGTATCTCAACGTCGTCAACTTCGGCGGCAATACTTATGGCCTCGGCGCCGCGGCAAACTACTATTTCGGCAAGGAAGCCAAGGACCTCACGCTCGCCGAGACCGCCTCGATCATCGGCATCACGAACAATCCCTCGATGTACAATCCATATATCAACGCCAAAGCGAACAAGGAACGGCAGGAAGACATCCTGGATAAGATGTACGAGCAGGGCTACATTAAATCAAAGCAGGAGCTGGACGCGGCCAAAGCCGAGCAGCTCGTCTTTGTGAAAGGTCCCAACGGTTCGGGCAGCAATACCATTTATACCTACTTTGAGGACGCCGTCATCAATGACGTCATCGCCGACCTGCAGAAAGAGAAGGACCTCTCCAAAGAGGTTGCGACGAACTACCTGTTCACGCAAGGCTACAAAATCCTCTGTACGGTGGATTCGGACATTCAAACAAAGGTCGACAGCATTTATCAGGACCTGAACGCCATACCGAAGGTCACCGGATCGAAGAACCAGCAGATTCAGTCCGCCATCGTACTTGCCGATCCGTATACGGGCGAAATCCTCGCCATGGAAGGCGGCGTCGGTCAAAAGGTCATCAGCCGCGGGCTGAATCGCGCCACGCAGAGCAAGCGGCCGCCCGGCTCCTCCATCAAGCCGCTGGCCGTCTACTCTCCGGCCATGGAGCTCGGGCTGATCACGCCCGACACGCGCTTTGAGGATTCGGCGGACGTCAAGCTGCAGCATACGAACTGGATGCCGAAAAACGACGACCTCTCTTACAGAGGCACCATTACCATACGCCAGGCGCTGGTCAGCTCGATCAACACGGTTTCCGCTCAGATCATGGATAACCTGTCACCTGCGAAATCGTACGACTTCATGGTCAATAAGCTCGGCTTTGACCTGAGCCCGTACGACGAGGACTACGCCCCGCTGTCCCTCGGCCAGCTGACGAACGGCGCCACCGTGCGCGAGATGGCCTCCGGGTACACCATGTTTGACAACCAGGGCGTCGAAAAACAGCTCATTACCTATACGAAGGTCCTCTCCAACGACGAAAAGACCGTCATCCTCGACAACAAGCCGAAAACCTCCGTCGCCATCAGCCCCGTCACGGCCTACTGGATCACGGATATGCTCCATGACGCAGCCACAAGCGGCACGGGCTATGAGGCAAACCTTGGCAAGCTGATGCCGGTCGCCGGCAAGACTGGTACGACGACCGATAAAAAAGACCGCTGGTTCTGCGGCTTCACCCCGTACTACGTCGCCGTCGTCTGGACCGGTTACGATACGCCGGCAACCATGAAGGTCAGCGGCAACCCGGCCGCCCAGCTCTGGAAAAAAGTGATGACGCTTGTCTCCACGGGACAGGATTATAAGGAATTTCCGAAGCCGGACGACACGTATCTGACGCCGGTTCCCGGCGTGGACGCGGAGGTCCAGTACACGGTCCAGTACGTCACGGTGGACGGCGAGGTCCTCCAGTCCACAAATAAATCGGCCGTACCGGGCAAGGATGTCACCGAGACGGCCCCATCCATCAGCGGCTACACGCTGGTTGGAGACGGCAGCAAAACCATCACGGTTACCAAGGATACGGCAAAAAATTTGATCCAGTTCTTCTATCAAGGCGAGTCGACGTCCACAGGCGAGCCGACCGGGGAACCGACGGGCGAACCGTCACCCCCGCCGACGAATACTCCGCCCACAGGCGAGCCGGCGTCCCCGTCACCGTCACCGGCGGACGACCCAAACCCGCCCGCCACGCAAGCCGCGTTTTCCGCAAGAAAAAAATAGAGCGGCGGACAACTCCGCCGCCGGGATAAAAAGACAGGCCGCGAAAGCGGCCTGTCTTTTTTATGTTCTAAGTCAAGCTTCAAAAAACTTGGCATGGATGGCCTGGATGGCCCTGTCGGCCTCGTCCTCGTCGACGAGGACGGAAACCTTGATCTCGCTGGTGGAGATCATGTGTATGTTGATCTTGGCGTCAAAGAGCGCTTCAAACATCTGTACGGCGATACCGGACGAGTTGACCATGCCGGCGCCGACCATGCTGACCTTGGCGATTTTGTCCGTGACGCTCAGGTCCTTGAAGCCGATGATCTCCTGCTGCTCGCGGAGCGACTTTGTCGCCTGCTCCATATCCTGCTTGGCCACGGTGAAGCTGATATCCTGCGTATCGCCACGGCCGATGGACTGAAGGATGATATCCACATTGGTCTTCTGCTTGGCCATCACCCTGAAAACCTTAAAAGCGATGCCGGGTTCGTCCTTCAAGCCGATCAGCGCGATTCTTGCAACATTGACGTCCTTGGCGATACCGCTGATTTTTGTCTGTTCCACTTTCGTGACCTCCTTGACTTTAGTACCTGGTTTTCTGACAAAGCTGGACAGCACTTCCAGATTGACGTTATAGCGCTTGGCCATTTCCACAGAGCGGTTGTGCAGCACCTGCGCGCCAAGGGACGCCAGCTCCAGCATTTCGTCGAATGTGATTTCCTCGAGCTTTCTCGCGTTGGGAACCTTTCTGGGGTCACATGTATAAACGCCCTCGACGTCCGTGTATATCTGGCAGAGGTCCGCGTTCATCGCCGCCGCGATGGCCACGGCCGTCGTGTCGGAGCCGCCGCGCCCCAGGGTGGTGATGTCGTCGTACCTGTTGACACCCTGGAATCCGGCCACGATAACGATACGGCGTTTGTCCAGCTCGTTTCTGATCCGCTCGCAGGTAACTTTTTTGATCCGGGCGTTGCCGTAATCCGAATTCGTCTGCATGCCGATCTGCCAGCCGGTCAGGGATACGACGGGCATGCCCATTTTTTCAAGCGCCATCGCCATAAGCGCGATCGATATCTGCTCGCCGGTCGAAAGAAGCACATCCATCTCTCTTTTTGACGGATGTGTGTTGATTTCATTGGCCTTTTCGATCAGATCGTCTGTCATGTCCCCCTGCGCGGACAGTACGACGACGACATCGTTGTTGTCACTGTAAGTATCGGCGATGATGCCCGCCACACGCCGAATCCTTTCGGCGTCAGCCACGGAGCTTCCGCCGAATTTTTGTACAATAAACGCCATTTCCAATCCTCCAATTTGAGCGCCGGACATCGCGCAGCGCATTCGCGCTGTGTAACCCGAATATTTTCAGAAGACGCGCATATAAGATGAAGATACAGCCTGTTCGCCGCGTCAGTCGATGATGCGGAATACGGAAAGCACGCTTAATTCCTTCAGCAGGCTGTCCGCCTTGTTTTTGCTCATCACCGGCGTGGTGAACGCCGTCTCGCCGTCCTTGAGCCCGTCGATGACGGTGACGTCGCCAAAAACGCGCCTGATCTTCTCAGGGGCATCCGATGCCCGGACATACCAGGCGCTTTCCAGCAGGCCCACGTCATAGATGAGCTCGGGGCCGCCGTCCTGCCAGCTCAGCCATTTGCGCGCGTTGACGTGCTTGGCAGCGTCGATGATATCGGCCACAACGGCGCTGGCCGTCGGCAGCTTGCCGGCGCCCGCCCCGTAGAACATCACGTCGCCGATGGCGTTTCCGCGGACGATGATCCCGTTCATGACACCCTCGACGCTGGCGATCAGATTATCCTCCCGGACAAGGTGCGGCGCCACGTAAACGGCAATTTTATCCCCTTCCATATGTATGGCTCTGCCAAGCAGTTTGACTCTGTAGCCAATTCTGCCCGCGTAACTGATATCGTCCAGCGTCACGGCTTCGATGCCCTCAGTTTCAACATGCTGCGGGTAGACATGCCGCCCGAAGCAGAGCGCCGACAGGATGCAGATCTTCCGGCAGACGTCGTGCCCCTTGATATCGGCGTCGGGATTCTGCTCGGCGTAGCCCTTTTCCTGGGCCTCCCGCAGCGCGTTGGCAAAGGCGACGCCGTTCTTGACCATTTCCGTCAGGATATAGTTCGTCGTCCCGTTCAATATGCCGTATATCTCGTTGATTTTGTTGGCCGCCAGGCACTGAGTGATCGGCCGGATGATCGGTATCCCTCCGCCGACGCTGGCTTCAAACAGATAATTAACGCCCTTTTCCCGGGCGATCTGCGTCAGTTCATATCCATGTGTGGCCACAAGCTCTTTATTGGAGGTGACGACGCTCTTTCCTTTCAAAAGACTGCGTCGGGTGAAGTCATACGCCACGCCGGCGCCGCCGATCGTCTCGACGACGACCTTGACGTCCGGGTCATTTTCAACGACCGAAAAATCCTTGACTATGAGGCTCTCATACGGATTGCCGGTAAAATCCCTGACGTCAACAATATACTTCACTCGGATCTCCTGTGCCGCGCTTTGGGATATCATATCGGAATTCTTCTCTATGACTTCCATCACGCCGGAGCCGACCGTACCGAACCCCAAAATCGCTATATCGAACATCCCAAATCCCCTCCCCCTTTTTAGCTTCGCCACTTGATACTGCGTATATACCTTTTGATAATTTAGTATACTACCATACGTTGTTTTATTCTGCAACCGTTTTAGCCGTACTAACGCCATAATTCGTTAAAGTCATAAATTCACGTAGCGGCAGACAATGTTTTTTTGTGTGTGGTGATGTTACTTGCCGGAAAACAAGCACCTGCGCCGTGGGCTTTACTGCCTGTACGGGGCTGCGAGCATCATATTGGTATGGCTTCTTCTGCGCTTTGCTCTGCCGTGGCTGCTGCCGTTTATCGTCGCCGTCATCGTCACGCGCCTGATAGAGCCGGCGGTACATTATATGACGGACCGCTTCAGAATCCGGCGCGGCTTTGCCTCGGCGCTCTGCACGGTCATCGTCTTCGCCGCGCTGATCGCCCTTACCGCACTTATCATCGGCCGCTCGGTCATTGAGCTGACCGCCTTCGTCAAGGACCTGCCGTCGCTGCTCAAGAGCCTGACGAAAACCATATCGCTCATCGGCGAAAGGATCGACGGATACGTCCACGCGGCGCCGCCCGAAATCCAGGATTATCTGCAAAACGCCATTGCCGGCCTGGTTCAAAAAATCGCCGACCTGCCCGCGTCGCTTTCGGACGACGTGCTCGGCCTCCTGTCCAGCATCGCGAAATTCACGCCGAAGCTGATCCTGTTCTTTTTCACATGCGCGCTCAGCGTCTTTTTTTTCAGCTGCGGCTACAAGGAAATTTCCGCCTTCATCCTCCGGCAGATCCCCAAAAACCGCCACGCCTCTCTTCGGGATTTCAGGAAGGATCTGCTGGCCACCTTCGGCAAGTGGCTCAAGGCGGAGCTGATGCTGGCCGGCATCACCTTTGCGGAAATGACCGTGGCGTTTTTGATCATGCGCATCGATTTTGCCCTGCTGCTGGCACTTTTAGTCGCCATCGTCGATTTTCTGCCCGTGCTGGGCTCGGGCGCCTTTCTCGTCCCCTGGGCGCTTTTGACGCTGATCGGCGGCAACTACAAAACCGCCATAGCGCTCGTTGTCATCTTCGCAGTCAACACCCTCGTGCGCAGTATCCTGGAGCCGAAAATGATCGGCAAGCAGATCGGCCTCCCGGCCCTGGCCACGCTCATCGCCATGTACGTCGGCTTCTGCTCCGTTGGCGTCACCGGCATGATCCTCTTCCCCATCGGGCTCATCATGCTGAAGCATCTGAACGACAAGGGGTATGTCAAGCTGTGGAAAAATTGAGACGCGGCGAGCGGGCTGCCGACGGGCGATTGATAATCGCCCCTACGCATAGACTGCAGGACACACCGCCGGGCGGCCACCGGCCGCCCGAGAGGGCCTGGGGCACTGTCTGGCAGCGGAGCGAGCCGCGCCAAGTGGCGTAAAATCGAGGGTTAGCGAGATTTATGCGAGGCGGAATTTACTTCCGCCCGGCAAATCAAATCATAGAGGCCCCCCGCGCGGCCTGCCGCGTGGGGAAGGAGGACAAGCACTTATGCCGGATAAAATAAAAGCCGCCGTTACCGGCGCGCTGGCGGGCGCTTTAAACGGATTTTTCGGCGGCGGCGGCGGGATGATCCTGGTGCCGCTGTTTATCTGCTGGCTGAAGGTGGACGAGCGGAAGACGTTCGCGACCTCGGTCTTCATTATTCTGCCGCTCTGCCTTGTGTCGGCGGCCGTCTATTATTTCCGCAGCCATCTGGATCTTTTGCAGGCGCTGCCGTTTCTGATCGGCGGCCTGGCGGGCGGCTTCATCGGCGGGCGCGTCTTTGGTAAAATACCAACGAAGCTGCTGCATCGGCTGTTCGGACTGCTGCTCATTTACGGCGGCGTCCGGTGCCTCATTTCGTCCTAAGGAGCTTTTATGAACATCGTGTCCATCCTTGCCGGGTTCGTCACGGGGATACTGTCGGGCTGGGGCATCGGCGGCGGCTCGCTGCTGATCATCTATATGACGGTTTTCGCCGGTGTGACGCAGCAGGCGGCGCAGGGCATCAACCTTTTGTACTTCCTGCCGACCTCTCTCACGGCGCTCTATTCCCATCTGAAAAACAAGCTCATTGAAAAGTCCCTGGCCTGGCCGGCCATCTGCGCCGGGGCGCTGACGACGCTGGGCGCCTCCCTGCTCGTCACGTCCATCGACACGCATCTGATGAAGAAATTCTTCGGCGTTTTTATCATCATCATCGGGCTGACGGAGGTCTTTAAGCGGACCAAAAAGAAGGGAAATGAGGAATAATTTAGATGCCTGCGTATGGGCGCCGTGGATTCCCGCCTTCGCGGGAATGACATGAAGTAGGGGTAGTAGGTCCGGGCCGCCGAGGGCGGCGGCCCCTGCGCCGGCGCGGGGCATTTTACATCACCTTTTGCTGTTCAGGTACCCCTCCAGGATCAGCGTCGCGGCGACGGCGTCCACGGTGCCTTTCCGCTTTTTCCCCCGGACGCCGGCCTCGGAGAGGATGCGGTGGGCGTCGACGGTGGTGCGGCGCTCGTCCCACAGTACGACCTCCAGGCCGTACGTTCCGCGCAGGACGGCGGCCAAGTTTTCGCTTTTTTCGGCGCGGGGACCCAGGCTGCCATCCATATTCTTCGGGTATCCGAGCACGATAAGACCGACGCGGCGCGCCTGCGCCGCCTCGGCGATTTTTGAAGCCGCGCGGTCGGGCGACCACTCGGTGATAACGAAGGTCTCCCCCGCCAGAAATCCCGTCTCGTCCGAAACGGCAATGCCGGTCCGAGCGTCTCCGTAATCGACCGCCATAATTCTCATCCGGGCACCCATCCTTTTTCGTATTACGTGCGTTGTATTTATTTTAAAGTATACACGCATTGCCACGCTTTCACAACGGCCGCGTCGGCCGCGGGATATTACGCCCGCCCGCCGCAAGCGCCCTGCGGCGCCGCGTATCAGACGATTTTTATAATTTGCATGATTTTTTACCAAAATTTCATTACAGAGCCCAGACTATGAAGCGGAGCTGTATGGCAATTAAGACAATGCGCCCATGATAAGCGCTGTTTTAATTGCCATTTTATATAATTTTGAATTATATCCCATTGCCGTCTTGTTCTTTCCGACAAATACAAATATAATTAAATTGCAATTATATGATTTACATCCTGCATTTTGAGGAGCGAGCTATGACGCAGCATCAAATTAAAAAAGTACTGGCCGCCAACCGCGGCGAGATCGCCATCCGGATTTTCAGGGCCTGCTACGACCTGGGGCTCCACACGGTGGCGATGTACTCCAACGAGGACACGCTCAGCCTCTTCCGCACGCACGCCGACGAGGCGTATCTGATCGGCAAGAACAAAAGCCCCCTGGGCGCTTATCTCGACATTCCGGCGATCATCGATCTGGCCCGGCATCATCACGTGGACGCCATCCATCCCGGCTACGGCTTTTTATCCGAGAACGCCGATTTTGCGCGGGCCTGCGAGGCCGCGGGCATCACCTTTATCGGGCCCCCCTCCGACGTTTTGGAGAAGATGGGCGACAAGCTCAGCGCAAAGGCCATCGCCATCTCCTGCGGCGTCCCCGTCATTCCGGGCACCTCAACGCCCTTAAAGGACGCGGGTGAGGCGCTGGAAAAGGCTAAATCCTTCGGCTTCCCGGTTATACTCAAGGCCGCGGGCGGCGGCGGCGGGCGCGGCATGCGCCGCTGCGACACTGCCGAGGAGGTCGAGCCGGCGTTCAACCTCGTCAAGAGCGAGGCCATCAAGGCCTTCGGCAACGACGACATCTTTATCGAAAAATTCCTCGTTGAACCAAAGCACATCGAGGTGCAGATCCTCGCCGACAAGCACGGCAACGTGCTGCATCTGGGCGAGCGCGACTGCTCCCTGCAGCGGCGCTACCAGAAGGTCGTGGAGTTCGCCCCGGCGTTCTCCGTCCCCCAGTCCACGCTGGACCGGCTGTATGAGGACGCCGTCAAAATCGCCCGGAGCGTCGGCTATATAAGCGCCGGCACCGTGGAATTTCTGGTAGATAAAAACGGCGGCCACTACTTTATCGAGATGAATCCCCGGGTCCAGGTGGAGCACACCGTCACCGAGATGGTCACCGGCATCGATATCGTCCGCGCGCAGATTCTTATCGCCGAGGGCCAGAAGCTGAGCTGCCCCGACATCGGGCTCACCAGTCAGGCCGACGTTCACATGAACGGCTATGCCGTCCAGTGCCGCGTCACAACGGAGGACCCGTCCAACAACTTCGCGCCCGACACCGGCAAGATCACCTCCTACCGCTCCGGCGGCGGCTTCGGCGTCCGGCTGGACGGCGGCAATGCGGCCGCCGGCGCCATGGTTTCGCCCTATTACGATTCGCTCCTCGTCAAGGTCACCGTCTGGGACAACACGTTCACGGGCGTCTGCCGCAAGGCGGGTCGCGCCCTGAGCGAGCTGCATATCCGCGGCGTCAAGACGAACATCCCCTTTGTCACGAACATCCTGCACCACCCCGTATTTCTCTCCGGCGACTGCCACACAAAGTTCATTGACGACACGCCGGAGCTGTTTGAATTCGCCGGCTCCCGCGACAGGGCAACCAGGCTTTTAAAGTTCATCGCCAACATCCAGGTCGCAAGCCCTGAGGCCGAGCGCCGGCAATGCAGCGAGCCGCGTTATCCCGAGGCGAAAAACCCGCTGAAGCCGGGGCTGAAGCAGCTCCTGGACGCGGAGGGGCCGGACGCCGTCAAGAACTGGGTGCTGGGGCAGAAAAAGCTCCTGATCGGCGACACGACGCTCCGTGACGCCCACCAGTCGCTGTTCTCCACGCGCCTGCGCACCCGGGACATGGTGCTGGCCGCCGAGGGTACCGCCGACATCCTCGCCGATGTGTTCTCCCTGGAAATGTGGGGCGGCGCGACCTTCGACGTGGCGTACCGCTATCTGCACGAATCTCCGTGGGACCGGCTCGACCAGCTCCGCAAAAAGATCCCCAATCTTCTCTTCCAGATGCTGCTGCGCGGCTCCAACGCCGTGGGGTACACAAACTACCCGGACAACCTCGTCCGCGCCTTCGTGGCCGAGGCAGCCAAGGGCGGCATCGACGTGTTCCGCATCTTCGACTCCCTCAACTGGATACCCGGCATGGAGATCGCCATGGACGAGGTCCTCAAGCAGAATAAAATCTGCGAGGCGGCCGTCTGCTACACCGGCGACATCCTGGACCCCAGGCGTGACAAATATACGCTCAAATATTACGTCGACTTCGCCAAGGAGATGGAAAAACGCGGCGCGCACATCCTGGCCATCAAGGACATGTCCGGCCTGTTGAAGCCTTACGCGGCGAAAAAGCTCATCTCCACCCTCAAGCAGGAGATCGGCATCCCCGTCCGCTTCCACACCCACGATACCAGCGGCAACCAGGTGGCGGCCGTCCTGATGGCCAGCGAGGCCGGCGTCGACATCGTGGACACGGCCACGGCGTCCATGTCCTCCCTCACCTCCCAGCCCTCGATGAGCTCCGTCGCCGCCGCCCTGCAGGGTACCGACCGCGATACGGGGTTTGACTTAAACCGCCTGCAGGAGCTGGACGAATACTGGTCCGACGTGCGTCCGTACTACGAGGACTTTGACAGCGGCCTCAAAAATCCCATGACGGAGATTTACCGCTATGAGATACCCGGCGGCCAGTACACAAACCTCCAACCGCAGGTCGTTTCCCTCGGCCTCGGCGACCGCTTTGACGAGGTCAAGGAAATGTACAAGACGGTCAACGACATGCTGGGCGATCTCGTAAAGGTCACGCCGTCGTCGAAAATGGTGGGAGACCTTGCGATCTTCATGGTACAAAACAACATGACGCCGGAGAATATCGTCCAGAAGGGCGAGGCGCTCACCTTCCCCGACTCGGTGGTCAGCTACTTCAAGGGCATGATGGGCCAGCCGGCCTGGGGGTTCCCGAAGGACCTCCAGCGCATCGTCCTGAAGGGCGAAAAGCCGATCACCTGCCGCCCCGGCGAGCTTTTGCCGCCTGTGGACTTTGACAAGGGCTGCGCGGAGCTGCGGAAATATATCGCCAGGCCGGAGGACCGCGCGATCATCTCCTGGTATCTGTATCCCAAGGTCGTCACCGAGTATTTCGAGCACGCCCAGGAATACGGCTACATATCGAATCTCGACAGCCGCGTCTTCTTTGAGGGCATGGACGTGGGCGAAACCACGCAGGTGGGCATCGACAACGGCAAGACGCTCGTCATCAAATACCTCGGTCTCGGCACGGCGAACGAGGACGGCACCCGCAACGTCCACTTCGAGCTCAACGGCATGCGCCGCGACGTCTCCGTCCCCGATCCGGCCGTCGAGAGCACGGCAAAGCACGTGGTCCTGGCCGACCCGGAGGATAAGAGCCAGATCGGCGCCTCGATCCCCGGCATGGTCTCCAAGATCACGGTAAAGCCCGGCGACCGCGTCGAGGAAAACCAGGTCCTCGCCGTCATCGAAGCCATGAAGATGGAAACCTCCGTCGTCGCCAGGATGGCGGGCACCGTGGACAAGGTGCTCGTGGAGGCGGGATCGGCCGTGAAAGCGGGCGAGCTGCTGGCGGTTATAAAATAGGCATACATAAGTAATAATTGTAAAACCTCCGGCAGCTGACAGCCGGAGGTTTTGAATTATATACAAAGCTTATTTCCCGAGAATGTACCGCTTGCATGTGACGGGCGTTGTCAGGATGAGCTCCTGGGTCGTGCCGTCATCGCGAAAGCCGCACTTCTCGTAAAAGGCGATGGCGGGCGCGTTGTTCTCCAGGACCCAGACGGAAAAATCGTCATACCCTGCCGGCGGAGCCTGTCTATCGCCGCCTCCAGCAGCTTTCTCCCTTGTCCGAGCTTCTGGTACTCCCTCAGTATGTAGATCGCGTGGATATCGCCGAAGGTCTCCGGCAGGTCCCCGTCCCGCGTCTTACCATAGACGGCAAAACCGACGGCCCGGCCGTCCGCCGTCAAGACGACCATGTCCCTGCATTTTTTCTCAGCAAAGCGCCGTGCGCTCTTTGCCGGGCTGAGTGACGCCAGATAAACGTCGCTGATCAGGCCGGTGTAGGTCTCGATCCAGGCATGATAATGTACAAAGCCGCAGGCTTTGGCGTCGCCCGGCGCCGCGTCCCTGATGTCAAATGTCATTATTGAGCACCTCTTATCACGAAGTCCTCGAAAAGGACAGCGTATCAGTGAATATTCTTTTTGTTATATTTCCCGCCGATCAGATCGGAAACATCGGAGACCGTGACAAACGCGCTGTCGTCGATATCCGTCACGATCCCTTTCAGCTTGGAGACCTCGAGGCGCGAGATCACGGAATAAAGCACTATCTTCGCGTTTTGCGTAAAGCCGCCGCGTCCTTCGAGCAGCGTGACGCCCCGGCCGAGACGCGCGCTGATAGCCTCGGCGATCTCCTGTCCTTTTTCCGTAATGATAAACGCCGCCTTCGTTTCGTCAAGTCCCTCCACAGTGATGTCGATGACCTTGAAGGCGATGAAATAGGCGATCAGCGAATACATGGCCCGGTCCCAGCCGAAAACGAGGCCGGCGCTGGTCAGAATAAAGATGTTGAAAAACATCACGGTCTGCCCGACCGAGAACACCGTGCGCTTGTTCACGACGATAGCCACCATCTCCGTACCGTCAAGAGAGCCGCCGTAGCGGATGATGAGGCCGACGCCGATACCCAGGATGATGCCGCCGAAAACGGCTGCCAGCAGAACGTCGTGGGTGAGACCCGGGATTGGATGAAACACGGAGACCCATAACGAAAACGCAGTGATCGAGACGAGCGACGATATCACAAACGTCTTTCCGATCTGTTTGTAGCCAAAGATCAGAAACGGAATATTAAGGGCAAAGGTAAACAGGCCCAGCGGCAGCTTTGTCAGGTAGCTTGTGATGATCGAGATGCCCACGACGCCGCCGTCGATAATATTGTTCGGCACGAGGAAAAACTCCAGTCCGGCCGCGGCGATGACGGTACCGATCAGCAGGAAAAAATACTTTCCTATATACGATAATCTCACGTGTTTCTTATGCAATTATGTCACTCCCAATGAATTCAACCGGCGTTATTTCTCTGGTTCCGGCGTTAATCAGGGAATCCGCGCGGCTCCATGCGCCTGTCTGTCTTGCTGCACCGAGCCGCGGATATTCAGCCTGATTATTTCAGATGCTTATCAAAAAAGGCAAAGCCCTTGTCAATATTCTGCAGCTCGGTCCAACGCAGCTCCAAGCCGCCGTGCTCGTATCCCTCCATGATCTCCATCGCCACATGGCCGGCGCCGCAGACCTCCCGGACCTTCTCCTCAAGGAGATACGCCTGGATACACGGCACGGTGTGGTCGTTCGAGCCGTGGAGTATGTAAATGGGCGGGAAGTCTTTTGTGATGAAGTGCAGCGGATTTGTAAAATGCATGAGCCCCTCGATCTCGCTGGAATGTGCGCCGAGCCAGAGCTTGTCAACATCCGGCATATTGGGATCGGTGACGCCGTACTTCTCCACCTCCTTGTCCTGGGCGATGATATCGAATACGCCGAACCAGCTGACAAGGGCTTTAACGGTGGCCGGGTAATCGGCATATCCCATCGTGAAATCCTCAAACGCCGGGTTCCCTGCCGTGGCCGCTGCCATAACGGCGTAATATCCGCCGGCGCTGTCGCCGCAGGCGCCGAAGCGCTCCGGGTCCAGCAGGTATTTTGACGCGTTGGCCCTGAGGAAACGAATGGCGGCCTTTACGTCGAAAAGCGGCGCGGGATATTTGGCCTCAAAGGCCAGCCGGTGCTCCACGGACACGACGGCGTAACCTCGGTTGACGCCGTCGATCGCCTGCAGAAACTGGATATCGCGCTTGTTGCCGAAAATGAACGCCCCGCCATGGATAAAAATGATCGTCGGAAACGGCCCCTCGCCCTCTGGCGGCAGATAAATGTCGAGCTTCTGGCTCGGGGACTGTGCTGCATATGCGACGTCCAGATACTTGCGGCGAATACCGCTGACGTCGATGATCGGGATCTCCATCGACCCTTCGGGCGGAAAATTAACGGACCATGTTTCCATAATGTAGCCTCCATATATACTTATTTTTTAATATACATGTCAATGGCGCAGCCCGACGGGGTCCGGGGCGCAGCCCCGCGTTGGGGATCATAGGGGGCGAAGCCCCCTATCAGCTTGTCAAAAAAAGCCTCGCAGAGTTTGCCGCCGGAGCGGCAAATAAATTGAAAACTTGTCACGCAGGAGGACATGCGCCTCTGGAGTGACTCTTCTCATGCAGCGCGCGGCTGAGCGTGCTGCATGCAGCCTTGTGTCGGATAAAGCCCAAAGGGCTTTATCGACAGCCTGAGCGGGCGGGCTATTTCAAATGCTTGTCGAAGAACGCAAACATCTCCTCGTTGATCTCCGGCGCGTTCCAGCGCTGGTCGATGCCGCCGTGATTGTAGCCCTCCCGGATGACCAGCTCCGCGTGTCCGGCGCCGCAGACCGCCCGGACCCTCTCCTCCATTTGCCGGGAGTGAATGACGGGCACGATCACGTCGTCCGTACCATGCTCCAGGAAAATCGGCGGCAGGTCGCTCGTAATAAAATTGAGCGGATTTGTGAAATGAGCGAGGCCGCCGATATCCTCGGAGTGTGCGCCCAAAAGGTGCATTTCAATATCCGGGAAATAGGGGTCCGCCTTGGGCGGCTCCTCCCGCGCCATTCTGCTCTCGAGGATAAAATCATAAGGCCCGAACCGGCTGGCAATGGCCTGGACCGCGCTGGAATATGTACCGTTGCCCAGCGAGAAATCCTCGAACACCGAATTGCCCTGAGTGGCCGCGGTCATCACGGCATAGTGCCCGCCGGCGCTGTCGCCGCAGAGGCCGAAACGGCCGGCGTCGAGCTTATACGCCTGGGCGTTGGCACGGAGAAAACGGATGGCCGCCTTGACGTCAAAGATCGCCGCCGGATATTTTGCCTCAAAGGCCAGGCGGTATTCGACAGACACGACGGCGTAGCCGCGGCCGATGCCGCCGATCGCCTGCAGGAACTGGTCGTCGCGTTTGTCGCCGAGGATGAACGCGCCCCCGTGGACAAAGATGATCGCCGGGAACGGGCCGTCTCCCTCGGGCGGCAGGTAAATATCGAGCCTCTGGCTCGGCGAGGCATTGGCATATGGTATCTCCAGGAACTTGCGGCGGATCTCCGAGACATCGAGGATCGGTTTCTCCATTGACCCCTCAAACGGATTGAAGCTTGCCAAAATGTCCATGAAACAGCCTCCATCTATATCAATTTTTATTTTGCAGCC
Organism: Sporobacter termitidis DSM 10068; assembly: GCF_900130065.1. Lineage (GTDB taxonomy): Bacteria > Bacillota > Clostridia > Oscillospirales > Oscillospiraceae > Sporobacter > Sporobacter termitidis. The sequence goes on from NZ_FQXV01000007.1 coordinate 60,629, forward strand.
GTCAGCGGAAATATTAATAATTTTTATTTTATTATAGCATTAATTAACAGCGAGCGCAAAAAAAATGCGGCAGCCCCGCCATCGGCGGGGCTGCGCGGCAGCTTGCTTATTGCCTGCTTATTTTATTTGAAATAAATCTTGCTTTGCTTTCTGACTTCGTCCATGATGCAGTCGTTGACCCCCGGGAAGATACTGCCCTCGCCGCCGTATGTAAGGCATGGGATGAACATGCCGCCCTCGCGGTAATCACGGCAGGCCCTGGCGACCTCGTCCCGGACGACCTTTTCGTCCCAATCGCGGCGGTCAACAATCGAGGCGTCGATACCGCCCATGAGGACAAGCTTGTAATCGGTATCTTTCTTGACCTGCTGGATATCGTTGGAGGGAAGAATCCCTTCCCAGATATCGATACCGATATCCACCATATCCTTGGCGATGGGCTGGCAGAAGCTGTCGGCGTGATGCATGGCGATGATGTCATGCTTTTTTATGAGGCTGTAGATTTCTCTGGTAGGTTCCTTATAGAACTCGCGCCAGACATCGGGCGCCATAAACAGCGCGTGCTTGGAGCCCCAATCGTCATGGAACATGATCACATCGGGACGCAGGTTATCAATGAGGAGCTGGATTTGTTTCTTCTTGAAATTCTTGATGGCGCCGATCAGATCATGCATCGCTTCCGGCTCCTCCAGCAGGTTGCAGAGCGTGTCCTCAAAGCCCATCAGGAAGTGGCTTGACTCGAAGATGCCCGTCACGTTCCAGACCATCACGAACTTGCCTTCGGCCCGGACCTTCTCCGCGTCGGCCCTGGCCTGCGTCCAGTCCAGCTTCAGGCTGTCCAGGTCAGGGAACTTGACGTAATCGCGCCACTTGGTCACATCGCGGACAACCTTGGTTTTGTCGTTGACAATGGGCATGGCGCCGGGCTCTTCCTCGCCCCAGAAAAGCGTCACCCCGAGGGGGTTCACCGCGGTCTGTCCGGGTGTCAGCGGATACATATAGTAAAAAATCGGGTCCCATACCTGCGGGAAGGGTTCCCACTCGTTGACAAACGCATCCGGCTTGCCGTTTTCCAATGTTTCAAGTACATTTTCCTTCAAGGATAACACAGACATTCCTCCTTCGTATAAAAAAATCGAGCAGGCAGTATCTTACAGTAAAATTATAATAACGCACATAACATCATTTGTAAATATCAATTTATTTGTCAGATATGACAAGTAGGTTATCGTCAAATGTCGAAGCCGCTTTCAAAGCATCGCATTGCCGCCGGGAAGGATGGGTTAGCCCGCCTTTCTCAGCGGGCTCAGGTCGATAAAGCCCTTTGGGCTTTATCGACAAGGGGGTGCATGCAGCGCGCTCAGCCGCGCGCTGCATGAGAAGTGTCACTCCGGAGGCGCATGTCCTCCTGCGTGACAAATTTTCAATTTATTTGCCGCTCCGGCGGCAAACTCTGCGAGGCTTTGCCCTCTGTAAGAGGGTTTTTTGACAAGCTGAGCCCGTCTTTCTCAGTGGGCTGATATTACCGCTTTCGGTTTCGGCTTCGTCATGTTCAGCGATGTAACGGTCACGCTCAGGGCCGTGCCGCCCAGGACCGCTAAAGCCGCGAGCAGGACGTTTCCGGCGCTCAAGCCGTATTGCAGGTCCACCCGGTCCGCTGAAACCTTATCGATGACAGGATTGAGCTGGTAATCCTGCTTAACAATATATGTCTCCTCCGTCCCCCTGGGAGACGCGAGCTTTTCCGCGATGTCCCCGGCGCCGTTTGCCAGAGCGCCGGACAAAAGCGCGGCAAGAGCGAGCGCCAGGGCGGCAAGCATCACGTTTTCAAGCGCCATCTGCAGCACGATTTGCCGCCGGCGTACGCCAAGCGATATCAGGGCGCCCAGCTCACGCTTCCTGTCCTTTGTCCACATATTCAGGATCAATCCCAGCAGCACAATGCAGCCGGCAACGACCGCCGCCACGAGGACCGCCGCGGCGATGCCCATGTTTGTCAAAGGCTTTGCGGCGGCCCGATACGCCGAGTCGTCCGGTTTTATCGTAAAATATTTCGGATCAAGCTCCCTGAGCGATTTTACCGCGGACATGGCGGCGTCCAGATTTTCAGGATCGTCCACAAAAAACGTGGCGGCTTCGAACTGCGCGCCGTCCGCGGCCGGATAACCCATAAAGCTTTTTACGGCCGAATCGATCTGATTCAGCGCGTATAAGTCGCAGAAGATCATATTCTCCGCGAAGTCGATTTCAAGCGTATTGGCAATTTTCTCACCGCTTTGAGCTGTCAAAACCGACGGCTCCTGTTCAAAATTAATATCGAACAGTCCCACGATCTCCAGCGCCGCCGGTTCTCCTATCGCCTTATTCGGATCGTCGGCAGGTATGTAGATCCCGTCTCTGGCTTCAACGGTGATCGTGTCTCCCACAGACAGCCGGTTTCTCTGGGCCAGCGCGGTCGATATGACCGCTTTGTACCTGTCGCCTTCCCCGATCTGCCTTCCCCGGGAGAGGGTAAACGCGCCGATCCTGAAGGAATCGTAGAGCGCGCTGTCGTTGCAGCCATATATATTCGCGTTGCGCGTCATCACCCTATACCAATCCAGCGTCATGCCCATCTTCCGCTGCGCGGGACTGATATCGCCGGGATTTGCCGCGTACCTTTGATACATATCCGCATATACTCCGGGCCGGAATTCAAGATCCGCCCATAAAGCCATCCGATATGACGCGTAATAATCCGTTACATGGTTTATTTTCAGGATTTTGTCGATGAGCCCGGCGTCAATGGGCGGCCCGGTGTAGACCGAATACGCCTGTCCCTGGGCACCGTATTCCATTTTCTGCAGGGCCACGTCGGCGGCGTTGATTTTCAGGATGAAACTGCTGCACAAGCTTTTGCGCAGGGCGTCTTTCGCATTATCCGCGCTGGACTTTATCATAAGCCCCAGCAACGCGAATACCGCTATCACAAACATGATCGCGAACAGCAACAGGCTCCGCCCCCGTTTGCGCGTGATGTACAGCCATGCTCTCCTGACGGTTGACACTCTGAGGCCCCCTTCAGCTCAAGGATGAGAATATCTCTTTCGGCTTCATTGTGATAACGATAGCCGAGGATACTCCCGTAGAAACCGCGATGATCAAAATTTTACATATTATAACACTATTGTCTACATATTACAACACAATGCGCCTTGGAACCAAAAAACGGCACATGAGAAAGAACCTGCCGTCAAATGACGACAGGTCCTTCCGCTTTTCTTATTAGTATTTACCGAAATTTTCACCGCCTGCGGAAACGGCGGCTTTTGCCGCCGGCATGGCGGGAATACTTTTCATATCGGCAGTCCTGGGCGCTGGACTCGCCGCCGCCTCGCCGATCCGCCTTTTCAGCTTGAAAATGCCCACGATCTCCTTCAGCTGCGCCGCCTGGCCCGAAAGCTCCTCGCTGGCGGCCGCGCCCTCCTCCGACGTGGCCGCGTTGGTCTGGACCACCTGGGAAATCTGCACGATGCCCTGATTCACCTGTTCGATGCCGACAGACTGCTCGCTGGACGCCGTGGCGATGTCGCTGACCAGGTCCGCCGCTTTTTTGACCTGCTCCACGATCTGATTCAGGGCGGCCGCTGTGCTGTTGGCGATCTTCGTACCTGCCTCGACCTTCTTAATGGAGCCCTCAATGAGATCCGTCGTCTCCTTGGCGGCATCGGCCGAGCGCGCCGCCAGGCTTCTCACTTCCTCCGCCACGACGGCGAAGCCCTTGCCGTGCTGCCCCGCCCTGGCGGCTTCCACCGCCGCATTCAGCGCGAGAATATTTGTCTGGAACGCGATATCGTCAATGACCTTGATGATTTTGTTGATGCTGCTGGACGATTCGTTAATTTCAGCCATTGCCGCCAGCATGTCCTTCATTTGGGCGTTGCCGTCGGCCGCGTTGGCCTCGGCGTTTCTCGCCAGATCGTTTGCCGTTCTGGCGTTTTCCGCGTTATGTATGACCTGGGAGGATATTTCCTCCAGCGACGCCGTCAGTTCCTCCACGGAGCTCGCCTGCTCGGTTGCCCCCTGAGACAGCGACATGCTGGAGGTTGACACGATATTCGAGCCGGAAGCGACCTGCTCGGCCGCCAGGACAATTGTTTCGATGATTTGATTGAGTTTATTGAGCAATTCGGCTATGCTCTTACCTAAAAGGTCATTGTCGGAGCGGACGGCAATGTCCGCCGTCAAGTCTCCGTCAGCCAGCCGCCGCGCAACATACGCCTGCTCTTTTGTACTGGCTACCAGCTCCTCAAAGGCTTTGGCCAACGTGCCTATTTCGTCTTTTGCCGCAACGTCGATCACCGCGTTCACGTCGCCTTTGGCGAGCAGCTTGGCGGCGTCCACCATTTTCCTGACAGGCCTGCTGATCATTCTTGATATCGCTATTCCCAGGGCAATCGCGATAGCGACGCCGGCGGCGATAACGATCAGCATTATCACCGTTGCCGACGTGACCAGCTGCATGTTTTGTTCGTTCTTTGATTTACCCGAATCCGCGTTGTACGCCATGATCTGGTCGAACGAGGCCTGCACGGCGTCACCCGCGGTCGTCAGATCGCCCAGGATCAGGCTCTGGGCCGCCTCGTCGTTGTCCGACTTTATGTCGCTGACAACCTTTTCGATGATGGATTTGTAGTTATCCCATTGCGGCTTTAACGTATCGACGAGCGCCTGATTGGCGTCGGAAATGTCGCCGCTCTCGTAACTTGCCAGGTTCTGATCTACCAGGGTCAGATAATTGCCGATCTTGTTTAACGCGTCGTCCTGCAGGCTCGTCCCGTCGGTGATGATGGCCTTGACGGAATTGTACCGGATTCTCTGATAATATATGCATGCGGTGCCGGCGTAATTGGTCCCCAATGTATTGACACTGTACAGGCGCGAGTCGGCCTGGCCTATGCTGTTAAGATTGATAAGCCCGACGACGCCGACGACACCGGCGATGATCGCCACTATAATAAAACCGGTAATCAGCTTTGTCGCTATTTTTAAATTTGCAAACCACTTCATAACTCATACACTTCTCTCTGTTAATTCTAACGTAAAATTGATGCTGTTCTTTCCATTAATAGCCTTTCACAGTCCAGCAGGAGGATCACGACGGCATCGATTTTGCCGATGTTTTTTACGAAGCCGCTGCTCTCGGCGTATAAATTCGGCGTCTCCGTGATACTGTCCTCCCCAATGGCAATGACCTCCGAAACGCTGTCAACGATAAGGCCATAGGTGATCTCGTTGTAATCGATAACGACAATACAGGTCCGGTCATCGTAAACGTGCTCCTGCATACCGAATCTCAATCTGACGTCCATGACGGGAATAATCTTGCCCCTCAGATTGATGACGCCTTTGATGTATTCGGGCATTTCCGGCATTTCGGTTATTGTCTGAATGCCGACAATCTCCGTGACATATCTGATTTGTATTCCATACGTCTCCTCGCAGACAATAAAAGTCAGATATTTTCCCTTTAAGCTCTCTTCCTCAATTTCTTCCCTGATTTCTTTCTGTGCTTCCAACTTTTCCAATGCAACTACCTCCATGAATTTATTGCTTGTCCCATCAGCCGGCATTTCTCACCCCCAGTGCTCAATAATATCTTCCGCCGGACATAAATAACGCTGCGGATTCGGAGCTCTTCAAGATAGCCGCAGTTTATTTGGAACTGCGACCCGTACGGGAAAAGCGCTGAAATGGCCCCGTTTTAAACGGGAATGACGGCTTCTGTGACGGGGAATAAAGAAAAATCCATATGCGTGATGTGCAGCTTGTTCAGCTTTTCGATGGCTATTTTTTTCTGCTCCATCAGGGAGTGTGCGTAAATATTGAGGGTAATGGACACATTGGCATGCCCCAATATTTCGCTCAGCGTTTTGATGTCGACGCCAAGCTCCAGCGCGCGCGTGGCGAAGGTATGCCTGATGGCGTGGAATTTGCGGTCCTTAACGCCCGCCAGCAACAAAATCTTTTTAAAATACTTTTGATACGTACGCGGGTCGAGCGGTGCGGCGGTACCGGAGAGGACGTAATGCTCTTCGTTTGCGGCCGGCTTCATCCCGGCGGCCAGCTTCAGCAGAAAGGCGGGCAAGGGAATTTTTCTGACGGACTTCTGGCTCTTGGGCAGTCCCACAAGAAGGGCTGTCCTGTTTTCCTCCGGACGGAAGTTTTTTGTGCGCGATACCGTTCTCGCGATGGACATCGTTCCCGCTTCGAAATCGATGTCGCCCCATTTCAGGGCGCAGAGCTCCCCAAGCCGTATCCCGGTATAAAAGCACAGGAGTATGCCGAGGCGCCGCATGTCGTTTGAACACAGGACCGCGTTCTCGACCAGCCGCTGTTCCTTCAGAGAAAAAACCTGGACCTCCGTGCTTTCCGGCTTTGGCAGCCTGACGGCTTCCATAACAGGCGCGCACTCCGCCGAGCCCTTCAGTATCTCCCTCAGCGCTGTTTTGAAAATCGACAGGAGCTTTCTTTTATATGCGTCCGAGAGGGCCACATTATCCTTGATGGCTCTGACAAAACGCCCGGCGGACGTCTCTGTTATCCGGCTATTTTCAGGGCCGGTAAAAAAGGGAATGACATACAGGCGCATGCAGTTATAGTAATTTTCATAGGTGGACGGTTTGACGCCGTTAACAGCGCAGCTTTCCAGCCATCGGTCAAACAGCCCGGCCGGATTTTCTGCGCGGCGGGGCGCGGCCGGTTTGTCAGCGCCGGCGTTATCCTGATAATTCTTCTTTTTCTCCTTGATCTCCCGGTACGTGCCGGCATAAAGGTATTTGTATTTCCCGTCCGGTTTCAGGATGCGCCCCTCCCAGCGCCCATCCTTCCGCCTGTAAACGTTTTCTCCTCTGCGTGACATAGATCATGCTCCTTTCAAAATGTGACGTTAAAATTGACGGCGAATGGCTATGCAAACGCCGTGCGGCACCATATTTCAGCCAAATGAACGTGCCAGGTCATCGCTTCTCGGCCGCCTTTTTTCTTTTGGGCGGCAATTTAAGCTAATCTGCGGCGGAAATTTATCGATAAATATGAAAAAAGGCGGTCGCAGTTCCAAATAAACTGCGGCCTTTTTTCGGCGATTCATCAGGCTCCGGGGCGTGCTGTCCGATGCCGAAGCCTGCCGGTTCAGCATTTACTACTATTCCGATGTGAATTAAATATAAATCCGCCGGCCCTGACTGTATCTCAGGCCGGCGGATTTATATATTCTGCTTTTTTCAAGGCATCAGCCCCTTTACGAAAACTTTCACGTATCGTTTGTATCGGCAGTTCTTGATCGTTTGTTTACTTGTAAATCTCTGTTTTATCCTCTATTCCGGCTGTATAAAGCACGCTGTTTGCTCAAAAACTATAACGAACCCTAGATCAATCTGTGTGGAGGGAAAAAAATGAAAGCCAATAAAATGGATCATCCCAATCAGGGCATCAGCTGCGAGGTTTCAACCTGCCAATATTATATGAACGGCGATTTCTGCTCGGCGGACAAAATCCAGGTGACACCGAGAACCGCCCGGAACTCCGGCGAGACAGACTGCTCAACCTTTATACCGCAGACCTGATAAATGAAAAGACAGGGTATCGACTTTGCAGTGCGATACCCTGTCTTTTTTGCTTACCTTTTCGCGCGGCCCCGCAGGCGCCGGTACATAATAAACCTTAGATGTGCAGCGCCGCCTGGAACGCGCCGTTGACCGCGGCGGAGATGTTGCCGCCGATCTTTTTCGCGTCACCGACGATGTAGCACTCCGTCTCCGGTGCGCAGTGGCGCAGCTGGCCGACCAGATCGTGATTGATGCGCATGCCCATTGCCAGCAGCACGGTGTCCGCCTCGATCTCAAACGTCCTGCCGTCCTGGTCCTTGGCGACAATGCCCTTATCCGTGACCTCCACGAGCGAGGTGCTGTACTGCACCTGGATCCCCTTCTCGTCCAGCAGGCCCGGCATTTCGCTGAACAGGAACTGCGGCTTGGGCATCATGTCGATCAGGCCGACGACCTCTTTGCCGTCCTCGGTAAAGTCGTGGGCCGCCTCCATGCCGATATCACCGGCGCCGACGATGACGATTTTCCGGCCGACCTTGGGGCGGTATTTCGTCAGCGCGTCGGAGGCCCACATGACGTTCGGTCTTGTGATGCCCGGGATGCTCCGCGGTACGAGGGGCTCCGCGCCGACGGCGATGATCACGGCGTCATAGCCCTCGATATCCAGCAGCTCCTTTGTGGCTTCCGTATTCAGCAGGACTTTTGCCTTGCCGGCCTTGATGGCCTTCTGGGCCTGGACGTTTGTCCACTTCAGGTAATCCTTCAGATCGAATTTGATCCGGGGCGCCGCCGCGCCGTTGAGGCAGCCGGCGATACGGTCGGACTTTTCGTAAACCGTCACGTCATGGCCGCGCTCGATGAGCGTGTGCATCGCCGTGAGACCGGCCGGGCCGGCGCCGACGACGGCGACCTTTTTCTTCACCTTGGCAACCGGCACTTCGCCGTCGCGCAGGTAACTCGTCATGCCGGAAATGGGGTTGACGGCGCAGTTGATGACCTTCGGTCCGCCGAGGCGCATGGCGCACGCGTTGCAGCGCAGGCACGGACGAATGTCCTCCCTGCGGTTGGCCGCGGCCTTCTTCGGCATATCGGGGTCGGCCATCAGCGGGCGGCACATCGCCACGAAGTCGACCCATCCGTTGGAGAGATATTCCTCCGCCAGGTCGACGCTGGTGATGGAGCCGACGGCCGTCAGGCGGATATCGCCCTGGAAATGATCCTTGATTTTCTGCGTCCAGTGGACGTTAAAGCCACGCTTCATCGTGGAGCCCTGGAGCCAGTAGCGCATGTACTTCATGAGCCCCTCGGAGTGGAGGCCGGCGGAGACGTTGAACATGTCCACGCCGTGGTCCTTGAGAATTTTCATGAGCTTGAGCGTTTCTTCAAAGTGCATGCCGTCTTCGATGATCTCGTCGGCGGAGATGCGGTAGTCGATAACGAAGTTCTCGCCGCACAGCTCGCGGGTCTTCTCCACCACCTCGATGGCAAAGCGCGCGCGGTTCTCCAAAGAGCCGCCGTACTTGTCCGTCCGCTTATTGTAATGGGGCGAGGTAAACTGGGAGATCAGGTTGCCGTGACCGCCGTGCAGCAGCGCCACGTCCATGCCCGCGCGCTGCATGCGCTTGCAGGCCATGGCGTATTTCATCACGGTCTCATCGATCTTTTTCTGATCCATTTCGATGGGTATGTACGGTTCGCGGCCCGCCATCGCGGCGCGCATCCTTTCGCTGTCGCCGGGGATCGGACTGGAGGAAAACGGCACATGTCCGACAGCCTCGAACGTGGTGTCCTTGCCGTTATGGTTGACCTCCAGCGAGGCGTGGCAGTCAAACTCCTGCGCCATCTCCGCATACCACGACAGCGGCAGCACGCTGTGATCGCTCGACAGATCCAGCTGGCACTCCTCGTCCTTGCACTCGGTGATATCGATGGACGAGTTGCCCACGTACAGGATCGACGCGCCGCCGCGGGCGAACATGCGGAACCAGTCCACAAACTGGTGGGTCACCAGCCCGTCCGGGCTTGCCAGGTTCGGCGACGGCGGCGCCAAGATGATGCGGTTTTTGAAATCCACACCGCGGACTTTGATCGGGGAAAAGAGATGCGTGTAATTCGATGCCATTTTTTTATTTCCTTTCACATCAGACTGGGGCTATATTCAATTACAGTAATAATACAATAAATATCGAAAGGTAGCAAGCTCCAAATCGTACATACATAAGTATTGCACGTAAAAAAACAGGGTATTGCACAAAATGCAATACCCCGGGCGGCTTATATGACAATCGTCTCCTCCGGGACTCGTATATCCCGGGAAAACAGTTCAATCGATATATGTCCGTCAAAGTCCTTGGGAACAGGTTTTTTTAACACGCAGGTCTGCAGCTTCAGCCCATGGGGCCCCTTCTCCGTTGTGCTGCCGTAAATACCGATAGTTCTGCCGGCCCGCTCCGGCGCGCTGTCCAAGTATTCCTTTTCGTAAAACAGGAACTGGATATCGTCTTCCGCTTCGTATTCGACATAGGCAAGACCAAATCCACTCGGGCAGGTGTTCTCTCCGGTCGCCTGCATCGAGCCCCGCGGGTCATATCGTGCCAGCCTGTTGATATAAAAATACCGCTCAACATTGTTTTCGTTGTCGAAAAATGAACGGCGCTCGTCCGGCAACGCCACGCCAAACGGCAGGTCGTACGTCCTCCCGATATACTGCTGCCGGACGATTTCTCGGATTTTCAAAACGATATCGCCGTCGAAGGGCGGCGAAATTTCCGAAAACGGCACCTCACCGTTGACCTCCCAGGCCATGATCATAACGTGGATTAAATCCGTGCCGTCAAAAACGGACAAGTCCACTTTTTGCTCCGCAAAGTGCTGCAGGCGCATATAGCCTCCGACATTTTCCGGAAACACGGCTCTGCTCCGCCCTCCCCCGAACGTGATCTTATGTCCCTGTATACGCGCTTCACAGGGAAACATACCCGGGGCGGCATCCATGCCGCACCTGAAGATATCACGATTTGTCGTAAGCTCACACTTTACGTCACAGGCATCCCGAATCGAACTGCGGCACACGCTCCAAAGCGTCTGCTTGCCGTCCTGCAATGTCAGGGACGCGAGCACTCCGTCCTGCCCCCGGGCTCTGAACGCCTTATTGATAATGATCTCCTTATCCGGGATAAGAAATTCCGATTTTAAATCGCGCAGCAGCATTGTGTCCGCATCCTTTCCGGCAAAGCTATGCAGGATATGAAACAACATCGGTGACGTCCGCACAGCCTTGCCAAGGCAATTTATTCCACTATAAGGCAAACGCATCCAATATTCAAGTATATGAAAAAAACAGGCTATCGCCCTTTTATGAAGAGCTGCAGCCTGTTTTGTTATGTCCAATATCCCCGTTATCTCAGGGCTGTCCTTCTCGTTTTCAATTGCGTTTTAAAAACGAATCTTCTGAGTTCCCTTTTATCGCTTTCATTATTGAGCAATTGGCACCCATATAAGTAATAATCGTTTTCAGCCTGCTTTCTGACAATTTGCGCTCTGCAATTCAAATGCTTTGTCTCCAAGGGAAAATCAAAGATCAGGCAGGCGTTCTCTTCGGCGATATCCAGGCGGGATTTTAAAAGCATACCGCCGGCGCTGACATTTATTACCTCAAACCGCGCGCCCTTGTCCAGCTTCCTGATTTTTGTACCTATATATATTTCGTTCAGAAGCAGCGGGATATTTACTTTGACCCGGACGTCGTCCCGCCGCTGCCTTTCATCAACAAGGCGGAGCTTTTTGATCGCCAATTTGTGTACGGACGCCTCGCACACCATCCCCTGATAAAAAAGCATGCCTTTGGCATCATCGTACGTTTGTATACTGACCGTGTCCTTATCCCGCAGGATACGATTCTCTTCAACCCGAACCCAGGCTTCCCTCCTGTCCGTGTCGAGCTTTATGATCCTGCAGAACACCGGCGCTTCAATCTGATCGGCCAGGTAAATCATTGCGTCACATTTTAGATACATAGCACCACCTTTCACACACTATCGCATTAAGGTAAAATCTTCAATGTACTTATGTTATAACTTTATGAAATAGTTTTCTCCGGCAGCAAACCTGAAAGACTGTACCTTGGTACAATTGTAAATTACCGAAAAATATGCAAAAATGATATTGTTGCCATGCGGCAATATGTTTTTCTATGCCTTTTGATCGCAGCAGGCTTGCATAGACAGCATTATTTTAAGAAAGGGAGGAATAAACCTGAAAACCAAAAAGAAATTTACTTTGATCGCGCTGGCTTTGGCCATGACGGCAGTGCTTGCCGGCTGCGGCAAGCCTATCGCCCTGGAAACGGCCTACGAGAACAACGCGGCGATAACATCCTATTCTTATTTCGTCGATTTTAATGTGAAGTTATCAAACGCGGGCGAAGTGGAAGACACGGCAGTCCAGTTCAACATGAACGGCAAATTAAGCTCCGCCGCCGACAGGATAAAGACAAGGGCCGACGTATCGGCAGTCGTTGACGGCGAACCGATGAAATTCCCCGTTTACCTCGATACCTCCGCCAAGGAATTTGATTTCGATATATTTGTCGGCATTCCAGACGTGATTAGAGATAGTTTTGCAGGCAAAACCGATTTCTATCTATCCTCGGCACAATTGGAAACGCTCATGCAGCTCGCGCTGACCCCAGAGGAGTACAAGGACTTTGAAAACACACTCCAGACTTATTCGGAGCTGGGTACCCGATCCTCGGGCCTCTCAGCCGCGATCGAGTCGTCTGTTCAGTCTTACTTAACTAATAACAGCGGCAAGATTCAAAAATTTGAAAGCCTTGAAGGAAAAAAGGTCTCGGAAAACGGAACGTACAGCTTCACCCTGTCGAAGGAAGACTTAAAGGCAATACTGACCGAGTTCTTCAGCAACGAGGACAATTATCAGCTGGTAAAGGACGAATACGGCGCATTCATCGCCCGGTTAGGCCAGGAAGCTTTTGACGAATTTGAAGAAATGCCCGACGCGGAAACCTTGATCAAAGAAATCAGCGAAGCTATGGATGCGCTGAAGGCCCTCGACCTTAACGCCGAGTTTACAATTGAAGACAGCTATATCACAGGCCTGAGCTTAAGCTTTACAGGTATAGACGATACCGGCGAGCAAATTGATCTCGCCTTCACCCTGCTTCTAAGCGACATCAATAAGAGTGTCAATATAACGGTACCCGACAAAAACGCGGATACCAATCTTGATATCGTCGCCCTGTTAAAGGACGCATTACCGGCTCAGCAAAACGGGTAACGGGTATCGACGGACCCGGCACGCGCCTCAACTGAATTCATAATAACAACAGGGTATCGCACACCCTCCGGTTGCGATACCCTGTCTTTTTACGATTCTTTTAATCCTTCGGCGCTGCCGAAATAAGCTTATATTCCCGCCTGCGCCAGAATATCCGGGACCTTTGATTCCCAGCCCATAGCCATGATATGTACGCCCTGGCAGTACGGCCTGCACTCTTTGATGATACGCGCGGAAATCTCAATGCCGGTAATGCCGGCCTTGGTCTTTTCCTTATCCTTCTGCAGCTCCTCGATCATTGAATCCGGGACGCTGATTCCGGCCACGTTCGCGTTCATGTACTTCGCCATACCCGCGTTTTTCGGAATAACGATTCCGAGCTGGACGGGCACGCCGAATTGCTTGGCCTTCTCCATGAATTTGATGAATTTTTCGGGTTCATAGACCGCCTGCGTCTGGAAGTATTCCGCGCCGGCCTTGACCTTTGCTTCCATTTTGGCAAGCTGCACGTCAACGGAATCGCTGCAGGGGGAAACGACGGCGCCTTTGGAAAATTTGGGTGCGTCCCCTTCGAGAGGATTGCCCGCAAGATCCTCGCCGGACTCAAGCTTTTTCACCATGTGCAGAAGCGACACGGAATCCAGATCGAAAACAGGCTTGGCCTGCGGGTTATCGCCCAGGGTGGTGTGGTCGCCGGTCAGGCAGAGCAGGTTCTCAATACCGAACAGCGCCGCGCTCAATATATCCGACTGCAGGGCAATGCGGTTCCTGTCACGGCACGTCATCTGGAAAATCGGGTTCAGGCCCCTGTCCTTCAAGGCCTTGCACGTTGCCAGAGAGCCGAGGCGCATCACGGAAGACTGGTTATCGGTCACGTTGACCGCATGGACCCTGCCCTTTAAATATTCATCCGCTTCGTGGAGCAGATGATCGATATGAAATCCCTTTGGGGGGCCTACTTCTGCAGTAACTACAAACTCGCCACGCTGAAATAACTCAGTAAGTTTCATTTCTTATCGCTCCTAATTATTATTATCTTTTTCAAAATTCGCGGCAAACGCGGCGCACCGTGTTTCCATCAGTCGGCATTCTGTGAATCTTTAAAGGGCTTGGCATAATCGCGTACCTTTGTCTGGAATTTCAGCGTATCCAGCTTGTTCAGCTTTTCAAGCTTCCGGTAAATGCGTTCCCATCCGCACTCCATATTCTTGTCGACTTCGCATTTTCCGTTTTTTGAGCCGCCGCACTGCCCGTTGACGAGGCTCTTTGAGCAGGCGGTGATGGGGCAGATGCCGCCGGTGTAATTCAGGTAGCATTCCCCGCATTGCCCGCAGTCGAATTCCAGCGGCGTCACGCCCTGAAAGCCCGGCAGAGGGCAGGTGTCGCAGCCGGCAAAGACTCTTTTGTTTTCCAGGAAAGCCGCGACGGTTTGAACGCCGACACCGCAGGAAAATACCAGCACCGTGTCCGCGGCGTTTATTTTATCCATGAACTTCTGCAGCTGGAAGCACAGATTGTCGGGGTTGCATATGTAATCCCTTGTGATGATTTCCGTCACGTCCCCGCGCGCCGACAGTTCCTTTTGCAGCTCCGCGGCTTCTTCCTCGGGGAAGTAGACTTCCTTGCAGCCATGGCAGTTAATGATAACTGTTTTTCCTTTTGCAAGTGTTTCAATCGCGTCTTTCTGTTTCAGTTGGGTAATGAGCATCTTATTTACCCTCCCTTATAGCTTTTTTTCCGATCTTTATCATGTTCACGATGGGAAGCTTTGAGGAGCAGATGGTTTCACAGCATCGGCATTCGATGCAGTCCATCACGCTTTGCTCTTTAAAGCCCTGCCAGTTCTGCGTCCCCGCGTATTTTGTGAAATACAGCGGCTTGAGCTCCATGGGGCAGACATCGGCGCATCGGCCGCATTTGATGCAGGAATAAGGTTCCGAGCAAACAGGCTCCACGGCAATGATGCCGTTGGTGCCCTTCATGACCGGCACGTCAAGATTGCTGAGCTCAAAGCCCATCATCGGCCCGCCCATTTTGATTGTCACGTCGTCGCTTGTCACGCCGCCGCAATAATCGACGAGCTCTTTCACGGGTGTGCCGATCTTAACGATGTAATTTCCCGGCGTCTTCATCCGCTCGCCGGTCACCGTCACAACGCGCTCGATCAGCGGCAGGCCCCTCTGGATCGCGTCGGAAACAGCCTTGACGGTACTGATATTGCTGACAATCGCGCCCACGTCGGCCGGCAGGCCGCCCGACGGCACGGCTCGTCCCAGGACCCGCTTGATCAGCATCTTTTCAGCGCCCTGCGGGTACTTTGTTTTTGCAACGACGACCTCGATATTCGCCATGTCCGCGGTTTTTGACCGCAGTATTTCAACCGCGTCAGGCTTGTTGTCCTCCACCGCGATAATGCCCTTTTCGGCGCCCGAGGCCTTGAGCAGCGCCTTGAGGCCGAAGATAACGTCGTCGGCAAACTCGACCATAACGCGATGGTCGGCAGTCAGCAGCGGCTCACATTCGCAGCCGTTGAGGAGCACCGTATCCACCGGCTTGGGCGGTTTAATCTTAACCGAGGTCGGGAAGCCGGCGCCGCCCATACCGACGATACCCGCCCCGCGGACAATGTCGATAATCTGCTCGGGCGTGAGGCTGTCAAGGTCTCCGGCCGGTTTGACGGACTCGTGCAGCGTGTTCTTGCCGTCGGACTCGATGACGACGGACAGGACGTTGCCGTTTGTGGCATGCAGTCTCGGCTCAACAGCGATGACCTTACCGCTGACGCTGGAATGAATGTTGGCACTGACGACGCCCTTCGCCTCGCCGATCTTCTGGCCGGCCTTCACCTGGTCCCCGACCGCCACAATCGGCTCCGCCGGCGCGCCCGCGTGCATCGACAGCGGGATTACGACAGTATGTACATCCGGGAATTTCACCAGAGAAAGATGCTCGGCAAGCTCCTTGCGCTCGGAGGGATGGATGCCGCCGTAATAGCCCTCGAACCGCTTCTCGCGGACGGATTTGACGTATTCGCTGATGAACTTGTAATTGATCTTCGAATAGTCGCGGATCTGCAGCGGCTGGTTTAATAGCTCCTGGGTCCGCCCCTGCTCTTCCATCTTTTTATAAATTTTCTGCCATCCGCAGTCCATTTCTTTGTTGACTTCGCATTTGCCGTTTTTGGCGCCGCCGCACTGCCCGTTGACGAGGCTCTTCGAGCAGTCGACAATGGGGCAGATGCCGCCGGTAAGGTTTAAATAGCACTGACCGCACGCGTCGCAGCGCGTCTTTGTCAGCGCCATGCCGTGGCGGCCTCTGTAGGCAATCGAATCGCTCGCGGCGTATACCGGCTTCTCCGCCAGATCGGCGATCGTCTGGATGCCTAAACCGCAGGAAATGACGAAGACGTTTTCCGCTTCCTTCGGCAGCAGGGCCTGAAGCTTCTTCGCCGTCGTCGTTTTGTTGCACAGAAAATCGACCTTCGCCGAGCCGACAAGAGTTTTCCCCTGCGCGCCGGCAATTGCCTCAAATTTGCCGCATTCCGGTTCCTCAGCAAGCTCGAATTCCTTGAAGCATTTGTTGCAGGCAAGGACAAACAGGTTGTCCTTATCCGCCAGGACCGGGGTCAGCTCTTCCTTTCCTTTTAACCTAAACTTGGTGTAATCTTCCAATTCAATTCTCCCCCCTAAACTTGGTACAACAGGATAAATAGATGATTAATGATGTAGTTTTCTTTGGGTACTTCAACAAGGACGAGTGCGCAAAAACTGCAGGTTGCGATAAGATTTCAACAAGTCAATGAATCTATTATATCATAAAATGTTTTATTTTCTTGCAATATTTCATGAATTATTATAATAATATCAACCTGATTTTCCGCCCTCGCCTGTCTAATTTGTATAAATGCCCGGCGCCGCCGGCGAGGAAGCGCCTTTGACGCCGGGCTCCGGGGAAAGGTTAATGAAGACAGGGTATTGCAATCAAATGTAATACCCTGTCCGATTTGTTATGCGCCTGGCCAAAAAGGCTGCGGTCAAACGCTTTTTATATCATATTCTCATGGCGGGAAATAAGGTCGTTCTGGCAGTCGCGGGTCAGCTCCACAAAATAGGCGGAGTAACCGGCGATGCGTACCACCAAATTGCGGTACTGGTCGGGATTTTCCTGCGCCTTGTGCAGGGCCTCGGTGGAAACCACGTTGAACTGCGCTTCGGCGCCGCCGTTGTCCATATAGGTCTTGACCATGTCGCGCAGCTTGATAATCCCATCGTCACGGCTGAGCGCGGTGGGATGGAGGCGAATGTTCAGGCACACGCCGTCCATGAACTTGGTATGGTCGTAACACAGCGAGGAGGCAAACACCGCGGTGGGGCCGTTGATGTCGCGGCTCTGAACCGGAGACGCGGCGTCGGCGATAGGTGTTCCGGCCAGTCTGCCGTCCGGCGTCGCCCAGGTGGTGTACCCCTGCCCTACATGGTCGGCCGCGCCGTACAGGCCGGCCTTGAAAATCTTAGCGCGGGTTGAGTAGCATTCTTTACAGGTGTTGTAATAGGTGTTAATCACCCAGGTCATCTGCTCGTCGGCATAAGGGTCGGCATTTCCGAAATGGGGCACCTCATTGATGATCTGCTGTCTCAGGGGCTCATAGCCCTCCCAGTTTGCCATAACAGCGTCATAAAGCTCCCGGGCCGTGCACAGCTTCTTGTCGAAAACCATATACTTGATGGCGGTCAGGGAGTCGGCAACCGTGGCAAGGCCGGTAGCGGTCCCGCCGTAAGAGTTGTACTTGGCGCCGCCCCAGGTGCAGTCCTTGCCGGACTCCATGCAGCCGTCGAGGGAGATGGACAGCATCGGGTGCGGCGTGTGGTACTGAACCAGGTACTCCAGATAGTTATTAAGGGAAACCTGGGCTTTGATAAAGTAGCTGGCAAGTATGCGCCAGGCTTCCTTGACCTCGTCAAAGGACTTCATATCATACAGGTAGCCGGTATGGATCGAGCACTGCTCGCCATTAAACGGATTCTTGCCGTCGTTGATCGCCATATCCAGCAGCACGCTGTAGTGAATGGAGGAGTGCGGCGGCGCCACGCCGTTGGCGGCGGAATAGTCGTTGCCGGAGCCGGTAATTTCCTGGCAGCCGATGATGGCGTAATCCCGGGCATCCTCAAGCGTAAAGCCCAATTCCTTCATCGTGCCGGGGATGATGATCTCGTCATTCTGGAGCAGCGGCAGCCCGCCCACCTTTGTGGAGGTCTCCAGAGCCAAAGCCCACAGCTCGGCCGGCGTGTTCTTGTTCACACGCAAAGAGATCGTGGGATCATGAAGGCTCAGGCGCGCCAGGCTTTCCAGCACCATGGAGGTGACCGGGTTGCTGGCGTCCTCGCCGGTTTTGGGGTCCACGCCGCCAATGGTTGTGTGGAGATAGGTGTTGCCGATGCCGATGATCTTGATCAGATCCCCGCCGCCGGGGACGCCGATGACGCCGCCGCCGTACATGGAATTGATCTTCATAAAGAAGCAGTCCACAATCTCCTGGGCCTCTCCCATGCCCAGCCGGCCCTCTTCCAGATCCTTTTTCAAGAACGGCCAGGTATACTGATCGAAGCGGCCGAAGGAACCGATATCGCCGATAAAGCTCAGGCGCAGTATGTACTGATACGTGATCGCCGCCTGGCAGGCCTCGCGGAAGGTGCGGCAGGGGTTTTCGGAAATCCAGGCCAGGCTGTCCGCCATGGACTCCAATTCTGCCCTGCGCTTTGCCTCGGTGCAGGACGCGGCTTTTTCCAGGCATTTCTCACTGTAGCGCTTGAGCAAACTGGTGGCGGCAGCGCAGGATAGGACGGCAGCGGTATAAAACAGGTTTTTGTTCACATCCTCGCCCATCAGGTTATTGACGTGGGAATCCAGCCAATCCTGAGCCTGCTTGCGAATGGCGCCGTAGCCCACATTGATGATTTTCTTAAAGCCCGGGGTCAGGTGGCCGGACGGCATCATCAGCAAAGGCGCGCCCTTCAGGGTGGCGGATACGTTCATGCGGCAGAGCTCTTCATAGCCCTTCGGCTGCCAGGCGGCCGCGATATCGTTGTAAGTGCGGCCTTTCCAGTAGTCGGTGATGGACTTCAGATTCTCGTAATCCTCGGGAGCGATGGACATACGCAGCTCCTCGTCGTCGGGATTGTGATACAGGCCGTCTTCCCGAAGCGTCCACATTCCGGACTCGATCACGAACGGAAGCAAGCCGGCGCCGCCCCAATCGGGCGCATAGCCGGTACCGCAAAAGTTCTTGCTCGTATTGCCGACGAGCATTTCAAAGTCCTCCACGCGGACGGTCATCTGCTCACAGATGGCCTTCAGCACCGTGGGACGGCGGAGATAGGGAATGAGATTCTCATTGGCCTGGAAACAGCGGGTCGTGATCATCGCAGTCTCAGAGTCGCTCTGGATGACACGGTCGCGGATCAGCTGATGCATGCGCTGCATGCGCTCACTTATCGGTTTGAACTGATACATTTCAGCAGCTCTCCTCCTTATGCCATGTGTTATGTATATGTGCATATTATACCAACAGCAGCAATTAATGTACAATGCTAAAAACATATATAATCATAGCAGAACCATATCAACGTCTTAAATTTGGTATAATGTGACAAGTCAACAAGGCTGTCGGTGTTGAACTCTGTGCAAAAATTCAACACCGGCAGCCTCATGCTTATTTCGACACGGCGCCTTCTAGGTCTCCTCCGCCTTCGGTACCGGTACATCGCGGCGCACCTTTGCCTGTAACAGCTTATACAATGTTGCCGCGACCGGCACGGCGACCATCATCCCCAAAATGCCGCCAATACCGCCGCCGAGTATGATTGCAGCCAGAACCCAGATGCCGGGCAGTCCGACAGAAGCGCCGACAACCTTTGGATAGATCAGGTTGCTTTCTATCTGCTGCAGCACAATGATGAATATGATAAAGAAGAGTGCCTTCATCGGATCAACGGTAAGAATCATAAACGCCCCGATTCCCGCGCCGATAAACGCGCCCACCATCGGTATGAGCGCTGTTATTCCTATGACCGCGCCAATCATCGGCGCATAAGGAAAGCCGAAGATCAGCATGCCCAATATGCACAAACCGCCCAAAATCACCGCCTCTAAGCACTGGCCGGAGACGAAGTGGGCGAATGTCCGGTTGGCCACACTGAAAACCCCGTTGATTTTATCCACGCGCGTTTCCTTCAGGACAAGCCTCATAACTCTTTGGAGCTGGTCCTGCAGTTTCTCTTTTTGCAACAGAATAAAAACCGCGAAGATAACCCCAATCACAACGTTTACTATACCGCTGCCCAAAGTACTGATAAAAGTAATTGTGGAATTAAAAATCGAGCCCACCCCGGACAGGGCATATAATACAAACTCCTTTAAAGTGCTGTTCCAATCGATATTGAGCCCTTCCAGCGTATCGGCAATAATCGGAAATTGATCACTGTACTTCAGCAGCCAGTTCTTGAGGCTCTCGAAATAAACCGGGATTTCGTTTGCGATCAATGTGAGCGCGCGCAAAAACTCAGGTACTACAAGGACGATAACAAGCGCTAAAATGCCCGCTATGAGAATAATTGACAAAAGCGTACAGACCAGTCTTCTCGAGCGGATAACGATTGCTTTTCCGGACCTCGGAAAATAGATCTTCTCCAGCATTTTCAAGACGATGTTTAAGGCAAAAGCAAGGACGCAGCCGAGGATTAACGGGGAACATATCTTCAGCAGGGACGCCATAACCGAGAGCCCCTGCTGAAAATAGATGACGACAAGCACTGCGACGACAAACCAAACCAAATACTTCAATAATCTTCTTTCGCGCTTCTTTTCATTCATCAAACTAAATATTCCTAACTATATTGACTTCACTTAATTATAAACCAAATTATGTAACAAGTAAATAAAAACAGGGCATCACGCCGTTTTTTCGCAATCCCCTGTCGGAATTTATCAGCTGATTGCCCCTTACTCTTTCAGCGCCGCCGCTGGGGCTACCGCCGGAAAAAAGGCCAATCGCAAATTTTCACATTATGAAACGCTTTAAATAAAAACAAATCGGAATTCGTCAGGATAGTATGAATTCGGACTCCTCCACGATAAGACCGCCGGAAAACTCAAAGATATCACAGGAACGTTCGCCCAAGTTATTCCTCAAGATAGCAACAATGCGGTTTTCATCGCCGCCTTGATACAGGGCCTCGCAGACGAAGGTGTTGTCGCTGCCCTTATATGCCTCCATTATCGCGGCAAGATAAGCATCTATTCCCTTGATAGTTTTCGTCTGCTTTGAATGTAGAATCCATACAACATCCGGAGAGAGAAACTTTCGGTACGTTGACCAATCCCGCTCGTTTTCTGCATCAAAAAAGGATAAAAGGCTATCTTTGTTTGCCATATTGCTCCCTCTCCTTCCCGCTTGTCGAATGTATTAATAGCGTTAAAAGGATAAACTCAATACAGGGTATTGCATCTTACAATGCAATACCCTGTCTGATTATTATCTGCGATTGGTCCTTAACCTTTCAGCGCCGCCTGGGCCGCCGCCAGCCGCGCGATGGGGACACGGAAGGGCGAACAGGAGACGTAGTTGAGGCCGATGTTGTGGCAGAACTCCACGGAGGACGGGTCGCCGCCGTGCTCGCCGCAGATGCCGATCTTGAGATCGGGGCGTGTTGCGCGGCCCAGCTCGACACCCATCTTCACCAGCTTGCCAACGCCGGCCTGATCCAGGCGGGCAAACGGATCGGACTCGAGAATCTTCTTCTGATAGTAGGCGTCCAGGAACTTGCCGGCGTCGTCGCGGCTAAAGCCGAACGTCATCTGCGTCAGGTCGTTGGTGCCGAAGGAGAAGAACTCGGCCTCCTTGGCGATCTCATCCGCCGTGACACAGGCCCGGGGCAGCTCGATCATGGTGCCGACCTTGTATTTGAGGTCCGAGCCGGACTCCTTGATGAGCGCGTCCGCGGTGTCGACGACGATCTTCTTGACGTACTGGAGCTCCTTGATTTCGCCCACGAGCGGGATCATGATCTCGGGGACCAGCGCCCAGTCGGGGTGCTTCTTTTTCACGTTGATGGCGGCCTTGATCACCGCCTTCGTCTGCATGACGGCAATTTCAGGATAGGTGACGGCCAAGCGGCAACCGCGGTGGCCCATCATGGGGTTGAACTCGTGGAGCGAGGCGATGATCGCCTTGATGTCGTCCACGGATTTGCCCAGGTCCTTCGCCAGCTGCGCGATGTCGTCCTCCTCCGTCGGCACAAACTCGTGGAGCGGCGGGTCCAGATAGCGGATGGTGACCGGCAGGCCCTCCATCGCCTCGTAGATGCCCTCGAAGTCGGACTGCTGCATCGGCTCGAGCTTTAAAAGCGCCTTCTCACGCTGCTCGACGGTGTCGGCACAGATCATCTCGCGGATGGCGGGGATTCTGTCGGCTTCAAAGAACATATGCTCCGTGCGGCACAGGCCGATGCCCTCGGCGCCAAATTTGCGCGCCTGCCTGGCGTCGCGCGGGGTATCCGCGTTGGTGCGGACGTTCAGCTTTCTGTATTTGTCGGCCCAGGCCATGATGCGGCCGAACTCGCCGCCGATGGAGGCGTCGGTGGTCTTGATGGCCTCGCCGTAGATATTGCCGGTGGAGCCGTCAAGGCTGATCCAGTCGCCTTCCTTGTACGTCTTGCCGCCGAGCTCAAAGCGCTTGTTCTCCTCGTCCATTTTGATGGCGCCGCAGCCGGCCACGCAGCAGGTGCCCATGCCGCGCGCCACAACGGCGGCGTGGGACGTCATGCCGCCGCGGACCGTCAGGATGCCCTGGGCGGCCGCCATGCCCTCGATGTCCTCAGGCGAGGTTTCAAGGCGGACAAGAACGACCTTTTCGCCCTTCTGAACCCATTCCTTGGCATCCTCGGCCGTGAACACGGCCTTGCCGCTGGCGGCGCCGGGGGACGCGGCCAGGCCCGTTCCGATGGGCTCCGCCTTCTTCAGCGCGTCGGCGTCAAACTGCGGGTGCAGCAGCGCGTCGAGATTCTTCGGATCGATCATCAGGACGGCTTCTTTTTCGTTGATGACGCCCTCGTCCACGAGGTCGCAGGCGATCTTCAGCGCGGCGGCGGCGGTGCGCTTGCCGTTTCTGGTCTGGAGCATGAAGAGCTTTTTGTCCTCGATGGTGAACTCCATATCCTGCATGTCGCGATAGTGGCTCTCCAGCGTGGCGCAGATTTTGACGAAATCGTTGTATGCGGCGGGCATGACTTCCTTGAGCTGGTCGATCGTCTGCGGGGTGCGGATACCGGCCACGACGTCCTCGCCCTGGGCGTTCATCAAAAATTCGCCGAACAGCTTCCTCTCGCCGGTGGCCGGGTTGCGCGTGAACGCCACGCCGGTGCCGGAGGTGTCGCCCAGGTTGCCGAACACCATTTCCTGGACGTTGACGGCGGTGCCCCAGGAGCCGGGGATGTCGTTCATGCGGCGGTAGACGATGGCGCGCTGGTTGTTCCAGGAGCGGAACACGGCCTTGACGGCGCCCATCATCTGGTCGATCGGGTCGGACGGGAAATCGGTGCCGATCTTGGATTTATACTCGGCCTTGAACTGCTGCGCCAGCTCCTTCAGGTCCTCCGCCGTCAGCTCGGTATCCTGCTTGACGCCGCGTTTTTCCTTCATCTCGTCGATGAGCTCTTCAAAATATTTCTTGCCGACCTCCATAACGACGTCGGAATACATCTGAATAAAGCGCCTGAAGCAGTCCCATGCCCAGCGCGGATTGTTTGATTTCCTGGCAACGACCTCGACGACGTCCTCATTGAGTCCGAGGTTCAGAATGGTATCCATCATACCGGGCATCGACGCGCGCGCGCCGGAACGCACGGAGACCAGGAGTGGGTTTTCCCTGTCGCCGAACTTCTTGCCGGTCTGCTTTTCGAGGGTCGCGACATAGGCCATGATCTCGTCCTGGATTTCAGGCGCGATCACTTCGCCGTCGTCATAATATTTTGTGCAGGCCTCGGTGGTAATGGTAAAGCCTCTCGGTACCGGCATGCCGAGATTTGTCATCTCCGCCAGGTTGGCGCCCTTGCCCCCGAGAAGCGGTTTCATGCTGCCGTTGCCCTCTGAAAAGAGGTATACGTATTTTTTGCTCACAGGAATCCTCCTTAAAATAAGATCATTTTACAAAATTTCAGCGAAATTATACCATTATGAAACGATAAAAACAATATTCACACGAAATATTCCCGTCAAATCGGCAGAGAATTTTATCCGCCGTGCCGCCGGCGCGGTCAAAAAGGCGCGTGCCGCTATTTGCCGACGCAGAATCTTTCGAAAATGCGCCCGACGATATCCTCCCGGATCGTCTTGCCCGTGACCTCCCCCAGGGCGGCCAGCGCCGTCTCGATCTCCGTCAGCACGGCGTCCGGCGTGACGCCGGCGTTCAGCGCCTTCAGCGCCTGCCCGACGCTCTCCAGCGCCTGCCCGATCGCCTCGGCCTGCCTCTGATTCGTCAGGATCTCCCCGGCCGGGACAGGCCCTCCGCCGCCGAGCAGCTTTTCCGCCGCCCGGGCAAAAGCCTCCACGCCGTCGCCGGTGCGCGCGGATACGATAAGGGCCGTACCGAGCCTTCTCTCGAGCTCGCCGATATCCGCCGCCGTCCCCAGGTCGGATTTATTGACGACGGCCAGCTTTTTCTCCGAGGCCGCGGCAATGTCCATAACAATCCTGTCGTCGTCGCCCAGAGGCGCGCTGCCGTCGAAGACGGCGACGACCAGCGCCGCGCCCGACGCCGCGCCCCTGGCCCGCTCCACGCCCAGGCGCTCCACCTCGTCGCTGGTTTCCCGGATGCCGGCGGTGTCCGTCAGGCGCAGCAGCACGCCGCCCACGCGGAGCTTCTCCTCGATCGTGTCCCGCGTCGTGCCGGCAACGGGCGTGACGATGGCCCGCTCATAGCCGACGAGCGCGTTTAACAGCGACGATTTCCCCACGTTCGGCCGGCCGATGATCGCCGTTTTGACGCCGTCCTTCATCACGCGGCCGCGCTCGACGGTCTCCAGGAGATTTCGGAGCGTCGTTTCGGCCCCGGACAGGACCGACGCGTAATTGTTCAACTCAAAATCGTCGATATCCTCGTCGGGATAATCGATGACGGCGAAAAAATGCGCGGACAGATCGACCAGGGCGTTGTATACGGCGTCGATCCTGCCGCCCACGGCACCCTGGAGCTGCCCAGCCGCGTTTTGCGCCGCCGGCGCCGTCTCCGCCTCGATGAGGTCGGCGACGGCTTCCGCCTGCGAGAGGTCCATGCGCCCGTTCAGGAACGCGCGCTTTGTGAATTCCCCGGCCGCCGCCTGGCGCACCCCCGCCCCGAACAGTGCGCGCATCCCCTCGGCCAGAACGACGGGCGAGCCGTGGCAGTGGAGCTCCGCCGTGTCCTCGCCCGTGTAGCTGTGCGGCCCGCGGCTCACCGTGCACAGGCACAGGTCGAGCACCGCGCCGTTGCCGCCCATAAGTGCGCCGTAGACGAGCTTCCTGTCCTCGGTGTCACACATTTTTATGCCGCTTTTCGCCAGAAATATTCTGTCAACAGCCGCTATGGCCTCCGGCCCGCTGAGCCGGATGATCCCAACGGCGCAGACCGCACCTCCCGTGGCGATGGCCGCGATGGTATCGGGCATGGTGGACCTCCCTATAAATCCGTAGAACTTGATAACGCCGCAGAACTTGATAATCCATAGAACTTGATAATCCATAGAACTTGTCATTCCATAGAACTTGTCATTCCATAGAACTTGTCATTCCATAGAACTTGTCATTCCCGCGCAGGCGGGAATCCATCGCTGCCTTAATGTGCGTGTGTGGATTCCCGCCTGCGCGGGAATGACATGGAATGTGCGGGAATGACACGGGATGCGCGGGAATGACATGGGACTCTGGGAGTAACATGGGATGCGCGGGATGCGTGAGCAAGGCCTGTTCAAAACGAAAATAAACCGCGCTTTTTCCTGGGCAGGACGCGTTTGACCGCGTCGACGATTTCCGCGGCCGTGAGGCCGTACTCATTTTTCAGGTATTCCTCCGTACCGACCTGGCCGAACCGGTCCTTGACGCCCACCATCTCCACAGGCACCGGGCTGGTCCTGACGACCGCCTCGGAGACGGCCGAGCCGAGTCCGCCGACGACGTTGTGGTTTTCGGCGGTGACGATCGCCCTGGTCTCCCTGGCGCATTTTTCCACCAGCTCCTGGTCGATGGGCTTCCAGGTGAACATGTCGACGACGCGGGCTGATATCCTGTCGTTTTTCAGCGACTGGGCCGCCTTCAGAGCCTCGGAGACCATGATGCCGCTGGCGATGATCGTCACGTCCTTGCCCTCCAGCAGCACGTTGCCCTTGCCGATCTCAAACGACGAGCCCGCCTCATAGACGGCGGTGGCGTTTTTCCGCGCCATGCGCAGGTAGTGGACGCCGTAAATATCCGCCACCTGACGGACGATATCCTGCACCATAACGGGGTCGGTGAGCTCGATCAGCGTGATTTCCGGGATGGAACGCATGACGCCCATGTCCTCGAACGGCATGTGCGTGCCGCCGTTGTAGGCCGCCGTGACGCCCGGGTCGGACCCGAGAATCTTGACGTTGAGCTTGGCGTAGGCCGCGGAGATCATGACCTGATCGCACGTTTTCCGGGTGGCAAAGCAGCCGAAGCTGTGGGCAAACGGTATCTTCCCGACGACGGAGAGACCGGCGGCGATGCCGATCATATTGGCCTCGGCAATGCCGACGTTTATGGCCCTGTCCGGATACGCGCTGAAAAATGGCTTCATGCCGGAGGAGCTGACAAGGTCGGCGTCCAGCGCCACGATGTCGTCATTCTCAGCGGCGAGGTCCATCAGCGCCTTGCAATAGGTGTCGCGCATCAGCGTGGGACTTTTTACAAATGTATCGCAAACCTTAAACATTGTCCTCTCCCTCCTCTGCCGGCGCCTCGTCCTCTTCCGCTTTTTCCGCGGGTTCTTCCTGCTTCTCCGGGGGCTGCTCCTCAGGCGGCTCCGCCGCCTTTTTGACAGCTTCCTCCGCCGCTGCCGCCGCTCTCCGGGCGGCCTCCTCCGCGGCGGCGGCCGCGCGGGCCTCCTCCAGCTTTTCGGCGGTCTTCTTTACCGCCTCGTCCATCTGATCCTTTGTGAAGCTCATGTGGTGGTTGCCCTCCACGCCGGCGGCAAACGTCCCGTAGCCCTTGATGGTATCGAGGACGATCATCGACGGGGCGCCCTCATGCTCCTTGGCGGCGGCGACGGCGTCGAGAATCGCGCCCACGTCGTGGCCGTCCACCTTCTGCACAAACCAGCCGAAGGCGCGGAACTTGTCGGCCAGGTCCCCCACGTCCAGGATATCCTTTGTAAAACCGTCAAGCTGCTGTTTGTTCCAGTCCACAAAGGCGATGAGATTGCTGAGCTTGTGGGCGGCGGCGAACATCGCGCCCTCCCAGACCTGGCCCTCGTTGCACTCCCCGTCGCCGATGATGAGATAGGTGATGCTGTCGGACTTGTTCATGCGGTTGCCCAGCGCGATGCCGATGGCCGCCGATATCCCCTGCCCCAGCGAGCCTGTCGTCATATCCACGCCGGGCGTCTTATTGCGGTCGCAATGGCTGGGAAGGTGTCCCCCGCCCTGATTGAGCTCCGAGAGCATCTCCTTCGGGAAAAATCCCCGGAGCGACAGCGTGGCATAAAGCGCCGGTCCGGCGTGTCCCTTGGACAGGACGAGCCTGTCCCGCTCTTCCCACTTTGGATTGCCGGGGTCGCAGCGCAATTCGCCGCCATATAATACCGCCAGCGTCTCCACGATCGACATCGACCCGCCGATGTGCCCCGACCCGAAGCCTTCCAGCTCCTGGAGAGTCACCAGCCGGATGCCTTCCGCGATGACGCGCAGCTCCTTGGCACTTTTTCGATTCTCCATGTTACACCTCCTGTTTATTTGAGCGCAGTCTGCCAATAGTATTCGATTTTCTTAAAGTTCTTATAGACCTCGTCGGCCTCAGGCGAGAGGCTCTTCGTCAGAACGCCGTTTTCCGAAAAGCAGGCGGTGGCGTTGCTGATGATATCCGTATAATTGCGGAGCGCGTCGGCGGCCTTCATATACGCGCTGCCGCCCCACGCGCACAGGTCAAAGACCTTGTTCATAAGGAAGCAGGGCGAGAAATCGCCGCCGTCGCCGGTAAAATCGTTTCCCAGCGCCTCCATGGCCGCGTCGTTGGCCCAGATGACGTAGGGCGTGGTATAGAAATTGAAGAAGCCCTCCTCGGTGGACACGTCGATGTTGGCGCCCAGCTCCTTGTAGACGCTGTTGTCGTTGCCGAGCCAGGGCTTATGGTCCCCGAAAAAGACGACGACGACCGGTGTGTCCAGCTCTCGAAAATGCTCTATGAAATCGGCCAGTCGGCGCGTCGTGTCGTCAATGCCGGCCAGATAATTGTTGAGGATGTTGTACGACGCGTCCGACAGCCCGCCCTGCATTATGTAGGCGGTGTCCCCCGTCGTCTCGGCGTCGTAAGGCCCGTGGTTCTGATAGGAAAGGTTATAGCTGAAATACGGGGCGCTCTGGTCGCGCGCGTCGAAAAGCTGCTCGACCTTCGGGAAGAAGTACTCGTCCCATCGGCTGGCGTCCTGGAAATCCTCCAGAAAATAATAGCGGTCAAAACCCAGGTTCGGGTTGACGATGTTCCTGTCGTAATACCAGTCGTCGCCGGCGTGAAAGCCCTCCGTCACATAGCCCTGGCTGTTCAGGTAGCGGACATAGGAGTTCGTCGGCTGCTGGAAATCTCCCAGCCAGGTAAAGCCGCTGAGAAAGGACCGCTCCGTATCGACCGTGCCGCCGGCAAAGACATTGTCCACAAGATATCCGTGTATGGATTCACTTTCGATGGCGCGCAGCGGGCCGTAAACATCTTCGGAAAACTCGATCTCGTCAAACTGGGACAGGTCGGCGTACGACTCCAGCATGACGCTGACGATATTGACCTTCTTGTCCTCCGGGATCGCGTCGTCGCCGTAAGCGGACAGCGCCGCCGCCGCTTCCGCGGCGTTATACCCTCTTGGGGGCCCGGCGGCGGGGTCGTGGATACTGTAGATGAAGGGATAAACAAATCCCTTGCTGATGGAAATTTCGGCGTTCGACCAGACGTTGATGTCATAGCTGCCCTTGACCGCCGTATTGATCTTCGTGCTGGTATAGAGCGTGAAATACAGGGCGGCCGACACGAGCAGGACGGCCCCGGCCCCGATCAGGCGCGGGCGGGCGCGCATCCTGCGCCGCAGGAGGAACGCCGAAAAAACAGTCCCCACCAGGATATACGCGCCGGCCAGGTAGATCTTCCAGTTGAAGATCAGGGAATATCCGGCGATCACCTTGCCGACCTCGTCGGCCAGCTTGAAATCCGACGGGATGAACGGCTCGCTGCGCACCTGAATTTTGAAAAAATCGATCGCCGACAAAAGCAGTACAAGCAGCGACGACGCGAAAAAGCCGATCCAGACGCGGCCGGTCAGATAATACCCCAGCAGCAGCAGGAGTACCGGCGGCAGCAGATTTAAAAGCAGAAGCAGCGGCGAGCTGAAGTAGTCGAAAAACATCGGCAGGCCGAAATACGACGCCCCCAGCATCATTGAGATCAGCCCCGTGCCGATCCCCAGCAGCGCGAGGAAGACGTACGTTACAACGCGCTTCCGGCCAAAGGACCGCACGATTTCCCAGAGATCAGACTGTCCCGCCGGTCGCTTCAAAACGCCATTTTCTCCTCAAGATAAGGAACAAGCTCGCCGATTTTGACGCGCTCCTGCGTCATGGTGTCCCTGTCGCGGACCGTCACGCAGCCATCCTCCACGGAATCGAAGTCAAACGTCAGGCAGTACGGCGTGCCGATTTCGTCCTGGCGCCTGTAGCGCTTGCCGATGGAGCCGGCGTCGTCGAAATCGACCATGAAGTGCTTCTGGAGCTGGTGATAAACGGCTTCCGCCTGCTCGGAGAGCTTCTTTGACAGCGGCAGGACGGCGCATTTGATGGGCGCCAGCGCCGGTGCTAGGCGCAGCACCACGCGCGTGTCGTTCTTCTCGGCGTCCACGATCTCCTCGTCATAGGCGTCGATGAGGAACGCCAGCAAAACGCGGTCGGCGCCCAGAGAGGGCTCGATAACATAGGGGATATACTTCTCGTTCGTCTCGGGGTCGAAATATTCCATGCTCTCGCCGGACGTGGTCTGGTGGGCCTTGAGGTCGTAGTCCGTGCGGTCCGCCACGCCCCAGAGCTCGCCCCAACCGAACGGGAACAGGAACTCGAAGTCGGTCGTCGCGTTGGAATAATGGGAGAGCTCTTCCTTTTCATGGTCGCGCAGGCGCAGGCTTTCTTCCTTCAGGCCGAGCTTTAACAGCCAGTCGTGGCAGTAGGCGCGCCAGTAATTGAACCACTCGAGGTCTGTTCCGGGCTTGCAGAAGAACTCCAGCTCCATCTGCTCGAACTCGCGGATGCGGAAAATAAAGTTGCCGGGCGTGATCTCGTTGCGGAAGGATTTTCCCACTTGCGCAACGCCGAACGGCACCTTGCGGCGGGTGGTGCGCTGGATGTTCTTAAAGTTGACGAAGATGCCCTGGGCTGTCTCCGGCCGGAGGTAGATCTGCGCCGCCGAGTCCTCGGTGACGCCCTGGAAGGTCTTGAACATCAGGTTGAACTTGCGGATGTCCGTAAATTCGGCCTTGCCGCAGTTGGGGCAGGTGATGCCCTTTTCCTTGATGTAATTCACCAGCGCGTCGTTCGTCATCGCCTCGACGGCAACGCCGGTGATGTTATTGGCCGTATGCCACTCCTCCACGAGCTTGTCCGCCCGGTGGCGCGTCTTGCACGCCTTGCAGTCGATAAGCGGGTCGTTAAAGGTCGCCACGTGGCCGGAGGCCACCCAGACCTGAGGATTCATCAGAATAGCGGAGTCCAGCCCCACGTTATATGGGTTTTCCTGCACGAATTTCCGCCACCAGGCGCGCTTGATGTTGTTTTTCAGCTCAACCCCCAGCGGCCCGTAATCCCACGAGTTGGCGAGACCGCCGTAAATCTCGCTGCCCGCGTACACAAAACCGCGCCCCTTGCACAGCG
This sequence comes from Sporobacter termitidis DSM 10068, assembly GCF_900130065.1. Taxonomy (GTDB): domain Bacteria; phylum Bacillota; class Clostridia; order Oscillospirales; family Oscillospiraceae; genus Sporobacter; species Sporobacter termitidis. The sequence continues at coordinate 91,674 of NZ_FQXV01000007.1, forward strand.
CGACGAGCTTGTCCATGGTTTTTTCTGTGTTCTTCAGCATATATCCTCCATTGTGGGGCGGATTCCATATCCGCCCTACGGCGTGACAGGATTGACGCTCGCCCGAATCATATTTTACATATCTTTTTAATTATATCCCAAGCAGGTCTCTTGTCAACTGTTGGCACCCCTTATTTTGAGCCTGTATCGCCCCGGTACTTGCAATTATAAAGCATATCGCGTAAAATTAAAAAAATCTTCAAACGCAGCGGTAGCACGGCACTTCAAAGCCGCTTTCTATGGGGGCGGGGGAGAGAACGGCTCCGGGGAGTCACCTATGTGTCGCAACCCGTAAGGGACGCCGCCCGTGTCCCCTTGCAGCGCCCCCTGGGAACCGCCGCAGGGCGGGGGCTTGCTCCCGCCGCTCTTGTGCCGTGCGGCACCGGGAGGAGTTTCCCTCCTTCAGTCGCCGGCGGGCGACAGCTCGGGATACGCCGTAGGGCGGGACGACCCGGCCCGCCGCTCTTGCTGGCGCGGGGGTGGCCTGTGGGTAAGGACCGACGGGGCGATGTGGGCATCGCCCCCTGCGACGGATTCGACGGGAAAACAGGCTTCTATTGGATCAAAAAGGGCTTCTATTTGAGATTTTGGGGCTGATATTGATTAAAAACGCCTTGTAAAGCCTTGAAAAGGGACTGGACTGGGACGATATTTTCCTTGATATGTTACAAAAGTATGAAGCGTTGCGTCCTCCGAAAGCGGTCAAAGCGTTGCGGTTACTGGATAATCGATTTTAGAGAATCTCTATTTGTGCTATATTTATAAATATTTTTTTCTGCGCAGCCTTTTGCGTGCGGGTTCTTTAGCTTCATTATAGCACGGGTATCCCTTATTTTGCGTAATGCGATGACCCGGTGAACACCCTGCCGCGCCGCACAGGAGCGGCGGGAGCAAGCCCCCGCCCTACCCAATAAGCGAAATACCTGGCCCGTCCTTGGGCATGGGGCGCAGCCCCATCGCCGCAAAACAGGTCATAGGGCGAAGCCCTATACCTTTTCTGGGCGGGTGGGCGGGCAAAATAATAATAAGGAGGCGCAAACGATGGAATTCGACGCCGGACAATTTGATATTGCGGTCATCGGCGCGGGCCACGCGGGCATTGAAGCCGCGCTGGCGGCATCGCGCCTCGGGATGAAGACCGTTTGCTTTACGATCAATCTGGACGCTGTCGGCAACATGCCGTGCAATCCCGCCATCGGCGGCACCGGCAAGGGCCATCTGGTGCGGGAGCTGGACGCGCTGGGCGGCGAGATGGCACGGGCCGCCGACAAAACGTGCATCCAATACAGGCTTTTAAACCGCGGCAAGGGCCCCGCCGTCCACTCCCTGCGCGCCCAGGCCGACCGCAGGGCGTACCAGCAGCTCATGAAGCACACGCTGGAAACGCAGGAAAATCTCAGCCTCCGGCAGGCGGAGATCACGGAAATCCTTGTTGAGAGCGGCGCCGTAAAGGCTGTCAAAACCCAGACCGGCGCGGTATATCATTGTAAAGCCGCCGTCATCTGCTCGGGCACGTATCTGTCGGGCCGGACGATCGTCGGCGACGTTTTAAGCGACAGCGGTCCCGACGGGATGCACGCGGCCGCGTCGCTGGGGAACAACCTCAAGGCGCTGGGGCTCGACATGCGGCGCTTCAAAACAGGCACGCCGCCGCGCATCAACGGGCGGAGCGTCGACTTTGCCAAAATGGAGCTCCAGCCCGGCGACGAAGAGCCGGTGCCCTTTTCCTTTGAGACGGACACGCCGGTGGAAAACCGCGCGGTGTGCTATCTCACATATACAAATGAAAACACCCATGACGTCATCCGTGAAAACCTCCACCGCAGCCCACTGTACTCCGGCGTTATCGAGGGCGTCGGGCCCCGGTACTGCCCGTCCATCGAGGACAAGGTGGTGCGCTTCAAGGACAAAAAGCGGCATCAGCTGTTCATCGAGCCCATGGGGCTCGGGACGGAGGAGCTCTATGTGCAGGGCTTTTCGTCCTCGCTGCCGGAGGACGTGCAGCTCAAAATGCTGCACACCATCCCGGGACTGGAGCACGCGGAAATGATGCGCTGCGCCTACGCCATCGAATACGACTGCCTGAACCCCCTGGAGCTGCTGCCGACGCTGGAAACGAAGAAGCTCGCCGGCCTTTACGGCGCGGGACAGTTCAACGGCACCTCGGGCTACGAGGAGGCCGCCGTGCAGGGCTTTGTGGCCGGCGTCAACGCCGCTTTGAAGCTCAAGGGCCTGCCGCCGATGCTCATCCGGCGCGACGAGGGCTATATCGGCACGCTCATCGACGACCTGGTCACAAAAGGCACGAACGAGCCTTACCGCATCATGACGTCCCGCTCCGAGTACCGCCTGTACCACCGCCAGGACAACGCCGACATCCGGCTGTCTCATATCGGGCACCGCGCCGGGCTCGTCTCCGAGGCCCGGTATCGAAAGGTTTTGAAAAAATACGATGATGTGGCGCGGGAGATAAAGCGCCTGGAAAGCACGTATCTCGCGCCGACGCCGGAGCTCGCCGCACTTTTGGAGGCCTGCGGCACGACGCCACCGGCCTCCGGCGTGAGCCTCGCCGCCCTCCTCCGCCGCCCGCAGCTCGATTACAAAAGCCTCGCGCCCTTCGACGCCGCCCGGCCTGCCCTTGACCCGGCGGTGGCCGAGCAGGCGGAGATCTCCATCAAATACGACGGGTATATCAAACGCCAGACGCGCCAGGTGGAGGACCTCCGGCGCATGGAGGACGTCCGGCTGCCGGAGGATATCGACTACGGCGCCCTGCAGGGGCTCCGGCTGGAAGCCCGGCAGAAGCTGGGTCAGGTCCGCCCCCTGAATCTCGGCCAGGCCTCCCGCATCTCCGGCGTCTCCCCCGCCGACATCGCCGCCCTGTTGATCCATCTCGGGCGATAACCTTGTCTCTGATTCAAAGAGCGTTAATATCGTAGGGACCGATGCCCACATCGGCCCGTCGGGGTATGCAGGCTCAGCGGGGCGATGTGGGCATCGCCCCCTACGAGGACGGCGGCACCTGAAGTTTCATCAGTTACAATATAGTAAAGGACGTGTATCATGGATTATTCCGTTTACCTTTTCGATTTTGACTACACGCTGGCAAATTCCGAGCGCGGGATTGTGGCGTGTTACCGGCATGTCCTGGACAAGCACGGCTATACGGGCGTCTCGGATTACGATATCTGCCGGACGATTGGGCACACCCTCGTCGATTCCTTTGAGATGCTGTGCGGAGAAAAGGACAGGGCAAAGCTGGAGCTGTACCGGTCGGAATACGGGAAAAAGGCCGACGAGATCATGGTGGACAACACGTTTTTATATCCCCAGGCTGTGCCGGCGCTGGAGGCGCTGAAGGCGCGGGGCCGCACAAACGGCATCATCTCCACAAAGCTGCGTTCCCGCATCATGGGCACGCTGGAACGGTATAATATTGTGCCCCTGGTGGATATAATCATCGGCGGAGAGGACGTGACGTCGCCGAAGCCGGACCCGGAGGGCGTCCTTGCCGCCATGGCGCGCCTCGGCGCCGATAAAAGCGGCGTTTTGTATATCGGAGACAGCCTTGTTGACGCCGGGACCGCGAAAAACGCCGGCGTCGATTTCGCCGCTGTTTTGACCGGCACGACCACGGCGCGGGAGTTTGACGGCTTTCCGTGCGTCAGGCTCATGAAGGACCTGGGCGAGCTGATTTAAGGCCCGGCGCGGTCAGGTATCGCGGCGCGGCCAAAACAAAAATCATCTTTACAACAATTTGCTTCTATGTTAGAATACACTAGTTTTAACCCCGTCTCTTAGTTCCGGGAAAAAGCCGGGCAAATTCCGGTGCCTTTCCGCCCGATACTCAGACTCCGGGGAACATCAAAGAAAGGACTTTTGATATGATCACCAAGGACCAGAAAACAGCCGTCATCGAATCAAACCGCACCCATGGGACCGACACCGGCTCCCCGGAGGTTCAGATCGCCATCCTCACCGAGCGCATCGCGCAGCTGACAGAGCATCTGAAGGTTCACGCCAAGGACAAACACAGCATGCTTGGGATGTATAAGATGATCGGCAAGCGCCGCAACCTGCTGGACTACCTCATGAAAAAGGACGTCGAGCGTTACAGGGCCTGCATCGCAAAGCTCGGCATCAGAAAGTAAGCACGGCCGTATCAGGGCTGGTCTGAACGTATCAGATCGGCCCTGTTATGACATACTAAGTATATTACTGCGCTTTTTTTCCGGCGCTGTAACATAATAGAAAAAAACAAGGAGCAGGCAATCCCATAGCAGTTGAAAATGCATCCGAGCGCGCTTTCGGATTTGTTTTCAAGTGCTAGGAGATTGATGCTCCGGATATTGAAAGGAGCATTCCATGATCATCAAGCACAGAGAATTCCCCGGGTACAAGCAGTATTCCACGACGCTTGGCGGAAGGCCGCTCACCCTGGAGGTGGGCAAGCTGGCGGAGCTGGCCAATGCCGCCGTCCTCGTCAAGTACGGCGAAACGACGGTCCTCGTCACGGCCACCGCATCCTCGCGGCCCAGGGACGGTATCGACTACTTCCCGCTCGGCGTCGACTTTGAAGAAAAAATCTACTCCGTCGGCAGAATCCCCGGCGGATATCTCCGCCGCGAGGGGCGTCCCTCGGAGCGCGGTATCCTGGCCAGCCGCATGATCGACCGGCCGATGCGTCCCCTCTTCCCCCACGACCTCCGCAACGACGTTATCATCTCCTGCACCGTGATGTCCGTCGACTATGACAACGCGCCCGAGATCGCGGCGATGATCGGCGCTTCCGCCGCCGTCTCCATCTCCGACATTCCGTTCAACGGCCCCATCGCCGGCGTCGGATTGGGCTATCACGACGGCAAGTATCTCATTAATCCCACCAGCGCCGAGCGCAAGGTCAGCGATATGTACTGCACCATCGCCGCCACCGAAAAGAAAATCGTCATGATCGAAGCCGTCGGCAACCAGGTCCCGGAGGACGTGATGCTCAACGGCATCATCGCCGCCCACGAGGCCATCAAGCCCGTCATCGCGCTCATCAACCAGATGGTGGCCGAGATCGGCAAGCCGAAGTTCGAGTACGCCAAGGCGTCCTTTAATGAGGAGCTGTTCCAGAAGATCGTGGACAAGTACCTCGACGACGTCAGATTCTGCATGGACACCGACGACAAGAACATCCGCGAGGAACGCTACAACGCCGTTGTGGCCAAGATGATCGAGGAATTCGGCGAGCAGTATCCCGAAATCAGCGCCCAGCTTGAGGAAATTACCTATAAGATTCAGAAGAAGGTCGTCAAGGCGTGGCTCTTGGAGGGCAAGCGCGTGGACGGCCGCTCGATGAACGAAATCCGGCCGCTGTCCGCCGAGGTCGGCGTCCTGCCGCGCGTTCATGGCTCGGGCCTCTTTACCCGCGGCCAGACGCAGGTGCTGTCGATCGCAACGCTCGGCACGCTGTCCGAGGCGCAAAACCTTGACACGATCTTTGAGGAGACCTCAAAGCGCTATATGCACCACTACAACTTCCCCTCCTTCTCCACCGGCGAGGCAAGACCCAGCCGCTCCGCCTCCCGCCGCGAAATCGGCCATGGCGCCCTCGCCGAGAAGGCGCTGGAAGTGGTGCTCCCCTCCATTGAAGAATTCCCGTACGCCATCCGCGTGGTCAGCGAGGTCCTCTCCTCCAACGGCTCCACCTCCCAGGGCTCGATCTGCGGCTCAACGCTGGCCCTCATGGACGCCGGCGTGCCCATCAAGGCGCCCGTGGCCGGCATCTCCTGCGGCCTCATCTCCGACGGCGACTCCTGGACGACCTTTATCGACATTCAGGGCGTCGAGGACTTCCACGGCGAAATGGACTTTAAGGTCGCCGGTACGAAAACAGGCATCACGGCCATCCAGATGGACCTGAAAAACGACGGCCTGACCTACGATATCATCAAAAACGCCTTTGAAATCACCCGCGAGGCGCGCCTCCAGATTCTCGACGAGGTCATGCTCCCCGTTATCGCCAAGCCGAGAGAGGAGCTGGCGCCGACGGCGCCGAAGATGATCTCCATGAAGATCAATCCCGACAAGATCCGCGAGGTCATCGGCTCCGGCGGCAAGGTCATCCAGAAGATCGTCGCCGACACCGGCGCGAAGATCGACATTGAGGACGACGGCAGCGTGTTCATCTCCTCCAGCGACATCGAAGCCTGCCGCGCGGCGAAAAAGATCATCGACAGCATCGTGTTCGTCCCCGAGATCGGCCAGCTCTACTACGGCAAGGTCGTCCGCATCATCCCGATCGGCGCTTTCGTCGAGCTTGCCCCGGGCAAGGACGGCATGGTCCACATCTCCAAGCTTGAAAACCGCCGCGTTGAAAAGGTTGAGGACGTCCTCAAGGAGGGCGACATGACCTGGGTCAAGGTCACCGACATCGACGACCGCGGCCGCGTCAACCTCTCGAGGAAGGACGCGATCAAGGAGCGTCAGGCGGACGGCCTGCCCATCGATCAGGCGTAAGCGACAGTATCATAAAGTGTAGGGGCGATTCACGAATCGCCCGATCGGATATTCGGCAATAGCGGGCGATTCGTGAATCGCCCATACAGATATAAACAATTTCGGGCAGGGCGTTATGCCCTGCCTGCATTTTACGAGGTCATTTATGTACGAAAAGATCGTCCTGCCCAATGGCGTCAGGATACTGCATGAATATATTCCCTACGTGCGCTCCGTGTCGCTCGGCATCTGGGTCGCCACCGGCGCGCGCTATGAGGACGCCCGGATGAACGGCGCGTCCCACTTTATTGAGCACATGCTGTTCAAGGGCACGGAAACCAGGTCCGCCGAGGAGCTGGCCGTCATCATGGACACCATCGGCGGCCAAACGAACGCCTTTACGACGAAGGAGTGCACCTGCTTTCACGGGCGCGTTTTGGATACCCATCTCCCCCTCCTGTCCGACGTCCTGTGCGACATGTTCTTTCACTCGAAATTCGCCGAGGAGGACGTGGCGAATGAGCGCGGCGTCATCCTCGAGGAGATCGATATGTATCAGGATACGCCGGAGGACCTGGCCACCGAGCGCTTGTCCTCCGCCGTCTTCAAGGGCTTTTCACTGGCCCGGCCGATCCTGGGGACAAAGTCGACGCTTGGCAAAATGACGGGCGAAACGCTCCGGGATTATATGGCCGAGCATTACCGCCCCGATTCCGTGGTCGTCGCCGTCTCCGGCAGCTATAAGCCGGAGGATATCGCGCAGCTCCGGGACATATTTTCCGCCATGCCTCACGGCGGCCGGAACAGCTTTAATAACGCCGTTTATACGCCCACCTTCACGGTCAAGCGCAAGAGCCTCGAGCAAAACCACCTCAACATCGCGTTTCCCGGCGTGGCCGTCACGGATAACAGCCGCTTTACGCTGCAGCTTTTGTCCGACATTCTGGGCGGCGGCATGTCGTCGCGTCTCTTCCAGACGGTGCGCGAAAAGCGGGGCCTGTGCTATACGGTCTATTCCTATGGCTCCAGCTATATCGACACGGGCCTGTTTTCCATCTACACCGCCCTCGGGCGGGAGACGGAGCTGGAGGCCGTGCGCGTCATCGTCGAGGAAATCAAGCGCTTCAAGGAGGCCGGCGTCACGCAGGAAGAGCTCCGGCGGGCCCGGGAGCAGGTCAAGGCCAACGTCCTGATGGGCCTCGAGTCCACCGCCACGCGCATGAACCGCCTGGGCCGGAACGAGCTGTACTTCGGCGCCGTGCCTGAGCCGGACGAAATCATCGCCCGCTACGACAGCGTGGCAGCCGACGACATCCAAAAGCTCGCCGCCCAATGCCTCGATCTCGGCAAAGCCTCCTTCTCCGCCGTCGGCAAAGTCGACAACGCCGAGGTATACAGGGAGCTGTTTGCCCAATAAGCAGTAAATAATGCAAGGGGCGGATTCATATCCGCCCCTCTCTTATGCGCGGCGTGGCACGGGGCTCCTTCAGTCGTCGGGACGATCATTGGCCGTCCGCCTGGCGCGGCTTGTTGTCCGGGATAAGGACCGACGGCGGGCCGAGTCGTCCCGCCCTACGGCGCCGCCATTGAATTACCATAACGCAGGGCAGAGCTTGCTCCCGCCGCCCCTGTCGGCGCGGCCGGCGACACCGTGTCCGCGTCCCCGGGGCGGAGCCCCACGGGTCCGGGCGGAGCCCCACGGGGGTCCGGGGCGCAGCCCCGTTCCAAACGGGGTCATAGGGACGCAGCCCCTATACCTCTATTGGGCGGGTGGGTGGGGTTTAAATGAATCGTTTGACTTTTCGTGCCCGTCTCACTTATAATCAGTCTGTAATAAAACCCTTTGGAGATGAAAGTAATGGTTTATCCCATCACGGTGGCCGGCGTTAAACGTGACCTGCCGCTCTGCAAGCTCAACGAGACGATGCACATCGCCGCGTTCGTCATTTTCGGCGACGTGGAGCTCACCGTCAAAAGCGCCGAGGCGCTGTTAAAGAAAGCGCCGGAGTTCGACTATCTCGTCGCGCCCGAGGCCAAGGCCATCCCGCTCATCCATGAGATGGCGCGTCAGAGCGGACGGAACGAATACTTCCTCGCCCGCAAAGCGACGAAGCTCTACATGAACGGCGTCTTCGAGGCCACAGTGCGCTCCATCACAACCCAGGGCGAGCAGAAGCTCTATATGGACGGCGCCGACGCGGCCAAAATAAAGGGCAAGCGCATCCTCATCATCGACGACGTTATCTCCACGGGCGAGTCCCTCCGGGCTGTGGAGGAGCTGGTTAACCAAGCCGGCGGCAACATCGCCGGCCGTATGGCGATCCTCGCCGAGGGCGATGCCGTCGAACGGAACGATATCATCTACCTCGAGCCGCTGCCGCTCTTCGACAAGGACGGCAGGCCGGTCAAATAACATACGCCGGCCCAAGCGGCCGGCAAAGAGAGCTTTATATGGACGAGATATATACGGACATCAACGCGCGGACCATCGACGCCTGGGTCGACAGGGGCTGGGAATGGGGCCGCCCCGTCAGCCGCGAAATATTTGAAAAAGCGCGGCGCGGCGACTGGTCCGTCGTGCTGACGCCGAACAAGCCCGTGCCGAAGGAATGGTTCTGCGCCTTTGAGGGCGCGGAGATTCTCGGCCTCGCCTCCGGCGGCGGGCAGCAGATGCCGATCTTTACGGCCCTGGGCGCCAGATGCACGGTACTCGACTATTCCGAAAAGCAGCTCCAGAGCGAAAAGGGCGTGGCCGCGCGGGAAAGCTACGAGATCACTACAGTCCGCGCCGATATGACGAAGCCGCTGCCTTTCCCGGACGGGCGCTTCGACCTTATCTTCCACCCCGTCTCAAACTGCTACATTGAGGACGTGGTCCCCGTCTGGCGGGAGTGCTGCCGGGTCCTGAAAAAGGGCGGCATCCTGCTGTCGGGCTTTGACAACGGGTTCAATTACGTCTTCGACGATGAGGAAACGGGACTTGCCCACAGGCTGCCGTTTAATCCGCTGAAGGATCAGGCGTTATACGACGCTTCGGTAAAGAACGGCTGGGGCATCCAGTTCTCCCACACCATCGAGGAGCAGCTCGGCGGCCAGCTCAGGGCCGGCTTTATCCTGACGGATATCTATCAGGACACCAATGGCTCCGGCCGGCTCGCCGACTACAACGTGCCGACCTTCTACGCCACGCGGGCCGTGAAAGCATAAGCGACCATACTCAAACAACCGAGGCTGACCGCCTCGGTTGTTTTCTTAAGGGGTAAAGCCCTTTTATACCTCTTAGGTTATTTCTCGCGGAGCTTTCTGAAAAACTCCGTCATGAGCGCGCGGCACTCAGGCTCGAGGATGCCGCCGACGATCTGCGGGGAATGGCCGAAGCGCTCCATAAAGAGGTTAATGACGCTCCCGCAGGAACCGCTTTGCTCCTCCTTCGCGCCGTAATACAGCTTTGGGATGCGCGCGTTGATGATCGCGCCGGCGCACATGGGGCACGGCTCCAGCGTGACATAGAGGGTGCAGCCGCCAAGCCGCCAGTCGCTGAGCTTTTTACAGGCCTCGTCAATCGCCATCAGCTCCGCGTGGGCCAGGGCGTTCCGCGCCTTCTCGCGCCGGTTGCAGCCTCTGCCGACGATGGCGCCGCTCTCGTCCACAATGACGCAGCCGACCGGCACCTCGCCCTCTTCCATCGCCTTTTTCGCCTCGAAAAGGGCGCTTTTCATATGCGCTTCGTGATCCATTTTCATCTCCACTCTCCTGTTTTTCATCGTACCATACGCCGCCGGATCGCACAAGCCGTTTGCGCTGCCGGTCCGGCGGATGCTTTGTATATAATATGCCGCTTCGGTTAATAATCAACATGTCACAGTTTTACATCATTATCATCGGGGGGTTCAATATGCTCGTATCAGAACTTATGACGGACAGCGTGATTTCCATCGCGCCGGATGAACCGGCGTCGCTGGCCGCGCGCCTGCTTTTCAGGCACAATATCGGCGCTATCCCGGTCTGCGCGGAGGACGGACGGCTCCGGGGCATCGTCACCGACCGTGACATCGTCCTGCGCTGCGTCGCCGCCGAAAACGACCCTGAGACGACGCCCGTCCGCGAGATCATGTCCAGGGGGCTCATCACCGTCAGCCCGACGGACGACGTCCGGGAGGCGGCCCGGCAAATGTCGGAGGCGCAGGTACGGCGGCTCCCGGTCGTCGAATCAGGGCGGCTCGTGGGGATGCTGGCGCTGGGCGACATGGCAAAAACGCACTCGTTCGACATGGAGGCGTCCAAGGCGCTGTCGGAGATTTCCTCAAACATCCGCAAGAGATAGAACCGTTTATAGGTCGGTTATGTAGGGGCAGACCTTGTGTCTGCCCCTTTCGCTGTGCAATCTATTCGGTAAAGGGCAAACACCAGGTTTGCCCCTACGGAGATATGGCATTTCGTTTGGTACAAGGCATTGACAAGCACGGCCTATTCATTATAAAATTAAAAATCGGTAACTTCGAGGTTTTTACCCAGGTGGGCGAAAGCATAGACGGATATTTTGGAGGCAATTTCATGAAAAAGTATGGTTTAAACGAGCTGCGCGAGATGTTCTTATCTTTTTTTGAAAGCAAAGGGCATCTGCGCCTGCCCAGTTTTTCACTGATACCGCAGAACGACGCGTCGCTTCTCCTGATCAATTCCGGCATGGCCCCTATGAAGCCGTGGTTCACCGGCGAGCAGGAGCCGCCCCGCCGCCGCGTCTGTACCTGCCAGAAATGCATCCGTACCGGCGACATTGAGAACATCGGAAAGACCGCCCGGCACGGTACATACTTCGAGATGCTGGGCAACTTCTCCTTCGGCGATTATTTCAAGCGGGAGGCCATCTCCTGGAGCTGGGAGTTTTTGACGAAAACGGTCGGCATCGACCCCGAGCTCCTCTACCCTTCCATTTACGAAAAGGACGAAGAGGCCTTTGAGATATGGAACAAGGACATCGGCATCCCCGCCGAGCGGGTCTTCCGCTTCGGCAAAAAGGACAACTTCTGGGAGCACGGCGCCGGTCCCTGCGGCCCCTGCTCCGAAATCTATTTTGACCGGGGGCCGGAGAAGGGCTGCGGCAAGCCGGACTGCACCGTCGGCTGCGACTGCGACCGGTACATCGAGGTCTGGAACAACGTGTTCACGCAGTTTTCAAACGACGGCAACGGGACCTATACCGAGCTCACACAGAAAAACATCGACACCGGCATGGGCCTGGAACGCCTCGCCGTCGTCTGTCAGGGCGTGGACAGCATCTTCGACGTCGACACCCTTATGAATATCACGAACAAGGTATCCGCCATCACCGGCGCTACCTACGGCCAGAGCCACAAGACGGACGTCTCCCTGCGCGTCATCACCGACCACATCCGGTCGGCGACCATGATGATCTGCGACGGCGTCCTGCCCTCCAACGAAGGGCGGGGCTACGTCCTGCGGCGCCTCCTGCGCCGGGCGGCGCGCCACGGCAAGCTTCTGGGTGTTTCCGGGACATTTTTGTGGGAGGTCTGCGCGACCGTCATCGAGGAAAACAAAAATGCCTATCCGGACCTTGTGGAAAAGCAGGATTACATCACCCGCATCATCAAGGTGGAGGAAGAAAATTTTAACAGGACCATCGACGGCGGCATGAGCATCCTGACGAGCCTGATGGAAGCCCACAAGGCAAAGGGTGTCGCCGCTTTCCCCGGCGAGGACGCTTTCAAGCTCTACGACACCTACGGTTTCCCCGTCGACCTGACGCTGGAGATCATCGAGGAGCAGGGCTTCACGCTGGACCGGGCGGGCTTTGACCGCCTGATGCAGGAGCAGCGCACCCGGGCCCGCACCGCCAGAGCGGCGCTGGGCGACCTGGCATGGGCCGGCGTTGACCTGGGGCTGGACAACACGCCCACGGTGTTTACGGGCTACGACCATTTTATCGAGGAGGGCCGCATCCTCGCCCTCGTCTCAGACGGCGAGCTCTGCTCGTCGGTCAGGACGGGCGACGAGGCTATCATCGTGCTGGACCGGACGCCGTTTTACGCCGAAATGGGCGGACAGGCCGCCGACCACGGCACCATCTCCTCCTACGGCAATATGTTCAAGGTCACGAGCGTCCAGAAAAACAAGGGCGGAAAATACCTGCATTCCGGCGTTATGGTCGCGGGGGAATTCCACGTGGAGAACACCGTCACGGCGGAAATCGACGAGACGCGGCGCCGTGCCGTCATGCGCGCCCACTCGGCCACTCACCTGCTCCAAAAAGCGCTGCGGCTCGTCCTCGGCGACCATATCCAGCAGGCCGGCTCGCTGGTGGAGCCCGACAAGCTGCGCTTTGACTTTACGCACTTTGCCGCGACCACGCCCGAGGAGCTCCAGAAGGTCGAAAACCTCGTCAACAACGCCATCCTTGACGGCATGCCGATAAAGATTGAGGAAATGCCGATCAATGAGGCGAAGAAAATGCGCGCCACGGCGTTGTTCGGCGAGAAATACGGCGATATCGTCCGGGTGGTCAGTATGGGCTCCTTTTCCACCGAGCTCTGCGGCGGCACGCATCTGGACAACACCGCCAAGGCCGGCGCGTTCAATATCACCAGCGAATTTTCCGTGGCCTCCGGCGTCCGGCGCATCGAGGCCACCGTCGGTCAGGCGACATTGGAAAGCCTCCGGCAGTCAAGGAGCATGGTCTTCGAGCTGGCCGGCATCCTCAAGGCAAACAATCCGGGCGAGCTCGTCCAGAAGCTGGAGCAGCACCTGGGCGAGCTCCGGGAGCTGCGCCGGGCCATCGACGCATACAGCGCGAAAGAGGCCAACGGCGAGGCCTCGCGTTTCCTGGCGGGCGCGCGGACCGTCGGCGACCTGAAAATACTGACGGCGGCCATCGCCGACGCCGACGCCGACAAGCTCCGCCAGATGGGCGATTTTCTGCGGGACAAGGACGACAGCGTCGTCGCCGTCCTGTCGACGGTAAACGACGGCAAAATCACCTTTGTGGCCGTCTGCGGCCCCGCGGCGGTGGCAAAGGGCGTCAAGGCCGGGGAGCTCATCAAAACGGTCACAAAGCTCTGCGGCGGCTCCGGCGGCGGCAAGCCCGACTCCGCCATGGGCGGAGGAAAAGAATTATCGAAGGTCGACGACGCGCTGGCCGCGGTGGATGATTTCGTCATAGAGAAATTAGGGCTCTAAGCTCAAAAATGAGGAGGCAATATCATGTCGGACTGTATTTTTTGTAAAATCGCGGCCGGGGAGATTCCCTCGACGAAGCGTTATGAGGACGAGGAGATCATCGCGTTCAACGACCTGTATCCGCAGGCGCCCGTTCACTTCCTCGTCGTGCCTAAAAAGCACATCGCCAGCGCCGCCGATATCACACCGGAAAACTCGGCCGTCGTTTCAAAATGCTTTGAGGTGATCGCGCAGCTGGCCAAAAAGGAAAACCTTTCCGGTGGCTTTCGCGTCATCACCAACAGCGGCGCGGACGCCGGGCAAACGGTGGATCACCTGCACTTCCACATCCTGGCCGGCTCAAATCTCGGCCCGAAGCTCTGCCCAGACAAATAAAGTAATCAGCAATCGTTTACGATACGCCCGCCGTCTGGCGGGCGTATTGCTGCATAACCGGTTTTAGCATTGGATAAAAATAGTAAAAAAACATATTGAAATTCCCCAAAAAATAAGGTAATATGTGAAGCATGTGGATATTAATACCATATTTTTACATCTTTCCGCATCTGCACGGAGACTGTAACCTGCAACAATAGAATATTTGGCAAACCTATTTAAAGATAGGGACGCAAAGTCTGGAGTCTAAAGCCGCCGCCGGGCGGTCATGACCGTTCGACTGCAAGGAGCTTTTTTCTTGCGGTCTTTTTTTATCCCGTCATGGCCGTCATAAGGCGGCAGGCTGTTCGTCCAACAGAAGAGATCATAAAGCGTTGGGAGGTTTTTGGGTTGAAGAAAAGCAAAAAAGGCGTATCGGCGCTGCGGAGGATTTTAACCGCCGTCGGGTACGCGGTCTGCGCTGTCCTCGCTGTTATCGTCGTTGTCAATGTCACATTGATCGTCAAATCGTATGTCCACCCCGACACGGTACCGGATTTCCTCGGTTATAAACCGTTTATCGTCCTGTCGGGGTCGATGGAGCCCGCCATCACGGCGGGAGACCTTATTATCACCAGGGAAATCGCCCCGGAGAACGTCAGTGTGGGAGACATCATCTCCTTCAGGACGGACGAGGACGCGGTGGTATCCCACCGGGTGACGGAAATCAACACGGACGGCGGCCTGTCCTTTCAAACGAAAGGCGACGCCAACGTCGGGACGGATAACGGCAGCGTCTCTCCCGATAAAATCGAAGGGCTGTACATATGGCGCGCGGCAAATCTCGGCAGGCTCGCCCTCTTTATCCAGACGCCGCTGGGGATGCTTGTTTTTGTCATTACGCCGATCTGTCTGTTCATACTCTATGATGTCATCGCGCGCGCCAGGCGCAACAGAAAAAAGCCCGGCGGCGAGACGGAGCTCGCGGCCTTGAACACAGCCGGGAAGGGTGATGATGAAACATGACGCGATGACCTGCGTCTCGCGTCAGTTATTTAAACAATACCGCAAAGCCCAAACCTTTAAATATTGAAAGGATGATGAAAATGCCCCGCAAAAGAAAGCTTATCTTCGCGCTTCCCGTCCTGCTGGTCCTCTTTCTGGTATCCACCGCGATGATCTCCGGCACCTTCGCCAAATACTCCACCGCCCTGGCCGGCCAGGACACCGCCCTCGTGGCGCGCTGGAGTTTCACCGGAAAAATAGGTGATACAGACCTGGCCGATCAGTCGACCGTCCTGCCGATTTGGAATCACGATTACAGCACAAACATCTATAATCCCGAGCAGGCCGACGACATCATTGCCCCCGGCGTTGAGGGCTCATTTAAGATATTAGGTACATACGACTCGGATGTGGACGCAATACTGACCTTTAATTTTGTAAAGTCCGGCACTGCCAAAGAAAAAGTTCCGATTCAGTATTCCCTGGATAATAATTTTAGCACCGTATATTACAATCTTGACGATCTGTCCACCGCCATTGCCAGAGATGCCGCCAACAAGGACGGTGTGGATACGCCTTCCGGAGCGACATGTATTGTCAGAAACGATGAAGGGGTCAGCGCCAATGCCGTCCAAATCGACGAAACAGTTTACTGGAGATGGCCCCACGACGTCACGTTGCATAATACCTCCGGCATTATAGCTGCAGGCTTTCATGGCTCCGGCACCGACGGGGCATGGCTCGACGCCGACGACACGGCGGCTGGTATCGCTTCGCAGGCAGCCACAAATCGCGACGCTTATGTCTTAACGTTTACAGTCACGGCCGAACAACTCATGCCCGAGGCGTAATCGTCAGAGAGCTTCGGCTCTCTTCCGGGGGCTGTTCGCGCCGGACAGCTCCGGGAAGAGCGCCGAGGCGCGGGGCATGACCTCAGCGGCAGATTTTTTGCAGAGGTGGTACGGTGTCTCAAACTGAAAAGAGCCGGAACCGCCGCCGCAACGCTTTTCTCTGGCTGCTGGTGACGGTACTCGTCCTGCAGGCCGCCGCGCCCGTTTACGGCGTTGTCCGCGACGCCGGCCTCGGGGAAACCATCTTCACGCTGGATTCGTCCCTGTCCGTCGTCAGGCGGACGAACGATACGCCGGGCCTTTTGGAGCGTATTCACGATTTTCTGTTCCAACGTAAAAGCGCTACCGCCGTCAGTTATACGATCGACCTGGCGGGCCAGGTGATTTACGCAAACGGCGCGCCGTTTGCGGAGGGCGCCATTATGCTGGAAAGCACACCCCGATACGCGACGACGGATCAAAGCGGATACTTCGCCTTTACCGATGTCGCGGAGGGCCGACATACCCTCAGTGTTCTCGACGGGAACGGCGGCGTGCTGGCACAGGCGGCGTTTACGATCGATTACGCTGATAACATCAAAAACGTGACGCGGGTCCGTCTGTCGGACGGCACCCTCGTCTTTCACGTCTCGGTGGATATTGCGGTGCTGGAGCTCACCGTGATCCTGAGCCAGGGCGAGGACGGCGCCGTCCGGGGCATCGAGGACATCGTCCTCGGCCCCAGTCCCGAAGCAGACGCGTCCTCGGGGACCACGGCGTCCCCCGAGCCGTCCGGGCCTTCGACAGCGCCTTCTCCCTCCCCCGCCGCGCCTCCCCCGCCCTCAAGCGGCGGCGGTGGCGGCGACACGCCGCCTGCGCTGGACGTTTACGACGCGAAGACCGCTTTCAGCGCCGGCGCCGCGGCCAAGATCGATATCTTCGGCGCGCGCAAACGGCTCGCGCCCGGCATGAAGGGGAGCTACCGGTTCACCGTTGATAACGCGGCCAACGCCTTCCCCGTCCGCTGTCTTGTGGACTTCATCGCGGACGACACGCTGCCGGAAGGGCATAAGCTCCCTCTGCGGTTCCGCCTTCGCGCCAACGGGAAATATGTCGCGGGCGGGGATAACACCTGGCTTTCGCCCGGCGCGCTGGGCCGGGTGGAAACGCTCCGGGGCGGCAGCGCCGTAACGTACACACTGGAATGGTATTGGCCGGAATCGTCCGGCGACAACGCGCTGGCGGCCTACGGCGGCATTCCGGGGTATTCCTACACACTGACAATCAGAGTCTCGGCCGAGAAGCAGTGACGGCCGGGCGGGCAACGGAAAGGAGGCGCGACCCCATTGAAAGTACGGCTCCAACGGCTTTTCAAGGCCTTGCTTTTATATCTTCCGGCGGGACTGCTCGGCCTCCTGCTCCTTATAAACGTCATCCTGGGCCTTGAAAAGGCCGTCACCCGCGCCCCGGTACCGTCGCTTTTTGGCTTCGCGCCGCTCGTCGTCATGTCCGGTTCCATGGAGCCCGCCATTTACCCCGGCGACGTGGTGGTGATCCGCCGGGAGGCGCCGTCGGCGTACAAAGCGGGCGACGTGGCCACCTATCTGGCCGGACAGACGGCCTACACGCACCGCATCGTCGCCCTCGGCAACGGCACGGTCACCATGAAAGGCGACGCCAACAACGCGGCGGACGATACCGTCCCGGCCGGAAAGCTCGTCGGAAAGGTGCTTTTAGTCATACCGAAGCTCGGCTATCTCATCGTCTTTCTCAAAAAGCCGGCGGGGATGGCGCTCCTGACGCTCGCCCTGCTGCTTTGCGTTTATTCCGGCGCGCTTTTACGCCGTCTTGGAAAAGCAAAACGATTAAAACGAGGTGGCGGCTGTTGAAGCTCGGACGGCGCATTCTCCTTCTGCTCACGCTGGCCGCGGCGTCCTTCGCTTTTTTGTCCATGACCTTTGCGCGGTACACCACGGCGGTCTCCGGCGGGGACACGGCGCTGGTGGCGCGGTGGAACTTTTCGGCCCGGGGTGAGGATGACCCGGCGGGCACGTTTTACACCAAGGGCTTCACCTTCGACCTGTTCAGCGCCAAAAGCGTCTCCCCCATGGATTCCGGGCACAAGAGCTTTACCTTCACAGGCGGCGGCTCCGACACGGCCATCGCTTACGACGTCAGGATGAAGGCGTCGGACCTGCTGCTTCTGACGCGGGGGACGGTGGCCGGAACGGAAAATGCGGATATTTACGCGCCCTTCATCTTCAGGATAACGGTCTCCGTCAGCGACGGCGCCTGCGACGCGCCGCCCGTCGTTTTCACCCCGCCCGGCGCCTTGGGGAACGGCTGGTTCAGGCCCGAGGATATCGCCGCCGCCGAGGACGGCTTTTTCAGTATTTTCGACAAGACGGCGGGCGCGCCGGGCTTTTCCGCCGCCAGTGCGGACCAGGTCACCGTCACTGTTTTCTGGCAATGGAATACCTCCTGCTATATCGGCGACACGGGGGCGGCAAGCGTTGCCCCGGACGTCTCGGCCGGCGCGCCGGGAGACTATCCACCCTATTATCAGGCGGCTTACGACGCGTATTACGGCCCCGGCGGGCTGGAGGAGCGGCGCGTCGCCGCGGCAAACGCCGTGACGGACTATTTAAGCGCCCACGGCGGCGGCCCGTCCCCCGACGGCACCTGGCAGCATGAGATCAGCTGCCCGCTGACGCCGGCGCAGCATGACGCGGCCCTGGCGGCGCTCTCCCCGGAGGGTAAGGAAAACTATCTGCTTGCGCACAACGGGACGGACGACGGGACGGGAAGCATCGCCTGGGGCGCGCACACGGTCCCCTGCCCCCACGATCACTATGCCGAGTACAATGCCCTTGTGGCGGTGGAGAACGCGGCCACGGCGGATTGCCGGACCTCGCTTTTAAGGGCGTATGACGATTACGACACGCTGGCCGCCGACGCCCTCGGCGCCAAAGAATCGGTCAAGGTTATTTTCCATATCACCGGGGTGCAGCTCGCGCCGGGATAAGGTACCGAAGGGAGTCTGGCAGAGACGGATGAAGAATAAGCACCGGTGGGTTTACCTGCTCATCTACCTGCTCATCGCGAGCGTCCTCCTGACGGGCGTCTCCTTCTCCCGGTTTGCAACGACGCTCGCCAACACGGGGGCCGAGGACGCAACAGAGGTGCCGGACATCGACTTTTCCACCTGGGTGCTGGAGCAGAACGCCTCCGCCGTTTCGCTGGAGGGCATGGCGCCCGGCGACAGCAGGAGCATCGACATCACTATCAGCAACTGGAAAACGCAGGCGGACGGGGATAAGGTCAGCGATTACAGCCAGAGCGTCACGCTGAGCCTCACAACGACGGGGAACCTGCCGCTCGCCTTTATCCTGACGACGGCCGGCGGCAGTCCGGTCTCGCTGCGCCACCCGACCGCCGGCCTTTACGAGAGCGACGCCCAAGCCTTTACAGCCGGCGTCAAGGAGACGAAGCAGTATACGCTGACCGTCTCCTGGCCCGCGGGCGTGAACGACGTCCGGTATAAGGACGAGATCGATCATCTGGAGCTGCGCCTGAAAGCTGTTCAGAGTTGAGGCGCCCAGCGGACAACAGCGAAAGGAATGAACCGCCTTTGAGAAGAAGCAGAAATCAAAAAAAGCCCGTCACGATGATTCTGACGGGCCTTTTCATCCTTTTGCTTTCGGGCGCCGCGCTGGCCGGTTATGCGCGCACGGCGCTTTTGGGCGGCTACACCGCTACCGCGGCGCGGGATTTTTATTTTACAAGCGACCTGCTGAAGGATGGCCCGGATATCCCCGCCTACGACCTCTATCACGACTGGTCCTCGGATGGGGCCGCCACGATACGGCTGAAGCTGAGAAATTATGAGAGCCTGCTGAATATATCCGGCAGCGATATCGCCTATACCGTGACCCCGTCGGGCGCCGGCGGCGCCGTTGAGGGCGTCCTCCCGGCGGGCGGCGCAGAGGGCCGGGAAGAAAACGTGACCCTCTCTGTTCCCGCCCCCGCCGATACGGGCGCGCCGCTGGAGGTGACTGTGACGGCCACCTCCGCTTCACCCTACGAAAAAACCTTGGCGGGCCGGTTTGTCATCCATCCGGCGCTTGCCTATACCGTCGATGAAAACGCGGGCGCGCCCGTGGCCGTTTTGACCGTCACCACGGCGCCGGGTACCGAAACGGCGAAAAATGTGACAATTTCCTGGCCGGCAGGCGCGTCACCCGATATGACGAGCCCCCTTGTGACAAGCGCCGCCGCCCTCGACCTCAAGGGCAGGACGATGACCGTTGCCCTCAGCACGGCGGGGGTGACCCGCCTCGTCTTTTTCAAGGACAGCAGCGCCGGAGATTACGCCGGGATAACGGTCGCGGCTTGGCAGGAGCCGCGATGAACAAGCCGACGAAACGCCGCACATTGATAAAGCGCCTCCGGCGCCGGCTCTTCCTGCTTGTCCCGCTGCTCCTCGTGCTGGCGGCGGTGAAATCCGCCGGCGCGGCAAGCCCCGAATGGACAGGCGGCACAGCCTCCGGCTTTGCCGGCGGCGCGGGGACGGCGGAGAACCCGTACCGTATCGCCACGGGCGAGCAGCTGGCCTTTTTTTCGCAGACAGTGGGCGCCGGGGCGGCGTATCAGAATCAATACATCGTGCTGACGCAGGACATCACGCTCAACGCCATGAACGCCGGCGGCGGCTTTGCCTCAGGCAGTCCCAGGGAGTTCGCCAGAATCGGCACCGGCGCGGCGAGGAGCTTCAAGGGCGTTTTTGACGGCGCCGGCTTCAAAATCATCGGGCTGTACATCAATCAGTCCGGCACGAGCTATGAAGGGCTGTTCGGCTACGCGGAGTCGGGCAGCGTCATCAGAAACGTGACCTTATCCGGGACGGTCAACGGCGGCACAAGCACCGGGAGCGTGGCGGGATTCACCAACGGCCTCATCGAAAACTGCGCTTCAAGCTGTACCGGGACCGTTACCTGGCAGGGCCAGCACGGGGGCATTGCCGGCACCGCCGGCGCCGGCAGCGCGATCAAAAACTGCGTTGTATCAGCCGACGTCATGGGGGCGGACTACACGGGCGGCATCGTGGGCCGCACGGGCGGCACCGTCTCCGGGTGCTCGTACACGGGCGCGGTGTCAAATGGCTGGAGCAATTATCACGGCGGCATCGCCGGAGGAGCCGATGCCGGCAGCCTTATTTCGAGCTGCGCCGTCGCGGGGAGCGTTGCGGGCTCGGAATCCGTCGGCGGTATCGCGGGGTACACGGCGGGAGAAATTTCGGGCTGCCGGAGCAACACCGCCGCCGTCACGGGGCAGAGCAAAACGGGCGGCGTGGCCGGCTACGCGTCGGGCACAGGCAGCCTGATCGACGACTGCGCCTTCTCCGGGACCGCCGCCGGAACGGGCGGCTACAACATCGGCGGCATCGCGGGCCAATTGGAGGGAACCGTCACTCATTGCGCCGTCACCGCCACCGTCACGGGGACGAACAGCTACATCGGCGGCGTGGCCGGCTATGCGGCCGGAACGGGCAGCAAGATAACGGACTGCACCGTAACGGTAACGGTCAACGAAACCCAAGGCGGCGGCTATGCCGGCGGCGTGGCCGGCATGACGGAGGGCGAAATCTCAAGCTGCGTCGTCGCCGTCACGGTGACGGCGCCCAACAGCTACATCGGCGGCGTGGCCGGCTACGCCGCCGGCGCGGCCAGCAAAATCGTCCATTGCACCATTTCAGGCGTGGTGCGCGCCGCCGCCGGCGAGGGCTACGTGGGCGGCGCGGCCGGCAAGGCGGACGGTACTGTCACCGAGTGCACTGTCAGCGCCACGGTATCGGGCGTTCACCATTACGTCGGCGGCGTGGTGGGCTATGCCGCCACGGGCAGCACGGTCAGCAAGTCCTCCTCCTCCGGCGCCGTCTCGGGCAATTCCGAGGTGGGCGGCATCGCCGGCTACTCGGACGGCGTCGTGACGATCTGTATCAACACGGGCGACGTCACGGGGAACAACGGCCACACGGGCGGCGTGGCCGGCATGACCGGCGGCAGCGCCGCCGTCAGCAACAGCTATAACGCCGGCGCGATCAACGGCGGGACCGGCCAGGGCGGCATCGGCGGCATCATCGGCTATGTGGACGCCGGCACCGTGGTACATAACAATCTCAACAACGGCAGGGTTTCAGGCAATCAGGGCGTGGGGAGCGTCACCGGCAACGCCCTGAACAGCAATAACGCCTGGAACAACTATTATTACGATTACGCCAACGCCCCGGCCGGCACGACAAGCGGCGACGTGGCGCGTCAGGACGGCGCCGTCCCCGTCGGGAACCTGACCTGGGAAGAGATCTGCGCGCTTTTGAACACCAACAACGGCGAGGGCGGCGACATCTGGGCGCCGGACGCCGGCGACAACGGCGTCCCAAAGCCGGAAACGTCGACGCCGCCGGTGCAGATTTCCGCCGCTGCCGTCAAAGCCGGAAAGGTGTTCTCCGCCGCTGCCGTGGGCGGGGATACGTCGGCCGCCGTCACCTCGGACAGCGTTTTTTCCGTGCGCTGGAGCGTCCGGTATAACGCGAATTGCGCCCTAGCTCTGCAGACGGCCGGGCTCTATGCCGACGACGGCGCCGCCGTTCTGCCGGCGGGCACCTCCGTCATCATGGAAACAGACGGCGTTTATTACTACGAAAACCTGACGGACGGCGCGGCGGGGCTCACGCTGGGGGATTTTGTCCGTATGGGCAGCCAGGCGGAACGCTATCCCGACATGCAGGTATCGCCGGGCACGCAGAAGGACTATCTGTTCATCTTTGACTTCACGAAGACCGCCGGTCTCAACCCGGGCATATACAAGATACGGCTCGCCGACCAGAACAGGAACAGCTCCGGCGGGGCGCCGTCGGTCGCCGTTTCGGGGAAGAGCGCGTATACCCTCGCCGTATCGGGCGGTGTGAACATGCTCACCGCCGAGTTTTCCGCCGCGCCGGCGGCCGGCTACGATTATAAGACGGACGGGGCATCCTTCGTCTATATGCTTGCCCTTAAAAAAGACGACGCGCCATGTCCGTGGCCTGTCGGCATAAGGCTCAACGGCGTCGCCGCAACCTCGGACCTGCCGTATCTTTTCGCCGGCGCCGCCCCCGGGCGGATGTCCTTCGCGCTCGACGCGTCCGGATGCGCCGACCCGCCGGACAGCGGGCGCTACGACGTGGTTATCAGCGTCTATGCCTGTACGGACCCCGCGTCCCCCCGGGCAGGCTATCTCGTGGCGGGCAGCTCTGCCGCGGTCACCCTGGCGCCGCCGGCGGACTTCGGCATCCGGGCGGAGGCTGGCACGCGCGTTTACAGCGCCTCACCGGAGGCAATCGCCGTACCGGTGACCATTCGCACGCTGGGGCCCGGCGCTGTGAAATCGACCCTGCAGTACAAATACGGCACGGCCTACGCAAACGTCCCGGGCCAGACAGAGCTCCCCGTGGCCGCGACGGACGACCGGGCGGTGCTCTCCATACCGGCGGGCGGCGCTCCGGGAACGTACCGCTTCGTGCTCGCGCTGTATGACGGCGCCGGTGTGAAAAGAGCGGAAACGGTGGAAAATATTATTGTCAAACAGGCGGGTGGATAGGTATTTCGCCGGCGGGCGGGAGTTGGGACGGCTTCGGGGAGTTACTTTTCTGCTCGTGCAGAAAAGTAACCAAAAGACACGCATAAGGGGGAGGCTTTTAACAAAGCCGCCTCCCCCTTATGTATCCTCCTCCCCGAAACAACCAGGCTGTGCGTCGGAAGAATAGACTTTCGCTATCCTGTCACCAGCCTAAGCCTTAAAGGGCGAAGCCCCGTTTACCGGCCTTCGGCGGCCTGCCGCGGTGCGATTTTGTGGTGCAAATCATGTGGTAAACCGTAGAGGGCGATGCCCACATCGCCCCGTTGATCCTTACCCGTAACGGCACGCAATCAATGACATCCTCATAGCCGGGACGCCCACGGCCCGCCGCCGCGCCAGCAAGAACAGACGGCCAGTGGCCGTCTGCCTTTGTCGCGCGCCGCTATCACCCCGGTCATGCCGGATGGAACCCCGCCCTGCGACGCCCAAAGTATCTTGCAATGCCCCGAAGCCTTGTCATTCCCGCAAAGGCGGGAATCCACGTTCCCCGTCCCTCTGTCTCCGGGCTCTGCCGCGCCGACAGGAGCGGGCGAACACAGTTCGCCCCTGCGATGACAATCCATGCCGTAGGGACGAACTGTGTTCGCCGGGCGGGACGGGCGATTGATAATCGCCCCTACAGGCATCGGCAAGGTTTTGCACCTTGGAAATGTCTCCGATGCCATTCCGTTTCCCGCAGCACGACGGCGGAAACGAACAAAGGGGCAAGGGCCGCCGGCACCTCCGGCCCCCACAATATACCCGGACGCAACCCGTAGGGGCGATTATCAATCGCCCGTCCGCCCAGAGTTGCAATATATCTATCAGATATATATCTTATAGATATATTGCGCCCGTCCCCTCAGCTCCCGCAGTGAAGCCCTGTACCTCTTTCCGCCGTCATATAAAGACGGCCCTGCTGTCACATCGACAGCAGGGCCGTACAGTCTCTCGAAAAACCCGGCGGGGCTTTTCAGCGAAGGATTAATACTTGCCGAAGTCGCCCTCGCCAAGGGAAATTTTGACCTTTGAGGGCAGGACGTCCTTTTGTGCTTTCCCGGGCAGCTTCTGCTCGGCGACGGCATCGGCGTCAAACGCGGTGTTGCCGCGGAGCTTGAAGCGGTCGACCTGGCTCTTGAGGAAGTCGGCCTGAGACGACAGCTCCTCGCTGGCGGCGGCGCTTTCCTCGGACGTGGCGGTATTGCTCTGCACGACCATGTTGACCTGAATCAGCGCCTGATCCAGCTGCTTGATGCCCTCGGACTGCTCCTTGGAGGCGGAGGCGATATCCCCTAAGAACGAGGCCGCTTTTGCCACGTCGTCCACGATCTTATTGAGCGACTCCGCCGTTTCATTGGCGATCTTCGTGCCGCCCCCGACCTTATTGATCGAGTTTTCGATGAGCTCCGTCGTCTCCCGCGCCGCGTTGGCCGACCGGGCCGCCAGATTTCTGACCTCCTCGGCCACGACGGCAAAGCCCTTGCCGTGCTGTCCGGCGCGGGCGGCCTCCACGGCCGCGTTGAGCGCCAGGATGTTCGTCTGGAACGCGATGTCGTCAATGACCTTGATGATTTTTGAGATATTCCCGGACGACTCGTTGATTTCATTCATCGCCTCGAGCATATCCTGCATCCGCTTGTTGCCTTCGGCGGCATTCGTCTGCGCTCTTTCGGCGAGCACATGGGCCTCGTTGGCATTGTCGGCGTTCCGCTGGGTTTTTTCGGCGATCTCGCCGATGGAGGCGGTCAGCTGCTCCAGCGAGCTGGCCTGCTCTGTGGCCCCCTGCGACAGCGTCAGGCTGAAATCGGAGACCTGGCTGGAACCGATGGTGACCTGCTGCGTCGCCGTGCTGATATTCGTCAGCGCCTCGTTGTTTTTCTCCAAAAGCTCGTTGAGCTTAATACCCAGAATATCGTGCTCGGAACGGACGGGTATTTCAACCGCCAGATCTCCCGCCGCGATCCGTTCGACGCCGGAAACCTGGGCCCGGATCGTGTCGATCATGGTCTGGAACGACGACGACAGCGCGCCGATTTCGTCATGCGACTTGCTCTCAATGCTCACGTCGACGGCGCCAAGCGCCAGGCGGTCGGACACGGTGACGAGCCCCTTGATGGGTTTGACGACCATTCTTCTGACGATCAGGATACTCGTAAAGGCACCGACCAGGAGGATGAGCACCGTCACCCCGATGATCATGTACAGGATCGTCGTCAGATCCGAGAAATACTCTGTCTTCGGCGCCGTCAGGATAATCGACCACGTGGTCCCTGAAATCGGCGCGCCGGAGGCTACCTTGGCGACGTCGTTAAAATCATACTCGTCATAGCCCTTCTGACCACCGATCAATTTGGAGGTGAAATCGGCCAGCGGGCGGAGCGCCGCGTCATTATCCGCTTCGGAGACGATGTTATAGGCGCTGTTGACCATCTCGGCGTCCGGATGGGCGATGACGACGCCGGCGTTGTTGACAATAAAGGAATAGCCCGTCTTTCCCACGGCGATCCCGTTGGACATATCGTTGATGGCAGAGGCGTTCCGCGTCACGATCAAAACGCCGATGACCTTATCGCCGGACGATACGATCGGCGCCGCGACCACGACAACCATCTGCCCGTCGACCTTGCTCAGGAGCGGATCAGTCACGGTTGTTTTTCCCGCCAGGCCGTCCTTGATATACTGGCGGTCGGCCAGACTGGACTGCGAATCGTTCGTGAACTTGGCCTGTCCGTCCAGTCCCGCCACCCCGATACGCATATATCCCATTTTTTTGACCATCTGGTCAAGCGCGGGTTTCTGGGTGGTCCAGTTCATGGTTTTGACATCCTCACGGGCGGCGATCAAATCCGCCTCGTTTTTCATTGCCTCAAGCTTCGTGGCCAGTAAAAGCGCCGCAGAATCGGCGCTGTTTTCCAGGTTCGTCTCGATTGATTTTGTCATGCCGGAGGAGGCGCTCAGATACGAGGCCACGCCGACGACGCAAAAACCTACAAAAATAATGGCAATAATCGCTGAGGATATCTTTGCTGATAACTTGCTGCTGAATTTCATGTGCTTCTCCCTTTGCTCTGCGTCTCATAACGCTATTTATAATATATATCGGTCGAACACTCCTTCACTTCATCGGTCTAAAGAAATTCGATGTAAAACATCAACATCCAAGACTTCTATTTTTTAGTTATTTTGCCGAACATTTGAAAATTAATGGCGGCACAGCTGTCTCATTAACAGCTGTGCCGCCGAAAAAGCCGCACGAGGGTCTTTCAATAAATTGCGGTGGGTACTATTCCGATATACCGAACGAGCGGCGCAAAACGTCGGGGCGGAGCACGCCGGCGGCGAAGGTGTTTCCGCTGGACAGGCTGCACATCCGGATGACGGCGGGGTTGAACTGGTCGGGGCCTCTGTTGAAAAAGTTGTCGTGACCTTTTTCAAAATCCATGTACGCGCGCCCGTAACCCTCGGCGGCGCTGGCCGGCACGCGCCCGACCAGACGCCTGAGCACCGCGTCCTCGTCGCGCACGTTGACAGAAACGGTAGCGCCGTAAGAGATGGCGTCGTTGGTCCGCCCCAGGCCGCTGGCCGTATCCCTCGCCACCGGGGAAACGGGGCAGGCCGCGGCCCCGGACACCACCTTGTCCAGGTCATACCCGAGCCTCCGCAGCTTGAAAAGCCCCGTCTCCAGAGCGCGCGCCGCCACCTGGACCGTGCCCGCCACCGAGGCTGTGGGCGCGACCAAAACGGTGAGATTCTCCGGCGCGCACCCGCATTCGTCCACGATGACGCCGATGACCTCCGCCGTGGGGAGCTGGTTGGATTCAAGACAGAGTATGACGATCTCCGGCGGATCCTGGTACCCCAGCAGCTTATAAAGGCTCCCCTTGTGGACGACGGCGCCGGCCGGACCGGACCCCATATAAATCCTGTTGCCGCATTTGATCGGCCAGCCGGCGTACTGGGACGCCATGCAGGCGCGCAAGGGGTGGTCCGTCACGACCTCCGCCGACAGCCAGCGCAGGCCGCCAAAATCCTGCCACGTCAGCGACACGTCGGCCAGGCCCCCCAGGCATATTTTTGAAAACAGCACGCCGGCCTCATACCCGCCCTCGGCGTGAACGCCGCAGTCGATCACCATCGCCCCGCTTTGGCTGGTCACCTGGACGCGCAGCTGATGCCTCTGCGAGACGACCTCGTCGATCAGGGCCAGCGCCCGGCGGTTGGGACTCAGTTCCGGTATATGACTCAGCGGCAGTTGCATAGGTCTCACTTCTCCTTGTCGTAATGCTTGAATTGTACTCTCGCGGCAAGCATTTCGTCAAGCGCGTAAATACACCGGGGAGGGAAACGCTTCCCTCCCCGGCGATGTTTTATTTGACGTTCTTTGTTACGCCTTCGTCCACGTCCACGAAATAGTCCTGGGTCAGATTGTATTGCTGGAGGATCGACATGAGCGTGCCGTCCTTCTTCATGGCGTTGAGCGTGTCGTTGACCTCGGCCAGGAAGTCCTTATCCGTAAAGCGGACCGCCGCGCCGATCTGGCCGCTGGCCTCCGCCTGATACGGGGAAAGGAGCTTCAGCTTCAGCGAGCTGTCCGACGCAAGCGTATAGCCCGCCACGATGCCGTCCGTTATGACGGCGTCCACCTTGCCCATATTGACGGCCGTCATCAGCGTGGCCTGGTTGTCATACGCCTCGAGCTTGCCGATTTTGCCCTCGTCCAGCCATTTCTGGGCCGTTTCATAGAAGGTCGTGCCCGGCTGGGCGCCGACGGTCTTGCCGGCCAGCTCCTCCTTGCTGGTGATCTTGGAATCCGCGGGGATGACAACGGCTTCGCCTTCCTGATACCACTTGTCGGTAAACGCGGCGATCTGCAGGCGCTCATCCTTGACGTACATCGCGTCGACGACCATATCGATGCTGTTGTTGTTCAGCTCCACGAGAAGATTGGAGAAGTCGATGACCTTCATCTGGATATCCGGGATGCCGAGGCGGCTGCATATCTCGCGCAGGATATCGATATCGACGCCGGCCAGCTTGCCTGTATCCACGTCCTGATAAGAGAAGGGCGCGTCGTTGGAGGAGCCGATGAGAATATAGCCTTTTTCCTTGATCTTTTTCAGCAGCGCCGATTCGTCCTTGGCGGAGGCCGAGGGCGACGCCGCGTCTGCCGGCGAGGCGGAGGGTGAGGCCGCCGTTGAGGGCGAGGCCGAGGGCGAGCTTCCGGCCGTGGGGGCGGACGCGCAGCCTGCCAGTACCGTCAGCAGCAGGAGCGTGCAGGACAGGCACAGGGCGGTCCATTTTCTTAACCTGGTGTTTTTCATTGTGATTCCTCTTTTCATCTTTATTT
Source organism: Sporobacter termitidis DSM 10068 (assembly GCF_900130065.1). Taxonomy (GTDB): domain Bacteria; phylum Bacillota; class Clostridia; order Oscillospirales; family Oscillospiraceae; genus Sporobacter; species Sporobacter termitidis. Next base: position 120,582 of record NZ_FQXV01000007.1, read on the forward strand.
GCCTCCCGGCATGTTTCATGGACATGAAGTGCATTTTGATATTACCGCACCCGCTTGAGCCGGCGCTCCACAAGACGGCTCAGCTGCGAAAGCGGGATGCTGATGACGAGATAAACGAGGGCCAGGATGGTATAAGCCTCCACGGTCAGGAACGTCTGGGATGCAAAGGTCTTTGTGCGGAGCAGCAGCTCCTGAACTGAAATCATCGCCAAAAGCGACGTGTCCTTGATCAGCATGACGAGATAGTTGCCGAAAACGGGGACAGAATTGCGCAGCGCAGGCGGAATGATAAAGCCGAACAGCACCTGCCCCTCGCTGAAGCCCAGCGCCAGGCCCGCCTCCCGCTGCCCGGGATCGATGGCCAGGATGGCCGAGCGGATCACCTCGGACATATAGCAGCCGTAATTGATGGCGAAGCCGATGATGCCGCAGGTGGAGGCCTCCAGCTGGACGTTTGTATGATAGCCCATGGCGGCGGAAATGCCGTTGATGAGCATGGGGACCACGTAATATATGTAGAAGAACTGGACGAGCAGCGGCGTGCCGCGGATGAGCTCGATAAAGATGCTCAGTATTCTGTCCAGCACCCGGCTTTTCGAGAGCCGCCCGATGGCGATGAGCAGCGCCGCCACGAGCGCGCAGGCAAAGCCGGCCAAGGTGATATAAACGACGATGCCGACGCCGTCCAAAAGGCTCGGCCCAAGCTTGGCAAACGCTTTCTGAAAGTTAAGCTCCATGTTTCCTGCCTCCCCTACAGCACGCGGGCCAGAAATGACCGCGTCCTGTCGTTTTTCGGGCTGGTAAAAATCTCAACCGGCGTATTTTCTTCCACGATGTAGCCGCCGTCCATAAAGATGACGCGGTCGGCCACGTCGCGCGCAAAGCCCATCTCATGGGTGACGACGACCATCGTCATCCCCTCGCCGGCCAGCTGCTTCATGACCTCCAGGACGTCGCCCACCAGCTCCGGGTCCAGGGCTGAGGTCGGCTCGTCAAACAGCATCAGCTCGGGCTGCATCGCCAGAGCCCGGGCGATGGCCACGCGCTGCTGCTGGCCGCCGGACAAGGCGGCGGGGTAAACGCCCGCTTTGCTCTCCAGCCCGACCTTTTTGAGTAGCGCCATTGCCTGCTCCTTCGCGTCCTTGGCCGGCAGCTTATTGAGCTTCATCGGCGCGTAGCACACATTGTCCAGCACCGTCTTCAGCGGGAAGAGGTTGAAGCGCTGAAACACCATGCCCACGTGCTTTCTGTAATCGGTCACCTGCCTGCCGAGATGCGTGATGTCCTTCCCCTGGTATAAAATCTCGCCGCCGCTCGGCTGCTCAAGGAGATTGATGCAGCGCAGCATTGTGCTTTTCCCGGAACCGGACGGTCCGATCACGACGACGACCTCGCCCTTTTCAACGGCCATGTTCACGTCCCGCAGGACCTCAAGATCGCCGAAGAATTTTGAGAGATTTTTGATTTCCAGCATTACCATGACGACACCTTCCTTCTTAACGGCAGCCTGATAATAAAAAACGGAGCCCTCCTGTCAGGCTCCATTGCATGTCTTATCAGTATTCAGCTTTGCTCAGCGCAGGTCAAAACGTTTTTTGATGATCTCCGTCAGCACGTCGCAGGTTCCTTCAACGCCCAGCAGGCTGGAATCGAGCATCACGTGCTTGTAATCCTTGTCGGACATCGAGTAGCCGCAGTAGTGGCGGTGATAGGATTCCCTGGCCTTGTCGACGGAGGCGATCATCTTTTTCGCTTCATCCGGCTGCATCCGCAGCGTCTCCACACAGTTGCGCAGCCGCGCGGCGTACGGCGCGTATATAAAAATATTGATGATCTCCTTGACGTCGCTCAGGATGGCGTCGGCACAGCGCCCGACGATAATGCACGGTCCCTTTGCCGCAATGTCGATAATGATCTTGCGCTGGGCGGCAAATATCTCATCCTGAATGGGCGTGGTGCCCATTCCCAGAGGATAGCTCATGTTGAAAAAAGCCGACTTCGCGCTCTCCTCCACATCGCTGATCGTCGATACGGGAAGCTTCAGGTCCTTCGCGGTCAACTCAACAATGTCACGGTCATAATACTCGATACCCAGCCTCTCGCTGACCTGCCGGGCAATCGGGCGGCCGAGGCTGCCGAACTGCCGGGCGATCGTTACAACGAATTTCTGCTCCATGACACGTCTCCTCCCGCACATTCTCTTTTCTGAGCTTAACCTGATTATAGCACGGATTTCCGCGTTGCCAATAGGCTGCAAAGCCAAACATTCCTGACGTTTTTGTATTCCAAGTACAAATGCAGCGCCATATTGCACATCGTTCTTCGATTACATCGCCGATTTTTGTACTCTATCGTTAATTTCACTTTGATCCCGGCGCCCGGCGTGGTATACTCGGGTAAAAGCGGATAAGGAGTGCGGCGATGCGGACACAGGTGATCACCCTCTACGAGCGGGGGAAAACAAAATATCAGATGGCGCTGCATGACGGGACGAGCGGCCTGCATAATTCCGCCTCGTGGGTCTATCTTGCCGAGGATATCCAGAACATCTCCTTTTTAAAAGGCGGAGAGTTCATCATCACCACCGGCCTTTTTGTGCGGAGCGGCGTGGCGCTGTCCGAGTTCATCCGGGCGCTGGCCATGTGCAGCTGCAGCGGCATTTTGCTCAATGTCGGCCCGTACCTCCGGGAGGAGGATATCACGCCGGAGATTTCGGAGTTCTGCGACTACAACAAGATCCCGCTTTTCACGATGCCGTGGGAGGTGCATCTGGTGGATATCATGCAGGATTTCTGCGGCCTTTTCCTGAGCGAGAGCCGCCAGGAGGAGCATCTGAGCGCCACATTCCAAAGCGCCATTTATCACACGCCCGTGCCGGACGGGATTCTGCGGACCTTCAACCAGTTTGGCTTTGCCACAAGAGCCGACTACCAGGCGATCGTCATCCGCAATCTGCAGGATACGACGCAGATCACCTCGCCGTTTAACAGCTACGGCTTCAAATACCATTTGTTCACTCACGACAATCACCATATTTTAATATACAACGCGTCGCAGAAACAGCTTTCCCTGTCCGCCCTCCTGGAGATCATCTGCTTTTATGACGGCATCAAGGCCGGCGTCAGCGACACGGCGCCGTCGCTGGCCGATATCGGGCTGTCCTACAGGCGCGCCCGCTTTGCCCTGGACGCCGCGGACTTCTGGAAAAGGCCGTACGTCTGCTTCGACGAGCTGGGCCTGTTACAGCTGCTTTTCAGCGTGCCGGACCACAGCCTGATGCAGGCGGTATACAAGCGCCGGCTGGGCGTACTGGAAAAATACGACGGGGAGCATGGGACCGAATACCTGGACACGCTCCGCATTTTCCTTTTATCCGACTGCAACCTGCTGGAAACGTCGGCCAGAATGCACACGCACCGCAATACGGTTGTTTACCGCGTTAAAAAAATCAAGGAGCTGCTGGCGTCGAGCCTGGACAATTCCGCCGTCAAATTCGACCTGATGATGGCGCTGTATATCCGGGAATACCTCTCCATCAGCCCGCAATAAAAGGCCCGCGCCGGCATCCCCATGTCCACGGCGCAGGAATAAAGCCCGTACCTTGTTCATATTCTCCATTGTAAAGGCATTGGAGGGTTGAACATGCGTCAAACTTTTATTGTACTGACGAAAAAAAGGATCACCCTTTTCGCGACGATTCTCGCCGTTATCTTTATATTTGTAGCCGTCAACGACCCGGCCATCGTCGGCGCCTCCGCCACGACCCGCGAGCTGCCGATCTACTGCGTCCAGCGCGACAACAAGGCGGTTTCACTCACGTTCGACGCCGCCTGGGGCAACGAGGACACGCAGCAGCTCATCGACATCCTCAATAAATATAACGTCAAGGCCACCTTCTTCGTCGTCGGCTTCTGGGTCGACAAATTCCCCGAGTCGGTCAAAGCGCTCGCGGACGCCGGCAACGAGGTGATGAGCCACTCCAATGATCACGCGCATTTCTCCAAGCTCTCGACAGACCAGATCGTCCAGAACGTCACCGCCAGCAACAATAAAATCGCCGCCGTCACCGGCGTCGCCCCCGCGCTGTTCCGGTGCCCGTACGGCGAATATGACGACCACGTCATCAAAGCGCTCAAATCCATGAACATGTACACGATTCAGTGGGACGTAGACAGCTTGGATTGGAAGAATCTATCAGCCGGCGAAATCACCCAGCGCGTCACCTCAAAGGTGCAGCCCGGCAGCATCATCCTGTTCCACAACGCGGCGCTCCACACGCCGGAAGCGCTGCCAGGGATCATCGAGTACCTGCTCAAAAACGGTTATTCCATCGTCCCCGTCTCGCAGCTTTTGCTGAAGGGCGACTATACGATCGACCATACGGGCCGGCAGCTGCCGGCATAGGCCCCACGGCCGAATTTCTGACTTTTGTTTTCTCCGCAGCAAAGGACCTGTGGCTATCCTCCTGCCACAGGTCCTTTCTGCGGAGATTTATATGCCGCCTTTACCTGACCGCCGGCTTTGGCAATGCCAGCGGGCGCGCCGCCGGGAGACGCCGGTCACCGGCGGCGTGGGCGGCGGCGCTGCCGCCAAGCCTGAAGCTCTCCACCTGGCTTTTCAGGAATTCGGCCTGCGCGGACAGCTCCTCGCTGGCCGCCGCGCTCTCCTCGGAGGTGGCCGAGTTGCTCTGTACGACGGCGCTGACCTGCTGCAGCGCCTGGTTGATCTGGCGGATGCCCTCCGCCTGGGCATTCGAGGAGGCGGCGATGTCGCCCACCAGCGCAGCGGCCTGGGCCACATCCTCGACGATCCGATTGAGGGACGACGCGGTTTCCCTGGCGATTCTTGTCCCGTCCTCGATATTCCTGACGGACCCTTCGATCAGCTCCGTCGTTTCCCTGGCGGCGCCGGCCGAGCGCGAGGCCAGGCTCCTCACCTCATCGGCGACGACGGCAAAGCCCTTGCCGTGCTGCCCTGCCCGGGCCGCCTCAACGGCGGCGTTGAGGGCCAGGATATTCGTCTGGAACGCGATATCGTCGATCACCCTGATGATCTTTGAGATGCTGCCGGACGAGGCGTTGATGTCGTCCATCGCCGAGAGCATATTCTGCATATGCTGCTGGCTCTCCGCGGCGTTCAGCCTGGCGCGCCCGGTGAGCTTGCTGGCTTCATCGGCGTTTTCAGCATTGTGGCGGGTCTTTTCGGCGATTTCCCCAGCGGTCCCAGACAGCTGCTCTATCGAGCCGGCCTGCTCCGTGGCCCCCTGGGACAGCGTCAGACTGAAATTGGAGACCTGCCCCGCGCCCCCGGCGACCTGCTCCGTCGCGGTATTGATGTTCCCCAGAGTCTCCCGCGTCTTCCGGATCATCTCGTTGAGCTTTATGCCCAGGATATCCCGCTCCGACCGGACCGGGATTTTCACCGTAAGGTCGCCCGCCGAAATCTGTTCGACGCCGTGTACCTGCGCGGCGATGCTTTCGATCATTGTCCGGAGCGACGACGACAGCGCGCCGATTTCGTCCTGCGACGCAGCCTCGATGCTGACGTCGATATCTCCCAGCGCCAGCCGGTCGGACGCGTCCATCAGAGCTTTGATCGGCCTGCTGACGATTCTCCGGACGAGCAGCCAGATGACGAGCATGCTGGCGACAATAATGACGGCGATCACGGCGATGTTGACGTACAGCAGGGTATTGACCCGGTCAAGCTGCGCGGATATCTGCGCGGCCCCGTCCCCTGGGGCGCTTTCGGCGCTTGCCATACCGTTCACCATGCCGAGAGTCCCCGTATAAGTGATGGCGCCGACGATCAAAAAACTGACAAGCATCGTCACGCAGACGGCCAGGACGATTTTCCCCGAAAGCTTGAATTTCTGAAAGGCTCTCATGCGTCTTCTCCTTTTGGGTTTTTAATGCACACAATTTACTCTTCCACAATTTCTATCGGCTTTCGGCGAAGAGTCTTTAATTTTCACCGTGCACTTTTATGGAGAATACCGCAGTAAAGCGGCGCGGCAATTTGTCTATTTACACCACAGCCTCCGCGCGGCGGGTATGGCCGGGCCTGCGGCATGCCTTACCAAAAGCGTGGCTGCATTTTGCACTTGCAAGAACCTGTCCGCGCCTCTATACTATGTATATAACCCCGAGAGGAGGCCGGCTATGACACAAAAAACGGCAAAAGCATCCACCGCGGAAAAGAGTGGTTCGACCGTCTGGCTCTTTATTCTGATCGCCGCCGTCCCGATACTTCTGATCGCCCTGTATTACATATCAAACGGCAGGAAAGACGTCATGGATTGGGTGGGCGCCAATATCGCCGCGCCGTACAGAGACGCGGCGGGCTACATCACCTCCTTCGGTCCGTTCAGGTATTTCTCCCTGGCGGAAATCCTGATCTCGCTCCTGGTGCTGTGGGTTTTGTTCCACATCGTCAAAACGATCATCCTGCTCGTCATCCGGCCGCACAGGCTGTATGTTCTGGGCCGCCGGGTCTTTACCCTCGCCGTAGTGGCGCTGTACATATTCGCGGCGTACACATGGCTGTGGGGCGAAGGGTACCACAGCACGGATCTGGCCGAAAAAACAGGCCTGGACCCCAGCGGCGTCACCACGGCGCAGCTTATAAACGTCACGGAGCTCTTTGCCGGGAAGGCCAGCGCGCTGTCCACGGAGGTGGAGCGCGACGCTGAAGGCCACTTCAGCGAGAACAAGGATTACTATTTTGAGCTGTCGAAGGGCGTTTACACCAATATCGCAAACCAGTTCCCGGCGCTGAGCGGCCCGGCCTTTACGCCGAAGGCCATGATTTATTCCAAGCTGATGAGCGTCACGGGGTTCACCGGCGTTTACATCGCCCTGACGGGCGAGACGAACATCAACGTCGACGCGCCCGCCGCCCTCATCCCCGCGACGATCGCCCACGAGATGGCACACCAGCGCGGCGTCAATTCCGAGGAGGAGGCCAATTTCTCCGGCATCGCCGCCTGCATCACCTCAAATATCACGGTGTACGAGTATTCCGGGTACCTCATGGGCCTTATGTACCTGACGGACGCGCTGAACAAAGCCGACCCCGAGGCCTGCGATCGGATCACCGCCACGCTGCATCAGAATGTGCGCACCGACTGGAAGGACAACAGCGACTACTGGGAAAAATTCCAGTCGCCCGCCGCCACCGCCGTTTCAGCCATCTACGACGGCTACCTGAAGTCAAACGGCGTCACGCTCGGCGTTCAGTCCTACGGCGCCTGCGTGGACATGCTGGCCGCCTGGCTCGGCAACGCGAATTAGATTTCCCAAGCGTAGGGGCCGCCGCCCTCGGCGGCCCTCTGCCGCAGGGCATTTCCGAACGCCGGACGCCGGAGGCGGCGTCCCCATATGCAGAACAGCTGCCATCCGTCGCTTGCCGCGCAGGATGACAGCTGTTTATTTTACATCTATTTCACGCGATCTCTCCCGCCGGTATGCTCCGCCTGACCGCCCGCCTGACAAAAACAAACGACAGGACGGCATTGCAGGCCTCGCCGCCGATAAAAGCGGGATAGATGCCGTTTCCGCCGACAAGCGGCACGAGAATGAGCAGCAGCACCTGAACAAATCCGACACATCGCAGCAGCGCGACGACCGTCGAATATCTGTCGCGCTCAGTCGTCTGAAAGTAGAGGATATTCATGAGCGTCAGGCCGATCATGATATAGCCGGGCGTGAAGAGGCGCAGCATATGAGCCGCCGAATCCGTCAGGCCGCTGTTGCCCGACTGGAACAGCGCCGCCATCCCCTTGCCCAGGATAAGGCACAGGATCAAAAACGCCGTGGACGCAGCGATATTTGTCCGCACGCCCATTTTATAAACGCGGTACACGGTCTTCTCGTCGCCACCGCCGTGACTGCGGCTCATGAGCGGCTGCGCGCCCTGCGAGACGCCGATCATGACGGAATAGACGATGGCGCAGATGTAGGTCACAATGGCATACGAGGCGACGCCCTGCGTGCCGTGGGAATGGATGAGCGCCAGATTAAAGCTGTAGGCGACGGTCGACTGGCTCAGCTCCATCAGGAACGTGGACACGCCGTTGGCGAAAATCCTTTTCAGGTCGAAGCCCCGGAAACGCGGCAGGGCCAGAGTGAGCTGCCCTTTCCGGAACACGAAGCGGGCGGCGAAAATAAGGCCCTGCACGAGCATGGCGATATTGTTGGCGATAACGGTATACTCGATCCCCTTATGCAGGCGCATGATAAAGATATATTCCAAAACGACATTGACCAGCGACCCGGCGATCGTGCCTGCCATGACAAGCCCCGGCGCGTCGTCATTGCGGATGAAGACGCTCACGCCGAGCGTCAGTGACTGCAGCAGCTGCAGGGGCGCCGCCCAGGCCAGAAAAGCCGTCACATACGGCAGAATGTCGCTGTTCGCGCCGAGCAGCAGCCCCAGCTCCCGGCGGAAAACGAACGACGGGATGCCGAGCAGCAGCCCGAGCGCGATCAAAAGGGCCACGCACTGGCAGAACACATTGTTGGCCTTCGCCATGTCGCCGCTGCCCTTATAAAAGGAATAAACATTCGCGCCCCCGATGGCGATCAGCAGCGTCAGCGCCATGGTCAGAAAGATGAACGGGAAAACGATATTGACGGCGGCCAGCGCCGTTTCCCCGATGCCCTGGCCGACAAAAACACCGTCGATAATGATATACACCGACGATATCATCATCGCGATGACGGACGGCACAACAAACCGTATATATTCCCTGCCGATGCCTTTTATCCCTGCATTTTGCATATTTCCTCCCGACCTATAACAGCCGCATTTCCCCGACTCTTCACACTGCAGTACTATAAAGTATCGGGTAACCCGATAGTCAAGGCCAAAATATACGAAGGCTCCGGCTTAGGCCGGGCTGACCCCGAGGGCGATCTCGATGACGTAATTGTCCGGATTCCCGTCGGCCAGATAACCCAGAAGCTCATACATGTAGCCGTCCCCGGAAATCTTAAACCCTTTGTCCGCAATGAAACGCTCCAGCTTCTCAAAAGACCCGGCGAGATTTTCGTACGCCCCGCGGTGGTCGATGACGGCGTACAGCCCCTCCGGCTTTACATGCAGATTCGGGCACTCGTAGCGGATGCCGATCCTGAAAAAGAAGTAGTCCGCTTTGTCATAGGCGCCGCGTTCCAGATGCTCGCCGGTGATGATAAAGCCAGCGGGCAGCGCCTCGAAAAGGCCGCGCTCAACGCAATACCTGTAATGGGCGTTTGTTTTAACCACAATATCCTTCTCGCTGTCCTGCTGCGCCAGCCGGATCGACATGAGATACTGCTCCGCGCACGTTTCAAGCCGCGGCTTTCCGATATCGGCGCGGACGGCGTGATCCGTTATGTCGATCGTATTTTGCAGCAGCCGGAGCATTCCGGCGATCTTTTGCTGTTCCTGTTCCAGCTTTTTTCTTTTCTCCGTCAATAGCGATAAGAAATGGGCGGTATCCTGCCGCTCGATATAAAGCTGAATCTCTTTCAGGGGCGTCCCGGCCTCTTTCAATACGGTGATAATGTCAAAGGTAAAAAACTGCTTCAGGGAGTAATAACGATATCCATTGTCTCCCACGAGCTCCGGCTTCAGAATACCGATGTCGTCATAATGAAACAGCGTATGCTTTGTCGTACCGCAGATTTCCGCAAATTCCCCCGTCGTGAGATACTGGCCGTGTCCCTGTGTCATATCGTGCGCCCTCCCCTGATAGATCTACCATCGCCGCGCGCTGTAAAGCGTGCCGGCCGCTCACACAAAAAAGCTCCGACGGCCCGTGCTGTGCCGGCGGAGCTGCTTTTCACGATGCGCTGCATCATAAAATATATATTCCGAACTGCTCCAGGAGGATTTTAACGCCGAGCAGGCAGAGGATCGCGCCGCCGAAGATCTCCGCCGTCGACTGGTACTTCGCGCCGAAGACGTTGCCGAGCTTCACGCCCGCCATGGACAGTACGAAGGTCATGACGCCGATCGTCAGGACAGCCGGCAGGATGCTGACCTTCAAAAACGCGAACGTGACGCCGATGGCCAGCGCGTCGATGCTGGTGGCGACGGCCATCAGAAACATGGCCTTGACGGACAGCGAGCAATCCGTCGCTTTGCTGTCGTCCGTTTCTTTTTTGGAAAAGGCTTCCCTGATCATGTTGATGCCGATGGCGGCCAGGAGCACGAAGGCCACGACATGGGAAATGGTCTTGATATATCCGGCAAACGCCGTACCGAGATAATAGCCGATGAGCGGCATCAGCGCCTGAAAGCCACCGAACCAGGCGCCGACGATGAGCGCGTTCTTCGCGCTCATTTTGTCCATGGAGAGACCCTTGCAGATGGCAACGGCGACGGCGTCCATGGAAAGACCCAGCGCCAGCAAAAACAGTTCAGCAATACTCATACGTGATCAATTTCCCCCGACAAGCAGTACCCGGACACGCGCCGGACGGCCCGGCCGTTACAAGGCAGTATATCAAATACGCGGGGACACGTCAAACAATATCTCAGGAAAATATTGTAAAAATAGCAGCTGCCGGATTTTTGCCTGGCAGCTGTTATTTTATGTAATATTTTTGTTTACACCGGAGGCGGCTCCGAAGCTTCTTCAGAGGGGGACGGCGAGGGCTCGGCTGACACCGTGGCTGACGGCGACGCCGGCGGCGGAGTGCTGGATGGTGATGGCGACGTCCCCGTCAGCGCGCCGACGGGGACCAGCACCACCCTGTTTTCCGGTTTATAGTTGCTCGGTGAGATCGCCGTCTTGCTGAGCAGGTTGCCTGCCGCGTCGTAGATGTATTTATACGATTTGACAACATAGCCCTTGCACCCCGACACCTGCACCTTCGTCTTGCCGGGCGCCACGGAGGCGTCTTCCTTCTGCACCGTCTTGAAATCGGTGGTGCTGATGACGTCGTATTTGATCTCGACGCGATTTGTGTCCGTTTTGGTGCCGTACAGACGGACCGTAAGATTGCCGTCTTTATAAGTCGATTCTATCTTGATGGGATAGTTCGTGTTGTTTTTGAATTTGAAATCGATGGTGCCCCAGTTCACCGTCGCGTCGTCCCCCAGGGGCAGATATGTGACGATGAACATGTGATTGGAGCGCTCCACGACCTGGAGATTGGCATAGAGGACGCAGTAATACAGCGTCGAGGACGTCTGGCAGATGCCGCCGCCGATTTCCTGGATGACCTCGCCGCCGGCATAGGCGCCTGCCTCCTTGTAGCCTTTCGCAGCCGTACGCTCTCCCAGCGTATCGTTATAGGAAAACGTGTCGCCGGGATTCAGGATCGTACCGTTGACGGCCTTGGCGGAGAGCACCACGTTGTTGATGCGGTTGCTGGTGCCGGCGACATGTGTCGCTTTTTCGGAGAGGACGTCCCGGAACAAAAGGCTCTGGAGCTGTTCCGTGGAGACCTGCGGGTCGGTGCGTATGAGCGGTACGGAAACGGTGGCGCCGGTCTTCGCCGCGCCCAGCTGCTTCTGCGCCGCGTCAACGTCAAAGCTGACGCCGACCTGGCTCTGCGTGGCCTGATGCGTGGTCTTGTCGTACACGGCGTCCACGGGCTCGGTGTGAACGCTGTCGTAAATGCTCTGGAGATCGATATCATCGCCGCCGTCGGTGCCGATGGAATATTCGGCGGTCACCGGGCTGTTCTGCTCGACGGATTTGCTCAAAGAGTCCACGACGAGGTCATAAACCGCGCCGGCGTCGGCCACTGCGCCGCCGCTGCCCTTGACGATATCGATGCTGCTGTTTGTGAGCGTATAGGCGCCCTGGGAGAGCTTTTCGTTGAATTTCTGCGTATAGTCGCTGACGATACCCCGCACGTACGCTTCGTCGATGGTCTCAACGCCGCTGCGGTCCAACTCGCGGGCGCCGAAAAGACCCCCGATATATTTCATTTCCTTTCCGAGGAAGGACCCGTCCTTTCCGTAATCATAGGCGAGCTTTGCCGCCCGGTCGGCCGGCAGCCGGACGCCGGACTCCTTGCCGGTGATCGTCAGCTCTTCGCCGTCCGGATAGACGACCGTCACGGCGACGTTTGCCGCTTTCTCCTCGTATCCGGCGTCCGTGAGCGCCTTTTCGGCCTCGTCCAGCGTCATTCCCGACAGATTGACGCCACCCACGGTAATGTTCGGATAGACGGTGTCCATTTTATTGATATATAAGCCGGCGATAGCGACCCCGGCGACGAGGACGACGACGACCGCTCCCGCGATGATCCCCGCGATAACACCCGGTCTTTTCATTGGCCCCGCCCCCCCATCCGTCTGGCTTCTTTCCCTTTTGATATGAATCCCATCCTTTTAGGCGCTGTTCTTTGAATTCATTTTATTAAGTGCACGAATAAAATTCAAATGAATTTTATTACATTTTGCTACAATGGCTGTAACTTTTTTAGAAATGTTTAACATGTCCGCGCTTCCCTATATGCCGCGGAACATCTGAACCTCCTGCGGCTTTCTGTCAAAGAGCGTCATCTGCGACCTCTGCACGGCCTCCTCCGGCTTTTCCCAGGGCTTTGTCATTTCGGTCCTCTGCTTCGTCTGCGTTTCCAGGATCTCGCCGATCAATCTGTTGGAGAGCAGAAAGCCCTGCGGGGTGAAGCTCCACCGGTCGTCGGAAAATACCGCCCAGCCGTGGGACTCATAAAAACGCAGGAGATTGATGGTTTTATCCATACTGCACGGGTAAATGTCCACATACTCTTTCTCCGAAATTCCTCTCGTCGTCCTCAGGCGGAGCATCAGGTATTCGCTGGCCCGCTCAAAGTCGGATATTTCTTCTCTCAGGTCGAGGATATTCTGCCCCGACAGGACGTTCTCGCTATATTTTTCCAGGTCGGCGATGTAATTATAGCGGACGCCGCCGATATAGGAGTGGGCCGCGGCGCCGAACCCCAGATATTCGTCGCCGAACCAATATTTCATATTATGCCTGGATTCATAACCGCGCCGCGCGAAATTGGATATTTCGTACTGCTTGAAGCCGAACCGGCTCAGCGTCTCGACGGCGTAGAGATACATATCCGCCTGCGCGTCGTCATCCGGCATGAACGGAGAATCCTTATATATGTAGAGCTGGGAGCCCTCCTCGATTTTCAGTCCGTAACAGGAGATATGCTCCGGCTTGAGCGCGGCCGCCCTGTTCAGCGTGTCGGCCCACTCGTCCCTCGACTGGGAGGGCAGGCCGAAGATCAGGTCGATGCTGACATTGCTGAAGCCGGCGTCTCTGGCATTTTTTACGGCCTCCTCGGCCGCGGCGAAGTTGTGGCGCCGCCCGAGGCTTTTCAAAAGCGCGTCGTTGGCGGACTGGACGCCGACGGAAATGCGGTTGAAGCCGGCCCGGCGCATCCTGACGAGGTCCGCTTTGGTAATGCTGTCGGGGTTGACCTCCGCCGTCACCTCGGCGTCCAGAAGCACGTGGCCGTATTTCTTCAGGGCGTTGAAGATGCTGATCAGCCGGTCGGCGCCGTAATAGCTCGGCGTCCCGCCGCCGAAATAGACTGTGTCCGTCAGGTAGCCGTCCAGCTGCGGCGCGTACTCCTTGATATGGTGCAACACGGCATGCTGATAGGACGGCATGAGCTTTTCATGGCCCGCCAGTGAATAAAAATCGCAATAGGCGCATTTGCCCGCGCAAAATGGTATATGAATATAAACGCCGAGTGTCTTTTCCATAATATCTTTCCCGCCCAGATGTGCCCCCGACGGGGGGTTTTTCTGTTTTTTTGTCGTTTCGGAATACTGCCGCTTCAATCTAAATATAATTGTGTGTATTTTTCGTAACCGATGACGCCCGAGAGCTCCGCCAGGAGCTGCTGCATGCCGCCGTCATCATTGGCGCCGTCCGCCGGCATCTTCCTGGCCGCGGGCTGCCCCGCCGGCAGCGATACGGTGACCGTTGTGCCCTTGCCGGGGCTGCTCTCCAGTACGGCGCTGCCGCCGTGCCGGCGGGCGATATGCTGGACGAGCGCCAGTCCCATCCCGGCGCCGCCCGCCCGCGCCGCGAGCGCTCTCGGCGCGCCATAGCTGCTCCATGCCGACGGCAAAGCGTCGCCGCGGATGCCCGGCCCGTTGTCGCTGACGCAGAGGACGACTCTGTCGGCACAGGAGACGACGGATACTCTCACCAGGCCGCCCGGCGCGTTTTGGAGGCTGTTCGACAGAAGGTTCAGCAGCAGCATATCCAGCCGGCGCCGGTCGGCACAGATAACGCAGCGCTTTTCGCGGGACTCAAACAGGACCCGCGCGCCGCTGCCGCGCACAAGATGATCCACGGTCCCGGCCAGGTCCCTGACGGCCGCCACGATATCGAAGGACGTGCGCGCCAGCGCCATACCGCCGTTCAGAACGTCCCCCATCTCACCGATATTGTTCGTCAGCCGCAGCAGGCCGTAATAGCTGTGGCGAAGCATCGCGGCATACATGTCAAGCCGGGGGTCTCCCGCGTTTTCTATATAGGGCAGGAGCAGGTCCGACGCCATTTTCAGCACCGACAGCATATTTTTCAGCCCGGCGCCGGAGTCCGTCAGAATATTCGCCGCTTCCCTGCAATTTCCATACAGATCGGAAAGCTCTTCAGTCAAGTCACTTCACCCCGCTTCTCTCTCAATTTATCAATGTGGAGACAGCCGGGGAAAAATACGAGCTAAAAATTAGAAAAAAGTGACTTCAGACGTCTGATACGTCCCAAATATGCATTAGGTTTTATAATAACAAAAAAATCTCCGTTTCACAACTATTTTTGTTGCCTTTCATTAAAAACGCGAAAAGCAACGAAAATCCCTTTGATTTCTCTTTAATAATTGGTATAATCAGCTTGCGAAAGTACCCGACCCAATTCTTCGTTCACGGAGGTAATACATGAGCATCAAAGTCGGTATCACCGGATTTGGAAGAATCGGCAGACTTGTGCTGAGAGCCAGTCTGAACCGCAAGGATATCGAGGTCGTCGGCATCAATGCCACAGTGACGCCGGATTACATGGCCTACATGATGAAATATGACACCATTCACGGCAGACTTGACCACGACATTACATACACGGCCGACAGCATCGTCATCGACGGGAAGAAAATCCCCACGTTTTCGGACAGGGACCCGGCCAAGATCCCCTGGTCCGGCGCCGGCGTGGAATACCTGATCGATTCTACCGGGGCGTTCACCACACTGGATAAGGCGTCCGTCCACCTGAAGGCCGGCGCGCAGAAGGTCGTGGTGACGTCGCCGTCCCATGACATCCCAATGTTCGTCATGGGCGTCAACACCGATAAATACGACCCGTCCATGAAAATCGTCTCCAACGCTTCCTGCACGACAAACTGCCTGGCGCCGGTGGCCAAAATCCTCAACGACAACTACGGCATCGCCTCCGGCCTGATGACGACGGTCCACTCGGCCACCGCCTCTCAGCAGACCGTCGACGGCAAATCCACGAAGGACTGGCGCGGCGGCAGGGCGGCTTCCTACAACATCATCCCATCCTCCACAGGCGCCGCCATCGCCGTGACAAAGGTCATACCGGAGCTGGTGGGCCGCCTGACCGGAATGTCCCTGCGCGTTCCGACCCTCGACGTCTCCGTGGTGGACCTGACCGTCAATCTGGTAAAGCCCACCAAATACGAGGATATCTGCGCCGTGATGAAGCGCGCGGCCCAAAACGAGTACAAGGGCATCCTCGACTATACGGAAGAGGACGTGGTCTCCAGCGATTTCATCGGCAATTCCCACACCTGCATCTTCGACGCCAAGGCGGGCATCCAGCTCACCGAGACGTTTGTGAAGGTCATGGCCTGGTACGACAACGAGTGGGGCTATTCCGAAAAGGTCCTGGACCTTATCGAGCATATGTACAAGGCCGATCACCAATAATACTAAAGTATGACGATTCGGCCGGGACATTTGTTCCCGGCCGCGCGTTTCAGGAGGCACATGAATATGGAACAAGCTTATAAAATCGGTATCATCGGCTGCGGCCATCTGGGCCAGGCCCTGGCCCAGGCCTGCCTTAATAACGGCATCCCAAAGGACAGGCTGCTGCTTTCCTACCGGGGCAGCGCGGAGACGCGCGGCAGGCTGGCCGAAAAGGGGCTGCTTGACTGCGCCGTCCCGAACGAGCGGCTGCTCAGCCAGGCCGATGTCATCTTCATCACGATCAAGCCGCAGGACTTTGCAACGCTCAAGGACATCGGCATCCCGGCCAAAACGACCGTCGTTTCCCTGATGGCCGGCATCCCGCTGGAGCTGCTCCGGGAGGTCGTCGGCAAAAATGCCCTTCGGATGATGATCAGCGGCCCCGACGCCATATTGTCCGGCCACGGCGTCGCGGTTGTTTACCCGGGAAACGCGTTTGTGGAGCAATTTTTGAAAGTCATCCGCGTCAGGCAGCTGCAGCTGTCGGGCGAGGACGAGCTCAACGTCTTTACGGCGGGCGTCTGCATCCCGCCGGCGCTTTTGCAGCTCGATGACCCGGCAAAAAGCGCGGAGGCCATCAAGCGCCTCTCCGGCGATTATCCCATGATGGCGACCCTCTACGAGTGGTCCCTCGGCGTTCTCCCCCAGTCCCTGACCGGCGAGGAAAAAGAGGTCTATATCAAGCGCATGGCCACAAAGGGCGGCATCACGGAGGCCGTCATCAACAGCCTGAAAGCGGGCGCCCCTCTTGATACGGCGCTGAAAAACGGCGTTGCCCGGGCCGAGGAGATATCAAAATCGACTCTGGAAGCGTTTAAAAAGTAGAAGCTTTGCGTTATAAACCGCTCTTTCGGCATAAAAAAATCGCCGGAGGGCGGTTTTTTCTGGCTTTTCGGCGTGAACCCCGGGACATTCGCCGCGCCGGCAAAAACGGGGGGAGCAAGCCCCCGCCCTACATATATGTACGGGCGACACTGGGTCGCCCGTATTCACAGATTCTTCTTGATCTGATTGATCGCGTTTTTCTCAAGGCGCGAGACCTGGGCCTGGCTGATGCCGACTTCGGCGGCGACCTCCATTTGGGTCTTGCCATAGAAAAAGCGGAGGGCCAGGATGTGCTTTTCGCGGTCGCCGAGGCGCTCGATGGCGTCGTTTAACGCGATCTGCTCGAGCCAGTTCTCGTCGGTATTTTTCGTGTCGCTGACCTGATCCATGACGCAGATGCTCTCGCCGCCGTCGGTATATAAAGGCTCGTAGAGCGAGACGGGGTCCGTGATGGAATCCATGGCGAAAACGACCTCTTCCCTTTTGAGCCCCAGGGCCGTGGCAAGCTCGTCCACAGTGGGCTCGCGCTGCGTGTCGTTCATCAGCTTTTCCTTCATCTGCAGCGCACGGTACGCCGTGTCGCGCATACTGCGGGAGACGCGGATGGCGCTGTTGTCACGCAGATATCTTCTGATCTCGCCGATGATCATTGGGACGCCGTAGGTGGAAAACCGGACGTTGAGCCCCGTATCGAAATTGTCGATGGCTTTCATGAGGCCGATGCAGCCCACCTGAAACAGGTCGTCGACATTTTCGCCCCGGTTGACAAATTTCTGGATGACGGACAAAACGAGTCTCAAATTTCCCGCGATGAGCTCTTCTCTGGCCTTTTTGTCGCCGGCTTTGCTCTTGATCAACAGTTCGGTCGTCTCGTCATTTTTCAGGACCTTGAGTCTGGCCGTATTGACACCGCAAATTTCGACCTTACCCGCCAACGATGATCCCCTCCCCGTTAATGGAAATTGACTGCTGCGAAGTCAGTATTTCCGCGGAAAGGGTTTTTAATACGGTTATCGGGCGTCTGAGAAATAATGTGCTTCCGGCGTATAAAAGGCGGAATTCTGCTTAAAATAAAAGATTTGGGATAACGTGGGGCGGATTTCCAGTAATATGATTTGTTACATTTTGCGGAAAGGCGTATAAATAGATGTGAGGTGTACTGAATGAGAGAATTCGAGGAACTCTGCAGAGAAAATTACGCCAGGATTTATCGCTATATTTTTGCCATGACCGGGAGCAAAGAGTCTGCTGAGGACCTGATTCAGGACGTCTTCACGGCTGCTATCGAAAAGGGCGAGGCTTTTCTACAGCATGAAAACCCGCCCGCCTATCTGTACAAGACGGCCCGGAACATGACGTTTACATATTTAAAGCAGCGGCGGCGGATGGCGGCGGAGCCGCTGGACGAGAACACGCCCGACGGCGACGGAGACCTGAGCGACCAGCTTCTGCGAACATACGACAAGCAGATCGACGAAACGGCGTATGCCGGTCAGGTGCTGCACGGCCTTGATTCCGGCCAGCGGGAGCTTTATGAAAAACGGTACGTCGAGCGCCTGCCGATCAGGGATATATCACAGGAGCTGGGCACCAGCGAGCCGGCCATGCGCATGCGGCTGGTCCGGCTCCGGCGGGACATCCATGACGCCGTCAAGGAGCTGAAGCTTGATGAAAAGTAAGTTACATCGGACCGATTCGGATATATATCAGTGTAAGGCGCTTTACAGGGAAAGCCGAGGTTAACTATGGAAAACAGAACCGACTTCAATATTGCGGAACTGGTGCGGGCGTTGGATTCGGCCGTTTTATCCGGGGACGTTGACGGCGCGGATGAATTCGCCGCGGCGCTGTACCGCCTGCGGGGCGGCACGGAGGAAGACGCCGTGATGCCGGATCAGTTTCCCATAAACATCGCGCTCGGGAACACTGCTTACTCAGGAGGACATCCGATGAAACAAAAAAGCGTCAAAAAAATTGTGGCTCTCGCCGCGGCGGCGGCGCTCATCGCGGCGCTGGGTATCACCGCGCTGGCCACGCACCTGTTCGGGCTCAATGACCTGGTCATGAAGAACAATGACACCGGCGGCAGCATCTCAAATCCCTATGCGGGGCCGGCATCGCCGGACGACGGTACCTCTCCGTTGCCGCAGGACCTTATCGCGCTGCAGGGCTACCCCGGCAGCAAGGAATACAAGGCCACCCAGGAGTGGAGCGCGTTTCTGACCGGTTACGACACCGACCATGCCGTCCTCAATCAGGTCGGCAACAGCGCCAACGAATATACTGAAAAATATCCGTTATATCTGGTCTATTCCAAGGACATGGCCGACAAGCTGGAGGAAATCATCGCCAAATACGGGCTGAAGCTCCACACAGAGATGACCGTTTTCGACACGCCGGAGCAGCTGCTCACGAACGCCGGCGCCGCCGGCCTCCTCAAAGACAATAACGGCACCGGCGTCAACAAGATTCTCAGCGGGTATGTGTACGAGGACGGCGCCTTCCAGTACGACGGGGAGGCCGTGCTCACCACCGGCAAAATAGTTCAATACCAGTTTGGAAATTACGTAAAGGGCACCTTCTCCGATGTATACTTAAATGTTGGCGACGCATCCAAGTATCAGGAGTGGCAGTACGCGACGCAGAGCGGCGCCACCGTCTCCCTGGCGCTCGGCGAAAACAAGGCTCTCGTCATCCTCGACCTGCCGGAATCCTTCGTCGTCATCAACGTCCTGGGCGGCACCATGGAAGACGCCGCCTTCGCAATGGACCCCATCGCCAAAGCGGATCTGGAGAAATTCGCGGACCTGTTCGATTATTCGCGGCTCAAATAACAGGCGCGGCATACCACAAAGCCTTAAATTTAACAAGAAGCAGCCCGGCCGATCCGACCGGGCTGCTTCCTGTTTGAAAAGAAAAATGTGGCAGCGGGATTGCTTTATTTTTAATGGTATGTTATTTCGAAAAAAAACAAAACTAAAAGCACACTCAAAATTATAAACCGTGAAAGGGGTTTCTTATATGAACGCACCTGGAAAAGGTCTTCTTAAAACAGTCAGCGTACTATTTATTATTTTTGGCGCGATTGCGGCCATCGTGTCGCTTCTCGGCGTGGCGGGCTCCGCCGCGCTGACGTCTGTGGGCGGCGTCGCCGGGACCGCCATCGGCGGCGTCCTTCTGGTGGCGACGATCCTGATTTTGATCGTCTCCGTGCTCGAGCTGGTGCTCGGCATCGTCGGCTTCAATAAATGCGGCGACCCGCACAAGGCCAGCTATTTCATCACGGTCGGCGTCGTCATGAGCATCATTTCTCTCGTCCCTTTGATCCTCAGCGCCGCCAGCGGCGCTTTCCAGCTGACGAGTCTCATCGGCTTTGTGCTGCCGATCCTCTATATCGTCGGCGGCGCCATGAACAGAAACGCCATCACCAGAGGCGCCGCGGATTAATAAAGCTTTATTGTAAAATCCCGCCGAAAATGGCGGGATTTTTTGTTTGGATAAAAGCCGGCGCGCGTTATATGTGGCGCGTGATCTCCCGGCGGAGCCTCAGTATAATCCGCTTTTCCAGGCGGCTGATGTAGGACTGGGAGATGCCCATCAGGTCGGCGACCTCCTTTTGGGTGCGCTCCTCGATGCCGCCCAGGCCGAAGCGCATGACGATGATCTCCTTCTCCCGCTCTGAGAGCTTCTCGATGGCGTCCAGCAGGAGCTTTTTGTCCACGTCGTCCTCCATGGGGCGCATGACCATATCCGAGTCGGTGCCGAGGATATCCGACAAAAGGAGCTCGTTGCCGTCCCAATCGGTGTTCAGAGGCTCGTCAAAGGACACCTCCGCCTTCCTGTTGGAGGTCTTGCGGAGGAACATGAGAATCTCGTTTTCGATGCAGCGCGAGGCGTACGTGGCGAGCTTGATGTTTTTCTCCGCGTCGTATGTATTGATGGCCTTGATGAGGCCGATGGTGCCGATGGAAATGAGGTCCTCGATGTTGATGCCCGTGTTCTCAAAGCGGCGGGCGATGTAGACCACCAGCCGGAGGTTGCGCTCGATGAGCGCCTGCTTGGCCTCATACGAGTCGTCGGACAGCATCGAGATAAAGTGCGCCTCCTCCTCGCGCGTCATCGGCGGCGGCAGCGTCTCGCTCCCGCCGATGTAAAAGACGCCGGGCGGCAGCGCGATGCCGAGCCTTTCGAACAGGCGGTACAATCTCAACGTCACGGCGATTTTGATTTTCAGCATTTTATTCATCGTATTCCCCCACCTTAAGCGCCCAGCAGCGCCGAATATGCACCATTTTCGGAGACGCTGTTCGGAGACAGCGCCAGAAGCATGCCTGTTTTGTTCCTGCCGTCAACCACGATCTCGTCCGGCCGGAAGGCCAGCAGCATCCCGCCGGTCACGCCGACGGCGCTGTATGGAACGAGCTGAAAGCGCATGCCTTTATCAGATACGGAGAGCTCCTCCAGGACATGCACAACGTCCTTTTTGCGAAGCTCCGTCACTGTCTTGAGGATATCGGGCGCAAAGAGCGGCTTTAAATCGCCGACGCCGGCGACGATGACCGGTCTGCCCGTCATCGGATCGGTCAGGGAGTTCCCCGTATCGCGGAGGGCCCGCATGCTGACCTTCCGGCCGCCGTGCCGCAGCTCCAGCGTCACGATCCCGCCGCCGCGGTGCTTGGCCGCCCGCCTGAACACCAGCGTCAGGACAATGTAGCCGCCGCCAAAGGCCAGAATCAGCAGCTTCAGGCTCACCGACAGGTGTACCTCATTGATATTCCCGCCGCCCAGGAGCGACACCGCCATCACCGCGCCCCCAAAGGCCGCCGACACCGCGAAAAAAACGAGAGTGAGCCGGATGATTCTCGCCTGTCCGCCGAAAGCGCACAGGACCATCACGATCCCGACGGCAACCTTGACGAGGAGACTGGTTAAAAACACCGTCAGCGGCAGGACGGCCGCAACGGCATAGAAAGCGCCCAGCGCCGCGCCGCCCAGGAGCCGCAGGCGCGGCGTTTTCACCGCACATATCTTGGCTGTCACGAGCAGGAGTATGTAGTTGATGACGATATTGATGAGAAACAGAGAATCTACATATACCACCTGCATGATCATGTCCCCCCTCCTGATGAAGCCATTATAGTCGGGCCATGGGGAAAAAAAAGTCAAAATAATAAGGTCATGCAAAAAAGCATGACCTTCGAGTTTCGACAAATATCTTTCTATTTCTGCCTTTGCCGCGCTTAAATTTACTGTCCCAGCGCCATCTCGATGGCTTTGGCCAGCTGGTCGGGGCACGAGGTGCTCTTTCTCCCGCAGCGGATGCCGCTGAGCAATTCCTTGGCCCGGGCGGCGTCCATGCCCACGACCAGGTGCGAAATGCCCTGCAGGTTGCCGTCGCAGCCCCCGTGGAATTCCGCCGAGCGGATGATGCCGTCCTCAATGTCGATATCGATCTGACTGGCGCAGGTCCCTTTGGTGTAATATGTTTTTTTCATCGGTGCTTACCTTCAATTTCCCTGATATAGCGCGTCTGTATTTATTAATATTGTAACACACCGCCCCGGAGATATCAACCAGACATAATGCGGCACAAGCCCTCATATAAATGAGAACACAGGCTCCCAGAACCTGTCTTTCCCGCATTACGGAGGTGAATCGGTTTTGCATAAAACCGGCAGATACAGGACACGGGGTCCTTTAATGCAGATGCCCCTGGCACTCAAGGGCATTTTGCTCATTTTCGTTTTGTGCGTCGTTGTGCGGGTCATTTCCGCTCTCGGCGCGGGCTCCGCCCCGAAAGATTATATGGCGGACCTTGCCTCTAACAAGAATATCGTCGAAGCCATCCTGGATTTTGAGCTGGGCTCCGCCGGCAAGGCCGACAACAGCGTCGCCCTGACGTCAGTCGTCCTGGACCCGTCGATTTTCGGCGACGACGCGAGGGAAGCCGACGTCCCGGAGGACGTGTCTCCGACGACGCCGGATGCCTCTCCCGACGCGTCGCCGTCCGGCACGGGGGCCGACGGCGGCCAGGCGACCCCTTCGGGCGCCGCCACGCAGAACCCGCCCAGCGCGTCACCGTCCAGTACGCCGAACGTCATCACGCAGCCGGCCAAGGAAACGAGCGCCGACGTCATCGCCTTAAACAACAAGGCGGGGTACTCCGTCGATACGGCCGCCCTGTTAAAGCAGCCGCTTAAGCTCACGCTCTCCTCCAAGGACCCGTCCGTGCTGATCATTCACACCCACAGCAGCGAGGCCTATATGCGCAGCGGCCAGGACCAGTATGAGGAGTCCGACCCGTTCCGGACGCAGGACAAGAGCCAGAGCATCATCCGCGTCGGCGCCGAGCTGGCCGAGGCCTTTGAAAAAGCGGGGATCAAGGTCATCCACGACACGGGCGTCTACGACTACCCCAGCTATGAGGGCGCGTACAACAGGTCTTACGACGCCATCCAGTCCTATCTGAAAAAATACCCGAGCATCAAGATGGTCATCGACATGCACCGGGACGCCATCGAGGCCGCGGACGGATCGGTCTACAGGACAGTCGCGTCGATCGGCGACACCAAGTGCTCCCAGGTGCTCATGGTGATCGGCACCGACGCCTCCGGGCTGAAGCACCCCAACTGGAAGGAAAACTTCAAGCTGGCACTGCACATCCAGCAGGAGATGAACACGCTCTATCCCACCCTCGCCAAGCCCATCGAGCTCTCCCAGTTCCGCTACAACCAGCAGGCCACCCTCGGCTCCATGATCGTTGAGATCGGCTGCACCGGCAACACGCTCCAGGAATCCCTGACGTCCGTCCGCTACTTCGCCGACGCGGCTTCCAAGGTGCTTCTCGGGCTCACCAAATAATTCTGTTAATTTCCGCAAATAACTTGTTGACAAAATACGCCCGTCTGACTATAATAACTCTTGCACTATCCGCGAGAGTGCTGGAACTGGTAGACAGGCACGTTTGAGGGGCGTGTGTCTTTGGCGTACGGGTTCAAGTCCCGTCTCTCGCACCATACCGAGTGGAATTATGGGATCTGAAGATTTCATAATTCCACTTCGTTTTTTACACGGCGATTTTCTCATTGGTGTAGCTTAACGCTACACCTTTTCGCGTTTCTATGAGAATATCAATCTCCGGTATGTCTTTCCAATCAGGCACTTCAAAAGCCCCGATACAATGATAATGCGGCACAACCTGCTGCGTGATCTCGCCGTCGACGCGCTCGGCGTGATAAACGTCAATATGGTCTATGAGCTCCGTTACCATGTGCTGCGTCAATTCCGTGGCGTTGGTATAACGCCGGACAATTTCTAAAAACATATCGGCGGTGTAAAGCTGGCTGCTTTCCTTTTTGAGCTCTGAGCGCAGCACCTTGATCCGCTTGCCGATTTCGCCCTGTTCCTGCTCATAGTTTTTTGACATTTTAGCAAACCGTTCATCGCTGAGTTTCCCGGCCAGATTATCCTCATAAATCCGTTAAACAGGGTATCAAGTTCTTTGTCCCGCGCCGTCAGCTTATCAAGCTCCCGCTTTTTATGCGCCCGGTCAGTTTCAGCCGCCTGCATGGAATGGCCGATCATGGCCCGCATGAAGTCATCCTCATAGCGGCTGGCAAACTCGGTCAGGCGGTTTATCTCCTGCACGACAACCTGTTCCAGAAAGTCCAAGCGGATATAGTGGGTAGCGTTACAGTAACCGCGCTTGTTGTTGTAATTCTGGCAGTTGAAATACTTGATGTCGTGGTTGCCCTGATTGAAATGGAAACCGAGATTGCCGCCGCAGTCAGCGCATTTGAGCATCCCGGAGAAGATGCTGCGCTCCGACGCTTTTTTGGGCTTGGTTTTACGAGTGCCGCACATCTGTTGAACCTTTTCCCATGAGCCCCGATCAATAATGGCTTGGTGTACGCCCCAAAATATGGCCCGGTTTTCGTCCTCGTTGACATAGCGTCGCTTGTTTTTGTAGGATTTCGAGTAAGTTTTGAAGTTGATCACATCGCCACAGTATTCTTGTAAGGTGAGGATTTTGTAAATAGTAGAGTTTTTCCAATGGGTGGGTTTTTCCCTGTTCTTTTTCCCGCCCCGGTTTAGCCCCTTGCTTTGCCAATAATTCATCGGCGTGAGTATGCCGTCCTTATCAAGTATTGTAGCGATTTGACCAATACCCTGTCCCTCCAGCGTCATTTGGAATATCCGGCGCACTGTGGTAGCGGCATCCTCGTCCACAATCCAACGTTTGGGATCGTCCGGGTCTTTCATGTAGCCATAAGGCGGCATGGACAGCGGCTCCCCGGAGCCGCCTTTAACCTTGTTGCTGATCCGACGCTTTTTTGAAATGTCCTTGGCGTACCACTCGTTCATGATGTTTCGGAACGGGGCTAATTCGTCCTCGCCCTCGGCGGTGTCAACGCCATCGGAAACGGCAACAAGGCGTACATCGTGATCCGGGAAAAATTCTTCCATGTAATAGCCGGCTTCCCGGTAATTGCGTCCCAAGCGGGATAAATCCTTGACGAACACGGCCCCGATGTTGCCCGCTCAATTTCCTGTATCATGGCCTGAAAGCCAGGGCGCTTCATGGTTGTGCCCGTTACGCCGTCATCGGAAAATACCAATAGCTCGGTATATCCTTTTTCTTTGGCAACTTTAGTAAGCAGCTTCTTTTGAGTCTGGATGCTGTTGCTGTCCCCCTCTTCGCCATCGTCACGGGAGATACGCACCAGCAGGGCGGCGGTTTGATCCTTGTAGGTTCCCGCATGTCCGCAGGGGAACGCCAAAGGCCAGCACTGCAAAAGTGCTGGCCTTTGATCTTGCCCTGAGTTCTGGACTGCTTGTCCAGAAGTTGCAGGATGCTATAATCCACTTTTCATTCGTATTAGAAAATTAGTAAACACTTCCTGCAAAGGCGGTTTAGTATCATCGAACTCAAGCTTTATCAGCATATCTCCATACCTATAACAAAATGGGTTTCCGCCCGTTACTCTGATCATTTCCTCCATCCGTTCCTGCTGAGACAAGCTGTAGTCAAACTGATGCTGACTGACATCAGGCAAAGCGTATTTATCCACAGTGGTAATATCGACCTCATAAAGCTCTTTAATTTGCTCAGACGTTAGCAGAACAATTACCTCCAATCGTATTTGAGTACGGATTATTATGTTGATAGTCGAGATAACCAGCAAAGTGTAATGTGATAGAGTTATATTATTTTTTATGTAGTAAATTGCTGGCATACCCTCAAACAGCCTACAACAGCTTGGGGTTATCTCGACTATCGTGTCTCATTATAAACGATAAGGAAGCTCCACTCTACTACTATGATAATTTTAATGGCGAGAAACGCCGCGCCTGTTCTGTTTCGGCCTGTTACTGGACAATTCAATAAGACAGCAATCATCGGCGCGGCGCTCCCACAGGAATATATATATATCCGCCCTCCTTTCAAAGTCGGATTTCATGTTCACCATTTTTATCATTTAGGTCACATCTGGACAAAATGTCCAGATGTGACCTGCATTGAGAACGAGCCGAAAATGTGAATGATTACTCACCCTGCGTTTACCACGTTTACAATGCTCATTTCCTCAATTTTCTTTGTCGGTGAGATAACCGCGACAAACGTAGTGAGAATTGCCGCGAAAACGGTAATAGCCAATACTGAAAATGGCGGTTGCCATGTTTCACCCCAAAGGGAAGCGATAATAAGTTGGAACAACAGTCTATGCAAAACTATTCCAAGCAAGCAACCAACAATACTACCGCTTATTGCATAGGCGGCGGCTTCGGCTGTAACCATTCTTTTAAGCTGCTTGCCGGACATACCCACCGCCCGCATAACGCCATAATTGCTCATGCGACTGGAAACACTCGCGTTTACCGTGTTGATAATATTGATTAAAGCGACTAAAGCGATTACAACAAGAAAGCCGTAAACGAATACCGACATGGAGTTGTACGCCGTGCGTATATCGCGGTTGTCCTGCTGCTTGTCAAGCAACCGCATTTGTGGTGTTATCAGACTTCGCACCTGTTCCGAAATATCTTCGTCAACCTGTATGTCAATGATGGTATAGTCCGATATGCCCGTCAGAGACGTAAACGTCTGCTCGGAGCAAATGACGTTTAGCATACCCTCTTTTGTATCAAACGGGGAGTTGGAAAGAATACCGGCTATTGTCACTTCGCGTACACCGTCGGGCAAATATAGGCTTATCCTGTCACCAACGCCCCATTTTAGCGCGTCCGAATATACGACCAATACGCCGTTGCCATTTTCCGCGTCTGCAATATTCCCGTCTATTAACTGCTCTTTCGACCATTCAAATTGTTTTTCTTCATAGGATATTAGCGTTACTGTACTGCTGGCCTGTTCGTTTTCTGCTGGAATATCATAGCTAAACATACGACCATAAATATTTCTGATACCGGGCAGTGTTTCAACTTCCTCAAAAAGTGAATGGTCAATCAGAACCGAATTATCCGTACCCATGATAGAAATATCCGGCGCGTAAGGCCGTAACGGCTTTAAGGCATGATTTATAAAGGAAATCAGCACTGTAAAGCATAGGAACAGGATAATGCTTGTGGCAAACGAGCCTGTCATAAGCACGACATTTTTCTTGTTTGAAAAGGCGTGGCTAATTCCCATTGCTGTATCAACATGAAACCATTCTGTATTTGAAGCCTTGCTAATCTTTTGATTATTTGTATCATTGATGTTCCCGGTTACTGCGGCTTGTGGGGAAACTTTCGCCGCTTTTTTCGCGGGTGAGCGTGAAGCAAGCATAACGGTCAAAAAGCCGACTATCCCACCCGCAAGCAATCCAAGCCAGCTAATTTGAAATGGCGGCATATCAGGAAACACGCTGGAATCTAAAGACTTTAAGAACAGAGCCACCGCCCACATCACAACACACCCGGCTAAAAGCCCTACGGGAATACCGATAAGACAATAGCGCAATCCCTCAAGCCGAATATATCTTTTTATCTGCTTTTTCGTTGCACCAAGACAGCGGAGCAGACCAAAAAATTGTGTCCGTTCCAACACACTCATATTAAAGCTGCTTGCAATCATAAACGTGCCAGCCATCAAAACAAGGATAAAGAGAATACCCGCCATTAGATACATCTGCATCATAGAACTGTTGTCGCTCTGTCCCATTACACCGAGTAACAAGGTGTTTTCAATAACCTGTGTATCGTTCAAGGCGAAATCCATTTTTATATCAGAAATGGCATTGCGGATATTCACGCCATTTTTGAACTGCAAAACATAAAACTCGCTGTACTCGGCAGAGGGCAATCCCTTTATACCTTCCACCCCGAAAAACAGACCATGCGTATCTGTGCCTTTTAAGCTGGCAAAATCGCTGAATATGCCGGAAATGACATATTGGTATGTTTGCCCGTCGCTCCAAGCAATATCTATCGTGTCACCGACTGAAAGCCCAAATTGCGTCTGTGCCTGATTATCTATAAGAACTTCGCTTGCGGAAGCGGGAAATTGCCCCTCGTTTACAGTAAGGTTCATCTGTGCGGCAATATCCCTATCACCGCCCATAATCATAAAAGTTTTCCCTTGAATAGACACGCTTTCGGTCTGTGCAATCCACCCCGATACCTGTATATCATTCCTGCTGCTGACTTGCTGCGCGGTGCTTTCTGATATTCCATTCAGCATAACATGATAATTCCCGTTTTTCCTGATTTGCTCGTTAATTTGAGCTTTTACGCTCATATCAGCCATACCGAAAATTGCTGCCACTAACATAACAGATAGGGCAATGCAAGTTACGGTCAGGCGATTTTTCTTTTTGTGTACCTTTGCGTATTCCGAAACAAGGCCAAGATAGCTTTTCACTCGCTATACCCCCCTAAATCGGTGAGTATACCGTCCGACACTTGCAATACACGGTCAGCCGTGGACGCGATACTGCGGTTATGCGTAATCATTATGATTGTCTGGCTGTACCGTTTGGACGCTGTTTTAAGTAGCGAAATAACCTCGCTGCTATTCTGGCTGTCCAAGTTGCCGGTCGGTTCGTCTGCAAGTATAAGCATGGGACGGGTAATCAGAGCGCGGCCTATCGCCACGCGCTGCTGCTGCCCGCCGGATAGCTGCCGTGGTAAATGCCCCCGCCTGTCCTGTAAGGAAAGTACCGTCAATATTTCTTCGACGTACGCCTTATCCGGCTTTTTGTAATCGAGCAATACGGGAAATGTTATGTTTTGCTCCACATTAAGCTCTGGAATAAGATTGAACGCCTGAAAAATAAATCCAATATTCCTGCGCCGAAAAATGGTTAGCTTTTCGTCTTTCATGCGAAATACATCGTTGCCGTCTATCAGAACATTGCCGGACGTAGGCGTATCCAATGCGCCTATCATATTCAAAAGCGTACTTTTGCCGGAGCCGGACTCACCGACAACAGCCACAAATTGACCTTTGGGAACGGAAAAAGAAACATCTTTTAAGGCTTTTACCGCCGCTTCGCCACTCCCGTAAGTTTTGCCTAATGCGTTTACTTCTAATAAGTTCAAAATATCACAACCTTTCCAAAACAACTTGACCATTGTTTTGGCATTATCATATCATCGGCTCCTTACTCTCAGATGAATTTCCGCTTACAATTTAGTAAGGTTCAAAAAACTCAAAACAAACGTGCTTCCGTTACCCAGAACACTGTCAACCGCTATGCTGCCGTCGTGAGCTTCCACAATGGCTTTAGCAAGCGGCAAACCAAGACCAACACCTTGTGTGTCCTTTGAAAAGCGGCTGCGGTAAAATCGTTTGAAAATGTGGTGTATATCTTCCGGGTGTACGCCGCTGCCGTTATCCTTTATGATGATTTGCGTAACGGACGGTAGTCTACTCCATTCAATATGAATATCACTATTCGCGTCTGTGTGGTCGAGAGCATTTTTTACTATGTTGCTTACCGCTTCAATCAGCCAGTCCCTATCACAAAGCAGCATTTCATCGTCCCGGCCTAATAAAATAATTTCTTTGTTTTCCTGTTCGGCGCGTATTTCAAAATGAGCTTTCAGGTCGTTCATCATGTCGGAAATGTTTTCAATATGCTTATCCATGAAGATAGAGCCAGCGTCGAGCTTCGTAATTTTTAAGAGATTTTGGACAAGCGTTTCTATTCGCTCAATTTCTTTTTCTGATTTCAGGGCGAACCCACATACAGCCGTTTTGTCCTCACATTCATCCTGCAAAAGAGAATTATATATTGCAAGCGCGGCAAGAGGCGTTTTAAGCTGGTGGGAAATATCAGATATGGTATTTCTCAAAAAGTCTTTTGTATTCTGCTCCCGTACCGCATGGGCGTTTAGTGTGGTTGCCAGTGTATTGACTTCATGGAACAGCTTATACAAACTGCCCTCGCTGCCGCTTTCAATTCTGGCGTTTGTGTCGCCCAAAACGAAAAGGTTAATTTGCGATATGGCATCATCAAGCATTTGTTGCTGCCTGCGAAAGTACAGATAACAGCTGCCAAAAACACCTGCGGCCAGAAGCAGCGACAATACAAACAACACAACAGTGGGCGAACCATCGGCCAGCAGGATATACAACTGCGATAAAATAATAAATGCGCCAAACACGCAAGACAGCATTATGAAAAGTCTTTTTATATCCCGGTTTGTAAAAACGCTCATGCTCCACCGCCTCCGCCTGTGACGTTCCACTTATAGCCCATGCCCCTGACCGTCACCAGCATTTGCGGATTGCCGGGGGCGGCTTCAATCTTTGTCCGTAATCTGCGGATATACACCGCCAGCGTATTATCATCAACATAATTGCCGCCCGTGTCCCATAACTTATCCAGTATCTTTTCTTTGGTTAGGATAATCCCGGGATTTTGCATGAACAGGCAAAGCATTTTGTATTCTGCCGCCGTTAAATCAAGCGCGGTATTTTCCTTGTGCGCCTGCCCCTGTAATAGAAATATCGTAATCCCATTTGAAGTGATTGCATCAGACGCGCTAAAATCCTTTGTGCGCCGGAGCAGCGCGTTAATCCTTGAAACGAGTACGCCGAGCTTGAACGGCTTGGTGATGTAATCGTCGCCGCCAATATCAAGCCCCATAATCATGCTCACTTCCTCGTCCGACGCGGTTAGAAAAATGATAGGTACTTTTGACACCTGACGTACTTTTCTACATACATCAAATCCCGAACCGTCGGGCAAGGAAACATCCAAAATCAACAGGTCATATTTGCCGCCACTCCAAAGGGTATCAGCTTCTTTCACCGTCCGGGCAATATCTGTTTCATAGCCCTGTTTTTTCAGCGAATAGGAAAGACCGTCAATCAGACTTAAATCATCCTCCAGTAATAAAATCTTACTCACTTTTTGCCTCCTTTGTACGTCCATTAATAGGCTTTACCGCTTTGGCCGGAACAAGCCACAAGTTTCCCTTTTTGACCGCTCAGGGGATGCGTCCGTCAGAACAATAATAATTCACCATACGGGCAGTAATACCCCATTTTCCCCAGCTTCTTTGACTGTCAAATATTCCATGTAGCACCACCTTGATAACATATTGTCTATGGGAGACCAACAGACAATCCCAAGACAACCATGTTCCGTGCTCGTCTTGATGACGAGACTATCAAAAAGCTCAATGAATCCGCTGAAACACTGAACGTTACAAAATCAGATGTGGTTCGCCAAGGAATTGATCTTGTTCACAAAAGCCTCAAAAAATAAAGGAAGCGGCGCTCACCCACAAAGCTTACGCCACTTCCCCACCGACAGATGCCCTAAGGCAAATGCAGCGTAAATATTATAGCATGCGCTGTAAAACCTTTCAAGCAATGTCGGATAACGTCAACGAAAGGAAGCGTGTCATGATTATACGGCAGTTAAAACAAGATCAGTATGAGTGCCTGCAGCACTCTCTGACGAAGACAGCCCATGCCGGGCCCTTGGATGCAAGCTGCACCGTGGATATGACAGTCAACGGCGTGGAGTACGCCGTAAAGCTGCAGCCGGAGAAGCATTGTAAGATGGCGGTTTTGCAGGTGCTCAGAATCGGCCGGGGCGAGACGGGCCCGCATTTTGAGCTGATAACGAAAGGCGCTCTGCTGTCCTCATTTCTCGAATTGCTCATCTACCAGGGCGCGAGTCGGTGAAAAGCCCCGAATGGCCATAACGACAAGAACAGACTGACGATATCTCAGTCTGTTCTTGTTTGTGCGTTTTCTTTCAGAAGGGCTCATATCGTCCAGCCGGCCGGACGGTCAAACTGCCGGCTTCTCTGTTTTCTTCTCGTCGTCCTTCTGCGTGATGAGCTCGATGCCGTGGAGCAGCACCGTGAATGCGTACAGGAAGAGCGCCACCGTGACGACGGCCACAAACGGCCAGTGCGGGATGCGCAGGATCTGCGTCGCCGCGCCGGAGCTGTACGTGGAGCCGATGTTGCCGAGCATCGCGTAGAAGAGCAGCATCAGGATTCCCGCGGAGAGCAAATACATGACGACCTCCGTGATTTTCTTGAGCAGCCTCGGAAACATATTGACGAACATATCCACACGGATATGCCCTCTGTCCGACTCAAGAAATGCCAGGCCGCAAAAGACGATGAGAATCAGGAAAAGCTCCGTGAGGTCCTGACTGTCCGGAATGCCGCCCAGGGGCGTTTTGCGCATGATGGTGTCAACCGTGATCATACACATCAGGACAAAGAGCGCCGCCATCGCGATGTAGCACACCTTCAGGTTGATTGAATCAACAATTTTCAATGCCTTTTTCAAAGCGTTTACCTCCTCGTGCCGCGTATAGTATGCCCAGGCATAGTTCCATACAGGTTATTGCTTGGTCAGCTCAATGATTTTGTCGTAAAGCTTCTGGCCAGCGTCGCCTTTTTCGGCAATCCACTGCTTTGTGACCTTGTCGGCCGCGTCGACGAGCTTTTGATGCTCGGCGTCGGAAAGCTTGTAGACTGTGCCGCCCGCCTCCTCGATCGACTTCGTCGTGGTGGCCTTCATGTCGTCCCACGCATCCTTCATCAGCTCCAGCGCCGCCTGGCCGCTGCACGCGTCAATGACCGCCTTGTTTTCGGCGGAGAGGCTGTCGTACTTGGCCTGGTTCATCAGGAAATAGTACGTGTTGTACTGCACCTGCTCATCTGCGAAATATTTTGCGCAGTTGTCGTAGAGCCGGAAGGATTCAATGCCGTGCCAGTCGGTCACGGCGCCGTCAAACGCGCCGTTTTGCAGGTTTTGAAACAGCTCGTTGATCGGGCAGGCCTTGCCGGTCGCGCCGAACTCGCCCAGCCAGTTCACAAGCGGCGCAACCGAGGCGCGGATGGTCATGCCCTTGAAGTCGGCCGTCGTTTCAAGCTGCTTCTTCGCCGTGGTGATCGGCGCGTCGCAGTTGGAACGAATCAGGATGACCTTGGTGCCGCTGTAGCCCGAGTCGCTCTGCAGGAGCTCGGTATTCATCCAGACGTCCATCATGACGTCGCTGGCCTGGGCCGCGCTCGTATAGGGCAGATACGGCAGAGAGAGGCCGTCCGTCATCGGGAACTGCCCGGAATAGAAGGATTGCAGGCCCCAGGCGATGTCGACCCCGCCGTCCTTTACCTTATCCAGCGACTCCGTCGGCTTGGCAATCGATCCGCCGTTGTTGACAATGACCTTGATGCGGCCCTTGCTTTTCTCAAAGACCATGTCCGCCCAGGCGTGGCAGTATTGCCCCGGCAGGCTGTTGTCCGGATCATGCTGCGTGAGCATGAGTGTCACTTCCGGTTTCTCGGCAAAGCCTTCCTGGGACGCAGGGGCGCCGCTGCTGCCGCTGGTGTTGGCGGGAGCCTTGACGCCGCAGGAGCTGAGAACCATGATGAATGTCATGACAAGTGCCAATGCTGCGACCAATTTTTTCTTCATGTTCGTTTCCCCCTTTTATTATGGACTTTGCTTCTGATATCACCAAACGAAGCCCGGCCGCGCCGGTTTGATGTCGCCTTTTCCGTCATGTGTTCAGGATCGACGGCAGCCATGTGGAGATCGGCTCTACGTAGATAAAGAGGATCGTCGCGGCGGCGAGCATGATGAGGAACGGGAAAGACGCCTTGAAGACGGACATCAGCGGCACTTTCGCGATGCCGCTCATTATGTAGCACGGAATGCCGTCCGGCGGCGAGATGAGCCCGATGAGCATGCACATGACCATGATCACGCCGAACCACAGCGGATTCCAGTTCATCGCCAGCACGAGCGGCCAGAAGATCGGCGTCAGGATCGTGATGAGCGGCAGCGTATCGATGCACATGCCGAGCACCAGATAAACCGCCACGACGATCCAGAGCACGACGTACGGCGAGGTCCCCATGGTCGAGAGCGATTCCGCAAGCACCGCGGGCATCTGCGTCATAGCCAGAAACGTGCCGAAGATATTCGCGCCGATCATGATAATGAAAATCATGACGGTCGTCTTGATGGAATCCTTGAGGGAGCGCCAAATGTTTGCAAAGCTCGCTTTCCTGCGGATGGCCATGATGATGAAGGATCCGAACGCGCCAATCGCGCCGCCCTCGCTCGGGCTGAAAAAGCCGCTGAAAATGCCGCCCAGCACGAGGATGAACAAAACCGCGAATCCGAGAATGCCTTTGAGCGACCTGACTTTTTCCCTGAACGTGAATTTTTCGCCCTGTGGCATGGCTTCCGGGTCGCGCTTGGCCATGATCACAACGGTCACGAAAGAGAGCCCGATGACAATGATCGCGGGGATGATGCCCGCCGCAAACATTTTGCCGACGGAAACGCCCGCCATCGTACAATAGACGATGAAGCCGATGCTGGGCGGAATGAGCAGGCCAAACGCGGAGCTTGACGCGATGATGCCGGCGGATACCACCGGTTTATACCTGTAGCGCGTCATCTCAGGGAAGCAGACGGTGCCGATGGTCGCTGTTGTCGCTGTGGCCGACCCGCAGAAGCAGTGAAACAGCGAGGACGTGCCGATCGCGACAAAGCCAAGCCCGCCGCGGAAGCGCCCGAGCCATTTGTAGCAGGTGTCAAACAGCTCGGCGGTGATGCCGGAGTACATCGCGAAATTCCCCATCAGCATGAACAGGGGGATGACCGCGAGCGTGAACGATGAAACCGTATTCCATGAGATGGTCTTAAGCTCCGACAACGCCGGGTCAAAGCCTCGCAATAATAGCATCCCGACGAACCCCGCCACCATGAGCGAAAGCCCGATATGCTGGCCCAATGCAAGCAGCCCCAGAAAAATCACAATTCCTATAATGCTGATTATAATTGGATCCATGAGCTTCTTCCAACCTTTCGAGTTAAAATCACGCAGGGATAACCAAAAAATCCCACATAATACGATATTACAAACAATTTACATATATGTCAATAAATTTCATACATTGCGGCAATAAATAAATCGAATACGGCAATAACGAATTAAAATATGGCGGAATCTACAAAAATCAAAACATATATTAAAACTATCATCGACCCGACCGGTAAGGCGGCAGCTTTTACAGGCATAGAGCCCCCAATAACGGCCGGCCTTGCCGCTGACGGTGACCTTATGATATAATTATTGGCATTATAGTGTGTATATGGAGGGGTTATGGAGACATTGCAGTCGCTTTTTTCCGGCGTATTCGAATTCCACTGGCAATTTCTTCTTATGTATGCCATAGGGGGCGCTCTTATTTATCTCGCCATCGCCAAGGATTACGAGCCGATGCTCCTGCTGCCCATCGGCTTCGGCGCAATTTTGGCGAATCTGCCCCTCAACGCGGTCTGGGGGGGAGAGGACGGCGCGGGTGTCCTGCGGCTCCTCTATAACGCCGGAATACTGACGGAGCTTTTCCCGGTACTTATTTTCATCGGCATCGGCGCGATGACGGACTTCCGGCCGCTCTTCTCGACGCCCAAGATGGTCTTCTTCGGGGCGGCGGCGCAGTTCGGCATCTTTGCCACCATTATCGCCGTGCTGGGGCTGACGGCTCTTTTTCCGGCCCTGAAGGACAACATTATCCAGCTGGGGCTCAGTCAGGAGGCCTTCAAGGACGCGACGCCTCTGGAGATACTCATCAAAGCGGCCGCCGCGATCGGGATCATCGGCACGGCGGACGGGCCTACCTCCATTGTCGTGGCGGGCAAATTCGCGCCGCAGCTCCTGGGGCCCATCTCTGTGGCGGCGTATTCCTACATGGCGCTGGTGCCGATCATCCAGCCTCCCGTCATCAAGGCGCTGACCACAAAAAAAGAACGCTGCATCGAGATGGAATACAGTGAAAAAAAGATTTCAAAAACGGCGATGATTATTTTCCCGATCGCCGTCACGGTGGTTGTCGCGCTTATTGCGCCCCCCAGCGCGCCGCTGATCGGGCTTTTGATGTTCGGCAACCTGATCAAGGAATGCGGCGTTCTTGAGCGTCTCAACAAAGCGGCGCAGAACGAGCTGGCCAACATCGTCACGCTGCTCCTGGGCATCACCATCGGCGCGACGATGGAGTATTCCGCGTTCCTGCAGCCTGTCACGATCGCCATCCTCGCC
The DNA here is from genome assembly GCF_900130065.1 of Sporobacter termitidis DSM 10068. Taxonomy (GTDB): domain Bacteria; phylum Bacillota; class Clostridia; order Oscillospirales; family Oscillospiraceae; genus Sporobacter; species Sporobacter termitidis. The sequence goes on from NZ_FQXV01000007.1 coordinate 156,887, forward strand.
CTGGGGCTTGTCGCCTTCGTATTCGATACGGCCGGCGGGGTGCTCTTCGCCAAGCTTTTGAATGTGTTTTCCAAGAAGAAGATCAACCCCATGATCGGCGCTGCCGGTATTTCCGCATTTCCGATGTCGGCCCGGCTCGTGCAGAAGATGTACAAAAATGAAAACCCCGGCCATTTTATCCTGATGCAGGCGGTCAGCGCCAATGTATCCGGCCAGCTGGGCTCCGTTGTCGCCGGAAGCCTGATCCTGACTCTCGTGCCCATGCTGCTGGGCCATTAAGGAGGTTTAAGCATGGAGAGCATAAAGATTGCCCTGGAGCTGATGGGCTATGGACTTGGAGGCGTGTTTGTCTCATTAATCCTCCTGTATGCCGTGATTCTCATTACGAGACGGCTCTTTAAGCCGGAAAGCGAAACAGAAACGGAAGACAGCTGAAATCGGGCCGTCGCATAACATCCGCACATTCAGATGCATATGCCCTATTTTGTTCTTTTAGTTCACCTAATAAATCCATAATGATATGTCCGGCGCCCTATTTCCCAGCATCCTTCATGTATTCTTCCCGCTGCATGTGCCAGTATCGGCGGTCCTCGTCCGTGATGGAGCGCAGCGTTTTGCAGGGATTTCCGGCCGCGATGACGCCGCTTGGGATATCCTTTGTCACAATGGCGCCGGAGCCGATCACCACATTGCTGCCGATGGTGACGCCGGGATTGATCACCGTATTTCCGCCGACCCACACGTCGTTGCCGATGGCAACAGGCTTGCCGTATTCGAGGCCGGTTGCCCGGACCTCCGCGTCAATAGGGTGCGCGGCGGTATAAACGCCGACACGGGGGCCGAAGAAAACATTATCGCCGATGGTCACGGGGCACACGTCAATGATGATGCAGTCGTAATTGGCATAGAAATTTTCTCCCACATAAATATGGCGGCCATAGTCGCAATGAAAGGCCGGCTCGATCCAGATATTTTCGCCGGTTGCGCCGAACAGCTCTTTCAAATAAGCAACGCGCTGATCAGCCTCATCCTCGCCGGTCTGGTTAAACAGGCGTGTGAGGCGCCTTGCGTTCTTATTATCCCGCATCAGCGCCTCGTCCCGCGCGATATACAATTTACCCGCAAGCATTTTTTCTTTTTCCGTCATAATCGAACCTTCTTTACAATTGATCTTAGATTCCGATATACAGGGGAAGCCGTTATTGGCTATCCCCTGTTCTGTAATTTATATGCAAATAGTATTGACTTTTGTGGGTCTTTAATATATATTCTAGTTACCGGCCCACATAAAGGAGGTGAACAATGGGCGAGAAAAAATTAGGTCGTCCAACCGATAATCCCAAGGAGATTGTTTTAAAAATCCGTCTTGATAAAGATACGTCAAAAAAGCTGGAAGAATGCAGCGAGAAGATGGACGCATCGAAGGCCGAGGTAGTAAGACAAGGGATTCATAAGATACATGACGACCTCAACAAAAAATAAAGGAAGCGGCGCGCTCCCATCAAAGATCACGCCACTTCCCCACCCGACAGATGCCCGAAGGCAAATGCAGCGTAAATATTATACCATGCGCCGCGGGGCCTTTCAAGCAATGTCGGATGACGTCAATGAAAGGATGCGTTTTATGATTATACGGCAGTTAAAACAGCAGCATTATGAGCGGCTTCACGATTATCTGGCGCGAAACGCCCACGCGGAGCCCTTGGACGCGGGCTGCACTGTGCGCCTGAGCGTCAACGGCGTGGACTACGCGGTAAAGATTCAGCCGGAGAAGCATTGCCGGATGGCGGTTTTGCAGGCGCTGCGCATTGACCGGGACGGGGCGGGGCCCCGTTATGAGCTGATAACGAAAGGCAATCTGCTGTCCTCATTTCTCGAAATACTCATCGACCAGGGCGCAAGTCAGTAATCAAATGCCATTGGTTTTATAAAGCGAAAACGACGATTTTCCGTCTGGAAAGTCGTCGTTTCTTTTTAAACGACAGCATATCATATAGCAATTACAGCAATGAAATATTGTTTTTCGAAAGGCAGTGATACGCATGCCCCCATGCCCTGCGGATACATATCCATATGTCATCCGCCCCGGAGATTCTTTGTGGCTGATCGCACAGCGCTTCCAAACGACCATTCAGGATATCTCGTTGGCAAATCCCGGACTGGATATTAACAATCTGTACATCGGGCAGATGATCTGCATCCCCCAGAGGTACAGCCGGCCGGCTCCCCCGGTGGGTATCAGCAGCACGGAACAGACGCTGAGCAACCATGTGCGGCTACTGTGGGAACAGCATGTCTATTGGACGAGGATGCTCATACTCAGCATCGCCTTTGGATTGCCGGACGCGGAATTTGTGACGCATCGGCTCCTGCGCAACCCCAGCGATTTTGAAGCAGCGCTGAGACCTTTTTACGGAGAGGGTATTGCCTCGAAATTTGCAGAACTGCTTACAAGTCACCTCACAATTGCCGCCGAACTCGTCAAAGCGGCAAAAGCGGGCGACAGTGCCGCAGCCACCGATGCCGAAAAACGATGGTACGCTAACGCGGATCAGATTGCGGCCTTCCTTGGCGGCGTCAACCCGTTTTGGTCGGCGCAGGATTGGCAGAGAATGCTGTACGATCACCTCGCCATGACGAAAACCGAAGCCGTCGATATCTTGACCCAAAGGTATGCGGACAGCATCAGCACGTTTGAAAACATTGAACAGCAGGCCATGGCAATGGCCGACACAATGACACAGGGCATCGTCAAACAATTTCCTCAGTATTTCAGTTAGAAAAAACCCAAAGAAATGGCCTCAGTAAAGGAAGCGGTGCTCACTCGCAAGTACACGCCACTTCCCTGTCCGGCATTTGCCTAAAGGCAAATGCCGCGTAAATACCCCCAAACGCCGCCGTGTTTGTAAATTTTTCTATTGTGCATACTAAAGGCAGGCCGGTGACAGCCGGCCTGCTTCTATTAAAGGCAACGGAGACAGAATATGCAAACATTTGACGAGCTGTATGCCCGGCTGTTGAAGGCGGAGGCCGAAAACAGGACCCGGGAGGAGCTGGAAGAAATCCAGAAAGACGAATTCGACCCGCACCAGCTGGACTGTCTGCTCCATCCGAAAAAATACGCGTCGGTCTGGAGCCTGGGCCCCTGTGACTGTTCCGAGAGCGAAAAGGCCTCCTGCGTTAAAAGATGCCTCTTTCGCGCGATCACCAAGGACGACCGGGGAAACGTCATGATCGACAGCAGCCTGTGCGCCGGCTGTGCCGAGTGCATCGAGGCGTGCGGCTCGGGCAAGCTGACAGCGAGCAAGGATATCCTGCCGGCGCTTGAGGCGGTCAAAAATTCGGAGGGTCCGGCGTACGCCATGATCGCGCCCGCTTTTATCGGCCAGTTCAGCCAGGACGTCACCCCGGGAAAGCTCCGCAGCGCGTTTAAGGAAATCGGCTTTGCCGGCATGGTGGAGGTCGCTCTTTTTGCCGATATCCTCACGTTGAAGGAAGCGCTGGAATTCGACAGGAAGATCCTCGACGATAAGGACTATATGCTCACCAGCTGCTGCTGCCCCGTCTGGCTTGCCATGATACGCAAGGTCTACCGGCAGTTTATGTCCCATGTGCCCGGCGCGGTGTCCCCCATGGTGGCCTGCGGCCGCTCCATCAAATTATTGGAGCCGGATGCCACCACCGTGTTTATCGGCCCGTGCATCGCGAAAAAGGCCGAGGCGCGGGAGCCGGATATCGCGGACGCCGTCGATTTTGTACTGACCTTTGAAGAGATGCGGGACATCTTCGAAGCGTTTCATATCGACCCGGCTGTACTGGGGGACGACCACCGCGATCATTCCTCCCGGTCGGGAAGGATTTACGCCAGGACGGGAGGCGTCAGCGAGGCCGTCCAAAACACCGTCGGCAGGTTAAGCCCGCACCGCGCTATTTCCGTCAAGGCGCAGCAGGCGGACGGGGTGCCGGCATGCAGGGAAATGCTGAACGCGCTCAAGGAGGGCAAGCTCACGGCAAACTTTCTGGAGGGCATGGGCTGCGCGGGCGGCTGCGTCGGCGGACCCAAGGCCATTTTAAACAGGGAGGAAGGCCGACGCAACGTGGACCATTACGGCAGCCTCGCCGCCTATGAAACGCCCGTGGACAATCCCTTCGTCCTGGAGCTGCTGAAGCGGCTGGGACTGGAATCCGTGGAAAGCCTCCTGGAGGATACGGAAATCTTTACGCGGCATTTTAATATTTAATGATTGTCAAAAAGAACAGGCGGTAGCCTGTTTTTTTTGTTCCGCGTCTTTGTATTTATTGGCAAACCAGTAAAATTAATCAAATCATAAAAAATTCACATATTTTTTTATTTAATTTTACTAAACGAAAACAAATATTTAACGAAAATAAAACCATCAAGACTTTAACCTGAGAGAGTGGTTTATATGCTGAAAAAATTCCGAAATCTGAAGATATCAACAAAGCTTTTAACCGGTTTTCTGATCGTGGCCGTGATCGCGGGCGCCGTCGGAGCGATCGGGCTGGCGAATATTCAAAGCCTGACGAAAAGCGACGCGCTGCTTTACAGCGACAACACGATGGGGCTGCACAGCATCGCCAAGCTTGAAATTTACTTTGAGCGCATCAGATACGATGCCATCAAGTTCCTTTCGTCCAGCAACACCCACACGCGCAACACGTGCATCACCGAGATCGAGGGCTACTTTACGCAGAGCGAGGATTTCATGCGCCGCTACGACGGGACCGTCACGGAGCAGGCGGACCGCGAGCAGTTCGACACCTTGAAGCAGCAGTTCGCCGACTATAAGGCCGCCATGGATAAAGCGCTCGAATACATGAAAATCAGCAAGGACGAGGACGCCAAGGCCGTCATCTACGGGGACCTCACGAAGGTCGGGGACGCCATGCAGGACACCTTTGACGGCATCTTTCAATACAATGTCGACGCCGCGCAGGCGCGCGAGGCCCAAAACGCCGGGCTCTCCGCGCTGGCAACGGCGGTGATGAGCGCCGTCGTCGCCGTGGCGGTGGCCGCCGCCATCGCCTTCGGCCTGATCATCTCCAAAACCCTGAGCCGGCCCATCGTCAAAATGGTGAAGGCCGCGGAGTCCCTGGCCGGGGGAAATATCGACGTGGACATCGGCGTGGACACGAAAGACGAGATCGGCGCGCTGGCCGCGTCCTTCCGCACGCTGGCGGACAGCACGAGGGCGCAGGTCGCTATCATGCGGTCGGTCGCGGACGGCGACCTGACGGTGCGCGGCAAGGCCCGGACCGAGGGGGACGCGCTGGGAAAAAGCATCGTCGAGCTGCTGGAAAAGCTGAATACCACCGTGAAAACGATCATGGCGTCGGCCGACCAGGTGGCTTCCGGCGCCGTGACCGTGTCGGATTCCAGCCAGGCGCTGTCCCAGGGCGCCACCGAGCAGGCCAGCTCCGTGGAGGAGCTGACGGCCGCCCTGCTGGAGATTTCCGAGCAGATCCGGCGCAACGTCGAGCACACCGAGAAGGCAAAGCGGCTGGCCATTGAAACGGAAGAGGGCGCCACGCGCGGCAACGGGCAGATGGACCAGATGCTCGGGGCCATGGAGGACATCCACGCCTCCTCGCAGAATATCCGCAAGGTCATCAAGGTCATCGACGATATCGCTTTCCAGACAAATATCCTGGCGCTGAACGCGGCTGTTGAAGCCGCGCGGGCCGGCCAGCACGGCAAGGGCTTTGCCGTCGTGGCCGACGAGGTGCGCCATCTGGCGTCCCGGTCCGCCGACGCCGTGAAGGAGACGGCGGACATGATAGAAAATACGATCAGGAAGGTCGACGACGGCACACGGATCGCCCGCAGCACGGCCGGCGCTTTCCGGGAAATCATCAAAAACATCAACAACACGGCGGCCCTGATCAGCGGCATTTCAGCCGCGTCCGTCGAGCAGTCCTCCGGCGTCGAGCAGGTCAACCAGGGCATCGCGATGATCTCCCGGGTGGTGCAGACGACAGCGGCCACCTCGGAGGAAACGGCGGCCGCCAGCGAGGAGCTGTCCAACGAAGCAGAGCAGCTCAAGGAGATGATCAGCTTCTTCAGGATCAGCGAGGAACCGGTCGGCGTCCCCGGCGCGGCGTATGACGGCGCGGCGGTGGCGGCCCCGGCGCTTTCCGGCGGCGACGAGGCTATTTAACGGCACCGTACATACAGAGCCCCAACGATCAAATTTCAAAGGGTGGCGGAATTTTCTTCCGCCACCCTTTGCTTTATAGAGCCGCCGCAGCGGTTTTCGCCGGCTTTTTACTTTCTGGTGACGATCACCTGCGTGCACGTGACGTAGGGGTCGGAAAATTCCACGAGCGCCGCGTTGGCCTCGTTGTCCGTGAGCCCGCCGAGGGCGAAGTCAGCCTTGCCGTACTCCACGAGTGTGATCAGGCTGCTTTTGTCGGCGACGGATATCTTCATCTGAACCTGAAGGATATCGCAGACGGCGCGGGCAATGTCGACGTCCAGGCCCAGCGTGTTCCCGCCCGCGTCGTTATAGGAATAGGGCGGGAACGTGCCGTCCACGGCCAGCGTCAGCGTCCCCCGGGACAGGTCGATGTTATCCGGGGAGGCATAGCGGTAGCTGTCTCCGGTGATGTATCCGGCGATAATCTTCTCGAGCGTGCCGTTTTCGGACAGCGTCACCAGCGCGGCGTTGACGGCCTTTGTGAGGTCGGGGTTCTCCTTGGCGATGGCGAAGCGGAAATCGGCCTCCATGAGCGGCTTGGACAGGATTTTAAGGCCGCGCGCCTTCGGGACAAAGACCTTGGCGGCCCCCTCGTCCATAACCGCGCAGTCCAGCGCCCCGCCCTTGACGTCGGCGAGCATGGATTCGGCCGTGGTATAGTTGTGGAGCGTCCCGTAATCCGCGGCGTAGACCACGGCGGACGAATTTTGGAGGACGCCGATATTGCGCCCGTTCAGATCGTCCGCCGACTTGACGGTGCTGGGGGGCATTTTGCCCGCGCAGGCGGTTACAGATACGATGATGCTGAAGATTAAAGCTATAATAAACGTCTTTTTCATAAAAACATCCCACAGGTCGCCAGGTTTGCGTTATTTCGCAGTTTTTCGACAGTGAGTTATTATATTCTAAAAAATATAACGCCGCAACTGTTTTATCAGCTGCGGCGTCATATGGGGCTTCCTGACACGCTTGTTATCCTTTGTCGATTTCACGCGCGCGGCGCTCGAACTCCGCGCACAGCTCCTCGGCGATCTCCTCGCTCATGCTCTCCGTCCTGATTTTAAGGGCGCTGCGCTCGCGGAGCGGCGAAATATAGACGCAGCCGCGGTCGGTGTCGAGGCGCAGCCCGGAGGCAAGCTCCGACGCCATGCCCGCGCAGCGCGACGTCATCAGGCGCATGACAGCGCCCCTGTCTCCCTTCAGCGCGATTTCCCGGGTCATGGACGAGAATTTCGGCATTTTCCTGCGGAGCCCGGACAGGGTCTCGCCGCGGCTTTTCAAAAACGCGCAGAGCCGCACGCCGGCGAAGACGCCGTCGCGCAGGGCGGTCTGTTTTAAATACAGGTCCGCCGCCTGCCGGCCGTCCCGGCCGACACGCAGGACCGCGGCGTCAAAATCCCCGGCGAGGGCGTCGATGGCGGCCGGCGCGTCATACGGCACGGCCAGCTCCCTTGCCCCGCAGGAGAACTCGACAAACGCCGACAAAACCCTGAGCTGGTCGTCCGTCAGATGATAGCCCTCCTCATCGGCGGCCGTCAGCGTCATTCCGCCGCCGGAGGCCTCCATGACGATCAGGCCGTTTTTCCTGTCGGATATCTCGCAGCCGATAAGCGCCAGCGCGCTTTTCAGCGCCCTGTTTTCGGTGCCTTTTCCGGCCACCGCCACGGTCAGGGCCCCGCCGCTGCCCGACGGGACCTGCGCCGCCCGCGCGGCGGCCGACACATAGGCGTCGACGACGCCCATGACCGTGGTGGCGCTGCCCGTGAGCCGCGGCGACGTTTTGTGCGGCTCGGACAGGGCGGCCTCGAATTTTCTCTCGATATCGCGCGCGATCCTGCCGCCCCCCTCCCCGAAAAAGCTGATGGAGACGTCGTCCTTCTGCTCCTCGACGAATAGGGTCAGCGGCAGCGTGAAGGCCTGCCCGGCGTAGGACGCGCAGGAGAGGAAATTCCCGTCGTGGCGGATGATGTCCCCCCCGGCGGCACAGACGCCGCAGCCGAAGGCCTCCGCCATGACTCTGGCCCCCTCCCCGCCGCGCCATCCGATGCCGACCCTTTTGAAATCGCCGGCGGCCTCGCCGAGCCGGAGGCAGGCCTCCGCCGTCACGGTGACGCCGAGCTCTCCGCAGACGGTGCCGGGCTTTGTAAACGACAGCCCGCCGCGTAAAAGGCCGTTGGACACGCTGCCCGTTACCAGCGTGCCGGAGGCAATCTGGCGGTCCGGCCAGAGCCTGGCGTTTGCCGCGACGACGCAGTTGTCCCCCACGAGGCAGTTGTCGCCCACGACCGCCCCCTCGCGGACCTCCGAGCCGCGCCCTATCGACGCGCCCCTGCAGACGACGGCACCGGTGACCGCGGCGTTTTCATTGACGACGGCGCCGTTCACCACGGCGTGGCGGACGGCGGCGCCGGCGGCGATGACCGACGACGCGCCGATGACGGCAAAGGGCCCGATTTCCGCCCCCTTGTCGATGACGGCGCCCGCGCCGATATAGACGGGCGGCACGATGACGGCGCCCTCCGGCATGGCGGCGGCGCTCCACACGCCCTCCCTGACGGGGGCCGCGCCCATGTCCGCTTTGATCTCGCCCCGGAGCATATCCTGGCAGCATTTGATATAGGCGCCGATGCTCCCCACGTCGCACCAATAGCCCGAGGCGCCGTATCCGTACATCCCGCGGCGCGCGGACAGGAGCCGGGGGAACAGGTCCTTTCCGAAATCATACGGCTCGCCCTTCGGTATTTCCTTGAGGACCGACGGGCGCATCACGTAGATGCCCGTGTTGATCTGATCGGTCAGGACATGGTCCCAGGCGGGCTTTTCGATAAAACGCGTGACGCGGCCGTCCTCGCCGGTCACCACAAGGCCGTATTCGCACGGCTCGGGATGGCTGTAAAGGGCGAGCGTCACTTCCGCTTTCTTCCGGGCGTGGAAATCCATGAGCGCCCCGAGGTCAAAATCGCAGACGCAGTCCCCGGAGATGACGATGAAATCCTCGTCCCCGATAAAATCGGCGCAGTTTAACACGCCGCCCGCCGTGCCGAGCGCTTCCGTCTCGGTCCTGAACTCGAGGTGCATCCCAAACCTTTCGCCGCCGCCGAAATAATCCGTGATCATTTGCGGCAGATATTTCAGGGTGAGGCAGGCCGAGCCCACGCCGTGCTTCTTCAAAAGCTCCAGGATGTGCTCCAGCACCGGCCTGTCGAGGAGCTCGACCATCGGTTTCGGTTTGTTCGCGCTGATAGGGCGAAGGCGCGTCCCCTCCCCGCCCGCCATGATAATTGCTTTCATACGATGCCCTCCATACATAAAAAGACAGAATATCTGCCGATAAAATGAATGATGCCAAGCATCGGGGGTCTCCCTCACGCCTGGTATTCCCATTATTTCCATCGGGCGCCTTTGTTATCCGCGTGCGCGGGGGCATCTTAATTGTATTGTATAAGAGCCGGGGATTTGATATAATAAAATACCAATGCCATAAAACCGATATCATAAATGCCATATTGAGGTGTGATTTCTTGAATAAAAAGCTGCTTGATAAATTCCAGCCCAGTATGCGCTTTTATTTGTCGCTGCTTCTGGTTTGTGCGGTGGTGACGTTTTTCCTCGGCAGCTTCAGCATGTATATCGCTCTTGCCGAGGTGTTCGTCGTTATCATACTGGCTTTTTATCTGAGGGCCTCCTCCAGGAAGCGCTCGCAAAAGCTGCTGAAATACATCGACTCCCTGACGACCAGCACGGAATCGGCCACGAAGGGCACGCTCCTGAACTTCCCGCTGCCCGTCGTGATCTTCAGCCCGCAAAGCGGCGTGATCCTCTGGTCCAACAGCCGCTTTGTGACGCTGGCCGGCGGCAAGGACCGCTTTTTCGAGGTCCGGGTCAGCGACCTGGTCCCCGCGTTTTCGCACAAGTGGCTGCTGGACGGAAAAACGGAATGCCCGGAGCTCATCACCATCGGGGAGCGGCGCTACAAAATCTTTGGCAACCTCATCAACACGGCGGGCGAGCCGGGAAGCGTCATGGCCGCCGCGTACTGGTTCGACATCACGGATTACGCGGAGAAGTACGACGAATTCGTGGCCTCCCGGCTCGTCTGCGCCATCATCATGCTGGACAATTACGACGAGCTCATCAAAAACCTGAGCGAGAAGGACAAGTCCGCCCTTCTGTCCGCCGTGGACGACAAGATCAGCGAGTGGACGGGCGCCACCAACGGTATTTTGTGCAAAAACGACAGGGACAGATACCTCTTCCTGTTTGAAGAGCGGTATTTGAAGACGTTCGTGGACGAGAAATTTTCCCTCCTGGACGCGGTGCGGGAGACGATCCGGGCCGGCGGCGTCCACGCCACGCTGTCCATCGGCATCGGCAAGGACGGCAAGACGCTGGACGAATGCTTCCGCTTCGCCTCGCTGAGCATCGAAATGGCCCTTTCCAGGGGCGGCGACCAGGCCGTTATCAAAAACCGCTTCAACTTTGAATTCTACGGCGGCCATTCCACCGAGGTGGAAAAACGCACAAAGGTCAAATCCCGCGTGATGGCCAACGCCTTCGGCGAGCTCATGAGCGACGCCTCCGCCATCTTTGTCATGGGCCATAAATATGCCGATCTCGATTCCATGGGCGCCGCCGTGGGCATCTGCTGCATCGCCAGAAAGCGCGACAAGCGCGCATACATCGTCATCGACACCGAGACGAATCTGGCGGAAACGCTCGTGGCGCGGCTGCGCCAGAACCCGGAATACAAGGGCGTGTTCATCTCAGCGCAGGACGCCATTCTGCTGGCCGACAGCAAAAGCCTCCTCGTGGTGGTCGATACGAACAGGCCGGAGCAGGTGGAATCGGAAGCGCTGCTCCTGTCGTGCAACCATGTCGCCGTCATCGACCATCACCGGCGGGCGGCCACGTATATCGAAAACGCGACGCTGAACTTCCACGAGCCGTACGCCTCCTCGGCCTCGGAGCTCGTGGCGGAGATGATGCAGTATCTCGTGGACCAGGCGGACATCCTCCGCATCGAGGCGGAGGCGCTTTTGGCCGGCATTGTCCTGGACACGAAAAGCTTCGCCATACGCACCGGCAGCCGGACCTTTGACGCCGCGGCCTATCTGCGCCGTTCCGGCGCGGACACCTCCGACGTCAAGCGCCTTCTGCAGTCCGACTTCGATACGACGATGGCCAAATACACCATCATCCGGGAAGCGCGCATTTACCGCCCGGGCATCGCCATCGCCTATTCGGAAACCGCCGAAAGCCGGATCATTATCGCGCAGGCCGCCGACGAGCTTTTGAATATCGCCGGCATCCAGGCCTCCTTCGTCATTTCACATGTGGGAGACGATATCTTTATCTCCGCCCGGAGCCTCGGCAACATCAATGTCCAGATGATTCTGGAAAAGCTGGGCGGCGGCGGCAACCAGTCGACGGCGGGCGTACAGCTTGTGGGCATGAGCAGGACCAAGGTCCTGGAGGGCCTGACCTCCGCCATCGACAAATATATTGAGAGCTACAGCCAGACGAATCAATAAGCATCATTTTACTGGAGGAACATTCATGAAAGTCATTTTACAGCAGGACGTCAGAGATCAAGGCAAAAAAGGACAGCTGATCGAGGTATCCGACGGCTACGCCCGCAATTTCCTGCTCCCGAAAAAGCTCGCCGTGGAAGCGACGGCGGACAATATCAACGCCATGAAAATCAAGGAGGCCGCCCGCCTGAAAAAGCTCGAGGACGACAAGGCGGAGGCCCGCAAGGCCGCCGCGAAGCTGGACAGCCTCATCGTCAAGGTCTCCGCGAAGGCGGGCACCGCCGGCAAGCTGTTCGGCGCCGTTACGGCCAAGGAAATTTCCGACGCGCTCGCCGAGCAGCACGGCGTCGCCATCGAGAAGAACAAGATCGTCCTGGACGAGCATATCAAGAATTACGGCTCCTACGAGATCAAATGCAAGCTCGGCTTTGAAATCACCGGCACGATCCACGTGCTTGTGGTAGAGGCATAGAGGGTTCAGGCAGAGCCAGCACCTGAATTGGGATGAGACAGCCCCGGCAACGCATAACTATAGAACTATATCCGCCTGGCGAGGTATTGCGCGCAATGCCGGTCAACAGAGGCTGGCCCCTATCCTATACCTGCGGGCTAAGTCTATTTAACAAGAAAATCGTTTATACTGGGTGTGAGACTAAAGATGGATGAGCTATTGGGCCGGCAGATGCCGCATAGTATCGAAGCGGAGCAGGCCGTACTGGGATCGATGATCATCGACGCCCGCTGCGTCGGAGACGTTCTGGGTATGCTGAAAGCCGCGGATTTTTACGTGCAGGCCAACCGGGACATTTTTGAGACCATTTATTCCATGTTCACCTATTCCATGGCCACGGACCCTGTCACCGTGCTCGAGCAGATGCGCGTGAACGGCGTGTGGACGGAGAACTCGGCCACATACATCCTGGAGCTTGTCAATATCACGCCCACCTCGGCAAACGTCATGGAGTACGCCGCCATCGTCCGCGACATGTCGCTCCTGCGCTCTATTGCCGATGCCGGCGGCGATATCATGAACATGGCCCTGGAGGGGACGGGCGGTGCCATGACCATTCTGGAGGCCGCCGAAAAAAAGATTTACGCACTGCGCCAGGGCCGGAACTCCACCGGGCTCGAGCCGATCTCCAAGGTCCTCCTCACCGTTTACGACCAGATGACCGAGGCGGCCAGGAGCGGCAGCAAATTCCCCGGCCTGCCCAGCGGTCTGGACGACCTGGACCGCCAGATCATGGGCCTGAACAACTCCGACCTGATCCTGATTGCCTCCCGCCCCGGCATGGGCAAGACGAGTATCGCGCTCAATATGGCGCTGCACGTGGCCAAGACGTCCGGCAAAACCGTGGCCGTATTTTCCCTGGAAATGTCCCGGGAGCAGCTGGCGCTGCGTCTTTTGTCCTCGGAGAGCTTTATCGACAACAAAAAGATGCAGACGGGGCGCCTGTCCGCCGAGGAGTGGAAAAAGATCGGCACGGCGGCCTCCATGATCAGCGGCTACGATTTTCTCATCAACGACAACCCCTCGCTGTCCGTGGCCGATATGAACGCCCAGTGCCGCCGGCTGCCGAACCTCGGCCTCGTGGTGATCGACTACCTCCAGCTCATGCAGAGCGCGTCCGGCCCGGCGAAGAACGGCGGGGAGAACAGGACGCAGGTCGTCTCCGACATCAGCCGCATGATGAAAATCATGGCCAAGGAACTGAATGTGCCGCTCATCTGCCTGTCCCAGCTGTCCCGCGCCAACGAAGGACGGACGGATAAGCGCCCGCTCCTCTCGGACCTGCGCGAATCCGGCGCCATCGAGCAGGACGCCGACATCGTCCTGGGCCTCTACAGAGAGGACTACTATAATAAAGAAGTGGAGTTTCCCAACATCGCCGAGTGCATCATCCTGAAAAACCGCCGCGGCGAGACCGGAAAGATCGAGCTCAAATGGCTCCCCGAATTCACCACCTATACCTCCCTCGAGCGGCACCACAACGAGTGACAATGGAACTGCTTCAGAAAATCACCGATTTCGCCGGCAGGCACGGGATGCTTCCGCCGAAGGGGCTCGTCCTGGCCGCCGTATCCGGCGGCGCCGATTCCATGTGCCTTCTTCAGGCGCTCATCGAGCTCTCCGAAAAGGCGGGCTTTACCGTGGCGGCCGCGCATTTCAACCATCTGCTCCGCGGTGCCGAATCTGACGGGGACGAGGCTTTTGTGGCACGCTTCTGCCTTGAGCGCGGCATCCCGTGTCATACGGAGCGGGGCGACGTCCGCGGCGCGTCCGCGGCGCGCGGACTCGGCATTGAAGCGGCGGCCCGCGAGCTGCGGTATGATTTTTTCGGCCGGACGGCGGAAAAAACCTCCGCCGCCCGGATTGCCACAGCCCACACGGCGGACGACAACGCGGAAACCGTCCTCCTGAACCTCACCCGGGGCGCCGGGGCCGGCGGCCTTTCCGGCATCCCGCCCAGGCGCGGCAAAATTATCCGCCCGATGCTCACCGTCACGCGGGGGGAGGTTTTGGATTTCCTCGCTTCCAGATCGGTCCCGTTTGTGGAGGACGCCTCCAACAGTCTCGATATTTACAACAGGAACAAGATCCGCCACCATGTCGTCCCGGTGCTGAGGGACATCAATCCGCGCTTTGCCGAAAGCGTCGCGTCCGGCGCGGCGCTCCTGAGGGAAGACGACGACTACTTGAACGGCCTTGCCGCGCAGTACATCGCCGCGCACAGCGACGGCGCCGCGCTGGACGCCCGGGCGCTCCTGGCGCTCCCCCGCCCTGTGTCCGGCCGCGTCATCCGGAAGCTGGCGGGCGCGCCGCTCTCGGCCCGCCACGTGGCGGACGTTCTGGAGCTCTGCGCCAGAACGGCACCCTCCGGTGAAATTTCGCTGCCCTCGGGCACCGTTCACAGGGAATACGGCCGGATTGTCTTTAACCGTCCGCCGGACGGCGGCGATTTTGAACCCGTCGTGCTGCGGGCCGGCGCGTCGGCGGTCCTGCCGGAGCTTGGGCTCGCGGCAACCTGCCGGAAAAAAAGCTGTTCGTCCCAAAATTCCGAAAAAATTAATAATTCATTTACCACTTTTCTATTCAAATATGCTAGTGTATGTGGTAATATTGTCATCAGGCCGCGTAAAACCGGCGATAAAATCGAGCTTTTCGGCGGAAACGGCACGAAAACGCTGAAGAAGCTATTTATTGAAAAGCGCATCCCGGCGCGTCGGCGCGCCCTGATCCCCGTCATCGCCGACGATAACGGCGTCCTCGCCGTCTACGGTATCGGTTTTGACGTACGCACATCGTGCAAAGCTGGGGATACTACATTAGAGATAAATTTCAAGGAGACCGGCCATGAAAAATGACATAGAGAAAGTGTATTATTCAGAGGAGATGATTCAAAACCGCGTCAGGGAGCTTGGTCAGGAGCTGAAAACGGAATATGCCGGGAAAAAACCGTTGCTGGTCGGCGTACTGAAAGGATCGTTTATTTTTTTGGCGGACCTGGCAAGGGCCCTGGATATTCACTGTGAAATAGAATTCATCGCCGTCTCTTCCTATGGAAACGGCACCGAGACCTCCGGAGAGGTCAAAATGACAAAGGCCATCGGCGACGTGATCCGCGACAGGCATGTGATCGTCGTCGAGGACATCCTCGACACCGGGCTGACGCTCGATTATCTTAAAAAATATTTGCTCAGCATGAACCCGGCTTCGCTGAAAATCTGCACCTTCCTCGACAAGCCCTCGCGCCGGAAGGTCCAGATCAGCGCCGATTATGTCGGTTTTGAATGCATTGACGCGTTTTATGTGGGCTATGGGCTCGATTACGCGGGAGAATACCGCAACCTGCCGTACATCGGCTCGCTCAAGCCCGCCATATATTCATAAACATGAACATCAGGTAATAGGAAAGAAGTGAAAGATATTTGAAGCCAAAAAGCAGGAGTCCGCGCGACATAGGATTTTACATCCTCGTTTTCATCATTCTCGTATCCGCTGTCTATCTGTTGCTGTCCAATCAGGGGAGCGGCGGGACCTCGGTCGATTATTCCGATGTCCGCAGGCTTTTCATGGACGACAAGGTGACGTCTTTTAATATTAAAGAAAACACGCTCACTATGAAGCTGAAGGAAAATTACGATGATACCGGCAGCGACATCGTCACCCATCAGCTCTACGACGTCAACCTTTTTTACGCTGATATGGGCGACACCATTACAAAAAAGCTCCAGCTCGACCCGAACTTTAAATACAACTACGACGTCGGATGGCAGGCGCCATGGTGGTTCAGCCTGCTGCCGTACGCCATTGTGATCATTTTGTTCATCGTTCTCTGGAACGCCATGATGAACCGGTCCGGCGTCGGCGGGGACAAATCCGTCATCAAGTTCGGCAAAGCGCGCACGCGCCTTGCCAGCGAGGAAAAGAAGAAGGTCACGTTTGCCGACGTGGCCGGCGCGGACGAGGAAAAGGAAGAGCTCCGGGAGATCGTCGATTTCCTGAAGGGCCCCCAGAAATATATATCTCTCGGCGCGCGCATCCCGAAGGGCGTCCTGCTTGTGGGACCTCCGGGCACAGGTAAAACGCTCCTGGCCAAGGCCGTCGCCGGAGAGGCGGGCGTTCAGTTCCTGTCTATCTCAGGCTCCGACTTCGTCGAGCTTTATGTCGGCGTCGGCGCGTCGCGCGTGCGCGATCTGTTTGACCAGGCCAAGAAGCTCGCTCCGGCGATCATCTTCATTGACGAGATCGACGCTGTGGGCCGTCAGCGCGGCGCGGGCCTGGGCGGCGGTCACGACGAGCGCGAGCAGACCTTGAACCAGCTCCTCGTTGAGATGGACGGCTTTACGACGAACGAGGGCGTTATCGTCATGGCGGCCACAAACCGCTCCGACATCCTCGACAGCGCGCTCCTGCGGCCGGGCCGCTTTGACCGCCAGGTCTACGTGGGCCTGCCCGATATCAAGGGACGCGAGGCGATCCTGCGCGTCCACGCCAGAGGCAAGGTCCTCGGCGACGATGTGGATCTGGCCAGCATCGCCAAGGGTACGCCGGGCTTTACGGGCGCGGACCTCGAAAACCTCCTGAACGAAGCGGCGCTTCTGGCCGCCCGGTACAACAAGCGGTTCATCACCATGCAGGAGATCGAGGCGGCAACGCTGAAGGTCATTGCAGGCCCTGAAAAAAGAAGCCGCGTCGTCACGGAAAAGGACAGAAAGCTGACGGCCTTCCACGAAGCCGGCCACGCCGTCGTCTCGAATTATCTGGAGCACGTCGACCCTGTCCATCAGATCACGATCATTCCCCACGGCCAGGCGGGCGGCATGACGATCTACCGGCCCGTGGAAGACAAAACCTTCAATTCCAGAAGCGAAATGTTTGAACGTATCGTTTCCGCCCTGGGCGGACGTATGGCTGAAAAGATCATGCTCAATGATATATCAACGGGCGCTTCGGGCGATATACAGTCGGCCAGCGCCATCGCCCGCTCCATGGTCACAAAATACGGCATGAGCGACAAGATCGGCCCGATCTCCTTTGACGACAGCAGCCACTCCGTCTTTATCGGGCGCGATTTCTCCCAGACGAAAAGCTATTCCGAGAAGACGGCGGCCATCATCGACGACGAGGTCAAGCACATCTTCGACGAAGCCATGCAAAAGTGCGAGGAGATTCTTCTGGCGCATAAGGACATCCTGATCAAAACCGCCGAATATCTCCTGGAAAACGAGACGATGGACGGCGACGACTTCAGATATCTGTGCCAGCACAACGGCGAGCTCCCGCCGAAAAAGGAAAAGCCGCACGCGCCGGAAAACCAGGACGGCGTCTACGTGGAGCTGACGAAGGATTCCCAGCAGCCGTACGGCGACGTGCCGGACAATATCTTTTACCCCGGCAAAAAGGACGGCTCGCCTGATAAGCAGTAGCGGACACCAGCAGACTCCGGCCCACCGGCCGGAGCTGCTTTTATATCGACGCCCCGCCGCGCGGTGACGGTAAAACACCTGTTATTACATGCAGGCATAGCTTACGAAAGATGGGAGGGCCTGATGAACCATAAATACGAAGAGCGGAAGAGCTTTATCATCAACATTCTGTTCTTTGGTCTGATTGCAGTTTTGCTGTACCTCGCCGTTAAATATCTCCTTGGCTGGCTTTTGCCGTTCATTATCGGATTCGTCGTCGCTATCCTGCTAAAGGGCGTCAGCCGCTTTGTCTCCAAAAAGTGCCGCCTGCCATACAAGGTGGCGGCGGTGATCCTTGTCCTGCTGTTTTACGCTGTTGTCAGCGTTTTGTTGACTCTCCTGGCAACAAAGATCATCCTGGTTCTCAAGGACGGCTTCGCCAGCCTCCCCACCGCCTATACGCTGTATATCGAGCCCCTGATCAAAGATACGCTGGACAAGCTCGAAAGCCTGACGGCAAAGCTTGACCCCGGCATGGCCCAGATCACGCAGAACATGAAAGCTTCCCTGTCCGATTCGGCGGGCTCTCTGGTGACAGGTTTGTCTACCCAGGTCCTCAAATATCTGTCCTCCACGATTTTCTCTCTGCCCAGCATCCTGCTGGCCACCCTCCTGTCCATCATCTCCTCCGTGTTTTTCGCCGTGGATTTCGGCTATATCACCGGATACGTGCTGAAGCTCCTGCCGGTAAAAGCGCGGGGCTATGCCGGCCAGCTCCGGAAAATCGCCGCCAATATCGTGGTCAAATATATCAAGTCCTACGCGATCCTCGTGTCGGTCACCTTCGCCGAGCTCTCCATCGGCTTTCTGATCATCGGCGTTGCCAATCCCATCGTCATCGCCGCGCTCATCGCCTTCGTCGACCTGCTTCCCCTGCTCGGCACGGGCAGCGTCGTCATCCCCTGGGTCATCGTCAAGCTGGTTCAGGGCAACTATGTATTTGCCATTGAGCTGGCCGTGCTCTATATCGTCATCACCGTCGTCCGCAACGTCCTGGAGCCGAGGATCGTCGGGCGGCAGATCGGCATTCACCCCCTGGCCATGCTGGTGAGCATGTACGTCGGCCTGAAGCTGTTCGGCTTTGTCGGCATCTTCGTCCTTCCGATCCTGCTGGTTGTCCTGAAAGGATTTTACGATCACAGGACGCCGCCGGAACCGGCGCCTCCCGGCCCCGACGCCATCGATACGCCCCAGCAGCCAAGCTGACGTTAACTCAAAAGCCTCCGCTTTTCAGCAAGTGAAAAGCGGAGGTTTTTTATTTCACCGCCATAGAGCTGTTAAAGGACGCACCTCATATTCCCTCTTTTGACACTATAAGCCATTTGTGCTACTGTTGTAAGAGGATCGCCACAAGCAAGGCTTGCCATGGTATGAAAGGAGATATTTATGGATTACTTTGAATTGCTACGTTACAGGAAATCTACCAGAAAATTCACGGACGCGCAGATATCGCCAAGCAACCTGACGACTATACTCACCGCCGCCAACAGCGCCCCCGTCGGCAGTAATCTGTACAGGGATATACATTTGACTGTCGTACAGAATCGAGATGTACTGGATAAGCTTTCGGAAGCCGCGGCCAAGCGCTGGGAGGATAAAGCAAAGGTTAAAAAAATCGTCGGCGATATGCCCGCCGCTGAATTAAGCCAAAAAAGCTACGACCCCTTTTACGGCGCGCCGACAGTGATCTTCGTATCACACAGGAGGCAGGATATCCAGCCCGGCATTGAGTTTTCAAATGCCGCGTGTATCACCTACTCGATGCATCTGGCTGCGGCCGAGCTTGGGCTGGGCAGCGTGTTTATGTGGTTTGCTCTTGAATCAATGCGTGAAATCCCCGAGCTTGACAACACCTCGGTTCTGAAGCTTCCCGACGGCTTTGAGCCGCTGCTGGGCATCGCCGTCGGTCATCCGGCACAGGCGCTCAGTGCAAGGGCTTTAAAGACAGACCGGATAACTGTGAATTACCTGCGATAACCTGTAAGGAGAGGCCCGCCGTCTTCTCCTTTCCCCCGTATTTTTTGGCGCTTCCGAAAAGACAGCCTTGAAGGCTGTCTTTTTTTGCCTGCCGCCCGGATGAATAATTAACGTAAATTTTACATAAACCGTCATTTGGATTTAATGCAGGTGCTTTATTAATAAAGCGTAAATACATCGACCATGTGTAAAGGAGAAAGAAAATGAAAAAATACCTGGCATTAATCCTTGCCGTCAT
The DNA here is from genome assembly GCF_900130065.1 of Sporobacter termitidis DSM 10068. Taxonomy (GTDB): domain Bacteria; phylum Bacillota; class Clostridia; order Oscillospirales; family Oscillospiraceae; genus Sporobacter; species Sporobacter termitidis. The sequence goes on from NZ_FQXV01000007.1 coordinate 176,821, forward strand.
GATGGCACTGACCCTGCTTGCCGGCTGCGGCACCTCCGGCAACTCAAACACTTCCCCCAGCGCATCCCCCTCGACCTCCGCGCCTTCCTCCGCAACTCCCTCGTCCGCCGCGCCCAGCCCGAGCCCGTCCGAAGCACTGACCGGGAACATTACGGCCGACGGCTCCACCGCGCTTCAGCCGCTTCTCACCCTCGCTGTCGATCCGTTTAAAGCGGCGACAGGCTTTACAGGTTCCATCACCATCAACGGCGGCGGCTCCGGCCAGGGCCTCACAGACGTTGCCTCCGGCACGGTGAACATCGGCAACTCCGACGTCACGCCCGAGCAGGCCGGCAAGGACGGCACAGGCCTCGTTGATCATCAGGTCGCCGTGGTTGCGGTCGGCATCGCCGTCAGCTCCGACATCTCCGCCAACATCAAGACCATTTCCACAGCCGATCTCACCGGCATCTTCACCGGCAAAATCACCGACTGGAACAAGGTCACCGGCTGGACCGGCGGCAGCGTCCCCATCCAGGTCTTCTACCGCAAGGCCGGCTCCGGCACACGTACGCTATTTGAAACCTACGGCATCAACTCCAAGCTCTCTGACGCGGACCTCGGCGCGTTTGCCAACTTCACCAAGAAGGAATCCTCCGGCGACCTGCAGACGGCCATCGCCTCCGGTAAGGGCGCCATCGGCTATGAGACGCTCCCCTACTGCAAGGATCTGACGCTTCTCCAGGTTGACGGCATCGACGCCACATACGACAATGTTTACTCCGGCAAATACGCCATCTGGGGCTATGAGCACATGTATACCAAGGGCGAAGCCACCGGCTCGACCAAGGCCTTTATCGATTACGTCATCTCCTCCGACTTTGAGAAAACGATCACGGACAACGGCTACGGCCTCTCGTCTAAAATGACGGTCAGCAGATAACAATAACCACAGTAAACCGGAATAAATGACGACAAGGGTTGTTTCGGGAGCCGCCGGCTCCCGGGACAGCCTTTGTTTGGGAAGGTGACGCTTTTGACGCAATCTAAATTTTTCAAGGAAACGCTGGGGAAAAGCACGTTAACCGCCGTGGGGCTGCTCATCGTCCTCGTGACGCTGGCGATCCTGCTCTTCCTCACGTGGAAGGGGCTGGCCACGTTTACGACGCACAACACGTCGATCATCGACTTCCTGTTTGGAAGCCGGTGGGACCCGGCGATGGAATTCGGCGCGGAGAACGGCCCCGCCGGCTCCGCCATCTTCATTGTCGGCTCGCTCTCCGTCTCGTGCCTGGCGCTGCTGATCTCCACGCCGTTTGCGGTGGCATGCGCCATATTCATCGTTGAGATTTCACCCAGGCTCGGCAACAAATTTCTGCAGCCGGCCATTGAAATCTTCGTGGGCATCCCGTCGGTGGTATACGGCTGGGTCGGCATTTCCGTCCTCTGCCCGTTTCTCGCTTCTGTTTTTAATATGCCTTTCGGCGGCGAGAGCGTACTGGCCGGGGGCATTGTGCTTGCCGTCATGATATTCCCCACGATCACGACGGTGGCCGCCGACGCGATCAGGAACGTGCCGCAGGAATATACGGAAGCCTCCTACGGCTTGGGCGCCACGCGCTGGCAGATGATCACCTCCGTCCGCATTCCCGCCGCGAAGAGCGGCATTCTGACCGGTATCATCCTCGGCCTGTCCCGCGCCTTCGGCGAGGCGCTGGCCGTGTCGATGGTCATCGGCGGCCGGCTGGCCTTTCCGAAAGGCCTTCTGTCCCAGACGAGCACGCTGACGACGCAGATCGCCTCCGGCATGGGCAGCGCCGCCGATGGAACCCAGTGGACCGATAATCTGTGGAGCATGGCGCTCGTTCTGTTCGTCATCTCTTTCATTTTTATCGCCCTGATCCGCGTGATCGGCCGGAAGAAAAAGGAGGACTGAGCCATGCGCACCGCCCAATTCGACCAAAGCATCGTCCAAAAAAACAATAAAAGGCGCCGGTCACAGGACAAGACGGCCACGATCGCTCTCTACGCGGTTGCCGGGCTCTTTCTGTTGCTCCTGGCGGCGATCACGCTTTATGTGATCGGCCGCGGCGTTATCTCCTTTACACCGAAATACCTGAGCTTCCAAAAGGACGGCCTCGGCGTGGAGCTCTTCAACACCGTCTATATGGTGTTTCTGTCGCTCGTCATCTCCGTCCCGCTGGGGGTGGGCGCGGGCCTCTACATGGCGGAATACGCCAAATCGGGCCGCCTGACGAATATCATCCGCACCAGCATCGAAACGCTGTCGTCCCTCCCTTCCATCGTGCTGGGCCTGTTCGGCTTTCTCGTATTTGTCCTTTTGGAGAAGGCCACCTGGAACATGTTCGCCGGCATTTTGACGCTGTCGATCATCAGCATCCCGCTTTTGACCCGCGTCACGGAGGACGCCGTCCGCGAGATCCCGAACACGTACCGCGAGGGCAGCTATGGCATCGGCGCGACGAAATGGCAGACCATCACGAAAATACTCCTCCCCGCCTCAATGAACCGCATCACCACCGGTGTCGTCCTGGCCGCCGGCCGCTCCTTCGGCGAGGCAGCGGCGCTCATCTACACCTCCGGCCTCACCTCCGACGTGGACTTTACCAACTGGAACCCGCTGAGCCACACCTCGCCGCTGAACATTTTCAGGACAGCGGATACGCTGGCGGTGCGCATCTGGTATCTGAAGACGTCGTCTATCCTGCCCGACAAATACGAGCTGGCCGACATGGCGGCCGCCGTGCTGATCATCCTGGTATTTGTCTTCAACCTGACGGCGCGGTACTTAAGGCGCCGGAGTTCGCTGAAGTGACCGTTTCCCAACATACAAGGAAAATATTATCGTCCGATACGGAATCTGCATGAAATAAATTCCAAACCGGGATAGACATCCGACCTCAAACATGATATAGTGTTATTACACCCATTAATCAACTATATATAGGGGAGGAATTTCAAATGGATGTCAGAGTTGTCGGCGGTGAGCTTTCTCCTGCCGAAGTGGAGGCGTATGTCAGTCGCGCCCGCGAAAAGTATCCCGATAAGATCATTTCCGGCGTTGATATCGCCGTGGACGGCGAATTCGTCGATATGACGTATCACTGGAAAACGGTACCCTTTGAGCGCATCCGCCGCATCACGGGCTATCTCGTCGGCACGCTCGAACGGTTCAACGACGGCAAACGGGCCGAGGAGTCGGACCGGGTCAAGCATGCCTGCAAGCAGTAATCAGAAATCAGATAAATGGAAACAGAGGCCGAAAGGCCTCTGTTTTGTTACTATGTGCGTTTCCAGCGGCGGGTTGTCGCCCCTGCGGTCTACAGCCTCGGCGATTCCTTCTTTTCGGAGAAGAACGCGCCGACCGTGATGACGAGGGCAAAGATGATCATATAGTAGAAGACCGACATGCCGTGGGCGATGATGGCGGCGGCGACCATGAAGCAGCAGCCGAGGATGGAGAGCACCGGCATGACAAGGCGCTTGAACGGCCCAAGCTCCCGCTCTTTCAGCATGAACATGATAAAGATCGGGATATAGCCGGCGTACAGCGTGATGATCGGCAGCTCCGAGGTATCGAAGCAGAAGGGGCCGAACCAGGGGTCGGTAAGATTGGCGCCGTAGAAATAGAGGAGCCAGAAGCCGGCCAGCACGAGACCGATAATCGAGGAGTTGGCGGGCATATTCGTCGTCTTGTCAATCTGGCTGAAAATGTCTGGCCGCGGCCCGCGCCCACGGGCGGCCAGCGCGTACATGCCGCGGGAATTGCCCATCATCAGGCCGTTGAGGGTGCCCAGGCAGGAAATGATGACGAAGACGAACAGCAGCGAGCCGGCCACCGTGCCGAAGACGTTCTGGAACGCCAGCTTCGCCCCCGCCTGACCGCTCTCCATGAGGTTGTCCGTGGGAACGGCGCCGGCCAGGCCGATGTAATAAAAGATGTAAACGAAGACGACGATGAGCGACCCGATGATCAGCGCCAGAGGCAGGTTGCGCTTGGCGTCCTTGATTTCGGCGTTGATCGACGTGGCGATGATCCAGCCCTCATACGCAAAGGCCACGGCCACGACAGAAGCAAAGAGCCCGCCGCCCGCCGTTATGTCAGAATTGACCACGTGGGTGAAGTTTTGAACCGTCATCCCGTTGATGAGGCCCACAATCGTGCCGATCACGGCCATCAGGAGGAGCGGGACGAGCTTTATCACCGTCGTTGAGACCTGGAATTTGCCGGCCAGGATCGGTGCCAGTGTGTTCAGCCCGTAGCTGGCGACGAGGAAGAACGCGGCGATCGTCATGGTACTGCCGCCTGTGATATCCCAGCCCAGCAGCACAGAGAAATAACGCGCGGAAACCCAGGCCAGGACAGAGGTTATCGTCGGGTTGTAGAGCACCGCCATGAACCAGCCGACGTAGTAGGCGTACCCACCGCCAACCGTCATCTCGGCATAGTCCACAAGACCGTTGACCTTTTCATATTTTGATGCCAGAATCGAGAATGTAAACGCGCAGATGAGCATGATGACGCCGACGATGGCCCAGGAGGCGATGCCCAGCGGCATATTGCCCCCCGTTGCCTTCAGGACGGCCTCGGCCTTGAAAAACACGCCGCTCCCGATGACGATGCCGACGACCATGGCAATGGCCGTCAGCAGGCCGTATTTCTTTTTCAGTTCATTCCCCAACAATAACTACCCCTCTTCAAAAATCAAGCTTCGGGACTTTTATGCGTAAAAGTCCTCGCAGAGTATAGCAAATCCATCTAATGAATACTATCCCCTGAATCGATGAAATTCAGGGGATGTTTTTGTATATAATTTGCGCAAATAGATGAATTATGGCGCCGGCCGGAACGGCTGTCCCTCACCGGGGCTGCCGAAATCTATGCCGCGCTGCTAAGCGCCTCCTCAATCAGCGATTTTGAAATGTACATGGCCTTCAGTCTGTTCCTGAGAAGCGTGTGATGGGAAGTCCCCTCCGGAAATTTTTCCTGCGCTTTTTCACATTTATGGATGATTGAAGAGACCGCCCGAAGAGCCTCCGTCAATTCTTCCCTGGTGTATTTATCCATATCGCTTCACCTCAAATTCCTGTTGACCATTCAGAATAAATGGACGCGGGAGCGTTGGGAACGTGGATTCCCGCCTTCGCGGGAATGACAATACGGGGGGCGCGAGGACGTCATGGGGGACGCGGGATGCAGGGACGTGAAGGATGAGAGCGCGGCGTACGTAGGTCAGTATAAAATAGCGCGGAGCGAAAGCCCTGGAGCCGAAGATTCAAATCCACCCTCTAAGGTCCGGGCGAAGCCCGAAATGGGTTTGGGCGAAGCCCCAGCGCAGGGTCATAGGGGGCGGAGCCCCTCATACCTTATAAGGGCGGGTGAGCTATTCTATTTCCCGGTAAAAACAGGCGTCCGCTTTTCGCGGAAAGCGGAGACGGCCTCCTTAAAATCGTGGGTTTTCATAAGGTCGACGGAGAGTCGCCGCTCCGCCTGGAGCGCCGCCATTTCGTTGACAGAGAGGTTGGCGTGGGCCATCAGCTCCTTGAGGGCGCGGACGGCAACGGGCGGCTTGCTTAAAATTTTGTCCACGACGGCCCTGAGCTCGGCGTCAAACGATTCCTTCGGGAAAACCTGATTGACGAGGCCAAGGCTTTTCGCCTCCTCCGCCGTGATCTTTTCACTGAACAGGATCATTTCAAAGGCACGGTTAAAGGGAATCTTCTGGGCCAGATGGATGGCGCCGCCGCAGCCCGGCACAAGGCCGATGTTCAGCTCCGGGAGCATGAACTTCGACCCCTCGGCGGCATAGATGAGGTCGCAGCACAGGGCGATCTCCAGCCCCCCGCCGACGCAGTTGCCCCTGACCGCGGCAATGACGGGCTTGCCGAGCGCATAGAGCGCCTCGCGCACCTCAAAGCCCAGCGTATAGATGAGCGCCGCGTCCTCGTCGCTTTGGAGCGTGTCGAGCATCTCCATGGCAAGCCCCGCCGAAAAAGCACGGTCGCCGGCGCCGGACAAAATAACAGCGCGCACACCGTCGTCCTGGCGGGCGTCCCGCAGGACAGAGACGAGCCGCCGCCACATGTCCGTCGTGAACTGATTCATGGGTGGATTTTCAAATTCGATATACAGAGCGCCCGGCTGATCGGGCAGGCGTTTGACGTTAACGGCGGGTTCCGGCATATAAGCAGCTTCTTTCATTTTGAATTTTTTCCTTCATTTACGCGCCACAGGCGGTGAAATGAAATACCGTGCACGATGGGGTGCAACACGGGTCTGCACGCGCTCCGGCGGATGTCTGTCCCGATTATAGAGTGTTTTATACCGATTGTCAAAACTTACGTGTGCGAAAGGTCATTATTGAATCGGGCAAATTCCAGACGCATCTCTCAACATTTTCTATGAATAAAAACAATTATTGAATAATTGACAAATCAAAATTGCAGGATTATAATTTAATAAATACAGCGGCAACGGCGCCACCGTATAGGGTGACGTGTTGCCGTTTTTTTGTTTATCTATATTATAAAGTTGGGGAGATTTATATGGCTATTGTAAACGAATTGTTTGGAAGCAATGTGTTCAGCGACCACATCATGAAGCAGAGACTACCCAAGGAAACTTATAAAGCACTGCAGAAAACAATCAATGAGGGCGCGAATCTCGACATCTCCGTTGCCAACGTCGTTGCCAATGCCATGAAGGACTGGGCGATCGAAAAGGGCGCAACGCACTTCACCCACTGGTTTCAGCCGATGACCGGCATCACCGCCGAGAAGCACGACAGCTTTATCACGCCGACGAACGACGGCAGAATTCTGATGGAGTTTTCGGGCGGTGAGCTCGTCAGAGGCGAGCCCGACGCGTCGTCCTTCCCGTCCGGCGGCATCCGCGCGACCTTTGAGGCCAGGGGCTACACCGTCTGGGATCCCACCTCGGCGGCCTTTGTCAAGAGCAAGACGCTGTACATACCTACCGCCTTCTGTTCATACACCGGCGAGGCGCTGGATGCCAAGACGCCGCTTCTGCGCTCCATGGAAGCTATCAGCAAGCAGGCGGTCCGCATTCTCCGCCTCTTCGGCAACGCCTCCGCCACCTCCGTCAGGACGACGGTCGGCCCCGAGCAGGAATATTTCCTGATCGACAAGGCCATGTACGAGCAGAGAAAGGACCTCGTCTATACCGGCCGCACACTGTTCGGCAACAAGCCGCCCAAGGGCCAGGAGCTTGAGGACCAGTATTTCGCCTCCATCAAGACGCGCGTGGCCGCGTTCATGAACGAACTCAACGAAGAGCTGTGGAAGCTCGGCGTTCTGGCCAAGACAGAGCATAACGAGGTCGCTCCCGCCCAGCACGAGCTGGCGCCCATCTTCACCACCACGAATATCGCCGTCGACCACAACCACCTCACGATGGAGCTCATGCAGCGCATCGCGAAAAAATACGACATGATCTGCCTGATCCACGAGAAACCCTTTGAGGGCATCAACGGCAGCGGCAAGCACAATAACTGGTCCATTGCCACCAACACCGGCTCTAACCTCCTGGACCCCGGCAAGACCCCGTTTGAAAACGCCCAGTTCCTCCTTTTCCTCGCCGCCGTCATCAAAGCCGTTGACGAGTATCAGGACCTGCTGCGCATCTCCGTGGCCACCGCGGCCAACGACCACCGCCTCGGCGCCAACGAAGCCCCGCCGGCCATCGTCTCCGTCTTCCTGGGCGACGAGCTGAGCGCCATCGTCGACGCGCTCGTGAGCGGCTCGGCGTATGACGCGAAATCCAAGACGATGATGCAGATCGGCGTGGACGTCCTGCCGCAGTTCCCCAAGGATACGACGGACCGCAACCGCACCTCGCCCTTCGCTTTCACCGGCAACAAGTTCGAGTTCCGCATGGTCGGCTCCTCCATGTCCATCGCCGAGGCCAACACAGTGCTCAATACCGCCGTGGCCGAGATCCTCAGAGAGTTTGCCGACACCCTTGAAAAAGCCTCCGATTTCAAAACCGCGCTGCAGCAGCTTGTCAAGGACACGCTCTCCGCGCACAAGCGCATCATCTTCAACGGCAACGGCTACGACGACGCATGGGTCGCCGAGGCTGAAAAGCGCGGCCTCTTAAACCTCAAGACAACGCCCGACGCCCTGCCCTACCTTCTCAAGGAAAAGAACGTCAAGCTCTTCGAGACGCACGGCGTTTACTCCCACACGGAGATTCACTCCCGTTACGACATCAGCCTGGAGAACTATTGCAAGATTCTCAACATCGAGGCGCTGACAATGGCCGAAATGGCAAAAACGAGCATCCTCCCCGCCGTCGCCTCCTACGCCAAGGAGCTGGCGGAGAGCGCCTACGCCAAGAAGGCCATTCTGGACAAAGCCGACATCACCTACGAATCCGACTGCGTTGCCAAGCTCAGCGCGCTCACGACAGCACTCTGGAAAAGCACGACCGCTCTGGAGAGCGCGCTCCAAAAGGCGGAAACCCTCGGCGACATCACCGAAAAATCCATGAGCTATAAAAACGGCGTCATCCCGGCCATGGACACTGTCCGCGCCGCCGCCGACGCTCTCGAGCTCATCACCGCCAAAAAGGCGTGGCCCTTCCCGACCTACGGCGATATGCTCTTCAGCGTCCTGTAAGTCACTGTAACATACTCCCCAAATAAATACCGGCAGCGGAGTTTTTCCGCTGCCGATTTTTTACCGCCGTCATACCTACGCTTTTTGCAGCGCCTTTCCGGCGAAAAAAGCCCCGATCGCCTCGTGCGCCCTGTCCCAATCGTTAAACGGGTCCGTGACGGTCAGCTTTTTGACCGGCAGCTTGTCCAGAATCTCCAGTTCCCTTTTCTGCCGCTCCTCAAGGCAGGCGATGTATCCGTCGAAGCCTGTCAAGCTGTTACGGCGCCCGTATCCCTGGGTGGTGTGGTAGGCGACCGCGCTGTCCAGCCACACGGCCGTCCGCTGCTCTGACACCTCTTCGACGCGCGCTCTGACGTTGCTGCACCGCAAATAGATGACGACCGGACTGAGCGCGGCGATGATGCGGTATATCTCCTCTATGTACGCCTTTGTCTGGGATATCCCGAAATCAAGCCGCATCATAGTCTCGCTCAGCGGACTTTGGAGAAAGCACGAATTGAATACATATATTCTGCGGCCCATCCGCGCCTTTTCGGCGAAACTCCGCCAATGCTCCAGCATCACCGGTTTTTCGACCGCCCAGTCGAGCCTATCGTAAATTTTATAGGGAACAACCTTACCAAAGAGGCTGATGCTGATCTTCGTCAGCGGGATAACATAGCCGTCAAGGACCTTCACGCTTTCCGCATACAGCTGTCGCCGCTCCTCCAGCGTCAGTGCTTTGACCTGGTTTTCCGTCATAAATGCGTGAAACGCGTAGTCAGCCGGATGGTTCATATCGTTTTCGTCAAAAAAAGACACGCGATGCCCGCGTCTTTCCGCCATCTCCGCTGCATAGCGCGCTGTTTCGCTCTTCCCAGAGCATGGCGGCCCCTCCACGATAATAAGCTTCGTATCTATCTTCTGCCACCTCACTCCGCATAATTTTAATATGATAATCCGGTTCTGACAACCGGGACACCATCATATCATCAACTTACAAAAATTTCAATTTCAAGTTAATAATTTATAATATTTTCCAAATTTTATCTATTTTTTCCGTTACCCCCGTTAAATCAAATTCCATAAAAACGATTGACATCGTGGAAGGAAAAGCATAGAATACTGGCAATAATCGGATGATGGATTCGGAAGAGACTTTCAAGGACGAAAGCACCGAAGGGGCAGAAACTCTCAGGTAAAAGGACTGAATCCGGACGAACCTCTGGAAAGCATTTGATGCACCGAAGAAGTAATCCCGCGCGGCGTTTGTGTCGCTGGGAGCATCTTTCAGGTACCGGGACAGAGCACATCGTGTACGATATCGTACGGGTGTGCTCTATTTATTTGGGGTGGTTCAGATGAATGTTTTAATCCTGGTCCTGGAGATCATCGGTACTGTCGCCTTTGCCGCTTCTGGGGCAATGACGGGGCTGAAGAAAAAGATGGATATCTTCGGCGTGGTCATCCTGGGGCTCACGACAGCCGTCGGCGGCGGCGTCCTCCGGGACCTCATCCTGGGTATCACGCCCCCGCAGACCTTTCAGGACCCCATGTACGCCCTCATCGCCATCGCCACGGCGATCATTCTCTTCCTCCCGCCGGTCCACCGCTGGCTGACACGCAACCTGCCGCTGTACGAGAAGGTCCTCGTGGTCATGGACGCCCTGGGCCTCGGCATTTTCACCGTCGTCGGTATCCGTGTGGCATTTCATGTGTCGCACAGCTTCAGCGGGTTTCTCCTCATCTTCGTCGGCGTCGTCACCGGCGTCGGCGGCGGCATCATCCGGGATGTCCTGGCGGGCGATACACCGTACATACTCGTCAAGCACATCTATGCGGTCGCCTCCATCATCGGCGCCGTCGTCTGCGTCGTGCTCTGGCATATTACCAGCAGCATCTATGCCATCCTGGCCGGGACAATCATCATCGTCGTCATCCGCGTACTCTCCGCGCACTTCAAATGGAACCTGCCCCGGGCGAATTTCGACGATGCCGAAAGCAAGGCGAAAGCTCCGGCCGAAAAATAGAAGCCACAAACCAACGCACCCCGCCGAGGCGGGGTGCGTTGATTTTTTAAATTTCCAGCTTACTGCCGGACCCGGCGACGGCGGGGACGCCGTATTCTGTGACGAGGATGTCCGCCAGGCGCAGAAGCTCTTGCTCCCATTCGCAGCGCTCGGGGGGCTGATAGTCTCCCATGGGGTATGGAATACCAAGCGCGTCATATTTCTCTGTGCCCATTTTTCGGTACGGCAGCAGCTGGTACTGGACGATTTTATTTCCCAGAGCGTCGCGGATGAAAGCGCCGGTGGCGCGGATATTCGCCTCGTCACCGTTGTAGCCGGGGACGACCGGCGTACGGATGACAAGCTTTTTCCCCAATTCGGCGGTCCGCTTGATATTCTCCAGAATCAACGCGTTTCCGGCGCCGGAAAACGACCGGTGTTTTTCCGAATCCATGTGCTTGATGTCGATGATGACGAGGTCCGTAAACTGATAGACGGCCTCCATATGCTCCCGCGGACAGTTGAGCGCCGTCTCGACGCAGGTGTTGATGCCCGCCTTTTTGCACGCTTCCAGCAGCGCCGCGGCGACCTCCCACTGGACCAGGACCTCGCCGCCGTTCAGCGTCACGCCGCCGCCCGTCTTCTGGTAAAAGCTCCGGTCCTCAACGACCGCCTTCAGCATGTCGTCAATAGTCATGAGCTCTCCCCAGCGCTTGAGCGCCCGGGACGGGCAGGCGTCGACACACTTGAAGCAGCCCGTGCAGGCCGCCGTCATGTGGGCGGCCTTCAAAACGCCGTTTTCAAACTCAAGCGGCCGGCCGCCCTCGGGGCAGGCCTTGACGCACCACGTGCACTTGTCCAGCGACAGGCACTTGGCGGGATAGCACCCGATCTGCGGCCCCGGCGCGATCGTCTCGGGATTGGAGCACCAGAGGCAGTGCATCGTGCAGCCCGTAAAAAATATCTCCGTGCGGATGCCCGGCCCGTCGTGGATCGTATATTTTTGGATATTGCTCACAAGCGCGCAGGGCGCGCCGGCGGCGTTTGTGTAAAGCACGGCGTGTTCCTCCCAACGGAAATCCTCAGCGGGGCGTGACGGGCGATTGATAATCGCCCCTACGTAAAATCGAAAGATTTGCGGCTATGCCGCGGAACCATCCCGGCGCTGCGCATCCCTCTCAACCGGAGGGGAATTTTGCGCCGCGGCAGGCCGCCGAAGGCCGGTAAAGGAGGCTTTGCCCTTTTAGGTTTAGGCCAATGACAAGCTCGGAAGGACAATTCGTTAGAAGCACCGACATTGTATTTCGGGGAGAGGGATTCATAAGGGGGAGGCGGCTCTGTTAAGAGCCTCCCCCTTATGCGTGTCTTTTGGTTACTTTTCTGCACGAGCAGAAAAGTGACCCTGCGGAGCTTCCCCGTTCCCCGCTCGCAGGCGGAAGAGCAATACTTTAATCAAATGATAATTCCGTTCTTCCGATAATGTCGTCCTGGAGGGCTTTGCCCAGCTCTACGAAGTAGGCGCTGTATCCCGCCACGCGGACGAGAAGGTCGCGGTAGTTGTCCGGGTCCTTCTGGGCGGCGATGAGCGTCTCCTGATTGGCCACAGTGAACTGGCTGTGCATGCCCTTTCTGTGGATGTACTCATCCATCAGGGCGATGAAATTGTCGCGGCCCGTCTCGCCGACAAGCGTGGAGGGCGAGAACTTCCAATTGAGGAGCGTGCCGTTGGTGGCGCGGGCGTGGTCCAGCTTGGTGACCGATTTGCAGATGGCGATAGGTCCTTTGATATCGTGGGAGCAGCATTTCGTGTGGACGGCACCCATGCAGTCGGAAACCGGCTCGAAGGCTTTTCGCCCTTCCACGGAGGCCCACTGGTTCTGCCCGTGGGCGACGTTGACGGTCACCGAGTACGCGCCCGGCTGGAAGAAGCCGCCGTGGGCGTTTGGCTTCCGCTCGATGTGCTTGCACCAGGTGTCCATGGCGAATTTCGCCAGCTGGTCGGCGTAGTCGTCGTCGTTGCCGTAATGGTGGACGCGGTCGCTGTTGACGTAGGCATAGAGGTCCTCATGGCCCTCCCAGTTAGCTTTGACGGCGTCCAGCAGCTCTCTGCCGGTGACGCGCTTTTCGTCAAAAACGAGCTGCTTGATGGTGGCGAGGCCGTCACCCGCCGTGCCGATGCCCACGCCCTGCGGGCCGGTAAAGTTATACTTTGTGCCGCCGGCGGTGACATCCTTGCCGTTTTCGATGCAGCCGTCCATAAGGATCGACAAAAACGGCAGCGGACGGAGCTCCTGATGGGACAAGTCGACGGCGTTTAACAGCGCGACCTGCCGTTCGCACCAGTACGCCATCTGCTTGTCGTAGGCGTCCAGCACCTGATCGAAGGAGGTAAAATCGGCGAGACTGCCGGTTTTGAGGCCCAGCTGGCTGCCGGCGCCGGCGCATTTCGAGTACCGGGGACAGCTTGGCGAGCAGTTGTAGCAGCGGCCGTCGTTGATGGCCAGCTCCAGGACGCGGGCGATGTTCATGTGGCCGCAGTCCTTCCAGCCGTAGGACTTGCCGGAAACGTCCGGCTCCACGCAGCCGACGACCTGATAGTCCCGGGCGTCCATGAGCGCCACGTTGGAGGTCAGCATGCTGGGGATGGCCACGTCGTCGTTGAAAATCTTCGGCTCGCCGGTACCCATGCGGATAAGATTGGCCGTTTTGACCTTCAGCTCCCAGGGGGTGTTGGCATGCATGCGGACGGCCAGCCATGGGTTCGGCACGCGGACATGGGCATGAGCGTCCAGCGCCATGAAGGTCAGGTCGTTGGTGCCGTCGCTGCCGTCCTTTTTGATGCCGCCGACGGTGAGGGACGGGCCGCCGATGCCGCCGTTGCCGAAGGTTTTGATAAGAATATGGTTGCGGAGCTTGTTGAGGTCCCAGATTTTTATGTAGAAGTTTTCGATAAGCTCCTGCATGAACTCCCGGGTAGCCTCGCCCGTTTCCAGGTCGTGCAGATAGTACGGGTACATATACTGGTCGAAGCGGCCGTAGGAAACGGAGTGGCCGTTGCACTCGATATGGATGAGCGTGTTGGCGAGATTGACCAGCTGGATGGCCTCCCAGAAGGTGCGCGGCGGGTTTTCGGCAATCCAGGCGCAGATTTCTGCTGTCTTCCGGAGCTCCGCTTGCCGCCCCACGTCCGTTTCCCCTTCGGCCATCTCGCCGGCAAGAGCAGCATACCGCCGGATGTGGCGGATGGCGGCCTCCGTCGTGATGAGCGTGGCCTTATAGAAGGTGCGCTTTTTGAGATCCTCGGGATTTGCCACAGAGAGCGCGTCCATTTGCTTTACAATCAGCTCCCGGATACCCTTAAAGCCCAGGCGGAAGAGCCGCTCGTAATCCAGGCCTAAATGTCCCGCCCCGCAGAAAATGTAGGCGTCGGCGAAGAAGACGCCCTTGCCCGCGTGGGAGCCCTTGAGCACGTCGTCGTCCAGCAGGGCGTTCGTCATATCCTCGACGGTCTTGCCGTCCCAGAAGCCGCGGAGCGCCTCCAGGCGGTCCTGCGTGTCCTTGGTATAGGTGAAATAGTCGTGCGTGCGCTGCTCGCTGTAACCCATCAGTCCGTCCCGCATTTCGTCCACGACCCAGTTGAGGCCGAACTCCGGATGCACCGGCCCGCCCTTCTTGTCGCAGCCGAGGCAGCCGACGATGAGCTCATGCGGAAAGATGTAAATGGGCGTCTTGTCCAGGACGTTGGCGATGCCGTAGGCGCTTTTTAAAATCTGGGGCTCGCCGGGGTGGGCTTTGTACGCTTCGGTGACGAGCTCCGCCCTGTCGGGCGAGACAAAGCCGTTCGTCGTCTTCTGGGTAATGGCTAGGATATTGTTGATGCGCTCAAAGGGGGACGGCTCCGGCGTGTTGCCGGAAATCCCGACGCCCCACTCCTTGTCAAACGGCTCGACGGCCTGCGGGTGCGCGTCCACAAGGCAGGCGTTTTTATAGGTGTCGCGATTGAGGCGGACGTTCTCCTCGCTTGTCAGCGTGACGGCGCTTGTTGTGGTACTCATGATACTCCTCCTTTGGAATGAATCGATACTGGCTGCATGATGCAGGCGAACACAGTTCGCCTCTACGGGGATATGCGTTCGTAGGGGCGAACTGTGTTCGCCCGTCTGTAAATCTCAGGTGCAGTGTTATCCTTAGTATAAGTTTAGCACAACGAACGCCCTATGTGTCATCACGCTTTGTCAGCCCGTGTAAGCGGCAGTTGAAGCGGGCGGCGTCACCGCTCGTACTTGACCACCGTCATGTCCTTCCGATGCTGCAGAAGCAGGCCTTCAAACGTTTTGGCCTCCGGCGACAGCTTCGCGTTTTTCTGCTTGATCAGGTAAATGCTCCAATCGAAGGCCGGGTCATCGAAGGGGATCGCCCGCAGATTCGGCCGCGAGAGGCGGTTTGCCAGCGCCAGCGTCGAGATGCCGGCCGACTGGTTCATCTCCGCCAGATAATACACCAGCAAAATATTGTCGGCAAAGATACTCACCGACGGCTCAAAGCCGGCGCGCCGGCAGGCGTCCCTGTATATCTGGTACGTCTTCGTCGAGTCGCGCATCACCGCCATGGGGACGTCCTGCAGGTCCGCGATGGAAATGGATTCCCTGTTTGCCAGCGGGTGGTCCTTATGGACGATGAGCGCATGGCGGGAAGTAAACAGAAGCTCAAAGTCGAATTTCTTCACGTCGACCGGCCCGACCGTCAGCGCCATTTCCACGATGCCATTCTCCACGGACGTGTCGCAGACGACGTCGAACGTCTCCTGGACGTCCAGGTGGACGTTCGGGTGCTTTTCCCGAAACTGCGCGATAGGCACGCCGGCAAATTCCTCGATCGTCCCGATGGACAGCATCACCGTCAGGAAGCCCTCCTTGCCGGCGCCCTTTTTAAAGTAGGTCTCGCACTCCTCCAGAAGCGTCAGAATCTGTTGGGCGCGCGGATAAAGGTACTCGCCCTGCGCCGTCGGCGTCAGCCCCTTTGCCGTCCGGACAAAGAGCTTGCAGGAGAGCTCCTCCTCCAGCCGGAGTATCGCCATGCTGATCCCCTGAGACGAGATGAAGCAGGCCTCCGCGGCCCGTGAAAAATTCCGGTATTTATAAATCTCCGCGAAATATTTCAGTTGACGGATTTCCAACGTGGGCCCCTCCTTTGCGATCTACATTTCGTTCCATACTTATCCGGCGCACCTCTTCGGCTCCCTCAGACGAGGGAGCAGCCGCCCGCGGGCGACTGAGGGAGGGAGATCGCACACCTGTAGCCCGGTGTATCTCTCCTTCCGTCACGGCGTTCCGCCGTGCCACCTCCCTCGTCCGAGGGAGGCTTACGACGGACTATACCAGAGGCGTTACCAGCGTCCCGATCCCGTCGATGGACACCGTGACCGTGTCGCCGGGCTTCAGCCAGACGCGGCTGCCCTTCTCTTTGCCCAGGATGACGCCCGCCGGCGTCCCTGTAAAAATGAGGTCGCCGGGGCCAAGCCTGAAAAAGCGCGACGCCGTGCTGACGATCTCGGCGCAGCTGAAGATCATGTCCGACGTGACGCCGGACTGGACCTGGACGCCGTTCACCGCACAGTAAACGCCGTTGTCCGCGTCCGGGTCAAAGCTGTCGGCAGTGACGATCACCGGCCCGGCAGGCCCGAAGCCGGGGAACGCCTTCCCCGCCAGCCACTGGCCGGACAGAAACTGGCTGTCCCGCGCGCTCAGGTCGTTGCCGCAGGTGTAGCCGAAAACATAATCGAGTGCCGATTCCCTCGGCACGTTCCAGGCCTCTTTGCCAATAACAACGACGAGCTCCGCCTCGTAATCGTAGCAGCGCTGCCAAGGCGGCAGCGTCACGCTCTTCCCCGCCGGCGTCAGCGCGTCGTTGAATTTGGAGAAAAAGACGATATCCTTTGGCGCCGTTCCGCCCGTCTCCTCCGCGTGGCTTTTGTAGTTGAGCCCCACGCAGACGATCTTCTGCGGCACCGTGATGTTGGCAAACTCCAACGCGGAAAAATCAAGGACCGCCAGCTTGCCGTCCATGAGCGCGCCGCCGATGCGTTTTTTCATCGCGTCGCCGCCGGCAATGATATCGTTCATGTTGTCCGGCAGGCCCAGCGCCGTCAGGTCGGCGACCCCCCTGTCTGTCAGCGCGCCGACGCGGGTTTTGCCGTCTTTGATAAAGGTGAGCAGTTTCATGATGTACCTCCGTGCTGTAAGAATAAAGGCCAACGGGGCGATGTGGGCATCGCCCCCTACGACGAGGGATAGGCCACGATAAACGAAGCGCGAGGGCGTGCCCCACGGCGTCCGGCCTCATTATGCGGTAGGGAGCAGACCTGGATTCCCGCCTGCGCGGGAATAACAGCGCGAGGGCATGGGGCGAAGCCCCATAAAAGGGGTCATAGGGCGCAGCCCTATGCCTCTATTGGGCGGGTGGGTGGGATTAATCTCTGCCGATCGGCCGTCCGCCGCCGGTGACGCCCCAGGAGGGGCGCAGGGCGATGAGCCCGTCGATCTGGCTGTTCGTCAGGGGCCGTTCGATGCCCATCATTTTCGTGTACATGGCGACGGTGGCGTTGTATTCGATACTTTCCAGCCTGTAAAGCGCCTGCATCACACTCTCGCCCCAGGTCACCGCGCCGTGATGCTCCAAGAGCAGTCCGTTATAATCGCGCAGATACGGGACGACGCTCTCCGCCAGCGCTTCCGAGCCGGGCAGCGCGTAACCTGCCACAGGGATGACGCCCAGCAGCACGACGGCCTCCTGCAAAAGCGCCTTGTCCAGCGGCAGCCCCGCCGCGGCAAAGGCAGCGGCCACCGGCGGATGGGCATGCGCCACGGCGCGGACCTCTGGGACCTCTTTGTAAATTCTCAGGTGCATTTTGATCTCCGAGGACGGCTTGTGCGTCCCCTCGACGACACGGCCGTCCAGGTCGAGCTTTACGAGTATTTCCTCCGTCATAAACCCCTTGGAAATGCCGGTGGGCGTCGCCCAGACGCAGCTGTCGGACACTTTGGCGCTGAGGTTCCCGTCGTTGGCGGCCACAAAGTTCTTCTGATACATCCGCCGCCCGGCCTCCAATATATCGCGCTTTGCCTCCGCGTCAGTGGGGTATGTTGTCCGCATAATAATCGCCTCTTTTATAAATCCTCAGTCAGCTGCGCCGACAGTCCCTTGGAAGGGGAGCCTTGGAAAGCCGCTTTAAGGCTTCCCTTGAAAGGGAAGCCTTTGGGGGAACAGCCTCACCTGGGCCTGGGGCGCAGCCCCGCGTCGGGGTCCGGGGCACAGCCCTGCAATTTAAACGGGGTCATAGGGGCGAAGCCCCTATACCTTTATCTGGGCGGGTGGGCGGGCTGTTTGAACATCGCAAGGCTCTCGGTATACGACTCCCGGCAGATGCCCTTTTCGGTGACGATGGCGGTAATCAGCGCGTGATCCGTCACGTCGAAGGCCGGATTATAGCATTTGACCTCGGGCAGCGCCATCGGTTTGATAAAAAATTTTTCTTTAATCTCTGACGGGTCCCGAAGCTCGATTTTGATATCGTCGCCCGTTTCGCAGGAAAAATCGATCGTGGAGGACGGGCAGAAAACGTAAAATGGAATACCATAATGCCTGGCCAGGATCGCCACGCCGGAGGTCCCGATCTTGTTGGCCGTGTCGCCGTTGGCCGCGACCCTGTCGCAGCCGACGAAAACGGCATTGATCTTCCCCTCTTTCATGACGATGCTCGCCATATTGTCGCAGATGAGCGTGCAGTCGATGCCGGCGGACTGGAGCTCGTATGTCGTCAGCCGCGCCCCCTGCAGCAGCGGCCGCGTCTCGTCGCAGTACGCGTGCAGTGTCATGCCCCGCTCCCTGGCCAGGAACAGCGTCCCAAGCCCCGTGCCGTAATGGAACGTCCCAAGCGGACCCGCGTTGCAGTGCGTGAGGATGCCGTCGCCGTCCTTTATAAGCTCCATGCCGTTTTCGGAGATGGCCTGGCTCATCTCCATGTTTTCCTGATGAAGCTTCAACGCCCCGCTTTTCATAGCCTCCAGAATCTTGGGAACCGGCCGGCCGGCGTTTGCCCGGACGATATCGTCCATATAGTCCAGCGCTTTCCGGAGGTTCACCGCCGTCGGGCGGGAGGAATCGAGATATGCCTTATCCGCTGAAAATCGCCTGTAAAACGCCTCGTACGATGTCTCACGCGTCTGCCCTGCGAGCACACAGGCGGCGTAGGCGGCGAAAACTCCAATCGCCGGCGCGCCGCGCACCCGAAGCGTATGGATGGCCTCAAAGAGCTCTTCCCTGCCGGAAAGCGTCAGGTATTTCGTCTCGTTCGGCAAAAGGCTCTGGTCGATGATGACGACGGCGTCGCCTCCGTCGCTGAGTCTGACGTTATCGATGTGCGTGACATTTTCAAGGCTCATAGCTGACGCTCCAATTTATATTTATCTTGGCAAGTATTGAATACTGCGGGTTCATTATAGCATAGCGGTAAACTTCGAGTCCATATTGTATTAGGACACGTTGACCATTATAATAAGAATAACATGGAAAAAATGGGGAGGCAGATAAAATATGGACAAACAATCCAGAATTGACCATGCCGTTGAAACGGCGAAGGCGGCCCAGATCCGGGACGATATCTGCGCGCGCAGCGTCCTCGTGGGACTCAGCGAAATCCTCGACGATATGCCGGAGGAGATGATCACGGCCTCTCTGTCCCTGGCCGGAGGCACGGGCGGCGCCTCCGGCTCCTGCGGGGCATACTGCTGCGGTCTGCTGGCCGTGGGCCTCAAGTACAACGCGCCGCTGGCGGATGAGCGCGCCAACCCGGCCGTCAAGCAGGCCGGTGCCGCCAAGTTTTCCGAATACCGCGAGCGCTTCACCCAGGAGATGGGCACCATCCTCTGCCCCGAGCTCCACAAAAAAGTCTTCGGCCGCAGCTACAGGCTCTGCGACCCCAAGGAGCACGAGGAGTTCCTGTCCATGCCGGGCCACAACGTCAAATGCGCCGAGGTGGTCGGCGTGGCCGCGCGGCTCGCCGCCGAGATGCTCCTGGCCGGCGAGGATTGAGGCTCATGATGAATACCGCCGAAACGAACGGTACATACAGCCGCGCGCTGAATGAGATGCTCCTGCTCCGATACGAGCCCGTCGCCGTCAAAATGATCGAGGACGAGGCGCTTGTGCCGGGCCACGCCCTCCGCCCGCGCCGCGACCTGAAGCAGCACATGGCGCTCTGCCAGGCCTTCGCGCTGACGCGGCGCGATAGGAAGACGGTCTATCTCGATAAACATTCGCACTGGTGCTGGAACCCGCTCATCGGGCTGGGGCTTGTGGACTGCCCTGAGGGTTCCGAGGCGTTCGAGCTCGTCTGCCGCTATCTCGGCATGGCGAGCCTTGAGGAAGCTCGGGCGTTTTTCGCCAAATTTCCAAGGCTGCCCTATGGAAAATATCAGGGCATCCTGACGGCGCCGCTCTGCGGCTGCGCCTTTGAGCCCGATCTCGTCATGATCTACGCGGGGAACGCCCAGCTCCGGAGCATGGTGTGGGCCGTCAAGCGCGAGACGGGGCGCCTTTTGGAAACGCAGCTGGACGCCATCGACTCCTGTGTCTGGGCGCTGGTACCGCCGATGCTGACCGGCGATTACCGCGTGACGCTGCCGGACGTCGGGGAATACGAGCGCGCCATGGCTGAGGAGTGGGAGATTATTTTCTCCGTTCCCGGACCGAGGCTCGGCGAGCTTGTACGCGGCCTCCGCTTCTTCCACGACCGGGGTATGGGCTATGCGCACCACGCGCGGGACATGGCGCTGGACTTCAAGCGCCCGCCCTTTTATAACGAGCTCTTCGCGCTCTGGGGGCTCGACCAGGGCGAGGACTGGGATAAGTAGGTTTTCCGGGCGGCCGCCGGCCGCCCGAATTTCTGCTTGAAACAACGAATAGAGTATTGTATAATGACAAGGCTTTACCCGGGTGTAGCGCAGTTTGGTAGCGCACCTGCTTTGGGAGCAGGGGGCCGTGGGTTCGAATCCCGCCACCCGGATTAGAAAGAAACGGCGCTTTTGCCTCAGCTGCGGATGTGTCGTTTCTTTTGCTTTTTTCCTTTCAGAGAGGGAGATATCCGCAGCCATTTTTGTGAAATGGGAAAAAAGTGGTTGCCCTGCCTTAAGATTTACCGTATAATAAAATCATGAAGTTTATTAATACGTTAAAAGAGGTGTTTCTATCATCGCTCCCGCTCGCGGCAATTATCATAATTGTCTGCGGTCTTGTTGCGCCCATGAACAGTGCGTCCGATTACGTAAAGCTGATCGTTGGCTATGTCGGTGTCGTCGTTGGCCAGTCACTGTTCCTGGATGGCCTCAGCGTGAGTATTCTGCCTATCGGGAAACTGGTGGGGAGCTCGCTTATAAAGCTCAAAAAGGCTGTTTTCATCATCTTCTTCGGCTTTGTGTTCGGGCTTCTGGCGACGGTCGCCGAGCCGGCTTTGTCTGTTTTGGCCAGGCAGACCCACATGATCATGGAAGGCGTCAACGAAACGGTATTCATATGGGTAATGGGTACGGGGATCGGCGTGCTGGTCGGGTTCTCGCTGTTCAGGATTATGAAGGACCTGAACATCAAAATTGTTTTCGCCTTACTCTACGCCGTGATATTCCTGACAGTCATTTTCGTTCCCGAGCAATTTATCGCGCTGGCCTTTGACGGCAGCGGCGCCACCACGGGCGATGTTTCGGTGCCTTTTATACTGGCGCTGGGCATGGGCATTTCGGGCACGATGTCGAGACACAAGACAAACGAGGACACTTTCGGAATCATAGGTCTGGCGTCGGTCGGCCCTATACTTGCCCTGTTCATTTACGGCATAATCCTAAAGGCGATGAACGGCGGAACAGTACCCCCCGCCGGCGTATACGCTCCGGGAGCGGCTGAAAGCCTGGGCGAAATTATCGTTCCAAATCTCGGGGGCGTTGCGCTTGCGCTTTTCCCGGTGGTTATTGTGTTCCTGCCGTTTCAATTTTTTCTGATCAAGCTTCCCAAAAAGGAATTTATCAGGATACTGCTCGGGTCACTATCCGTATACGTCGGCCTGCTCATCTTCCTGTCTGGAATCGATTTCGGCTTTGCGTTCGCCGGAAAATATATCGGCGAGGTATTTCTGGACCCCGCCCGCCCAGGCTTCTTTAAGTGGCTGCTGCTTTTAGTTGGGTTTGTGCTCGGCGCCGCGATAACGCTGTCGGAGCCGGCCGTTACGGTATTGGGCGAGCAGCTCGAAGAGATCACCAACGGCCACATAAAAAAAATCACGATACGCATAACGCTTGCGATAGGCATCGGTTTTGCGGCGCTATTTTCCATGGTGAAAATTCTGACGCAAATAAACATTCTCTGGTTTTTGATTCCGCTTTACGCCGTGGCGCTCATCATGATGAAATTTACCTCCAAGCTCTTTGTGGCACTGGCATTCGACTCGGGGGGCGTCACAGGCGGCGCGCTGACATCGGCGTTTTTGACTCCGCTGACGCTTGGCGCGGCGCAGGCCGTGGCTGTCGCGGCCGGTCCGGGCGCGCAGTCGGTTTTAACAAACGGGTTTGGAATCATAGCCTTCATTTCGGTCACGCCTCTGATTGCCGTGCAGGCTTTAGGCATGATTTACGACATGCGGCTCAGAAAAGCGCAAAAACTCATGGCAGAGGCCGAAATTGCGGAGATCGAGGAACTGGCCTCCGCTGCCGCACGCGCGGGCGAGGCCAGAGCAAACGGCACTGAAAACAATAAAACCGGCGACGGCGACCAGTGCTTTTTCACGGAGGCGAACGAAAGTGACGAATGATGTCCCATGCTGCATAGAGCTTTTAACAATTATAGCCGGGCGAAAATCTAAAAACGCGCTTTTAGATGCGCTGACGGAAGCGGGCGGGCGGCTCATAAATCTCGTGTATGGCAAAGGCTCCGTTAAATCAAGCTACCTCAGGGACATGTTCGGCCTTGTACCGGAAGAGAACAAAGTCGTAATAACCTGCCTGCTGCCGGAAGAAAAATCCGATGCCATTCTCGATATGCTGGTCAGGAAATTTAACTTTGACAAGCCGAACACCGGCATAGCTTTTACTACTCCCGTCGAAAGGCTGTCCTATTAATTTTTGGAGGACCTTAAAATGGAAAAAGTCAATAATATCAAAGCGCTGTATATCATCGTCAATGCCGGCTTTGCCGACGAGATCGTGGAAATGGCGCGCAAAGCGGGAGCGACAGGCGCGACAATTATAAACGCCCGCGGTACCGGCGCCGTGCATAAAGCGATTTTTGGCATTACCATAGATGCGGAAAAAGAAATGATTCTAAGCCTGGTCGACGAGGATACTGCCGACAGGATTATAACGATCGTAAAAGAAAAGGCCGGCGTGAAATCTCCCGCCAACGGCATTTGCTTTATCATGCCCGTCGACAAAATGATTGCGGTCAACAAGTTCGTACCGCCGGCGGAAAAACAGGAATAAGTTCGGAGTGCTTAAAAAACAGCCACAAACGCGGCAGAACGCGTTTGTGGCTGTTCTTTTTCAGGGGATTAATATTTCGCGTTTTCCGCGATACGGTTGGCCTCCCGCTGCGTGAGCAGCCGGGACTCGTCCAGAAGACCCATTTCCTTGAGCGCCTTGATTGTGTTAACGGAGGATTTTTCAAGATTAAAGTCTGCGAAATACGTCCTGCCGCGATTGTCGAACATCTGGTCTATGCTTCTCCACCGGGGGAAATTGCCGGTAAAACGCAGGCTGACCGAGTAGGTATAAACCGATTCCTCACTTTCCTCGTCGGACAGCAGATACGTCTTTCCGATTGCGGACGCCTTGATATCCGTCAGGATCGCCTGATACAGCTTATACGATTCCCTCTGGGACAAGGTCTCGCTGGAAACCGGGACGCTTGACGCTTCGGCGGAACCACTCCATCCATAGTCTCCGGCGTAACCGGGATATATCTCGCCGTTTTCAAAATCCTTTTCCGTCAGGTCGGCGGGGAAGTTCCTGTTTATAATATTGTCCGGCGCGTTTAAGATCGACTGATACTCCGACGCGGGTGAGGCGGGATCGCTCATGAGCTCTTTTGTGGCGGGTATGGTGTATGACCTGTATATCGTGCGCCCGTCCTTCATTTCATAATAGATCGCCACCGAGCCGGTCTGCCGCCCCGTGTAATTTTCGATCTGCGCCCTGTTTTTCAGAATATTACCGTGGAGGGAAACAAGCTCGCCGATCTCGTCCGCGTCGTCGAAGGTGATGTAATTATTGCCGTATTTATACATCTCGCCGTTGGCGTCAAAGGTGATATGGCTCGCCGAATAGGCTTTTTCAACCTCGGACGCATCGGGCACATAGCGGATAACCCCGAAAGCGTCCAGCCTGACCGATATGGTCAGCACGGCCAAAACGGCGCTGAAGACAAGCCAGCCGCGCCAGGAGCGCTTAAAGACGCGGAAGGATTTTCTCAAAAGCATTTCCGCGGCAAAATAGCCGACGGTGCCCATGAGCAGCATGAAGACCAGCAGCTTCCACACGCTGCCGCTGCCCTGCCGGCCCTGCACGGCAAGGCCAAAAATGAGGAATCCGAACAGCAGCGCAAAGCACAGCGCCGCGCCGTATTTGAAAACCGGCTTGAGCGGCCTGATCGCGATAACGTCGCCCGCCGTCTCCAAGTGGCGCCTTCTGTACAGCAGCAGCCCCAGAACAGCGAACACAAGCCCTGCCGCGCCGTAGCCGATGAGGACGCCCCAGCAGAGGATTTCGTTGTTCGCCGTGGCCCGCATGGTCAAGATATTATAAATCGGCGAGAAAACTTCCAGCGACAGCCTGTTGTTAAAGCTCATGCCGAAGACGAATACGGCGAGCACCAGTTTAACGAGACTTTCAACGCCGATGACAATGAAATTCGCGATGCCGTACAGCACCGGCAGCGCCAGCAGATGCCCCGTCACCATCGCGCAGAATACGCCGAACGAGTGAAAGAACACGCTGAGCAGTGAGACGATGGCAAACCACGACAAAAGCTGACTCAGGCCGGTGTAGCCGCAGGCGGCCTCGACAATGAGCGACACGAGGAAAACAACGACGTTCGGGACGACGAGGAAGAGGAGGCCCGACACATAATTCGTTATATACAGCCCCTCGCGCCTGACCGGCAGCGCGTGGAACATGGACGCGCTCCTGCCCGAGTACAGGTATGAGAACACCGCCATCGCCGCGAAAATCCCGAAAACGGCGGACATAACCGCGCCGATATTCAAAGCGCTGGAGTAAATCTGCCGGGTAATATTGTCGTCGGACAGGACGCCCCCATGGGAAGACAAAACCTCGTATGCCATTGTGTTCCACAGGGAAAGGGGCATGATAACCAGCCAGATCAGAAGGTACAGCCCCCAAACGGGCCAGAAACGGACGATATTCTTTAAGAATACCGCTTTATTAAAGAATGATGTCTTTGACGGCATAGTCGGCACCTCCCAGTTCGTAGATGAAAATCTCCTCAAGCGTTAACGGCACGGTATCCAGCAAAATGGGCGACAGCAGCTTGAGGCGGCCTTTCGCCTCCTCCTGGGAGCACCGCAGGATGAGCGTATGTATCCTTCCCGACTGCGCGTGGTGGAGCGCCTCCGGCCAGGCGGAGAAGTCCGGCGCGGCGTTTTCAAAGACAAGCTGGACCTTTGTGAGGTTATCCTGCAATTCGGACACGGAGCGCTGGAGCATAAGCTGTCCTTTATTCATCACGCCCATATGGTCGCAAACGTCCTCCAGCTCCCTCAGATTGTGGGAGGAGACAAGCACCGTCGTCCCGCGCTCGGCCACATCCGCCATAATGATGCTCCAAATCTGGCGGCGCATGATCGGGTCGAGGCCGTCGACCGGCTCGTCCAGCAGGATCACGTCAGGATTCGTGCACACGGCGATCCAGAAGGCCGACTGCTTTTGCATCCCCTTCGACAGCCGGCGGATGCTCTGCCTTTCGTCCACACTCACGAAAATGTCCTTGAGCGCGCTGTAACGCGCCATGTCAAAGCGGGGGTATATCCGGCGGTAGAACCGCATCATGTCGCGCGTGCTTGCCTGCATGAAATGATAGATGTCGTCGGGGATGTACGCGATACGCGACTTGACGTCCGTATTTTCATAGACGGGCCGCCCGGCGACGAGCACCTCGCCGGCGTCCTGCCTGTAAATCCCGGCAAGATGACGTATAAGCGTGGATTTTCCCGCGCCGTTCGGCCCGACAAGGCCGTAGATCGACCCCTTCCCGACCGCCAGCTCTATGCCGTCAAGGGCCTTGAAGCCGTCAAAGCTTTTGACGAGGCCTTTTGTTTCAATCATCCTTCTCTTTCTCCTCCCTGTGGCCGATTTTATCGATGCGCCCCTTGAGCGCGTCCCGCGTCTGGCCGGTATACAACAGCTCGGCGGCAACCTCGTCAAACTGCCGGAGCAGCGCCTCGCCCCGGGCGGTATTCACATCCCACCCGGGCGCGGCGAAGGAACCCCGGCCCGCGACCGTATAGATATACTGTTCATTTTCGAGCTCACGGTATGCCCTCTGGATGGTGTTCGGGTTGATGGCAA
Organism: Sporobacter termitidis DSM 10068; assembly: GCF_900130065.1. Taxonomy (GTDB): domain Bacteria; phylum Bacillota; class Clostridia; order Oscillospirales; family Oscillospiraceae; genus Sporobacter; species Sporobacter termitidis. The sequence goes on from NZ_FQXV01000007.1 coordinate 203,072, forward strand.
GGTCGGATGCCAGCTCCCTGACCGAAGGCAGCTTTTCGCCCGGCAATATCGCGCCGGAGACAACCAGCTTCCTCAGCCCATCCTTTATCTGCTCATAGATTGGGCGTGAATCCCTGTAATTAAGGCTTATCATGCAATCGGAAAACCTCCTCCCGTACTAATTGTACTATATGTATTAACACAGTTAATATACTCACTTCTCTCCCGTTTGTCAATAGCGCAGCGCAAATCCTTGCTTGACAAGCAGGAAAAAACAGTGATACGCTGTGACAAGAATGTTAAGGGAGGTTTCGCTCATGAATCCAAAGGAACAATTTATGTCCGCGCTGCGCAACGACCAGCCCCCCAAGTGGATGGGCTATGCGTTCAACGCTTTCCCGCAGAGTCAGTTTCACGTCGTGCTCGACCCCATTTCCGTCTGGGACATCCTCAGTATCTCCGGAGATAATGTTCTGGACAATTGGGGCGTCAACCACCGTTTCCTGCCCGGCGACCCCGGCATCATCCCGATGGTGAACGAGCAGAACAAGGTCATCAAGGACGTCACGAAATGGCGCGACTACGTCCATTTCCCGGAAATTCCGGAGCTTGACTGGTCCGACGCGAAAAAGACGATCGACGCCATCGACCGGAATACGACGATGGTCATGGTGCCCACCTTCCGCGGCCTGTTTGAGCGCGCGCACTGCCTGATGACGTTTGAGGACGTGCTCATCTATATGTACGAGGAGCCGGAAGCGATGTACGAGCTTTTCGGTGCCTACACCGACTGGAAGCTCAAGGTTGCCGAGCAGCTCATCGACAACCTCCACCCCGACATCATCCACTCCCACGACGACTGGGGCTCCAAAACGAGCCTGTTCTTTTCCCCGCAGAAGTTCCGGGAGCTCCTCATGCCGCATTATGAGAGACTGTACGGCTACATGAAAAAGCGCGGCGTTCTGATCCAGCATCACGCCGACTGCTACTGCACCGGCATTGAAAAGGACATGGTCGATCTGGGCATCGACATGTGGCAGGGCGTTCTCCCCTCGAACGATATCCCGCTCATCCAGAAGAATACCGGGGGCAAGCTGCTGCTGATGGGCGGCCTGGAACAGGGCCTTATCGACCAGGCCGACGTGACCGAGGACATCGTCCGCGCCGAGGTCCGCCGGGCGATCGACGCCTATGCCCCCGGCGGCGCGTTCCTCCCCTGCATCGGCAGCCTGGAATGCCTCAACGCGTGGGTGACGCCCGTCGTGATCGACGAGTGCAACCGCTACGGCGCCGAGTGGCTGAAAAAGCACCAGTAAATAACAACTGCCCATATAAACGCCTCCCTTGCCGCACATAGCGAGGGAGGCGTTTTTCATATAATTTAAACATCGGCGCATATTGACGGCCGGGATTATCAGAGTATAATTAACAAAAAAAGGGATAATTTCAAATCAAAAGGAGGGTACCTATGGAAAATCTGACAGGCAAGACCGCATTTATCACGGGCGGGGCCAGCGGCTTGGGGCTGGGCATCGCCAAGGCCTGCGCGAAGGCGGGGATGAACATCGTCATCGCCGATTTCCGGCAGCAGGCGATCGACGAGGCGCTGCCGGCCTTCAAGGAAAACGGCTGGCCGGCCCACGGCATCCAGCTGGACGTTACCGACCGGGCCGCGTACGTCAAGGCAGCCGACGAAGCCGAGGCCGTATTCGGCAAGCTTCACGTCCTGGTGAACAACGCCGGCATCGGAATTCCCGAGGGCAAGGTCTGGGAGGACGATTTCAAGGACGTCGACCTTGCAATCGACGTCAATTACAGGGGCGTCCTTAACGGCATCATGACGATCGTCCCGCGCATATTGAAGCACGGCGAGGGAGGCCACGTGGTCAGCACGGCGTCCAAGGCGGGACTTGTGCCCGTACCGGGCTTCACGCTTTACAACTCCCTGAAAATGGCTGTCGTCACGGTGATGGAGACGCTGGCCTGCGACCTTCAGGGCACGGGCGTCGGCGCCAGCGTGTTCTGTCCCGGGCCGTTCCAGACGAATCTGGGCCTGTCGTCCGGCGAGGTGCGGGCCAAGCATTTGGGCGTGGAGCTGCCGCCCTTCGCGCCGCCCCCGCCAAAGGACGGCGAGGCTCCCCCGCCGCAGGCGGACTTCACCAAGATCATCAGATACCCCGAGGAAGCGGGAGAACGCGTCGTACGGGGAATACGGCGGGGCGATCTGTATATCATCACCCACGCGGACTTCAAAAAGGGCTGGGATGCCCGCGCCGCGGCCGTCTCCAGGGCGTTCCCCGACGAACCGCTCAGCGATGACTTCCAGAAGGTTTTCAGCATCCTTACATATAATCCGGTCTTTGAAAAGCAAACCCAGGTTCCGGCATTTGAAAAATAAGCAATATCATGGGCAAAAAGCAAACCCCTGTGGTCGAAAAGCCACAGGGGTTTACATACGCATAAAGCCGTCTGTTTTGTGCCGCCGGCAGGGTGCTCCTCACGGCTTGAAATTGGCGTCGGTCCTGATGAAATTGAAAAACACGCGCGCCTCCGGCGCCGGCGGCGTCAGCGTGTTTTTGGTCTGCTCCTTCATTTTCAGCAGCCACGCCATATTTTTTCCCGTTCTGCGCAGGCGCTGGATGCCCTCCTTATCCTCGCGGATCTCGCCGGGCTGCGCGCCGTAAATGATATTCCAGCCGCACGGTGGCATGAGGATCTCCGAAGCCATCAGATAGTTGTTCAGCTGCTCGTAGGCCGACATGGCGCCGCTCCGCCGCAGGACCACGAGCGCCGTGCCCACCTTGTGATGGAGCAGCCCCCGCGTATCGGAAAAGAACGCGCGGTCCAAAAAGCACTTCATGGTGCCGTTAATGCCGCCGTAGTAAACGGGGCTGCCGAGGATCAGCCCGTCGGCCTCGAGCACCTTGTCCATGATCTCGCCAAAGGCCGGGTCCGGCAAAACGCAACGGCCGGCCGCCCGGCAGCCGCGGCAGCCGGTGCAGCCCTGAAACACCTTATCGCCGACGGTGACCGTCTCGACGCCGATGTTCTCCTTTTCAAGCTCGCCGGCCACAAGCTGCAGCGCCTCGTATGTATTTCCCTTTTTGTTCGGACTGCCGTTCAAAGCGATGACTTTCATTTCAATACGACCTTTCATATAATATGTGCCGCCGCCCCTGCGGCCCAAGGCCCCAGGGCCGTCCGTTTTCCTGCCGCACGGCCTTATCATACCACACGCCGGGCAATAATCAACCGCACCAATCGGGCCGCCCACAAAGAAAAGGCAAGCCCTTTTCAGGTTTGCCCTTATGAAAAAGCCTCGCAGAGTTTTCGCCGCGCACGGCGAAAATAAAATGAAGTCCGTCATTTCCGGCGGCGTGTACGTCGGAAATGACTCCTCTCGTGCAGGTAAGCGGCAGAGCGTCCTGCACGCCATTTCCATGACGAAAAAGCTCAAAGGCTTTTTCGTCATGGATTATGATTGCATGGACTGGCCGCCGTCCACGTGGAGGACCTGCCCCGTGACGAAGGAGGAATCATTGGACGCCAGGTAAACATACGTCGGGGCCAGCTCCACGGGCTGCCCCGCTCTTTTCATCGGCGTGTCCGACCCAAAGGTCGGTATGTAATCGGCCGGCCAGCTGGACGGCTGCAGCGGCGTCCAGATCGGCCCCGGCGCCACGGCGTTGACACGGATGCCCCTGTCGACGATCGAGTGGGCAAGGGCCCTGGTAAAGCTGATAATCGCGCCCTTTGTGGAGGCGTAATCGATAAGCAGCTTTTCGCCGACATAGGCGGTGATGGAGGTGGTGCTTATTATGACGCTCCCCTCCTTCAGATATGGCAGCGCCGCCTTCGTTATGAAGAACAGCCCGAAGTAATTGACCTGGAACGTCAGCTCCATCTGTTCGGCGGAGATATCCTCCAGCCGCAGCTGCGGGAACTGCACGCCGGCGCAGTTCACCAGCACGTCCAGCTTGCCGAACGCCGTCACCGTTTCCTGGACCGCCCCGACGCAAAACGCCTCGTCCCGCACGTCGCCCGGAATCAATAGGCAGCGCCTCCCCTGCGCTTCTACATAGCCTTTCGTCTCGTGCGCGTCCTCGTGCTCGTTGTAGTAAACGATGGCGATGTCCGCGCCCTCCTTGGCAAACGCCACCGATACCGCCCGCCCGATGCCGCTGTCTCCGCCCGTGATAAGGACCGACTTTTTCTCGAGTTTCCCCGTGCCGATATAATTGGGGTTGTCAAAAACAGGCCGCGGGTCCATCAGCGTTTCAAGCCCTGGCTGGACCGGCTGGTGCTGCGGCGGAAACTGGACGGGCACCTCCTGGCATTCCTCCCTGTAGCCTATGTACGGAAAATAAAATTCCATCGAAAAGCTCCTGTCTGCATAATACTTCCGTACAATTATATTAAAGTGAAACCGGTTTTGACAGCGACGGCGGTTGCCTCCCCCCTCTTATTGTGATATATTGCTTTATTATGACAACATTAACATGATCGGAGCGCGATATTATGCCGTATGACCATCTCTTCCGGCCGCTGAAGGTCGGTCCGCTCACCGTTAAAAACAGGATCGAGGTCTCGCCGGCGGAGCCGTTTCTCTGCACAAGGGACGGCCTCGTCACCGACGAGTTCGTCGCCTTCACCGCGGCGTTCGCCAGAGGCGGGGCGGGCATTGTCACCGTGGGGGACAGCCCCGTGACGCAGCAATACGCCGATGAGAACCATTATGTCGTCAACCTGGCCGACCCATTTGTCGTCCACGGGCTTTTTAAGCTCACCGACGCCATCCACCGGTACGGCGCCATCGCTTCCATCGAGCTGAACCTGCGTACCCACGTCTTCCCCGCCGACATGACGAAGGACGAGATCAGAGGGATCATCCAGGCGTTTACGGACGCCGCCGGCCGATGTAAAAAGGGCGGCTTCGATATGATCATGCTCCACGGCGGCCACGGCCACACGGTGGCCCAGTTCTACTCCCCGCTCATGAACAAGCGGACGGATGCGTACGGCTGCGGGACGTTTGAAAACAGATGCCGCTTCGCCAACGAGCTTCTGGACAGCGTGCGCGGCGCCATCGGCCCCGATATGGCCATCGAGTGGCGCATGAGCGGCGACGAGCTCACCGACGGCGGCGTCGGGCTCGAGGACGCGGTCAGGTTCGCCAGGGCCATCCAGAATAAAATCGATCTTGTACATATTTCAGCCGGCAACATGTATAACCCCGCGTCGCTCTCCTACGCCATGCAGCCCACGTACCTGCCCCTGGCCACGAACGTCCGGTTTGCAGAGCGGTTTAAAAGGGAGCTCGACATCCCCGTCACGTCGGTGGGCTCGTTTAACCTCGACCTGGCGGAAGAGGCGGTCGCCGCCGGGCGGGCGGACATGATCGCCATGATCCGCCAGTTCATCACGGACCCGGACTGCGCCGCCAAGGCAAAGCACGGCCGCGGCGAGGATATCCGCCCCTGCATCCGCTGTATGATCTGCACCGGCGACGATCCCCACGGCTGCCCGAAGCCGTTGCGCTGCACGGTCAACCCCGTGGCCGGCCGAAACCCGCTGTTTGATAACATGACGAAAAGCCCGGCGCCCAAAAAGGTCGTCATCATCGGCGGTGGCGCCGCCGGCATGGAAGCCGCGCGCCGGTGCGCAGAGCGGGGGCACCGCGTCGTGCTTTTTGAAAAGGCCCCGGCGCTCGGGGGCACGCTGACCGCCGCGGGCGCCAACCGCCTCAAAGGCGACGTCAGGCGTTATGCCGAGTGGTCCGTGCGTACAACGGAGCGGACCCCGGGCCTCGACATCCGCAAAAGCACCGCGGCCACCCGCGCGCTCGTTGAAAGCGAGAAGCCGGACGCCGTGATCGTGGCCGTGGGCAGCACGCCCTTCGTGCCGAATATTCCGGGCATCAAAGGGAGCAACGTCTGCCTCGCAGTGGACGTGGACCTGGGCAGGGCCGCCGTCGGCAAACGCGTCGTGCTGATCGGCGCGGGCCTCACCGGCACCGAGACGGCCGTCGTGCTGGCGCAGGACGGTCATGAGGTGACGCTCATCGATATGCTGCCCCTTTCGGAGATCGACAGCCGCGGCGGCGCCTCCAGCAATGTCGCCGCCTTTCTGCGGCGCATGTCCGACGAGGCGGGCGTCAAAGTGATCACCGGCCTCAGGGCGAAGGAGATCACAAAAGACGCCGTCGTCGCGGAAGATATGGACGGCGGCCGCGTCACGCTCCCGTGCGACAGCGTCGTCCTTTCCATGGGCGTCAGGCCGCGCGAGGACCTGATCAGGGAATTTGACGGCTGCGCGGACGACGTTATGGTCGTCGGCGACTGCGCCGCGCAAGCGGGCAACATCACCTCCGCCGTCCGGGACGGCTTCTACGCGGCGATGAATATCGGCTGACCGCCCGCGCCGGACCGCACTCATAAAAAACTGCCAAAGGATTCCTTTTCATGAATATGTCCTCCCTGATCTCCCAGATGCTCGTCCTCTTTCTTGTCCTGGCGCTCGGCTACATCGGCAACAAGGCCAAAATTCTGAACTCCGGCAGCAACAAGCACCTGTCCGCGCTCATTTTGAACATTGCCATGCCCTGTACCGTGCTCAACTCCGTCATGAACGGCAGCGTCAGTACCACAGGCCGCGAAGCGCTTACCTTCATGCTGTTCTCTCTCGTTTCCTTCGCCATCATCTATTTGATCGCCTGGCCGGTCCCCCGGCTGCTCCGGTCCCCGAAAGAGGATTACGGCATCATCCGGTTTCTTTTGGCGTTCGGCAATATCGCCTTTATGGGCTATCCTGTCATACAGGCCATATACGGCGACGGCGCGCTGTTTTATGTAACGCTGCTGAACATTCCGTTTAATCTGCTGCTCTTTTCTCTCGGCATCATCCTGACCTCAGGCAAGCGGGAAAAGCTGAACCTGAAGCTTTTTTTAACGCCGACACTTTTTACATCCGTGGCCTCGGTGCTGATTTTCGCCTTTAATATCTCCATGCCGAAAATCATCGTCGACACCACCGCGCTCGTGGGGCATATGACAACGCCCGGCGCCATGCTGATCATCGGCTCGACGCTGGCGGAGATCCCCTTTCGGGAAGTGTTCAGCGAAAAAAGGCTTTATCCGGTCGTTTTTGTGCGGCTGATCCTCATTCCTGTCGTCACCTGGCTCGTCCTGCGCCTTTTCGTTTCAGACGCGCAGACGCTCGGTATCCTGATGGTGGAAGCCGCCATGCCCACAGCCACCGCCGGGACAATGCTGAGCCTGCAGTACGGCGGCAATGACAAGCTGGCCTCCAAAGGCGTCTTTCTGACGACGCTCTTTTCCGTCGTGACGATCCCCCTTCTGCTGTACCTGCTGTTCTGATTCTGCAAAAAGGACGCTGTTTCATGAATATTTCCGCTATCATCAGCCAGATGACCATCCTGTTCATCATGCTTGCCCTGGGCTACGCCGCCAACAAATTCAAAGTCATGACGGCGGAATCAAACAAGCTGATCTCAAAGCTCGTCGTCAACATCGCCATGCCATGTACAATTTTAGGCTCCGTCTTCACCGATGATGTCACGGCAACGGGGAGCGACGCGGCATATTTCATGCTGTTTTCCCTGGTCGTTTTTCTTGTGGCGTTCCTCGTGACGCTGCCGCTGCCGCGCCTGCTGCGCGCGCCGAAAGCAGACGGCGGCATGTACCGGTTTATGGTGGCCTTCGGCAACGTCGGCTTCATGGGCTTTCCCGTCATCCAGGCAATCTTCGGCGCGGGCGCCGTTTTTTATGTGTCCTTGTTCAACATCGCCTTCAGCGTTCTGTGCTTCTCCGTTGGCATCGTCATGGTTTCCGGCAAAGGCGAAAAATTCAACCCAAGACTGCTTGTCAATTCCACGATGGTCGTGTCTCTGCTCACCGTGATTATTTTTTACACGAAGCTCCCGGTGCCCGCCATATTGAAAAACACCGTCGAGCTGGTGGGCACCATGACGACGCCGTCGGCAATGCTGGTCATCGGCTCGACGCTGGCCTGCATCCCGGTCCGGGAGGTTTTTAACGAAGCCAGGATCTACGCCGTCACAGCCGTCAAGCTGATCGTCATTCCCGTGCTGACGTGGCTTGTCCTGCGATTTTTTGTCGCCGACCGGCTGATGCTCGGCGTCCTCGTCGCCCTGTCCGCCATGCCGACGGCGACGAACGCCACCATGCTGAGCATGGAATACGGCGGCAATGAGCAATTGGCCTCAAAGGGCGTCTTTCTGACGACGCTCGTTTCGGTGGCGTCGATCCCGCTGCTCGTCATTTTGCTGCTCAATTGACAATATAAAATATTATATATTAATAAGGACAAAATACAGGACAGAGCCGGCGATACGGCCTTGTCCTCTTTTTTCCTCTAATATGATAAAATTCGTTTTATTACCTTATTTTGTTTGTATATTAAGAAAACGCGAGGCAATGCTATAATCGAAAGGTGCAACAGTGCCTGACTCAAACCAGAACAAGGAGTGTTAATATAATGGCTAGAAATTCAAATTCTCTTGTTAACCAGAACGCACGTGACGCGATGAACCGTTTCAAGATGGAAACGGCCAGCCAGGTTGGTGTTAACCTGAAGCAGGGCTACAACGGCGACATTACCGCGAAGCAGGCCGGCAGCATCGGCGGACAGATGGTCAAGAAAATGATCGAGTCCTACGAGAACGGCATCCAGTAAGTCTGAGCAGCAAGTGCGCTGAAAAGCGTGAACGATAAAGAACAGCAGGCAGTTATCTGCCTGCTGTTCTTTCAGTCTGTCGATAAAGCCCTTGGGCTTTTTCCGTTTATTTCAATACGACTCTTTTGAAATTCTTTTTGCCGCGTTTGACGACGACGCCGCCGGAGAGCTGCTCGCGGGTGAACGCGGCGCCGAACTCCGTGATCTTTTCGCCGTCCACCTCGACGCCGCCCTGCTCGACAGCCCGGCGCGCCTCCGACTTTGACGGGCACAGCCCGCTTTTAACGAGAATCGTGAGGATATCGGCCCTGCCGTCGGTGAGGTCCTCCTCGCCCAGCGCCGCCGTGGGCATCGCGTCGGCGCCGCCCGCGGAGAAGAGGGACCGCGCCGTCTCCAGCGCCTTGTCGGCCTCTTCCCTGCTGTGGACAAGGCTCGTCAGCTCATGGGCCAGGATTTCCTTGGCGCGGTTCAGCTCCGCGCCCTCCCATTTCTCCATTTCGGCGATCTGCGCAACAGGCAGGAACGTCAGCATTTTCAGGCATTTGATGACGTCGTCGTCGCCCACGTTGCGCCAGTACTGGAAGAAGTCGTAAGGGCTCGTCTTGTTCGGGTCGAGCCAGACGGCGCCTGAGGCCGTCTTGCCCATCTTTTTGCCCTCGGAGGTCAGGAGCAGCGTGATCGTCATGGCGTGGGCGTCCTTGCCGAGCTTTTTGCGTATAAGCTCCGTCCCGCCCAGCATGTTCGACCACTGGTCGTCGCCGCCGAACTGCATGTTGCAGCCGTATTTGACGAAGAGCTCGTAAAAATCGTAGCTCTGCATGATCATGTAGTTGAACTCCAGGAAGGACAGGCCCTTTTCCATGCGCTGCTTGTAGCACTCGGCGCGGAGCATGTTGTTGACAGAGAAATACGGCCCCACGGCCCGCAGGAACTCTACATAATTGAGGCCCGTCAGCCAGTCGGCGTTGTTGACCATGATGGCCTTGCCTTCCGAAAAATCGATGAATTTGCTCATTTGCTTTTTAAAGCACTCGCCGTTGTGCCGGATCGTCTCCACCGTCGACATCTGGCGCATGTCGGTCCTGCCCGACGGGTCGCCGACCATGGCGGTGCCGCCGCCGATAAGCGCGATGGGCCTGTTGCCCGCCATCTGCAGGCGCTTCATCAGGCACAGCGCCATAAAGTGCCCCACATGGAGCGAGTCCGCCGTGGGGTCGAACCCGATATAGAACGTGGCCTTGCCGTTGTCGATCAGCGTCCTGATTTCCTCCTCGTTTGTGACCTGCGCGATCAGCCCGCGCGCGACAAGCTCGTCGTAAAGTTTCATATGTCTTCTCCCTCTAAAAATAAATAAACGCCCCTTGTCCATAGGACAGAGGGCGATCAGCTCGCGGTACCACCTCTATTTTCCAAAGCCTCGCGGCTTCGGACTCGGGAGGTTCAAATAAACCTCCGTGCTGTAACGCGCACACGCGTCATGCCTTACGGAATATCCTTGCGGCATGCGGCTCCGGAACTGTATTCAGTGCAGACCCCCCGCGCCTTTCACCAACCGGCAGCTCTCTGTGTGGGCTTGTCGCACACCTACTTGCTTTCCATCGCAGCCTTTATTGGTGTGATCATAACACAGCGGGCAAGTTTTTGTCAACAGCCCCGCCGCTTTGTATCGCCGTGAAAATCAGATTTTTATTTGTACACAATATCTAGTATCTTCCCTTTCGACTAGATTATTTATATTGATACAAAATCCGATTTTGTGATATAATCAATAGAGTTTTGTTCGGGGGTACTTATGAAACAGCAAATAATGGACGCCATATGCGCAAAGCTCGATGAACTTCAAATCCCGTTCTCCATAAAGGACGATTCATATATTACGGTCAACACGGATTTCTACGAAATCGGCTACGGCGCAGAATTTAAAAAAATCGCATACGAGTTGAATGTTTTTCTGGACGAGGCCAACAGCGCCGTCTCCATGTACGTCAAAACGGTGGACCAGTGCCTTGTGGCGGCCAACGGTGCCACAAGAGAGCTCGCCTCGCCGTCGACGACGATGTTCCGCAAGGTCAAGCGGTTCGTTTACGACAAGGACGGGCAGGGCTCCGTCGTCACAACGGATTTAGGCGAGGTCCCCAATACGGTGAAAAACACGGCCTTTAAATACGGCTGGAAATTTTCCACCGCGCTGAACCTCAACAAATTCCACAAAACGGTGGACATGAACGAGGTGCGCTTGAGCAGGCCCGACACCTCGGATATCCTGCCGGAGCCCGAGCCGGAGCTCGAAACGCCGGTAAAAAAGCCGGAACCCGCGCGGAAAAAAAGAGGTTTCCGGCGGCTGTTCGGCGGCAGATAACCGCAGGCAATTTTGTTGACGGGAGCAGACATGACGGAATGCGTTATATTTGATATGGACGGCGTGCTGTTCGACTCCGAGCGGCTGTACGCCAGGGCGTGGCGCCAGCTCGGCGCGGCGCTGGGCCTTCAGGACATCGACAATGCCATCAAGTATTGCGTCGGCCGCAACGGCGGCGATATCCGGGCATACCTGCTTTCAAAATACGGAGAGGATTTTCAGGCCGAGCAGTTTGCCCTCGACCTGAGAAAGGCTTTTCTGGATATCGTCCGCGCGGAGGGCCTGCCGCTGAAGCCGGGCGTTGTGGCGCTTCTCGACTGGCTGCGCGGCAGAGGCTGTCGGCTCGCCCTGGCGACCTCGTCGGGCAAAAACAGCGCCGCCGGCAATCTGGAAGGCGCCGGGCTGACCAAATATTTCAGCGCGGTCGTCACCGGCGATATGCTCGTCCACGGCAAGCCCGCGCCGGATATCTACCTCCTGGCCTGCGAAAAGCTCGGCACGCCGCCGCAAAGCTGCTACGCCGTGGAGGACTCGCCCAACGGCGTCCGGTCGGCCCACGCCGCCGGGCTGCGGACGATCCTGGTGCCCGATATGGTCGAGATTACCGAAGAGATCGAAAAGCTGGCGTATAAAAAGTTCGATTCGCTGATCGAGGTCAAAGCGTACTTCGAAAAAAATCTGATCTGACCGGCCGCAGGGCGGGACGGGGCTTTGGCTCGTCCCGCCCTTCTTACGGCAGGTTATACGAATACCCGTGCCCGGGGTATATCGCCGAAACGTGAAAGCGCCGTATCAGCGCCCAGCTTTCGCGGACCGACGCGTCATTATACGCGTCGATCAGCGAGAACGCCGGGAGGTCCCCGGTAAACGCGCAGAGCCCATCAACGATCAGCGTGATGCTGTCCCCGCTGTGCCCCGGCGTGCAGATCATTTCGCCTTCTATCCCGAGGCCTTTGAAAAGCTGCCTGCTCTCCCGGCTCGAAACCACCGCGTTTTCCTCCGGCGTGATGCTCTTAAAGCCAGACCTCGCTTCTTTCTCAAAAAACACGTTCACTTCATCCACATAGGAAACCTGCTGTTCGTGCAGGAGCAGTGTTATTCCCGCGTCCTTCAGCTCCTGGGCGATGCCGGCGTGGTCCGGGTGGAAGTGCGTGACGATGAGATATCTGATATCGCCGAGCTGAAGTCCGTTTTGCTTGAGCAGCCGCCGCAGCTCCGGGAGCGTACCCGGCCAGTCCGTATCCACCATGATCCAGCCGGCGCCCGTCTCAAGAAAATAACTGTTCGTATATTTACATTTTAAGCTCAATATTTTCATTATCGTTTCGCCCGGGGCGGGCCAGTGGTCCGCCCTCAGCCTGCATGCAGGTTTTTCGACAGTCAAGCCACCCCCTCAAAGTGAAAGGGGTGGCTTGGTTTCGTTCGTTTTCAGCTGTTATCGTCTTTTTGCCTTGTATTCCGCCGCGGCCTTGAGCTGCTCGGCGGCGGATAAGAGCGTCGTCTCGGTGACGTTGGCGCCGCCGATGAGGCGGGCCAGTTCGCTTTTGCGCCCTTCCAGGTCCAGCTCCGCAACGTTTGTAAACGTCCGCCCGTCGGCCGTCGTTTTTTCAATTTCAAAATGAGTGTCCGCCATCACGGCGATCTGGGGTAGATGCGTCACGCAGAGCACCTGCCTGTTTTCGGACAGCGCCGACAGCTTTTCGCCGACGCGCTGGGCCGCGATACCGGAGACGCCGGCGTCCACCTCGTCGAAGACCATCGTCCCCACGTCGCCGTTTTCCGTCAGGACGTTTTTGAGCGCCAGCATGATCCTGGACAGCTCGCCGCCCGAGGCGATATGGCTGATACGGCCGGGCGCCTCCCCGGCGTTGGCCGACATGAGAAAGCGGACCTCGTCGCAGCCGGCGCCGTTTAAGCCGAACTCCGCCCTGACGTCCTCGAACTCCACCTTGAACCGCACGCCCGCCATGCTCAGGTCGCTCAGCTCCGCGCGAATGCGCTCCTCCAGCGTTTTAGCGGCCTTTTTGCGCTTTTCGGACAGCGCGGCCGCCTTTTTCTGCGCGTCGGCCTTCAAAGCCTCCAGCTCTTTTTCCAGCTTTGCCAGCCTGTCGGAGGAATATTCGATCTCGTCGAGCGCGCCGCGGCACTTTTCCCGGTAGGCGATCAGCTCGTCCTCGCTGCCGCCGTATTTTTTCATGAGGCGGCGGAGCTGGTCGAGGCGCGTTTCCAGGCTGTCCAGCTCGTCCGGCGAAAAATCGAGGCTGGCCCGCAGGTCGCGGAGCTCCTCCGTGGCATCCTCGGCGGCGTAAAGCAGGTCCTTGAGCTTTTCGGCGGTAGCGCTTAAAGACTCGGCGTAGCGCGCGGCGCCGGTGGCCTGCGCTTCCGCCTGGCCGATAAGCGTCACGGCGCCCTCCGTGCTGTCGCCCCCGTACATGGCTTCAAGCGCATCGTCGAGCGCCTCCGTCAGCCGGGAGGCGTTTTTCAAAAGGTCACGCCGCGCCGTCTTTTCCGCGATCTCGCCCGGGCGGATATCCGCCTTGTCGAGCTCGTCCAGCTGAAATTTCAGATTGTCGATGCGGCGCTCCTTCTCGCTCTCGTCCAGGGACAGCTTTTCGATGTCGCCCTGCTTGTCCCGCAGGGCCTTGTAAGCCTCCGCATAGCGGGCCACATCGTCCGCAAGGCGTCCGAACGCGTCCAGATAGCCCCGGTGGGCGCTCTCGTCCAAAAGCTTCCGGCCGTCGTTCTGGCCGTGGATATCAATGAGCAGGCCCCCCAGCTCGCGCAGCTGCCCCACGCTGACCGGGCAGCCGTTGACGCGGCAGGAATTCTTGCCGTCCGAGGTGATTTTCCGCATGAGGAACAGCTTGCCGTCCTCGTCGGGCTCGATGCCGTTTTCCTCGCACCAGGCCGACACCTGGACCTCGGCAAAAACAGCCGTCACGCTGGCGCCGGCCGCGCCCGTCCGCACAAGCTCCCGCGAGGCCCTGCCGCCCGTCACGGCGGTGAGCGCGTCGATCACGATCGATTTGCCCGCGCCTGTCTCGCCCGTCAGCACATTGAGCCCCGGGCCAAAGGTGATGTCGGACTTCTCGATCACCGCGATATTTTCAATATGAAGAAGCTGGATCATATCGCATCCTCTTGCCTGTCGTGCGGGGCGCCGAGAGGGGCGCCCCCTATGTAAAGATCGGCGGGGCGATGTGGGCATCGCCCCCTACGGGAAATCAAGTCATACCGCGGCGGCATGGGAGAAATCCTCAGTCGGCTGCACCGTCCTGTTATAAGGTCCGGGGCACAGCCCCGAAAGGGGCTTGGGGCGAAGCCTCATCAGGCAGGGCCATAGGGGGCACAGCCTACCTCTATTGGGCGGGTGGGCGGGAAAATTATAACATGCTTTCGATCTCTTTGCAGAACCGCTCCGCCGAGATATTGTCGCTCATGGCGAGGAACGCCGTGTCGTCGCCGGCGATGGAGCCGGCAAGATTGCGGATGTTCATGGCGTCGATGGCGCTGCAGGCGGCGGGGGCCAGCCCTGGCAGCGTCTTGATGACGACGATGTTCTGCGCGCAGACGAAGGAGGTCACGCACTCTTTGAAAATAGACTTCAGCCGCGCGGAATAATTCTGCACTTCCTGCTTCTGGCCGATGACGTAATGGTACCTGCCCTGCGGCGTGAGTTCCTTAATGAGATGCAGCTCTTTGATATCCCGCGACACGGTGGCCTGCGTCGAATCGACGCCGGCTTCCAGCAGCGCCTCGATCAGCTGATTCTGCGTCTCTATATCCCTGGACGCGATAATTTTAAGTATGGCGTTCTGGCGTTTGCTCTTCAAAATTTCTCACCCAACTTTTCGCTCACTTTTTTATAAAAGCTCCTGTCCGACAGGTGGACGAGGAGAGTCTTTTTCGATGACTTGTGCACGTTGACCTTGTCGCCGCTGACGAGATTCAGGTAAACGCCGCCGTCGACGGACAGGTACGCCGGATTTGCCTTGACGTGCCCGAGCTCAACCATGACGCGCCGTTCCGGCTCCAGCACAAAGGCCTTCGCCGCCAGAACATGGGCGCAGATCGGCGTCACAATGATATTCTCGGCGCTGGGCTCGATGATCGGGCCGCCGGCCGCCATCGAATAAGCCGTCGAACCCGTGGGCGTGGCGACGATAACGCCGTCGCCTGAAAAATGGGTGATTTCCTGACCGTCGCCGTAAAGGGTCAGGTCTATGACTTTCGTCATGCCGGCGATTACCACGTCATTGAGCGCGAAATCTCTGTAGATGACGCTGCCGTCCCGCATAAGCTCCACGTCGAGCATCATCCGCCTGTCGATGGCGTATTCGCCGCAGACGGCTTTGGGGATCAGGCCGATATCCTCTTTTTCGAGCTCGGCCATAAAGCCCATGGTGCCCATATTGACGCCGAGGACCGGGACACTTGCCGAAGCGGCCGCCCGTGCGGCCCGGAGGATCGTGCCGTCGCCGCCGAACGCGATGATCATATCTGCGGACTCCAGTGCGCTTTCCAGCGGCACCACCTCGACGCCTTCCAGCGGAGGCAGCGGGCACTGCTCTTCAAAAAGCGGGCACACCACGGTAGAGGCGCCGCACTTTTTCAGCATGTCGCGGACTTCGAGGGTCAGCGCCAGGTCTCTGTCGCGGTTTAAGTTCGGGCACAACAGTACGCGTTTCATAAATTCGGCTGATCCTTTCAGATGATAGGAAGCAGGAAAACCGGCGCCGGCGCCAGCAGGAATTCCGGCCGGAAAAGCTATTGCTCGTCGAGAGCCGAATGCGCCTCACGCACAACGCCCGGGGCATCCACCGCGGCATCCTCGCCGCCGACGGTCAGGTGCCCCAGAAACTCAATATTACCCTCTGGTCCTTTTATCGGCGAAAACGTTAAGCTCTTTATATGAAACCCCGTTTTTTCGGCGTTTTCCATAAAATTGCAGAGAACCTCCAGGTGCGTCGCCCCGTCCCGGACCACGCCCTTTTTGCCGACCTTTTCGCGCCCCGCCTCAAACTGCGGCTTGACGAGGCAGATGAGCTCCCCGTCCGCCGTTAAGAGCGGCCTGACCGCCGGAAGGATCAGGCTCAGGGAAATAAATGACACGTCCACCACGGCCAGCCGCATCTTTTCAGGGAACTGCTCCGGCGTCAGGTACCGGACGTTTGTCCGCTCCATGGTGACAACGCGCGGATCGCTGCGGACGCTCCAGGCGAGCTGCCCGTAGCCCACGTCGACGGCGTACACACGGGCGGCGTCCCGTTTCAAAAGACAGTCCGTAAAACCGCCGGTAGAAGCGCCGCAGTCGATGCATATCTTTCCAGCAGGAGAGACGTCAAAAAAATCGAGGGCTTTTTCGAGCTTGAAGCCCCCCCGGCTGACGAATTTCGTCGGTCCGCCGCGCACCTCTAATGCGCTGGCCTCCGGCACCATCGTCCCCGGCTTCAGCGCACGGTTTCCGTCCACAAAAACGATGCCGCTCATAATCGCCGCCCTGGCCTTTTCCCGGCTTTCGGACAGGCCCTTTTCACAGAGCAGCACATCCAGTCGCGTCTTGCTCATCCCGCGGCGTCCTCCACCGTCGGCGCCGCCGCCGTATCCTCCGGCGCGGCGCCGCCCTGTTCCGCGTTCTCCGCGGGCGCAGGCTCTTCCGCCGGGGCGTCCTCCGGCGTTTCGTCCTTCCCGGGCTTCTCTTCCTCCGCCGGCGCTTCGGCAAAGATATCGTCCGCCGGCTTATTTTTCGCCGGCTTATCGCCGCCCGCCACGGCCCGTCGTTTTTTCTCCGCCGGAGACGGCTTCGGCGCGCCGCCCCGCAGGACCAGATCCCGCGCCGCGGCGCGGACGCTCAGCGTGTCGATGCCGCACATTTTGCGCAGCTCCTCAACGCTGCCCTGGGGGATGAACCGGCAACCGAGATTCAAAAGCCGCAGTCCCTTCAGGCGTATACCGCTTGCGGCCACGTGCGCCGCGACCTTCTCGCCCACCGCGCCGGACTCGGCGGCTTCCTCAAGCACCAAAAGGCGCCCCGTTTTTTGAAGAGAGGCGTTGACGGCCTCGTAATCGATCGGTTTGATAAAGTCGAGCTTAATGATTTCCGCGGAAATGCCCTCCCCGCGCAAAAGGTCCGCCGCGTCCAGCGCCGTATTGACGCTGACGCCGTACGTCACCAGCGTGAGGTCCGTGCCCTCCGCGACCAGCTTCGACAGCTTGACGCCCCCGTCCTTATAGCGGCCCTCGCCGCTTTTCGGGTAACGGACGGCAACGGGGCCGTCCATTTTGAGCGCGGCGTGCCGGAGCATCTCCCGGAGCTCCTTATAGCTGGCGGGGCACAGCACCTTCATATTCGGGACGGTGGCCAGATAGCCCACGTCGTAGATGCCCTGATGCGTTTCGCCGTCGCCAGGGACAAGTCCCGCCCTGTCGATGGCAAAGACGACGTGGAGGTTTTGGAGCGCCACATCGTGCAGGAGCATATCGTATGACCGCTGCAGAAACGTCGAGTAGACGGCAAAAACAGGGATGCTCACCTGCGAGGCCATGCCCGCCGACATCGCGGCGCCGTGTCCCTCGGCGATGCCCACATCGTAAAAACGCTCCGGATATTTCGCGGCAAAGTCCGTCAGTCCCGTGCCGCCCGTCATGGCCGCCGTCACGGCGCAGACCCTGAAGTCCTGATGCGCCAGCCGCACCATTTCCTCGCCGAAAACGCTGGAGAAGCATTTGCTCTTTACCGGAATAACGCCCTTTTTATAGTCGAAGGGATTGACGCCGTGGTAAACGTCCGGCGTCGCCTCGGAATAGCTATAGCCCTTACCCTTCTGGGTGATGACGTGGATGAGGACGGGCTCGCCCAGGCTCTTGGCCCAGCTGAGCGCCTCCGCCAGCTTTGTGATATCGTGCCCGTCGATAGGCCCGGCATACTGCAGGCCCATCTCCTCGAACATGCTGCAGTGCAGGAGCGCCTCTTTAAACGCGCTTTTGATGCCGTGGGTAAAATTATAGACATGCCGGCCTCCCGGCAGCTTCTCCATAATCCTCCTGTACCGTTTTTTGAACGCCGCGTACGAGGGCTTCAGCCGCTGGCGGGACAGGTACTTGGCGATGCCGCCCACATTGGGCGTGATGGACATGCCGTTGTCGTTAAGTATGATGATGAGCGGCTCCCCGCTCTCGCCGGCATCGCTGAGCGCCTCATAGGCAAGGCCCCCCGTCAGCGCCCCGTCGCCGATGAGGGCGATGACGCTGTACTCCCGCCGCGTCAGCGTTCTGGACCGGGCCATGCCCAGCGCCACGGAGATGGAGTTGGAGGCGTGCCCGGCGATAAAGGCGTCATGCATCGATTCGGACGGCCTCGGGAATCCCGAAAGCCCGCCGAACTGCCGGAGCGTATTA
Source organism: Sporobacter termitidis DSM 10068 (assembly GCF_900130065.1). Lineage (GTDB taxonomy): Bacteria > Bacillota > Clostridia > Oscillospirales > Oscillospiraceae > Sporobacter > Sporobacter termitidis. The sequence continues at coordinate 221,523 of NZ_FQXV01000007.1, forward strand.
AACCGGTCCATCCTTCCGGTCAATATTTTATGCACGTAGCTCTGATGGCCCACGTCGAAAACGAGCCTGTCGCGGGCCGTATCGAAAACCCGGTGAATCGCCACCGTCAGCTCGACGATGCCGAGGTTTGACGCCAGGTGGCCGCCCGTTTTTGACACGCTTTGTATCATGAACTGACGCAGCTCCTGGCACAGAGCGTCCAGCTCCGATTTATTCAGTTTTTTTATATCTGTAGGCAGATAGACCTTATCCAGTATATCCAACGAAATTCCTCATTTTTTTGTAAAGATCCTGTTTTTCAAATGAACGAGCTTCCCCACGTCCAGAACGATCCGGGTGGAATTGCTCATGGCCAGAGTTTTGCCGACGGCCTTGCCGCCCACCGTGGCGCCCGTCACCAGCGCCGAGACGACGAGCTGGATCAGGATGTTCCCGGTAGACAGGTCGGCCATCAGCTTTGCCACGACCAGCGCCGAGGTCGTGCCGCTGATGATCCCGGAGATATCACCGACCACGTCGTTGCAGACGCTGGAAACCTTTTCGGCGTTGCGGATGAGCCGCAGGGCCTCCTGGGCCCCCCGCTCCTTGTGCGCCGCCATGGAATGAAACGGCGCGGTCGAGGCCGCCGTCACGGCAACCCCGACGACGTCAAAAACGATGCCTAAGAGGATAAAAACCGCCAAAACCAGAAACGCCATGACATAACCGGCACTCCCGAGGATTTCGGAGGAGGCAAAGGTAAATGCCATGGAAACGCCCATACTGATGATGATGATTTTTACATACCATCTGGAATTCGTTTTTGTCTTCATACTCTATATCCGATAAAGCGATAAGCTCTAGTATACAATGTAGTCAGCGGCGACAAGCTGAGTAAATCTTACGGCTTAGGTACGGGCTGGATTTCCCCCGAGGCTGCCTCTCGTTGCCGATCAGGTGGTTTCCCTTTAGAGCCCCGTTCGATGCGTTGCCAACATCGCTGCCCGATTGCCACTTAGTCCGCACTGCAATCCCCATCCTGTCACGGGGACAGGTTCTCCCCGAACAGCCTAGGTGTTTTCCACCGCAGTCTCACCGTCTCTTAGCCTCTTTTGCAGAAAATATTTCAAGGGGCAATAGCGCTTCGCGCTGTGGCCACAGCACTGGCGTTTAAATCCCCTATCCGCAGATTCCACTCAAGGCAGGCTACTCTGCACACAGCTTACGGCTGTCGCCTGTAAACCGCGATGCAGGTTCAAGCCTGTCACGTACAAAGAACGTGCCCAGCGTATGGGCCCCGCCAATGCACAAAAACAGGTCTCCGCACAAACAGGGTCGAGATCTCCATGCCGTTGGAGGCCGCCCTGAATATGCAAGCGCGGAAAACCGCGCTTTCCCCCAGCATCCACCCCGAACTGGGCGTTCAAAGCAAACACAAGGGGTTTCGCAGGTGTGCCCTTCAAAGGATTTTTAGGCCCTTCCTGGTAGACGGCAGATCTGACTAGGATACTGCGCCGCTGTATTCATTATATTAACAATATTACGATAAATTATCAATACTTTCTTTCTTCCAGATTAATGGAAAGAGCTTCAAGAAAGTCTGTATTTGCAAAATGTCCCCGCAGTGCGGAGTTCGCCTCCGCCGTTTTTTCCCGGATCAGCCGCTCACATTCGGCGACGCCGTACAGCGTTACAAAAGTCGTCTTGTTGTTGGCCGCGTCCGACCCTGCCGGCTTGCCGAGCACGTCGGTTTTGCCGGTACAGTCCAGGATGTCGTCCCGGATCTGAAAGGCGAGCCCGAGCGCCAGCGCGTACCGCCGCGCGGCCTCCAGCTGCGCCTCGCTCCCGCCGGCGGCGGCCACGCCCATCCGGGCGGACGCCACGAGCATCGAGGCCGTTTTGAGATTGTGGACCGCGGTGATCTCCCGCAGCGTGAGCGCCTTGCCCTCGCCGTCCATGTCGAGAGCCTGTCCCAGACATATCCCCCCGAGCCCGGCCGCCCCCGCCAGGGTGCGCGCCATCGTGACGACGGCGCTGTCTGGCAGCTCCGACTGCAGCAGTGTGTTGAAGGCTTCCGCCTGGAGCGCGTCGCCGGAAAGCGTCGCCATGCATTCGCCGTAGACGACGTGGTTCGTGGGCTTGCCGCGGCGGAGCGCGTCGTTGTCCATGCAGGGCAGGTCGTCGTGGATGAGCGAGTAGGTGTGCAGCATCTCAACCGCGCACGCCGCCGGCAGCGCCTTTTCAATATCGCCGCCCGCGGCCCTGCAGAACGCCAGGACCATGACCGGCCGGATGCGCTTGCCTCCAGCCAAAAGGCTGTAACGCATCGCCTCCGCGAGCCTGCCCCCGGACCCGTCGCAAAAATAGTGCTGCAGGCGTGCCTCGATCAGCGCGCGGCAGCTTTGATATTCGCGTTCATACTCTTCCGGAAGCATATATATCTCCTAAGCGGTGCTTAAAATATTCAGACGTCATAAATTCTCAAAAGTTCCACTTTTCGTGCGAATCGTGCGAAAAATATCATTCGGCCTCGTCAAGCGGCAGCTCCTCCGGATTGCCGTCCGCGCCCTTCTGCAGCCGGACCACCTTCTGCTCGGCGGTGTCCAAAAGCTTCCCGCAGAATTTGATGAGCCCCGTCCCCTCTTCAAACAGCGACAGCGACGCCTCCAGCGCCGCGTCCCCCTTCTCCAGCGTCCTGACGATCTCATCGATCCGCGTGATTGCCTGCTCAAAAGTCATTTTATCCATATGGGTGTCTCCTTAATATTGTCTGACCATTTTTCCATGCCGTGGCGGCCGGCGTGCCGAAGTCGTCACACCCTATGATTGGAAATAGTATTCGTCTTCTATCCACCGGTCAGGATTTGTTTCAATGTAGTTATATTTCATCTCATAATCTTTTGCGTCACGGATGATATGGTCATAGTAGCTGTCCTGCCACAATTTCATTCCAGCCTCGTGATTTGTAAAACGCTTGACCGCCGCAATAACGCGGGGCACCGCCTGCGTAGGGCGCGACGACCCCGGCGCGCCGTCGGTCTTTCCATCAACATGAACATGATTCGGCATGATCACAAACGTGTCAACAATAACAGCCCGGTTATACTCATGAATTGAATTTATGTATTTCTCAACTATTGCGCCGATACTTGATAGTTCCACAAAGGCGGACGGCGTGCCGAGGTCGTCACGCCCTACGGTGCCGAGCAATTTGACCTTATCACGCGTGCAAAAAGTGATAAAAATACGCCGTTCTGACTGTAATCGAAGTTTCTCAATCGAGGATGTCTTCTATACTGAGCTTCAACATTTACATTGTCCCCCATATCGACCTCCTCACTCGACCGTCGCCTTTACCTCATCCTTCCGCAGGCGCACCGTGATTCTGTCGCCGCTTTTGACGTCCGACGCGGCTTTGACGACGGTGCCGTCCTCTTTTCGCGTGATGGCGTAGCCGCGGCCGAGAACCTTCAGCGGGCTCATGGCGTCCAGCGACGCGGCCAGGCGGATGTAATGCTCGCGGGACGCCGTGACTTTTTTTGCCGCCGCGGCGTTTAAGCGCGTTGACATAAAATCAACCAGCATGCGCTTGTCGTCGATGTAATTCTTCGGGCTTTGCAGCACGCGCTTTTGGGCCAGCTCATTGAGGCGCTGGCGGAGCATTTTGAGCTCCCGCTTGAGGGCCTGTCCGGTGCGGAGCTCCAGCTGGAGCAGCGCCTCCCGCAGGTCGGCGCTGTCCGGCACGGCCAGCTCCGCGGCGTTTGAAGGCGTGGCCGCCCGCAGATCCGCGACAAAATCGGCGATCGTCACGTCCGGCTCGTGGCCCACGGCGGAGATGACGGGAATTTCGGAGTCGTAAATGGCCCTGGCCACGCGCTCGTCGTTGAACGCCCAGAGGTCCTCGATGGAACCGCCGCCGCGTCCCGTGATGATGACGTCGGCGATCCTGTGCCGGTTGGCATATCTGATCGCGCCGACGATCTCCGGCGGCGCCTCGGCGCCCTGGACGCGCACCGGCAGCACGACGACCTTGGAAAGCGGCCAGCGTTTTCCGAGGACACGGATAATATCCCGGACGGCGGCGCCGGCCGAGGACGTGATGACGGCGATGCGCCCCGGAAAGCGCGGGATCGGCTTTTTGTGGCTGGAATCGAACAGCCCCTCTTTCAAAAGCTTTTCCTTGAGCTGCTCGAAGGCCACATACAGGTCGCCCACGCCGTCGGGCGTCAGCTCATTGACATAAAGCTGATAGACCCCGTCGCGGGGGAAGACGGCGATGCGCCCGAAGGCGACCGCCTTCATCCCGTTCTCCGGCCGGAAACGCAGCTTTGAGGCGCTGCCCTTGAACATGACGCAGCGGAGCGACCCCTCGGCGTCCTTCATGGTAAAATAATGGTGGCCCGAGGGATAGATTTTATAGTTGGACAGCTCCCCCTTGACATAGATGCCGTTCAAAACGGGGTCGATATCCAAAAGGTCCCTGATGTACTCGTTGAGCTCGGTAACGCCGAAAATCCTGTTATTCATGGGCGCCCACCGCTCTGTATGTAAGAATGGCGACCCCGAGGGCATTGTCCGTGGAGTACTGCGGCTCGGCGTAAATCCCGCCGGAAAGCGTCTGCCGGAGGAGCGCGTTGGACGCCACGCCCCCGGAAAAGAGCACCGGCAGGTCCCCGTATTTTGAAGCGGCGTTTTCCGTGGCGCGCCGGACGGCGGCGATGACGGACATGATGGTGAAATACGCCACGTCCGCCGCGTCGGCGCCCGACTCCTTGAGCTGCTTCATCTTATGCTCCGCGCCGGACAGGGAAAACTCCAGGCCCGTTGTTTTCGGCGCGTAAAAGTCGCCCCCGGCCGCCGTCTGCGCCAGCTTGTCCAGCGCCTTGCCCGACGGAAACCGCAGCCCCAAAAGCTGCCCGGCCCTGTCGATGAGCTGGCCGGCGGAGATGTCCGTGGTGCCGCCGATGACCTCACACGTCACGGCCGTCCCGGCGGGCTTCACGTACAAAAGCTCGGTCGTCCCGCCCGAAAGGTGCCAGGCCAGGTGCGGCGTTTCCAGGAGGTCCGCCCGCCCGGCCGACCAGGCAGCCGCGGCGATGTGCCCCTGCTGATGGGAAAACTCAAAAAAAGGCACGCCGAGCACCTTTGCCAGCACCGCCCCGTGGGACGCGCCGGCCAGGAAGCACGGCATGTAGGAATCCTCGGCCTCCCGGGGCTTTGTGCTGGCGCCCACCGCGGCGACCTCCGCCTCCCGCAGGTCCAGCGCCGCCGTCACAGAGGGCAGGCGCCGGATATGCGCATAGAGCGCGTCGGACTGCCGGAGCCCCAGCTGGCCCGGCGCCACGTCCAGAAGCCGGCCGGAATTCATCCCGGTTTCGCCGTCGAAAACGGCGCAGCTGGTGGTGTAGTTGCTCGTATCAAAGGCCAAAGTGAGCTTTTTCACGCAAACGTCGCCTCGCTTCTCGAAAAGCTGCCGAGCACGCCGTTGATAAACGGCACCGTCATCGGCTCCTCGTATCTTTTGGCAAGCTCCACCGCTTCGTTGATGGCCGCCTTGTTCGGCACGTCGGGCATGTACATGATCTCGAACATCGCCGTTTTTAAAATGGCGACGGCCGTCCTTGAAATTCGCCCGAATTTCCAGCCGACGGCGTATTTTTCGATATAGCCGTCCAGCTCCGCCCCGTGGTCGCAGACGCCACGAATAATTCTGGAAATATAATCCATCTGCAGCTCGTCCGGATAGGAGGAGAACGCCTCGTCCTCTTCCTTCAGCGAATCGTAGTACTCCTCGTCGAACATGTCGCCGAGCAGCTGTGCCGGGTCCTTTGGGTTTTCCGAAAGGCCGAAGCAGAGCCTCACGGCGATTTCTCGCGCTGCGGTTCTTGTCATATGTTTCTCCCCAAAATTTTTATGCTTTAAAACAGGGCGGAGTCAGACCCCGCCCCGCGCTTCATAGAATTGTGCCAGGTTTTTTTATTTGTCCTTTTTGAAAGAGATGCCGCAGACATGGACGTTGACGGACGTGACGGACAGCCCCGTCGTCGATTCGATCGCGGTCGCCACCGCTTTCTGGACGGCGGTGCCCACATCGCCCACCGCGCAGCCGAAGGCCGCCATGATATAAAGATCGGCGACGATCGTCTTGTCATCGACGCGGATTTTCACACCCTTGGCCAGGTTCTTTTTGCCGAGCAGCCCGGCGAAATCACGGCCCGGCGTCGAATACAGGCCGGCCACACCCTCGATCTCCAAAGCCGCGCTGCCCGCGATGACAGCCAGCACCTCCTCCGAGATGTTGATGCTGCCCCGCTCTTCCGAATACGTGACGTAATCCTTATTTTCACCCATACTTTGTTCTCCTCCCGTCTTTTCGCCTTTGGCGAAAAGCTTTTTCCAAAATCGTGCTGCGCGGGCGTGATCGATTTTGAAAAAAGATCAGATATCGTCCGCACGGCGGATTCGCTCCGCCGGACGGACACCTTGAAAACCGCCGCAGCGGTTTGACTTTCCCTCGTCCGGTGTGAAAAACACCGTTTTTCACACCATAAAAGTATAATACCTGCGCTTGCAGGTATTATACAACAACTCTATGGGAAAATAAAGCTATTTTACCTCAATAATTTTCATATCGGCCGCCTTGTAATCCGTCTCCGATGTCACGATATCCGTGATCTTCGCGACTGAAGAGGCCGGCAGCCCATCCTGCGGGGCGGGCACTGTAACATTGATGCCGTCGTCGGAGATATAGACGACGCAGTCGGCAAAGCCCTTGGCCTTGATGAGATCCTCCAGCTGGGCTTCCTTGATGGAATTGGAAGCGATCTGGGAGATCTCCTCGAGCGCCGCGTCCACCATTTCTTTTGACGCGCCGTCCGTTTTGCTGACGCTTGTAAGCGTCGCCGCCGCAGCGTCCGCCGCCTGCTGGCGGTTGAGGCGCGCCGAGTCGAAATATTCCTTATTCACCGCGGTGGAATCAGAGGGATTATAGAACAGGCTCGCGTCGGACGCCGACGGCGCGGCATCATTGTCCACCGCCGAGCTCGACGTATCCAGGGGGGACGCCCCGGCGGCCGTCTCGGTATCCGAATTGTTGTTGTAGGACCAGTTGAGATATGCCGCGACGCACACAAACAGCAGTACCGTAATGATAACCGCATTCCTCTTAAATGTTTTCACACATGATGCCTCCTCAAGATTTATTCATTTTAGTAACCACGATCTTGTCTGCGCCGAGGCCGGTCAGCCCCGACACCGCGTTGACGAGCTGGAGCTTCACGGCGGCGCTGTCCGCGCCTTCCGCCACCACCAGAGCGCCGCGATATTCCGGGTATATGTATTTCAGCGTCACCGGGCTTTCCGTCGAGCTTCCGGAGGCGATGATAACGTTGGTGGAGCTGTGCTCGGAGCTGGTCTCCGTGGAATCTCCCTTGCCGTTCGTCGTGCTTGATTCCGTCTCGTCCCTGGCCAGGACCTGCTCGGTGCCGGTCTTCAGTGCCAGGACGACGGTCACCTTGCCCGCACCCTGAATCTCGGACAGCGCCGCGGCGATGCGGCTCTCCTGCTCGCTGAGCGAAAAATCGGCTGTCGTTTGCTTGCTTAAGGTCCCGGTATCCTTTTTAGACGCCTGACCGCCCGTGGGCCAGAGGATCAGCACGAGTCCGACCGCAAGGACAATCATGACGAATTTGTTCTTTTTGACAATCTCCCATATCTTCCCGAAAATCTCCGCTGCACCCTTATTTTTCATCACGCATACTCCAGATCAACTCCTCCGGCGGTATCCCGAGCTCCGACGTTATGCTCTGGCCCAGTTTATCCCGCTTTGCTTTATCCGCATTTGTAGTCAGGCGTGCGCCGGACGGATACCAGTATCCGTCTTCGCTCCATGAGGCAGTCACCGTCACCTCCAGGTCATCCATGTCCAAGGATTTACCTTTGTCCAATATATATGTTGCACATTTGTCCTCTATGATAAGTCTTGTCAGCTTTTCGTTGGAACTATCCATCTGGCCTGAAAAGCCCTCGGCGTCTTTCTGATAAGAGGCGAGGCTTTTCGCGAAATCGGCATAGTTGAAGCCGACGATCGGCTTGATGAGCGCGATGATCGTCACAAGGCCGCAGATCAGGGAGACGACTTTTTTGACCCTGCCCTCGGGCGTGACCGTCATCGCCACGGCCGTCACCATGGCGGCCCCCGCCAGGCCGATGATCCAGCTTCTGAGCGCTTCCGTCATTTAAGCACCTTCTTTCGTTCAAGCGGGCTCCTGCGCCGCAAACTTAAATCACCTCGGGTCCCCAAAGCGGCCGGCCGCTTTGGGTCTATGTCACCACCTTTATCACCGAAATGATGGAGATGAACAGCATCAGCGCCGACGAGCCCACCAGCCCCAGCATCATGCCGAACGCCGTGCTGACGGCGTTCACCAGCTTTGTGATGCGGCTGTCGGCGATGGCGGCGGACAGGCCGGCGGCGGCCTTATACAAAAGATAGTTTGCGCCCAGGCGCAAAAACGGGAGGATACAGGTACCCACAACGGCCAGGAGGCCGAACACGCCGATGGCGTTTCTCAGGATCGACGCCCCGGCCAGCACCGTCTCGGAAGCGTCGGCGATGATGCTGCCGACCACGGGCAGGACGGTGGAGATCGTCGACTTCAGCGCCTTTGTGGACGCCGCGTCCACAGAGCCGGTGATGACGCCCGTCAGCGACAGGTAGGCGATAAACAGGAGCATGGCCACCGTCATGAGCGTTTTGGCCAGCCATTTCAAAAGGTTGGACGCGCCGGCCAGCCCCTCCCCGCCGAGGGCGGCCTCGGCGATGGACGTGGCCGTGTAGGCGTAGATGAGCGGCATCACCACATTTTTCGCCACCGTCATCAGGATATCCATGAACAGCGCCGTGGCCGCGTATTTCGCGGCGGCGGAGGTGATCGCCCCGCTGGCGGCGGCAGCCGTCGTCAGCGTCGGGAGCAGCATTTTTGAAAATGTGTTCATTTCGTCCAGCGTCTTGCCGCCCAGCCCGATAAAAGCGCTGACGTTTGAGACGCTGACCACCGAAATCGCCAGTATTCCGGCCAGGATCACATACTTTGACGCGGCGTCGAATGCCGAACTCACCACCCCGCAGAGGACGGCGATCAAAAGGATCACCACCGCGCTCTTCAGCGCGCCCGAGAATATCCCCCCGACATTTTCGGAAACGCTTTTCAGTATTTTCTGAAGTCCGCCCGACAGGTCCAGGCTGTCCGTCACCTTCATGTTGCCGAGGGTCTTTCCGGCCTCCTCCGGCAGCGCGCGCTCCAGCTTGTCCGTTTCCAGCGCGTCGGACTGGCTCTTTTGGATGTCGTCGTCCGTGAGCCGCCCCGCCGCGGCGTTATCGGCCCCCGCCGGCGCCGCGGTCCCGGCCGCCCCGGCGCTCGTGGAGAGCGCCAGGGCGAGCGCCGCCAGAAAAATAATGATGATGAGTTTTTTCATCCGTAACTCCGTTATTTTCAGTCAACAGCCTGTCCTGTCAGACAAGCGATTCGAGCATGTCCATCACTGTCTTGAACAGGGGCAGGGCGATATACAGCGCGGCAAACGCCCCCGTCAGCTCGATGCCGGACGCCACTGACGACTGTCCCGCGTCCCGGCACACATCGGCCGACAGCTTCGTGACGATCGATATCCCCACCGCCTTGAGGACCACCGTGAGCACCGCCGGGGATATCTGCGCGGCGGACGCCATGGAGGTGATGAAATCCGTGACGCTTTTTATGGTGTCAAAGGCCAGATACAGCGCGATGAGCGCCAGCGAGATGGTGAGCATCAGCGCCATCTCGGGGCTGTTTTTCTTGATGACCAGGCCGAGCACGGTGCCGGCGACGGCAACTGCCGCGACTTTGATGAGGATCGCCATGGCTAAAAACCGAACAGGCGCTTGATCATTTCAAAAAGCTCGTTGATCTCCTGCACGATGATGATGAGCACGACCACGAGCCCGGCAATCGTCGTCATGAGCGCCTGTTCCTCCCGCTTGGAATTTGTGAGCAGGAGATTCAGGACCGCCACCAGTATCCCGACTGCCGCGATTTTGAATATCAGATCAACATTCATATAGTTACGCACCTCATAACAGTATGACGACGACAAAGATGCCCGCGGCGACGCCCAGAAACGCGTGGACCTTGGAGTTCTTTTCCCGGTCCGCCTCCGCCCGGCGCAGGAACTCGTCCATCCGCCGCTCCGCGTAGGCAATGGCGCTGCGCTGCTCGCCGATATCGTAGCGCCCGAGGACCATCCCCAGCTCCGTCAGCACCAGCTCCTCGCCCGGCGTCAGCAAAAGCTCCGGCGTGTTCAGCACAGCCTGTCTCCATATGGCGGAAAACGGCTTGCTCCCCAGCCCCGATATCCTTTCCGAGGCGTTTTTAAAAAGGAGCGACGCCGGGTACGTGGCCTCGCCGGACATCTGGCGCAGAAGCTCCGGCATCGGCGTCAGCCTGTCGCAGATCTCGCTTTTCATGGCGGCCAGGGCGCTGATGACGGCGCTGAGGCTCCTGACCCTGTTCCTGAGCCGGAAAACGCCCATGATCCCAAAAGCCGCCGTCCCGGCCGTGATCAGCACGGCGCCGATGAGCCGGATCATTGCGCCGCCTCCAGGTCCCGGACGGTGTATGTACGCTCCTCGCCGCTTTTACCGATAAAAACAGCTTTTTCAAAGACGGCGTCGTCGAGAAGGCGCCTGTACAGGGGCCTTCTCACAAGGTCGTCCAGATCGTCCGCGTGGGCCGTGGCCACAAGGCAGACGCCGCAGTTGGCGGCGCTTTCCATGGCGGCGATGTCCTCCGGCGCCGTGATCTCGTCCAGCGCGATCACCTGCGGGTTCATTGCCCGGAGCATCATCATGACGGCGGCGGCTTTCGGGCAGCCGTCCAAAACGTCCGTGCAGCCGCCCACGTCCATCTGCGGCATGCCGTCAAAGACGGCCGCCACCTCGCTCCGCTCGTCCGCCAGCGCCACGCGCATAGGGCGCAGCCCCAGCTCCTCGTCGCCGGAGGAAAGGAGCCGGACAAGATCGCGCAGGAGCGTCGTCTTCCCGCGCCCCGGCGGCGATATGATGAGCGTGGGGCGCAGTTGCCCGCCGGGCGCCACATCGCGCACGAGGCCGCGCGCCACGCCGATAACCTCTCTGGAGATGCGTATGGCGGCGGAGGAGAGACTTCTGAACCCCGCGATCTCGCCATCCTTCATGAGCGCGGTGCCGCACAGGCCGATCCTGTACCCGCCCCGGACCGTCAGATAGCCGGACCGGACGCTGTCGCGCGCGGCATAGGCCGAGGCGCCCGTGGCGATATCTAGAACGCCGTCCAGGTCCCGTTTCGTAATTTTTTCCCCGCCGAGGGAGACCTCCCCCGCCGGCAGCACCAGCGACATCGGCCGCCCGACCCGGAGCCGCAGCTCCTCCGCCCGCGCCCTGTCGTCCCGGAGCACGCGGCGCGCCGCGTCCCGCAGCTGCAGCGGCAGCAAAAGGACGGCGCCGTCGTACCGCGACACCTGTTCCACCATATCGGCCATCGTTTTCGGCCCCCCTTGTCCTAAAGTACATACCACATTTTATTGTGGCATGTCCGCAAATATGACCGCGGGGGATGCGCTTTTATGCGCGCAAAAAGGCGGAGCCGACAGGCTCCGCCTTGAATTTTCTATATTTTTTTATGCCGCAGTTTATTTGCTCTCGCGCCTTTGCAGGCTTAAGCGGTCGGCAATCATGGCGATAAACTCGCTGTTTGTCGGCTTGCCCTTAATATTGGACACCGTATAGCCGAAGAATTTCTGGAGCGTCTCCAGATCTCCCCTGTCCCACGCGACCTCGATGGCGTGGCGGATAGCGCGCTCGACGCGGCTCGGCGTTGTCGAATATTTCTTTGCAACGGTGGGATAAAGCACCTTCGTCACCGCGTTGATGATATCCATGTCGTTGATGGTCAGAATGATCGCCTCGCGCAGATACTGATACCCCTTGATGTGCGCCGGGACACCGATCTCATGGATGATCTCGGTCACGAGGCTCTCCAGGCTCTGCTCCTGGCGCACCGGCTTGACGCCGGCGGTGATGCCGGACCCGACCGCCCGGGCTTTGCCGGATACCATGCGGATTCTCGAGAGGAGCGCCGGGATATCGCAGGGCTTCTGCATGAAATAGGATGCGCCGAGGCTTGACGCCTCCGCCAGCGTATGCTCGCTTGAAAAACCCGAAATAATAATGACCGCCGGCCTGTCGCTGTCCGGGATCGCGGCCAGCTTTTCCAGGACGGCCAGTCCGTCGAGGCCCGAAAGGATAAGGTCGGTCAGGAGAACGTCAGGTTTCTCGGAAAGGACAAGCGAGTAGGCCGTCAGTCCGTCACCGGTACAGCCGGCAACCTCAAAGTCCCCTTCCGCTCCCAGGATCTCGGACAGAAGAACCCTGTATTCTTCGCCGGCATCAGCAATAATGACTCTCGTTTTGTTATCCATCGTATTTCCTCCGTCACTTGTTTTTCATCAAGGCTTTGCATTATCTCTTTTTATCTGCGGCCTTGTCTAACAATCTAGCACAACACGACGACGTTTTCAAGCATAATTTGGAAATATTTTCAATTATTTTCCTTTTCAAATTATTATGTAAAATTATGCTGTCGCGCCGCGCAATTATTGGAATCCCCGGCTGAAATACGTGATTATTTATGTAAAAAACCGCCTTATTTTCGCCCCGGTCCGCCCGCCGTTCAAAGTCCGCCCGCAACCGCCAGGCCGTACCCGAGAATACTCAGGCAGTCGCCGTATATCTCCGGGAACTGGCAAAGCGGCAGGGGCGAGGCGCCCTCCCCCGCCTCGATGGTATAGCCCGGCCTGTTGTAGTCGGCGATGAACCAGTCCTTATATCCGGCGTAACCGGAGGCGATGGGCGTCTCCTCGACATCGTAAGAGCTCAGGGCGCCGAAATTTTCTGCGATGCCATATGAATTTTTTGGCTCATAATCGAGATACTTCCAATAGATGACTTTTCCCTGTGTATGAAGTGAGATCGTCAGCAGGAAATCGTGCGCGCGTGTCAGGTCGTAAACGGCGCGGCTTTCGGGCTCCGACAGCGGCGACGGGCCGGGAAAGTCCCGCGGGCCCGGCTTCGTTACGCCCATAGACGCCTTTGTGTCTCTGGCGTTCTCCCAGCCGGCGGGATACTGCAAATTTAAGTCGACGCCCCTGATGTTGGCCTTCCAGCCGTCCGGGAACGGCACCTCCGGATTATTTGCCGCGAGGCCCCGCGCGCTTTCCAACGTCCCGTCCGGCAGCGCGCCGTTCACAAGGTCGGCGCCGTCGGGGTTGACCAAGGGCAGCGCCGTCAGCGTGACGGTCTCGAACAGCGCCCGCGCGTCGGCGCCGCAAAAGCTGCCGCCCGCGTCCACCGCCCGGGCGTAATCCTCGATAAAACGCAGCAGGATAAGGCTCGTGATCCATTCGTTGGCGTGGTGCGAGGCGTTATAGAAGAGCTCCTTCGGGCCTCTTCCAAGCTCTACAGCGGTCAGCGCACGCCCCAAAACGCTCCGGCCAGCCGTGTAAAGGCGCAGGAAAGGATAGCGCGACGCCAGCCGGCACAGGCAGCCGTCCAGCGCGCCCGACGTTACCACAAGGTCCTCCGGGACGATGTCCGGGCCGGACTTATGTAAATTTTCCATGGGCAGTCTCCTCTCACGATTATTTTTCAATTCAAAATATAGAAATTCATGCGAATTAATACATCACGTCTGAAAAATTTCTTGAAGAAGCGCCGATAACAAAGCCTACTAATCCATTGCAGAAATATATTGACACAAAAAAGCGGGCTTTTTTTCTCTGCCGGGGACATATTAAAATTGTTCAAACGAAAAATCTCAGGAGGGAGAAACTCAATGAAATTCGGTATTTTCTCTCCATATCGAAAAGGGGATGACTGATATGGAGTCTTGTATCAACAGGAAAAAAAAGCTTATTAAAAGATGTGTGTCGGGATTATTGCTCCTGACATTTTTATCCTTTGGGGCCACAGGCGGCCTCGCGGCGTACGAAGGCAAAACGCTCATACCGATGGGCAACGCCGTCGGCATTAATATCCAATCGGAGGGCGTGATGGTCGCGGGCGTGCCGGAAGTCCTTTCGGACGGACAGACAGCTTCGCCGGCGCGGGGCGCCGGGCTTTCGGCGGGCGACATCATCACGCAGATCGGCTCCGCCCACGTTTCCTCCACAGAGGACCTCAAAGCGGCGATCAGCAAGCTGGACGGCTCACCCGTCCCCATCAAAATCTCACGCGGAAGCAACATTTTAAATATTAAGGTCACGCCGCACAAATGCGACGACGGCCACTGCGAGCTCGGTCTCTGGATGCGGGACGGCATCGCCGGCATCGGGACGCTGACGTTTTACGATCCTGAGACGAAAACGTTCGGCGCCCTGGGGCACGCCGTCAACGATATTGAAACGGGCGTGATCATTCCGCTCCGCGCGGGCTCCGTCATGCGCTCGGTCGTCACGGACGTCATACAGGGCAAGGCTGGCATGCCGGGCCAGCTGCGCGGCACCTTTAATATAGACAGCATTCTCGGGACGCTGACCGAAAATTCATCCAGCGGCATTTTCGGAAAGATGGAAGGCAATGACCTGATGCGGGGCAAGGCGGCGCTGCCGGTGGCCCAGGCCTCGGAAATCAAGACCGGCCCGGCGACCATCCTGTCCAACGTGTCCGGCACCGACGTCACGGAATATAAGGTCGAAATCACGCGCGTGTACACCGGGAGCGAGGCTGTCGGCCGCAGCATGATGCTCAGCGTGACCGACCCGGCGCTCATCGCGCAGACGGGCGGCATCGTCCAGGGCATGAGCGGCAGCCCTATCATTCAAAACGGCAAGCTCATCGGCGCCGTCACCCACGTGCTCGTCAACGATCCGACGCGCGGCTACGGCATCTCGATAGAAAATATGCTCGATACGATCGGCGGCAATTCCAAAAACAAGGCGGCTTAAACCAGCGGGGCGATGCTCAATCGCCCCCTACATATTGCAAAAGAAAAGCTTCGATTGTAAAATAAACCATTACTGTTTTTAGGAGAACTACAAATGCAGACCAAAACCCATATCGACGTGCGCTACCCCGACTGCGACCGCATGGGCATCGTCCATCACGCCGTCTACCCCGTCTGGTACGAGATGGCCAGGATGGATTTTTTCAAAGAGCTGGGCTTTTCATATGCCGAAATGAACTCCATCGGCGTCAATCCCGCCATGGTGGACCTGCACCTCCAGTACAAGGCGTCGTCAACATACCCGCAGTCCTTGTATATTCTCACACGCATGGGCGAGCACGCGCCGAAAAAGCTGGAGCTTTTTTACGAGCTTTACGACCTGGGCGGCGGCGACCCGATCAATACCGCCCGCTCCTTCCACATCTGGACCGGCCCGGACAACAAATCATACAGTCTGGCGGAAAATTTGCCGAATATCTACCAAAAAATCAGGCAAGCGGCGGAATAGCAGAAAACACCCTGTCCGGTGCTCCGCCGCCCGGGGCGTTTCATACGATATCGTCGATTGATAATCGCCCCTACTGTTTCCCTGCGGCGCGGCACAGGAGAACGCCTTCAGCCAGTTTCGCCGAGAACTCCCTCAAATAAAGCGCCGGCCCGACCTCCGCGACAGCCCCGATAGGGTCCGGGGCACAGCCCCGCCGGGGTTTGGGGCGGAGCCCCACGCTTTCCTATGGGGTCATAGGGGCGCAGCCCCTATACCTCTATTGGGCGGGCGGGTGGGAAAATTGGAATTGCATATCGGTGCCCGGCGTATTATAGTTAACGTCATAATGATGATTCCCAGCGGAAGAAGGCTTTCAGACCCGATGGATACCCAGCAGAACGATTTTTCAAAAGGCAGCATACCGAGAGCGATACTGCGGATGGCTGTGCCGATGACGGTGGCGCAGGCCATCAATATTATGTACAATATCGTCGACCGCATCTACATAGGGCATATCTCGGACGGGGTGCTGGCGCTCACCGGCATCGGCATTACCCTGCCCATTATCACGATCCTGATCGGCTTTGCCAATCTGTGGGGAACGGGCGGCGCGCCGCTGTGCGCCATGGCACGCGGGCGCGGGGACAAAAAGGACGCCGAGCATATCATGGGCAACGCCTTTGTGATGCTGCTTATTCAGGGCGTCGTTCTCACCGCGGTCGGTCTCATTTTAAAGCGGCCGATCCTGTATGCTTTTGGCGCCGATGATTCATATTACAAATACGCCGACCAGTTTATGACGATTTATTTACTCGGCACGCCCATGGTTATGATCAGCCTGGGAATGAATCCTTTCATCAACGCGCAGGGCTTCAGCAAAATGGGCATGATGACGGTGGCGCTCGGCGCCGTCATCAACATCTTCCTGGACCCTCTCTTCATTTTCGTCTTCAACATGGGCGTCCGCGGCGCAGCAATCGCCAATGTCATCTCCCAGACCTGCTCTGCTATCTGGGTTCTCAGCTTCCTCACCGGGAACAAGGCCATTCTGAGACTGCACCTCAAGGATTTATATCTGAAAGCCAGTACTGTCGGCAGGATTCTCTCTCTGGGCATTTCCGGATTCTGCATGAACCTGACGACCAGCCTTGTCCAGATCGTATGCAACAAGGTGCTTCTCGTTTTCGGCGGGGACCTCTACGTCAGCGTCATGACCGTCGTCAACGCCATCCGGGACGTGGCGTCCCTCGGCATGCAGGGCATCACGATGGGCGGCGTGCCGGTGCTCAGCTATAATTACGGCGCTCAGAAATATGAACGCATCCGGCAAGGCATCAGGTTCTCGACGGTGGCCGGGCTGATTGCCGCCGCCGTGCCCTGGCTCTTTATCATGCTCTTCCCGTCGCTTTTCATCCGGGTCTTCAACAGCGACCCGGACCTCATCAGGACGGGCGTCCCGGCATTTCACATTTACTTCTCGTCCTTCGTCTTCATGACGTTCCAGATGGTGGGCCAGACGGTATCGCAGGCGCTGGGCCGCGCCAAGTCGGCGATTTTCTTCTCGCTCCTGCGGAAGGCCTTCATCGTCGCCCCGCTCACGGTCATCCTGCCGCACCTGTGGAACCTCGGCACAAACGGTGTGTTCTGGGCGGAGCCGATCTCCAACGTGGTCGGGGGCCTTGCCTGCTGGATCACCATGATTTTCATCGCCTATATCCCTCTCGGGCGGCTGGAAAAGGCGCAGCAAGTCTCGTTTTTGGAAAATCAATAAATTGCATCAGACGATTTTACAAAAAGTACGAAATATTATCCCACATAATTATAGGATATAACATTGGCTATCGCGCTAAATTGTGATAATATTAACAATGTTGTAGTGGCGACGAGCAAAGATGCTTTTATGACGGGTTCCGTCGTAAAAGCATTTTTTAGGGGACTATTTGACGAGGCCAAGCTCCGCTGTTTTCGCGATCAGCTTTGGCTGAATCAACGGATATGTCCACCGGTCGGGCAGCGCATCGAAAAGCTCGACCTTTTCGATTTCCATCGGCGGCAGCGGGCCGAAACGGCTGATCTCTCCGTAATACAACATTCCAAAGGTTTCGAGGCCGTCGGAGAGGACAGAATATACGCACAGCCGCTTCAGGGAATATTCCTCGGCGCCCGTCTCCTCCCACAGCTCTCTTCCGGCCTGTCGGCGATATCCTCGCCGGGCTCCCTGTGGCCGCCCGGGCACTCGTATGTATCCCGCTGCCGGTGCTTGCAGAGCACCCACTTCCCCCGATGCCGCGCCACGACGACGGCGAACTGTAAAAGCCCGTCGTCCACGCTGTCATAAAATTTAACGTCAATCATGTTCCCGCACCCTCTCTTACAGCACCCTCGGGCTGGTGACCCATTCGCCGCCGCCCGACCTGTTTTCCTGTTTGGGATAAGCCAGCGCGTAAAAATCCGTTGCGGCGGCTTCTTTCAAAAACATCGCCTTTGCCGGCCCGTCCAGCGCGCGCGCCTGCGCCGGCTTTGTGATAACGGGCAGCGCGGATTTTTTCCCTATCTCCCGCAGCACGCCCATCCCCTTTTGATTCATGGCCAGCACGCGGATATACGCGGGCGGCGCACCGACCTGTCCGTCGGTAAGCCCCAGCGCGGCGCACAGCAGCATCCGCCGCAGCCGCGAGAGCGCATAGCGCTTCGTTTTGGCGCTTTCCAGTATCGACTGCACCGTCGGCATCGTCCGGCAAAAGCGCCGGAGCCGCAGCGCCAGCCCCTCGGCCGCGTCCGGCAGGGCGGCAAACGCCTCGTCCGGCAGCAGCCTCAACCGTGACAGCAGCGCCGTTTCGGCGTTCTCTATAAAGACAGGCCCGCATCCGGCCTCGATCTCCCGCTTCAATATCTCCGCAGACCGCGCCGGCATCAAGCCCCACGGTTCCGCGCCTTCCTTCAATAGACGCCGGAGCGCCGACGCCGATTCCGCCCCGTCGGAGTCGTGAGCGGCGCCGAATCTTTTGACCGTCAGCGGCGCCATCGCCGATGCCGTCTCGCCCAGTGCTTTCAGATACTCCACGGCGAGAATATTGTTGGGCGTCAACAGGACGTCGGCTTTCTTCCCAAGGATTTTTCCGGCGGCCGCATACCGGGCGCGCGCATAGGATACGCCTGTTTTCAGCTCTTCCGCCACACAGTTGTTCACTTCATCCGTCGCGAGGCATTCGGCAACCTCCCTGAGGCTGTCCGTCTCCCCCGTTTCGCTGCCGAAGGATATATGCGTGCAGACGCCCAGCGCGTTCAAAAGCATCACGCCGCCCCGGGCGAACCGCTCCGCCGAGGACAGCGCGCAAGCAAGCGGCAGCTCCAGCACAAGGTCGGCGCCCGCCGCCACGGCGGAAGCGGCCCTGGCGTGCTTCTGGAACACGGCAAAATCGCCGCGCTGCGTGAAATTGCCGCTCATGACGCACACGACGGCGCAGTCCTCCCCGACCAGCCCGCGCGTGGCCTCGATATGCCGGACATGGCCTTTATGGATCGGATTATACTCGCAAATGATGCCCGCTGTTTTCACGGCGCCCTCCAAAGCTGAATATTTTACAAAAATTCCTGAAACTTTACAAATTGGCTATTCCGTATTACAATACGTTCTGTCTTATGTCTGTCCTATTTTATTTTATATATATCTTTTAATCAAGGGGTTTGGAAAATGAACGTTTTAGTCATCAACGCAGGCAGTTCTTCACTGAAATATCAGCTGTTTGATATGGACACGGAGACTGTCGTGGCAAAGGGCGTCTGCGAAAGGATCGGCATTGACGGCCGTCTGACGCATAAGCCAGTGTCTAACGGAAAACCGGAGTTCAAAGCCGAATTGCCGCTGCCGACGCACGCCGAGGCGATCAATGCCGTTATTGAAAAGCTCACGAGCCCGGAGTACGGCGTGATTTCGAGCCTGAAGGAGATCGGCGCGGTCGGGCACCGTGTTCTGCACGGCGGCCAGAAGTTCTCCGAGAGCGTCCTTATCAATGACACCGTCATTGCCGCCATCACCGAGTGCATCCCGCTGGGCCCGCTGCATAATCCGGCCAACCTGATGGGTATCAAGGCGTGCCAGAAGGTCATGCCCGGTGTCCCTCAGGTTGCTGTTTTTGATACGGCCTTCCACCAGACGATGCCGAAGCACGCCTACATTTATCCAATCCCCTATTCCTATTACGAAAAGTACGGCCTGCGCCGCTACGGCTTCCACGGCACCTCCCACAGATACGTCTCCAAAATAGCGCTGGAGATGCTGGGCATCCCCGCCGCGGGCTCGCGCCTCATCACCTGCCACCTGGGCAACGGCTCGTCCCTGGCCGCCGTCAAGGACGGCAAGTGCGTCGACACCACGATGGGCCTGTCGCCGCTGGAAGGCCTGCCGATGGGCACCCGTTCCGGCAGCATCGATCCCACCATCCTCTCGGTGATGGCCGCCAACGAGGGCCTGACCATCAATCAGATTCTGGACGTTCTGAACAAGGAATCCGGCGTTCTCGGCGTCTCGGGCGTCTCCTCGGACTTCCGGGACATCGAGCAGGCGGCCCACGAGGGCAACGCGCGGGCGGAGCTGGCGCTCGACATCTTTGATTACGACGTCAAGAAATATATCGGCGCCTATATGGCCGCCATGGGCGGCGCGGACGCGATCGTCTTCACCGCCGGCCTCGGCGAGAACGGCCCCGAAACGCGCGAAAGAATTGTCGCCGGCCTGGAGCCGCTGGGTATCTGCATCGACAAGGAGCAGAACAACGTGCGGGGCCAGCAGCGCGACATCACCGGCAAGGGCTCCAAGGTCAAGGTTTTCGTCATCCCGACGAACGAAGAGCTCGTCATCGCCCGGGACACGAAAGAGATCGTGGGGAAATAAAATCACCGTCAAAAGGTGCCGGTCCGTGGGTCTTCCCGGACCGGCGCCTTTTACTTTCCCGGCGGCAAATCACCTAATTTTGGGTTGACAGCGGCAGAGTTACAGACTATTCTAGTCCTAGTATATTCCGGCCTTCCGGCATCCCGCCGATCTGCTCAGATGCCGAAAACAACGTCCCGTTTCTCCCCCGCCTGCGCGTAACGGGACAGGCTTTCATCCCAAAACAAGCCGGCGCGCACCGGCGGAAACGGACTTACTCATGGACATTTTTGAAAAATGCTATAATTTTAAAACTGCGGACGAGACAAAAGCGCAGGGTGTCTACCCGTATTTTCACGCGCTCAAGTCCCGGCAGGACATTGAAGTTATTATGGAAGGCAAGCGCCGGATCATGCTCGGCTCGAACAACTATCTCGGTCTGACGATCAATCCCGAGGTCATCGAGGCCGGAATAAAGGCGCTTGAAAAATACGGCTCGGGCTGCTCGGGCTCCCGTTACTTAAACGGCACGCTGGAGATGCATCTGGAGCTGGAGGCCGAGCTGGCTGATTTCCTCGGCCGTGACGCCACCATGACCTTCTCCACGGGCTTTCAGTCAAATCTCGGCATCATCAGCGCCATCGTCGGCCACGGCGATTACGTCATCTGCGACCGTGAAAACCACGCCAGCATCTACGACGGCTGCAAGCTGAGCTACGGCAAAATGCTGCGCTACAAGCACGCCGACATGGAGGATCTGGAGCGCACTCTCCAGAGCATTCCGGAAAACGCCGGCAAGCTCATCGTTACGGACGGCGTCTTCAGCATGGGCGGCGATATCGCCAAGCTCCCGGAGATCGTGGCGCTGGCGAAAAAGTACAAGGCCCGCACCATGGTGGACGACGCCCACGCCCTCGGCGTCATCGGCGAGGGCGGCCGCGGCACGGCCAGCTATTATGGCCTCGACAAGGAGGTGGACATCATCATGTCCACGTTCAGCAAGTCGTTGGCGAGCCTCGGCGGCCACATGACCGGCGACGCCAAGGTCGTCGATTACGTACGCCACAACTCCAGGCCCTTCATCTTCTCCGCGTCCATAACGCCGGCGAGCTGTGCCACGGCGCTGACCGCGCTCCGGTATCTCCGCAAGCACCCCGAAATCGTCCAGCGCCTTTCGGACCTCTCCTCCTACGCCCGGAAAGGCCTGCTTGACCGCGGGCTCAAAATCATCGTTGCCTCCACGCCGATCATCCCGATCTTTACATACGACATGATGAACACTCTCGTCAAGGCCAAGGAGCTGTACGAGGCCGGCGTTTACGTCAATCCCGTGCTGCCCCCCGCCGCCCCGCAGGACGGCTGTATGCTCCGGACGAGCTACATGGCCACCCACACGGAGGCCATTCTCGACGAGGCGATGGATATCATACAGAAAGTCATGGTGGGGTAAGATGGACAAGGTGGTGCTTCTGACGGGCGGCAGCAAGGGCATCGGCTTTGCCACCGCGCGGAAGTTCGCCGAAAAGGGCTGCAGGGTCTATGAAATCAGCCGGCACGAGGCCGCAAATCCGGGCGTCAGTCACCTCACCGGCGACGTCACCGACAAATCGTCCGTGGAGGCGGCCGTCCAAACGGTCGTCGGCCGCGAGGGCCGGATCGACATTCTTGTCTGCAACGCCGGCACCGTCCTGTCGGGCGCCATTGAATTCACGGAGCTTGAAAACATCCGGATGCTCATGGACCTCAATTTTTACGGCATGGTCAACGCCGTGTGCGCCGTCCTGCCGTATATGAGAAAGGCCGGCGCCGGGCGGATCGTCTGCCTGAGCTCCATGGCCGCCCCCTTCCCGATCCCCTTCCAGGCGTACTATTCCGCCTCCAAGGCGGCGGTCGTCGCGTTTGCGTCCGCTCTCGGCAACGAGGTGAAAAAATTCGGCGTCAGCGTCTGCTATGTCATGCCGGGCGACACGAAAACCGAGCCGGTCCGCCACAAGTTCCACGCGGGCGACGACGTTTACGGCGGCATGATCGGGCGCTCCGTCGCCGTCATGGAGCGCGACGAAGCAAACGGCATGCCCCCGGAAAAGGTGGGCGACGTCATCAGCAATATCGCGCTGAAAAGCCGCGTCAGGCCGGCTTACTCCATCGGCCTCATGTCCAAGCTCGAGCTCTTCCTCAAGCGCGTCGTCACCGAGTCCTTCGCTCACAAGATCGTCGGTATGATGTACGTGAAGTGAGGACATCGGTCGAACTGATAGCTTTTAAAGGCAGACTTTGCGTCTGTCTTTATTTTTTATGCGGGTCCGCCTGCGGGCGGGGGGGACGGGAAAGCTCCGCAGGGTCACTTTTCTGCTCGTGCAGAAAAGTAACCAAAAGACACGCCAAAGGAGGAGGCTTTTGCAAGCCGCCTCCTCCTTTGGAATCCTCCTCCCCGAGGCAAAGAGGCTGTGCATCGGAAGAATGGCTTTTTGTTATCTTGTCACTGGCCTAAGCCTTAAGGGGCGAAGCCTCGTTTACCGGCCTTCGGCGGCCTGCCGTGGTGCAATCATGTTATCGTACGCAACCCGTAGGGGACGCCGCCCTCGGCGTCCCACTGCGGCGCACCCCGGAGACCGCTGTAGGGGGGGGCTTGCTTCCGCCGTTCTTGTACCGTGCTGCGCCGACAGGAGTTCCCTCCTTCAGTCGCCTGCGGGCGACAGCTCCCTCGTCTGAGGGAGCCGGGGAAGGACGGATTCGACAGGAAAACAGGCTTGTATTGGAGGAAAAAGGGCTTCTATTGAATGTTTTGGGGCTGACTTTGAACGAAAATGCCTTGTAAAGCTTTAAAGTGAGGTTGGATTGGCGCGATATTTTCCTTGATATGTTACGAAATTATTGAACGGTTCGTATCTAAAAGGCGGTCAAAGCGTTGCGGTTACTGGATAATCGGTTTTTGAAGATCTCGATTTGTGCTATATTTATAAATATTTTTTTGCCACTGCCTTTGGCGTGTGGGTTTTTTAGATTCATTATAGCACGGACATCCCTTATTTTGAATGATACGATGACCCGGTGAACACCCTGCGCGCCATCCTTTTATTTGTACATATTGTATATTTGTAGGACTACAATACATGTTAGACAGAAAGGAGAAAAAATAAGAGCAAGGATAAGGCACAACGGTTAGAATGGAGTTACCACACAACATTTTAGCCGAGAGGAAGTGCCTATCCCTGCATGAAGAGCATAACACAGGACATGAAGTACAGGCAATCCCTTATCAATTACGCAGAAAAATATGGAGTATCCAAGGCGTCGAGAAAATACAACAAAGCTCGATCATATATCTATTTCTGGCTGAGACGCTATGATGGGACAATCGATTCGTTGGCCTGCCGATCCCGCCGACCTCATAGCCATCCAAGAGCGCACACACAGCAGGAGCTCAAGCTGATAGTGGATGTCCGAAGGCGGAA
>NZ_FQXV01000036.1 GCF_900130065.1 Sporobacter termitidis DSM 10068
CAATCTTTCGGAAAATGCGCAGGCGGCCCATCCGGGCCTTTATCTCGCGGGCAACCTTGCCGGCAATGCGGCGCTGACGGCCGCCGGAGGCGGGGTGCTGAGGGGGTTCGGCATAGCAAGTCAGGCGGCGAGAGACGGCATAATGTTCGGCGTGCTGGGGGCCGTCGGCTCTGCCGCAAATCAGGATTGGAGCAAGGCCGGAAAAGCAGCTCTGAACACCGCCATCGGCGGCGGGCTCAGCGCATTGGGCGGCTATCTCGGGGGAAAAGCCGCGGAGACGGCGGGAGCATACCTCGACCAGTGGGCCCGTGTCAAAGGAGGGAACGAACTGCCCGAATACCGGCCGAGCCTTGCAAACAGCAAGGGTGAGGGATATAATGGAAACCGAGAAAGGGTATACGAGACTGTAAAAGGTCTGGGGAAGAGGGCTGAAAATAGTACTCAGGGCGCGGGGAATGATGCCCACAACGCTTACCTCAAAATGCTGGATGAGCTGGAGGCAGCAAGAAAATCCGGCATGACAGCCCGGGAGTTTGCAATGAGCAAGGGCGTACCAAGCTCATTGACAGACGAAGAAGCCGCGTTATTGGACAAGTACAATCTGAGAATGTACACTGAGGGCGCGGGGAATGTAAATTTTGACAGTAAAAAATTATTAAATTCAGGAAATCAGTTAGACAAAGGAGGTGAACTAACAAAAGCCGGTAGAGCTTTAGAAAAACACGGAAGCAGATATGGTAGCATTTATCCTCAAGCAACTGGTAATGTTGCCAATAAAAACGCACTCGGAAATCAGACCTTGGAATCTATACTTAACAATCCTAATGCCACTTCAATAACAAGATATCATGCTATGTATGGAGATGTTTTAGAGATTAAGATTCCTGGTGGAATGGGTGCAAGATTTTCTGCTGATGGTAGTGCCTTTATCGGATTTTTGGAATGATGTGGATAATTTTGAATTTATTTTAACAAGCTATGGCGATTGTGATGACTTTGTAGTGGAAATTTGGTATCAAAATAATTTGATAGCCATTGTAAAAGATAATGATGAAATACAATTGTTCGATGAAAATAAAAATAAAGCAATTGTAGCAAGTAATCTGTTTGATTCTGCCGTAGAAGTCGCAAAGAAAAAATTAAAAGGTTAACTCCTAGGGCTGATGTGCGTAGCGCGGGACGCTTTACGACCCCGGCGCTTAACCTCATCGTTTTCGATGATCCTAATAGCGCTTAACAAAAAGACAGGTTGAACAATCAAAGACCTCGGGTGAATGAATCCGAGGTTTTTGCTTTAATTGACGAGATAGGAACGAAGGGGCAGGGCGAACCGCCTTAACGTCGCATAAGCTTTATTGGTCGCACGGGGACCCGACCTTGCTGACGCGGGAGGAAGTGCGGCAATATAATACCTTAACGGGCCTGTCGGGCGCGCTGGAA
>NZ_FQXV01000025.1 GCF_900130065.1 Sporobacter termitidis DSM 10068
CAGATCAACAGGGAGTCCGAAGCGACGAAGGATAAGCGCCCGCAACTCCATAACCTGCGCGATTCCGGGGATATTGAGCAGGATGCGGACGGTGTCATGCTCATGTATAGACCGGGATATTACAAACGCGAAGAGGCAGCCCCACAATGGGAGGCCGATGAACTTGAAATCATAGTCGCAAAAAACCGTCATGGAAATACGGGTACGGCAATGTTCGCATGGTATGGCGTATCCGGCAAATCAATACCTAGGGAGGATTAAAAATGTACAGAACACTCGGAGAAGTTCTAACGACAGATACCAGGCTCAAGCGGCGGGCCGGCAGCGCATTTCAACTTTGGCAACCGGTGGACCCGAAGCCTTTAACCTTTCCCGAAATCGTGGACATAGACCGCCGCATCGGGGAACTGATATCTCGCGCAGAACGTGACAAACGGCCCGATAGAGACAGGTTATATGCATCATATAAGCGTGATCTGATGCGGCTTGTCGGATGGTATGCAGAAGACCGGAGGCTTAAATCATCGTCTTCATATGCGACCGTCATCGATGCTCTATGCGAAGCTCTGCACTATTAAAAAAGTGACCCTGCCGGAAAGCTCAGCGTATCACGGCAAAGTAAAAAACATAACGAGAGAGGTATTTTATGCTCAAGCTTCTTACTTTTACTCCAAATTTCAGACAAATATACTTCAAGAATTTTATCCAGAAGTGCTGTGACCATTTTAACGAGCCCGAAGACGGCCAGCATGTCAAGCAGCTCGTGTTTTATGGCGTCAAATGGGTAAATACAAGCGGGCGGCCAGATGGCAGCGCGGAAGATCTGAAAGGCCTAGCCGTTATGTACGACGCCATAATGTCCTATATGGCAAACCTGACACCTGCTGAGCTCGTAACCCTATTCCCAATTGAAAAGCGATACGACGGCAACAAATGGGGCATTAAGGACTATTTTTACACTATGGCCGAGTTGAACAAG
The DNA here is from genome assembly GCF_900130065.1 of Sporobacter termitidis DSM 10068. Taxonomy (GTDB): domain Bacteria; phylum Bacillota; class Clostridia; order Oscillospirales; family Oscillospiraceae; genus Sporobacter; species Sporobacter termitidis. The sequence continues at coordinate 980 of NZ_FQXV01000025.1, forward strand.
ATCGGCATGGGTAGTGTGATCGGCTCTGACAGATTATTTGAGTTGCTGTGGGATTACGAGAACCATGACCTGCGGGAATTCCTTGTGCGGTATATGAGCCTCATGAGTGCTAAGAGGCGGCTAGAGGGGCGGCTTGGCATAGCAGAAGAATTCTGCATCATGAACGGTATACCAACCTATACGCGATGCGAAGACCCCGAGACGGGCGAGGTAACGTTTGTTGATAATAAAGCATGTACTGAGACGCGGAGGGCTAACGCTTTGAAAACGTTGCCTTGGCATGTCGAAATTATTGAGTGAAGTTGAAGCAGAAAATAAATAAGTCGTTTGGTTCTTATCGGTTGATTCAATCGATAACCTCGCCCACACTCAAGGGTATGGGCGAGGCTTACAAGCCATATATTGCCAGCGACGCCCGCAGCGTCTGCAAAACCCAACGGGGTAAATCCAGCAAGAGTATAGAAAGTAAAGGGGGCAGCATAGTGCAGGTATTTCCCAGAGAGACAATCAATTTCATAGCATATAGACTTCACCAATATTTTGAGGGTGCCCGCGTACATATGACCGCAAAGCAGGCTGCAACGCTGATTGATTACGCCAGCGGTCCTGTGCCATCCCCGACGTCCTCAGGCGCTATTGACACCAGTCGTCCGCATGTTACCGGCGGCGGCAGAGTCCGGCCGTCCCGGGAGAGCGTAGAGGCGATATACAGCGACCTGGAGGAGCAGCAGGAGGCAGACGAACGATGGGCGCAGGTGTTTGACGAGTTGATCGAACGTTGCGAAACGGACCCCGACGCCAAGAATGTCATCGAGTACGGATTCAGGTTGAACCTGTCCGAGGAGGATGTGTGCAAAGCGATGGATCTCGGTAAGACCACGTATTATAACTACAGGGCCATTGTGTTGGCGCAGGCGGCGGTATTGGCGGTACGCGACGGATTGATGTATTATTGAGTCCGGGACTTGACATTGACTTTTTTTGTGATAAAATGATAGTAAGTAAAGATGTATTTAAGGACTTCCGACAACTCGGAAGTCCTTGTCTTTGTTGAGCATCTTCCTATAATATGGTAATATGGAGTATCATATTGGAATCATTTAATCTTAATCGGGTTCCGCTGATATTAAAGTACTTGACCATGCAGTTCACTACGAACAACTTTGATCGAATTTTTTATTGAGTCAGGTATTGGTGAAAAATTAATTATATCGTGAATTTCATCATAAAGACCATCTTCAGCCCAGGGACACATAACTATCTCAAGATTTTCGAAGAAACGTTCAGTAATACGCAAATCGATATAAGGACTAACACAAAAGTCCTCTTCTTCGGTAATGCACATTAACCGAGTCTCTTTTTCGTAATCCCAATGTTCCGTTTTATGTCTACCGAGCTCGGTTGGATCATAGTACTTGATAATACCGTCCTCTCTAATAAGATAATCTTGTGTAAATACATTATCCTTTAGCGGTAAGTATTTTACATCAAATAGGGATATGCTTCTGATACATGTCCGTAAATCAAAGTCTGTATTTATAGGCGGAATTCCTATTTTCTTTCCAATAAGTCCGTTAACATTTACTGTGGCTTTGTAATCATCACCTAAGAAAAAAAGTTTTTTCCCGCTTGGTAGATAACAAAAATCAGTGCAGATTACATCTGTTATATTGTCAGAAAAATTCTTGATTTTTAGAACAACCTTGCGTTTCTTTTCTTTGCCGCCGTAATTATGCCAAAAAGGAACGATTTCATACTGACAATGTGAAAAACAAGCAATAAATCTACTTCCAGCGAATTCCTCAACATTTTTGCGTTTGGCTTCGAACTGGTCGTTTAACTCAACATTGTTTAGGCTAGTACACCGAAAGGTACCATTGTTAAGTATACACCCCAAAATATTCATACTGCAATAATGTAGTAATCGATCATAATTATATACTGAGTTACTCGCGTAAATCCTATATTTATTGAATATTTTAACAAATTGATTGATTTCTGGATCTTGGTACGGCTTTTTTTCCATATTGAACCTCCTGTGAATAATGTCCCGTTTACAATTGTTATAGCACGCCTTGGACGCACATTTGTCAATACTCGTTTGAAATATTCCGACTTTTTAGATTCTGTATCAAATGGGATCAGCAGCAAAAGAGAATATTTAAGCGTCAGCCAATCGGCCGGCGCTTTTCTTATGCCCAAAAGAGGGGATGAACATGGATCGGATTCATGTGTGCGAGCTTTGTCCTTTTTTCAGGAAAGATATCGGCAAGCCGTATTGTCCCCTTCCGCGGTGTCGATATGACGAGAAGAAGTCTTCGGACGGACTTCAAAACGAAACGAAGAGCGGTGGTGAGTCTTGTCACGAACTCCGAATGAAAAAGCCTTAGAGGCGCACGACCTTTATCGTCAGGGGCGTTTGCTTGTTGAGATATCGGATGCCCTGGGCGTTCCTGTCGGGACAGTTCGCAGCTGGAAGAATCGCCAAAAGTGGGATTGCAACGCAACGCCTAAACGCAACGTTGCAAAACGCCGAGGCGGGCAGCCCGGCAATAAAAACGCGGTGGGGCATGCCAGCAGCAGCCCTGCCGAAAACAAGAACGCTGAGAAGCACGGCTTCTTTTCCAAATGGCTGCCCGAGGAGACGCAGGAGATTCTGCAGGTCATCGGAGGCAGTAACCCGCTCGATCTGCTATGGGATAACATCCAGCTTCAGTACGCGGCCATTGTACGGGCTCAAAAGATTATGCACGTCAAGGACCAGGACGACATGACAAAGGTTTTGAAACGCCAGAAAGAAACATCTGGGCTTTCCTTTGACGGATGGGAAAAAGAATATGAGCTTCAGTTCGCTTGGGATAAGCAAGCGAATTTTTTACAGGCGCAATCCCGCGCTATGAAAACGCTGGAGAGTATGATCAAGCAGTATGACGAGATGCTGCACAAAGATTGGGCCGCGGCCACCGAAGAGCAAAAGGCCCGCATTGCGGCGCTGAAAGCCAAGGCTCAAACGGATGATCCCGGCTCGACCGAGGACGACGGCTTTATGGCGGCTCTCATCGGGAAGGTTGATGAAGTGTGGTCGGACGAATCCGGCGAATAACACAGGCCGTCTTCAAATTTAAACCTTTTTCGCAGAAGCAGTTGAAGGTTTTAACCTGGTGGCTCCCTTCCTCCCCGGTCCATGATCGGGACGGCATCATTGCCGACGGCGCTATCCGCTCCGGCAAAACGCTGTCCATGTCGCTTTCCTTCGTCCTCTGGGCGATGGAGACATTCGACGGCATGAATCTCGGTATGTGCGGGAAGACGATAGGCAGTTTCCGCCGAAATGTCCTATTCTGGTTGAAGCTGATGCTCCGGTCCCGCGGCTACGGCGTCGCCGATCACCGCGCCGACAATCTGCTGATCGTCACGCGTCGCGGCGTGATGAATTATTTCTATATCTTCGGCGGCAAAGATGAGCGCTCTCAGGACCTTATACAGGGAATCACACTGGCCGGCTGCTTCTTCGATGAAGTCGCGCTGATGCCCGAGAGCTTTGTCAATCAGGCGACAGGCCGTTGCTCTGTCGATGGCTCCAAGTTCTGGTTCAACTGCAACCCTGAAGGACCATTCCATTGGTTCAAAATCAATTGGGTTGACAAGGCTGCGGAAAAGAATCTGATTTACCTGCATTTCACGATGGATGACAATCTGTCGCTGTCGGAGAAGATAAAGGCTCGATACCGGGCCATGTACTCAGGCGTTTTTTATAAGCGCTTCATTCTCGGCCTGTGGGTCGTGGCCGAGGGCGTCATCTATGACATGTTCGACGCGGTGAAGCACGTCATCAAAGAGGCCTCAGATCTCCTAACTGGTGTTTACTATGTCAGCATTGATTACGGCACCCAGAACGCCACAGTATTTCTGCTATGGTGCCAGAATAAAGCGGGGCAATGGATTTGCGTTAAGGAGTACTACTACTCCGGCCGCGACGAGTCAGCACAGAAGACGGACGCTGAATACGCCGCCGACCTTACATCTTTCCTGCATGGTATAACGCCGCGTGCGGTCATTGTTGATCCAAGCGCGGCGTCATTCATAGCCGAATTACGCAAGCGTGGATTTGTGATATGGAAAGCGCAAAATGACGTTCTTGACGGTATCCGTTTTGTGGCTACACTGCTGAACCGGGGGAAAATCCTTTTTGCGGACGCATGTTCCAACACGATTATTGAATTCAGCACTTATAGTTGGGACGCCAAAGCATCCGAGCATGGAGAAGACAAACCGTTAAAAAAACATGACCATGCAATGGACGCGGTTAGATATTTTTGTTACACCATAATCGCCAAGCCGGGCGGAACGAGATTTTAAGGCGGTGAGGATTTGCAATCACTGACAATCGATTTTACCGATATAGATCAGCTGCGGCGGATCATCCAGAATTACATATACAGCGACAGCGCCGAATATCAGAAAATGAAGCGGCGCGCCGAAGAGGGATTTTCCTACTATGGCAATGAAGACAAAATCAAGTTAACCGGCGCCGCCGCCATTGATGAGGTCAATCGGTATCTGCGGCTGATCGGGTCGAATCCGCTGCACAGCGCAGACAACCGCGTCAGCACAAACCGGCACCGCGTCGTTGTTGACCAGAAGGTAGGGTACCTATTCACCGCGCCGCCTCAGTTTGATATGGCTGCGGACGATTCTAACGCTGGAGACGACGCTTTGCTCAAATCCATCAAGGACACAACGGGCATGCAGTGGACGAAAGTAATCCGGCAGTTGGGAACAGACTGTTCGAACACCGGCCGCGCATGGTTGGCGTACTGGCGGGACAACAGCACAGATAATTTCGATTACTGGTATGTTAATCCTCTGACCTGCGTGCCGATTTATGACCGTTCCACCATCAAGAAAAAACTCCTATATCTCATTCGCATTTACGGGTACAACGACAACGACGGCCGCCCCGCGACACGGTACGAGATATGGAGCGATACGCAGGTGGCCTATCTCATCAGAGCGAACGGGACGGCGACAAAAACGGAGCCCGCCGTGAATTATGAGATTCTGCCGAACGGCAGTTGGAATATTCAGCAACATGCGTATGGGCGCGTCCCGTTTATAGAGTTTCGGAATAATGCAAAGGCGTTGCCGGACCTTATCATGTACAAGGATTTCATTGACGCTCTGGATAAACTCATTTCTGGATTTGCCAACGATATCGACGATATACAAGAGATCATCTGGGTAATCAAAAATTACCGAGGGGATGAAAACGCTCCTGTCTACGACAAAGACGGCAACGAAGTGCTCGATGACCACGGCGATCCGATACAGCGCCCTGTTGACCGTCTGAAAATGATGAAGGCAAAAAAGATCATCGACGTTGGCGACGATGGCGGCGTAGATACACTGAAAAATGAAATCCCTTACGAAGCCAGAAAGGCGCTTCGGGAAATCCTCGATGACGAGTTTTGGGTAGCCGCTATGGCTGTCAATCCTAAGCCCGACACGGCGGGCAACCAGTCCGGCGTTTATATTGACTTTCTCTATGGCTTACTGGAGCTTAAAAGCGGATTGCTTGAAACGGAGTTCCGAGCCTCAATTAATGATTTCCTACAGGCTATCCTGCGCTATCTCGGAGCTGACGAATCAAAGCAGTTTACCCAGACGTGGAAGCGCACGAAGCCGCAGAACAACACCGAGATTTCCGCGATCATAGCGCAGACGCCAAATACCGTTGTCAGCGACGAGACAAAGACGAAAGCCCACCCGCTGGTCACTGATTGGCAGGCCGAGCGCGCCCAGATCAACAAGGAGCAGCAAAAGATTGAAGAGCAGCGGCGGGAGCTGTTCGGTAATGACGACGTGCCGCCGGAGACGCCGCCCGGGAGCGGTTCGCCGGAAGGTGACGCCTGATGCAATCGAGCGACTATTGGGAGCAGCGTGCGCTACAGCGCGAGGCCGAAGCCTATAAAGACACTGCCGACGTTATACGCCGCCTGCGCGCGCTCTACACCGCTTCTGGAAAGCGACTATCCGACGCCGCAAAAACGATCTTTGCAAACTACCTCAACGTCTCCGGAATTGATGAGCGCGAGGCCCGAAAGCTTCTGAGCATCGAGGAAACGGCCAAAGTTCTTTCAAAGCTTCGTGAGGAGTACATGCAGACCGGCAGCGCGGATGCCTTGGCGCGGCTCAATGCTCCGTCATATGCATACCGAATCAACCGCGTCCAGGCACTGGAGAAAGCCATCGAGGCCGAAGCGGCCGCCCTGGCTGATCTGGAGCCAAGAATAGGTGAGCAGCATCTTATCAGGGCGTACGACGATGGCTATTACAAGACGATGTATGACGCCGTTGTTGGTCATGAGGGCGATGTGAATTTCTCCACGCTGCCACACGATACCATTGTTGAGGCGGTTGAAAACAGGTGGGCCGGCAAGAACTATTCACAGCGCGTTTGGAAAAATACTGAGGTCGTCGCCAAAGAGGCCGGGAAGATTGTCGATAGTGGCGTAACATCCGGCACTGGCGTTTATAAGATGGCAAACGAACTGCGAGACCTATTAAACGTCGCAGCCTATGCCTCCGAACGGCTGATCCGCACTGAGACAAACCGCATGCATAACGACGCCGCCAAGACCGCGTATGAGGCTATGGGCGTAAAGCAGTACCGATACCTCGCGACACTGGACGCGCGCACCTGCGTCATCTGCGGGGCGCTGGACGGGAAACACTTCGATGTCAGTGACGCCGAAACGGGCGTCAACTTCCCGCCGATGCATCCGAATGACCGCTGTACGACCGTTGCATATTATCCTGATGACGAACTGGACGGCGTCAGGACCGCCCGAAATCCGGTGACCGGAAAGAATTACAAGGTGCCGGAGGGCATGACGTATGCGGAATGGCGTAAAGCGATTGCTGAAAAATACGGCAGCGGCACGTTGGAGAAAGCGAAAAAAACATTGATTGCCAAGCGGCGTTCGGCGCACAGAAAGGCAGTGTAGTATGAACAAAGATAAAATTATTGCGTGGGTTGATCAATTGATCGATTCCTATCAATGGGAGTCTGAAATGAATATTGACGAGCGATCATCGGATAATGCAAAAGATACCGATGAACTCAATAAAGAATGTGAAAAATTGAAGCAGGAAATAAGGGCAATGCTCGCTGAATAGGCGAGCATTTCATAGTCGACCGATAGATTTAGCACCTTCACAGGGTGCTTTTTTATAACCAAAATTAACCGTAGCGCACGGAGAACAATATGCGCTCCGCAATACCGGGACTGGCCGGATTAACAAGGATAGCGGGTGGAGGTAAACATGTTGGAATGGCTTAAAACGATTCTTGGCGAAGCGTACACCGAGGACGTTGACAAAAAGGTATCTGAGCAGATTGGCAAGGACTTTGTCGCGCGGGCGGACTTCAACGCCGCCAATGAGGCAAAGAAGACGCTCGATGGCCAGATCAAAGACCGCGACAAGCAGCTTGAGGAGCTTAAAAAGTCGTCCGGGGACAGTGAGGCGCTCAAGCAGCAAATCGCACAGCTTCAGGAATCCAATAAGACCGCAAAAACCGAATATGATGCCAGCCTTGCAAAAATCAACTATGACAGCAGGGCTGAAAAATTCATTGATGGTTTGAAACCCAGAGACGACCTTAGCAAGAAAGCTATTTTATCAGAATTCGCCGCAAAGGCGTTCAAGCTTGAAGGCGAAAGCTTCATCGGCGGAAAAGAATGGGCCGAGGAGTTCAAAAAGGCAAACGCAGCACATTTCGCTGATGGCACAGGATTCCCGCCCCCGCCCGGGGGCGGAGCCCCGGCACCGTCGGATATGTCAAAACTGTCCGACGAAGACTTTTATGCGAAAGCATTTACAAAAAAATAAGGAGTGATTACATATGCCTAACCAGTGGCTTGATGTAAAAGAAATTGCCCGACCGGCGCTTGTCCGGCTGATCGAAAATCTTGTTTTCCCGAACCTGATCTATAAGGATTATTCCAGCCAGTTTGTAACCGGCAAGGGCGCCAAAATTCAGGTGAAGAAGCCCGTTGTGCTTAATGCCAGCGAGTTTGATGCGAACACCGGCACCTCTGCCCAGGCCATCGATGATAGCCAGAGCGTGGAGGTCACCCTCGATACGATAGCGACTGTCGACGTTGAAGTCGGGGCACTGGAGGGCGCCGTCAGTTTTGACGACGTGAACCGCATCTTCATTGAACCCGCCGCTGTGGCGCTGGCGCAGAAGATCAATAGCGACGGACTGGAACTGTACAGGGACATCCCGTATATCGGCGGCGACGCCGGTACGACGCCGGACGACCTGACGGATTTCGCGGCCGCCGGGCTTGTTCTGGATCAGAATAAGGTGCCGGTTGTTCCGCGCAACGCCTTATGGGACCCCGTTGCGAACTCAAAGTTCAAAACCATCCCTGCCGTCGTCAACGCCGAGAAGTCCGGCACAACCGACGCCCTGCGCCGCGGCTCCATCGGCACGATTTTTAACCTCGACAACTACATGTCGCAGGCCGTCAAAAAGCACACGGCCGGAACACTCGCCGTTGGTGGCGGTACAAATCCGAAAATTTACCCGAACGCCGCTGTTACCGCCGGCGCCACTCAAATGGTCCTGGCCGTATCGGGCGGGTCGAGCCCGACGCTTACCGGCACGCTCGTTGCCGGCGACATCCTGACCGTCAAGGGCAAGACGTACACCATCACCGAGGGCGCCACGGCGGCCACGAACACGATCACCGCAAAAGTGTACCCGGCACTGCCCGCACTTGCCACGACTGACGAGGTCACACTGACGGCCAGCCACATGGCAAACCTCGCGTTTAACCCGAACGCCTTTGCCTTTGTCACGCGGCCGCTCGTCGCGCCGCAGGGCGTCCAGTCCTATGTCACGAGCTACAATGGCGTTTCCCTGCGCGTGGTCCGTGGCTACGACATGAAGTATAAGAAAGAAATGCTCAGCATGGACGTCCTGTACGGATACAAGACCATGTACCCGGAGCTTGCTTGCCGGTATCTGGGCTAAGTTCATGAAGACGGCAAATGACGTTCTGGCGGAGTGGGAGAGGCGGGGTTATTGCTCCGCTTCTCCTTCCGTTGA
>NZ_FQXV01000021.1 GCF_900130065.1 Sporobacter termitidis DSM 10068
CTCTTCCTCTAGCTCTCGGATACGTCTCTGTGCTTTCGCCAAATCCTCTTCGTCAGGCTTCATATGGCCTGTTCCAGGAAAGGCGTTTTCCGGATCGGTTTTGTACTGTTCCGCCCATTTATATATTGTGTTGGAATGCAGGCCCAGCTCCGCCGCCAGGCTCCGCGCCGTCCTATGGCCGTCCAGAAACGATTGCGCTATTTCTTTCTTGAATTCTGCATCGAATTTCTTCATGTTGGACACCTCTTTTGTCTGATATTATATCAGCCATTTCTCGTGTCCGCATGAGCCAGTACGGCGCAGATTATCAATCGCCCGCCGTTCCCCTTTCCCCGGCTCCCTCAGACGAGGGAGCTGTCGCCCGCAGGCGACTGAAGGAGGGAGCTTTGTCGGCGCGGCACCAGAGCCCCCCTCATCCGGCGCTGTGAGCCACCTTCCCCCAAGGGGAAGGCTTGGATTCCCGCCTTCGCGGGAATGATAACGCAGGCCCCGGGGCGTAGCCCCGCAAGACCCCGGGGCGTAGCCCGCGGGGCCCTGGGGCGCAGCCCCACGGGGGTATGGGGCGCAGCCCCACGGGGGTATGGGGCGCAGCCCCACGGGGGTATGGGGCGCAGCCCCACGGGGGTCATAGGGGGCGTCAGCCCCCTATACCTCTATTGGGCGGGTGGGTGGGCAATTTTCAATCGAAGACCCACGTGAATTTATAGATCACGTTTTCCGGCGTTTTCAGGCCGGGGTCGGCGCTGAGGTCAAAGTGTCCGGCGCGGCCTTTTTCGAGGGCGGCCAGGTGGAAGTGGCAAGCGGCGATACCCATGTCGATGCCCTGCATGTCAAAATTGAAGCTGCCGCTGTAGCCGGGGATTTTGTGCTCATAGAAATGGAACGCATTGCCGGCCCTGACGACCCGCCAGGGCTGCTTGTTGGATGCGGACGGCCCCAGGCGCACCATCTCGAGGAGGAGGGCGTCATCGCCGGCGGCGGCCTCGGTCAGCGGCTTTGCAAAATCACCGTTGAAGAAAAGCGTCTCCCACGGCTTGCGCGAATCCGCCCGGACAAAGCCCCGGACCATGGTCTCCCGAAAGCTCTTTCTCTCAAAATACCCGATCGGGGAAATGGCGGGAAAAAGCGCGTCCCCGGCGCTGTCCAGCGCTTTTCTGAACTCCTCCCTGTTGAACGAGCCGCCCAGCCAGCAGGTGCCCAGGCGCAGCGTTGTGAGGTACAGAATAAGCTGCTCGAACGCGTAGCCCAGCGCCTCGACGGCAAACGGCGTGTTGTCGACGGAGGACGCGATGAAAACAGACGCGCCTCTGATCATCCCGTACGTGCCCAGCTTGGCGCCGTTCGGCTCGAGCTCCTTCTCGATAATCCGGAAGGACGGCTTGGCGGGGAACGGATTCGTCAGCGTTTCCATATACCGGACGATCTGGTCCTTAACATCCTGGGTAATCGGCGTCTTTTCGTACGTCCGCACCGAGCGGCGGCGCCTGACGACAGCTTCCAGCGGTTCGGAAAATATCATGATTCAAGCCTCCAACATTTAAGTTGTCCTTTTCTTCCATTTTAATGCCGGCAATTTAAAAAGCAAGCCGTTTTCAGGCTTGCTTTTAAATATTTTGTTATACGCCGTAGGCCGGGCCATACTGCGAGTAGAAGCTCACGGCCGTCAGGGTTGAGACAAGGAAGGCGGCAAAGACGATAACAGCGATCACAAGGCCGACGATGGAACAGATCATGCCGGCTGTTGCCTGGCCGCGCCCCTGCTCGGGCGGCAGCTCCTTCCGCGCGCCGTTGCCGAGAATCAATCCGATGATGCCGCACGGCAGTGAGACGACCGACAGCACGCTCATAAAGGCAAAAACGAGCGAAACGATGCCCAGCACCAGCGAGGCCGTCGCCTTTCCGCTGCCGGGGACGCGCCCATAGTAATTCTGGTACGGATTGTAGCCATACTGCGCGTACGGATTCTGCGGCGCATACGGCTGTTGGGACGGGTAACCGTACGGCGGGCGCTGCTGATACGGATTCTGCGGTGGGCGCGGTCCCGGCGCGGTATACGGCTCTTCAGGCGCCGCCGGCCGATGCTGATAATGCCTCTGGGGCGGATAGGGCGGCTGCGGCGGGTTTTCACCCGGTATCGCCTCCGGCTTTTGCGGCGTATTCCGGCCCTCGTCCGCTGCCGGTTCTCCGTCCGGCGGCTGCTGCTCCGGGATGCGCGGCGCGCCGTCGTCCTGACCGTCCGGCACCGGATTATGATAATCGTCCATCGGCATAGCTCCTTCTCAACCGGATGCTGCTCCGGCGCATACAAGTCGCGTCAAGTGTCTTTATACTAGCAGGTTTGCCGGTTTGCGTCAACAATCAGGCGGCTCCTGTTTTTTCCGTTTTTCCTTTTATGAAACAGAAAACGCAAGGGCCAAGGAAATATTACCATACGCCGGCATCGTTTGCAAGGACGGAGACGCGCGCCCCACCGGCCGTTTTTTCGACTTTATCTTGCAAAAACGCGCGGACCGGAATAAAATAAAGGACACTGCATATATCAAAAGAAGACAGGTAGGTGGGATGAACCGATGTGGACTAGAGCTGAGCTCAAGGAGAACGCGAAGGTCGTTCTGAAAGGAAGTTACTGGGAAGGCGTCGCCGTTATACTGATTATCTGGGCCATATCGGTCGCCGCCGGCCTTTTGGGTTTCGTTATTCCCTTCGGCGGGGTCGCGTCGGTGCTTTTTCTGTCGCTGCCGCTGAGCGTCGGGATGAATTTTTTCTTTATGCAATGCCAGATCGCGCCGCCGCGGATCGGGAACATTTTTTATCCGTTCGAGGGCGGGCGCTATCTGAAGATCGTCGGCGCGATGGCCTGGATGTACCTTTTCATCTTTCTTTGGACGCTTATCGCGGAAGCCGGCCTTATCATCGTTCTGGCCAAATGGATGTCAACGATGGTCACCTTCGGAGCGGACCGGTTTTATATGTACGACTATCTCGAAAACCTGCAATTCGACAGCAGCTGGATCCCCGTGCTGATCCCCAGCGGCGCCATCTATATCGCGGGAATGATCATCGTCTGCGTCAAGTCGCTGTCGTACAGCATGACCGCCTTTATCCTGACGGACAATCCCGATATCGGCTACGGCCGGGCCCTGAAGCTCAGCATGGCCATGACGTACGGGCAAAAATGGCGGATATTTGTGCTGTACCTGTCGTTTATCGGCTGGGCGCTGCTGGCAGTCCTCACACTCGGCATCGGGCTTCTCTTTCTGACGCCGTATATCACGGCCACCACGGCGCAGCTTTACGTGAGGCTGCGGGACAACGCCATCAACAACGGCCTCGCCACGCCCCAGGAGCTGAATGTCTATCTGAAATAATAACGAGAGGAACGGTGGGCACATGATCAAGGTCGTCGCGCACAATTTTGTCAGGGACGGATGCCTCAGCGAGTTCCTGGCCGTCGTCAAAACCCTGGTGGAAGAGACAAACAGCCTGGACCCCGGCTGCCTCAGCTACGCCATGTATCAGGACCTGTCCGACCCGTTGCGCGTGACGTGCATCGAGGAATGGGCCAGCGAGGAGACGATGAACAGCCATCTGAAATCGGCGCATTTCCGGAAATCCGTCGAAGACCTCCTGCCCTATTGCGCCAAACCGACGGAAGCCTCGCTTTATAAAAAGCTCTTTTAAATACATATATTGAAAAATTGATATAAGAGGTGCCATCATGATTAAAGTCGTTGCCAAGCAGTATATCAAGGACGGCAGTCTGGAGGAATTCCTGCCCGTCGCCAAAGCGCTCGTGGAAGAAACCAACAAGAAGGACGAGGGCTGCCTGAAGTACGAAATGTATCAGGATTTATCCGATCCGCTCGTCGTCACGGTCATCGAGGAGTGGGAAAGCCAGGAGGTCCTTGACAAGCATATGAAGGCAAAGCACTTCACCGACGCCATGCCGAAAATCGGCGCCCTGTGCGAAAAATCGGCAGACATCAACATCTACAAAAAGCTTTTCTGATCCGGTTTCGGCCGGCGGCCCGCTGCATTGACGGCGGGCCGCTTTTTTTATCGCCGGAAAACGGGCGCCGTGCCAAGGTATGACGGCATTTCAATAAATCTTCCATGCTTTAAAAATGATATATGCAGATAATAAGAAAGGATGCAATGAGACTATCTCATCTGCAGCGCTTATCACAGAAAATGCAGCTTGTCATTTTTCCGGCGGAAGTGGCGGGCGTCCTTCATCAATCTTCGCCGGAGATAGGATATCAAACATGAAATTTCCGAAAATACGAAAATTCATCGTCCTGATGCTGACGCTGGCGCTGTTTGTCCTGCCGACGGGCGCCTTTGCGGCAAGCGGGACATACACGGTCGTCTCAGGCGACACCATGTGGAAAATTGCCGTCAAATATCAAATCGGCGTCAGCGAGCTGAAGCAAGCCAACCCCCAGATCAAAAACTATGACATGATCTATGTCGGGCAAAAGGTCAACATTCCCAGCATCGACAATGTCAAAACACTTGAGCAGCAAGTCATTAACCTGGTCAACAAGGAGCGGGCCGCCCGTGGCCTGACGCAGCTCACGGCGAACTGGGAGCTCTGCCGTGTTGCACGATACAAGTCCCAGGATATGATCAACAAGCACTATTTCGACCATACGTCGCCCACGTACGGTTCGCCGTTCCAGATGATGGAGTCCTTCGGCTTCAGGTTCTCGGCCGCCGGTGAAAATATCGCTTACGGCCAGACATCGCCTAACCAGGTCATGTACGACACTAAAGCCGGATGGATGAACTCGCCCGGCCACCGCGCCAACATCCTCAGCGCTAGCTACACCCAGATCGGCGTCGGCGTCGCCAAGGCGGCCAACGGCACGTATTACTGGACCCAGGAGTTCATCAAGCCCCTGAAATAATTTTGATGACTCGATATGTTATAAAAAGCATACCGCGGCTGAAATTCAGCCGCGGTATGCTTTTTATCATGCTTTACTTCAGAGGCTCATATCGCCTATAATGAGAATATATGATAAAAAATGAGATATTTTACTTTTTTCTCATATTTATATATATTTTTTTCATATTCATTCGATAAATATTGAGGTTGGCAGAAAAAGGGGATGCACTTATTGGCCAAAAAGAAGATACTTATTGTTGACGACAGCGATTTTTACGCCAAGCTCATCGAAACAGCGCTGACGCAGGGCGGGTACGAGGTCGTCCGGGCTGCCTGCGGCGAGGATGGGCTGCGCCTTGTCCGCGAGGAAAAGCCGGATCTGGTGCTGCTCGACATTGTCATGCCGGGCATCAACGGCTTTGAGGTGTGCCGGATTCTGCGCGCCTCGGAGCGCAACAACCTGATGCCGATCATCATGCTCACCAGCCGGAGCAGCCACGAGGACATGCTGACAGGGCTTGAGCTCGGCGCCGACGACTATATTTTCAAGCCGTTTGACAACAGGGAGCTGCTGTCCCGGGTGAGAAACACGCTGCGGCGGATTGACAGGAACAGAAACGCCAACCCGCTCACCGGCCTGCAGGGAAACCTGGAGATTCAGCGGGAGCTGGACTACAGGATCGAAAGGAAACTGCCGTTTGCCGCGATCTACGCCGACCTGGATAATTTCAAGGCATACAACGATGTGTATGGATTTTTAAAGGGCGACATCGCCATCAAGCTGACCGCCGATATTCTGTGCGACGCGGCGAAACGGTGCTGCGGCAGCTTTGTCGGGCACATCGGCGGGGACGACTTTATCATGATCGTCGCGCCGGGGCATGCCGACGCGATCTGCAAAAGCATCATCGCGGCGTTCGACGCGCGCGTCAGGGACCTTTACTCCCCGGAAGACCTGGCGCGGGGCCATATCGTCACCACCGACCGGCTGGGAGAAACGGTGTTTTTCCCGATCCAGACCATATCGCTGGCCGTCGTCACAAGCGAGAACAGGACGTTCACAACGCATCTGGAGGTCTCCGATATCGCGGCCGAGCTCAAAAAAACGGCGAAGGCCGAGCGCGGGAGCATTTATATCAGGGATGCCCGCGGAAAATAAAGGCCGGGAAAACGGACCGACACCGCCTCCCCGACCTTTTACCTGCCTGTTACAAATATTTGCCGGCTTCCTTGACGCTCAACGGGCTCAGCGCGTCCTTATGCGCATCGACAAACTGCCGGACCCACGCCTTGTCCGTTTTGGAATACTCCCGGAGAGACCAGCCGATGGCCTTGTTGACGAAGAATTCCTTTGTCCCCAGATTGGCCAGGATGGCCCGGCTCAAAACCGCCGTATCCGTCTTTTCCCCGTACCGGAGCTGAAAGTCGATGGAAATCCTCTTGAGCCAGATATTATCGCTTTCGATCCACCTGGCAATGACCTTCTCTTTGACCCCGGGATACCGGAGGCACACGTCCCCGACGAGCGCGTCGATCGTATCGACGGTGTCCCACCAGGACTTTGTGACGGTCAGCTCTTCCAGGGCAGCCATATCATCCGGGGTCAGCAGCTTTTTCACCGCGTCCAGATACAAGAGCGCAAGATACTGAAATTCCCGCTCGGGCAATCCGTAGCATTTCCGCACGAATCCCCAGTCGATCGTGCTTTCCTTCTTTTTTTTCTTTAAAAATTCCTTTGACAGCGCTTTCAGCTCCGGCGATTTTACGCCCAGATACGGGAACAGGTTTTTCATATACGCCGCCATCGGGCCGGCGTTTTCTTTATTTTCGGCGGCGTAAAGGGCCGCGATGATGTCCGAGGCCTCGCCGTCCCGGTCAGGCTCTTCGCCCGGGGCTTCGGGGCCCACATAGCGGAATCCCAGATAGTCGAGAATCGACACCAGCACGTCAAGGGACCGTTTGGCGTCCTCGGGCGTCGAGTCCACCGCGACGTTTTCATTGGCCAGAATCAGTTCGCACGCTTCCTTGAATTCGCCGGCCAGGGGTATGAAAACCGGCTCTGACGAGTCTACGTCGATCTCATTTTTGACGATATAGTCGTTGACAATTCTCGAAAACTCTTCTCTGGCGTGCTCGCTGAGCTCGCTGCTTTGGGGATTGGCCTGGATATAATCATCGGCAAACCGCTTCATCTCGGCGTGCTTTGAATTGACGATGCCGCTGTGAATATTCAGGAAAACCGACAGTATGCCAAACTGCGCGGCCAGCTTGTTGGTCCTGAGCCCCCTGACCCCGTCGGACAGCGTGTAAACGCGGCCCTTGTCCAGATACGTCAGGCAATACCCGATCCAGACCAGCAGGAGCATATAGGGAAATTTGAATGTAAAATTCTCGGGAGTAAACGGCCCGTCGTCCTCGACACGTATTTTATTGGCCAGCTCAAGGACGCGGGCTTTATCAACGCTTTGAACGGAATCGGCCCGCAGAACCTTTAAAAAGTCCCGGGCGATAACGCAGTAGACGGAATTGGCATAGGGCAGAAATCTCATGCCAGGCAGCATCAGCGAGGAGAAATCATAATTTGCGCCGTTGAAATCCCGCTGAAGCAGAGCGGTCTCGGCGGGGCCCGCAAGCTCCCGCAAATGGATTTTGCACGGCTTTGACCTGATGATATACTCATGCCACGCGCCCTCGTCGTCGTCAACGCGCAGCGATTTAAAAAACGGCTTGACGGCGATAAACAGATCGAAAATCCTAAAATACTCCGCCGTATTCTCCGGGTTGTTCCACTTGCAGAAGCCGGCAATCCTTCTGTTTTTAAAATGGAACAGCAGCGGTTCGCTCATGCCCTCCAGGAATTCCACATAGAGGGAGTCTTCCTCTTCCACGATCCTGCAGTTGACGGCTTTCAATTGCAGGCGAATGGCGGCGAACAGCTCTTCAACGCCGCTGTCATCCTTCAGTGTGCCTTTATAATAGATCGTACTGCTCATCTTTTTCTCCACTTGCACGCCGGCGCACCGGCTTGACGTTCCGGTCGCGCCGGCTGATGAATTTATTGAGTCGCGCTATTCTATTCTTTTCAGATTCGGCACCGAAATACAGCCCCGTGCGCAATCACCCAAAGTCAACATTTCCCGGGACGCGCGAAAGCTTACGGACAAGCAGCAAAGGCGGGAGTTTGCTCCCGCCTTTGCTACAGATTTATGTTATCTTCTTCTGCCGAAAATACGGAGCAGGTTAAGAAACAGGTTGATGAGGTCGAGATAGAGCCGCAGGGCGCCCATGATGGCGATCTTCTCGTACATTTCGGGCGTCAGGCTCGTGGAGTGATACATCTGCTTTAAATACTGCATGTCGTACGCCGTGAGCCCGGAGAAGACCAGGACGCTCACGAAGCTGATGACGTACATGAGCGTTGAGCTGCCGATGAAGATATTTACCAGCGACACGATGATGATGCCGAACAGGGACATGAGGAAAAAACGCCCCATCGCCGACAGGTCGGTCTTCGTCACGTAGCCCAGGGCGCCCATGACCAGGAAGAGCCCGGCCGCGGCGAAGAACACCGTAAAGATCGATTCCAGGGCGTACACCCAAAAGATGAGCGAGAGCGTCACGCCGTTGACCAGCGAGAAAACGACCAGGCCCACATAGGCCGCGCCGACGCTCATCGTCATGATCCGCCGCGACAGGAAGGCCACGAGGATGACCTCCAGGATCGCCAGGATAAAGAGCCCGCCGGTGTTGTACATGACGGCGTTGATAAACGGCGGATAGCTGGCGACGCCGTAGGCCACGAGCGCCGTCAGCACCAGCGCCCAGGTCATATTGAAAAACACACGGGAGAAAAATGTGCGTTCCTTATACTGCGTATCGGGATACATACAAACCACCCTTTCATTCACAGTCCTATGCTATAACATTATTCTTTTTGGACGAAACATTTATCACAAATTTGTTAATTTTACAGCCCGAATATCGTGCTGGCCAGCAGCCAGAGGTTCAGGGCCGTGACGATAACGGCGAAGGTCCAGAGCAGTATCTTGTCCGTCACGGAATTGGCATACTTGCCCATGACCTTTTTTGACGACGTCAGGTAGATCTGGGTGAAGATCGTGATGGGCAGCTGGATGCTCAGCAGCATCTGCGAGTAGACGAGCCCGTCGAAGGGCGACCGGATGAAGAAGATGATAACGACCGCCGGGACCATCGTGAGCAGGACGCCGATTTTGCTGTGGACGTCCTTGATGTCGTACGGCTCGCCGAACATGCCGGCAAAGATGCTACCGCCCGCCATACCGGCCGTGAGGCTGGAGGAGATGCCCGCGAACAGGAGCGCCACGGCGAAAACGGCGGCGGCGCCGCCGCCCAGCAGCGGCTGCAGCATCGTTTGCGCCTGGGCCAGATCGTTCACCGGCATGGACTTTACAAAAAAGGTCGTCGCGGCCATGAGGATCATGGCGCTGTTGATCGCCCAGCCGATGATCATGGACAGGAGCGTGTCGGCAAACTCGTACTTGAGCTGGCGCCGGATGATGAGCTCGTCCTCCAGGTTCCACTGCCGGGACTGGATGATCTCGCTGTGCAGAAACAGGTTGTGCGGCATGACGACGGCGCCCAGCACGCTCATGATCACAGGCATCGCGCCGGGCGGAAACGCGGGCGTCACCCAGCCGGCGGCCGCGGCGCGCCAGTCCACATGCACGATCAGCATTTCATATAAAAACGACAGGCCGATGAGCGATACGAACCCGATGATGATCTTCTCGATCTTTTTGTATGAATTCGTAAACTGCAGGAATAATACGACCGCCAGGACCATCACTGCCCCGAGCTTCAGCGGGATTTTAAACAGCATATTGAGCGCGATGGCCCCGCCCAGGAGCTCCGCCAGCGCCGTCGACACGGACGCCAGGAGCGCCGAGGTGAGAATGGCGTTTTTGAGCCACGGCCTGATGTTTTCCGTGGCGGCCTCGGACAGGCATTTGCCGGTGACGATGCCGAGATGCGCCGCGTTGTGCTGCAGGACGATCAGCATGACGGTCGACAGCGTGACCATCCACAAGAGCGCATATCCGTAATCGGCGCCCGCCGCGATATTGGAGGCCCAGTTGCCCGGGTCGATAAAACCGACGGTCACCAAAAGCCCCGGTCCGATATACCGGAGAAAGCTGAGCGCCTTAGCGTTCGGCGCGTGTTTTTTCAGTAAATTGAATTTCATAGCTCTTCCTGCAACAACAGAGTTTTGGAAACACGGCGCAGACGGGGCCGGGCCCCCATATTTTGTATTATATTATCAGGGCAAAATAGATTTCAAGCTTTTTTGCGCGGAGGACGGGGCGATTTGCGGCCGAAAGTCGAATATTGACTTTTTTGAAAGCGGATGTAAGATAGCAGGTAAGGCGGTGTTCCAATGAATCAGGGCGGCTTGCTATACAGCCTGAAATCAGCCGGATTGAAGCAGAAGAAGAATCTCCTTCTGCTTATTTACTGCGTCCTTGTTTCCGCGGTGTTTCTCGGCTTGTGCTCCAAATCGTCCTTCCTCTACCCGTTTAACGACTGGGGGGACGCCAACTGCTTTTTTACGGTCGGCAAGTCCATGCTGAACGGGAAGGTGCTGTACCGGGACATCTACGACCAGAAGGGCCCGCTGCTGTACCTGCTCCACGGCCTGGCCTGGCTGGTCTCCCATGAATCCTTTTTCGGCGTTTACCTCCTGGAGGTCGTTTTCTTCTCGGGGTTTTTGTGGGTGTCGGCCAAGACGGTCCGGCTGCTTCTGCCGGAGAGCGCCGTGTATATCCTCCTGCCGGTCCTCTCGGCGCTCATCCTGTCCTCCGCCGCCTTCAGTCACGGCGACAGCGCGGAGGAGCTCTCCCTGCCGCTTGTGGCGGCGGCTCTTTACACGATGGTGCGGTACTATAAATCCGGCTATCCGGAGGACCTCTCGTATAAAACGGTGCTTTTGAACGGCGTTTTCGCCGGCTGCGTCCTCTCGATCAAGTTCAATCTGGCCGGCTTTCATATCGCCTGGCTCGTTTCCATCCTGCTGGCCCTGCTGATAAAGAAAAAGCTCCGCAGGGCGCTGATGACCTTTCTCGTTTTCCTGGGCGGGGCCGCCCTCGTCCTGCTGCCCTGGCTTTTATACTTTGGGCTGAACCATGCCCTGCGCGACTTTTACAACAGTTATGTTTTCAATAATATCTTTCTGTATTCAAAGATCACGGACCTTACGTGGCTGGACCACATCTTTGGCCGGATATTCAACATTCTGGTAGCCTTTCTGGAGAATCTCCAATTCTCCATTTTGATCGTGATCGGTCTGGCGGCGGTTCTGATCACCCACGATTACGGCAGGTCCGTCGTCGGGCGGCTGAGCCTCGTGCTCGGCTTTGTCTGCCTGCTGGCCGGCATTTTCGCCGGCGACGTGGCGTATCAGTATTACCCGCTCATTCTCGGCGCCTTTTCCCTGCTCGGGCTGATTGCCGTCCTCGACCTTATTTATCCCCTGCTGCCGAAGCGGCCGCTGAGGGCCCCGCTCAGAAGCCTGATCGTGCTGGCCTTTCTCGGCGCGGCGCTGGCCTTTTCCTGGGCGCGGAGCTCCAACGTTTATCTGCTGGGGGAGCGTCGGGAGGATATGGCGCAGTACAAGTTCCGCGACATTATCAGGCAGACCGACAACCCGACGCTGCTCAATTACGGGTTTCTCGACTTCGGCGAGTACACCGTCTGCGGCATCGTGCCCACGAGCAAATACTTTTGCGGCCTGAATATCCAGCTGCCGGATATTCAGAAGACCCAGGACGAATTCATCGCCGACAAAAAGGTCGATTATGTGATCACCCGCAATTACACGCCGGCCTTCATCCTCCTGAATTACGCGGTCGTGTCACAGCAGCAGCAGTATTTCGAAGGCAAAACCGACACGTACTACCTGCTGGAACGGCTGCCCTGAAACAAAATGAACGCCGGGACACACGTCCGGCGTTTTTGTTTATCCTGCCATGGGATTCTTGACAACAAAGACCTCGATCAGCCCTTGGCCGGCTCGGTGATGAGCTGGCCCACGGACGGCTTTTTCATCACGACGGAATTGCCGGCGATGGCGGTGACAGCCTCAACGCAGGCGCGCAGCGTGAAAGCGATGTCATTGTCGAAGGATGGCTCTCTTTTCAGGTACAGCTCCTGCAGGGCCGTGAAACCGCCCTGAATGGCGCCGGCGTCCCGTTTGTCCGTGCTGCCGCCGAAGTCGACGCCGTCCAGCGCGGGCATAATATCACGAATATGGCGGTGCAGCGCCAGCTCGTACCGGACGTGCGCGTAGGAGCCGCCTTCAAAGTCCGGCGTGTGCGCAAAGCAGAAGAAGTCGGCGTAGAAGTGGCAGAGGATGCCCAGGCGCCTGGAGTAATTCACGCCGAAGCACGGGCTTTCCTGCTTGAAATCCGAGAGCCTTGTGATCTCATTTTTCAGATAGCGGGCCCAGTATTCCCTCTCGTGCGGCACCTTCTTATAGGCCGGGCGGAAATCCGGGAGCAGATTGCCGTACGTAAAGTTTCCCGGGCAGAGCTCGATGCCGTGATGCTCTCTTATGTACCGGTGCAGGAAGCTTGCGACCATGATATGTGAAAAAGAATTCATTGAAATACCCTACTGTCAATTAATAATCCTTTTGCAGTATAACATAAAAATCGGAAATTGTAATAGAAAAGTATTGGATTTACCGATATCTGTGAATATTATACATCTTCGGATAGCCGGAGTTGGTGAATCATGTTTGTCTTTGCGCGCCGGGCCGTGACACGGTCATCCTCACCGAGCCGGCCGCAGAGCAGCGGCGACGCCGGGTCGTATTTTTCGCGGCTTTTCAAAACCGTGCCCTGCGCGTGATTGGCGTAGCAGTAGGCGCAGCCGTTCAGGCAGGTGCTGTAGGCGCCGATGTCGACGCTCCCGGCGCAGCCGCACGCCGGGCGCTGGTTTTTGTCCTTGGGGATATCGAGCCTGCACCCGAGGATTTTTTCAAACACCGCCGCGTCGACGCACCGGGCGCGCCCGATGCCGTACCGGCTGAGATCAATGCTCTCGGCGCAGGCGTCCAGCGTCAGGCCGTGCCGGCGCGCGCTGTCCGCCAGGCGCCGCGCCAGTTCATCCTTGTGTGCGTCCGTCGGCGCCGCGGCGCCGACGGACTTCATCCAGCGCTCGATGTGGCGGTAATTGTCCAGGAAGCTGACGGTGCACTTTGTGGTATAGCCCTCCAGCCTCCCGGCGAGCTTTTCAAAAAACTCGGCGTGATAATCGATCGAATATTTATCGCTTAAAAATATCGGGTCGTACCGCCAGACGACCCTGTCCGGGCCGACCGCGTCGGCCAGGCGGCGGAACGCCGGGATCACGACGTCGTTTTTGGACGGAACGTTCGGCTCCGCGTCCGCGCCGTAGGCGGTCAGGGTGAACTGAAAATAATAGGCGCGGCCGCCCAGCCGCTCCAGCTTATCCAGCATCGGCAGCGGATTCTTCGTCCAGAAGACGAAGCCGTCCGCCTCGTCCGTCGACAGGCCCACCCGGCTGACCTGCCGGGGATTCATGGGATTGCGCACCAGGACATATTCTTCCTCAAGCCTTTTGAAAAACCAGTCCGAAAAATAATTGGGGATATCCGTCCGGCGGCTGGCGCTGATAATCATACGCACTCTCGATTCATTCGTTCTCGGCTTTCGTCTATCATACCACAAACAAAGGCTTGAAATAAACGGCTTGCTGTCGATAAGCCCTTTGGGCTTTATCGACAAGTGGGTGCATGCAGGTTTTCAACATAGACAGGCGGCGGAGCAGACTTGGGTCTGCCCCGCCGCCGCACATTTTCACTTTTCACACTGTCACTTCTCGGTCGGTGTTAGTATCAGCAGAAGAGGCGCAAATATTCGCTTCCATATATTTAAATAAATTGTATTATTCTGTCTAAATATGTGTTATTATGGGTCCAACAATCAAGAGGAGGACCTTATGAGAAACGAGACAAGCCAAAAAATCCAGAATTTCGCGGGAGTTTTATTTTACTGCATCATTGCTTTATCGGTGATCGCCGGCATTTCGTACCTGATGCTGCTGCAGGGCATCTCCGGTGCCGTCGCCTTGCTGATTGCCGTGGCGATGGGCACTCTGCTCGCTTTTCTTTACAAATATGTCTGCACCGGATTCGGAGAAATCGTGGAGCATCAGGCCGAGCAGACGGCACTGCTGATCAAAATGACGGAGCTTATGAAAGACGTCGCCAATGCCGGGCCGGCGACGGGGAGCGTCACCCCGCGTACTGCCGAAGCGCCGGCGCCCGCGAAGGCCGAGGCCGACGACGGCCCGAACACGCCGGCCGTCAG
Source organism: Sporobacter termitidis DSM 10068 (assembly GCF_900130065.1). GTDB lineage: Bacteria > Bacillota > Clostridia > Oscillospirales > Oscillospiraceae > Sporobacter > Sporobacter termitidis. The sequence continues at coordinate 14,263 of NZ_FQXV01000021.1, forward strand.
GCTGACGACCAGAGCCGTCGGCGAAATCGTCTGCCCTGTCTGCCGCAAGCCCCAGCTGTCCAACAGAAACTCGTGCTACTCCTGCGGGTGCAGGTTCATCTACGACGATGAGCAGCCCGCCGGGAGATAACGGTATATTGACGGCGCGGCCGCGGCAATGACGCCGCGCTGCCGGATCTCCCTCTCAACGGACCTCGATAATGTCGCAGCCGCTGCCGGTGATGCAGCGCGCGCCGGTTTTTTCCACGACGTACGTATCCTCCACGCCGACGAGGCCCACGTCCCTGATCCCCTTTTTCGGCTCGATGGCGAACGCCATATTTTCCTCGATCGGCTCGTCAAAGCCCTCGGCGATGACGGGGAGCTCGTCCACATGCAGGCCGATGCCGTGCCCAAGGAACTTGACCTGCCTGCCGCCGAAGCCCATGAAGTCGCGCTTGAAATCGGGGCTCAGCGCATCCATGACCGTCCTGTATATCTCGGAAGGCCGCGCGCCCGGCATCAGGAGCGACGCCGTGCGCTTTTCAATGTCGAGGCAGGCCCGCTGGGCCAGTACCATCTCCTCCGTCGGCTTCGCCCCGAAGATGTACGCTTGGGATTTATCGCTGTTGTATCCACGGATGCCGAAGCCGATATCGATGAAAACGGCATCGCCGCGTTTCAGCTTCCGCTCCCTGCTGCCCATGATGGGGGCCACCGGCGAGAGGCCCACATGGCCGCCGGGACCGTCGAAGTACGTGGGATACAGAGAGCTCACGCCGAACCCGATCTGCCCGATCCCCAGGTCCGTCTGGAACATCTGGAACCGCGTCACGCCATGGAAGCCGCGCTCCAGCATTTTCTCCAGCAGCGCCGTGCATAAATCCGTCTCGCTCATGCCCTCCCGCAAAAGTGTGGGGACGATATTCCGCATCAGATCGTCGTGTATCCGCCCGGACTCCTCCATGGCGGCCAGCTCGTACGGCGTCTTGACGGCGCGGACGGCGAGGACGGTTTTGTCCAGCGACCCCAGCGCGGCCATGGTGAAATATTTTTTCAGCCGGTCCAGGACGGCCAGCGGCATGATCTCCGTTTCAACGTACGTTTTCCCCAGGTCGGCGCCCAGGACCCCGGCGGCGTCCCTGTAGCTGTTCATGGGATAAATCGTCTCAAGGGGCGACTCGTCCCGCGCCCGCTCCAGGCTGCGCCGGACGAAATAATACAAGCCCCCGCCGCGCCTGACGGCGAGCAGGGCGTCCTGCATGGTGCCGGTGAAATAATACTGGTTGATTTTGCTGACAAAGAGCGCCGTGTCCCAGTCCGGATATTTTACATCCATCTTTGTGCAACAATTATAAAGCCGCAGCGCCAATTCTTCTTTCGTTAAGTCCTTCGCCATGATTCCTCCGAAAATGCGTTTTATTGCGTAATTTTACCATAAACCGTGCTTTTTATCAACCGATGCAAGGCGCTGCTATCTCCCCGAAAATATGATCAGCAGCGCGATGGCGGTGAGCGTCAGGACGACGGTGAAATAAACGCTGGCGTTTTTCGGCCGCGCCCGGCGCTTCTTCCGCTTCGCGCCCGAAGGGCTGAGCAGCCCGGACACCGTCATGCCGCTGTCGTCGCCGCCCCGGCGGATTATGAGGCCGATGGTAAACACCATAACGGCCAGAATAATGCAGACGATGATAAAGGTGATTCTCGTCGGACTCATCCGCTACTCCCCTTTCCGCATTGGGCACACCCGCATGCAGACGCCGCAGACGGCGCCGCGGCCGATGTCCATAAAATGCGCGCGCATATAGCTGTTGCAGGCGTGCGCGTCAAAGAGCTCCTCCCGCGCCGCGTCGGGGCGCCAGGCGACGTTTTTGATCGCCCCGGCGGGACAGGCGTCCGCGCAGAGGCGGCAGGCGCCGCAGGGCGATTCGGCGGCGGCGCTCAGCTCTGTCAGCGGGCAGTCGGTGAACAGGGTGCCGAGCCGCACGCGCGGGCCCAGCTCCCGGTGCAGGAACAGGGCGCTTTTGCCGACCGTCCCGAGGCCGGCCAGCACGGCGGCCTTCTTGTGGGAATAGCGCCCCAGGTGCTCCCGCGTTTTCCCGGTGTTGATCGTCTGGGACGCGGCGATGGGGATGTATCTGTACCCGCGGCTTTGGAGAAGCGTGCCGGCGCGCAGCAGCATACTGTCGATAAAAGCGTTGACGGTCCTGTAGTGATGAAAATAGGTGTGCGTCGGCGCGCCGTCAATCTCGTCGACAACGGCGTCCGACAGGGCCGCGACGATGGTGACGGCATGGCAAAGGTCACCCGGCCCGTCAGAAACGCGGGCGAAGCCCACGTCGCAGACGCCCTGTGCTTTCAGCAGATTTTCGATTTCGTCACACAGCTCCACGGTCATTTCATATCCTCATTCGTTATTCCGCGCTTTTTGTCCCGCCGCTTTATGTACGCTTTCAGCAGCAGGCCGCCGAGGACGGCGCCCAGCGTGTTGAGAAGCAGGTCGTCGACTTCGCTCTGGCCCGTACCAAAGGCAAACTGCGACAGCTCGATGGCAAGCGACAGAAGGAACCCGTATATCGCCGCCGTTTGCGGCGGCTTCGCGCGGCCCGCCAGGTACGGCAGCAAAAAGCCGAACGGGATAAACCAGGCGATGTTCCCCCCGAACAGGTAGATAAAGCTCAGATACCGGCGGCGGGAGAGAATATCCGCATAGCCGGCAAACGGGACAAGCTTGATGCTGCCGTTCGTAAACGGCGGATTTTCAAGAAAATCGTGCCGGAACACTGTGATTTCCAGGAGGACACACAGGTAAACCGCGAAGACGGCCCATCCGAAAATTTTATACAGCTTCGCTTTCCTCAAAATTTTCACCAGCCCGACCCATGATAATTTCTATTATATGCCAATTTTCGGCTGAACTCAACATCCCCATTGTGGCAAAATAGGCTTGTCCGGAGGCAGCGAGAATCTGTGAAAAAGGCGCTCCCGCCGGGAATGCTTGACAAATCGCAGAACGGAGTATATATTGAACTGTGATTCAATATGCCGTATTACATCATGTGAGGGTGTTCGAAAGTGGCGAGAACAGCGGCGCAAAACAAAAGAATCCGGGACGCCAAGCGGGAACTCATCCTGACGACGGCGCTCAATCAATTTTCTCTGAAGGGCTATTACTCCACACGTATCCAGGATATCGCCGAAGCGGCGGATATCTCCCAGGGGCTCATGTACTACTATTACCGCTCAAAAGAGGCCATCTACGTGGACCTCGTCGACGATTCCCTGGAGCGTATCAATGAGACGGCGCGCTACGTGCGCGAAATGACGCGGCCCTTTGGCGAAAAGATCATGTATGCCCTGCGGATTCTCTTTAAAACAATAGAGACAAGCTATCGCTTCCGTCAGACCTGCCGGATGATTGCCCAGGCCGCCTATCAGGCGGATATCTCGGATGAGGCCAAGGTCCAGCTCGACAAGAAGCGCGATATCTCCTACCGGATCATGGCCGAGATTTTCAGGAAGGGCCAGGTGGAGGGCAGCGTCGTCGACGGAGACCCGATGGAACTCTCGATCCTCTTCTGGACCAGCGTCAACGGGCTGGCGATTTACTACGCCACACGCGATATCGCCACGACGCTCCCGGATTACAGGCTCGTGGCGCCGATGTTTTTGAAAAATTACATTGAGATCGCCGACGACGACAAAGACCCACAGCTGGGCGGGTAAAACCGCCCGCTTTATTTTCATGCGCCGGCGCGGCCTTACGCCGAGGCCTCCGGCCTTTTTGTTTTCTCTTTTTTGGGCTTCTGCGCTTTATTCTGCGCCGCCCGGAAGCGGACGATCTCGGCGATCAGCTCCAGCGGCAGCGGCCTGGCGAAGGGGAACTGCACGCCGCCCTTGGAGACGCTGTATTCCTGCATTTTGTCACGGAACGCCTCGATCCCCTCGGCGCCGGGGAAAAAGCCGATATGACTTTTAAAGGCGGCGAAGTGGACCAGGTTGCCGTTCAAATAAAACGTCGGCATCGCCCAGCTGATTTTCTCCGACGCGTCCGGCGCAGCCGCGCCGATCGTCCGGCGCAGCGCCTGCAGCCTTTCCCGTACCTCGGGCGGATACTGGGCGATATAGCCGTCGATCGTCGTATAGGTGATCTCCCGTCCCATAAGGCACCCCTTAAAATATTATCGATGCCTCGATTATACCCCGGCCGCCGTCAAAACACAAGACAGGCCGGGCTTTCCTGCGTTTGGCGGCAAAAACGCGGCCGTTGCGGCGGCGCCGTCCTGTTGCCATCGGCGGCGCGATCGGGTATAATCCAGAAAGAATATAATCGTCATACGGAGGGAAACGGATGGGCTTTTCGACACAGATATTCGGCGCGCCGGGCCGGTACGTCCAGGGCGCGGGGGCCATCACGGAAATCGGCGCGCACGCGGGCGCGCTGGGCGGCAGGGTGCTGGTCGTCGGCGGAAAAACGGGCCTTGCCGCCACGCGGCAGGGCCGGGAAACCGGCTTTTCGTCATCGGGCGTCAGCCAGCTGGAGGAGCTCTTCGGGGGCGAGGCCAGCGACCGGGAAATCGACCGCCTGACGTGCCTCGGCAGACAAAACGGCTGCGACCTCCTTATGGCCAGCGGGGGCGGAAAGGCGATCGACGCTGTCAAGGCCGCCGCCGAGGACCTTGGCGTGCCTGCCATCATCGTCCCGACGGTGGCGTCGAACGACGCGCCGTGCAGCGCTCTGTCCGTCGTTTACAACGAGGACGGCTCCTTTTCAAGGCTCCGGCCGCTCAAGCGGAGCCCCGGCCTCGTCCTCGTCGATACCGAAATCATCGCCCGCGCGCCGGTGCGCACGCTGGTGGCCGGCATGGGCGACGCGCTGGCCACGTGGTTTGAGGCCGACGCCTGCCAGAAGGCTTACGCGCTGAATAATTTCGGCGGACACATTTCCGCGCCCGCGCTGGCACTGGCGCGCCTTTGCCTGGATACGCTTTTGGAGCACGGCGCCGCCGCGAAGGCCGCCTGCGAAAACCAGGCCGTAACGCCCGCCTTTGAAAAGGTCGTCGAGGCCAACACGCTGCTGAGCGGCCTCGGCTTTGAAAGCGGCGGGGTGGGGATCGCCCACGCGCTGAGCGAGGGCTTTTCCGCCGTCCCGTCGCTGCACCGCTGCCTGCACGGGGAAACGGTCGCGTTCGGGTTGCTTGTCCACCTTATCCTCGAGGACCGGCCGGCGGCTGTTTTGAATGAGATTTACGCGTTCTGCCTCAGCGTCGGGCTGCCGGTCACACTCGCCGACATCGGCGGCGCGCACCTGGACCGTGAAACGCTCCGCCGCGCGGCCGAGGCCTCGGCCGCGCCGGGAAAGCCGTCTCACAACATGGCGTTTCCCGTTACGGGCGGCGTGCTCTACGACGCCATCCTGACCGCGGACGCCCTTGGCAGGAGGCTGAAGGCTTGTTGACATCGATATGGAGTGTATGTATGATTGGTTAATAATGTGGCCATGATTTTTCCGAGGCGTCAATTTACATACGAGGTGTCCCGAACATGCTGATCGGATTTTTTGATTCCGGCGTCGGCGGTATCACCGTCCTGCACGACGCGCTGCAGGCGTTGCCGAACGCGGATTTTATTTATTACGCCGATACGGACAACGTGCCGTACGGCACAAAAACAAAGGCGCAGGTCAAGGACTACGTCATGAACGCGGCGGATTTTCTGGTCGGCCACGGGGCCGGCGTCCTGGTGGTGGCGTGCAACACGGCCACAAGCGTGGCTATCAAGGCCCTGCGGCAGAAATACGATATCCCGATCATCGGGATGGAGCCGGCCGTGAAGCCCGCTGTTGAAAACCACAAGGACAAACGCATTCTGGTGACGGCCACGGCGCTGGCGCTGAAGCTGGATAAGCTCAAAAAGCTCATCACAACGCTGGACTGCGAGGACATCGTGGACCTTTTGCCGCTCCCGGGCCTCGTGCGTTTTGCCGAAGACATGACCTTCGACACGGAGACCGTCCTGCCCTATCTCCGGGAGGAGCTGTCGCGTTTCGATATGCAAAACTACCAGACCGTCGTCCTTGGCTGCACGCATTTCATCTATTTCCGGCACGTTTTCCGGGCCCTGCTCGGCGGGGAGATCGAGCTAATCGACGGCAACCAGGGCACCGTCAACATGCTCGTCAAAACGCTCGACGAGCTGCGGGCGCCCCTGGGCGGCGCCGGCAAGATCACCTGGTACCAGTCCGGCGCCCAGGTCACCGATGAGCAGACGCTGCAAAGATTCGAGGCGCTGTTAAAAAGGCTCAACGAGGCGAGATAAAAAGCGAACCGCAGAGATTGTTCTCTGCGGTTTTTTTAGTTGCGTCCCCGACGGGGGCGGAGATGGGGCGCGGCGGGCGATTCGTGAATCGCCCCTACATCACCGCAGGGGCGGGTTCTGCACGTCCCTTTTGTACCATGCCGCGCCGGCAAGTGCGGCGGGAGCAAGCCCCCGCCCTACCGTAGTAATTCAATGGCGCCGCCGTAGGGCGGGACGACCCGGTCCGCCGTCGGTCCTTCTCCGTGGAGTTACTGCCGCGCCGGCAAGAAAAGGCGCGGCTGGGAAACCGCGCCCTACGCGTCACGTGCCGGCCGGGGTCCGGGGCGCAGTCCCGATGGGCCCGGGGCACAGCCCCGATGGGGTATGGGGCGCAGCCCCATAGGGGCCATAGGGGGCTCCGCCCCCTATACCTTTATTGGGGGGGAGGGTGGGCTTTCAATTATTTGTTTCAGTTGAATCTTCAGCCCGTTTGGGTCCTGAATAAAGAAATATTTTACGGTGGGATCGATGAACGGGCCGCTGTAAATGGGGATGTCCTTTTCTCTGATCATTGCGAGCGCGTCGTCCAGAGAGTCCACCTGGAAGCCCCAGGAGACGGCGTCTCCGGCGGCGACGCTTTGGCTCCCGGCGTTTTTGACAAGCTCGAGCTGGGTCTCCCCCGTTTTCAGAAACGCGATCTCCAGCCCAGGCATGGCGCTGAAGCGGCTGTCAACCTCCAGGCCGAGCACGTCCTGATAAAAGCGCAGGGATTCGTCCATGTCCTTAACGAGCAGCGTGCACCAGCTGAACCTCATGGTCGCCCTCCTATGTCGCTTTCCGGATCTCCCGGCACTCGAGATAATACCTTTTGTCGCGGGCATGCCCGATGGAGAAGCTTTTCTTTGGGAAAAGCGCCCCGGCGGAAACGGTCCCGAAAAATTCCGATTTGTCCATCGTCGGGAGGAGGAAGCCGACGCAGTCCTTCCGCGCGGCCAGCTTTTCCACGGCTTCCTCGCCGTGAATGTAATCGATAGCACAGCCGTTTTTGGCCACATAGTCGTCCAGAAAGCTCTGCAGCCGTTCGATAAAATCGCCGATGCTCCGGGCGCCGACGGTCAGTGCGCCGCGGCGGTCCGCGGTGCGCCACTCCAGGGCGTACCCGTCGCAGTCCAGCGGCAGGGCGTTTTTCATTTCCGATATCAGCGCCAAGGGGTCGGCCCCGAAGACGACGCGGTGGATAGCCTCAAAGCCAATGGCCGGATCATAGACGTTGTTCAGCTCCACCAGCGCGTATCGCGCCGGGTGGCCCTCCAGCGCCGACGGGCTCAGGCTGGCCTTGAGCTCCTCCCAGTATCCTTTGGCGGCGGCCAGCGAATGGTTGCCGTCGCCGATGATGATCTGCACGCCGCCCGGCGACGCCAGGCCGTTCAGCGCGGCAAGGACGTCCTGCAGATCATCGCCGGCGACACGCCAGCCGCGGATGGCGCCGCCGCCCTCCATGAGCTCAAAAGCATACGCCGGCTCCAGGAGGCCCTTTTTCTCCGCCAGCGGCTCGATGACGCGGCCGTCGCGGTCGTCGATGAGCGCCATGATATGCGGCAGCTCCAGCGGCGCTTTACGCCGGACGTCGACGCGCGCCGGCAGCCGGGAGACGATCGTCCGCTCGCTGGCGCGGACGGCGGTCTTTGCCCCAAGTGAAAAATCGTACGCCTCCAGATCCAGCATACCCACGAGGCCGCGGCGGACGCGGCCGTCGGAGACCGTCCGCTCGACATAGATAAACGAGTTTTCCAGTTTTTTAAAAAGTCCCTGCCGCAGGTAAGCGTCCATCTGCGCGCCGATGACCTCGGCGCTCCGCGCGGTATCCACCCGGTCCAGATAGGCCTCCGGCACAATCAGCCGGAGCGTCGAGGGCGCGGCGCCGGCCGTCCTTTCAACGCGGGCCCAGTAATCGGGCTCCGATGAAAACTGGTCGCACGCGATGACGCTCCATTTTGTCATATCGGTACCGTCCGGCAGCAAAATGTCGGCCGGCCAAAAAGCATTTTCAGCCACTTCAGTATCCCCCGTCCAAAATTCAGATAACGACCGCGCCGTACTTTGACGCGATCTCCGTCAGCGCCTGCCGGCCGGCGCCCGGGCAGCGGATGGCGGGTGAGCCGGGAATCTCGTGCAGCGCCGCCGTGAGGACGTCGGCAGTATCGGCAATCAGGATCAGCGGCCGGTCGCTCTGTGTCTGGATGCTGTGGATGACGTGGGCGGCTTCACCGGCGTCCAGGCTGCCCGGCAGCGTGACGGTGACGACGGCGCTGCCGTTGTCCGACTGCTCCAGCGCGTCGTTGATGCTCTCCCGGGGCGACGCGACCTTCTTATTGGCTTCGGCCTGATAATTTTCGATATTCTCGATCTGCAGCGAGGTGCAGATCGGAAGGCCCCCGCCCCGCCGGACGGCCGCCGGCTTCAGCCCGGAGAATGTCTGGCGCAGCTCCTTGATAAACTCCGGCGTCGTCCCGCAGCAGCCGCCGACGATCTTGACGCCCAGGGACGCATACGGCGCCATCTGGCGCGCAAACTCCTCGGGGCCGATATCGTAGACGCCGGTCACGCTGTTAGGCAGGCCGGCGTTGGGCTTGACAATGATGGGCAGGCTTGTGCTTTTCACGATCTTTTCGGCGATTGGGAAAATTTCACCCGGCGCCAGCGAGCAGTTGATGCCGAGCGCCGCGGCGCCCAGCCTCTCGGCCGTGATGGCAAAGCTCTCCGGCCGGCAGCCGGTAAACGTCCGCCCGCTCTTGTCGAACGTCATCATGACGAAAACCGGCAGCCTCGTATTCTCCCGGACGGCGCGTATGGCGGCCTTGATTTCATACAGATCGCTCATCGTCTCGATGGCGACGAGGTCGGCCCCGGCCGCCTCGCCGGCGATCGCCTGTTCCTTATAAAGCGCATAGGATTCGTCGAAGGTCAGCGTGCCGAAGGGCTTGATAAATTCGCCGATGGGACCTATATCCAAAGCCGTCAGCGCTTTTCCCCCGGCGGCGCGCTTTGTGATGCCGACGGCGGCCCCCACGATCTCTTCCACTGTATAGCCGGTACCCTTCAATGCTCTGGCATTGGCGCCCAACGAATTCGTAATGATGATTTCGCTCCCGGCTTCAGCATACTTTCTCTGAATGTCCTCGACGACTTCGGGCGCTGTCACGTTCATGATATCCGGTCTCTGACCGGGCTGCAGGCCTCTCTTTTGCAGGAGGAACCCTATCGCCCCGTCAAAAAAGACGAACTCCCGCTCCAGCAATTCATTCAGCATAGAGCACACCTCTTTTCTCGTTTTTTGCTATGTGTCAATAGTAAAGGAACAGGTTCCAAAAGTAAAGTCATTTTACGTGTACAGCTTTAAATTTCCGTTTGAAATCGGCCTGATTTATGCTATGATATTGATGTGGACCCAGGCGCCCGGCAGGGAAAGCCGCGCAAATGCGATTCGGTTTCCATAACAATTTGTTTGCTCCGCATACAGGAGGTTTGTATGGATAAATTCATCATCACAATCAGCCGGGAATTCGGCAGCGGCGGCAGGCTCATCGGCGAAAAGCTGGCGGCCAGGCTCGGGGTCGAATTCTACGACAAATCCATTATCCAGATGGCCGCCGAACGGAGCGGCCTGTCCTATAAATTTATCGAGCAGAACGAGGAAAATCTCACAAGCAGCCTGCTTTTCAACTTTCCCGCCGCGGCCTCCTATACCAACTTCAAAACGGCGGCCTATTTCGATACGCCGGTCAACGACAAGACGTTTCTCGCCCAGACGGAGGTCATCCGCGAGCTGGCCAAAAGCAGCTGCATCATCGTCGGCCGGTGCGCCGACTATATACTCCGGGACGACCCCGCGCTCGTCCGGCTGTTCATCACCGCGGGCTTTGACGACAGGGTCCGCCGGGCCATCGAGGAGTACAGGTTCCCCTCCGAGGGCGCGGAGGAAAAAATCCGAAAGATCGACAAGAGCCGGGCCAACTACTATAAATATTACACCGGCCAGCCCTGGGGCAGCATGCACAATTATGACCTGATCGTCAATTCCTCCTTCACAGGCGTCTTCGGCGCCGTCGCCGTCGTGATGACGATGCTGGAGGAAAAGGGCATCGAAGCAAAAGCGTATTGAGCGTGTCTATAATTCAGCGCGAGTAAAGGGGAGCTAAGCTCCCCTTTACTGTTGTGTTGGTGCCTTATTTATGGTGACTTGATAATTTGTTGCTGTAAATCGGGTGATTTATAAATTGTTGCCTTAAAATGGTGAATTTTTATTGACGATATCCAAAATTGGGTTATAATATAGGACAGGTAAAGGTTATCAAGGGCAGGTGAAACGATGTACTGTGCGATGATCGGCGATTTGATCGGTTCGAGATCAATGAGCGCCGAGGAGCGGCACCACGTGCAGGAAGAGCTGAAGCAAATCCTCGGCGGGATTAACAGCGCCTACGCGGACGTTATCGCTTCCAAATTCACATTGACGCTGGGAGATGAATTTCAGGGGCTTCTCAAGTCCTCTCAGCAGGCTGTGGAAATCGCGGAACGCCTTATCAAAGAGCTGCACCCCCACGGCATCCGGTTTGGGATCGGCCTGGGGGAGATTTATACGGACATAGACCCCGACAAAGCGCTTGGCGCCGACGGCCCGGCGTATCACCTGGCACGAGAAGGCGTTGACGCCCTTAAAGCCGACGGGCGGTTCGGCAAGGGCTTTGCCGTGGCCTTTCACACAGACAAGCCGGATGCGATGCTTTTAAACGCGCTCTGCCGCGCGGTGTCCGACATAGAAAGCGCTTGGACGGACAGGCAGCGCGAGATCGTATGGGCGGCGGAGAAATTCGACGGCAGGCAGCGTCCTGCCGCGAACGCGCTGAAAATCAGCAAATCCGTCGTCTCACGCCAGCTCAAAGCCGCAAATTTCTCCGGATACCGTTATCTGCTCGATTCACTTGGGTCATACCTGCGCTTACAATATGACGCTTTATCGCCGGAGAGCTCCGGCGAGCCGAAAACGGAGTTATAGCCGATACTGAAAATACAGAGAGATGGGGGATACTGCTATGGCCGGCATCGACACCTTCTTCTGGCTTTTGGCCCTGGCGCATATGATCGGGGACTTTTATCTGCAGTCCGAGCACCTGGCGTGCAGCAAGAAGGAGAAGCTGACTTCCCTGCTCGCGCACAGCGGCTTATACGCGCTGCCCATGCTCCTGGTGACGATACCGTATATCGGAAACAGCTGGTGGTATGCCGCCGTGCTGGCGTCGGTCATCGTATCGCACGGCGTCATCGACTTCATAAAAGTCAAGGCTTGCGGGAGGTTTGCCAATAGCGAAAAGCTCCTGTTTTTTGCCGACCAGCTCTTGCATATCGCCGTCATCTATCTCGTGGCGTCGATTTACGCCGCGAACGGTCTGACCGTATTGAACGGCGCCGGGAATTTTCTTCTCGGTACATATAACGCGCTTGCGCCGGGCCTCCCGGCCGGCAAGCTCGTCAGAATGCTCTGCGCCTTTTTACTGATATTCAAGCCCGCAAATGTGATCGTAAAAATTCTGAGGCCCACATCCGCCGGGCAGGACGGGCAGCTTGAGCCGCCCGCGAATATTCAAGACAATAAGGCCGGCAGCATGATCGGCAATCTCGAGCGCGTTCTGATGCTTATTTTGCTGATGCTCGGCCAATACACGGCGATCGCGTTTATCCTGACCGCGAAATCGATAACGCGCTACAACAAGATCGTTGAAACGCCTTCCTTTGCCGAATATTACCTCATCGGCACGCTCACCAGCGTACTTATCGCGGTGCTCGCTTCACTGATCGTCAAATAAGCCCGGGAAAGCCGACGGCTCGCCGGATTTATGCCGGCGGGTCTTTTTATCGTCTAATCCTCTGGTTGTCTTTTGGGCCCTCTTACGGTAAAATGCAATCAGATTATATCGGAGGCATACACATGGACTGGCTTGAAGTTACCGTCAGCACAACGCCGGAGGCGCTCGACAGCCTCGCGGCGTCCTTGGAGGACCTGGGCGTGGAGGGGCTTGTCATCAACGACGAGGCTTCCATCAGGTCGTTCCTCGACAACAATCCGAAAGCCTGGGATTACGTGGACGACGAGATCTTTTCCCAGGTGCACGGGGCCTCGTCCGTGCAGTTTTATCTGGAGGACAGCGAAGAGGGGCTGCTGCGGCTGGCGCAATACCGCGCGGCGCTCCCCGGCGAGACCTTTTCCACAAAAAACGTCCGCGACGAGGACTGGCTGAACAACTGGAAGAATTACTTCAAGCCCATTGAAATCGGCCGGCGGCTGCTCGTCGTGCCGGCGTGGGAGCCTGACCCAGACAGCGCGGGCAGAGTGATCCTGCGCATCGAGCCGAAGCTGGCCTTCGGTACCGGCGCGCACGCGTCGACGCGCATGTGCATGGAGGAGCTCGAAAACCATCCGGCCCGGACGGTGCTCGACCTGGGGTGCGGCAGCGGTATCCTCGCCGTGGCGGCGCTGCTGCTGGGCGCCGAAAGCGCCGTGTGCTGCGACATTGCCCCCGACGCCGCCGCCGTCTGCCGGGACAATGCCCTGCTCAACGGCATCAACCCCGGCGTCATGCCCGCATACACGGCGGATATCCTGACGGGCAATACGCTGGAAGACATCACCGGCGGGCATCGCTACGATATCGTCTTTGCCAACATCATCGCGGATGTGATCATCCCGCTGGCGCCGCGCATCCCCGGTTTGCTGGCGCCGGGCGGCGTGTTTATCTGCTCGGGCATCATCGACGGCCGCCAGGGCGAGGTCCGGGCGGCGCTGGAGCAGGCCGGCCTTGCCGTCACCCGCGCGCGGCAGGGCGACAGCTGGCACATGCTGGCCGCCAAGGTTGCGGCGCCGGCGGCGCTGTGATAAAATGACGGCAAAGCTTCCGGGAGACGGAAGAATAAAACGACTCATATCCTATTACAGCAAGGGTGGCAAATTTTTATGCGTTTAAAAGCTGTTGTTCTGGCCGCGGGCAAAGGCACGCGCCTCAAAACGGAAGGCCGCGACCTCCCCAAGGTCATGCGCGAGGCCTGCGCAAGGCCGCTGCTCCGTTATGTTCTGGAGGCTATATCCTTTATCGACAAGGCGGATACCGTCATTGTGGCCGGCTACAAAAAAGAAGACGTCATGGCCGCGTTCGGCGATTACCCGTTCGCTGTCCAGGCCGAGCAGCTGGGGACGGGACACGCCGTGATGTCCGCCAGGCAGCTGTTGGAGGGCTTTGACGGCAGCGTTCTGATCTGCTACGGCGACATGCCGCTCTTAACGCGGGAGACATATGAAGCCCTCGTCAGAACCCACGCCGCCGAGGGCAACGACTGCACCATACTCAGCAGCAGCTCGGACGAGGAGCTCCCCTACGGCCGGATCGTGCGGGACGGGAGCGGCAGCTTCGTCAAAATCGTCGAGGACCGGGACTGCACGGCGGCGGAGCGGGCCATCCGGGAGCTCAACACCGGCCTGTATGTGTTTGAAGCCGCGAAGCTCCTGCCAGCGCTGTCAAAGCTCCAAAACAACAACGCCCAGGGCGAGTACTACCTGACGGACGTGCCGGCCATCCTCCGCGGGGAGGGCGCCCGGATCGGCATCTGCATGCGCGCCCTAGGCGACGAGATCATCGGGGTCAATACGCTGGAGCAGCTGAAGCAGGTGGAGGATATCCTGCGTCAGCGCGGCGCCTGCTGAGCTCCCGTTGAGGGCGGCGGCCGACATGCCTCCGTCTTGACATTCCGGCGCCCAGATGCTACTATAGCTTTTGCCTGTAAATGCCGGTGTGGCGGAACTGGCAGACGCCCGGGACTTAAAATCCCGTGAGGCTAATACCTCGTACCGGTTCGATCCCGGTCACCGGCACCAAAAAGAAGAGTCAAAAAAGATAAAATCTTTTTTGACTCTTCTTTTTATCTATATCCATGCGCGTTTGCTGATAGCGAATCCGGACACTCGGAAGCAACATTGAGTGACAAGATTAAATATACTGTAGTTTTATGTAGATAAGCCAGAGGCTCTATCGCCTTTTTGCATATTTATTGGCGGTAATTTAATACTTGATTTTTTGGCGGTATTTAATTATAATAATATCGTTGGCAAAGAAAGGGGGGAGACATGCCACAAAAACCACGAGGGCGGCCTGTTTCAGATAATACAAAAACTTTGCGTGTTGACGTGCGCCTAACCGAAGAAGAAATGCGTTTACTTGATGAATATTGCAAGCAAAAAGGTGTATCACGTCCACAAGGGTTACGCAACGGTATTTATGCCCTCAATAAAAAATAAGAGAAGTGGCGCGCTGTTGGCAAACGAACTACGCCACTCCCCCCACCGACAGATGCCCGAGGGCAAATGCAGCGTAAATATTATAGCATGCGCCGCAAAGCCTTTCAAGCAATGTCGGAGAACGTCAACGAAAGGACATGTAGGACTACAATACATGTTAGACAGAAAGGAGAAAAAATAAGAGCAAGGATAAGGCACAACGGTTAGAATGGAGTTACCACACAACATTTTAGCCGAGAGGAAGTGCCTATCCCTGCATGAAGAGCATAACACAGGACATGAAGTACAGGCAATCCCTTATCAATTACGCAGAAAAATATGGAGTATCCAAGGCGTCGAGAAAATACAACAAAGCTCGATCATATATCTATTTCTGGCTGAGACGCTATGATGGGACAATCGATTCGTTGGCCTGCCGATCCCGCCGACCTCATAG
>NZ_FQXV01000028.1 GCF_900130065.1 Sporobacter termitidis DSM 10068
AAGGTATTTGATTATCAGGAGCACAAGGCCCAGTTCGCGGCGTATGCGAAAGTGCACAATCAGCAGAGAGGGGGCACACAGAAATGACCGTTGAAGAGCTGCAAATCATCGTCAGAACAAAAACGGAGTCTGCCGAGAAAAAAATTGCAGGCCTTAAAAAAAGATTTGAGTCTATCCAGCAGACGAAGGTTCCCGACGTTCAAGTGTCTACCGGCAAAGCTGAAACGGCGCTGAAACGTCTGCAAGCGGAGGTTGACCGCACACAGGCCAAGATGGCCAAAATCAACGAGAAGCTTGCCCCTCTCTATGCTCAGCAGGACGCGATTGTCAATAAGTATCGCAGCATGCCTGCGCTGTCCGGCCTGACGAAGGATCAGAGCCTTGATTTCATGGTTGGCAATGATGCGGGCATGCAGAAACTTGACGCGCAGATAGCGCCGCTACAGGCCCAGGTGGACGCTCTTAGGGAGAAGACGGCCGTAGCGACAGCGCAGATGGGCAGGCTCCAGGAAACGGCATCCAAAAGGACGGCGCCCGCCATGCGGAAGGTGAGAGACGGCACAAAAGATGCGGGTAAGTCGCTTGATAAAGCAACCGGCAGCGGTGGAAAGTTTGAGCGAATGTTGGGCCGCATCGCGGCGCGCTTGGTAGTTTTCGGCGCAATCAGATCGGCTGTTTCTGCTGCCACGGAGGGTATGCGGAATCTGGCTGCATACAGTTTGTCCATGGGTGGAAACGACGCCGGTCAGGCGATCCAGAACATGGCGAAGCTTAACGCCATCGGCCTACAGGTCAAAAACTCATTGGGCACGGCCTTTATGCAGATACTGGTCGCACTGATGCCTACGATACAGCGGCTGGCGGATATCATATCAAACGCGGCGGACAATCTTAGTCAGTTCTTCGCGGCAATGTCCGGGGCGTCTACATATACGCGGGCAAAAAGGTCCGTAGACAACTACACCAATGGGCTGACTTCGGCCATTGAGGCAACGAAAGCGCTGAAAAACGCAACAATCGGAATTGATGAGCTCAACATTCTGCCATCTATGCAGAATTATATGCAGATGTTTGAGGAGGTTCCAATTGACAGCAAGATCAAGGAAATAGCCGACAAGGTGAAGGCCATAATTGACCCGATACATGATTTGCTGGGGGATAACTGGCTTCTTAAAATACTCGGTGGTGCAGCCGGTTTGTTGGCGTTGAGAAAGTTAATCTCCGGCTTAATGAGCCTCTTGGGCTTGTTTAAAAAGAAAAATACGGCCCTAGCGGAGCAGACGGAAAAGGTCAACGCCGATGCAAAGGCCACAAATCTTTTGACCAGCGCCGCCCTAGCCGCGGTCCCCGCAGTAGGGCTATTAGGAGACCAACTCGGCAAACTTAAATCGCCCGAGGGGGAGCTAGCACTGCCTCCGGTCACTGTTCAAGCGCTGGACCTTGAAGCGTACAAAAAATCCGTGCTTGCCTACCAAACACCTGTAACCGCGCCTGTGATTCAGGCTGCGATGGTGCCGGTCATCAACATGGATAATTACCTTTATGCAAAGTCGGTTTACCAGTCTCCGGTGCAGGCTCCAGCGTTCGCACCTGCTATTATGCCAGCCGTAAATGCGTCCGCCTATTCAACCTCCCTCCAAACTGCGGCGGAGCAGGCTACAAGCTTTACCACAAGCACTAATGCAGCACTCAATGAATGGGGCACGGTGCAAAAGAGCAATTACCAAACTGTGATGGATTATTTAAACCTCGCAACTGCCCTTGCTATTCCGTCGCTAATACCCCAGTACGCGGCATTTTATCAAGCAACTAGCGAAGGTGAAGCGGCATGGGGGAACAACTTCATGGGAAATTATCATACGGTTATGCAGTACATAGGTGACGCGACCGTGTCGGGGTTGAATGTCGCGGGCAGCGCATTAACATCATTCTTCAACGCCTCCGGGCAGGCTGTGGCCTCGTGGGGGAATGGACTGGTAAGCACGACGGCCTCTGCGATATCCGGCGTCGTCAATACCGTATCTTCTGGACTCAGCAGCGCATGGGAGAACTTTAAGAGCTTTGCGGAGGCGACCGGGCAATGGATCAGCGGGGCCTGGGAGGGAAACAAAAACTGGATCATTCCCGCTGCAAAAATAGTCGCAGGCGTTGCGGTGGCGTCCATAGTAATAGGTGCAACGGGAGGACTCGCCGCGCCCGGGGCAATAGCGGCGGGATCCGCACTTCTGGGCGCCGCCGCTCTCGCGGATGGTGGATTCCCGTCGACAGGACAACTTTTCGTCGCCCGCGAGGCGGGGCCCGAATTGGTTGGGACAATGGGCGGGCACACGGCCGTTGCGAACAATAAACAGATTGTCGACGGCATCGCAAGCGGCGTAGCAACGGCTAACGCGCAACAGAACGCCATTCTCATTGAGCAAAATAACCTTCTTAGGCAACTCCTTGAGAAAAATAGCGACATCATCCTGGACGGGAAAAGGGTGTCGCGCCAGCTCCAACCGGCAACACAACGGCAAAGTCGGCTATCGGGCACGTCTTTTGTGAACGCAAATGCATAAATCAAGCGCCCCTCCATCCCGAGGGGCGCTTGAGTAATTTACTGATTATCATTTTAAACCAATTTGCGCTTTTGCTACGACCTTTCCACCTTGAAAAGTAACATTGCAATTAGCGCCCAACATTCCTCTCCCGTCCCAAGTGTATATTTCCGTTTCGTACTCAGGATCGCCAATATCCACCTGAGACATCAGTTCGCCGTCCACACCAAGTATAGCGCGAACATCGCTATAACTCATGCCGGTTTTTACTTCTCCGAAATTGTCCAATGTTACACCGCTGGTCTGCTCGAAATTGTCAGCCGGAGCTTGCGGGTTAGGCTGCGACCCTTGATATATTGCGCTTGTTTGCGGCCCCGGCTGAAAGCCGGGAGAGACAGCAGCCAACTTTGAATCGTCTCCGCCGCCAAGGCTTCCGATAGCAAAAACGCCTACCACAATAATGATGAGCCAAAACCACCAGCGTTTATAAACTGGCTTTCTCCTCATCGTGGTACCGCAGATCGGACAAAACTCGCTTGTAACTTTAGCCCCGCAATTCGGACATTTTCTCATTTTGTTTCTATTGTTGTTGCTGTTTCCGACATTCCTGACGTAGTCCAAATGTTCTGGCGAACCGTAAGAGCCCATAGCAATCCTCTCCGGCATTTATATTTTATGCCTACTTTCCCCAATATTACCATATCAAAAAGGAGAGTACAATATGAATGAAAATCACGTTTTATCCAATGCAATCAGCAAACTAACGATCTTATGCATAGAAGATGGAGAAGAAAAGGAGATAGCGGCGATAACCAACGAATTGATTACCACCGCCTGCCCAAGCGTTGTTGTTAAATTGTCGCCGAAGATTGATTAGTGCTCAGTGTCTTTCGGGGGATTTGGGTCATTGCCGTAGCTGTCCTTGCTTACGATTTGGCCGTTCACGCCCTGAACAATAACTTCGCTTCCTTGGTTTTTCGCAATTCCGATAGCATAATTTTGTGCTTCTTTTTGAGTGTCGAAATGCTTTGTGTCTTTCTCGTTGCCTTCGCCATGAACACCCCAGCCATTTTCGCGCGGGGAGACCCATTGATTTTTACCCATTATCTTTTTCACCTCCTTCCATAATTCGACAATATCACGCAATTCAAAATATTTCAAGAGCGCTGTGGGCGCCTATAGATCAATTCTATAGGCGCTCTTTCCTTTGGAGGTAACGCCATGACATTTACTATCAACGGGACGGACATTACTCCCTACATAGCCCCCGACGGCATCAAGTGGCAGCGGTCAGATGTGGAGGGCCCCAATGCTGGACGCGCCATATCTGGGTCACTGATACGCGACCGGGTAGCGATCAAATACCGGGCGGATATCACATGCCCGACGCTGAGTGCCGCTGCTGCGTCCGTGCTCCTTGCTCTGCTTGAACCTGTGTGGATTACGGTTGTCACCGATACGAATCCGTTTACTGGCAGTTCTTTAAAAACGTACACAATGTACAGCAACAACATTTCAGCCGTTCGCAAAACGGCATGGACTCCTTTGGTTAGCGGCATCACTTTCCCGCTGATACAGAAGTAGGTGGGCGATGAACAAAATAACATGTAACGGTTATGTTTATACGGATGAAACTGCCGACCAGGATGAGAAGGATATCTTGGCCGGCAGTGTATTTAGGGGCAACTCGCTCAATGCCGAAGAGCTCACTATCGACACGTTCGATGCGACACTCAATGTCGATGACGCACTTCTTGTGGACAACGACGGTTACGAGCTTCATACCGCAGATGACGAGCCCATATTGATTTCAAATCCGATCAGCGACTACAAGTACGGTGACGTTATCCAGTATGAGCATGACGGAACGACGATAATCAAGGCGTATTTGGAAAAGCAGCCCTCCCGCATAGGCGCGACGAAATATGACTTCCCGAGCTTTTCGGCCATAGGGATTCTAGACAATCGGCGGCATTACGGCGGCATGTATTCAGAAGTGCCAGCCGGCACTATCATCGCCGAATTGATGGGCGATATTCCGTATACGATTCAACCCGACGTCGCTGCATCGCCCGTCACCAACTGGCTACCTGTAGCGTCATGCCGCGAAAATCTCCATCAGGTACTTTTCGTAATAGGGGCCGGGGTGTTCAAGGACGACAACGGCGATATAGTCATCAAATTTATCGAGGCGGCTATACCCGTTGCGATAGACGATGACAGGATTTACATAGACGGCTCTATTGAGCCGAAGACGCCCTGCACCCGCGTTGACGTGACTGAGCACTCATGGTTTGTAACGCCAGAGGATCGGACCGTAACTTTGCTCGATACATCCTTATCAGTGACGTCACAGGCGGTCCTGTTCGACAATCCGTGCCACGACCTCGTTGCCTCTGGACTGACCATCGAAGAATCAGGCGTGAACTATGCGATAGTCAGCGGTGCCGGCACCCTGCAGGGTAAAGAGTACACGCATACAAAAACGGTGCTGTCTTTTGATACCGGTATCGCCGGGCCTGAAAATATCGTCACCGTAACGAACGCGACACTGGTATCTGCGTTCAACTCGTATAACGTCGCGCTGCGTGTTGGGCAGTATTATTCAGAAGTTGCAACTATAAACGCGGCCCTTGTGCTAGGCGAAGAGCGCCCCGCGCTGGAAGTGAGTTTCACAAATCCTTTCGGAGAGGCCGAGACCGGATATATCAAATCCCTCGACATCGGCAATATCTCAGCAACGTTAAAGGCAGACGCGGAGATTGCAAAAGGTTTTCTCCCTGTCGGCCACGGTGACAACTACAATAATTACGTTGTCCTCACGGATATCGGCAACTGGACCATACCCGAAGACGTAACCCGGATAAGGCTCATTGAAGTTGAGCCGGGCGCCCAGGGCGTTTCTGGAGAGAACGGTAAAAACGGGTCAACAGGAGCTCCCGGCGCTGGCGGCGAACCCGGAGAGGGCGGGCCCGGCGGTAGGGTTTTGGTTATGGACCTGACCGTCGTCCCATTGTCGGTCAAAGAGTATTCCTGCGGCGAACACACCATATTTGATGGCATCAGCGCGGAAACGGGCCACGCCTACGGCTCCGGCTATGTTGAGCCAAAATCGGGCCTCATCTTAGGGCGAAAAGGCGATACCGGGGAATTGGCGGGCGGCGCGGGGGCAGGATCGTCAGGCGTGGGGCCAAATGTAACGAAAAACGAAACCACTTATCACCCCGGAGCCAACGGTTCACCGGCATCGTTAGGCGGCGTTACAGCATACGGCGGATATGGCGGCGGCGCAGGCTCGGCGGGCAATGGATTAGCGGGGCAGAGCGGGGCTGTATCTAAATCTGGCGGATACAACTACACCTACACATTCCATGGCGGCGGTACTTGGTCGGGGACGATGACAGGCCGTTCGGACTTTAC
>NZ_FQXV01000017.1 GCF_900130065.1 Sporobacter termitidis DSM 10068
TCCCGGCGCTGGCGGCGAACCCGGAGAGGGCGGGCCCGGCGGTAGGGTTTTGGTTATGGACCTGACCGTCGTCCCATTGTCGGTCAAAGAGTATTCCTGCGGCGAACACACCATATTTGATGGCATCAGCGCGGAAACGGGCCACGCCTACGGCTCCGGCTATGTTGAGCCAAAATCGGGCCTCATCTTAGGGCGAAAAGGCGATACCGGGGAATTGGCGGGCGGCGCGGGGGCAGGATCGTCAGGCGTGGGGCCAAATGTAACGAAAAACGAAACCACTTATCACCCCGGAGCCAACGGTTCACCGGCATCGTTAGGCGGCGTTACAGCATACGGCGGATATGGCGGCGGCGCAGGCTCGGCGGGCAATGGATTAGCGGGGCAGAGCGGGGCTGTATCTAAATCTGGCGGATACAACTACACCTACACATTCCATGGCGGCGGTACTTGGTCGGGGACGATGACAGGCCGTTCGGACTTTACATTTAATGCTGATACGGGCGTGTTCACTTTAACGGGATCGACAGTCACAATTACGTCGGGGGCGTCGGCTGCGGATGTTACCCATTGTTACGTACTTAGCGGCGTTAACCTCTATAACTACCGTAATGTCGACAATGACGGTGTGTATCGCGGTGATTACATTGATACATACATAAGAACAGGCAGCCCGGCTGCATATACACAGTACAATGGTGGCGGTGGCGATGGCGGTATCGGAGCTCCCGGAGCGGATGCGACGGGATACGGTCAAGGCGGCCAGGGTGGCGACGGTGGCGGTGGCGGCGGACAATCGCAAGGATACTCCGGCGCTCGAACTGGCCTCGGTGGCGCTGGCGGTCTCGGCGGTGCCGGCCGCAAAGGCGTTATTATCATTTATTACTAAGAGGGTGAGACAATGCCAAGCTTTACACTTAAGTACACCGGCAAGCAGTTAGAGGATTTGGTTGCGACCGGCTTAACCCCGCGTGGCGCATATAACGCCGGTACGACGTACCCGGTCAAAAGCCTTATAACGTACAGCGGCAACGCCTATATCACGCTACAGGAGGTCACAGGCGTCACACCAACCAATGACGGCGTACATTATCAGTTGCTATTGCTGGAGATCGGCGAGGGCCCGCCGGGACCTGCGGGCGCAGACGGCCCGGCTGGACCGGCAGGAGAACCCGGACCCGCTGGAGAGCCCGGCCCGCCCGGTCCCGCTACGATAACGGTCGGGTCGTATACTACCGGCGATCCCGGTACTGATCTAATCATATCAAATTCGGGTACGGCAGAAAATCTCATACTCAATTTTGTGGTACCGCGCGGCAATCCTGGCGCAAACGGCAACGGCATCGCGTCAATAGCTCAAATAAGCGGCACAGGCGCACCGGGGACGTACGATACATACCGCATAACGATGACAAGCGGCGCAACGTTTGATTTTGATGTATATCAAGGCGCTAATGGCTCGGGCTCCGGCGACATGACAAAATCCGTCTATGACCCTACAAACAAAAATCAGGATGCCTTTGCCTATGCTGATACGGCGGCAAGCATAAGTGGTCTCACAGCAGAAACGGCCATCGCAGATACTGACTACTTTCCATATCAGGACACATCAGCGAATGGCAAGCGGAAAACGCTCTGGAGCAATATTAAATCCGTCCTCGGCGCGGTTTTCGCTCCACTAAGCCACATGCACGGTAATATCACCAACGCTGGGGCAATCGGCACGACGCCGAGTCTCCCGGTGTTTACGGGCACGTCAGGAGTGCTTACCGAGATGACCGTTGCAGCGGCCAGGAATGTCCTTGGCCTTGGCAATACGACTGGGCCAGTTCCGGTGTCCAACGGTGGTACCGGCGTGGCGACGGCTCCAGCAGCGCTGGCCACTCTCGGCGCTATGCCTATCGCTGGCGGGATATTCACCGGCGCGGCAATCGCCCAAACGAACACGAACTACACCACAGCGCAGATGCGCAATGTCACCCTCTCCACAGCGGACCCGAGCGGCGGCAACAACGGCGATATCTGGATAAAGTACCAAGCGTAGGAGGGTCTAAAAATGGCGCAGCCAATATCCAATCTCGCTGTCGGCGCGGTGGTAAAGTCGCTCGACACGACGTACAACGGCGCCGTCATCCGATTCAAGATAGGACATATTTCAGGTGGCCGTGTGAAGCTGTGCACTGAACGAATTATCACCTTGAAGTGTTTCGACGCCAAAGAGGCCAGCAACCCGAACAGCGGCCGTGCGGCTGGCGGGAATAATATGTACAGCGTTTCCAACATTGACCAATGGTTAAATAGTTTGGCTGGCGCCGGCGCTTGGTATTCCGCCCGGCACACCTATGATGCTCCGCCGAATAACGCAAACGTCTATTCGAATTATAATGAGTATGACGCTGAGGCTGGATTTTTGTCACATTTTGAAACGGCATTTAGAGATGCAATTCAAGATACGACAATCCGTGTAGTGAGGAACACCGTCACCGATGGCGGCAGCTATGAAGACATCACCCGGAAAGTCTACCTCCTATCAAGAACCGAAGTTGGGCAAGCAAACGAAAACGGCATCGCGGAGGGATCAAAGTGGGACCTTTTCAGCGACAACAATAGCCGTCTTGCTATGCCGACAGCCGAAGCTGTCAGTGCGTCCGAATACACGGACGCAGCCCTGTCTTCTTCTCAGAACTGGCAATACTGGCTAAGAACTCCGATTTCAAGTTCTTCAAGCGTCCAACGGTATGCTATTCCCGCTGGCGGCGGATCCAGTGATGCATATTACGGATATCAGGGCATTCGGCCTGCGTTGGAATTGTTATCCTCCGCATTGGTATCTGATGCTGCGGATACCGACGGTGCCTACATACTCCAGTTCGCAACAAACCCGCTGGCAAACATGAAGGTCAAAATAGGCGGCGCATGGAAAGATTGCGAGAGCGGCGCAGTAAATATCGGCGGGGTATGGAAGTCTATCGAATCGATACACACAAAAATAGACGGTGTCTGGAAAACAGTATAGGGGGTGATTAATTTGACAGTAACCATAGGCGGCCAAAACTTAGAAGTGCTCAACGTCGTCGGATCGCAGAGAAACTTTCAGGGCGCGAACCGCAGCACCTTGGAATTCCATTTTGCAAAAGAGGCAACCACCTTCGCAGAGCTCGACACGCTTTTCAAGAATCCGCCCGACAGCCTCACGCTGACAGACGACAGCGGCGCATACGCTCACGACAACTACACGCTGCGCGTCTCCCTAGCGCTCTCCGACGTCGTTGTAACACCGGGGACGGATACGACACCGGCGGTCACAGAGGAGCGCTATATCGTCGTCATGGCGCAGAAGACGTATGCGGAGAAGCAGCAAGACGCAATCAAAGCGCAGTCGGATATGACGCTGAACGCATTTATTGATTTTTGCACAAATGCATTACCAAACATCATGGGAATCGGAGAATAATTTTATGGAGGTAAATAAAATGGCTTGGGTTATCGTATCGGACATCGAAAAGGCGAAGAAGGAGCAGGGGCTTGCCGCTGCGCAGGACAGATACCGGGCATGGTTTGTCAATATGCCGCTGTTCGCAATGTACAAAGCCGCCGTGGACGGCACACTGACGCTTGACGGCAATGCCGATTGCATCGTATTGGCATAGCAGACATGGCAGCATAGTCTGCCACTGAATAATTGCAAGCCGCCTCATGGCGGTATTTTTATGCTTAAAGTGAGGCGGTCATAATGGAAACAGCTTTAGAGGTTTTCAAACTACTTATCATACCAATCTGTATGTCACTTTTCGGGGCCTATATCAAGCGGCGGTTTGACAAGCACGACAAGGCGGACAAGGAGCGCAATGAGGCCCGGGTTAAGAAAGAGACGCTCATGCTTCGCGGAATCAATGCCGCCGCCGCACTCGGCGACGCAACGGCAGAGTGTATGCAGAGTTTGGCGGTAGACGAATCGGGGAAAGTCACAGCATTTAAATGCAACGGCAATGTTAAAGCGGCCCGAGAGTACGCCGCCAATGTCAAACACGAACTGCGCGACTTCATGGACGAGCAGGGCGTACAGAATCTTATTTAGGAGGGATTACAAATCATGAAAATCGTTGAAAACCTCGCGGCCCTGATTAAGGTCAAGACCATCGTCACGCTGGCCGTCGTTGCGGTATTCGTTTACTTAGCCGTCGTCGGCAAAATTTCAGCGGACAATGTGATGAGCATTGCTATGATGGTCGTCGCGTTCTACTTCGGCACCCAGAGCGAGAAGGGGCAGACGAAATGACCAAAGGTATCGATTGCGCGTCGCGCATCACAAGCACTATAGCCGCTGACCTCGTGCGCAGCGGCTATAACTTCGCCTGCCGGTACATAGCTGGCACTACAAAGCAGATGTATGCCGCCGAGGCTCAAATCATATCCGCTGCCGGGCTGGACATCCTATGCGTCTACGAGACCACAGCAGACCGCCCACGTGGCGGCGCGGCATCCGGCAGTGCAGACGGTGCGGCGGCGTACAAGGCCGTCCAGGCGCTCTGTATGCCCGCTACGGGCATCGTCTATTTTGCGGCGGACTTTGACGCTCGGGCGACCGACATGAATAACATCGAATCGTATCTGCGGGCCGCCAGAGCACAGACCGGGCCTTATGAGGTCGGCATATACGGCAGCTATGCCGTCGTTGAAGACATGGCCGCACGCGGTGCCTGTAAGGGATTTTGGCAGACATATGCGTGGTCGAGCGGGAAGTTGTCCGCACATGCCCAGGTATACCAATACAAAAACGGCCAGACGGCCGCCGGCATCAGCGTCGATCTGAACGAGGCATACGGCGATGCCGGTATGTGGAGCTACAGAGAAGAGGTGAACCCGGTGGAGAACAAGCCGAGCGATTGGGCCGCCAGCGCCGTCCAGAAAGCCATTGCCAAGGGTCTGACTGGCGATGAGCATGGTGATCTGCATTTGCAGGACACGGTTACGATGGAGCATATGCTTGCCACGCTGGAGAAACTGGGACTGCTGTAAAAGTCAATATCACTCGAAACGCCCCGGGCAACGGATAATACCGCGCCCGGGGCGTTTTTCTTAATATTTTCCAAATATCAAAACTGCTGTTGAAAAGGCGACATAGAATTTGTTATTATATAACATAAGGAGGAATAATATGGGCTTTAACACAATGCCAGAGCTTATGACCGCCAAACAAATATGTGATATGTTCTCCATCAGCTATACGACATTTCACAGAGAATTGAAGAGCGGCCGCCTAAAGGGGTTCAAAGTAGGAGACAGTTGGAGATTTGAAAAGCAAGCGATTCTAAATTGGATAAAAAAAGATGAGGAAATATCGGTCTGAGTTTGGCGACGCACTCCGATATTTCCTCACGGCAGATTATTAATCTTAATTAATTAAATCATAGGGTGAATAATCTGTCAAACACTAAATTTGACGGAGGTATTAATGAAACACCTTGTTCCGATGGATGATTACGGCGTATTTGTAGACAAGCGCGACACAGCAAGGGCGGGCAGCCTTATGGTGGCCCAAATGTTTGAGAAAAGCCATCAACATGTATTGCGTGATATAGCAAAAATCACTGAGTCCAAATCTGGACTTAGTGAAGAGTTTAGAGGTCGCAACTTTGCGCTGTCCTACTATAAGGACAGTACGGGTAGAAAACTTCCATGTTACGATATGACTCGTGACGGATTTTCCTTGTTGGTTATGGGATATTCCGGAGCTAAGGCCATGCAGTTCAAAGAGGCATACATAAAGCGGTTCAATCAGATGGAAGATTTCATCGATACGCTCGTTGAGTCACGCACAGAGTTCCCGCTGCTGACACAGCAAATAAAGCTGCTGCACGACAACCCACAGCCGTATCATTTCAGCAACGAGTGCGATATGTTAAACCGCATCGTGTTGGGCGTATCGGCGAAGCAGTTCAGGGAAAAGAACGGAATTGCAAAGGGGACGAGCATAAGACCATATCTTACCCACGATCAGATTGCCATGATTGACATGCTCCAGAAGATCGATTTCGGACTGTTGGTTGCCATACCGGATTTTGAACAGCGCAAAAGGACGCTTGAGTGGTACAAGTATAAAGCGGATCATGGCGACGTAAAAGTTATTGCGTAACAGCAGGCCGCTGGCCGAAACGGGAATCACCGTAACGGTTGGCGGCCTTTTTTTATTTGTCCATGTCCTCGCGTATAAGATTGTTGATGTAGGCGTTCAGCGTTTTTCCTTGCGATGCCGCGTGTTTCATGACCGATTCTTTATTATTCGGGGGGATTAAAAGCAGGCTAACCCGGTCGTATGGGTGGGCCTCATTCCATTTTTTATTAGCTTTCTTTTTTGCTTCGCTGACGGGCACAATACCAACTCCATTCTAGTCATTATTATATACCGCGATATGCACATATACAAGTGTACAAAATAGACAATTGCGCACGTGTACATTTTGGTATTTTGCCTGCTTGAAATACAATTACGTAGGTGTATAATAAGACCATAAAGAACAAACGGAGGGAAACAAAATGACACAGGTCAGCATAAAAGAGGCTCTTGAATGTAAAGAGAAATATGAAGCTGTAAAAAGTTACTGCGTACTATCAAAGCAAAATGCCGCGCAAAACGATGATGACTGGGCGAAAGGATTTGCAAAAGTTCAGAAAGCGCAAGATAGGGTTCGCGCGTTACTCGGCGGCGACTATGTAACCACTATCATACTAAATAGAGACGATTTGATTAAGCAGTTCGGTTGGTAACCCATTGTGCCGCCCCGGTCCGGTAATAGGCCGGTAATAGGCCGGGGAAAGGATGAGGACGATGAAGATATATAATAAAATAAAGTACGGCATGGTAGTGCAAACCGCGACTCTGCACCATATGCCGAGTGGCAGGTGGGCGTTTGCCACAAGTTTGTTTGGTGAGAAGCCATACGAGATAAATATGAACATGCCTATATTCGATACGGAAAACGAGGCTACGGGCTGGATCGATAAACAGGCAGAGTGGAAAGCGGACGAAGCAATCCCCGCCTGACGATGGCCAGCTGGGGCAGAAAGGCCGGAGGTTAACCCCTCCGGCCTTTTTATTCCTCCCGCCTAAACCACGTCACTTCATGCACCCACCTATATTCAATCACCGCATTGCCTTCGTAGTGCCGGTATCCATCCTTCTTGACGCGCTCAACTTCGAGCTCGGCCAATCGCTGAGTTTTCACCGAGTATTCGTATACAACCCCGCCCGGCACGATAACGCGTATAATGTATTTGGTCATAGCAACATCCCCCAGGCGTATTATGCCCAGGGGATGTGTAATATCATGCTGGCCAGACGACAGCGCCCGCCTCATCGATCACGGCGTACTGTCCGTCCGGGAATCGCCTGAGCAGCCGCTCTCCGATTCTGATAAGGTCGTCCGGGTAATCGTCAGCGTGTAGGCCTGTGCGTTTACTGGCGTGGTTTATTATTACTAGTTTGTACATATAGATTGCCCTCCTGATGTCAGTATAGGTGATTGGGAGGGCGATAGGACGGACAGTGATTAGGGGATGCAAAACCGTGACATAAATTTGACACAAAAATATGTGTCAAACGCTTACAAAACGTATCAACATTGAAGCAAATGCGGCAAGTTGAAAGCGCCGTTAACGAACAAAAAACACTGCAAATTCAGCGGTTTATGGCATGACAAAGCCCCGGTCTGACGACCGGGGCTAAAATGGAGACTAATGGGCTCGAACCATCGACCTCCTGCGTGTGAAGCAGGCGCTCTAACCAGCTGAGCTAAGCCTCCAAACGCGAAAATAATAAAGGTTAAATGACCCGTACGAGAATCGAACTCGTGTTACCGCCGTGAAAGGGCGGTGTCTTAACCGCTTGACCAACGGGCCCTGGATGCGGACATTTTCTGCGGAAAATGTGTCGCCTGCGGCTCCGGCCGCATCTTCCAAGGGAAACCAGTTTCCCCTGGATACGAGCCTGGCGGCTCGATACCCCTTCCGCTCTCCGAGGGGCAGGGAACGATAATGACGAAGGTTGCCTGGATTTTTACGGGGACGGAGGTTATCCGTCCCCGTTTGGTGGCGGTAACTGGACTTGAACCAGTGACACCACGGGTATGAACCGAGTGCTCTAGCCAACTGAGCTATACCGCCATATCTCACTGACAGGCAACGGTTATTATACTTTATGATTTATTTATTGTCAACAGTGTTTTTGATTGTATAAACTGAATTATTAGTGTATAGTAAAATGCAGTGTCCGGGCGGCTGGCATTTATTTCGCGCGCCTTGGCGCATGGGAGGTTATTGATTGAACATCATAGTTTTATGCGGCGGGCTGTCCGCCGAGCGCGACGTGTCGATCACAAGCGGGACAATGGTGACGTCGGCGCTGCGCCGGCGGGGACATAAGGCGGTGCTTGTCGATCTTTATTTTGGCTATCCGCAGCATTATGACGATCCAAAGGGCATTTTTGACACGGTATATGACGACGGCATCGCCGCCGTTGCTGAAACGGCCCCCGACCTGGAGGTCGTGAAGGCCAGCCGCAAGCAGTTTAACGACAGCCGCATGGGCGATAATATACTTGAGATCTGCCGCGCCGCCGACATCGTCTTCATGGCGCTGCACGGAGAGGACGGGGAGGACGGAAAGGTCCAGGCCACCTTTGACATGGCGGGCATCAAATACACGGGGAGCGGCCACCTGAGCAGCGCCGTGGCCATGAACAAGGAGGTCGCCAAAAAGCTCTTTGAGGTCGGCGGCGTCAAAACGCCCCGCGGCATAACGGTGAAAAAACAGGACCGGGACTATGAAAACGTGGGCTTTCCCTGCGTCGTCAAGCCGCGCTCCCGCGGCAGCTCCGTTGGCGTCTCCGTCGTGAAAACGCCGGAGGAGTACGGCGCGGCGCTTGAGCTGGCCTTTAAATATGAGGACGACGTCATCGTCGAGCAGTACATAAAAGGCCGCGAGTGCGACGTCGGCGTTCTTGCCGGAAAAGCGTTCCCTGTGATTGAGATCTGCCCAAAGTCGGGCTTCTACGATTATAAAAACAAATATCAGAGCGGCCTGACCGACGAGTACTGTCCGGCGGACCTGCCCGCGGAGGTCACCGAAAAGCTCCAGCGGACCGCCGAGCGGGTCTACGAGGTTTTAATGTTCGACGTTTACGGGCGCATGGATTTCATCGTCGACGAGACCGGCGAGGTCTGGTGCCTGGAGGGGAACACGCTGCCGGGGCTCACGCCGACAAGCCTCCTGCCGCAGGAGGCGGCCGCCGACGGCATGTCCTACGATGATCTGTGCGAGGCGATCATCGCCCATTCATTGAAAAAATACGGAGTGTAAACCTTTATGGGAATGAAACCGCTGACTCAGGAGACGATTGCCCGCGTCACGGGCGGCGAATATATAGGCGACGACGTTCTTAAAAGCGCCTGCATCACCGGCGTCGTGCGCGACAACCGGGAGGCCTTCGAGGGCTGCCTGTTTGTCTGCATCCGCGGCGAGCGGGTCGACGGGCACAGCTATGCGAATAAAGCCTTCGGCGCCGGCGCCTCCTGCTGTCTGGCGGAACAGGTACTGCCGGATGCGCGGGGGCCGTACGTCCTCGTGGAATCGACGCTGGCGGCGCTGAAAGCTCTCGGGGAGTATTACAGGAGTCTCTTCAATATCCCCGTCGTGGGCGTCACGGGCAGCGTCGGCAAGACGACGGCAAAGGAAATGGTCGCGGCCGTTTTGTCGCAGAAATTCAATGTCCTGAAAACGCCGGAGAACCTCAACAATGAAATCGGCGTACCGCTGACGCTCCTGTCCCTCCGGGAGGAGCACGAGGCCGCCGTCGTTGAAATGGGTATCAGCGATTTTGGGGAGATGCGCCGCCTGAGCAAAATGGTGCGGCCCGATATCTGCCTGATGACGGCCATCGGCTACTGCCACCTGGAGCAGCTGGGGGACCTGAACGGCGTGCTCCGGGCAAAGAGCGAGGTTTTCGAGTACATGAAGCCCGACGGGCTGGCGGTGGTGAACGGCGACGACACGCTGCTGGCGTCCTTTGATCCCGGGATCAAAAAGCTTACCTTCGGTCTCGGGGAAAAAAACGATTTCCGGGCCGTTAACATCCATCCGCTCGGGACGACCGACGTCTCCTGCGACATTGTGAGCGGCAGCGGCTGCCTTGGCGTGCGGATACCCGCCTTTGGGAGCCATATGGTGCTCGGCGCGCTGCCCGCGGCGGCCATCGGCCGGCACCTGGGCCTCGGTGACGAGGATATCAGGCTCGGTCTGCTCAATTATGCCCCTGTGGGCGGCCGCGCGAACATTGTCGATACCGGCTATATCACGCTCATCGATGACTGCTATAACGCCAACCCCAACTCCATGGCGGCGTCCGTCCGGTCACTGGCGACGCTGGAGGGCCGCAGGGTGGCGATCCTCGGCGATATGACGGAGCTGGGCTATGAGGCCGACGCGCTGCACCGCGCGCTCGGCACGCTGGTGGCGAAGAGCGGCATTGACTGCCTCGTCTGCTGCGGCGCCAAGGCGGAGTTCATTTATAAGGGGCTCGTTTCCACAGGCGTGGAGATGGAGGCCTGGCACTTCCCAATGAAGGAGGCGCTCTTCGCCGTTTTGCCCTCACTCATTAAAAAGGGCGACAGCGTGCTGGTCAAAGCCTCCCATTCCATGCATTTCGAGGAGATCGCCGAGGAGCTCAAAAAGCTCAGCTGAGTTATTGTGGGGATTACTTATGCGTCTGACATACAGCGCCGGGGAAAAAGACGCCGGGCGAAAGGTTTATATCGTCCTGCGGCGGGAGCTTATGATTTCCGACACGCTGACGCGCCGGCTTAAACGCGCCGGCGCGATCTTTGTGGACGGCGCGCCCGTCTTTACCGACAGGCGCCTGACGCCAGGAGAGACGCTTTCTGTGGACGTCACAGCCGCGGAGCCACCCTGCGATATCGTGCCCGAAGAGGGCGGACTCGATATTCTGTACGAGGACGCGGGGCTCCTGGCGGTGAACAAGCCCTCAGGCCTGATCACACACCCGTCCCGCGCGCGGTACACGGGGACGTTGTCAAACTTCGTCGCCGGATATCTTGAGAGAACCTCGGGCGACGGCCGCTGCCACGCCGTCAACCGTCTGGACCGCGACACGTCGGGCGTGGTGCTGTTTGCGAAAAACAGCCACATGAAAGCCAGGGCGGGCCAGGCGCTGGCCGGGGACGCGGAGAAGGAGTACGCCGCTCTGATAGCCGGCGTGATGGACAAGCCCGCCGGCACCATCGACCTGCCGATCCGGCGGCTGCGGGAAGGCGACATGCTGCGCGTCGCCGCGCCCGACGGCCAGCGCGCGGTCACGCATTATGAGACAACGGCGGTCACGGAAATAGACGGCGATACGGTATCGTCGCTGCGCCTGCGGCTCGAGACGGGGCGGACCCATCAGATCCGCGTCCATTGTCTCGCGTTCGGACATCCGATCCTCGGCGACCACCTGTATAATACGGCCTTTTCCCAAGATATCTCAGCCCGCCTCGGCCTCGCCGCTCAGGCGCTGCACGCCGAAAAGCTCTCTTTTACCGAACCCGTCTCCGGCCGTCGCCTTAAGCTGACAGCCCCCTTGCCGGATTACTTTAAAAGCTTTGTGAAGTAACGCTCATGGATAAATTGAATTATTATTCAAGATATTAAAAGCCCAGGCGCGCCCGACAATTTTGCTGGCCGGCGCCTCAAGTAAAAAATAAGTCGCCAACCAGAATTTAAAGGCTTGACATAATCTATAAGGGATTATATAATGCTTAAGCGTCGTATCCGCCCCGGCAAAAATTGAAAACGCATCTATAGCTCAGTCGGCAGAGCGCATCCTTGGTAAGGATGAGGTCGGCAGTTCGAATCTGCCTAGATGCTCCAAAAAACCCTGTGTTTGCAGTGCTCCAATCGAGCGTAAGCACAGGGATTTTCTTTTCCGAAATAAACTCGAAACGGGCAGAAAACCACTAAAAATCCAGCAATGGAGCGGTTTTTACATCTTGCGGGTTGAAACCGCTCTTTGCTTTTGTTATTTTTCAGTCAGGACATTTAATGCTTGCTCTTGTTGCTAAACCCGCATATGTAACCATCCTCTTTTAAAAGCCTGCTAAGAATTTTGTTAATAAATTATCAACGGTGCTTATGCTGCACCTACTGCACTATGCGTATGGTGTGTAATTTTGCGGCCAAATTTCTGCCGAAGACGATGTATTTATGCCTCGGCAGTCTCTCATAGAACAAAATATTTGCCGATTTTCATGAGCCACGTTCAGATTTTACATAGAAATCGTCTTGGAGCTTCTGCATCATTTGCTTTTTTTCAGAATCAAGGACTTCATTATAGTGCTCCAGCATTACCGGTATGGAATGCCTAATACCTTGTTCCAGGATGATAGTGGGTGCAATGCCCCTATCCAACGCTTCTCGTATAAGTCCTTCAGCAGCATTAATTTTCCCATTCTCGATGGCATTAATAATTAGTTCGATTATTAACATATATTTTCATCTCCTACATCTTCGTCCTATTTTTCAAATATTTAAGAGTTGTAAGGCTACCAGTTTAAGGTTTACCAACTTGTTAACTACGATTAAGTTATGTCATGATTCCAGCGCTGACATTTATCAGAATGCAGTTTTAAAGATGGGTCCGTATTACAAACCAGTTAAACCTGAGAGAGTTTATCGTACCATTTACAGATGAGCCAAAAGAAGACGTAAGCTTTAGCTGAAAGAATCGAGCGAATCGATCTCTTTTTAAAATTGAAAATAGAAATAATCAGGCATTTTTAGTTTATGCAGCGCCAAAAATAATTGACTCCAATATATATGTTGTCGAAATACTAAAAAATATTTCTGGTTATATAGACAAATAAAGAACTTATCAGTTGTTATGAGTAAGGTCGTGCAGAACAATGCCGCTACGTCTGAAGAAAGCGCTGCGGCCAGCGTGGAATTATTCGGCCAGACCGAACAGCTCAATGAAATGATCAATACGTTTAAGGTAAAAAGAGATATTAGGACTTCAATAAAAAAAGTCGCAAGTACTTAAAAATGAAGCAGTAAAAAAAACTAAAGCCCCAAGCCACGATAGCATTTCTTTAAGCAATGGGGGTTTCGGTACGTATTAGTTTATAACTGGTCATTTATGAAAGTAAGCATAAAATCAAACCGGCTTCCGCGAAAGGAAGCCGGTTGATTTAATACGGTCGCCCCATTGCTGGGGCCAAAATTGTATGTCGCGTCTGCTTCCTCGAATCCCAAAATAGTGATATAATTATGTCTGAAAACATACTCTATTGGAGATTAATAAAGCCAAGCAAATAATCATTGAACCTGTTAGGTCGGGAAAAAGCCGACTCTATATTACACCTACTATTACCGTAAACTTCATCGGCACATTCTAAAGCGAAACGCATTAGGTCCTATGCGCTGAATACAAAGCGAATACAGTCCTCAAAACCGCGCTTGAAATATTGGGCGCGGTTGTTTTTTATAAAAAGGAAAACACGCCGACAGTATTAGGCGTGTTTTCCTCGCTTTATTTTACCTCCTGCAATTCGCTCCCGTCTGTCTTTACCTTGTGCATATTAAATCCATTGCCCGTCAAGTAAATCCAGTCATTCAACACGTTCATATCAATAAAATTACTGCTGGGAAAGTCGCATAGCTTTGTCTTTTCCGTTCCGTCCGTCTTTATTTTGTATATCGCTGAGGTATTTGTAAAATAAATCCAGTCGCCTACTACGTTTATTTTCACAGCCTTAATGCCGTCCGCTATGCGCTCGTTATTTGCGCCGTCTAAATCCATGCTGTATATCTGCGCTCCATCTCCGTATACATAGTAAATTTTATCGTTTACTATGTTGGTAGAAGATACTTGAAAATCTGCTATCTTTGTATTTTCCGTTCCATCTGTCCGTATTCTATAAGTTTTCCAAGCGTTGTCTTCGCTTTTGCTGTAATATATCCAGCCGTCATATACAGTAAGTCCACTGGTCAATGCGCTTAATTGTTGTAGTTGTTCCACTTCGCCGCTGTCTACGTTAATCCTATATATTACTTTTGTGCGGTCGTTGTTATTAACTCTGCAATAAATATAATTATCAACAACCACCATTGTATCTACCATGCTCAAATTTTGCGTTGTGTAGCCCTGCATAAAGCCACTTTGCGTATCCGCTGAAGTAATCAGCGTGTTTTCCGTTCCGTCCTTACGCACTTTGTATATTAGTCCGTCAGGGTTGCGTCGGTGGACAGCCAGCCTCTTGAAGCTCTTTATCAGCATTAACCTCAGCTGTTTCAATGTCCTTTTTGAACATGCAACGAATACGAAAGTGGAACAAGTGGAGCGAAGAGTAAAAAGAAATTCTAATTAAGCTGCGCGTTTTACCTGTGTCAGTATTACACATATATCACTTTTAATGAAAAAATCGCGCCCTATATAAGAGCGCGACTTTATTATGCTATTTCACTATTTGGTTTCTTGATAAGCTTTGCGACCTCATCAACGGATAATCCAGATTCGTTTAAAATCTTATTGAGGTTTCGGAGGTCGTTCTGCTCCTGTTCTTTTTGTAAGAAAACGAGCTGTGATTTCAGTGTCTTGATCTTTGATTCGTACTCAGTAATCTTAGTGTTAATTAAACTTATTTCTTCGCCGATGTTTCTTTCCCTTTTTACTCCTCGTGGCATAATAATCCTCCTTTGCTATAATGCAATTATTACCATAATTTATCTAATAATACAGGAACCATACTTAAAAGGATGACTGATTCTGTCGAATAGCACGAGCACAACTTCTCTTAAGGGAGTAATACACTGGCTAGATGGCCGCTTAATAGACTAATCCCACTTGTCTGCCGTCTTAAAACCGTAGATCATAAGCCTGCGTTCCGAATATGGTTCTCAGCAAGGCTCACATCAGAATCGCACATTATTAAAGAAGCTGCTGACGCCGGGGACATGCCCGTAAAAAGGACTTACCGAAATTTGCTAAGTTTCTACCAAAAACACACTAAAAATGTTATAATATTCTCTATAATAGGACTTGAGACTACAAAGACAATGCATCAATGAATGGGGTGCAGACTTACATGTGCTTGGAAGAACAAATAACTGAGTTAATTAAGAGTATCGGAGATGACCTGAATAATAAGGTCTTTATTAGAATTAATGATTATCTAGAAGCACATCCTGATAGGCGAAATTCTCTCAATCCGGCATTTCCTTATCCGCAAAAGATTAGAGTTGGTGTACTAACTAATAGAGCTAATTAGTTTAGATAAAACAAGTGAAGTTCAGATAACGGATTTTTTAGAGATGAATCCAGAAATAATGCAGTATGCTTTTGGTACTAACCGTCTAAACCCACAAATTCTGCTAGAATGGCAATATAAAACGGATATGCACGATTTGAAGCCTGACTTTATGCCGGAACGCATGGATGGATTTTGTGATATATTTGAATTTAAAAAACCTCATCTGAAATCTAAGAGCCTTGTTGGTTCAAAAGAAAGGCAACAGCCCTCCCATGAAATAGATGCCGCTATTGCACAATTAAATCGTTATGATGAATGGTGCTCGCAATATGTTAATATAGATTGGCTAGAAAAAAACAAAGGAGTTAAAGTGCTTCATCCACAGAAATACCTAATCATGGGGCATAGCCAAGATTTTACATCTGAACAACGAAGATTGTTGCGTGAGCAAAGAAATGTAACCATACTCGCTTATGATGAGTTCATTGAAATGGCTCGGTTTCAAATATATCGTTATAGGTAGTCAATGTTGTTGAAAGTTGCGCATCAACCTTGGAATGGGGGACGCCACAATGTACAATATCACGTTTCAGCAAATCGAGACATTTCTTACTGTTGCAGAACACTTAAATTTGTCAGATGCCGCTGAAACATTGTTTCTCTCTCAGTCGTCTGTGAGCAAAACTATTCGGAGGTTTGAAGATGGACTTGGCCTCGTATTATTCGAAAGGAAGAACAGAGGTCTTGCTCTGACAAAAGAGGGAGAAGACCTCTATTCAAAGCTGCGCATCCATTATTCCGATATATGCAAAGATATCCAGATTACTAAGGATTTGAAGACTAAAACACATCAGGTTATTCGGATTGGCTATCCAAGCACTTACGACTCGAGCGAGGATTATGACAAGCTAAAGCAGATAATAAACGATTATGCCAATAAGCATCCTGAAATTGAGCTAAATGAAGATCTTTTTGATTTTAGGGAACTTAGGCAAGCACTTACCTTCGGTTATGTGGATATCGCCTTTTCGCCTGATTTCATCCTAAACGACATTCCAGACATATCACAAAAAAAGGTGTTGAGAAGCAGAAGTTGCCTTGCAATGTCTGCAAAACACCCGTTGGCCATGGCAAATTCGCTGAAGGAAATCGATTTCGAGGAGCTCAAGAAGGAAGTTTTCTATACTGTCCCATTAAATAACGAATTAAACAACAAAAAAGAGGCTTTTAGGAGGCTGGAAAAGTACGGTATTAGACCTTGTGACGTCCAGTTTGCTTCAAATTTTCAATCACTACTGCGGGTCATTCGGCGGGGGAGGGGAATGAGCCTATGCGGTTATTTTCCCAACGCGCCCGGCCACGAAGAGATCAAATATTTTACACTTCCGCCGTCTGATGATGATCCAATCCTAATGGCGACATGGAAGACAAACAGCATTACAAAAGAAGTACGAAATTTTATTGAGATCCTGCCCGATGACCCAGAAGGGATGACAGTATTCAAGCACTAAAAAACGACAATAATAATTTACCTCCGCCCTGACTTTTAGGCGGAGGATTTTTTCTGTTTGAATTGGCTTTGACGCCATATCAGAAGCGGATTTGGAATTGATAAGCCACCCCGACTTCTTTACACTAATCTTAATACCACCGGGATATTTACATTATTGTTTAATGGAGACGGTTATATGAGTATTAAGGATCAAATAAGAGAAGTTGCCCTGCAGCATGGCATGG
Organism: Sporobacter termitidis DSM 10068; assembly: GCF_900130065.1. GTDB lineage: Bacteria > Bacillota > Clostridia > Oscillospirales > Oscillospiraceae > Sporobacter > Sporobacter termitidis. Next base: position 17,035 of record NZ_FQXV01000017.1, read on the forward strand.
ATCTTTGCGGCATAGCTGCCATTGACCGGTTTGAAGAATCGCCGCAGGGGCGGCATCCGTGCGACATTCTCCCAGGCTGCAAATCGGTTATCGTCATTGGAGTCCGCCTTTTAGATGGTGCTATTCAAGTCAATTTCCGAGCCTTTGAAGACGGCAGGAGAGACTTAAAAGGCCTTTACGGTACATATGGATACGCAATGCTGCCAAATTTTGAATTGACATATGCATGTTATGCGGTGGCGCAGTTCATTGAACGAGAAACGGGTGCGTGTACAACACCATGTTCGACTGGTCCGATGACAAACGGGGCACAGCTCAGTCTGCGCCATGCGGCAGTTGCCGCTGGACTTGGTGAATTCAGCTGGTCCGGCCTTGTCATGACACCTGAATTTGGGCCGCGTATCAGGTTCGGTGTTATCCTGACCACTTTGGAGCTGGAGCCAGACCCTTTATATAAAGGGAAGAAGCTTTGCGAACCCGAAAAATGCGGGATATGCACAAGCGTCTGCCCGACAGGAGCGCTCAGCAAATATGGCGAGGCCGAGCCGTATATCGCCAATCCCGGCGGCAAACATTCAGAGTATTGCCGAATCAGCTGGCCGAAATGTCAAATGGCTATACACGCTATGACAAAGGAATTGGGCGGGAGTGAGGACTATGTAACGACTTTGGACCCAACGCCGCAGGATATCCTTAATGCACAAAACAAAATGCCAATACTGGAATCAGGACTCCAGCATCATACATCTCACAACTGCGGGAAATGCCTGTCCTACTGCCCGACAGGAAACTGGGGGCAAAAGTTCAAAAAGACCGGAATTAGCAAGGGCGCTTCAGGAGGTATATGATGAACAGGGAATATTTGCAGCAGCTAACGGCTGAGTTTTCCGAAAATTCTCCGACAAATTATCTTTCGGCAAAAGCGGAAGACGTAGAATCGTTGAATAAGCTCGCGAACAACTTTTACGCGAACAACTTTGCGCGTAACAATTATCATGGCAAAGAATCCACCGGAACCGAGCTCAATAAAGACAAGGATAGCCAATATATTGGCATGCGATTTTTCATGCCGCCGATCATCGCCGTTGGTACTGCATACGACGAGGGGTTTAAAAAACTCAAGGCGCCAGAAGTCGTTGGGCCTCATCATTTGATGCCTACCGATTGGCTTCCAGAGGCAAAATCGGTCATTTCACTTTTTCTTCCTTTTACCGAGCGTGTCATCGAATCAAATACGAAAGATCCGAATAGTCCGTCATGGGAATGGCTTTTTACACGCGTTGACGGACAGCAGCATCTTTTGGCGACAGGGGCTCTTGTCGGGGACTCGCTCATCCAGGAAGGGTACAAGGCCGTTGTACCTTATTCGGATGATAGATTTTTTATGCGAACTTCACGCGACCAGACTGAGCTGCCCATCCCAGCCTATTCAAGTAACTGGTCGGAACGTCATGTAGGGTATATCACGGGGCTCGGCACCTTCGGACGCTCAACAAATTTTATTTCGAAGCAAGGGGCGTGCGGTCGCCTGATAAGCATTATCACCGATTGGAAAACAATGCCGGATGAGAAGGATTATCATGACATTTATGATTATTGCTCTGAATGCGGCGCCTGTTACCATGCCTGCCCTGGCCATGCCATCTCCAAAAACGGAAAGGATATCGATAAATGTTCTGCTTACCTACGTGAAGTTGGCAAAAAATTCGCACCGCGTTATGGCTGCGGAAAATGTCAATCTGGAATCCCATGCCAGATCAAGAGCCTCGTGAATCCGCATTGTTAATACAGCACTCATCATATGAAATAATCCTGTTTCATGCATAGTGAGATAACCAGAAGCAATAGATTTTAATAGATCAACGAAGATCGCACCAATAAAATGCGGCAGAAAGAGGGGTCATATGAAATACGAGAGAATACCATATTTGGCACTGGGCTCCAAGCATGAATATGCTGGGACCATCATGCAACCCATTAAAGTCCCCGTGTTTGACTACCCCATCTCCACGCGAGAGAACTTCCGGCGTGTGCTTAGGCACGAGAACCCGCTGTGGGTCCCTACCTCCGCCAACGACTTCAACTACTGCATGGGCGGTGAGCTGACAGGGCTATCCGACCTTCGCTTCGACTTCACCCAGCGTTGTGACTGGACCGACCTGTTCGGTTGCGTGTGGGAATGGATTCCCGAAGCCGGCGGCTCTATGCTGAAGCCGGACCGCGCCCCCGTCTTGGGCGACATTACCGAGTGGGAGAAAAAGATCGTCTGGCCGGACCTGAACGAGGCGCGCATCAAGACCTGCTGCGAGAATTACATGAGCCGGCCCTACTACCACCCTGAGAAGATGAACTACTACGATTTCGGTCAGGGCTGTACAGAGCGCCTTGTCGCCGTCCTGGGCGGTTATACGGAGGCTATGCTGGCCCTCGCCGAGGAGCCGGACGCCTGCCGCGAGTTCATGGCGGAGTTGTCCCGCTTTCACTGCAAGATGCTGGAAAGGATCGCCAAGTATTTCCCCACCGACATGATCATGTATCACGACGACTGGGGAACGGAGCGCGACTCCTTCTTCAGCGAGAGAATGATGGATGAGATCGTCTACGAGCCCTCTGAGATCATCTTCGGGCATGTCAGGGATAGCGGTATCGCCATGCTCTTCCACACCTGCGGCTGCGTCAAGAGGTTTTTGCCCTACATGGTCACCCTTGGCCCCGATTTCCTGCAACTCCAGCTTCGCGCCAACGACGTCAGGGCATACAAAGAGCAGTACGGTGACAAGCTGGGCTTCGACCTGCCGATGATAGGGGAGAGCAGCGAAGCACTCATTCAATATATCGACCAGGGCGTAAGTGACCTCGGGAAGAATGGCGGCATGTTCTCAACGGTTTTCGGTGGAGACGAGAAAATCCTGTGGGACGGTATGGAAGAGCTATACTGCTATAGCAGAGAGTATTATGAAAAGTGATATCATCCCTGAGATTTTAATACCTATTTCCTATCCCAAATATATGAGACAGAGGAATATTTCAATTTAAACCAGATTCATATATCAGGCGTAAGGGCGCTGCCCGGCGGAAGTTCATCCGTCGGGCAGCGCTTAAAACATTTTTTATATATGAAACCTAAATATTCATAACGGCAAGAGTAGCAGAACCGCATGGATCAACTAAAGATGCTCCGCCGTCTACCATAATCACGTTGCCCGTCATAAACGAGGATTCGTCACTGGCTAAAAATGCAGCGACGCTGGCTACCTCTTCAGGATGGCCGGCGCGCTTCAGCGGTAAAAACCTGGTAAATGCTTCTATACCGCCGTCAACGTCAGTTTTTAATGCCGCGGCTACCCCTGACGTTGCTCTTTCAAGAAGGCCGGTTCTGATAGGGCCGGGGCAAATAGCATTGCTCTAACATTCGATGCGCCAAAATCAAGAGCCGTCGCTTGGGTTAATCCCACAATTCCAGCTTTTGATGCCGAGTATGCCGGCATAGATGGGAAATAGCGTACCGCCGCAAGAGAGGCGATATTAATAATGGAGCCGCCGCCGATGTTCACCATATGCGGAATAGCCGCTTTCATAGTGTAAAAGGTGCCTGTCAAATTTACTTCTATCGTTTTTTTCCACCAATCAATGCTTAAGCAATCCCCAAGCGTTGGCGCATGCCAAGTGAATACTTTCCAACATGCTTTTTGTCACCGGCGGAAAGGCCAACTATTTGCATAGACTCTTTAAATACTCTCAGCCAGAGGGGAAGAAGATCGAGGGCGCGGCGTAGGCAATTAGAATGAATAATTCGCTGCACTGCAATGCTTTCAAGTACAGTATTCGGGGGGATGCGTCATTATGACAAGCCCCCCCCCGCGCGAATCGCTGCTCTAACTGCCTTCATGCTATACAAACCTCATTAATTTCATGAATAGGTATAAAACATCAGAACAACGCGTCGAGCCAATAGGCCCGGCGCGTTTTGTATTTATTACATCACTATGACTGTATTCCTGATTTTCTTCACTTCGTATAGTGCCATGTCCGCTAATTTTGATAAGCCATTGGTTTTTACGCATTGATATGTCGTGGAAATCCCGATGCTGATCGTCATACTAATAATATTTTGCAAAAGCTGAAAATAAATATTAATAATATTAGAATCCACTTGACAAGAAAAGACTACAGGCGTAGACTTTATATAAAGATTACATGAGTAGACTTTATGGGAGGATACGATGAACGAGCTTGCCGGTAAAATCCAGGATTCCGAGCTTGAGGTAATGCGTGTGCTTTGGGAAGCGGGGGACGCCCTGCCGCTCATTGACATACGCCGTGTGCTTTCCGCCCGATGCGGGTGGGAGGATTCCACGATAAAGACGCTTCTTTACAGGCTGCAGGCAAAGGGCATCGTCGCGCTGGAAAGACGTGGAGTCTACAGCGCGGTGGTGACTGAGGAAGAATACAATCAGTGGTCTACAAAGACGTTCGTAAACAAGATATTTGCCGGCAGTGCGAAAAAGCTGGTGGCGTCGCTCTTGTCCGGCGGGCAGCTTGACGAAAAGGACATTGCGGAGCTTTCTGCGATGTTTAACGCGGGTGACGAGCATGAGTAGTGCGGTGATTACGATTCTGTCTCTTTCTGTGTCCGGCTCCCTATTGGCGCTCATCTTGCTGGCGGGTAAGCCCCTCCTTAAAAACGGGGTGTCTAAAACTTTCTCTTATTACATCTGGATTTTGGTGATGCTGCGCCTTGCTTTGCCTGTTGCCGCGCCTGTAAACGCCATGGGGACTCTATTTAACATTGAGCAGCCAGGCATGAACAGCGCGCCCACCGAACAGACCTATATTCCAGCGGGAATTGAAACTGACCGGATCGGTGCGCCGTCAAATGCACAGTCCGTTTTACCGGAACAGGAAAATAACGAAGCAGCCCATTTGCAAAAGTCCGTAGTTACGCAGTGGCCGCTTAACCTTTGGAACTTTATCAAGAATAACCTGCTTTGGATATGGTTGCTGGGCGCGGCTGCCAGCCTGGGCTGGTTCATTACGGCATATCTGTGTTTTTCGCTGCGCATGCGGCGATCCTGTGTCACGCCGCACAGCGATGACCTTGCGGTGTTTGAACAGATGCACGGCGGTCGGCAAGTTACTATGGCTTGCAGCAGTCTTGCTTCCACCCCCGTGCTGATCGGTGTTTATCATCCGATTATCGTACTTCCCCAGCTTGCCTATGTCCGAAACGGCATGGGTGAAGAATTGAAATACATACTGCGCCATGAGCTGACCCATTACAGGCGAAAAGACGTACTGTATAAATGGCTGGCCGCAGCGGTGACGTCGCTGCATTGGTTTAATCCTTTGATGCTGCTGATCCGCAGGCAAATAGACCGGGCCTGCGAACTCTCCTGTGATGAGGCGGTCATAAGCGGAATGTCCGCATATGAAAAACAATCCTACGGAAATACCCTGCTTGCACTCTCAGCAAGCAGGAAGCTTTCGGCAGGCGCCCTTGCCACAACCTTATGTGAAGATAAGAAAGAACTGAAAGAAAGGCTGATCAGCATTATGAAATATAAAAAGAAATCCACATGGGCAGTTGCGCTGACACTTATTTTGGCGCTTCTGCTCACTGGCTGTGCCGTTGCTTTAGGTGCTGCGAACAGCACAGGCAGTCAAGACTGGATGAATGCTGAATTGTCCCTTAACGAAAATGGCGAGCCGCTTGTGCGCTATCATGAGCAAGACGAATGGGTAAAGCTTGGGGAACCGATTGCCGCACCAAAAGAATGGTCATCCGATTCGGAAATCGAGTCCCGGCAGGAGGCAAAGGCGCTTTCCTACTCCCCACAGACCCATATGGCAATGGTATCGGCCAATGACGGCTGGTTGGCTGCCACGTATGGCAATGGTGTAGCCAATGCGGACACTTATATTTACCGTACCCATGACGGTGGCAAGACATGGAGTGAGACAACACAAATTAAGGAAGCTATGTGGTATCCCAACCAAGTCATCTTTTTAGACAATCAACATGCTATTATTGCTATTGGGTTATTTGTAGATGCCCCTATTTTTCAAACTTCTGATGGAGGTATGACTTGGACTCAAATTAAATTGCCCTTAGACGCCGGGGCATGGGAGGCGCAATTAATGTCCGTGGAGCAAAATGTTATTACGCTGACAGTGGCAGACAGAACTTCAAACAATGACGGAATGATGGAAACTTTGTCTTCGGAGGATGGCGGGACGACATGGCAACGGGAAGGGCCTGCGGTATCGACTGACAGCGATAAACCGGCAATTTTTGAAACTGTAAATGACCAATTAAATGCTGATGTTGAATTTACCAACGGATGGAGAAGTGCATTGGTTGAACCTGATGAAAATGGCGGGAAGTATATAATAGTGCAAGTCGGTTCATTGAAAAGTGACCCGGAACAAGGGGTTGCGGTTGTATGCCATCAAAACAAAGGCAGCGAGCAATATGTAATTGATGACCAATTTTTGACTCCGAGCAAACGCGGCGCAATTAAAATTGAAAGCCTTGGCGCTAAGGACTTTAATATGTCAGTAGCAGCCGAGGATGGTTATAAATGGATATTTGATGTATATAACGGTTTTCAGGCAGGTGCCAACACGGAGCCCGACAGACAGCCTGTAAGCACGGCTGCTATATCAAATTTAGATTGGGTATGGCCCGTGGAGGGATATGACACTATTACCTCGACATTTGGTAAGCGCGTCCATCCTATCACTGGTACAACTGAATTCCGAGATCATATAGATATCGCCGGAAATGGGGTTGAGGGAGCCGCAGTTTATGCAGCTCTTTCGGGAACCGTTTCTAAAGCCGAGTTCGACGATGAGCAGGGCAATTACATCGTAATCAGCCATGATAACGGTATTGAGACGATCTATCGGCACCTCGATGAGCTGAAGGTTTCTGCGGGAGATACCGTTGCCTCCGGCGACACGATAGGCACGGTCGGTTCGACCGGTAAAGTTACAGGAGTTTGCCTCACGTTCGCTGTCTATGTGGATGGAACAGCAGTTAATCCGTTGGATTATTTTAAAATAAGGCCCTAAACATATTCTATCGCCCCGGTTATCCGGGGCGATTTAAACATATGCGAAATTAGGCCACACCCAAACGTGTTGCCACTTGTTCCAGTGGCGCCGGTATCCAGTATCATCTTTCGCTGCTTTTTTGTCATAAAGCCGCTGGTACCGTGAGTACCGTCGGGCAGAATGTCAAAACCGCGCTTGTCCCTGACAAACCTGGATCCGGAAAAGCGGGTATATCCTTTTTTAGTGATTAGGCAAATAATGAGGACACGGACCGCAGTGGTGGTTAACCCAAAGGGCGTGAAGGGCTTGATCAGATTCAGGAGAGGGCTCCAGACCCGGATGCTCTTGATCACTTCGCCGTTTCTGTTGAAAGTGGAGTGGATGCCAAGATCCAGTGAGTTAAGAAAAAGGCCATAGGCGTACCACGCAAGCAGCACCCAGGTCCTTCTTAAGGATGAGGTCGGCAGTTCGAATCTGCCTAGATGCTCCAAGACAAATCGGCAAATTTCGGCAGGAGATTTGCCGATTTATTTCTATACTTTTATTTGTATTTGCTTTTTATTTGCTATAATAAGGATGATCTATTGCACACATTCCAAGAACCGGGGATTTGAGGTGAGAATATGGAGAAATTTGAATACAAGACGCTGTTTACCGATGCCAAAGGAGTATTCGGCGGCAGGGTTGACCAGAGCACGTTCCAAAATGAATTAAATGAATTAGGTTTGCAGGGATGGGAGTTAGTAAGCACTGTTGCTGCCGCCCAGAGCTATGGCCGCACAAGATGGATCATTTCAATACTTAAACGCAAACTGCAGTAATCAACTCACAGCATGAGCCTAATCGACTTGAAGCCAAAAATCTTTTTTCCACGACTATTCCAAAAAAAACTCTGTAGTTTCGACGGCTGCGGAGTTTTTTGCGTGACGAGACTCCAGCTCATATAGATGAAAAAAGTCGATTTTTGGGCGGCGCGCAATGAATGGCGGCCGGCGCCGATACACACTTTGTCTTGCGTTCTTAAATTTTACTTTAGATTTGTGAAAAGAAACAATTAGGCGATTGTAATGCGGAAATTAATAGTATATAATTGTGGGCAGCCAAAAACAAAAGGAGGATAACTTATGCTGACAGCAAAGCAAAATATGAGGGAAGCCATCAAAGGCGGGAACCCGGACAGATTTGTCAACCAGTTTGAGGCCATTTATTTTCTGTTTCATCCATTTATGATGCACTCTCCTTCTCCGACAAAGGGTCAGGAGAACGTCGTCAACGCCTGGGGCGTGACGAACTCTTTCCCGGCGAATGTCCCCGGCGCTTTCCCGGTGCACACACCGGACAAGATCGTCGTCAAGGACATTGAGCATTGGCAGGACTATGTCCACGCGCCTTCCCTGAAGTTTTCGAACGAAGAGTGGGCACAATGGAAAGCGCAGTACGACGCTGTTGACGGCACGCAGGCCTATAAGGCCCCGTTCATTGCGCCGGGCCTTTTCGAGCAGTCGCATCATCTGTGCGGGATGACCAACGCGCTGGAGTACTACGCGCTGTATCCGGACGAAATGCACGATCTTATCGAATATCTCACCGACTGGGAGCTGGAGCTGGCGGAGGGCATCTGCGCCAACCTGCATCCCGACGCCATCTTCCATCACGACGACTGGGGCAGCGAGAAGAGCACCTTCCTGCGGCCTGAGATGTTCGCCGAGTTCTTCCTGGAGCCCTACAAGAAGATTTATGGTTACTACCATGACCATGGCGTAGAGCTTATATTCCATCACTCCGACAGCTATTGCGCCACGCTTATCCCGTATATGATCGAAATGGGCATCGATGTCTGGCAGGGCTGCATGGAGTCAAACAACGTCCCCGAGCTTGTTAAAAAGTACGGCGGCAAGATCGCCTTTATGGGCGGCATTGACAACAAGTCCATGGATTTCCCCGGCTGGACGAAGGAAGACTGCGCCAAGGCTACCCGGAAAGCCTGCGACGCGTGCGGCAGCAAGTACTTTATTCCCTGCATTACCCAGGGGGGACCCGGCTCCGTTTTCCCGGGCGCTTATGCGGCCCTGTGCGAGGAGATCGACAAGTACAGCGAGGAAGTCTTCGGCGTCAAGGCCGACCAGATCAAGCGTCTGCCCTGGCAGATCCTGTTCTAAGCGCATATTAAATTACGATATACGGTAATTTTCAAAAGCCCTGCGGTTATTTTAACTGCAGGGTCTTCTTTTGCCTTGGCGCGGCAGCGGTTGACGGATGCGAGCTGAGGCGGTAAAATTAAAGGACAGGTAAAAGGAGAGTTGTATGGGAAAGTTCACATCGTCATATGACATGCTGGAGAACCTTGGCATTATAAAGCGCAAAGCGCTTTCCGAGGACGAGTGGAAGGCCGTGCAGGAAATGGACGAGCTGCCGGATAATATTTACTATACGTTGAAATACGATGGAGCGGCAGACATATCCAAAAATCGGGAATACTGGCGCAGGGACATCCCGGACGATGAGGAAATACAGCTTAAGCTCGCCGTACTTAACGCCTGTAATATCAGGACGATCAAAAGTCTGGCCGTTTTTTTCGCGGTCCTCGCCGTCATAGGCATTTTGTTTATGCTATTTACCGTTATGCACTGACGGCTGTCGATAAAGCCTTGCGGGCTTTATCCGACACAAGGCTGCATGCAGCGCGCTCAGCCGCGCACAGCATGAGAAGAGCCACGCAGGAGGCGCATGTCTTCCTGCGTGACAATTTGGCATTTATTTGTCGCTCCGGCGGCAAACTCTGCGAGGCTTTGCCCTCTATACGCAGTTTTTTTGACAGGCTGAAAAATCCCGAAACCAACGGTTTCGGGATTTTTTATCGAGAGCATTCAAAATTATATATGCCGTTGTTCGAATAAAAGCTTGAGGTGCCTTTAAAGAGCAGCCTGGAGATGAGCTCGCCCAGCTCCTGCGTTGATTCGATCATGCCGTCCTCGAGCCATTTTTGCACCAGGCGCAGGGCGCCCGATATGATAAAGCATTGCAGATAATCCGACGTCCTGGGGCTGAGCGCCTGATAATTGCGAATGTCGGAAATCGCCTTTTGCTGCGCGATTTCCATGATGTCCCTCTTGAAATTCGAGTCGCCGTTTTCGCTCAGCAGGACCTTGAAGAGATCGGCGTCCTTGGCGATGTAGTCGAGTATCTGCTTCAGGGTCTGCGTCGTTTCCTCGGAGTGCTCGCTGAGGTCGTGCTTGTCGACGTATTCCCGGAGGTCGCGCACGGCGTCTTGCTCGACCTTTTGCAGCAAATCGTACTGGTCGGCATAGTGAGCGTAAAAGGTGCTGCGGTTGATATCGGCGGCGTTACACAGCATTTTTACCGATATCCTGGAAATGGGGTGCTCCTGCATGATCCGGACGAGGCTTTCTTTGAGCAGCAGCGTTGTGTACCGGACCCGCCGGTCAATTTTGTCGGCTTTCATCGTGCATACCTCTGGGGGAATGTTAATTTTTTATTAAATACCAACATTCGGAGCTGATAGTGTAGTTCATAACACATTCTCCGCGAAAATGCCGGTTGTAATACAACACGATGTAAATTATACTTCACTTCTGATGATAAATCAACATAGTGTTGCGCAACTCGCAATTCATGTCGATTCGGAAGGAGAAAACGCAGGGGAATGAAAAGGATCATCAAGGGCCGTTGGGCCATATTCGCGGTGTGGCTGGTGGTGACAGTGCTGCTGTCGGTTTTTCAGCCGGATATCAATGTCATATTGCAGCAGAGAGGTCAATCGCCGCTGAACGATGACAGCCCGTCTGTTATCGCCTCGTCCATCCTGAAAAAGATGGAGGCGACCAATGGGACCGATAATCTGGTTGTTTTTTACAACCAGGACAAAATTTCAGACGATGAGATGAAAAGCATCGGCGAGGCCGTCCAGGCGATGAAGGACAGCAGTACCGAGCTTGGCATCGACAAGATCATCGACCCGTTCGGCACGCCGGAGGCCAAGAGCTCGCTCATATCCTCAGACGGCACGACGCTCATGGTGAGCTTCAAGCTGGATAAAGGCGCCCGGGATATTAACGACATCAAAAACGCGTTTGAGGAAAAGCTTCAAAACGCCGGCGTCGAGCATTATCTGACGGGGGAGGACTTCATCACCGGGGATTATCTGGAAGCCTCCATCGCCGGCGTTGAGAAAAGCGCGGTCCTTACGGTTCTGTTTATTCTTGTCATTCTGATCATCATGTTCAGGTCCGTCGTCACGCCGCTGGTGTCGCTGCTGACGGTGGCTGTCGCGTATTTGACCTCCATGGGCATTACGGCGCAGCTGATCGACAGGGCGGGCTTCCCGGTGACGACCCTGACGCAGGTTTTGATGATCCTCATTCTTTTCGGTATCGGAACCGACTATAACATCCTGCTCTTTAACAGATTCAAGGAAGAGCTGTCGCATGGCCTGTCCGTTGACGACGCCATTATCCGTACATACAAAACGGCCGGCAAGACAATCGCTTTCAGTATACTGACCGTGCTCATTGCGTTTTTCAGCCTGATTTTCTCGGAGTCGCCAATTTATAAATCGGCGATTTCCGTCGTCATCGGCGGCGCGATGCTGCTTTTGGAAATCGTGACCCTGACGCCGTTTGTGATGAAGCAGCTGGGCCCCAGGATTTTCTGGCCTTCAAAAAATGCAAACGGCCACAAGGAAAGCAGAATCTGGGGCGGGATCACTGCGTTTTCCACAAAGCGCGCCGTTGTTTCGGTTTTGCTGACGGTTGCGGTCATCGGCGTGTCGGTGGTTTTCTACCAGCAGAAGCTGAACTTTGACCAGGTCGGCGAGCTGGGCGACGCGTATCCGGCGTCCAAAGGCTTTAACATTGTGGCGGAGCATTTCGGAAAAGGCCAGGCCATGCCGTCGACGCTGGTGATCGAAAGCGGCAGCGCGCTTGACAATAACGACGCTTTATCCGTTATTGATAAGGTCACGGAAAAAATCAAAGCGATCGACGGGGTGGAGCAGGTGTCCTCCGTGACCCAGCCCGAGGGCAAGCAGATTGACGACCTTTATATCAGCAGCCAGATGACGTCCGTGTCGGACGGCTTGTCGCAGATGCAGGATGGTCTGAATCAGCTCGGCGACGGCTTCGGCGGGGCGGAGGCGCAGCTCGGCGGGGCGGATTTTTCACAGGTCGGCGATATGGCGGCGGGAACGGCGCAGCTGCACGACGCCGTCACGGCGCTGGCCGGCGGGCTCAGCCAGCTCCAGGCCGGTCTGGACGGGAGCGCGTCCGATGCGCAAACGCTCAGCGGCGGCCTCAAGGCCATCGAAACGAACCTGTCCCAAATGAGCGGGGGCCTTAAGACACTGGCGGACAACTACAGCGCCATGCAGTCCGGCTATCTCGAAATGGGCAAAAATTATCAGAGCGCGGCCGGCGCCCTGCTCGGCATAAAGTCGGCGCTGTCGCAGATGCAGGGCATGGCGGCGGCACTGGGGGAAAGTGTCCCAAGCGTCAAAGGCGACGCCAATTACCAGGGGATGAAGGCCTCCATCGATACGCTGCTGTCGTCGCTGGGCAATATGACGCCGGAGGGCATGGAAGCCCTCAACTCAAATTACAATGCCGTCACCGCCGGCTTCAATGAGGCCAACACGAATCTTGCGGCCATGAGCGCCGGCCTGTCGCAGCTGGCGGCCGGTCTGAAAAGCGTCGAAAGCGGCCTGGGCCAGGCGTCCGACGGCATCGGGACGATCGTTACGAATATGAACAAGGTGGCCTCCGGACTGGACCAGATGAAAGCCGGCCAGGAGCAGCTCGCCTCGGGACTTGAGCAGTTCGGCGCGTTCGGCTCCCAGCTGACCCAGGTCGCCGACGCTTTAAAGCAGATTTCGGACGGCCTCGGGCAGAGCAAGGACTTCCTGACCCAGTTCAGCGCCGACAAGACGTTCCATATGCCGGACGAGGCGCTGGCAAGCGCGGACTTCAAGCCGGCCCTCGATACGTTTATGTCGGGCGACAGGACAATAACAAAAATGATCATCGTCCTGAAAGACGACCCCTATTCAAAGGACGCCGTCAACACCATCAAGGAAATCAACGACGCGGTTTCCAGCGGTTTGAAGGGCACGGTCCTCTCCGACGCCGGATACGGTATCTCCGGGCCCAGCTCGACGACCTGCGACATGAACGATATCCTGAGCCGCGATCTCAACAGGATGATTATTATTGTCCTCATCGGCGTGTTCCTGGTGCTGATGCTGGTGATACGGTCCTTCTGGACGTCCGTGATGATCACGCTGTCCCTCGTCGGCGCGTATTTTGCCGCGACCTTTATTTCAAACAGCATTTTCATCGGCCTTTTGCATTACCCGGGCGTGTCCTCTTACGTCCCGTTCTTCTCGTTCATCGTGATCGTGGCGCTGGGGGTGGATTACAGCATATTCCTGATGATGCGCTTCAGGGAGTTCGGGCATATGAAGCCGAAGGAGGCCATCGTTCTGGCATCCAGGCAAATCGGCGGCGTCGTCCTGTCGGCGGCCGTCATCCTCGGGGGCACCTTTGCAACGCTGATGCCTTCCGGTATGCTGCTGCTGACCGAGCTGGCCGTAACGGTCATCACCGGCCTTATCATCCTCTGCTTCATCATGCTGCCCCTGTTCCTGCCGGCGACGATCAGCCTGATGAGCAGGCTGCCGAAGTCAGGCGTGGATACCGAGGATACGGCCCAGGATGCGCGAGTCTGATCTCAGCCAAAGCTTTCGCCCGGATATCTCTCCAATATCGGAGAGATATCCGGGCGTTTTTATGCCGCTGCGGGGCCGCGTCAGTCTTACGGCTTCAGGCACAGGACCCTGAGATCATAGTAGTTGTTCAGCCCGTAGGAGGAGGTGCCGCAGAGCACGCCGCTGCCTTTGATGCCTACGTGGGGGACGTTGGGGCCGCCGGAGGCGTTGTTGACGACGATGACGCCGGACTCGAACCTTTCAAAGCATTTACCGATGACCCGGGCGTCGTGAGTGTACAGATAGGAGCGGAGGCCGTACTCGGTGTCGACAGCGCGGCGGAGCGTATCGTCCAGGTCGGTAAAGCTCGTCACGGCCAGGATCGGCGCGAACTGTTCCTCCTGGAACACGCGCATGCTGTCCGCGCAGTCGGCCAGCAGCGTCGGGGTCAGCCAGTTGCCCTTCTCCCGGCCCTCAGGCACCGTGCCGCCCGCGAGCAGCCTTGCGCCCTTTTTGACGGCGTCGTCGATCATGGCCAGCGCTTTATCGCGCGCCTCCCGGGTGATGATCGGGCCCATGACATTTTCTCCGGGATATTCGTTCATCGCGCCGACTTTCACCTTTTTGACGGCGTCCGCCGTCAATTGAAGGAACCTGTCGTAAACGTCCTTATGTACAAAAACGCGGTTGTAGTTGACGCAGACCTGCCCGGCGTTGGCGTACTTCTGGCTGACGATGGCGTCCACCGCCGCTTCCAGGTCGGCGTCCGGCATGACGATACAGGGGGCGTTGCCGCCCAGCTCCAGAGAGTAGCTTTTCACCGAGGTCGACCCCTGCTGCATGATCTGCTTGCCGGTTTCCGCCGAGCCGATACAGGTGAGCAGGCGCGGAATGGTGCTGGAGTTCAGCTCCTTGCCCAGGACGGAGGACGGGCCGGAAATGATGTTGACGGCGCCTGCCGGGAAACCTATTTTTTCGCAGAGCTCGCCGATAAACAGGGAGGCCAGGGGCGTGTTGACCGACGGCTTGATGATACACGCGCAGCCGGACGCCACCGCCGGCGGCAGCTTGCACATGATGTTGAGCAGCGGGAAGTTCCATGCCAGATGCGCCACCACGACGCCCACAGGCCGCCGCTCCACAATGTTGTAGCCGGCGCCCCGGGGGCCGTACAGATCCTGCAGGGACTGCCCCTGTATGCGCTTGACCTCTTCGGAATAATACTCGATGCACCCAACGCCCATCCAGAAGTCCAGGACGGCCTCCTGATGGGGCTTTCCGGACTCCAGGGAATCCAGCTCGACGATATGGTCCATGTTTTCCAGCATGGCCTCCCGGAGCTTTGCCAGATAGCCCAGGCGAACGGGCAGCGGGAGGCCCCTGAACGTTTTGAACGCCTCTGCCGCCGCTTGCAGCGCCTCCTGCGCCTGCGCCGCGTCCGCGCCGCTGTAGCTGGCAATGAGCGCATCATTTGCAGGGTTGGTCACATCGATTTTTGCGCCGCGGCCTTCCGCCAGCTTGCCGCCGATATATTGTTTGTACATATATATTACCTCCTCATCGACTGAAAAGCTCGGATTCAGTTAACCTCATTATATATATTATCAATGCGCCTGACTAATATCATTTCGGCGGCTCAGGTATTCCGAAATGTCATATCATAGCTTTTTAAAGCTATGATATAATGAATTTAAAGAATTCATTATATCGCGCATGTGGGCGCTGCGCGCTCACACACAGGACGGAGGACGATCGGCATGAATCAGGATTTGAGCGACGTCACGCAGATCAGGGACCTGATCGAGCGGTGGGTCGTGTACAGGGACGCGCTGCTCTGGGACAAGTTCCGCCAAATCTGGCACCCGGAGGGCCGGATGAAGGCCACCTGGTCGGACAGCTCCTTTGAAGAGTTTATCAAGAGGACGGAGGAGGGCGTCAGGCACGGCCTGAACATCCTGCATATTCTGGGCGGCAGCGCCGTGGAGGTCAGCGGCGCCCGGGCGGTGTCGATGACGAAGATGATCATCCTGCAGCGGGCCGAGGTCGAGGGCGTCCTCTGTGACGTATCCAGCTATGCCCGCCATTACGACCTGTGGGAAAAGCGGGACGGGCGCTGGGGCCTTGTCAGACGGGAGACCATCGCGGACAAGGACAGGCTCGACCCGGTGGACGGTACGCAGACGATTGCCCTGGACAGGGAGCTCCTGAACGCGTTTCCCCCGGAATACCAGCATCTGGCCTATCTCCAGACAAAAATCGGCTACGATGTCGATAAGGATGTCCCGCGCCTCTCCGGCGGGAAAGCACTGGATGCTCTGTACCGGCGCGGCGAAAGCTGGCTGAAGGGGACGTAGGGCGGCGCGCGTCTTTTGAGAAATATATACTTGACATATGGGCATATGCACATTATAATCTGTTTTGTGCATATGCTCATATATTTTGGAGGTTGACGATGCCAAGAGGTTTTAAGTGCCGCAGAATCTGCACGGAGCCCGACAACACCATATTCACGCCCGGGAAACCGTGCGGCGGCGCGGTCAACCTTGTTCTGGAGGAGCTGGAGGCCGTCCGCCTCTGCGACCTGGAGGGCCTGGAGCAGGACGAGGCTGCGGAACGAATGAATATATCTAGGGGTACGCTGCAGCGGATTCTGTATGACGCCAGGCGAAAGATTGCCGAGGCCCTGTGCGCCGGCAAAACCATCGTCATCGGCGGCGGAAATTACGAGGTGTCCGGCCGGCCCTGCGGCTGCCCGTACCATTGCAAGAGCTGCCGGTTTGAAGACAGCGACCGCCATCATGAAAAAGGAGAGAGTATCGTATGAAAATCGCCGTGCCAACAGAAAATGACCAGATATTCCAGCATTTCGGGCAGAGCCATTTCTTTACCGTTTATACCGCCGACGGAGGGAACATCACAGGCAAAACGTTCCTGGACGCCGGTGAAAACGGCCATTCCGCCCTGGCAGGCCTTTTGAGCCGTTTGAAAATCGACGTCCTCATCTGCGGCGGCATCGGCGGCGGCGCAAAGGCGATGCTGGCGTCGGAAAACATAGAGCTTGTTTCCGGTATCGACGGCAGCGTCGAGGACGCCGTCAATGCGTATCTGGGCGGCCGGCTCCGTGATACGGGCGCGGTCTGCGACCACCACGAGCACGAGCATACCCATGACTGCAGCTGCCACGACCATTGCCGGTAAGCGGCTTTAAGCAGGGGGAAGTGACCGTATGACGGACAGAGCATTATGGGAAAAGGCAGTTCGGTTTCATGGGCATGAGTGCCCGGGGCTGGCCATCGGCGTGCGCGCGGCGGTGCTCGCCCTGGAGGCCCTGAAAACAGGCGCGTCCGAGGACGAGGAGCTCGTCTGCGTGACGGAAAACGACGCCTGCGGCGTGGACGGCGTCCAGGTGCTGACGGGCTGCACATTCGGAAAAGGCAATCTTGTCTACCGCGGCACGGGAAAGCAGGCGTTCAGCTTCTTTAACCGCAAAAGCGGCAAAAAAATACGGCTTTATCTGAAGCCGTTTCAAGGCCAGATGAGCCGCCCCGAGCGCCAGGAGTACATCCTGGACGCGCCCGCGGATGAAATATTTTCAATTGGCGAGCCGGCCTTCGAGCCGCCGGAAATGGCGCGGCACTTTGCTACAGTCACCTGTCAGGTCTGCGGCGAGGGGGCGCCGGAGCATAAGATTCGTCTTCAGGAAGGCAAAACGGTCTGCCTCGATTGCTTCAAGCCTTACGACCGGGGACTGTGAGAGGAGGGACGCTTGTGTACGAGAATTTAAGCGCCGCCCAGCTGCGCGAAAAGCTGAAGGAGCAGCAGGAGCTGTTTGAGGAGGTCACGGAAGAGCGCATGATCATCCTTGGCCAGGGGAACATTCATTTGCCCGGTTCAACCGTGGTGAAATACCAGAACGAACTAAAGGAGATTCAGGAGAACATCGAGCTTTTGGAGAGCCTTATCAAAGAGGCAAAGGACTGAACGGCGCTTGACGCGCATCGGCATACGTACAATACAGGCCCGTGGGGCGGCGTGACCGCTCCCGCGGGCCTTTGTCATGCTCTGCTTTTCATGCAGAGCTCCATGAATTTCCGCATCGGGACGGTCAGAAACTTATTCTTATGATAGACAATTTTAAAGGTGCGCCGGAATTGCAGCGCTTTTACCGGCAGCGCGCAGAGCAGGCCGGAGGCGGCATCCCGCGCGACGGCCCTCGCCGATATCACCGAGACGCCGAGGCCCGCCGCCACGGCCGCACGGATGGTGTCGGCGTTGTTGCAGGTCCAGGCCTCCCGCCAGGACAGCCCGTTTAACGCCATCGTGTCCTCAAAGGTCTTGCGCGTACCGCTGCCCTTTTCCCGCACGATAAAATCTTCCTTCTCCAGTTCCTCCGGCATGACGGCCGAAAGGCCGGCAAACCGGTGCGTCCTGGCGCAGACAAGCGTCAGCTCGTCGTCCATCAGCGGGTGGACGACGATATCCGGCGACACGGTGTCCCCCTCCACGATCCCAAAATCCAGCTGGTCCGTCATGATCAGGTGCTCGATCTGCCGCGTGTTGTCCTCCACCACCCGCACCGCTGTCCGCCTGTTTTCCTCCTTGAAGGCGGAAACGAGCCGCGGCAGCACATACGCCCCGACGGTGACGCTGGCGCCGAGCCTGATCGTGCCGCTTTCCCGGAGCAGCTTCATGTCCTTTTCTACGTCGTCGTTCATCCGGAGCATATGACGGGCGTAGCCGAGCAGCTTTTCGCCGGCCTCGGTCAGGTAGAGCTTTCTGGACAGCCGCTCAAAGAGGCGGACCTCATAATTTTTTTCAAGCTCGGCGATCGCCTGGCTGACCGCCGGCTGCGACATGAAAAGGCTTTCGGCGGCCGCCGTCATATTCATGGCGTCGCAGACGGCGACGAATATCTGATAATGCCGTAAGGTCAAGTCCCCATCTCCTGCATTAGTAATACTTATTATAACGATAAGATAATAGTATTTTACTTATTATAAGTCAAGTCATATACTGGCCGCAGGAGATGAAAGCAATGAAAGCGTTGGCAAAAAAGCTCCCGGGAATCGTTCTGGCCGGTATCATCGCCGTGCCCGCCTGGCTGATCGGGTCCGCGGTGCCGGTAATCGGCAGCCCTGTGCTGGGCATCCTGTTCGGCATGATACTGGCGTTCTGGCGGCGGCCGGATATCTTTAACGACGGCATCAGCTTCACGTCGAAAAAGCTGTTGCAGTATTCCATCATCCTGCTGGGCTTCAGTATGAACCTGTTCAGCGTCTTCAGGGCCGGCGCCCAGACGCTGGCGCTGATGGCCTTTACGCTGACAGCGGCATTTGTCACGGCGTATCTGGCGGGGAAATGGCTGAAGCTCGACGGCAACACGAAAACGCTGATCGGCGTGGGCACCGCCATCTGCGGCGGCTCGGCCATCGCCGCCACGGCGCCGGTTATCAAGGCGGACGACGAGGAGGTGGCTCACGCCATATCGACCATCTTTCTTTTCAATGTCATCGCCGCCTTTCTCTTCCCGCTGCTCGGCCATGTCTTTCGGATGAGCGACGTCAATTTCGGGCTCTGGGCGGGGACCGCCGTCAACGACACCTCGTCCGTCATCGCCGCCGGGTATACCTACAGCGCGGCGGCAGGCGATCTGGCCGTCATCGTCAAGCTGACGCGGACCCTGATGATCGTACCTGTGACGCTGGTGCTGGCGGTACATACCTCCCGGAAGACGGCCTCCGGCGGGGACCGCGCGTACAGCCTCCGAAAGATATTCCCCTGGTTTGTGCTGGGTTTTCTGGCCACGTCCGTCGTCAGCACCTTCGTGCCGCTGCCCCCGGCAATCTATTCGGGCCTGTCGGCGGCGGGCAGATTCGCCATCGTCATGGCGATGGCAGCCATCGGGCTGAACACCCACGTGGTAAAGCTCGTCAAAAGCGGCGGAAAGCCGATCCTTCTCGGCTTTGTCTGCTGGGTCGTGCTGGCCGCGGCCTCCCTCGCCGTGCAGTATCTGATCCTGAAGGTATAGTTCCTGCCGGAAGATGTGCTTTGCGGAGCTTTTTCATCGGTCTGTTGTTTAAACAACAGACCGATTTATCATACTAAGCTATAATCAAAGTATAAGGAGCGGGGCACGAGGGCCCCACCGGCTATAAGGAATCGGAGGTGCGGCTGTGGAAAAGACAATACGTCTCTCATCGTCAATACACGACATTTGCAGCGAATATCCGGAGGTCAAGCAGATCATGCAGGATCTGGGCTTTAAGGACATCACGCTGCCGGGCATGCTGAACACCGCCGGACGGTTTATGACGCTGCCGAAGGGCGCCGCCATGAAGGGCATCAGCCTGGACCGCGTCCGGGAGGAATTCAAAAAACACGGCTTTACGGTACAGGAATAATGTGAGGAGGGTCAGCGATGAGCGAAGTCATTAACAACAGGGAATACCGGCAAAAGGTGCTCAAGGAGATCATCCTCGAGCTGCACGGCGGCAAGTCCGTCGAAGAGGTCAAGGCGCGGTTCGAGGAGCTCATTCGCGGCGTATCGGCTGCCGAGATCGCCGAAATGGAACAGGCCCTGATCCGCGAGGGCATGGAAGTGCGGGAGATCCAAAATCTGTGCGACGTCCACGCGGCGGTGTTCAAGGGCTCCATTGAGGAGATACATCGGGAAAATAAGCCGGAGGAAACGCCCGGCCATCCGGTGCACACATTTAAGCTTGAAAACAGGGCCATCGAAAAGCTCATCCGCGAAACGATTACGCCGCTGCTCGCCAGGCTTAAAGCCGGCGGGGACGGGGAGAGCACGGCGGCGCTGGCCTCGGCGCTGGAGACGCTGTCCGCCGTTGACAGGCATTACGCCAGAAAGGAAAACCTGCTCTTTCCCTTCATGGAAAAGTACGGCATCACCGCGCCGCCAAAGGTCATGTGGGGCGTGGACGACGAGATCAGGGCCGCCCTGAAGGAGGCGTTGGCACTGGCCAAGGCCGGCCCGGGCGCCGCCCAGCAGGCCGCCGCCAAAGCGGAGGAAGCCGTCACCAAGGCGACCGAGATGATCTTCAAGGAGGAAAACATCCTGTTTCCCATGGTCCTGGAGACGCTGTCGGAGGACGAGTGGCTTCAGATCAGGGACGACAGCGCCGAGCTCGGCTTCTGCCTCGCCGAGCCGGGCAGCCAATGGAAACCCGCGAGGGAAAACGTGGAGGGCAAGCTGCAGTCTCAGGGTGAGGCGCCGTCCGGCGGCGGGTATATCCGCTTTGAGCCGGGGATTCTGTCGCCGGAGGAGATCAAATGGATATTCAACACGCTGCCCGTGGACATCACCTTTGTCGATAAGGACGGCGCCGTCAAATACTTCTCGCAAGGCAAGGAGCGCGTCTTCGCGCGGCCCGCGTCGGTCATCGGCCGCCAGGTTGCCAATTGCCACCCGCCGGCCAGCATCCACATCGTTGAGAAAATTGTCGAGGACCTGAAAAGCGGGCAGAAGGAGCATGAGGATTTCTGGATCAAGATGGGGGAGCAGCTCGTCTATATCCGGTACTTCGCGGTCCGCAATGACAAGGGCGAATTTCTTGGCATCATGGAGGTCACGCAGAATATAAAGCCGCTCCAGGACATCACCGGCGAGAAGCGGCTCATGTCGGAATAGGAGGAACAAGGATGAACGGACACATACTCAAAAATATCGACTTTGAAAAGGAACTGGAGCTTGGCGCGCTCGTGGATTACCAGCAGGGGCAGGTCGTCAGCAGGACGCTTGTCCAGAACGACGCCGTCAGCGTCACACTGTTTTCCTTCGACCAGGGCGAGGAGATCAGCGCCCACAAGTCCGACGGAGACGCGATGGTCACCGTTTTGGAGGGCACCGCCCGCATCACCATCGGCGGCACAGAGCATTCGGTCAAAGCGGGGCAGACCATCGTGATGCCGGCCGGGATTTCTCACGCCGTGGCTGCGGACGGAAAATTCAAAATGCTGCTCGTGGTCGTCTTCCCCCAATAACGCGAGACTTCGGAGCCCCGCAGGCGTTCGGCCTGCGGGGCTCCCGCGCACTCAAAACGCTTTTGCCGGGAGATTGCCTATAGTTTTATATATTGAATATATGTTCAAAATAATAAAAATGTAATTATTATCATCAATTTTTGCCAATATGTTGCATTTACAACCGCCTTTTGACAGCGAATGGCATATTATCCGTATATAGAGACTATGGAGGGGATCATATGAGAAATCTCGACTTACTCAGAAGGCAGCATGACGAAATCCTGGCGATCATCGGCGATATCGAGGGGCTCATCAGGAAAAACGATCCGGCAAAGACAGCCCCGGAGATGGCGCTGGCCGTCAATACGCTGTCGGGGAAGCTGAAAATGCATCTGCTGTCGGAGGACCAGCATCTTTACCCTGCGCTGATGGACAGCAGTGACCCGGCGCTGAAATCGACGGCGTCGGATTTCTACGCGGAGATGGGCCATCTGGCGGAGACGTTTGCAAAATTCGTCCAGGACTATAACGTCCCGGCCAAGATACTCCGGGATACCGGTAAATTCGCCGCCGACAGCAAAAAGGTATTCGATGCCGTGAAAAACAGGATCAGCCGGGAAAGCAGCCGGCTGTATCCGCTGGCGGAAGGCTGACCGGATGGTCCTGTCGGCGGAATTAACAGATATTTTATACAAATTGAATTTACAACGCCGAACAAAATGAGTATCATTGAGATATCATAATAATGGCTTAAGGCAGATTCGAACGTATGAAATGGCTGTCGCATCTGAAAACGATCAATCATCACAAGCGGCTCGTGATGCACTACTGCTTCAGGGTGGGGCTCTACCGCCAGGGGCTGACGCATGACCTGTCAAAGTATACCCCGGTGGAATTTATCGCTGGCGCGCGGTATTACCAGGGCTTTCAAAGCCCCAACAACATGGAGCGGAAGGTCCGGGGATACAGTGCCGCTTGGCTGCATCACAAGGGGCGCAACAAGCACCATCTGGAATATTGGATCGATTACGCCTCTGGGGAGCCCTCCGGGCTCGCGGGCATGGAGATGCCGGTCCGGTATGTGGTGGAGATGTTCTGCGACAGGCTCGCCGCCAGCCGGACCTACCGCCGCGAGCAGTACCGCGACGGCGACCCCTACGACTACTACATGCGCTCCCGCGACGCCTACGTCATGCATCCGAACACCCGCGCGCTGCTGGAGCGGCTGCTTATCATGCTCCGGGATAAGGGGGAGGAGGAGACTCTCGCCTTTATCAGCCGCGAGGTCCTGCACCGCGCAAAGAGAGTTTAAAAATTAAAACAAAAAAAATCACGGTATGATACCGTGATTTTTCGTTATTCTATAAAGACCCGGAGCGGGCTTGTCACGCCGTTTTTTCAGCGGGCGCGCTGGCCTGGCTGTCGACGCTGTGCATGTGGACGGCCAGCTCCACGACCTTGGTGGAATAGCCGATCTCGTTGTCGTACCAAGCCACCAGCTTTACAAAGGTGTCGTTGAGGGAAATGCTGGCCTTTTCGTCAAAAATGCAGGTATGCGTGTCGTCAATGAAATCCGTCGATACGGCGTCGCAGTCGATGTATTCGATGATGCCTCTGAAATCCGTTTCGGAGGCTTTTTTGATCGCGGCGCAGATCTCGTCAAAGGTGGTGCTCCTGGCGAGCTTTGCCGTCAGGTCGACGACCGAGACGTCCGAGGTGGGAACACGCATGGAAATACCCGTCAGCTTGCCCTTCAGCTCCGGAATGACGAGGCCGACGGCCTTTGCCGCGCCGGTGGAGGAGGGGATGATGTTGTTCATAATGGTGCGGCCGGCACGCCAGTCCTTGCCGGAAGGACCGTCAACAGTCTTCTGCGTGGCTGTCGCGGCATGAATCGTCGTCATCAAACCTTCCACAATGCCGAAGTTGTCGTTGATAACCTTGGCCAGCGGTGCCAGGCAGTTGGTGGTGCAGGAGGCGTTGGAGACAATGTCCATATCGCCGGTATATTTCTTGTGGTTGACGCCCATGACAAAGGTCGGAATATCGTTGGCGGGGGCGGAGATGATGACCTTCTTCGCGCCGGCCTGGAGGTGCTTTTCCGCCTTCTCCCTGGAGGTGAACATGCCGGTGGACTCCACAACGTATTCCGCGCCCATCTTTGCCCAGGGAATATTAACTGGGTCCTTTTCGGCCGAAATCTGGATTTTCTGCCCGTTGACGACAAGGCAGCCGTCCTCGGTGTCGATGGTGCCCTGAAATCTGCCGTGCACCGAATCGTACTTGAGCAGATAAACCATATAGTTGAGGTCGACAAACGGATCGTTGATACCGACGAATTCCACGTCGCCGCGCTCCACGCCTTGCCTCAGCACAAGCCTTCCGATCCTGCCGAAACCGTTGATGCCAATCTTGACCGCCATAAGTATTCCTCCATTTATTAGCCAGCCGTAAAGTTTTTGTTAAATCTCAGATATTACAAACGTGTGATACGTTTGTAATATCATTATAGTACGAATATTTTCTTTTGTAAATAAGATTTTGAAAAATTTAACGACTTTTGGCATGTCTCTGTCGGGGAAAAGGGCTCTCTCGCCATTGATAAAAGGCGGCTGATATGCGAAAAACCTAACGATTGTTAAAATATCTGAGGCAAAATATATCGAATTTAGATTCAATATATTAATACGCGACCACACATCACGAAAAGACCGGGCCGAGGCGCAGAACAATCCGTTACAGCGCTACATAAATTATAAGAGAGAAAGGGAGTGATGCTTATGGCGGGCCTTATTATACCCGCTACAGGAACAACGTTTGTCTCCAGCGCGCTGCCCAATACCAACCTATCGGCGTCAGCCTTGATCGTCGTGGGGACGGACCCGGTCTACCTTGATTCCGTCGGTCTTCTGCAGTTCAGTAATATTTCCCTGCCGTCGGCGCCGGTTGACAGTGCCGCCCTGGTATTGTTTGTGCTATCCAAAACGGGAGCGAACCCGAGTCCGATCATTGTCAACAGGGTGACAGCGCCATTCGATATTGCCAGCGTCACCTACAATACCCAGCCGCCCTATATAGCAACCTCTTCAACAGTAAACGTCACTGTCTGCGATGTATTGGAATACATCGCCATCGATATCACAGCACTGGTAAACGGTTGGATAACCGGCATGTTCCCCAATTATGGGATTGCCTTGACAAACCCCGACGGCACGACGTCCGTTCAGTTTGCAGGCAACGGCGCCGGTGCCGGACGCGAGCCGCTGATTGTCGCTTATACCAACGAGCCGTCAGGTCCGACAGGGCCCACAGGCCCCACCGGGCCTATGGGTGTACCAGGACCTATGGGCGTACCCGGCCCAATGGGCCCAATGGGCGTGCCCGGACCAATGGGTATCCCTGGACCGACGGGAGCGACAGGAGCCGCCGGTGCCATGGGTGTGCCCGGCCCTATGGGTATCCCTGGACCGACGGGAGCGACAGGAGCCGCCGGCGCCATGGGTGTGCCCGGCCCTATGGGTTTGCCCGGACCGACGGGAGCGACAGGCCCCGCCGGCGCCATGGGCGTGCCCGGCCCGATGGGGTTACCCGGACCAACAGGAGCGACAGGGCCCGCGGGTACCGCGGGTGTGCCGGGCCCCACCGGCGACACCGGGCCCGCGGGTGCTGCGGGTGCGCCTGGCCCTACCGGTGATACCGGGCCCGCGGGTGCCGCGGGTGCGCCTGGTCCCACCGGCGATACTGGACCGGCAGGTGCCGCGGGTGCACCCGGCCCTACAGGTGATACCGGACCTACGGGGCCGACCGGTCCCACGGGCGACACCGGGCCTGCGGGAGTTCTCCCAGGCGAGCTTCTGTTCAACGTCATTGGCCCCACAGGCACGGCCACGGTCGGCCTTAACGAAAATTTAATTTTCCAGACCTCTACACTTGATATTATAGTGACGCCCGGTTCCGCCATCGTCACCATAGATGATCCTTCCGTCACCGGTCCAACCGGACCGGCAGGTGCGACCGGCCCGACGGGCGATACCGGCCCCGCTGGTGCGGCAGGTGCGACCGGTCCGACGGGCGATACCGGCCCCGCTGGTG
Source organism: Sporobacter termitidis DSM 10068 (assembly GCF_900130065.1). Lineage (GTDB taxonomy): Bacteria > Bacillota > Clostridia > Oscillospirales > Oscillospiraceae > Sporobacter > Sporobacter termitidis. The sequence continues at coordinate 42,884 of NZ_FQXV01000017.1, forward strand.
CGGCAGGTGCGACCGGTCCGACGGGCGATACCGGCCCCGCTGGTGCGGCAGGTGCGACTGGTCCGACGGGCGACACCGGCCCCGCCGGTGCGGCAGGTGCGACTGGTCCGACGGGCGACACCGGCCCCGCCGGTGCGGCAGGTGCGACTGGTCCGACCGGCGACACCGGACCCGCTGGTGCGGCAGGTGCGACCGGTCCGACGGGCGACACCGGACCTGCCGGTGCGGCAGGTGCGACCGGTCCGACGGGCGACACCGGCCCCGCTGGTGCGGCAGGTGCGACCGGTCCGACGGGCGATACCGGTCCCGCCGGCACAGCAGGTGCGACAGGGCCGACAGGGGACACCGGGCCCACGGGACCGATAGGACCGACAGGCGACACGGGACCCACCGGAGCCAGCGCGATTATCCCCTTTGCTTCGGGCACCCCCATTACCATGACAACGGTCCTTGGCGGATTGCTGAACACGTCCAGCGCCATCTCTTTTGGCTCTGGAGTCAGTGGAATCACGGTGACCGGTGGAATCCTCGATGGCACAACCCTTACCAATGAAGCCTTTTCCGTCCCCAGGGACGGCACGATCACCTCGATGGCTGCCTTTTTCAGCACGACCGCGGCGCTGACACTCGTCGGCTCGACTGTAACAATTACGGCCCAGCTGTATGCGTCGCCTACGCCGGACAATACGTTTACGGCAGTACCGGGGGCGCTTGTAACTCTGGCGCCGCCGTTTACCGGAGTCCTTGCTATCGGCACGATAAGCGACGGAACCACCACGGGCCTTGCCATCCCCGTGACGACGGGAACCCGCCTGCTGATGGTCTTCACCGCCACTGTCACGGCAGGTCTTGATATTGCCACCGCGATTGTCGGCTACGCCAGCGCCGGTCTCTCTATCGCCTGAGGCACTTAATTCCGGCATCGGCAGATAAACTCAAATAATAAATCCCCCCAACCGTCTCCTGCTTGAAGCGGTTGGGGGGATTTTTTCATGCTTGTTCGGGGCGCACTATTTTCTGAGAGGGTTGATCGGCGTGGAGTGATCCTCCAGGACCCAATCCCAGGGGCGGTTGCCCTTCCAGACCTCGGCGTTCATCTCATTGCTGAGAAGCTCAAGGCTGGAGCCGGGGAACCTCTTGACCATGTGATAGAAGAAGGTGGCCGGGTCGTTCGTGGCGGCGAGCTCCTCTTCCGTGGCGATGAGGTAGTCCTTTGTGTACTTGAAGGCGCTGCCGTCAAAGAGGCAACCTTCCTTCTGATGGCCGGGGATAACGACCTCGGCGCCCATTTTCTCAAGCAGCTCGATATCGGCGATCCACTGTGCGCGCTGCTCGGCGGTGACCTCGCAGGTGAACGGGTGGGCCTGATTGAACAGGACGTCGCTGCCGTATATTGTCTTGATGGAGGGAATCCAGGCAACAGAGTTCCAGCGATAGTCGCCCATGACATGGTCGATAATCTCGATGCGCTCGCCCTCAAGCTCTATGTAGCCCGTCGTCAGGGGGATAATATTCTCGCCCTGCTTGCGGCAGAGGTTGTTTTTGCCCATGACCGGCTCCCACTCGTCCAGCTTGGCCTGATACTGATAGTTGTAAAGCTTCAGGTCTTCCGGCAGCATATAGCATTTGGCGTTCGGGAAGGCCTGCTGGATAACACCCATGCCATAGTAGTGGTCGGGATGGGAATGCGAGGCGAAGATGGCTTTCAGCTCAAGCTGGGTATCAATGATTTCGGCAATGACCCTGTGGGCGTTGGCCAGCGTCCACTGGCAGTCGAGCAGAACGCATTCCTTTTTCCCCATGACGATGACGGACGCGACGTTAAAACCGAATTCATTGCTGAAACAGGCTTTCGTCGCGAGCTTGCCCTCGCCGTGCTTGTTTACAATTACTTCCATGAGATATACCTCCCAAAATATTAATGGCGCTCATCCGGCCCTTTAGTGAAATCTTATAGAAAATAATATACAGGAAATAGCAGTATAACGCAACAATTTTTATTATTCCCGCCCACCCGCCCGCAAGAGGTATAGGGGCTGCGCCCCTATGACCCGCTTTTAATGGGGCTGCGCCCCAAACCCCGCTCGGGGCTGCGCCCCATGCCCCCGTTCGGGGCTGCGGCCCATACCCCGTCTGGGGGTGAGCCCTATGCCCCGGATGGGACTGCGGCCCTGTACCCGTTTGGGACAGCGCGTAAAAAGACCGCTGGGGTGGTTCGGCGCTTGCGTGGCTCTGCTTTGCTGGCAAAGCGGAGCTGAATCCGGAGACTGGGAGCTTGTCCCGGCCTCCGCTGTATGGTATAATAAGCCAAAATGAGTTTCAACTTTTATAGCATTAGAATGGAGTGATATTAATGAGCAAACCGGTCATTTTGGCCATCGTCGGCTCTCTCAGGAGGGAATCGTATAACCGCCAGCTGGCCCTGGCGGCGCAGAAGGCGGTCGGGGACAGGGCGGACTTCCGGCTGCTGGATTACGCCGATATCCCGTATATGAATCAGGACATCGAGTTTCCCGCGCCGGAGGCGATTGCCCGCGTGCGTGCCGAGATTAAATCGGCGGACGGCATCTGGTTTTTTACGCCGGAGTACAACCACTTTTTCCCCGGCGTGCTGAAAAATCTGCTGGACTGGCTGTCGCGGCCCGTGAGCAAGGACGAGCCTCAGGTGCTGGCCGGGAAACCGGCGGCCATCAGCGGCATCACACCCAGTATGGCGGGCACGGCCCTGGCCCAGGATCATCTCGTCACGCTGATCAGCTTCCTTAATATGAAAATAATGAATATTCCGCGCCTGACGATCCCCAACGCCCAGCAGCAGCTCAATCAGGCGGGCGCTCTGGAACTGGCGGCGAGCGCGCCGTATCTGCAAAAGCAGGCTGACGCGTTTCTGAAATTTATTGATTCAAACAAATAATATGGCTGAAAGATAGCTTGTGATTAACGGGCGATCTGTGATCGCCCGTTGTTCCTTTACTTATTAATGTCCTTCATCGCGCCGACCACTTTGATGATCTCCTCCACGGTGGCGAAGCGGTCCCCCGCGTCCTCCGCCAGCATCTTGCTCAGCAGGGCGTTGTAGTCGTACCGCGCGCACAGAGCTTTGCCGCAGTAATCCCCTCCGCAGAGGAGAAACGTATCCAGGGATGCCCTGCTGCCGGTGACCATCTCGTACAAAATCGCTCCCAGGGAGTAAATGTCGGAGCGCTGGTCAATGAGCTCGAGCATGTTGTAGACGACCTCGGGCGCGGAGTAATCCTCCGTGTAGTTGTTGACCCGCTTGTTCTCGGAGATGATCGAGGAGCCGAAGTCGATCAAAAACACGGTATCGGTGGCGTCGATGATAAAGTTGTTCGGCTTCAGGTCCAGATGGCAGTAATTTTTGTCGATGATGTGAAGAAAAGAAATAATGCGCAGCAGCTGCAGAAAGATATCGAGGATCTTGTCGTCGGAGAGCCTGCGGTGCCCCAGATAGCTCGAGAGCAGCACGCCCTTGATGTGGTTCATGGCGATATAGACGGTGTTGTTGTATTCGCCGAAGGCGTCCATATCGGGGATGCGGTTGTTGGAATGATTTTTGCTTTGAATATACGCCAGGCAATTGATCTCGTTGTCAAACAGCTGGCGCATGGCGGAGATATCCGCGTGCTCAAAGATGATCTCCCCCGTGCTTTTCCGGTGGAAATCCAGGTGGAAGGGCGCCAGCTCTTTTAAAAGAACTCTTTTGTTGATGCAGATGTTATTGCCGCCGGTTTCGCAGTAGCGCCGCTCGGCCTCATAGATCAGCGAGGAGCCGCCTCGGGAGATCAGCTGCGTGATGGTGTAGACGTCGTTGCTGAGATGCACGGCGTCTCCGCTTTTTAATGGGATTCGTTTATCCATGGACGCTGTCCTCCTTATATTAAGACATGCGGCAGTTTCGCAGGAGGGAACTGTCGTCCGAAAATCCGAACTTTTCTTTCAGAAGCGCCAAAAAGCCGTCGATGCTGCCGGCCTGGCGGCAGCTTTCGGCAATTCGGCCGACGAATGTGGAAAAATGCCCCGCTCCAAGGCCGGGCTGCTCCGAAGCTGTCCGGAGCGCCTTGATCGTCGTATCGTCCGCATCGAGCCCATTCTGCCGGAGCCAGGCTGTCAGAAAACGCGACAGGATCTTGACAAGCTCCAGGTATAAAAGCCGGAGGTCGTCGTCCAGGCTCGCAAGGCGCTCATCGGAGACCACTTCCTCGACGCAGTCGAACAGCGCCCCAAAGCTCGTTTTCTCCCGCTCCTTTCGGAGCAGGAGCTCCTTTGCCAGCAGATAAACCGCCGAGTCGTCGTCAAACTCAAAGATATATTTGCCCGCTTTTTTAAGCATCGTGTTATAGATCTGCACGGTCATTTTCCGGAACAGAAAGGCCGTGGCGGTCAGTGTGGAGAGCGCCGGAAGGCTGACGCCGGCAATGTAGTTGTAATGAGATTTCGCCGACAGGCTGAACGCGCCGCAGAACTGCGAAATGTTTTTATAGCCCTCGTAGCGCACCAGCTGCCCGTAAAACACGGCAAAGCTCCGGATGGTGCCGAAGTTCTCCAGGATAAATTCGTCAAGCTGCTCCCATTTCAGGTAATTCAGCTGCGTTGTCAGAAACTGCGTGAAAACGGAATTGTCCCCGATGCCGGGATACGGTGCGGCCTCGATGACCTCGGCCCGCCCGATGTCCGCCTTAAAGCCCTCCAGAAGGAGCTCGACGTCGTCCTCGCCGATGATTCCCAGGCCGAGCAGAAAGTCCATATACGCCGTCTGCTCCTCGTAATCCAGCCGCAGAGCGCCGAAAAGGGCGAGGACCTGTGTGGGACTTAAAACGATCTTCACCGTTTTCTGACCATAGAAGGCGCTGTTGTAATATCTGTTGATTTCGGAATCCTGCGTCGGAGAAATGAGGCCGGCCCGCTCCAGAACGTCTTTTTTGTCAAGGCCCTTCTCGTCACACAGCCGGTCAAAGTAGGCGCTGAAGCTCACCATGGCGCTCGTCTCATCCTTATAGGTCACGGACATCAGCGCGTCCTGCTCCCGGTAGCCGTGCTGGAACAGCTTGGCGCTCACGTCCTCGATGGAGCGGATGTTGTTGAGGCCGCAGAAAATAATGAACTCCTTGAGATTCTTGACGTAATTGTTGTACCCCGCCGACACCAGGAGGGCGCCGACAGTGTCCATATCGAGCTCCAGGCAGACGGAAATGAGCAGCAGCATGTCCTTGGAGGGGATGCTGACACACCGGCCCGCAATCTCTTTTGTGCGCGCGTTCCGCTCTTTCCTGTAAAAATCGATGGAACCGGTGCCGATCCTGTCGGTGATCCTTTTCAGGTTCTCCACATGCACGACGCCGTCGCCGCTGATCACCTCGTAATCGGTGTTTTTCGCGTTCTCCATGAGAACACGGTGAAATATCTGATTGAACTGGTCGAGCCGCCGCTCGTTTGTGACAAGCCTGCCGAGCTTATTTCTGATATCGCCGTATCTGTCCATGCTTTCCCTTTCGAGTCATATGTGATACATCAAGTCAATGCGTCATAGCGGCGCGAAGGGCGCGTTGGGCGCCATCCTATTTATCATCTAATCAAATTTGGCCGCAAATGTCAATTCGGCGCAGATACCGGCGGTTGTTATCAACCGCAAGCATACACGCTTTACCGGCGCCGTCTGCTTTTGCGCTTCAAAACAGCGCCTGCACAGCGCGGGCCGCCGCAGGCAAAAATAATAAGAAGCGCGTTTCCTGACGGAAACACGCTCCTTATTAGGTATGAGAAATGAGTAGAAGCAAAAATGAAAAATGAAAGTAGAAGAAAGGAGATTAAGAGTAGGAAAGAATTGTATGTCGGAATATGAGGTTTATACATCTGCTTTTAAAGCTATGAGAATACATCGCTAAAAAAGGCCGACAGTTATTTTTTCTTGAACTTATTCAGTTCTTTCGGCTCCTCCGGCTGATACGCCGTGAAGAAACATGTTGCGTTGCTTGTTGCTTTTGCCAGAGACAACGCTGCGGATGAAACGACGGAACCAACTTTGTTGATAACCCTGTTGATGTCTTTTTCCATGGTAGACCCTCCTCGTATCATTTGCTTTAACATAAACCAGAAATGTCGCAATATCAATAGATTTGGCGTAACTAGCAGAAATCGCGGCGTATCTTGCAGGTTATAGATAATTATGTCATAATGTACTGGAGTGTTGACAATAAAAAACCATGACAAATGGTGGTGAGTGCCATGAAAATTGCTGTTTGTGACGACGATTGCAGCGATCGCCTGATTTTGAAAGATTATATAGGCAGCTTCGACGCCGCGCTTGAGTGTGACCTGTTCACTTCGGCGGAGGAACTGATGAGTGCGTTTCATGCCGTTTATTATGATCTGGTGTTTCTTGATATCGAAATGGAAGGGATGGACGGCTTCCATGCCGCCAAAATGATCACCGGCAGCGGCGACAGCCCGCTGATCATTTTTGTGACCAAAAGCAGCAAATATATCATACAGGGGTATGAGGTGGCGTTCCGCTATCTGGTCAAGCCGCTGGACTATGAGGATTTTTCCAAGGTCATGAAAACAGCGGTTGAAAATATCGTCCCCAAAAAGATATCCATAGATATCAACGGCAAGAACCATCTTGTTTCAACAAAAGACATCGGTTATATCGAGGTGTTCAACCACAATATCCGCATACATGCCGGCAGCAGTGTTTACGATTGGAGATGCTCCTTGAAATATATCGAAGAATTCCTGGATGGCAGCCATTTCGCCCGCCCGCATAACAGTTATCTGGTTAATCTGGATCAGATCGACAGCGTGACGCAGTCGGAAATCATTATGAAAGACCGTTTCAAGATTTCGATCAGCAGGCAGAGGAAGAATGATTTTTTTACCGCGCTGCATCAATATTTGAGGAGGTAACGGGGGGCGTGTATATTTTAATTGAGATCGCCAACGTGGTTCTTGGGATCGTTATTATCAGCATTTATCTGAAGGGCCTGTATCAGAACTACGAAAAGAAGCTCCCCGTTATCCTTGCGTTATACGCCGTGGCCGGAATAGGCCTGTCCGTGCTCAGCGTTATGCCGATCAATCCCTTTATCCGGCTGGGATTCACCTGTATATCGATTCTGCTGCTGGCGAAGTACCTGTTCGGCGCAAAGTGGCTGACGTCGCTGTACAGCGCGCTCCTGTTCTCCGCGATCGCAATTATTGTGGAAAACATCTGCTCGGGGCTTATTATCGCGTTCGGCGTGTCCTCCAATGAAATTTACAAATACGGCAATTACAGGGTTATTTATCTGGTTTTCTCCGAGCTTGTGGAGCTCTTCGCCGTTTATCTGGTGGTCAGGCTCTCGCAGTGGAAGAAAACGAACGAATCGCTCTTCAGCGCCGTCCCGCTGCTGCTGTGCCAGATATTCAGCATCTTTATCTGCTATGTCATGTATCTGGGCGCGCTGAAGACGGCGACGCAGATCACCGTCAGCTTCATCATCGGCGCGCTCGGCATTCTCTATATCAACATCGTCATTTTCCTGTACGTGGAGCGGATCAAAAAGGTCAGCGAGATCAAAAAGCAGAACGAGCTGGCCGAACAGCAGTACGAGTCGAAGCTCGAATACTTTGAGCAGGTGAAGGAAGACCAGGCGGAAACGCGGGCGCTCTGGCACGATATCAAGAAATATCTCAATACCATGACCGAGCTGATCAATATGAACGATACGGTCCACGCCAGGGAGTGCATCGATCAGGTGACGGAATTGTTTGCCGAAATCGGCAATGTCGTCGACGTCGGCAATACGGTCATCAGCGCCGTTTTGAACCACAGCGTTCAAAAAGCCCGCCGCCTGGGCGTCGATACCGATCTGGATGTCCGGGTCCAGCCGGACCTGAATATTCCCGCGGCGGACCTGAGCGTTATCATCGGCAATACCTTTGACAACGCGATTGAAGCCTGCGGCAGACTTGAGAGCGCCGGCAAAAAAATCACGGTGCAGCTTATTGAGAAAAATTCCATCCTGTTTTACGAGATCACGAATCCGTATGATCCCAGGCTGCCCGCGGAGAAAAAAGACCCGAAGCGTCACGGCTTCGGGCTGAAAAATGTTAAAAGATGTCTTGACAAATACAAGGGGACAATGTATACAGAGTCTGACGGCGCCATGTACAGGGTTTCGATCAATATCAATATCCCCGGGGAGCATTCCGGCCCGCTGGCCTCCTGAAGCGCCGGACGCCCGTTTGATGAATAAGGGACAGGCAGGTATACGTATGATACATAAAAAAGCTCTGCAGCTGTCCGGCGCGCTGGCCGGCAGGGGAATCATCAACCCGGAGGATATCGCCGTTTATTCCTACGGCTTTGAACTGATGATGTCCACGGCAGTCAATATTTTCTTTGTCATCTTAATATCCGTTCTTTTTTCCGTGCCGTGGGCGTGGATATTTTTCCTGCTGGTCTTTATCCCGCTCAGGGTGACCGCCGGCGGTTACCACGCCGGGACCCATCTGGGCTGCTGCGCTGTCTTCAGCGTCGCGTATGCCGTGCTGCTGTTCCCGGCGGTTTTCCTGACCGTGTATATGACGCCGCTCGTGCTCCTGTGCCTGTCGGCACTCAGCCTGCTCACCGTTTTGCTGCTGTCGCCCGTTCCGGCGTCCTCCAAGCCCCTGGATGAGGCGCAGAGGGCGCGTAACAGAAAGAGGAGTCTTTTGATTGGCGCCGCGGCGCTCGTGATCACCGCCGCCAGCTTCCTGGCGGGGCCCGGTCTCCAGTGGATGTTTGTCTTCTTCGCGCTGGGGCAGACCGGCGCCGCGATTTCCCTGATCGCCGCAAAGCTCGCGCATAAGGCATAAAAAATCGCCCCGAGGGGCGATTTTTTATGCCTTAGTATTTGCCGAAATTTCCTTCGTTCATATCGATTCCAACCTTTGCCGGGGCGCCGGCCAGCCTTTTGACGACCGGCTTTCCGCCGGCCTTCAGCGCCGGCGTTTTGAACGCAGCCTTGATCGTAAAGGCGCTGACGGCTTCCTTCAGCTGCGCGGCCTGGCCGGACAGCTGCTCGCTGGCGGCGGCGCTCTCCTGCGCCGTGGCGGCGTTCGTCTGGACGACCTGGGAGACAAGAGAGATGCCGTTGTTGATCTGTTCGATCGCGGCGGCCTGCTCCTTGGACGAGACGGAGATGGACTGGACGAGATTTGCCGCGCTCTCGATCTGGCTGACGATCTGATTCAGCGCGTCGGCCGTGCTGCCGGCGATCTTTGTGCCGGCCTCGACCTTGCGGATAGAACCCTCGATCAGCTCCGTCGTCTCCTTCGCGGCATTGGCGGACTTGGCCGCCAGGTTTCTGACCTCCTCGGCCACGACGGCAAAGCCCTTGCCGTGCTGGCCGGCCCTGGCGGCCTCGACAGCCGCGTTCAGCGCCAGAATATTTGTTTGAAAGGCGATGTCGTCGATCACCTTGATGATCTTGCTGATGTTGCTGGAGGAGATATTGATCTCATCCATGGCGCCGAGCATATCTTTCATCTGCGTGTTGCCGATTTCAGCGTTTTTCTTGGCGTTCTGGGCGAGCTCGTCGGCCTTTTCCGCGTTCTGGGCACTGAGGCTCGTCTTGGAGGAGACCTCCACCAGGGAAGCCGTCAGCTGCTGGACGGAGCTGGCCTGGGCCGTGGCGCCCTGGGACAGGGCAAAGCTGGAATCGGAGACCATGTTCGCGCCGGAAGCGACCTGCTCGGCGGTGACGGAGATTGCGCTGACGATCCGGTGCGTATTGTCCACCAGCTCCTGCAACGCGTTGCCGAGGAGGTCCTTCTGGCACTGGATATGTACCTGTGTCGTCAGGTCTCCGGCGGCCATCTGCTTTGTATCGGCGACCTTTTCCCGCGTGGCGTTCAGCAGCTTGATAAACGTATAGCCGTGCAGCATCATTTCGTCGTGAGTATTCGGGTCGATAACCATATCGCTGTCGAAATAGGTGAGGTCGCCCTCTGTCATTTTATTCAGGCCGACAGTCATCCCCTCGATCGGGCGCCTGAGATACTTGCCCAGAAAGCGGGAGAAATAGATCCCCAGGAGGATACCCACCACGGCGAGCGCCGCGATAATGATGAGCGTCACCGTCGAGGACCCGCCGGACGCCGTATTCTGGATCGTCAGTATTCCCAGAACGGCCGCGGCCGCCAGAAAGACCATCGATATCAGATTGCAGATGAGTATCTTTGTGCCGAGTCTTGCTTTCCTGTAGGGGCTGATTTTGTTAAGCATAGTCACTTCACCAATCCTGTCTTTGTGTTCCGGAAATTCTGGCGTAAACCGCCTCCGCGACCCTTTTAATATTAGGAATCGTATCTGAAAGTGATTTATCGGTGTTTTTTTCCAGTAGTTAAGACTCCCGGCAAAAGTAATATCATAATTACAAATTCTGCCCGCGGATTTTGTGCGTAATAGATAAATAAACGCCCGGCAAGCCTGCCGGACGTTTCGAGTTTTTGGTAATATTGAATCAAGAAATCTGCTGCGCCTTGATCAGATTTGTAGAGCCGCTCGTGCCGACCGGCACGCCCGCCGTTAAAACGACGGTATCGCCTTTTTTGACGAGCTTTGTCTCCAGGGCGGCCTCCAGGCCGTCCTCAAACAGCTCGTCGGTGGACTTCCGGACTCTGCCGGCTTTCGGCGTCACGCCCCAGGAGATGGACAGCTGCCGCCTGACCCGGTCGTCTTCCGTCAGCGCCACGATCGGGCACTGGGGCCGGAAGCGGGAGATCATCCGCGCCGTATGGCCGGAGGATGTCACGGTGATGATGGCGCTGGCCCCCAGGTCCATGGCCGTTGTGCAGCAGGCGTGGCTGATGGCGTCGCTGATGGCTGTTTTCTTCTCAAAGCTGAGGCTGTTGAAGCGTTTCCAGAAATTGATGGCCGACTCGGCCGCGCGGATCGTTTTGTCCATGGTGATGACGCTGTCCAGGGGGTATTTCCCGGCCGCCGTCTCGCCGGAGAGCATGACGCAGCTGGCGCCGTCGAAAACGGCGTTGGCCACGTCGCTGACCTCCGCTCTCGTGGGGCGCGGGTTGCGGATCATCGAGTCCAGCATCTGGGTCGCGACGATCACCGGCTTGCCGGCCAGCGTGCCGTCCCGGATCATGCGCTTTTGGATAATGGGCACCTCCCAGGCGTCAATCTCCACGCCCAGGTCGCCTCTGGCAACCATGACGGCGTCGGAGGCCTCGACAATGTCGGTCAGGTTCTTGATCCCCTCGCGGTTTTCGATTTTGGCGATGATTTTAATGTTCTCTCCGCCGTGCTTTTTCAGCACCTCGCGGATGGCCGCCACGTCGGCTGCGCTTCTGATAAACGACGCGGCGATAAAGTCCATATCGTTGGCGACGGCAAACAGAATATCCCGTTCGTCCGCCTCGGACAGGCTGGCGATTTTTATGTTCACGTCCGGGATGTTCATACTTTTATGATCGGAGAGCTCGCCGCCGTTTGTCACCATGCAGACCACGTCCCGGCCCCGGACCTCCGTGACCCGCAGCTCAATGAGCCCGTCGTCCAGAAGGATTCTGTTCCCGGGCTTCAGCTCGTTGTGCAGGTTTACATATGTCGTTGAAACGCGGTGCTCGTCCCCTGCGACGTCGTCCGTGGTGATCGTGAACGCCGCGCCGCTCCTGAGTGTGACATGCCCCGAGCCGAACGTCCTGATTCTGACCTCGGGGCCCTTGGTGTCCAAAATCGACGCGGCGGAGACACCCAGCGCGTCTCTTGCCGCCTTGAATTTATTGAGCCTGGACAGATGCTCCTCGTGAGACCCGTGCGAAAAATTGAGACGAACGGCGCTGACGCCGGCATTGAGCAGCTTTTTGATCGTTTCAATATCGTCAACCGCCGGCCCCAGCGTACAGATGATTTTTGTCTTTCTCATACCTGCCTCCGATTTATATGTGATGTCTGATATGTCTGGTATGTTTACCGCTGCCGATATTCTATCATATATTTCGGAAAAATGTGCCGATTGTTCAGGATTTAACGAAAAATTAAAACGGCGTTTAAAGATGTACAACATATAGTATGACGCCGGATGTCCCCGGCTATTACAATTCTGTTGCTCCTGGACCCTCAGGTCGCTTTCCCATGGTGAAGTCAGGGGGAAATTATATGGTTGCGGTGCCGGGATTGATTTGACAATAGCGGCGCACCGGTATATCCTGTATACATATAAAACATATATAATTAGTATAATTTTATTAAAACTGGAGGACTGACACATGAACAGCGCAAAACTACAGGAGCTGCTCCTGACACATTTTCAGTGGTTTCACCGGCATCCGGAGCTCGGGAACACCGAGCGTCAGACGACGGCGCGCATCCGCGAAATACTGGCGGCGGCAGGCGTTGAGATATTGGATACGGGGCTGAGCACGGGCCTTGTGGCCATCGTGCGGGGGAAGGGCGGACCGGTCGTGGCGCTGCGCGCCGATATCGACGCCCTGCCGGTGACAGAGGCCAGCGGCCTTGATTACGCCTCCGAGAATATTGGCTGCATGCACGCCTGCGGCCACGATTTTCATCTGACGGCCCTGCTGGGCGCGGCGCTTCTCCTGCAGGAGCAGAAAGACGCGCTCGACGGGAGCGTCAAGCTGATTTTTCAGCCGGCGGAAGAGCTCATCGGCGGCGCCAGGCAGGTGCTCGACAGCGGCGCGCTGGACGACGTCCGGGAAATCTACGGTCTGCACGTGGCCTCAGAGGTCCCGGCAGGGACGATTGCCGTGAGCGCCGGCGCCACCCACGCGGCGGTGGGGGGCTTTCAGATCACAGTCAGGGGCAAGGGCGGCCACGCCGCCGCGCCGCATGAATGCGTCGACCCGATTGTGGCGGCGGCACAGCTTGTCGGCGCCGCGCAGACGATTGTGAGCCGGAATACCGATCCCTTTGACAAGGCGGTGCTGAGCGTCACCAGCGTACATAGCGGCAATACGTGGAACGTCATACCGCCCGACGCCCGGCTGGAGGGGACCATCCGCGCGCTGGGAACGGAGCAGTACAAATCCATTGCCGGGCGCTTCGGCCAGCTCTGCCGGGGCGTGGCGCTGGCCACCGGCACGGAAATCGATTATACCTGGCACCTGGGCGCGCCCGCTACAAACAACGACCCGGCCCTGACCAGGTTCGCTGCCGAAACGGCCGAGGGGCTGAAGCTCACGGTCGTGCCGGACGTCCCCGGCATGGGCGGAGAGGATTTCGCCCTGTACCAGGAGCGCATCCCGGGCGTGTTCTGGAGGATCGGCGTCGGCAGCCCCCAGGCGGTGCATCATCCCGCCTTCGTCGCGGACCCCGCCCCGCTGCATACCGCCGCGACCCTCTTGGCCGCCCTCGGAAAAGCCGCCCTGAAGAGGCTGGTAAAATAACCGCTGCCATATAGCGGGCCGATGCCCGCATCGCCCCGTCGATCCTTACCCACAGGCCACCGCCGCGCTAACAAACGCGGCCGACCGATGGCCGTCCCTACGGAAATCCTTATGGCTTTATGTAGGGGCGATTATCAATCGCCCGCCGTCCCCGTAAGGCTCCTTTGGCAAAGGAGCTGTCGGCGAAGCTGGCTGAGGATTGCCTCCCGTGCCGCGCGGCATCGCCGGTCAGTTTTCTATGTACTCCGAGATCGTCCTTAAGAACGCCTCGCCATATCGTGCCGCCTTGACCTCGCCGACGCCGGAGACCTCCAGAAACTCCGGCATCGTCCGGGGTCTTTTCGCGGCCATGTCCTCCAGCGTGATGTTGGAAAAGACGATATAGGCCGGCACGCCGGACTCCTGCGCCAGCTTTGCTCTGAGAGCCTTGAGCGCCGAAAGGAGCGCGTCCTCCTGCGCGGCGGAAAGGTCCTGCTCGGCGGCGCCGGGGGCGCGCCGCTCCTGTTTTAGGGCGGCCGGCGGCTTCCGGACGGGCATCGCCACGGTTTCGCCGTGAAACAGTACGCCGGCGGATCTGTCGGTCAAACGCAGCACAGGATATTCGCCCTCGGTGACCTGCAGATAATCCTCGTCCACCAGATAATCCACGATCTCCCGGATTCTTCGCCGGTCTGTGCCGCGCAGGATGCCGTAGGTCGGGAGCGTATCCAGCCCCAGCTGCAAAATCCGCTGCTCCCGGCTCCCGTGCAGCATGCGGATAATGAGCGTAACGCCAAGTCCGTAGGCATACCGTTTCCCCACCCGCGACACGCAGGAGAGAATTTTTTGGGCGTCAACGGTGATATCCAGATTTTCAAAGTCGCTTTTGCAGCTGCCGCAGTTGCCGCAGTGCCCGTCGTGGGGCTCGCCGAAATAGGCGAGGATGTACGCCCGCAGGCAGAGGCCGGTCCTGCAGTAGCCGACCATTCTGTCCAGCCGCTCCAGGTCGCGCTTCTGGATGGTCTCACGCTCCTCATCCGTCAGCGCCTCGTTCTCGTCGGCATTTTGTATGAGGAACTTTGCCGTCGAGATGTCCCCGGTCGAAAACAGCAGGATACAGTCCGCCGGCGCGCCGTCGCGCCCGGCCCGGCCGGCCTCCTGATAGTAGCTCTCCAAATTTTTCGGCATGTTGTAGTGGATGACAAAGCTCACATTGGATTTGTCAATGCCCATGCCAAAGGCGTTTGTGGCGACCATGACACGCCGGCGGTCGTAGACGAAATCGTCCTGATTGGCCCGCCGCTCCTCGTCGTCAAGCCCCGCGTGGTAACGGGTGGCCGAGACGCCGTGGGCTCTTAAATCGTCGCAGACGCGTTCCACCCCCGCGCGGGTGGCGCAGTAGATGATGCCGCTTTTGCCCCGGCGCTGCCGCAGCAGTTCCCAGAGATATGCGGGCTTGCTTTTGGGCTTTACGACCTCGAAGTACAGGTTCGCCCGGTCAAAGCCGGTTGTCAGGGTAAGCGGGTCACAGAGCTTCAGGATGCGGGCGATATCCGTCTTGACGTCCGCCGTCGCGGTGGCCGTAAAGGCGCCCACGGTCGGCCTGTAGGATAAGCGCTCGATAAAATCCACGATTTTCAGATAACCGGGCCGGAAGTCCTGCCCCCATTGGGAGACGCAGTGCGCCTCGTCCACGGCCACGAGAGAAATGGGCTGCTGTTCGGCAAAGCGCAGGAAGTCGCCCGTCGCCAATCGCTCGGGCGCCACGTAGATGATCTTGTACCGCCCGGCCTCCGCCCGCCGGAACACCTCCCGGTATTGCGCGGCCGACAGCGACGAGTTGATAAACGCCGCCGCAACGCCCGCCTGCACCAGCGCGGACACCTGATCCTTCATCAGCGAAATAAGCGGCGACACCACCAGCGTCACGCCGGGCAGGAGCAGCGCCGGTATCTGATAGCACATGGATTTTCCCGCCCCCGTGGGCATAACGCCCAGCGCGTCCCTCCGGTCGAGGAGCGCGTCGATCACCTGCTCCTGTCCGGGGCGGAAGCTCGTATGCCCGAAATACCGTTTAAGCGCCGTCAGCTTGTCCATCGTATCCCTCGCTGTATCAGTTCAGAAAATTCGTTTACATTTATATGGAAACCACTGTACATTATATGTCGATAAGACGGGCAAAACAATAGATAATGAGATAATTGGCCGTATTCAAAGCGCCCGAGAGCTTCTGTTCTCCGGCGCTTTTCGGCAATATATATGAAGCTGCCCGCCGGAAGGCGGACAGTAATTGGCGATATTTACCCCTTGAAAAAGGTTACAAATTAGTTACAATAGTTACAGGAGGTAACAACAATGAAAAAACTTATCGTATCCATGGCACTGGCATTGTTTGTTTTCGCAATGTCGACGACGGCATTGGCCGCTCCGGCCGCGCAGAGCGCGTCATGCCCCGGCACGTCCTCAAGCGCCGCGTCCGCATCCGGCGCGAACGTCAGTAAAATTATCGAAAACCTGAAATCCCAAGGCTATCTCAACGGGACGGCGAAGAACGGGCAGTCGCTGCAGGAGCTTTTGAAATCCTGCGGCATCTACATACCGGACGCCTCGGCGGGAACGTCAAAGGCCCAGTCCGGCGGGCAGACCGGCAAAACCTCAACCGGCAGCGGCAGCGGCGACAGTGCCGGCACGGCCGCCCCCTCTGACAGCGGCGATAAAACAGCCGCCTCTGATAAAACGGACAACAAGTCTTATGAGCAGCAGGTGGTAGACCTTGTGAACGAACAGCGCGCGGCAAACGGGCTGTCAGCGCTGACGCTCAGTGAAAAGCTTTCCGATGCGGCCCGGGCCAAATCGCAGGACATGCACGACAAAAACTATTTCTCACACACCAGTCCGACGTATGGCTCGCCCTTCGATATGCTTAAAACCTTCGGCATCAGCTACAAGGCCGCTGGCGAAAACATTGCCATGGGCCAGGCAACGCCCGAAGAGGTTGTCAACGCGTGGATGAATTCCCCCGGACACCGGGCCAACATCCTGAACAGCGCCTATACGCAGATCGGCGTGGGCTACGTCGCGGACGGCAGCTACTGGACCCAGCTGTTTATCGGCTGACGCCTCCGGCCGCAGCGCGGAGAAAGTAAATATTTCCTGAGAGACGGCGTGATGTGCTGCGGCATATCGCGCCGTCTCTCTTGCCGTCTTTTTTTGACAGGCATTATAGAATCTTTATGAAATTTGCGATTCCGGCGGTGGCTTCAGCCAGCGGGACATGGAAAAGGCGTTTGATAAATTCTACCGGGGCGATGAAGCCCGGGGGAGCCGGGACGGTCATTCCGGCCTGGGCCTCTATATTGTCAGGCAGTTGCTGGAGCAGCTCGGCGGGGCTGTCAGGCTGGATAACGCGGAATCCGGGGGGGCCCGCGTGATATTCCAGCATAAGGTGTTTGGGAATGGCGGGGACTAATTGTCTTGCCAATATTCAAGAATTTCTGCTATACTTGGCTTTAAGATATTCATAAGGATTGCTTCCTTTTGAAAATATCTCAGTGCTGATCTTTCATATGAAATCTGCGCTATTTTTGTGTGTATATTTTGCAGTAAAAATGTGTACAAACGCATACGGGTATGAAATATTTCCGTTGCATTCTCTTTTGTACGTGGTGAAAGGATTGGTCATTTTAATGCTCACGCAGGAACGTCACGAAAAAATTATAAAGATTCTGCGGGAAGAAAAAAGCGTCAAGGTTTCCGAGCTTGCGGAAATGTTTGGCGTTTCGATTGTAACCATTCGCCGGGATCTTGATTATCTCAATAAAGAAGGCCGCCTGACAAAGGTATACGGCGGTGCAATACTTGAGCATGTTGTTGCCCAAGAAAAAAAGTATACGGTCAGAGCTGCCGCGAATCTGGAACTGAAAAAAGAGATTGCGCAGATCGCCTGTCAATTTGTCGAAGAGGGTCAATCCATTGCCTTGGATACGAGCACAACAAATCTTGAAATAGCTAAAATGCTGAAAAAAAACTTTGATCACCTGACCATTATCACCAATGCAATCGACATTGCGCTGGAACTGCGCGATAAAGATCGTTTCAGTATTATTTTAACGGGAGGGACGTTGAGAGGCGATGAACTTTGCCTGCTGGGCGGTTTGGCGGAGGAATTCCTGAATAAATTCCATATTGACAAGGTTTTTGCCAGCGTCAGCGGGATTTCTGTTTCCGACGGCTTTACGGACTATGGACTCGGCGAATACCATGTCAAAATGAAAATGATCGAGCGCGCCCGTGAAGTCATCATTCCGGCTGACAGCAGCAAATTTGATGTGATTTCACTTTTGAAAATGGGTGATCTGGATCTTTGCGATTTTATTATCACGGATTCCAAATTAGATAAGAATATTTTGCAAAAGTATCTGGATAATCAGGTCAAAATCGTAAACAAGTCATTCTGAGTTTAAATATTATTTTTCAGCTTTAGCGGCGCGTTATATAAAAAGCAAAGACGATACTCTTTTTGAGTTTCGTCTTTTTTTATGGAACCACTTTAAAGTCGGTCAAGATAAATCATAAATTTTACATAATAATAACATGATAGCGATATAAACGATCATGATGCGTTGGTATTCTAAAAATAAGCAGTGCTGACCCTGAAATATATGTGCCATGGAGGAATCCAGTTGAACAAGCAAAAACAGAGAAGACCTGATATTCGCGGAATTCTTTTTGATAAGGATGGAACACTCATTGATTTTGATTCTATCTGGATTCCTTTGGCCCTTGAACTAGTAAACATGATATTGGACAATGACATACCTCAAAAAAGGCCGCAGCATCAAAAGCTGTTACTGCAGAGTATCGGCATCGGCCCGGACAATAAGACGTTACCTCACAGTGTTTATGCGTCCGGCACGATGGAGGATGTAGCGAATACGTTATTTTTCGCGGCAATTAAGTCAGACATTATGCTGCCCTATTACTCTCATTTTCTGGAGCTTGTTCAGGATAAAACGAAAAATTACATTTTTGCGCACAGAAGATCCATCAAGGCAATTTCAGGCATCGAAAGAACGCTGGCCTTTTTAAAACAGTTGGGGTTGATTTTAGGCATCTCAACGTCTGATAGTGAGGAAAATACCCAAATTTGCCTGATGGAAACCGGGCTCATAGAGTATTTCGATTACATAGGCTGCCCGGGCAATTCAAAGCAGCCAAAGCCGTCAGGAGATATTCTGCTGGAGTTCAGCGGCAAATTTGATCTTAACCCGGAAGAAATCGCGGTTGTTGGGGATAGCGCTGTGGACATCGCATTTGCAAGACAAAATCATGCAGGGCTCGCAATCGGAGTTCTGAGTGGAGCTGAAGGAGGTGGGGCGTTTACGTCCAAGGCTGACTATGTCTTACCCACTGTTGTGGAAATAATACGCGACAACCAGCCGATTTGGATTCAATGCGCTGAATGAAACGACGTGAGAGTAAACCGAAGCCGGACGACATGCATGGAGGTATAGAAATGCAGGTATTAAATTCACCGAAAGTCATGAAGAAAAAAGGAAGATTAAGAAAAGCAATTTCATTTGCGATAATGGCTGTTATGCTGTTAAGCATAGCGCCGCTTCAACTGGTTGCAACGGCCGCCGCGCCGGCGCAAATTACCGTTTCAAATTCCCTGACGCCTGTCAATGGCGCTCTGGACGTGACGATCACCGGCGCGAAGAGCCCCACCAGCAAAACGGATTGGGTGGGACTTTATGAAGTCAACGAGGCGCCCGGCGGCGGAAAGGTTTCAATCTGGTACGCCTATCTGCTGGACCTGGGCGTTACGGACGGCAACGGTTCTTTTACGTTCAATCCGGCGAAGATATCCGCGGATCAGAAAAGCAGGTATATGGAGGGGCGGCAGTATCAGTTCATTATTGCTTACGACGATTCCTATACCGTCGAAGCAAGCGTTACCTTTACAACCGCTGCAAGTCAGGTTCCCGCCATTACCTCCTTCGCGCCTGAAAATGTGACGACAAGCGCGGGCGAGGCGCCGGCCATGCCTTCGACGGTAACGGCAAATTACAGCGACGGCACATCCGCGGCGGTCAGTGTGAGCTGGGACAGTATTGCTCCGGCGCAGTACGCGCAGGCCGGGCGCTTTACGGTAAAGGGCTCTGTCGACTCGACCGGCGTGGTCCCGAAGGCCGGCGTGACCGTAAACGAGGGCTCCGGCCCCCTGCTGTCGTTTGACGTGATATCCGATACGCACATGAGAAGCACTTCGAGCACGGACATCTACAATCAGCACCTGACCGGCGCGCTGGCGGACCTGCATTCCGTTCATCCGGACAGCGACGTTTTAATCATTAACGGCGATCTTACCGACGGCGGACAAAGCGCCCAGTACGACCAGCTCAATGCAATTCTGGGGTCGGCGGCACATCCGCCCATCTATTTCTCCGCGGGGAACCACGATATCTTCAATTATTCAGACTTCGATGCGGCTAAGAACATGTTCATGACAAAAACCGGCATGACGAACAACTATTATGATTTCTGGCTCAAAGAGTATCATTTCATCGTTCTAGGGTCGGATGAGGTCGCCGGCAATACGGCGGTGATCTCCGACGCCCAAATGGATTGGTTAAAGACTGCGCTCAGCGACGGCGCCAGTCCCGGCAAGCCGATCTTTGTATTTTTGCACCAGCCGCTCAGCAATACCGTTTCGGGGTCGGACGCGATGCAGGACGTCAGGCCGGACGCACAGATGAAAAATATCTTTTCTCAATACCCTCAGGCCATCTTGTTTACGGGTCATACGCACAGCATCTTTAACGAGCCGACCGAATTCTACAGTGCGCAAAGCTGCAATATGGTCAACGTGCCGTCGACAGCCTATCTCTGGTATGATCCGACGTACTCGCAGCCCGGTCTTGGCAGCCAGGGCCTGAGCGTCGATGTCTATGCCGACAAGGTCATTATAGACGGCAGGGAATTTACGCGTCAGGAATGGCTGGGACAAGGCAGCTTTGATTACGACGGCGGCGCTTATCAGACCGCCCCGCCTGTTCCCACGGGGTTAACGGCAGCGGCGTCAAGCTCTTCGCAGGTCAACTTGTCGTGGAACAGCTCGGCCGGCGCGACCGGCTACGACCTCATGATCGACGGCGATATCGTCAGCGACGCCTACAGCCCGTATGTGCAGTCGGGGCTGCCCGGCAATTCAACGCATACCTATCAGGTCCGGGCCAAAAACGACGCGGGGACGAGCAATTGGAGCGCCCAGGTCAGCGCGACGACGTTAGGCCAGTTTTCATTGACGAGTGACAAAAGCAGTTATCTCGTCGGGGAAGATATTACGGTCGACTTCGCCAACGGACCCGGCAATCCGGACGATTGGGTCGGCGTTTACAAAATCAACGACACGCCGGGGACTGGTGCGGGAACGTCGACGTCGACGATATGGAACTACGTCAACGGGACGCAGACGGCGACGACCGGCATATCGAGCGGAAGCATCACGTTCCGCGGCGGGCTGTCAAAGCCCGGAGAATATAAAATTACATTCTTGCTGGACGGCCTCTATACGCAGCTTGGCGATTACGTCTATATAACCGTCACGGCGCCAAGCGGCGACGCGTCGCTCACGAGCGTTGCTTCAAATGCGAGCACCGCGGCCTCGGGGGCTGGTACGCTGGCGGACCCGATACAATGGGCGATCAGTGTCGACGGCTCAAAATCCGCCCTTGCGCTTTCCGATATTGCCGTGGCGGCGGGCGCGCGGCTGAAGCTGTATACCGATGCCGCATTTTCAAACGAGATCACCGGCACGGATACGCTTCCCCTCACGGCGGGCGGCACGACGACAGCATACATTAAGGTCACAGCCCAGAACGAGACGACGGTTAAATACTACGCCGTTGCGATCACGCGGGCTGCAGGGGACACCGCGCCGACAATCACCGGCGTCTCGCCCTCCTCCGGCTCCAAGGACGGCGGGACGAGCGTGACGATCACCGGCGCCGGCTTCACGGGTGTCATCGCCGTCAAATTCGGCGGCACGAACGCATCGACATATACCGTGAACTCCTCGGCTCAGATCATTGCCGTTTCCCCGGCCGGTCCGGTGGGTGCTGTTGACATCACCGTCACGACAGGCAGCGGCACGAGCGAGGCGAGCGCCGCCGACCGGTTCACATACGTTAACGCAGTACCACCGACGGTGACCGATGTTGTGGTGACCCCGGCGACCGCCACGGTGCAAAAGGGCGGCACACGGGCATTTACCGCCCGGGTAGTCGGCGAGAATGACCCGGGGCAAACCGTGATCTGGAGTGTCAGCGGCAACAGCAGCAACGCGACGGCCATCGCCGGTTCCGGCGTTCTGACGGTGGCATCCGCCGAAACGGCGGCGACGCTGACGGTGACGGCGACCTCAACGGCAGACGATACCAAATCCGGCAGCGCGAGCGTGACGGTTACCGTACCCCCCATAGGCCCCGGCCCCGCCGCCGGCGGCGGCAACACCCCGGCGTATGGCTCCGACGTTACTAAAGGCAATGGCACGACTGTAACGATTCCGGTGACCGTCGATAAAGGCAGCGGCAGCGCGGCGATAGACATCACGTCTCAGGACAAGCTGATATCGGGCGGGGGAAGCTCCCATATCTCCATACCGTCGATTCCGAACGTCACGACCTATACCCTGGGCATCCCCGTGTCGGAGCTGTCGACGCCCGAGCAGAAGGGGACCCTGACGGTTGACACCGATAAGGGCAGCATTACGGTTCCGTCCAATATGCTGGCAGGCACCACAGGCACAAACGGCAGCAAAGCGGTAATCTCCATCGGTGCGAGCGATAAATCCGGCCTGCCGGACGAGGCGCGTGCCGCTGTGGGTACGCGGCCGCTGGTGCAGCTTTCAATGACAATCGATGGAACGCAGACAGAGTGGAAAAACCCGGCCGCCCCGGTGACTGTCTCCATCCCCTATGCCCCGGCGGCCGACGAGCTGAATAATCCCGGAGGCATCATTGTCTGGTACATTGACGGTGGGGGCAAGCTGGCCTCGATCCCCAACGGGCACTACGATCCCGCCGCTGGCGCCGTGACCTTTTCAACCACCCATTTCAGCCTCTACGCAGTGGGCTACAATAAGGTGACCTTCAACGATGTGTCGGTCGGCGCGTGGTATGACAATGCCGTGAGCTTCATCGCGGCAAGAGACATCACGACGGGGACGGGCGACGGTCATTTCAGCCCTGACGCGAAACTGGCCCGCGCAGATTTTCTCGTGATGCTGATGAAAGCCTATGGCATCGCTCCCGACGCAAATCCGACGGATAACTTTTCAGACGCGGGCGACACCTACTACACAGGGTATCTTGCGGCGGCGAAGCGGCTGGGCATAACGAGCGGCGTGGGGAACGGCTTGTTTGCCCCGGCGCAGGAGATCACGCGCGAGCAAATGTTTACGCTGCTGTGTAACGCGCTGAGGGCCATCGGCCGGCTTCCGCAGGGCAATACCGGAAAGACGCTGACAGACTTTTCCGATGCAAATTTGGTTGCATCGTGGGCGAGGGATGCCATGGCCGCGCTGGTTGCGTCCGGTACGGTCTCAGGTAACAACGGGGCCCTGAACCCAACCGGGACGACGACGCGGGCGGAGATGGCGCAAGTGCTGTACAATCTGCTGTCAAAATAGCCTTATGGCACCAGCCGCCGGGTATCCGGCGGCTGGTGCTGACCCAAGGCCATAGCTGCGAAATTCAGAAATACGCACAGGGCGGCTGATGATGGTATTCACTCAGCCGCCCTGTTTTCTGGCACCCTCGGCGCGAATCGAACGCGCGACCCTTCGCTTAGGAGGCGAATGCTCTATCCCCTGAGCTACGAGGGCATATTCATTTTTTTGAGACAATATTCAATATCTTTTCAGCAACAGCTGAGTGCAAGTTATTTTAGCGCAACGCCTCACACGTGTCAAGAAGAATCGGGTGTACTGTATTAAATTACAAGATGGGTTACAAATAAACTTGACATAACACAAAAGGGGATGTAGAATTATTGAAATGATTTCTGTGAAATGTTGGGGAGATTTCACAAAATTAATATTTAATGGTCTAAATTTTACTGTCAGTGTTTATAAAAATTGAAGAATGGAGGTGTGTATACTTACCATGCCCTCTGCACTTTACTGGGTAGTTTTCATCGTTATCGCGATTGTTTTGGTTATAGTCGCTTTTGTCCTTGGCATCACATACCGGAAAAAAGTTTCCGAACGTGAGATACAGAGCGCCGAAGAAAAGGCGAAGAGGATAATCAACGATTCTATAAAGGCCGCTGAAAGCAAAAAACGCGAAGCACTTCTGGAGGCAAAGGAAGAGATACACAAAAGCCGCAGCGAATACGAGCGCGAGGTCAGAGAACGCCGCGCCGAATTCCAGAAGCAGGAACGCCGGCTCCAGCAGAAAGAGGAGACGCTGGACAAAAAGTCCGACGTCCTGGAAAAGAAAACAGAATCCCTCTCCAAAAAAATGACGGAACTGGAGGCCTCCTACGAAGAGGTCGCCACCATCAAAAGAAGTCAGTACGAAATGCTGGAGCGGATCTCCGGCTATACCGTCGAGGAAGCAAAAGCCTATCTCATTAAAAATCTTGAATCCGAGGTCACTCACGAGGCGGCCATGAAGATCAAGGAGATTGAGGCCCGTTATAAAGAAGAAGCCGACCAGAAGGCCCGCGAATACATTTCGCTGGCCATTCAGCGTTGTGCCGCCGATCATGTAGCCGAGGCTACCGTCTCTGTGGTTCCCCTGCCCAATGACGAAATGAAGGGCCGCATCATCGGCCGCGAAGGCCGGAACATCCGCGCCATCGAAACACTCACCGGCGTCGACCTGATCATTGACGACACGCCGGAAGCCATCACCCTCTCGAGCTTTGACCCCGTGCGGCGCGAAATTGCCCGCATCGCTCTGGAAAAGCTCATTCTCGACGGGCGCATCCATCCGGCCCGCATCGAGGAAATGGTCGAAAAGGCCAAGAAAGAAGTTGACGCGACCATCAAGGCTGAAGGCGAGCGCGCCACGTTTGAAACCGGCATCCACGGCCTGCACCCGGAGGTCGTCAAGCTCCTCGGCCGCCAGAAATATCGTACAAGCTATGGTCAAAACGTGCTCAATCATTCTATTGAGGTGTCGCATATTTCGGGGCTCCTGGCCGCCGAGCTCGGCGTGGACGTCATGACCGCCAAGCGCGCCGGCCTTCTGCACGACCTGGGCAAATCCATCGACCATGAGGTCGAGGGCAGCCACGTGACCATCGGCGTCGAGCTGGCCCGCAAGTATAAGGAGAGCGAGGAGGTCATCCACGCGATCCACGCCCACCACGGCGACGTGGAGGCCAAGACGGTCATCGCCTGCATCGTCCAGGCTGCCGACACCATATCGGCGGCGCGGCCGGGCGCGCGGCGCGAGAATATCGAGAGCTACATCAAGCGCCTCGAGAAGCTTGAGGAACTGACAAATTCCTTCAGCGGCGTCGACAGCTCGTACGCGATCCAGGCCGGCCGCGAGATCCGCATCATGGTCAAACCCGAGGACGTCTCGGAAGACCAGATGATCCTGCTGGCGAGGGAAATCGCCAAGAAGATCGAAAACGACCTCGAATATCCCGGCCAGATCAAGGTCAACCTCCTCCGGGAGACGAAAGCGATCGAATACGCCAAATAAGGCAAAAAAATGAAATCCCCTCCGCCGCGGCGGAGGGGATTTTTGTTTATAGCTGCGCTTAATCGTTTTCCGGCTCCCGGCCTTCCACCGCGGCGTCCAGCGGCAGCGTTACCGTAAAGGTGGACCCATACCCGACGCCCCGGCTGTAGGCGCTGACCTGGCCGTTGTGCAGCTCCGCCATGCCCTTGACGATCGACAATCCCAGCCCAAGGCCGCTGTCGATCCTGTTCGGCATTTTTTCGGCCTGGTAAAAAGCGTTGAAGAGCATCGGCAGCTCCTCCGGACTGATGCCGATGCCGTTGTCCTCCACCTGAATGTAAGCGTTTTGGCCGTCCTCGCGCAGCGTCAGCTCGACGGTGCCGCCCTCGTCGGTGTATGTCAGGGCGTTTACCAAAAGATTTTCGATGATCTGCATGATCCGCGCGGGATCGGCGTGGAAACAAATCGCCGGCCCGTCGAGTTCCGCCTTGAACTCAATTTTTTTCTGGCTGAACTGCGGCCGGAAGTTGGCGGCGGAGTTTTGGATGATCTCGCTGAGATTGATGTATTTTTTCTGAATTTTCACCTTGTTGCTGGAGATGCGCGTCACGTCCAGGAGATCGTCGATGAGCCGGCGGAGCTGACTCGTTTCGTTTTTGACAATGGCGTTTGTCTCGCGGATCAGATTGACGTCGTCCGTAATCTCGATCAGGGAAATTGCGGCGATGATGGTGGCCAGCGGATTTCGAAGCTCGTGGGACAGGTGGTTTAAAAATTCGTCTTTATTGCGGTCCAGCTTCTGCAGCGTCTCCACAAGCGCCTTGGCGTGCTTTTCGCTGATCTCCAGGGCCAGCTCGCTGCGCTTCCGCTCAATAAAATCCGCGGCCTGGCGGGCCAGGAGGTCCAGCATCCGCAGCTCTCTTTCGCTGAAAACGTGATGCCCGGCGTAATGCGTGCACAGCATACCGTAGATTTTACCCGTGCAGCTGATGAGAGGCGTGGACTGCGCGGAGCGGATATTTTCGCCGCGGGCCAGCAGTATCTCCGCCTTGGTGAGGAGCTGTGGGTCTTCCAGGTCCGGCGTGACGACGCGCGTCCTACGTTCCAGGGCGGCGCCGCTCGTCATAATGCCGCTGGTGACCACGTCGGCGTATTTCAGAAACGGTTCGCCGAGGCCGCGGTGCGTGATGATTTTCAGGCCGCCTTCCTGCTCCTCATATATCTGCACGCAGCCCTTGTCGGCGTGGGTGATGCCGATGGCTGCGTCGAGGATTTCATCGTAGATATAATTGAGGTCGTTGAGCATCATATGCTCGGAATTGATGAGGTGCAGCCGTCGGAGCGCCTCTACTTCCGCTGTCAGGTCTTCTTTCGTCTTTTTCAGCTCGTCGACCAGCGCCAGCGCCCGCCGCTCGCTCTCGCGCAGGGCGGCGTCGGCTTTCTTTTGCTCCGTGATATCATTCAGCGCGGCATAATACCTGACAGCCGCGCCATTATCGTCATATATCAGTTTTCCCCGGACCATTGTCCATATGTACTGGCCATCGGACCTTCTGAACCGGCACTCGAAATCGAGCCTCGGGCTGCACAGGCTGATCGCGGTGCGCTGCGCGCTGATGGCATGCTCCCTGTCGTCGGGATGCATGAGATTTTGCAGATAAATCAGCAGATCGATTTTTGGCTTTTCAGTGTAGCCCAGGCGCCGCAGCCATTTTTCAGAGATGCCGGCCGTATTGTCCCTGCTGTCAAAGATGAACGATCCGTCGGCAAAGCCATCCAGAATCTCCATGAGCGCGTCGCCGGGGATGTCGGGCGCCTCCGGAACGGGTGCTTCGGCGCTTTCAGGTACCGGTTCATATAAAGCGGCGTCTTTGCCAAATCCGGCGGGCAGGCGGCCGAAAGCGCTTTTCTGCCGCTGGAGCTCTCTGTCGACGATAAAGGGCAGACGCCGGAGCAGTGCCTTGGGAACGCAGTCGGCGGCGCCCTTTTTAATAAGCTCAAAGGCGTCGTCGTCGCTGATCTCTCCGGTCAGACAGATCAGAGGGACGTTCGCACCCATCGAGAGCGCCGCCTTGAGGGTCACACTTGACCGGCGATCCCCAGGCACATAATCCGCCAGTATAACGTCGATTTTTTTACCGCGTAAAAGCAGGTCAAACTCTGCCGGCGAAAACGTCTGATACAGGAATACCGGGCGCTTAAAGTAATCAAGCAGGCTTTGCCTGATGATCCAGAGGTCCGGCCCTGCTTTACCGAGATACAAGACGTTCAGATCAGCCATTTCAGTCGACATTCCGATCTCTCTCTCAATTTTTATTTGCTTACTCCTTAGAGATTACAAATAATGTCGGAATATGTCAACTGTTTTGAAATTTTTGTTGAAATGTGGTACCTATGGAACGGCCCAAAAACCGGCCGCGCCGAGCGCAAAACCCAGCGCGCAGCCGGCGATAACATCCCGAGGGAAATGGATGCCTGCGACGGGCCGGACGGCGGCGATGACGAGCGCGATGACCGACGCGGCGAGTCCCGCCGGCGCCCATACATACCAGAAGGCCGCGGCGATCACGGCGGCGGACGACGCGTGCCGGCTGGGAAACGAGCGCCCCGCGCCCTCGCGCCCGATCAGCGGTGTAATGGCCAGCTTTTCATAAGGGCGGGGGAGATTCAGCGCTTCTCTCAGGACCGTCACGAGGAAAAACACGGCGGCCGGGACAAAAAGGACCCGGTAAAACCGCACGTCCCGTCCAGCGGCCAGAACGATCAGTAAAAGCGGATACGCGATATATAAAACGGCGGGCAGCCCCTTGTTCAGCACCTTTAAAAGCCCCAGCAGGAACGGCCGCTCCGATACCCATCCCGCGACTTTTTCATACCGCGCCCGCGTCATGGCGTCAGCCTCCTTTCATACAGTATCAAATAAAACAACGACCCCGCCTGGTGACGGAGTCTGGTTAGTGCAATACAAAACTTAAGATCGGAATTTGCCTGGTGGAGATTATTCCTCACATAAGTCCATGATAACACGCTTTTTGGCAAAAAGAAAGACATACCTGTCCCATGATGGAAGGTATGTCTTTTATGGTCGGAGTGTAATTATAAGGACTGGAGAAAACGAGTAATATCAATAATGCTTTAATGCTTTAACTGCCGAATAATCATGACACTCTTCCTTTCATCGAGGTTATCCGGCATTGCTTGAAAGGCTTTGCGGCGCATGCTATAATATTTACGCCGTATATGCCCTCGGGCATCTGCCGGTGGGGGAAGTGGCGTGTAGCTTTGATGAGTGCAGCGCCGCTTCCTTTATTTTTTATCTGACGTGCCCAATTTAGCATATACTTCATATATACCATCCCGAACAACATCAGGTTTCGACTGCCCAGTGACCTTACAGCAATATTCCAAAATCTCTTTATCCTCTGTTACGACATCCCAAAGGAATTATGCAGATTCCAGAAAAAGTACAAAAGCCGTCGATAAAAATCGACGGCTCTTTACGATAGAGTTATGTTACAAATAAACTTTTTTGCCGCGAGCGGGAGCGAACCGCCGCGGGTGCGGCGTCACAAGCATTTGGACTATGGGCAGGCAATGAGCAGTATTTACAACCGAAGGCTTACAAACTAATAGAATTTTACCACTGGCATATTCCCTGATAGATGAGGATTTCAAGAAATGAGCCCAACAGGGAACCTTTCGTTATCAGCTCAAAATGGGGGCCTGTCCCGTCTCGGTCAATTCTGAGAGCCTGCAAGACTGCCATCTTGCAATGCTTCTCCGGTTGCATTTTGACCGCGTACTCCACGCCGTTGACGGTCATACCTACAGTATAGCTGACATCTAAAGGCTCGGCATGGGCCGTCTTCATCAAGGAATGCTGTAGATACTCGTATTGATCCTGTTTAAGCTGCCGTATAATCATATCACATGTGTCCTTTCGTTGACGTTCTCCGACATGTAGGATTGTCAAACATATTGGACAGTCAAGTAGACAAGAACTCAAGCGGAGATTTGTAATGAAGCGGGCGCATGGGGATAGAATTAGAGCGACGAAGATGGACAGCAAGTTGAGCGGAAAAATCTTGGAAAGAATAGAAGCTGTGGGATGAGTAGAAGCGCTTCTGATCCTCACGATGGCTGCGTTCGACCTTGCCGTTGTGACGTGGCGTATAGGGGCGGATGAGTTTGTGCCGGATGCCCAAGTCGGCAGCAGTTTTCTCAAAAAGGGTAGGAAGGTTTTTCTTAGTCTG
>NZ_FQXV01000004.1 GCF_900130065.1 Sporobacter termitidis DSM 10068
TCTAGCTCTCGGATACGTCTCTGTGCTTTCGCCAAATCCTCTTCGTCAGGCTTCATATGGCCTGTTCCAGGAAAGGCGTTTTCCGGATCGGTTTTGTACTGTTCCGCCCATTTATATATTGTGTTGGAATGCAGGCCCAGCTCCGCCGCCAGGCTCCGCGCCGTCCTATGGCCGTCCAGAAACGATTGCGCTATTTCTTTCTTGAATTCTGCATCGAATTTCTTCATGTTGGACACCTCTTTTGTCTGATATTATATCAGCCATTTCTCGTGTCCGCATGAGCCAGTACGGCGCACGGCACAAGAACGGCGGGAGCAAGCCCCCGCCCCACAGCGGTCCCCAGGGTGCCGTGTGGTGGGACGCCGAGGGCGGCGTCCCCTACGGGTTGCGTACAATACATGATCGCACCACGGCAGGCCGCCGAAGGCCGGTAAACGGGGCTTCGCCCTTTGAGGTTTAGGCGAGTGACAAGATAACGAAAGACCGTTCTTCCAATGCACAGCCTCTTTGTTTCGGGGAGGAGGATTCATAAGGGGGAGGCGGCTTGCAAAAGCCTCCCCCTTATGCGTGTCTTTTGGTTACTTTTCTGCTCGTGCAGAAAAGTGACCCTGCGGAGCTTTCACGTCCCTCCGCCTGCAGGCGGCAAATCGTCTCCGCGCCGCAGCAATCCTCACGCCCCGCTTTTCGTCTCGTGATACTCCGTCTCCGTATTGACGTTCCAGATGTCGTTTTTGCTCTTTTTGTTCCCGCAGATGGCGGCGACGGCCTCGATGGCCGTCAGCATCGAGTGATCCATGTTGTTGTATTTATGCTGGCCGTTGCGGCCGATGCAGTAAAGGTTGTCGAACGTGTCGAGGAAATCGCGCACCTCGCCGAAGCGGGCGTACGAGCCAAAATAGGCGGGATAGGCCTTTTTGACGTTGATACGGACGCTGTCCAAAACGTTTTCGCGCCTGATGACGTCGATTTTCTCCAGCTCCCCGATGGCAAACTCGATGAATTTCTCATCCGGCATCGTCCACATGTCGTCGCCCTCGTTGCAGAAGTACTCCAGCCCGACAAAGATCGTATTCTCCAGATCCTCCACCATATATGGCGACCAGTTGTTGAAGATCTGCAGGCGGCCGAGCTTCACGTCGCGCTCCTGGACGTAGATCCAGCAGTCGGGGACGATATTGCCGACGGTTTTCATTTTCGTCTCGTTTTTGATTTCCAGCCGCTTCAGCAGGAGACCCACGGTGATAAAGTCCCGGTAGGGGAGCGCCTCGGCGACCTCGCGGACGTTTGCCGGGACGTCGCACATGCCGCAAACCAGGTCCTTGACCGGCATGGAGGAAAGGAAATAATCTCCGGTGAGCCGTGTGGCCTCGCCATCGTCACCGGCGGCGGTGACGGCGGCAACGTGGCCGTTTTCCCCGTGAATTTCCGTCACGCGGGTATTCATGCGGATTTCGCCGCCCTTTTCCCGGACGAGCTCGGCCAGCTGCTCCCAGAGCTGCCCCGGTCCCTTCTTGGGGTAATTGAACTCCTCAATGAGCGACGTCTCGACATTTTTGCTGCTATTCCCGACGAAGGGCTTTTTCAGGATGCTGAGGACGGCCTTTGACAGCGACAGCCCCTTGACGCGCTGCGCGCCCCAGTCGGGCGAGATTTTGCCGGGGTGCACGCCCCAAACCTTTTCGGTGTAATCCTCAAAAAACATCTCGTACAGCGGCTTGCCGAACCTGTTGATGTAAAAGTCCCCCAGCGACTCTTCCTTCCGCTTGAATATCGCCGAGCGCATATAGCCGAAGCCGGCCATCATGGTACGGGAAAAGCCCATGTTGATAAACGTCTGCGCCTTTAAAGAGATGGGGTAATCGAAGAATTTGCGGAGATAGAATATCCGCGAGACCCTGTTTCGTACGAGCATGACGCGGTCGGTTTTCTCGGGGTCCGGCCCGCCGGGGGCCAGGGGCTTCTTCCGGTCCAGCAGGGTATCGTCCCTGGCCGGCGTGCCCTGGAGGGGCATAATCTCCCGCCAGAGGTTCATGATCTCCTCGTTTTTTGAGAAAAAACGGTGGCCGCCAAGGTCCATCCTGTTGCCATGGTATTCCGCCGTGCGGGAGATGCCGCCGATAAAGCCGGTCTCCTCCAGCACGATCGGCTTGATATCCGTGTCGGTGAGCAGCTTGTACGCGGCGGTGAGCCCCGCGGGGCCGGCGCCGATGATGATCGCCGTCTTGTCTGCCATTTCCTTGTCTCCTATTTAAAAATAAGTATTTTTCTGCCGAGATAATTCCACATGAGCACAACGGCCGTGACCACGACCTTGACGAGCATGTAATGCAGCCCCAGGCGGGATACGCCGATATACATGCCCAGCTCCGTCAGGCCCAGGCCGATGCCGCCGACAACGGCGAATATCGCAAACGCGCCCACCGAGCGCCCAACCCTGCCGTTTTTCGCGGCGCTGAATACGAAGAGCAGCGAAAAAATGTAATTGAATACGAGCCCGGCCAGAAAGCCGATGGCCGTGGCGATATAGAGCCTGTAACCGCCGAGCTCCGGCAGAATCACCTGATTGAAGAGCGCCAGTATGCCGGCGTCGACCAGAAACGCCGCACCGCCGACGACGCAGTACCGGATGAATTCGAGGAGCAGCGGCCTGAGGTTTTTGATTTTATCCATGCTGAATGAACCACCTATATGACATAAAAGACGGCGGAGGACACGCAGAATACGGCCAGAACGGCACAGAAGGCGCCGAAGAGCGCCTTTCGGCCCCTGCCGCCCGCGAGCTTGTCCGACAAGAGCCCTAGAAACGCGGCCCCGGTGATCACCGTCGGGACGATGTAGCGGAAATCCATGGTGCAGCCGAAGGGGTATTTAATGTTGAAATACACAAAGGACACCATCAAAAGCGCCCATACCGCGGTAAAGCCCAGCACGGCCAGGCGATTTTTCCGTCTGTCGAAAAACAAAAACCAGACCACAGCGGCCAGCGACAGGATAATCAGAACAACGCTGGCGATGATCATGACAGCGGCCGCAGCGTCGTGCTTCGGCGAGAAGGCGAACTCCCCGAAGAGCGCGCACCGGACGGTGTACTCCCACAGCCTGAAATCGTCGAAGGGGCTGCAGTAGGGATTTTGCAGCATATTGGGCACCGAGAACGTCAGAAAACGCTCGGCGGCCGTCCTGTCCCCAACGTAGAGCGCGCTTGTCGCGGATATTCTGGCTACGAAGCCCAGCGGCTGCCCGAACAGCATCAGATTGCGTATCTGGTACCACAGACCCAGCGGAATGCAGATCACACCAAAGACGGCGAACTGGCCGAAAATGTTCCACGATTTCCCCTCGCGCAGGTGGCGCGCCAGGCCGAGAATAAAGATCAGCGCTGTAAAAACGGCGATCAGCGAACCGGAAAACTTCGTGCTCATCGCGCCGCCGATGCAGAGCGCCAGGAGGATAATGTTCTTGTAACAGGGGTTTTTATACCAGCGGACGGTATATAAAAACGCCGCCATGAAGAAGAACACCATCAGCATGTCGTTATTGATGCTGGCGGACAGGAGGATAAACGTGGGGTGAAAGGCGATGACGATAAGAGCGACCGCCCTGGCCCGCGGCGAAAAGTCCAGCGCGTCCAGCAGTCGGCCGCTCATCACAAGCAGGGCGCTGGAGGCAAAGCAGGGCACGAGCTTCGACGACTCGAATATCGTGTCCAGGTCCGTCGCGCCGGTGAGAAGCGCGTAGATTTTGGCGACGGCCGCGTCCGCGATGTGCGCCAGCGGCGGATGATAAAACTGCCCGCCGTAGGAATCCGGCAGGCCCTCCAGCCTGAAGAGCCGGTAGATATAGTCCAGGTGGCCGTAGCCGCCGTATGATAAAACGTCGTGGCCCCGGATATAAAACGGCGTGTACAGCATATAGCCGAAGCGCAGGACAAAGCCGGCCGCGATCGCCAGGGCGGTGAGCCGGCCCGCCGTCAGGCGCCGCGTCGCGAGGAGGTACACGGCGGCGGCGAGGAGAGCCAGCAGCAAAAGCGCCATCGCCAGCATGACCTTGGGGTCGCCGTCATATGGCGCCGACGCCTGGGCCAGCGCGCCGCTGTTTCCGCTGAGGGTCACAAGCGGGGAGAAAATGAGGTAAAAAATAAATAATCCGGCAAAAAGCCAGATATACGCCGAAAAGCCGGCGAACATCCGCCGGAAGCCGCCGCCATTGTTCAAGTTCAATCTGTCTTCCACCGGCCTGAGCCCTTTCTCTGTCGATGCGATATCCGAGCCATTTTACACCTGATTTTTATAATTTTATCGCAATTTTTGACGCGCTTTATGAATAAATTGTGAACATTCGGCTGGCCCCGCTGATAAAAATTTTCGTTTATCGACAGAAAAGAATAAAATAATGGAAAGATGTGCTGTTATTATTGTGTTATCCGTGGCATATAAAGTATAATAAGGCGGGATTAAGAATTTTCCTAAAACTGGGCTTTGACGCCGCAGGCGTTCGGTCACGTCATCAATTTGGAGGCTTACCATGAAAAAGCGCATCGCATCTGTTCTGCTCGTCCTCATCCTGGCAATCGGGGTCCTGCCAGCCGCCGCTCTCGCGTCCGGGGGGCTCGGCAACTTCGTCAGGGTCAATACATATCAAAGCGGGCTGTTTACAGACGTGGCGTCCTCCCAATGGTACACGCCGTACGTTCAGGCTGGCTTCGAGTACGGCCTGATCGACGGCACGACGACGTCGACCTATGCGCCCGGCGAGCATCTGACAATCGCCGAGGCCGTCAAGCTGGCCGCCTGCCTGCACAGCGTTTACACGACGGGCAGGGCGGACTTTACAGCCTCCGTGCCGTGGTACAGGCCCTATGCGGATTACGCTCTGAAAAACGGCATCATCTCCGAAGATTATGCCGATTACAACGCGCAGGCGACGCGGTCGGACTTCGCGCAGATCCTTGCCAAGGCACTTCCAGAGGAGGCGCTGACTGTGAAAAACAGCGTCGAGGATAACGCCATCCCCGATGTGCCGTTCAGCTACACCTACGCGCCGGCCGTCTATACGCTGTACAGAGCCGGCGTCCTCGTCGGCAGCGACGCTCAGGGGCATTTCCTGCCGAACAACGATATCACCAGGGCCGAAGTCGCCGCCATCGTCACGCGCATGGCAAACGCCTCCTTCCGGCAGAGCGTGACGCTGCGCCTTGACCTGACAACAACGCAGATTTTCGAAAAATGCGCGCCGGCCGTCTTCTTCATAAAGCTGTTCGATATCAAAGGCACCGCCATCAAAACGGGCAGCGGCTTCTTTATTGACGAGAACGGACTGGCCGTCACCAATTTCCACGTCATCAACGGCGCGGCCAGCGCCGTCGTCACCACGGCCGACGGCAAGGAGTACGACGTTGCCGGCGTGTACGATTACAGCAAGGAGAAGGACCTGGCGCTCATCAAGGTCGACGGCGGCGGCTTCCCATATCTGCAGACGGAGGATTCCGGCGCGCCGGTCACAGGAGACGACGTCTACGCCATCGGCAGCCCGCTGGGCTTTAAAAACACCATTTCTACCGGCATCATCTCCAGTGCTTCGCGGGATGTGGAAGGCCGGAACTACATACAAACCACGGCGGCGATCTCCTCCGGCAGCAGCGGCGGCGCCTTGCTGAACCGTTCCGGCAAGGTTATCGGCGTCACAACGGCGACGGCCAGCGGCGCCCAGAACATCAATCTCGCCCTGCCAATCGCCACGCTCAAGGATTTCGGCGCCACAAAGCTCGTCACGCTGAAATCGATCCTGCCCGATACGAAGTATTACGCCGAGCACTACCCGGTGCCGGATTTCGGCGCCTATGCCGGCGCTCCCGTTTATCAGGACGACGAGTTCGGCACCACCTACTACTACAAGGTGAGCGACCTGTCCAAAACGATCGAGGACGCGCTTAACGGGTACGCCGGCCTCCTGGATGACAACTGCTTCCAGTTCTATGGCTACGCCATCGAAAACGGCCAGATCATCACCTATTACATCAATGCGGCCTACGGCATCACCATGACCTTCAGCGACGTCGACCTCGACGGCACGGAGTGCATCCGCGTACAGATATTTTAGCTCGCCCCCGCTGGGGCGCCGCCGCGGCGTCTCGTTTCACAGGTGCGCATCGAACACTCCCTCCGGCCTATGCCGGAGGGAGTGTTCCGCTATGTCGCGATCAGCTCATTGAAGTTGCCGCGCTCTGTGTACGTCGTGTGCAGGAGCCGGTGGGACACGTGGCCGCCGGGCTCGCCGAGGTAATCCTTATAAAGGGCCAGGACGTCGGGGTTTTCGTGGGATTTGCGGAGCGCTTTGCTCTCGTCCTCGGCGTAGATGGCTTTCATGCGGCGGACCTTGTAATCCTCCGGCTTGCCGGCCATACGCGGCTGACCGCCGCCGTTAATACAGCCGGAGGGGCAGCCCATGATCTCGATAAAATGATAGGGGCTTGCGCCGTCTTCGACCTGGTGCATGAGCACGTCGGCGTTTTTGAGGCCGCTGGCCACGGCCACGCGGGCTGTCACGCCCTCCAGGAATCCGTATTCCGGCTTGACGTCTTCAAATTTCAGCGCCGCTTCCTTGATGCTGTCAAGGCCCATAATCGGCGTCAGGTGCAGGTTGTCGGAGGGGAGCTCCCGGCCTGTGGCCAGCTCGTAAACGGTGCGGAGCGCCGCCTCCATGACGCCGCCGGTAACGCCGAAGATGTCGGCGGCCCCGGTGGAAAAGCCCAAGGGTGCGTCAAAATCGCTCTCCTGGAGGCCGGCAAAGTCGATACCCGCCGATTTGATCATGCGCCCCAGCTCCCGCGTGGTGATGACGGCGTCCACGTTTGGATACCCGTTATTTTGCATTTCGGGCCGCTGGATCTCGTACTTTTTCGCCGTACACGGCATGACGGAGACGACGAAGAAATCCTTCGCCTCGGCGCCGAGCTTTTCGGCGTAGCAGCTCTTGATGAGCGCGCCCAGCATCATGTGGGGGCTTTTGCAGGTGGACAGATGGTCCAGCTGGCCCGGAAAGGCGTGCTCGATGTGCTTGATCCAGCCCGGGGAGCAGCTCGTGAGCATCGGGAGAACGGCGCCCTCCCCGGTCAGGGCCGCCTGCAGACGGCGCAGGAGCTCGGCGCCCTCCTCCATGATGGTGAGGTCGGCGGCGAAATTTGTGTCGAAGACGTCGTCAAAGCCCAGCTCGCGGAGCGCCGACGCCAGCCTGCCGGTGACGCGGGTGCCGGCCTCCATACCGAATTCCTCGCCCAGCGCGGCGCGCACAGCCGGCGCGACCTGAACGGCCACGCGCTTCGACGGATTGCTCAGCGCCGCCCAGACCCTGCCGATATGGTCTGTTTCGACGATGGCGCCCGTGGGGCAGACGGCGGAGCATTGGCCGCACATGGCGCAGTTGACGCCCAGAAGCGGCAGGTCCATGGCGGGGGAAATCGTCGTTTCAAAGCCCCTGTTCTGGCTGCCGATGGCACCGACGCCCTGAATATCGTTGCAGGCCGTCACGCAGCGGCGGCAGAGGATGCATTTGGACGGGTCCCGGGTGATCGCGGGGGATATATCGATAGGTGCCCTCGTCGATTTGTTGGGAATTCTTGCCGTGCTGATATCCAGCGTATAGCCCAGCTCCTGCAGCTCGCAGCTTTGGTTGCGCCCGCAGCTCATGCAGTCCTTCGGGTGGCTGGATATGACGAGATCGTACAGAATTTTTCTGGCTTTCCGGACCCTTTCCGAGTTCGTTTTCACCACCATGCCGTTCTGCGCCTTGACGATGCAGGAGGCCATCAGGTTTTTTTGCCCCTCCACCTCCACAACGCAGATACGGCAGGAGCCGTTGGTGTGGATGCCGGGGAGGCTGCACAGCGTCGGAATCTTGACGCCGGCGAGCTTGGCGCACTGGAGGAGCGTTACGCCCTCGGGCGCGGATACGGGTTTCCCGTTAATCGTCAGTTCCAGCATCGTCGCGCCCTCCCTTAACAGACAACCGCGTCAAACTTGCAGGCGTCGCTGCAGACGCCGCACTTGACGCACTTGTCGGTATTTATCGAATGGGGCTGCCGGATAACGCCGGAAATCGCGCCGGCGGGACATTTCGCGGCGCAGGCCGCGCAGCCCCGGCATTTGTCCGGGTCGATGGCGTAGATTCTCAGCGCTTTGCAGACGTGCGCCGGGCACTGCTTGTCGACGACGTGGGCAAGATATTCGTCCTTAAAGTATCTGAGCGTTGTCAAAACGGGGTTCGGCGCCGTCTGACCCAGGCCGCACATCGCCGTCTGGCCGACGATGACGGCCAGCTCCTGCAGCTCCTCCAGGTCCTCCGGCGCGCCGCGCCCGGACGTGATTTTCAAAAGCAGCTCCAGCATGCGCTTTGTGCCGCTGCGGCACGGAACGCAGTGCCCGCAGCTCTCGTCCTGGACGAATTCCATGAAGAACCTGGCCGTGTCCACCAGACAGGTGTTCTCGTCCATGGCGATGAGGCCGCCCGAGCCCATGATCGCTCCCATGGCCGACAGGCTCTCGTAGTCCACGGAGACGTCCAGGTGCGCAACAGTCAGGCAGCCGCCGGAGGGGCCGCCTGACTGGACAGCCTTGAAAGCCCTGCCGCCCTTCATGCCCCCGCCCATACCGAAGATGATGGTCCGGAGCGTCATGCCCATGGGTATCTCAATGATGCCGGAATTGACGATATCGCCGGCCAGGGCGAAAACCTTTGTGCCCCGGCTTTTCCCGACCCCGTAGGAGGCAAACCACCCGGCGCCGTTTAAAATGATGGCGGGGACGTTGGCGAGGGTCTCCACGTTGTTGATGATGGTCGGACAGCCCCAGAGCCCCGACTGGAAGGGGAAGGGGGGCTTCTGCCGCGGCTCGCCGCGCTTGCCCTCGATGGAATTGATCAGCGCGGTTTCCTCGCCGCAGACGAAAGCGCCGGCGCCGATGCGGATCTCGATATCAAAGTCAAAGCCTGCACCGAGAATGTCGCTGCCCAGGAGACCGGCCGCGCGCGCGTCGTCAAGCGCCTTGCCGAGGCGGTCCACCGCCAGCGGATATTCCGCGCGGACGTAAACGTAGCCCTTGTTCGCCCCGATGACGTAGCCGCCGATGGCCAGCGCCTCGATGACGCTGTGGGGATCGCCCTCCAGGACGCTCCTGTCCATGAACGCGCCGGGGTCGCCCTCGTCGGCGTTGCAGATGATGTATTTCTGATCCCCCGGCTGGTTCATGCCCGACTGCCACTTGACGCCCGTGGGGAAGCCGGCGCCGCCGCGGCCGCGCAGCCCGGCGTCGATGAGCTCCTGCGCCGTCCTCTCGCGGCCCAGGTCCGTGAGAACCTTGGCCAAGGCGAAATAGCCGTCGTGGGCGACGACGTCCTCCAGGGAGGAAAAGTCGACCCTGCCGCAGTTGCGCAGGGCGATTTTCACCTGCTCGGAGAAAAAGCCGATATCCTTCATGTAGGGGAGGTATTCGCCCCTGTCGGTGTCGAAATAGCAGAGCTCCTGTACGAGCTCGCCGCCCCTCAGGTGCCTGTCGGCGATGGACCATGCCTTTTCGGGGGTGAGGTCGCCGTAGAAGACGCCGTCGGGGTCCACCACCATGCACGGCCCGTGGGCGCACAGCCCGATGCAGCCGGTGACGACGAGCCGGACGTCGTTAGAAAGCCCCGCGCTGTCTACGGCCGCCCTGAGGGCTTCGGCCACCTTGTCGCAGCGCGACGAGACGCAGCCGGCGCCGCCGCAGATGTAAACGGTGAATTTATATGTAGAGGCTTGAGTACGGATGGCATCGCGAAGGGCCGCAAGATCGCTCGGGCTTTTGATAATCGCATTGCGCATCGTGCGTCACTCCTCTCACTTTCCGCCGCAGTACCACGGCTCAAGGATGCTTGGGAGATCGGCGGCCTTGACCTCGGGATATACCGTGTCGTCGATCGTCATCGCCGGCGCCAGGCCGCAGGAGCCGATGCATCGGGCAATTTCAAAGGTGAAGACGCCGTCGGCCGTTGTGCCGCCCGCCTGAATGCCGAGCTGCTTTTCCAGCGACTCGACGATGCTCACGCCGCCCCTGACATAACAGGCCGTGCCCATACAGACGCGGATGGTGTGGCGGCCCCGCGGCGTGGTGGCAAAAAAAGAATAGAAGCTCACGACGCCCGCTACGGTGGACAGCGGCAGCCCCAGCTCCTCGGCGACGATCTGCTGGACGGTGAGCGGGAGATATCCGTACACACTCTGGACCATATGCAGGACCTGTATGAGGCTCCCTTCCTTGTCCTTGTAGCCTGACGCGAGCTGCCGGACACGCTGCAGCAGTTCCTCCTCCGTGCCGGTGCAGCCGGAAACGTGATTTACCGTCGTTTTCATTTTTTCACCCTCTGACAATGATTTTGCCCGCAAAGCAACAGATGAATTATTCAACACTGAATATACTAAACTGCATTTTTTGAAAAATCAATATATTCATGTTAAAAAATTAACTAAATTGATGGCGAAAAAATTAAACTTGAATGAGGCCCTGGCACGGTTGTTGCGGCAATTAATCGTTATCTATCGGATACGTGCACATAATGCCTCGGCGGTGCGAATACCGTCGACGGCGGCGGACATGATGCCCCCGGCATAGCCGGCGCCTTCGCCGCAGGGGTAGAGGCCTTTGAGCCCGGCCGCCTGATAGCCGTCCCTGTCGATGCGGACGGGGGAGGAGCTTCTCGTCTCCACGGCCGTCAGCACGGCGTCGGGGTGCGCAAAGCCGCGGACGCTTTTGTCGAGCGCGGGCAGCGCTTCGGCCAGCGCCTGGCAGACGAAGTGCGGCAGCACATCCCAGAGATTGCACCAGCGGACGCCCGGCCTGTACGTGGGCGTGACGGTGCCGCAGGACCTGGACGGCCGCCTGGCCAGAAAATCTCCGGCAAGCTGTGCCGGCGCGCGGTAATCGCCGCCGCCGTGGGTGAACGCCGCCCGTTCCAGCGCCTCTTGAAAGCGTACACCGGAAAGGGGAGACGCACCGAAATCATCGGGCGTGACGCTGACGAGCAGGCCGCCGTTGCAATTGACCCCGTCTCGGGCGTATTCGCTCATGCCGTTCGTCACCACCTGGCCGGTGCCGCTGGCCGAGGCGATCACGGCCCCGCCCGGGCACACGCAGAAGGTGTAGACCGCCCGGCCGCCCTTGAGGTGGACGGCGAGCTTGTAGTCGGCGGCGGGCAGCGTGCCCAGCGTGGCCGCCTGACGGTACTGGGCCAGGTCGATATCCTTCTGCAGGTGCTCGATGCGCACGCCGACGGAGAAGTTCTTTGCCGACAGCCGGACGCCGGCGAGCTCCAGCATTTCAAATGTGTCGCGCGCGCTGTTCCCCGGCGCCAGGATCAGGTGCGGGGCCTCCAGCTGATACGCTTCGCCGCCGGTCTCGACCTCCGCCGACCGGAGACTGCCGCCGTCAAAGCTTAGCCCGGCGAGCCGGTGCCCGAAGCGGATGTCGCAGCCCAGCGTCAAAAGGTGCGCGCGCAGGTTGGCCACGACGCGCCGCAGCCTGTCGGTACCGATGTGCGGCTGTGCCAGATATAAGATATCCTCCGGCGCACCGAACTCCACGAACCGCCGCAGCACGTAGGAGATGCGCTCGTCGCCGATCCCCGTGGTCAGCTTGCCGTCCGAGAAGGTCCCCGCGCCGCCCTCGCCGAACTGGACGTTCGAGTCCTCGTCCAGCGCGCCCGTTTGCCAGAAGCGCTCGACGTCCCGTGCGCGCTCCTCCACGGGCTTCCCGCGCTCGAGGACGACCGGCGCAAGGCCTGCTTCCGCCAGGCACAGGGCGGCAAACAGGCCGGCCGGACCCAGCCCCGCCACAACGGGCCTTGCTCCGGCGCCGAGCCCGACAAACGGGAACGCATACGTCTCGGGCGGGGTATACGGGGCGGCAAGGCCGCTGTTCTCCTTTAGGATTTTTTCCTCAGCCGCCGCCGACAGCGCCAGCGTATAGACGAAGCGGACGTCGTTTTTGCGCCGGGCATCCACGGAGCGTTTCAGGATTGTGAGCGCTTTGATATCGCCGGCGCTGACGCCGAGGGCGTCCGCGGCAAAAGCCGCCAGCCCGTCCGCGCCGACGGACGCCGGGATTCTCAGGTTTGAAATCTTGATCATTTACCATATTTCCTTTCCGGAAAATTGTCCTTCCGATGGTATCATCATTTCCTTTCCCGGACAAGTACAGCCGTCGGACAGGTCGAGCATGTCTGTGAAATATATATAAATGATATTGACAAACAGGAGTGAGTGTAGTATATTATAGACAGAAAGGGTGATTCCAATGTTCTACGCAGCCGGCCCAACAGGGCGAGCCCTTTCGGGTGGAATTTTCCGGTGAGCTTTTGAGCCCGGCAGATATTTACGGCAGAGGGGACACAATGTCCAAACGCGCAAAACGGCGGAATAATATCCGCCGGCATCCTTCGGGAGCCTGCGTGCGCGCCAGCTGCAAAGGAAATGTATGACCAGGGTTTCGGAGGTTCCCAGGGAGAAAGGCGGACGAATTTATTGACAGATGAACAGGCGAGGTAGCCCCGCATCCGCGCAGGACGGATGCGGGGTTGTGCTTTGCGGGGGGTATATCCCGCGCGGAATTTGCCGCGCTTGGGGCGGATATTGCCGGATTTTTTGCGGACTTTATCGCCAACTGCATGAACTTTGTTAAAGAATTGCCAAAACACGTTAATTTGTGCTTTTTGCTATAAATCACTGTACAAACACCGGCGCGTTGAGATATAATGTATAACTGCGGGGAATGTTAATCTAATGGGGGAAATATTATATGGTACATATCTGCGACGGTTATGAAAAAATGGATTTCACAAAGGTGACGGATATGCTGGCAAAGGCATACTGGTCCGAGGACATCGGGCAGGATGAGGTCATGCGGGGCGCCTCCAATTCCGCGCTCGTCGTCGGGGCGTTTGTGGAGGACGAGCAGATCGGCTACGCGAGAGCCGTTTCCGACAAAACCAGGTTCGCTTACATCATGGACGTTTATGTGGACGAGCGGTACAGAAATCAGGGCATCGGGCAGAGCCTCGTCAATTATATTTTAGATCACGAGAGCTTGAAGGACGTTTACCAGTGGCTGCTTTCA
This sequence comes from Sporobacter termitidis DSM 10068, assembly GCF_900130065.1. GTDB lineage: Bacteria > Bacillota > Clostridia > Oscillospirales > Oscillospiraceae > Sporobacter > Sporobacter termitidis. The sequence goes on from NZ_FQXV01000004.1 coordinate 13,137, forward strand.
ACACGGGACGCCCACGGCCTCTACGCCAACTGCGGCTTCCAGCCCCTGGCCCAGCCCCAGCGCCTGATGGCCCTCAAGCGGGAAGTGAAGAACGCGCCCAACCGCCGTCTCATTATATAAACAGGGCCGCGGCGTAATCCTGAAAATATACGAGCGCCCCGCATCTGCGTCAGGCAGGTGCGGGGCGCGTTGTCCGTTTGCGGAGTTGACAACGCGGCACGCGGCACTCTATTATATAAATAAAGATAAATATCCGCGATTTGTGTCGATGAATAACCGCGGCCAGAAAAAAGGTGACGTCAATGGAACCGGTCAAATGGGACGAATCTATCAGCGTCGGCGTTGAGGCGCTGGACAGCGACCACCGCCGGCTTGTCGGCATGATCAACAAGCTCGCCGAGGCGCTCGATGCCGGGGAAAGCGACAAGGTCCTCCTGAACCTGCTGAACGGGATGAAAAATTACGCCATAGAGCATTTCAGCAGGGAGGAGTCGTACATGCTGTTCATTAAATATCCCGGCTTAAAGGCGCATAAGGAGCAGCACGCCCGCTTTGTGCGGAAGGTCATCGGCTTCGAGGCGGACTACAAAAGGGACAGGGCCCTCCTGGGGCAGACGATCATGCCGTTTCTGATGGAGTGGCTCATCGGGCATATTATGGAGTCCGATAAAAAGTACTGCGCGTACATACCGAAATAATCCGAAGGCAGCGGACGCGTTCCGCTGCTTTTGCGTTATTGCGCGTCATTGGACGGTGTTTACAATTTCACGTCTGTGTGATAATATTTCCATCAGATTTCATAATACGACACTATTGACAAAGGAAGATTTTATGCTCGACAGGCTTGTTGAAATAGAAGAAAAGTACGTCGACCTTGAAACGCGGATGCAGGACCCGAATGTCTATTCCGACCCGGCGCTCTATGCAAGGCTTGCCCGGGAGCAGAAGGAGCTGGGCCGGGTCGTCGAGGCATACCGCCGCTACAAGAAAGCACAGAAGGATATGGAGGACGCCTGCGCCCTGATGTGCGAGCCGGAATTCAAGGAAGTGGCGCAGGAGGAGTTCGACAGGGCCCGCTGCGACATGGAGCGCATCGAGGAGGAGATCAGGATTCTCCTGCTGCCCTGCGACCCCAACGACTCCAAGAACGTCATCGTTGAGATCAGGGGCGGCGCCGGGGGGGAGGAGGCCGCGCTGTTTGCCAACAGCCTCTACCGCATGTATTCGATGTATGCCGACTCCAAGCGCTGGAAGACGGAGCTTGCCAATCTGAATGAGACGGAGCTCGGCGGCATCAAGGAGGTCAGCTTCATTATCGTCGGCGAGGGCGCGTATTCGCGCCTCAAGTACGAAAGCGGCGTTCACCGCGTCCAGCGCGTGCCGGATACGGAGTCCTCGGGGCGCATCCACACGAGCACCGTTACCGTCGCCGTCCTGCCGGAGATGGAGGAGCTGGACTTCGAGATCAACCCCAACGACCTGCAGATCGACACCTTCCGCTCGTCCGGCGCCGGCGGCCAGCACGTCAACAAGACCGAGTCGGCCATCCGCATCACGCACCTGCCCACGGGCACCGTCGTCGAATGTCAGGACGAGCGCAGTCAGCACAAGAACAAGGATCGCGCGATGAAGATTCTCGTCTCGCGCCTGTACGAGGAGGAGCAGCGCAAGCAGTGCGACGCCCAGGCGGCCGAGCGTAAAAGCCAAGTCGGCACCGGCGACCGCTCCGAGCGCATCCGCACCTACAATTTTCCACAGGGCCGCCTGACGGACCACCGCATCGGCCTGACCCTCTACAAGCTCGAGCAGGTCATGAACGGCGACCTCGACGAGGTCATCGACGCTCTCATCATCGCCGACCAGACGGAAAAGCTCAAAAACCAAGCCGAATAGCCCACCCAATTTCCCCACGCGGCAGGCCGCGCGGGGGACCCCTGATGATTTAATCTGCCGGGCGGAAATGAATTCCGCCTCGGCATAAATCTCGCTGACGCTCGATTTTACGCGCCGACTTCGGCGCGGCTCGCTGGCGCTCGCTAGGCTGCGCCCTATGACCCCTTTTTATGGGGCTTCGCCCCATACCCCTTTCGAGGCTTCGCCCCGGATTCCGGGTGAGGCTCCCTTTTCAAGGGAGTTGGCGTCGCAGCGGACTGAGAATTTTCCTTATGTCGCGCCGCAGCATCTTCCGGGCTCACGTAGGGGCGATTATCAATCGCCCGTCGTCCTGCATCCCGTAGGGGACGCCGGCTTCGGCGTCCTACGCGCGGTAAGAAATTCACAAAGGACCCGTAGCCGGCGGGACGACTCGGCCTGCCGTCGATCCAAACTTCGTAAAATACACGTCCTTCCGACGCGCTGACAAGGAGAAAGCCTTGAAAACCTTACTTATCACCGACAGCGATATGGCGCCCGCCGCGGAGATCATCCGGGGCGGCGGGCTTGTGGCCGTGCCCACGGAAACGGTGTACGGCCTGGCGGCCAACGGGCTGGACGGCGCTGCCGTCCAGAGGATTTACGACGTCAAGAACAGACCGGAGACAAAGCCCATCAGCCTTCTCGTCACCGGGATGGCGGACGTGGAAAAATTCTGCGCCGATATCCCGGACGCCGCCTATGCCCTCGCCGGGCGCTTCTGGCCGGGGCCCCTCACTATGGTCCTGAAAAAGCGGGACAACGTGCCCGATATCGTCACGGCGGGCGGGGCCACTGTCGGCGTTCGCTGTCCCGACCATCAAAAGACTCTTGAGCTCATCAGGCTTGCCGGCGTGCCGCTGGCCGCGCCGTCGGCCAATCTCTCCGGCGCGCCAAGCCCCAAAAACGTGGACGACGTCCTGAAGGTTTTTAACGGCAAAATCGCTTGTGCCGTCGACGGCGGACAGTGCACCGTCGGGATCGAGTCCACCATCGTCGACCTGGCCGACGGCCCGCCGAAGATCCTGCGGCAGGGCGGTCTTGCGCGCGCGGCGATCGAAGCTGCGCTGAGCGCCCGCCCGGAAGGCTGAGGCGCCGCCGCTATTATATTGTGGAGGCATTATGATTATAATAGGTATCACGGGCCCGTCCGGCGGCGGCAAAACGTCGGCGCTGCACGCGCTCCGGTCTCTCGGTGCGCTGATTATCGACTGCGACGCGGTGTACCATGAATTACTGTCGGGAAACGACGATATGCTCCGGGAGATCGGCGCCAATTTCGAAGGCGTCGTGACGGGCGATACGCTGGACCGTAAGGCGCTGGGAAAGATTGTTTTTTCGGAAGCGGCGGCGCTGGAAACGCTGAACGAGATCACCCACAAGTTTGTCAAGGTGGAAGTGGACCGCCGGTTAAAGGAGTACGAGGACAAGGGCGGCGCCCTGGCCGCCGTTGACGCCATCGCCCTCGTCGAGAGCGGGCTCGCCGCGCTGTGCGGCCTCGTCGTTGGCGTGACGGCGCCGGAGGAGACCCGTGTGCGGCGCATCATGGCCCGTGACAGCGTCAGCGAGGAGTACGCGCGCCTGCGTGTCGGCGCTCAGAAGCCGGAACTCTTTTTTTACGAAAATTGCGACTATGTGCTGATCAGTGATTGTGACACTGTGGAAGAATTTGAAGCCAAATGCAAAGTTTTTTTTATGGGAATATTAGGAGGAATGCATCGTGCCTGATCGTGATGAACTGTTTTACACAAGAAAAAATGCCTATGATACGATTTCTGAGGAAGAGAAAGCGCAGATAAACGCTTACTGCGAGGATTACAAGGGCTTTCTCGATAGTGCCAAGACGGAGCGCGAATCCGTCAACAAGGCCATAAGCCTGGCCGAAAGCGCCGGCTTCGTTCCGTATGAGCGCGGGGCGCAGCTCGCTCCCGGCAAAAAAATCTACAAAATTGTCCACGGAAAGGCGCTCATGCTGGCCGTCATCGGCAAAACGCCGCTCTCCGGCGGCGTCAATATCGCGGGTGCGCACGTGGATTCCCCGCGCCTGGACCTCAAGCAGAATCCGCTTTACGAGGACGGCGAGCTGGCGTTTTTCAAAACGCATTATTACGGCGGCATCAAGAAGTACCAGTGGGTGACGCTGCCTTTGAGCCTGCACGGCATCGCCGTCAAAAAGGACGGCACCTGCGTGGACGTCGTGATCGGCGAGGCGCCGGGCGATCCTATCTTTATGATCACGGACCTTCTGCCCCATCTGGACAAGGACCAGGCCAAAAAGACCCTCGGCGAGGCGTTCTCGGGGGAGAACCTGAATATCCTGATCGGCAGCCGGCCCACGGGCGGCGAGAAGGATACCGATCGCGTCAAGCACACGATCCTGCAGATACTCAACGAAAAATACGGCATCGTGGAGGAGGATTTCCTCTCCGCCGAGCTGGAGGCCGTCCCCGCGGCCGGCGCCAGGGATATCGGGTTTGACCGAACCATGATCGGCGCCTACGGGCAGGACGACCGTTCCTGCGCCTACGCGGCGCTCCGCGCCCTCCTGGATATCGGGACGCCGGAAAAGACGGCGGTCTGCGTCCTCGCCGACAAGGAGGAGGTCGGTTCCGACGGCGTCTCCGGCATGCAGTCGGCCGTCTTCGAGAATTTTATGGAAGACCTCTGCGATACCCAAAACGTAAAGCTCCGGCACTGCTTTGAAAACTCCTTCTGCCTGTCGGCCGACGTCTGCAACGCCTTCGATCCCAATTTTCCGGACGTGTCCGAAAAACGCAACGCAGCGAAGTTCAACTACGGCATGGGCATCCTGAAATATACCGGCGCCCGCGGCAAGTCCGGCTCGTCCGACGCCTCGGCGGAGATCGTCGCCAGGCTCCGCAAGCTCTTCGGTGACAAAGGCGTCGTCTGGCAGATGTCGGAGCTGGGTAAGGTCGATCAGGGCGGCGGCGGCACCATCGCCAAATATATGGCCAACCGGAATATCGACACCATTGACGCCGGCGTGCCGGTGCTGTCGATGCACGCGCCCTATGAGGTGACGTCAAAGCTGGACTGCTACATGACGTACAAGGGCATCAAGGCGGTCTACGATGAAAAATAAAGAGAACCTGCGCGCTGAAATTGACGCGTGGTTTGACAGCCACGCCGACGCGCTGGTGCGCGATCTCGGCACGCTGATCGCGGTCAACAGCGTCAGGGGAGAGGCGCTCCCCGGCAAGCCGTACGGAGAAGGGCCGGCGGCGGCGCTGGCCGCGGCCGGGCGTATTCTGGAGGAAAAGGGCTTCAAGCCGGTCAATTTTGAAAACCACGTCGTCACGGCGGATTTAAACGGGCAGGAGCCTACGCTGGGGATTCTCGCGCATCTGGACACGGTCACGGTCGGCGAGAGCTGGACCTCCGACCCCTTCACGCTCCAGGAGCGGGGCGGCGCCCTGTACGGGCGCGGCGTCATCGACGACAAGGGGCCGGCCGTCGCCGCCATCCACGCGCTGGAGGCCGCCCGGGCGCTGGCGCCGGAGCTCACCAAGGGTTGCCGGCTCATCCTCGGCTCCGCTGAGGAGACAGGCCATGACGATCTGGCCTTTTACAGGAAAACAAATAAAATGCCGCCCAGCGTCTTTACGCCGGACGCCGACTATCCGGTTGTCAATCTGGAAAAGGGCCGCTTTGTGCCGACCTTCGGCGCCGCGTGGGCGGAGAGCTCTGCTACGCCCTGCGTCGTGTCCGTCACCGGCGGCGCCACGGCCAACGTGGTGCCGAATCACGCCGAGGCCGTTGTCGAGGGCCTGCCGCTGGCGTACGTCCAGGCGCGCTGCTTCGAGTACGCGTCAAAATTCCATACGTCCATTTCCGCCGCCGCTTTTCATGACGGCGTGAAAATCACAGCCAGCGGCGTGGCCTCCCATGCCATGATGCCGCAGGAGGGACTCAATGCCCAGACGGCGCTGCTGGCGGTGCTCTCCGAGCTGCCGCTCCACAATTGTCCCGCCCTTACATGCATCAAGAAGCTCGCGGAGCTTTTTCCGCACGGCGACACGGCGGGGGAGACCCTGGGCATCGCGATGCGGGACGATATTTCCGGCCCCCTGACGCTCAATTTCGGCGTTCTGTCCCTGGGTCCCACGGGCTTTACCGCCAATTTCGACTGCCGCTCGCCCAAGTGCGCCACGGAAGAGAATCTGTACGACGTCACCGTCCGCGCCCTCACCGGCGCCGGCTTTACCGTCTCCGACATCCAAAAAACGCCCTGCCACCATACCCCGGCCGAGAGCCCCCTGGTGCAGACACTGTTGAAGGTGTACGAGGATTACACCGGCAATAAGGGCGAATGCATCTCCCTGGGCGGCCAGACATACGTCCACGATATCGACGGTGGCGTCGCCTTCGGCCCCTCGTTCCCCGGCGTCGACAACCGCCTCCACGGCGCCGACGAATTCATCAGCCGGAACGATCTGATACTCAGCGCTAAGATGTATACGCAGGCCATCATCGACATGTGTTCTTAATTTCCCCACGCGGCAGGCCGCGCGGGGGCCCCGTCCGCCGCGGCATAAATCTCGCTGGCGCTCGATTTTACGCGCTGCCCGGCGCGGCTCGCTGGCGCTCGTGGGGCTGCGCCTTGTGACACTGCCGGTGAACGAATGGCGCTCCGAGCCGGATGAAAGAATTTTCTGAGGGGAGTTACATATGAACGATAATTTTACGAAGGTTGTTTTGGCGGGGATACTTGTTTGCCTGGCCATCCTGGCATTTAAGCCCGCCCCGACAGCCACCGCTACTGCTAATCCGAGCATCGATACCGGCGAGCAGATTGTTCAGCTGGCACCTGACCGGATTGCCGTTGTTGATAACAGAACAAACTCGGGCATGCGGGGTACCGTTTTGGTCTACGATTATGACAGTACGGCCAAAACGTTCAGCTTTGCCGGGTCTTTTGATTATTCGGACTATTTTTCCAATCCACAGAAATACGGCCTGCCGCTCAATTAAAAATGAAGATGCATGGAAACACCTCTGCTGACAAACACTGTTGCAGAGGTGTTACTATGGACGACAATAAAATTGAAATAAATACCGACGTCAGCGAGCGCCGGGGCGACAGCGAGGCGGACGCCGAGAAAGAGCAGGTCGTCGGGGAGTATCAGCGGGCGCAGATCAAGGACATGGGTTCGGCCACGATGAAGAGCGACAAGGGCATCATTCACTGCCTGTCGATCATCGGGCAGATCGAGGGGCACCAGATACTCCCGCAGGAGACGAAGACGACAAAGTACGAGCACGTCATGCCCCAGCTGGCCGCCGTGGAGGAATCCGAGGAGATCGAGGGCCTGCTCATCCTGCTCAACACGGTGGGCGGCGATATCGAGGCGGGTCTGGCCATCGCCGAGCTCGTCGCCAGCATGAAAAAACCGACGGCGTCGCTGGTCCTGGGCGGCGGCCACTCCATCGGCGTGCCGCTGGCCGTCGCCGCCAAGCGCTCGTTTATCGCGCCCTCGGCGGCAATGACGATCCATCCGGTCCGCCTGACCGGCGTCGTTATCGGCGCGCCGCAGACATACAACTATTTCGGCAGGATACAGGAGCGGATCGTCCAGTTCGTCGTCAAAAATTCAAAGGTTGACCGGGACAATTTCATCAGCATGATGCTCAAGACAGGCGAGCTGGCCTCCGACGTCGGAACGGTGATTTACGGCGAGGAGGCTGTGGCCGGCGGGCTCGTCGACCAGGTCGGCGGACTGTCCGACGCGCTCAGCTGGCTCCATGGCCAGATCGATCTGGAAAAACAGAGGAAAGCGGCGGGAGGGGCCGCCGTTTTAAGCTCCTGATAAAGCTTCTTTGAGCCGACAAGAACCTACGCCGCGCCGCCGGGCAAGACACCCGCTGCGGCGCGGCGCTCCATGTGCCGGGCGGCCGTATCGGATAAAATACTGGTAATTGGGTGCGCAGTGTGATATTATATGATATCAAAGTGTGCATGCCTTAAGATATGGGCCGGCTTGGCCGGCATCCGTCAGGACGGCGTCAAACTCCGTGATATGGGGCGCGCTGAAGAGAAAATAAAAGTCCTGCGGTTATCGCGCGTTGGAGGGATAAGCATGTCGGTTTGGATGGCAATGTTGCTGGGGCTCTTGCAGGGCGTTACAGTATTTTTGCCGATTTCAAATTCCGGCCATCTGGCTGTTGTTGAGAATCTGCTGAAGCTGGATGTGCCCGCCGGCGGGCTTTTCGGCTTTTTTATGAATTTATCGACGTTCGTCTCTATTTTTATGGTCTTTCGGAAGGACCTGGGGCGGCTCCTTCAAGAGGGCGCCGAATTCCTGAGGGGACAGACAGACGAGGACCCCATGAGCGACGGGCGCCTGACGCCGCCGATCCGGCTGCTCTACTTCATCATCGTGGGCACGCTGCCGCTGATTCTTTCCGCACCGATCGGCAAACGGATCGACGTGCTGATGGGAAACACCCTGTTTATCGGGTTTGCCCTGATCGCCATGGGCATTCTGCTGTTTGTTACGGATAAGTTTTTAAAGCCCGGCAAGAAAAGCGAAAAGACGATGAACGTCAAAGACGCGTTTTTTATCGGTCTCGGACAGGCCTTCGCCGTTATCCCGGGCCTGTCGCGCACAGGCACGACCGTGACGGTCGGCCTGGTCTGCGGACTCAAGAGAGATTTCGCCGTCCGCTTTTCGATTTTCCTGTCGCTGCCTGCCCTGATCGTTTCGATTCTCAGCGGATTTTTCTCGCTTTTCAAAAGCGGCACCGAATGGTCGTCTTTTTTCGTCTATCTGATCGCCTTTGTGGTGTCGACGCTCACCGGCTATCTGGCTATCCAGATACTGCGCATGGCGTCAAGGAAGAGAAAGCTGAGGAACTTCGGGTATTATCTGTGGTTTGCCGGCATCGTCACGATTGTATTAACGTTAATTCTCTAGCTGTAGAGGTGGCTTATGGCACAAACGAAAAATAAAAGGAAAGGGAAGCCCGCCGCAAAATCCTCCGGGAAAACCACGTCCAGGCAGACGGCGGCCCCGCGGCGCCGGGACAAGACCCACGCCCGTGAAGCGGGCGCCATCTTTTGCCTGGTGCTCGGCGTCTTCTCGATCATCAGCTATTTCAGCGCCAGCGGCGTTTTTATCGGCTTTTTCAGCAGCCTGTTAAAAGGACTTTTGGGGTGGGGGTATTACACCGTCCCGCCGCTCCTCATCTTCTGTGCCGTCATCCTCGGCTTTCACCGGGGGCGGCCTGTCCGCTTCCGCGTCACCTGCACGCTGCTGCTGTCGGTGTCCGTGGCGGCGCTGCTGCATCTTTTGATCAGCAGGATATCGTACGAGGTCAGCTTTCCGATGTTCAAAGAGCTCTGGCTCAACGGCACGGCGCTGCACAGCGGCGGCGTGCTCGGCGGGGCCCTGTCGGAGATATTTACATACCTGTTCAGTAAAATCGGCGCCGCCGTGGTGCTCATCTGCTCCAGCGTCTTCTTCCTGCTGGCCGCGCTCAACAAAACGATTGCCGGGCTGATCGACGCCTACAGGAATCGGGAGCGGTACGCGCCGGAGCCAGAGCCGGAACGGGTGCCCGCGCCCGCCCGCGCGGCGGCCCCCGCCAGGGAAACGCCGATCGGCAGAAGCCAGCCGGAAATGGTCCGTTTCGGCGGCAGGGTGATCGACATCCCACTGGACGAGCCCCAGGTGTCCGGCGACCCGGAGCCCCTGAAGGTCAAAAAGCACACGGCGTTTTTCAATACGCATCCACGCGTCAAAACGCCCGATGAGGTCCTGGCCGGCGATGCGCAGGAAAAGCCGGAGGTGAAAGCCGACAGCGTCCCTGCTGAAACGGCCGCCAGAGACGTGCCTCTCGATATCCCGTTCCCGGAGAAAAAGCCGGCGCCGGAGAAAAAGCAGGAGGCCGTGCCCCCCGAGGCGCCGAAGCCGCCGGCGAAGACCGAGCCGGAAAAACCGGAGCCGGAGAAGACGGGGACTTCCTACGTCTATCCGACGATGGACCTCTTAAGCACGAATACGGCCGGGCGGGTTGACGGCTCGGAGGAGGTCCGGCTGAACATCGAGCGGCTGGAGGCCGCCTTCAAAAGCTTCGGCGTCAACGTCAAGATCATCAGCTATACCCGCGGGCCAACGGTGACGCGGTACGAGGCGGAGCTGGAGGCCGGCGTCAAGCTCAACCGTCTCACGAGCCTTGCCGACGACATTGCGCTGTCCCTGGGCGCCAACGGCGTGCGCATCGCGGCGATGCCGAATAAAATCTCCACCGTCGGCATCGAGGTCCCCAACAAACTGATCAGCAAGGTCCTGCTCCGGGACATCATCGACTCGCCGGAATTCAAAAACGCGTCGTCAAAGCTCACCTTCGCCATCGGCAAGAATATCGGCGGCGAGGCCATCGTCGGCAACATCTCCAAGCTGCCGCACATGCTAGTCGCCGGCACCACCGGCTCGGGCAAATCCGTCTGTCTCAATTCACTCATTCTGAGCATATTATATAAGTCCACGCCCGAAGAGGTCCGCTTCATCATGATCGACCCGAAGATGGTGGAGTTCCGTGTCTACAACGGCATACCGCATCTGCTGGTGCCTGTCGTCACCGACGTCAAAAAGGCCGCCGGCGCACTCCAGTGGGCCGTTGTGGAAATGATGAAGCGCTACCGCACGTTTTCAGAGGCCAACGCCCGCGACCTGGAGAGCTACAACAAGCTTATGAAAAACTCGGAGGAGGAAGGCGCCGCCACGCTTCCGCAGATCGTCGTGGTCATCGACGAGCTGGCCGACCTGATGCTGACGGCCGCCAAGGAGGTGGAGGAATCCATCTGCCGCGTCGCCCAGATGGGCCGCGCCGCCGGCGTCCACCTGATCATCGCCACCCAGAGCCCCCGGGCCGACGTGATCACCGGCCTGATGAAGGCCAACATCCCGTCCCGCATCGCCCTGAAGGTGTCCAGCGCCCTGGAGTCGCGCATCATCCTTGACGCCGGCGGCAACGCGGACAAGCTCGTGGGCAACGGCGACATGCTGTACGCGCCCATCGGCGTGAACAAGCCGATCCGTATCCAAGGCACCTGGGTCTCCGATTCCGAGCGCGAAAAGGTCGTGGAGTTCGTCAAAAAGAGCGGCGACGCCCAGTACAACGAGGAAGTCATCCATCAGATCGACAAGGCCGCCGAAGAGAAATCCTCGAACGGCAAAAAGGAAGAGCCGGAGGAGGGCGGCGACGATTACGACGAGCTGTTGCCCCAGGCGGTGGAGATCATCTTCGAAACGGGACAGGCGTCCGTTTCCATGCTGCAGCGGCGGCTCAAGCTCGGCTACTCCCGGGCGGCCCGCATCGTCGATCAGATGGAACAGCGGGGCATCGTCGGGCCCTTTGAGGGTTCAAAGCCGCGACAAATGCTCATCAATCGCTCCCAGTGGCATGAGATGCAGTTCGTCCAGGGCACCGCGCCCATCGGCGACCCGGAAGTCGAGGTTGAAGAGGCCTCGGAAACCGAAGACGCCCCATTTTAATTGACCCACCCACCCGTTTCCCCACGCGGCAGGCCGCGCGGGGGCCCCGAATAATTTAATCTGCCGGGCGGAAATGAATTCCGCCTCGGCATAAATCTCGCTGGCGCTCGATTTTACGCGCCACCCGGCGCGGCTCACTGTCGCTCGCGGGCTCCGCCCCGACCCCAAACCGTAGGGGACACCGCCCTCGGCGTCCCCTGGCTCCCTCAGACGAGGGAGCTGTCGCCCGCAGGCGACTGAAGGAGGGAGCTTTCTCCGCGCCGCACAGGCTTTTTCCGGCGCTTTACATTGCCTCTTCAAGGGGCAATGCTAACTCCCCGTGGGGGACGCCGTCCTCGGCGTCCCAAGGCTCACACAGACCGGGGCGCTTTGCGCCGCCCTCAGGATAAGGCTTTAAGCACAATCACCACAATACCCGGAAACCGGAGGAGAATATATGGCAATCGATAAAAAATGGCTTGATGAGATGGAGGCAAAAATCCCGAAGGGCAAGGTGCGTACGCGTTTCGCGCCCAGCCCGACGGGGTATATGCATGTGGGCGGCCTGCGGACGGCGCTTTATACGTATCTGATCGCCAAAAAGATGGGCGGGACGTTTATCCTGCGCATCGAGGATACGGACGACAAGCGCTTTGTGGAGGGCGCCACGGAGATCATCGTCCGCACGCTGAAAAGCGTCGGCCTTGATTACGACGAGGGGCCGGACGCGGGCGGACCCAGCGGGCCTTATATCCAGAGTGAGCGCAAGCCGCTTTACCGCCCATACGCGGAGCTGCTGTGCGAGACGGACGCGGCGTATTACTGCTTCTGCAGGCATGTGGAGCACGACGAGCGTGACCACGAGGACTTGGGGCTCGTGGCCGAGACGGAGGACCCGTGCCGCAGTCTTTCGTATGAAGAGGCAAAGCGGCGCGCCGACGCGGGCGAGCCCCACGTCATCCGCATGAAAACGCCCCGGGAGGGAACCACCTCGTTCCACGACGAAATCTTCGGCGATATCACCGTAGAGAACAAAACGCTGGACGATATGGTGCTTTTAAAAAGCGACAACCTGCCCACGTATAACTTCGCCAACGTCGTGGACGATCACCTCATGGGCATCACCCACGTTATCCGCGGCAGCGAATATCTCTCCTCCGCGCCAAAATACAATCTGCTGTATGAGGCGTTCGGCTGGGAGATTCCCGTCTATATCACCGTCTCGCCGATCATGCGGGACGCGCAGCATAAGCTTTCCAAGCGCCACGGGGACCCCTCCTACGAGGACCTTTTAAAGCTCGGCTACGTGTCGGACGCGGTCGTCAACTACGTGGCGCTCCTGGGGTGGAGCCCCGGGGGCGAGCGTGAGATTTTCACGCTTTCCGAGCTGTCGGAGATTTTCGATGTCGGCGGCATTTCGAAATCCCCGGCGATTTTTGATATTGATAAGCTGACGTATTTCAACGCCGAATATATCCGGGCCATGGCGCCGGACAAATTCGCCGCGCTCGCCGCGCCGTATATCCGCGCGGCCGTGAAAAATCCGGCCATCGACATTGGCGCGGTCGCCGCCATCCTGCAGCCGCGCTGCGAAAAGCTGACGGATATCCCCGAGAAGATCGACTTTTTCGATAAGCTGCCAGCATATGAAACGGCGCTGTATGTCCACAAAAAATCGAAGACCGATGAGGCGGTCTCGCTGAAAATGCTCGAGATTGTCCGGCCGGTGCTTGAGGCGCTGGCGCCGTGGTCGCTGGAGGCCATTCACGACGCGCTGATGGGCCTGGCCGAAAAGCTGGAGCTCAAAAACGCGACGCTCCTTTGGCCGCTCCGCATCGCGCTCGCCGGCAAAGCAGTGACGCCCGGCGGCGCCGTGGAGATATGCCACATACTGGGCAGGGAAGAGACGCTTCGCCGCATCGATATCGGCATAGGGAAATTGTCCGGGGGGAAGCTATGAACAAGACGCTGAAAAAAGTACTCATTTTCATCCTGGCGCTTATTGCCGTCGTCCTCGTGATTTTCCTGATCGAGCTGCTTGTGCCGAGGCAGTCGGGCGGGCCGGACCTCACGTCGCCGGCCGTTTCGGACAGCCCGTCGCCGACGCCGTCTGAAAGCGCATCGCCGTCGCCCAGCCTGTCGCCCTCGCCCTCTCCGTCGGAGGACGGCGCCGTGACGACGGAGGAAACGGCGGATGGCACCAAATACAATGTCACGATACCCGAGGCGTCGGCCTCATACTCAATCACGGCTGATAGCGCCCTCTTTACACATTCCAGGGAGAACGGCAGCGACCTGTTCAAGTCAAATAAGGATGAAAGCGAATATCTGAGGATCGATTTCGTCAAGGGCGCCAAGGCGGCGGCTCTGGCCCCGAGCATCATGGATTCCTATATCAACTATACGAATTTTGAACAGTCCGGACAAAATTATATCGACGGCACGCAGATATCCGGCGAGACGGTGACGGCGGACGACGGCAAAACGCAGGTGACGGCTTGGCTCGTCGACACCGATAAGGGCGTTTTGACGGTGGCGATCAGCCTCAGCCTGTCGGACAAGGCGTCCCAAACGCCGCAGCTTGATAAATTGCTGTCGTCTTTGACGATCAATGAGTAAATAACCGGTACGCCAAGCATATTTTGCAACACATACGGCGCCTCTTTGTGGTAACGATAAAACCATAAAGGGGCGCTTAGTGTCGTTTTATTGGGAAATGGAGCCAATGCGGCAAAAAGCGCCCCCAACTGGGATAAACGGAGCATGAACTATGAAAATAAACAAACGAAGAAAAAAAATCGTATTACTGACGAGCTATATCCTCGCGGGATTCGTGGTGCTGGGCGGCGCGGCGTACCAGAATCATCTACAGGCGGAAGCGTACAGGCTCCAGCTGGAAAACGGCTATCAGCACGCCTTTGACGAGCTCGTTTCCGGCGTCGGAGAGCTGGACTCGGCGCTGCAGAAGACGCTGTACGCCACGACGCCGTCCATGGTCAGCTCCGTCTGCGCCGAGGTCTACGGCAAGGCGCAGGCGGCGCAGTACGCGCTGGGCGAGCTGCCGTTTTCATCGTATAAATATCAGAACATGTCGAGCTTTATCTCAAAGGTCGGCGATTACGCCTATATGCTTTCAAAAAAAGCGTCCTCCGGGTCAGAGAGCACGGAGGAGGACCACCAAAACCTCCAGAAGCTGTCCGATACGGCGTCCGTCCTGTCGACAAACCTCAACCAGCTCATGTGGGACACGAACACCTCGGGCATGTCCGTGGCGAAAATCGAGAATCTGAGCGATTCGGCCTCAAAGGTCGGGGACGACGCGACGTCGGGCGTCCTGCAGGACAGCTTTTCCGTGATGGAAGGGGAGTTCCCGGAGACGCCCTCCCTCATATACGACGGGCCGTTTTCTTCCCACATCGCCGGCATGACGCCAAAGCTTTTAGAGGATAAGAGCGATATCACCTCCGACGAGGCGCTCAAAAAGGCCGCGGCTTTTATCGGAATGAAGTCCAGCGCCATCAAGTCCAACGGCGAGCGCGGCGGAAATCTGCCGGTCTATATGTTCTACGCCAACGTCGGCGGCGGGACGGTCAGCTTTGAGGTCACGAAAAAGGGCGGATATATCTCCGCGGTGTTCAACTCCCGTCTCGTCAAGTCAAGCGTGATCTCCGCGGATGACGCGGCGAAAATCGCCTCGCGGTTCCTGAGCAAAAAAGGCTATAAAAACATGAAGCAGAGCTATCAGATGAAAACCGGCAACACGCTGACGATCAACTTTGCCTATACCCAAAACGACGTTATCTGCTACACGGACCTCATCAAGGTTTCCGTCGCGCTCGATAACGGCAACATCGTCGGGTTCGAGAGCCAGGGATATATCATGAACCATGCGGACAGAGATATCCCGGCCGCCAAGGTCTCGGAAAAAGACGCCGTGAAAAAGGTGTCGTCATACCTCAAGGTCCTCTCCCACAACATGGCGATCATCCCTACCGCGGGAAAGAACGAGGTCTTCTGCCATGAATTCAAGTGCGAAAACGGGAACGGGAGCCACTATATCGTCTACGTCAACGCCCAGACTGGGAACGAGGAGAAGATCCTGATCCTTCAGGAAACGGATCAGGGCACGCTGGCCATGTAAGCGCGGCAAATAAATCGACCCGGAACCGGGACGCGGCACCGCCGCGTCCCGGTTTTGCGCGGCTTGCTGCACGCCGAGGCCCGGTGGCGAAAAACGGCGGCGGCCATATAATGGGTAATGGACTATTACCCATGAAAGGACGCTTTTGTCGTTGGATCAGTCTAAAACGCCGCTGTTTGACGCCGTCAAAAAATACGCGGAGGATAAGGTCATACCGTTTCATGTGCCGGGCCATAAGCAGGGGAACGGCCTGAGGGAGTACGGGGCCTATTTTGGCCAGAGCGTCCTGAAAACGGACGTCAACGGCATGGAGGGCCTGGACTTTTACAACAACCCCTCGGGCGTGATACTGGAGTCGGAGCAACTCCTGGCCGAGGCTTACGGCGCCGCTCACGCGTTCTTTCTCGTTAACGGGACCACGGCCGGCGTCCAGGCGATGGTCCTCAGCGCCTGCAAGCCGGGAGATGAGCTCATCCTGCCGAGGAACGCGCACAAATCGGCGGTGGGCGGAATGATCTTAAGCGGGGCCGTGCCCGTATACGTGCAGCCGGAATACAGCGAAGAGCTGGGAATCGCCATGAGCGTCACCCCCGGCGCCGTTGAGCGGGCGATACGCGCCCACAGCGGGGCGGCCGCGCTGCTTTTGCTAAATCCCACGTATTACGGGGCCGCCGCGGACATCGAAACGCTGGTGCAGCTGGCGCATTCCGCCGGGGTGGCGGCGCTGGCTGACGAGGCCCACGGCGCCCATCTGCCTTTTCATCCCGGGCTGCCGCTCTCCGCCATGGCCGCCGGCGCCGATATGAGCGCCGTCAGCCTGCATAAAACGGCCGGCGCACTGACGCAGTGCTCCGCGCTGCTCCTGAGCGGCGGCTGTGACCCGGCGCGGGCCGGACAGGCGCTCAGCCTGCTGAGCACCGCCAGCGCGTCGTACATTTTGATGTGCTCCATCGACCTTGCCAGAAAGCAGCTGGCCCTGCGGGGCGAGGAAATGCTCGACGAAACGCTCCGGCTTGTCCGGCTGGCGCGGCGGGAGCTTGCCGCCGTCGACGGGCTGCGCGTCTTCGGTCGGGAGCTTATCGGTACGCCGGGCTGCTTCGATTTTGACGAGACAAAGCTCGGCGTCAGCGTCAGGGACCTGGGATATACAGGGTATGAAGTCGAGGAGAAACTGCGGAAGGAATATAACATCCAGATCGAGCTGTCGGACATGTACAACATCCTGGCCGTCGTAACGCTGGGCGACAGCGCGGAGAACCTCCGCCGCCTCGTCGATGCGCTGAAGGACATCGCCCGGCATCCGGCCGCCCGGAAAAGTATTTGTAATACGATCATCCCGGAGATACCGGATGTGGCCGAGGCCCCCCGCGAGGCCTTTTTCGGCAAAAAAAAGGCGGTCCGCCTCGAAGACGCCGCCGGAGAGATCGCGGGGGAGATGCTCATGGCGTACCCGCCCGGGATACCGGTTATCGGCATCGGCGAGCGTATCACGGGGGAGACCGTTGCGTATATCAGGCTTCTGAAGACGGAAAAGTGCCAGCTGCAGGGGACGGCGGACCCCGCCGTCGATTATATTGAGGTGCTGGCGAAAAGCGGCGGCTTCAGATGATCAGAATCAAACCGACAATGGCCAGACAGGCGCCCAGCAGATTCGTAAAGGTCAGGCGCTCGTGCAGGAAGAGGATGGCGCATAGAATCGTCACGACCGGGGAACAGGACATGATAAGCATGACGATGGAGGCCGAGCCCCGCTTCAGCGCGGCGAAATAGGCCAGGTCGCCGATGAGCGTGGCGAGCAGGGCCTCGACGATCAGCAGGAGAAGAGTCCTCGCCGGAATATTTCGCAGCTCGCCGATACTGCCGCTGAACGTCAGCCACAGCAGAATAACGGCCGCCGTAAAGAACGTCCTGACCGACAGGCCGACGACGGGATTGACGTTTTCCAGGCCCATTTTGGCAAAAAACGGCGCTATGCCCCAGCAGATCATGCCGATGATGGCAAAAAAATAAACCATACGACGTCACTTCCTGTTGTTTGTTCAACTATATGTGTTGTCCCACCGGGTTAGAATGGACATCAAATATTTCTCCGCGGCGCGCAAATACTACATATGTTTGCTCTGGCGGCGCGGGGCTGATTTTCAGAAAAGGGCGTGGGAGCATCAGATTATCTGTAAATATCAAAAGGCTTTTTGTTTTTGTCCTGGGCTTGTCCGTCACGGCCGGCTGCCTGACCGGCGGCGCCGGCGCCGGAGCGGTGCCGGCGGAGCTCTCCGGGCGGCCCGGCTTCGACCCGTTCCTGCGCGCCTCGCTCCTCTCCGGCCCCACAACGCAGGTGCCGTGGCAGAACGACCCGGCGTTCAACGCGGCGAAGAAGGAAAACGGCTGCACGGCTCTGCTGGCGGCGTATAAAACCGTCCTCAGGGACCCGCTGCCGGGCGAGGAGGGCAACGTGCATCTCGCCGCGCGTTACATCCGCGGCGCGCTTGTCCCGCCGGGAGAAACCTTTTCGCAAAACGAGACGGCGGGCCCGTATACTGCCGAGCGGGGCTACGACAGCGGGCCCACATATATGGGGACGCTCTATTCCGAGACGATCGGCGGCGGCGTGTGCAAAATCGCCTCCACACTCTTTAACGTGGCGGTCCTCTCGGACCTTGCCATCGTGGAACGGCACACCCACAGCATGCCCGTCCCTTACGTGCCCTACGGCCAGGACGCCACCGTCTATTACGGGGCCAAGGACCTGAAGTTCAAAAATACGACGGGCGCGCCCATCCTCATCTGGGCTGAGGGCATCGACAATATCCTGTATATCGGCTTTTACGGCCAAAGCGTCCCGCCGGAGCTGGTATGGCACCACGACGTGCTGAACGTATACCGGGCCCCGGTCGTCTACCGCGACAATACAAAGCTCCCGAAAGGCACCGAGCATGTCCTCCACGAGGGGATGGACGGCGCCGCCATCCGCTCGTGGATCACGCGCTTTCATTCCGACGGCACCAGCGACGTGCGCGAAATGGGCACCCACTACTATAACCCTTTGTCCTGGATCATCGAAAGAAACAATTAACGGCGGGCATTCGGCGAACGAAATTCGCCCCTACGTGAGATATACCGTAGGGGCGAACTGCGTTCGCCTTCCGTTACATAGGTTATTCAGCCGTCACACCAGCGCGCCCAACAGGAGGATTTCCTCGTTTTGACTGTAGATCGTGGGGAACTGGCTGACCGGCACCGGATTGACGCCGAGGCCCACCTCAATGGTAAAGCCGGGCCGCCTGTATTCCTGGATGAACCAGTCCTTATACCCGGCATATGACGCCTCCTCGGGATTTGCCGCGATGGCGTAGCCGCTGACGCGGGAGAAAAGCTGCGCGATGGTCGTGGACTCGGGCGGCTCGAGATTTTCAAACTGATAAAAAATGACGTTCCCCTGCGTGTGGTAAGCGATGACGAGCCGGAAATCGTGCTGCCGGGTGAAATTGGCCATGCTGACCGTCTCCGGCTCGCTGAGCGGTCCGGGCCCGCCGTAATCCCTGGGACCCGGGCCGGTGATGCCCTGCTCCAGCTCGTACTGACGGCCGCGCTCCCATTCGGCGGGGTAATTCAGATTGAGGTCGGTGCCCCTGATATTGGCCTTCCACACGCTGGGGAGGGGGAGCCCCGTCCGGTTGAGCTGCGCCGCCTGGCGGTACGCGTCGGCCGAATAATTGGGCCAGTAGTTCACCAGATCCACGCCGTCGGGATTCACCATCGGCACGATATAAATGCTGGTCCGGCTCCAGATGTCGGGGATGCTGTAGTTCCCCAGCCGGCCGCCGACGGAGAAGGCCCTGGAGACGTTTTCGATGAATTTCATCAAAAGCGGCGTGGTGATCCATTCGTTGGCGTGGTGGGCGGCGTTGTAAAAGACCTGATTGGTCCCGCGCCCGAGACGGACGGCATAGAGGCTTTTGCCCATAACGCTCGTCCCGATGCTGCTGACCTCCAGAAAGGGATACCGGGCCCGCAGACCCCGGAGCTGCCGGGAAAGGATATCGTATGTATAGTCGATATCGGTATAGACCACGTCGATCCCGTAGGGGACGGTGAGGTGCTGGCCGATATAAAGATTGTTCGGGTTGATGCCCGGGTTTGCCGTCAGGATGGCGTTTTCCGTTGTGTAAAACCGCCGCGCGATGGCGTAGACCGTGTCTCCGGGGCGGACGTTATAGTCGTCGTAGCCCAGCAGGAGGCGTTCCATGGCGGCCCAGGTGGCGGGCCCGACGACGCCGTCCGGCGTCAGCCCGTAATCCTGCTGGAACTGAATAACGGCCTGACGCGTCCTGGAGCCGAAGGCCCCGTCGACCGCGCCGGCGCTGTAGCCGATCCTGTTTAGAAGACTCTGTATGAGCTTGACGTTCGGGCCGGTGGAGCCCAACAATAAAGTTTCCATTTCATTCCCTGCTTTTCTAGTTTGTATATTCTATTTCGCGGGGGGAGAAATGTGGCTGTCCGGCGGGTGGAATTTGATCCGGCCGCGGAGAGAAGCGCCGGGGCGGGATGTTTTGCGCGTATGATGCGCCCGGCGCGGTCATATGATGTAGCAACGACTTTGCAAGGAGACGCGCCATGAGGACAGCGAGGACTGAACGCCTGTTTTTGAACAGCCGGTTCCTGCTGTTTTTTATGAGCCAGAATTTTGTGAGCTGCGGCGCGTTTGTCCAGGTGGTCGCCGTGGCGAAGCTGATCGTTTCGATGACCAATTCCGGACTTTTGGCGGGCTTTTCCATCGTCTGCGCGCCGCTGCCGGGCGTCCTGCTGTCGCTCGTTGCCGGCGGGCTGGGCGACAGATTTAAGGCGCGGAATCTGCTGCTGCTCTGTGACATCCTGCGCGGCGGCCTCGTCATCTCGTTCTCCTTCTGCCGGACGGTGCCGTCGCTTTTTATCGTCATGATGCTCTCGGGGCTTTTGGACGTCCTGTACAGTCCGGCCAGGAACAAGACGCTGGCGGCGCTGCTGACGAAGGACCAGCTGCTCCGGGGAAATTCGCTCCTCAGCGGCGGATACGGCGTCGTCAGCCTGATCATGCCGGCGCTCACGGGTGTCGTGCTCGGCCGGAGCGGGGCCGCCACGGTCTTTTTTGTGGGCGGTGCCTTCTATTTTCTGTCCGCGCTGACGCTCTCGTATCTGCACGTCGGCCGGCAGCCGGTCGGACCGCCGCGGAGCGCCCCCGGCGAGGTGCTGCGAGGGCTCCGCTACTGCTTTGACAGCGCGCCGCTCAGACAGACTATCCTGACCATGGCCGTCGTCGATTTTGCCGCCGTCTCCGTCAACATCGCTTTTTACTCCTATGCCTTCGATACCCTCAGGGTGACGAGCGCCTATTGGGGCCTGCTCCTGTCCGTCCTTTACGGGATGAACGTCTTTGCGATGCTCTTTCTGGTGCGGCATCAGAAGACGCTGGGCGGCAATTCCTTCGCCTTCGCCAACCTGTTCCTTGCCGTCGTTGCGCTCGTATGGTGCTTTAACTCCACAACGCGCAGCCTGCCCGCCATTCTCGGGACCACCGCTGTGGAGGGGTTCAGCACCGCGCTGAGTGCGACGCTGCTGGTGACGACGCTGCTGAAAACGGCGCGGGCCGACTATACGGCCAGGGTGTCGGGTGTCCGGGACCTGTGCTCTTCTGCCGCAAAGCTTCTGGGTATCGGGGTGACATATATCCTCATGCATTTTTTCGACGCCCAGGCGGTCTTCATCGCCGGCGCCGGCGCCATCCTGCTTTCCGTGATCTTCCGGGCCCTGAGTGCGCCGTTGGTGAAAACGGGCGGCAGGGTGCCCGGGCGCGCCTTGAAAGGAGATGCTTCTCATGAGTAACGACACAGCCTGCTTCTGCGGGAGCGGAAAGAAACACGCGGATTGCCACGGCCATATCCGCTGTGACAGCCTCGTTGCAAAGCTCTACCGGCTCCAGGCGCGGTGCGGCGCCGCGAATGGTTCCGCCTGCCGGAGCCCCTTGCGGTCCCAGTGCTTCCTCGTCTCTGAAGCTGAGTTTGTTCAGCTTTTGGACGACATGCTGCGCCATTGGACGGCGGAGGAAATCCGGCAGGTCGTCGACCGGTCGTGGGAGTGCCGGCGATACCTGGAAGCCGAGCGCCCGGATATCGCGGAGAAAGCCGGGGGAAAAACCACGCCCGGCGAGCTTGCGTCGCTGAACGAGACGGCGCTGCCCTTCCCGTGTGTTTTTCTCAGGGGGGAGGACTGCGCCGCCCGCCGCGTCAGGCCGCTTTTGTGTCTCGGCTGCGGCGCGTCCATCGATTTTGTGCTGTTGAGGTACAAAGACGGCGTGCTCGTCCGCCGCCCGGCCCCGCTTTTTTACTATTTCACGCTGATCTTCCGCGACGGCGTCCTCCCGGACAATATACCGGACGCCCCGTTTTACCGCGACATGCTCACCCTCAGCGAAGCCGATTATATTGAAAAGCTCGCGGAATACGCCGAGCTCAAAACCGCGTCATTCTGAACGACGTAAAGAATCTCCGGGTACCTTGCCGCTTGCGCCGGCATAAGGTTACCCGGAGATTCTTCGTTGCTTTGCATTTCAAAAGGATATTCAGCCTGCGGATGAACGCCGCCGGGCACTACGCGCCCGTATAGCGCTCCAGAAACTGCTTTGTCCGTTCCTCTCTGGGATTTGTGAAAATCTCCTCCGGCGGGCCCTGCTCCACCACGACGCCGCCGTCCATAAAGAGGAGCTTGTCGGAGACCTCCCGGGCAAACTGCATCTCGTGGGTGACGATGACCATCGTCGTCTTCCGTTCGGCGAGGCTGCGGATGACCTTTAAAACCTCGCCGGTCAGCTCCGGGTCTAGGGCCGACGTCGGCTCGTCAAAGCAGAGAATGTCGGGGTGCAGGGCCAGAGCCCTGGCGATGGCCACGCGCTGCTGTTGACCGCCTGAGAGCTGGTGGGGGTAGTACTCCAGCTTGTCCGACAGGCCGACCTGGTCGAGGATCTCCCGGGCGTTTTTGTCGATATCAGAGAGGAGCGTCTTTTTGTTGTCCTTGTAATCGGGCCGCTCTTTGGCGAGGAGCTCCGAGGCGAGCGTCACGTTTTTGAGCGCCGTAAACTGGGGGAACAGGTTGAAGGACTGAAACACCAGCCCGAAGTGCAGCCGTTTTCTGCGGACCTCGCTGTCCGAAAACGTGGACGGATTGACGCCGTCGAAAATGACCTCGCCGCCGACGCTGATGGTGCCGCCGTCGGCCAGCTCGAGGAAATTGAGGCACCGGAGCAGCGTCGTCTTGCCGCTGCCGGACGAGCCGATGATCGCCAGCGACTCGCCCTTTTCCAAAGAAAAGTCGATGCCGTTCAAAACGCAGACGGCGCCGAAGCACTTCTTCAGATTCTTGACTTCCAGAATCGCCATATCGCGCCCTCCTAAACCCTGAAATAGCTGAGCCTGCGCTCAATATACCCGAACAGCAGCGTCAGTATGCCGCAGAACAAAAGGTAAAACACGCCCGTGTAGAAAAGCGGCCACACGAGGCCCTTTGTCCTGACAATAGATTCCGCCGCCATGATGATTTCGCCGAAGGAGATAATGCGCGCCAGCGACGTGTCTTTAACGAGCGTGATGATCTCGTTGGACATGGGCGGCACGATGCGCTTGATGACCTGCAGCAGGATGACTTTAAAAAATATCTGGGACTTCGTCATCCCAAGAACCTGGCCCGCCTCATACTGGCCCCGCGGCACGCCTTCGATGCCGCTCCTGTATATTTCAGAAAAGTACGCCGAGTAGTTGATGATGAATGCAATCAGTACAGCCGTCAGTCGTGATTGGGACGGCGAGTCAAACAGGAGGCCCGGCACGTAGAATATCATGATGACCTGAAGCATTAACGGCGTCCCGCGGATGATCCAGACAAACGTTTTTGTCAGCCATTTGAGTGGCCTGAATCGGCTCATTGAGCCGAAGGAGACAACCAGTCCCAGCGGCGCCGCACAGACCAACGTGATAACAAAAATTAAAACTGTCGAATAAAAGCCTTCGAGCAGCATCTGCGTTACAGCCATAAAGCTCATGTTAACGGTTAGTCCTTTCACGCTTTTGTCGGTTGGACAGTTTACAAGGGCAGGAGTTTGAACTCCTGCCCCTATTTTAATAAAAAATCAGCAGTTGATATTACGCGGTGACCAGCAGGTCCGCCAGACTGTATTTATCGGCGACCGTCTTGAAGGTGCCGTCTTTCTGGAACTCGGCGATTACGTCGTTGAACTGCGCCACAGCTGTGCTGTTCAGGCGGAAACCAATGGCGTAGAACTCGCTGTCGCCCAAATTGATGCCCGTGACGATCTGCAGATCGGAATAATCTGTCCCGGGACCTGTCAGGTATGAGGCCATCGTGTAGTCGAGAACGGCCGCGTCGGATGTGCCGGCCTTAACTTCAAGCAGAGCGTTCGCTTGCGAATCCACAGGGGTATATGTTGTATCCGCCAGATTGACGGATATTGCCTCCTCGCCGGCGGAGCCCTTTTCCGCGACAATAGCGGCGCCTTTCAGGCTGGCGGCGTCCTTGTATTTGTCCGCGTTTGAGGCCTTCACCACGACAACCTGGCGGTTTGTAAGATAATTACTTGTGAAAGCCATATTTTCCTTACGGTCTTCCATCACGGTCAGGCCGTTCCAAATGCAGTCGATATTCTTGGATTTAAGCTCTAATTCCTTGGAATCCCAGTTAATAATCTCAAACTTGGGTTTGACGCCGAGTTTGGCACAGGCAGCTTCGGCAAATTCGGTATCGAAACCGATCAGAGTCTTTCCATCCTTGTCGTAAAAGTTCATTGGCGCGGTCTCGGTGATGCCGATAACGAGCTCGCCCTTTTGCTTTATGTAGGCCCAATCGTCGTCGGCGGCTGCGGATGCGCTGGGGGACGCGGCGCCGCTTGCGCCGGACGGGCTGGTTGTGGCGGTGTTGCCGGTCGCGCAGCCGGCGAGGGCCAGGACGAGCAGCAGCACACATACGATACTGATAAACCTTTTCATTTTATTCCTCCATAAGGCAATGTCAGAGCTATCATAACGCAACTGCAAAGCAGCTATTTCATGTCCGGGGCGCGGGCGCCGGCAACGCGAAGTAATACCTGCTTGTACGGTCAGCTATGATACGGCCGTTCGCGCACATGGAGCGCGAGGGCTTTAATCCGGCGCGCGCCGCCTGAGACGGTGCGTGGCCGATACAATGAATGCAGAGTTCATTATATCACATCAGTTCGCTAATGCAATAATCAAACGGGATTTTCATGAAATACATAAAAAATAACGTTAAAAATACGTAAACTGCGTCAAAGGGGACAATAGCCGAACAACTGTTGAAAAGGCAATGAAGAAGTATTAAAATAATGCTGTCAACATTACGACAGGAGGCGACGTCCTTTGGCGTTTACACATCTGCATGTCCACAGCGAATACAGCCTTTTAGACGGCGCCTGCCGCGTGAAGGACCTGGTCGCCAAATCGCGCGAGTTGGGCTTTGACGCCGTGGCCGTCACGGATCATGGCGCCATGTACGGCGTCATCAATTTTTACAAGGAAGCCGTTAAGGCCGGTATCCGCCCGATCATCGGCTGCGAGGTCTACGTCGCCGCGCGTTCCCGCTTCGATATGGAGCACAACACCGACGCGGGCCGGAACCATCTCGTCCTTCTGTGCAGGAATATGACCGGCTATAAAAACCTCTGTATGCTCGTCAGCCGCGCGTACACGGAGGGCTTTTACATCAAGCCGCGCGTCGACATGGAGCTTTTGCGGGAATATCACGAGGGGCTCATTGCGCTGTCCGCGTGCCTCGCGGGAGAGATCCCGCAGCTTATTCTGCAGGGGAATTACGATGCGGCGAAAGCCAAAGCGCTGGAAATGCGCGATATTTTCGGGCCGGACAGCTTTTATCTCGAGCTGCAGGACCACGGTATCCAGGAGCAGAAGACGGTCAACGCCGATATCGTTAAAATCAGCGGCGAGACGGGCATACCGCTCGTGGCGACAAACGACGCCCATTACATCGCCAAAAAGGACGCCGCGGCGCAGGATGTTCTCATGTGCATCCAAACCGGCAAAACGGTAAACGACACCGACCGGATGCGCTTTGAGACCGAGGAGTTTTACTTAAAGTCCGAGGAAGAGATGCGCGCGCTGTTCCCGCAGCAGGCCGAGGCCTGCGACAATACCGCCAAAATCGCCGCCATGTGCAATATTGAGTTTGAATTCAACAAGTACCACCTGCCGGAATTCAAGCTGCCGGAAGGGGTCGTTGCCGCGGAATATCTCAGGGAGCTCTGCCTCAAGGGGTTTGAGAAGAGATACGGCGAGGGCAGGGAAGAGGTGAAGGAGCAGCTCTTCTACGAGCTGGACATGATCGAGCGCATGGGCTTTACCGACTACTTCCTCATCACCTCGGACTTTATCGCCTACGCCAAGCGCGAGGGGATACCGGTGGGGCCGGGCAGGGGCTCGGCGGCCGGGAGCGTCGTGTCCTACTGCCTGGACATCACCACGGTGGACCCCATCAAATACGGCCTCTACTTCGAGCGGTTTCTAAATCCCGAACGGGTCAGCATGCCGGATATCGACATCGACTTCTGCGAGCGCCGGCGGGGCGAGGTCATCGACTATGTCAAGCGCAAATACGGCGAGGACCATGTGGCGCAGATCGTCACCTTCAACACACTGAAGGCGAAAAACGCTGTCCGTAACGTTGCCAAGGCCATGGGCTTCACCTTTGCCGAGGAAAACGAGCTGGCCCGCGAGGTGCCCAGCGTTCTCAACATCAAGCTGGCCGACGCGCTGGCCACGTCGAAGCGCCTTAAAGAGATGTACGACGGAGACGAACGCATCCGGCGCGTCATCGATACGGCCATGGCGCTGGAGGACATGCCCAAGGATTCCGGCACCCACGCCGCCGGCGTCGTCATCACCAAAAGCCCCGTCTGCGAGTATGTCCCGCTGACGCTGTCGAAAAAGGACGACTCCATTGCCACCCAGTACGTCATGACGACGCTGGAGGAGCTGGGCCTTTTGAAAATGGACTTTCTGGGCCTTCGCAACCTCACCGTCATCCGCGACGCCGAGGCGGAGATACGGAAGACAGAACCCGGCTTCTCCGTGGACGATATTCCCGACGGCGACAAGCCCACCTACGATATGCTGACGGCGGGCAAGACACTGGGCGTCTTCCAGCTGGAGTCCAGCGGCATGACCGGCGTGGCCACCGGCCTCGGGCCGAAGAGCATCGAGGACATCACGGCCATCATCGCGCTCTATCGCCCCGGCCCGATGGATTCCATCCCGCGCTTTCTTGAGAACAACAGGCATCCCGAGAGGATCACCTATAAGCATCCGCTCCTGGAGCCGATTCTGCGCGTCACGTACGGCTGCATCGTTTATCAGGAGCAGGTCATCGAGATATTCCGTAAGCTCGGCGGCTTTTCGCTGGGCCAGGCCGATATGATCCGCCGGGCCATGTCCAAGAAAAAGCAGGCTGAGATCGAAAAGGAGCGCAAAACCTTCATCGACGGCGACCCGTCGCGGGACATCTGCGGCGCCGTGAAAAACGGCATCTCCCGCGAGGTGGCCGGCAGCATCTACGACGAGATCTACGATTTCGCCAACTACGCCTTCAACAAGGCCCATGCCGTGGCGTACGCCGTCGTCTCCTATCAGACGGCGTACCTGAAGTGTCATTATCCCAGGGAGTACATGGCGGCGCTTCTGTCCTCCGTACTGGACTTTCCGGAAAAGATCGCGGAATATACGGAGGAGTGCCGGGTGATGGGCATAAAGCTCCTCCCGCCGGATGTCAACGAGTCGGGCGATATGTTCTCCGTGAGCGGGGACAATATCCGTTACGGCCTTGTGGCCGTCAAGAACATCGGCCGCGGTTTTATCCGCGATCTGATGGCGGAGCGGGAGTCGGGCGGGCCCTTTCGCGATTTTGAGGAATTCTGCCGCCGGATGTACGGCGGGGATTTAAACCGCCGCGCCCTCGAAAGCCTCATCAAATGCGGCGGCTTCGACAGCTTCGGTGTGAAGCGCCGCCAACTGGTAATGATCTGCGAGACGGCCCTGGAGAGCGTCGCCGCCGCCAAGCGCCGGAACGTGGACGGCCAGATGGACCTTTTCGGTTTTGGCGCCGCGCCGGACGAGCCGGCCGCCGTCCAGAAGATACCGCTGCCCGACGTACCGGAATACACCACGCGCGAGCTGATGGCCATGGAGCACGAAGTCACCGGCCTCTACCTGACGGGGCATCCGATGGACGAATACGCGCAGGCCGTCCGCCGTCTCGGCGCCGCCTCCATCGGCAAAATCCTCGCCGACTTTGCCAGGGAGGGCGGCAACACGGAGTTCCGCGACGAGCAGCAGGTGACGATCGCCGGGGTCAT
This sequence comes from Sporobacter termitidis DSM 10068, assembly GCF_900130065.1. Classification (GTDB taxonomy): domain Bacteria; phylum Bacillota; class Clostridia; order Oscillospirales; family Oscillospiraceae; genus Sporobacter; species Sporobacter termitidis. The sequence continues at coordinate 41,110 of NZ_FQXV01000004.1, forward strand.
CTCCGCCGTCAAGACAAAGACGACCCGCAACAACAGCCTTATGGCGTATATCACCATAGAAGACGGGACGGGCAGCATGGAGCTGCTGGCCTTCCAGCGCGCCCTCGATACCGGCGGCGTCTACGTCAAGGAGAATCTGCCCGTTTACATTACCGGGAAGCTGTCGGCCCGCGACGAAAAGGAGCCGCAGCTGGTGGTGGATACGATCCGGCCGCTGTCCGATATGGACGCGATGCCCGGCGAGGCGCCCCCCGGCGAAAAGAAGCTTTACGTCAAGGTGCCCAGCGAAAACGACGCCGGCTACGAGCGGTTGAAGCTCATCCTGGTCATGTTTCCCGGCAACGAACAGATGGTTTTATATTTTGACGACACAAAAAAACGGCGCGGCGCCCGCTGCGTCCTCCACGAGGCGCTCATCACGGAGCTGCAGGGCATGTTCGGGCGCGACAACGTGGTACTTAAATAGCCCACCCACCTGCCCGAGTAAGGTATAGGGCTGTGCCCGCCCCCTCAAGAGCCCGCGCTTCGCGCGAGGCGCCATGGGGTTGCGCCCCATATCCCGAATAGGTCGGCAAATCTTCCGATTTTTATGTATGGGCGATTATTAATCGCCCGTCCCGTTTCCGCTATTCTCGCGTCACTGCGTAGGGCGCGGCTTCCCAGACGCGCCACGCTTTTTCCTGCGGGTTTTTTCTTCGCCGATAATGTGGCCATTGCTGCCGTCGGCTTAATATCAAAATACATTTAAAGAGGTACATTATGAAGCTTTCATTTTACGGCGCAGACCGGGAGGTCACAGGCAGCTGCCATGGGGTGGAGGTCCGGGGGAAGAAGATTCTCGTGGACTGCGGCATGCAGCAGGGCAGCGACAACGGCTCCAAACAGGATTTCCCCTTTGACCCGGCGGCAATCGACTATGTCGTCATGACGCACGCCCACATCGACCATTCGGGCAGGTTGCCGCTGCTCGTCAAGCAGGGCTTTCGGAATAAGATATATGCCACCGGCGCCACGGTGGAGCTTTTGGAGATCATGCTCCGGGACTCGGCGCACATCCAGGAGTTTGAGGCCGGCTGGAAATCCCGAAAAGGCAAACGGGCGGGGAATAAGGACACCGAGCCGCTCTACACCATGGAGGACGCCGAGGAGGTTTTTAAATATATCATACCCTGCCAGTACAACGAGGAAATCACCATCGACGAGGGCGTTAAAATCCGCTTTGTCGACGCCGGGCATCTGCTGGGCTCAGCTTACGTGGAGATGTGGCTGACAGAGGACAGCGTCACGAAAAAGGTCGTCTTCTCCGGCGACATCGGCAACGTCGGCCAGCCGATCATCCGGGACCCCCAATACCTGAAGGAGGCGGACGTGGTCCTTATGGAGTCGACGTACGGCGACAGGAACCACGAGGTCCCGGCCGACTATACGGTGGACCTGGCCAAGATCATCGACGAAACGCTCGGCCGCGGCGGAAACGTGATCATCCCCTCCTTCGCCATCGGGCGAACGCAGGAGCTTTTGTACTTTATCCGCGAAATGAAGGAGCGGAGCCTTGTAAAGAGCGCGCCGAACTTCCCGGTCTACGTGGACAGCCCTCTGGGCAATGCCGCCACGCGCATATATGAAGGCGGGATGGAGGGCTATCTTGATCAGGAGACCATAGACGTGATCAGGTCGGGCAAGAAATTTCTTGCGTTCGATGATCTGCACATCTCGGAAACCTCCGAGGATTCAAAGGCCATCAACTTCGACACCGTCCCGAAGGTCATCATTTCGTCCAGCGGAATGTGCGACGCGGGCCGCATCAGGCATCACCTCAAGCACAACCTGTGGCGTCCCGAGTGTACGGTTGTCTTTGTGGGCTTCCAGGCCAAGGGGACGCTCGGCCGGATACTCGTCGACAGGGCCGCCTCCAAGGTGATGCTTTTCGGCGAGGAGATCGCCGTTAAGTGCCAGATACTGAGCTTTCGCGGCATGAGCGCCCACGCCGACAGGGACGGGCTTTTGAAATGGGTCGGCGCGTTCGATCCGAAGCCGGCGAAGGTCTTTGTCGTCCACGGCGAGGAAGAGGTCTGCGATATCTTTACCGATACGCTCAAATCCCTGGGCTTTGACGCCTACGCGCCAAAATTCACGGCGGTCTACGATCTTATGACTGAAACGCTCATCGCCGAGGGCAGCGCCCCCGAACAGCTGGCGGAGGAAAGACGGCGCGGCGACAGGCGGCAGGCCGACGCCGCGAATCGGGAGTCGCCCGTTTATCAGCGTCTCCTCTCGGCCGGCACGCGCCTGCTCGACGTCATCGCGCACAACTACGGCGGCTCGAATAAGGACCTGGCGGCGTTTACAGACCAGATCATCGCTCTGGCGAAGAAATGGGATAGATAGCCGCGCACAAAGACCGCCGTATCACAACAGGATATGGCGATTTTTGTAAAAATTGGTTTTATTTTGCCGCGGTACAGTTGACGTATGCGGAAAAAGGTGTATGATTTGGTAGAAGAGGTGCTATGAACCGGCGGATACAGAAAATGCCTCGGCAGGCGCTCGCCTCATCGGGCCGGGTGCCGCCGCGCCTCTTTTCTACCGCCGCGAGCCTCTCCGACGGATAACGGAAGATGTACGGTGCTGCCGCTCTGGCGGCTGCCAATGAAATTGGAGTGTCATATGAAAAGAAGAATCATCAGTGTTATATTGGTTTTTGTTTTTACCTTCTGTCTTGTGCCCAAGGCGTATGCCGCCGGATTTCCCGATGTGCCGGCGGACAGCTGGGCCGGGGCCGATATCTCAAAGGCGGTCGAGCTGGGGGTCATGACCGGTTACGACAGCGGCCTTTTCGGCTACGGGGACAAGGTGACGCGGGCGCAGTTTACGGTCATGCTCACGCGGCTGTTCCACTGGGACCTTGTCAGCCCCGACAAGCCGACCTTTACGGACAATGCCGATACGACGGCCTGGTATTACAGTAATATCGAAACGGCCGTCAAAAACGGGGCCGTCGCGGCCGACAGCGCGGCCTTCCGGCCGAACGACAACATCACGCGGGAGGAAATGGCCATCATGCTCGTCCGCGGGCTGGGCTATACGACGCTGGCCGGTTCCCTGAAAAATATCAGTCTGCCGTTTACCGACGTCACAAATAATAAAACGTTCATCGCGATGGCGTATGAGTTCGGCATCATCAACGGCACGACCACCACGACCTTTACCCCGTCCGGCAGCGCGTCCCGCGAGGAAGCCGCCGCCATGATGGTCCGGCTCAACGACAGGTTTTATTCCAAGCTGGACTGGACGCACGCTTTTTACGCGATCTCTTCTTATGCCCAGAGAGACCTGATCCCGGATCTCAGCGCCGTCTCCTTCGGCTGGAGCCGGATGGAGGTAGACGCGAATGGCGCGGCGGTGCTCAACACGACGTCGGCCGGCGGGAACTCCTACAGCATCCCGCAGGGATATCAGGAGGTCGTCCAGCTCGCGCAGGGGAACGGGGTCAAGGATAACCTGGACGTTTACATGACCGCGGCGCAGAAGGTGACGCTGCCGGACGGCACGGCCACGGACGCGTGCACCGCGGTTCTGACAGACCCGGCGCGGCGCGCGCAGGCAATCGCCCAGATCGTCGCCGAGCTCCGGCGGGAGAACAATTATGCCGGCGTGACGATCGATTTTGAGGAAATGCGCGGCGACGCGCTGAAAACCGGCCTGAACCAGTTCCTGCAGGAGCTGAAGGCGCAGACGGACAGCCTGGGGGCGTCCATTTACGTCTGCGTCCAGCCGGTGATGTCGGACGGCCAGTATTATAACGCCTATGATTATAAAACGATCGGGACATACGCCGACAAGGTCATCCTGATGGCCCACGACTACGCGGCCAATTCCCTCACCGCGGCGGAGATGGGTGCGGCCTTTACCACCACGCCGGTGTCGCCCATCTATGAGGTTTACACGGCGCTCCAGGCGATCACCGACAGCGCCACCGGCGTCGCCGACAAAAGCAAGATCGCGCTGGCCGTGAGCTTTAACAGCGTACAATGGAAGCTCACCGACGGCAAGATCATCAATCAGACCGCGTACAAGCCGGACCCGGCGGCCATTTACAGCAGGATGCTGGACCCGACGGCATTACTGAACTATTCCGATAAATACCAAAACCCGTACATTACATATCATAACGCCACAGACAACACGGACAACATCACCTGGTACGAGGACACGCGCAGCGTCGACGCCAAGATGGCGCTGGCAAAGATGTTCGGCGTGACCGGCGTATCCATCTGGCGGCTCGGCATCGTCCCGGCTTATGCCGACACCGCAGACCGTCAAATCTACTTTGATATCCCGTCGTGGCTGGCGGCGCAGAAGTAGCGACATAAAACAAAGGGCTGACTTCCGGAACTTCGGAAGTCAGCCCTTATAATTTGTTCAGACGGTTTCCCTGTACGCGATGCTTTCATCCGACGCCGACAGCAGCTCGCGTGCGCCGATGGGGGAGGCCAGCCATCTGTTCCGCAGGCTTTCCGGGACGATGACCGGCATGCGGTCGTGAATAAAGGCGATGCCGGGCGCGGCTGACCGGGTGAGGATGACGAAGTGGGGCAGGGGATCGCCCGGCTCAGATCTGTAGAGGCCGGCCATATACATCGGCGTGCCCGTCCCGATGGCGTACTTCTGTTTTTTCGTCCCGTCCTTCCGCCACTCAAAATAATGCCCGGCCGGGACGAGACAGCGGCACTGCGCATACGATTTTCTGAACATCGGCTTTTCCGCCGCGGTCTCGAGCCGTGCGTTAATGACCTGCCCCTTGCCGTCGTACCCCGAAAAGCCCCATCGCATGAGAACAGGGCCATCCTTTGTGACAATGGGGACGATATCCGTCGGGCAGATGTCGCCGCTTTTTATGTCCTTGAGGCGCGGTGAAGCGCCGCTGCAGCTTTCGGCCTGTTTCAGCAGGCTGCCAAAATCGTCGCGCGCAAGGATAAAATTGTACCGCCCACACATGACAGACGCTCCTTTCTCAGCTGGCTTTGTCCAGACAGTGGCAGCGCTGCCGCAGGTATCCGAGAAAAATCTCCCGGTTTTCCGGAGAGATCATTATCGTGCCATTGACGAAGCCCTTCCCGTACTGCCGGATCTCAATGCGCTTGGACGACAGCGCCATGGAAGAGAGCATGTTTTCGCTGTACCCGAGATATTTGATCTGGTCGTACCCAATCTTTTCCACGAACGGGCCGCTCCGGCAGTACAGATAATCATCGCGCAGCTCGTAGAACGTGCCGTACAGGAGCCACAGCAGAAAAGCTGAGGCAGCCAGAACGGCGCCGCAGCCGATCACGATCTGATACGGCGCGAACGATATCGCCGTCGTAAAAAGCACGGCGGCGGCGAACAGAAAAACAATAACGCCGAATACAACAGCCCGGAACCGACGGTCGACGGCCGATTTTGCGCGCATGGAGATCACCTCGGGATTCTATTTACAGTATCACTCTGCTATCGTCACCAATCGCGTGGGATTTGTCAATGGATTTTTTTCAGGAAATCACCCCGGGACAGGATCGGCGGGTCGATGACCTTGTAGCCCTTGCGTTTCAAAACCCGGAACTTGAAGTCCAGGAGTTCCGGTGGCACGCCCAGCGCGGCGGCCGCGCCGAAAAAGGAGATGTCGTCGTTTAACAGGCCGAGGACCCTGTCGTCCTCCATCAAAAAATCGGCGGCAAAGATGTTGGCCTCATACTCATAGACAGACGTCTCGTCAAACAGGCTGAAATCATGGAAAGCCCGGACGCCGGCCGCCTTGCGGTGCAGTACGGCGTGGCCCAGCTCATGGCACAGGATGATGCGCCGCAGCTCCTCCGGCAGGCTGCTGTTCACCGTGATGACCTGCGCCCGCGACTGACAGAGATAAAAGCCCTTGCAGGCGTTTGCCTGGTCGCCCATAGGCTCGGAAAGCAGCAGGATGCCCATCGCCTCGGCCAGACGCTCCGGGTCCGCCTCGTCGTATTTCCGCCGGATGCGCTGCACCTCGCCGCTGATTGTGTCGATGGTCATTCTGCTTTCACCTGCCTTATTTGGAATATTATCAATAGCGGCACCGCCGCGCGGTACAAGGGGCCCTCATCAGTCAGCTTCGCCGCCAGCTTCCCCGCCAGCTTCCCCCAGGGGAAGCTGGCGGGGTACTGTGCGGTGGGGGGTGAAGCCCTGTCAAAGGGACAAGCTCCAGTCCCTATACCTCCAGCGACAGATTCCGGTCGTCGATATAGAAATCCGCGCTGACCTTCCGGCTGTTGTTGTTGAAGGAGGCGATGTTTTCGGCAAGGTTGTCGTTGACGGCGTCGAACTCGAGCCCGTGGCGCATGCACCAGCGGATGGCGCTTTCCAGCGCCCATCCGCTCCGGCACGTCCAGAGAATGATCTTATCGCCGTCCCGCCGGCGCCCTTTGACAAAATTGATGATTTCGTGACGCGGAGCGCCGATCTCGGGAAACGCGTTAACGCACAGCGTCCCGTCAAAATCAACGGCATAGACCATGATTATTTCCGCCCGTATGTCTTCCGCGCTTCTTCCTTGGCAGCCCAGTACGCCTTGGTCACGGCTTCAAAGAAAGAGTCCTTGGCTTCCTGGTCCAGATGGCCGCCGGCAAAAAGCGCCGCGTTCCGCTCCAGGAGAAATTCCATCTCGTGGGCGGCACGGCTGCCGAACCGGCCGCGGGTTTCTTCAATATACTCAGATTTTTCCAGACCATACGTGGGGTCGTCAATATCGTCCCGGTCGAGATAGTCCACCGATACGCGGAGCGCTTCGGCCAGCTTTACCTTCACATTGTGCCGCGGGCGGACGCCCTCCGTTTCATAGGCGAGGACGGCCCGCTTGCTGACCCCAATGAGATTTCCGAGCTCCTCCTGCGTCAGCTTGCACAAAATCCGCGCCTCGCGTATCTTGTCTGAAAATGTTTTCATCCGTATCAATCCTCTCAGGAAATTTGCCCGCCTACATCAACAACTTCGTATACTTCGCTTTTTGTATTGACAACACGCCGCCGGGGCATTATATTAAAAGTGAAGTTGACGAAGTTTAAATTCATTATAAATGTCAGAACTTCATCTGTCAAGCAGAACTTTTTCGGAGGTGCCGTTTGTGGGAGGCTATAAAACATTGGACATTCTCGACATCCCTGTACAGATGATCTCCTTGTGCAATGCCGACGGGACGATCAGTCCCATTCGTTTTCGGTTTGAGGACGGTGAGGATTTTATTCACACCGTCAGCATCACGAAAATCGTGTCTTCCAAGGAGGTTCAATATGTGGGCATAGAGGCTTTTATCTATGTCTGCCGCGCCGTCCTTCATGGAGAAGAGAAGCAGTTCGAGCTGAAATATACGGTGAGGTCCCATAAATGGGTGCTCTTTCGCATCATTTACTGAGATATGGTTATGAACAAAAAAATTATTTATCATGTAGACGTCAACAGCGCCTTTCTGTCCTGGACCGCGGCGTATCAGGTGGGCGTGCTGGGAAAGCGCGTGGATTTGCGGAATGTACCCGCCGTTATCGCCGGCGACAAGGAAGCCCGGCGGTCGATCGTCCTTGCCAAAAGCATCCCGGCAAAGGCCTATGGCATCAGGACCGGCGAGCCGCTTTTCGAGGCAAAGGGCAAGTGCCCGCACCTGATCGTGGAGCGGCCCGATTACGACCTGTATGTGGAGGCGTCCAGAAGGCTGATAGCGCTTCTCCGCGAGTTCACTCCTATTGTCGAGCAATACTCCATAGACGAGGCCTACGCCGACGTCACCGGTATGGATGAAGCCTGCGCCGCGCCGGTCGCGGCGGCTGAAAAATTGAAGGAGCGCATTAAGACGGAGCTCGGATTCACTGTCAATATCGGCATATCCTCCAACAAGCTGCTTTCCAAGATGGCCGGCGATTTTCTAAAACCCGACAAAGTCCATACGCTTTTCCCCCGCGAGATCGAGGAGAAGATGTGGCCTCTGCCGGTTCGGGACCTGTTTCTCGTGGGGCCCGCCACGGAACGGAAGCTGCGGGCGTTCGGGATAAACACCATCGGGGAGCTTGCCAAGGCGGACCTGCCGTTTCTCAAGGCGCACCTGAAAAAACAGGGGGAGGTCATCTGGAATTACGCCAACGGTAGAGGATATGACGACGTGACCGACGAGGCGGCGCTGAACAAGGGCTACGGCAACTCCGCCACCACGCCGTTCGACGTGACCGACAGGGCCACGGCCCACAGGGTGCTGCTGTCGCTGTGCGAAACGGTCGGGATGCGCATGCGCAGGGACGGCCAGACGGGCGCGGTCATGACCGTCAGCATACGGAGCAATCAATTTGCCGACAAGTCCCGCCAGGCGCAGATGATGTCCCACACAAATGTCACCGGGGAGCTGTACCATTACGCCTGCCGTGTGTTTGACGATTTATGGGATAGAAAAACACCCCTTCGTCAGCTTGGGGTCCATGTCGCCAGGGTAGACAGGGACGGCTGCCGCCAATTTAACATCTGGGACGGACAGAAGTACGCGCGGCTCGAAAAGCTGGACGCGGCGGTTGACGCCATCCGCGAAAAATTCGGCGAGGAGTCCATCTGCCGGGCCTGTTTTATCGGCGATGTGTTTTCGCCGATGGGCGGTGGCTTGAGCAAAAGCCGCCGCACCGGCGTTACAAAACCGGTGTAATGATGCGCCGGGCCAATGTGACCGGCCGTAGGGGCAGACCTCGTGTCTGCCCTCTAAAGGTGTGCAATGCCTTATTGGCATAGGGTATTGACCTATATAAAAAGTCACTTGAGTACTATTGACAGTCATGTGAACTCATGATATAGTGTGAAATATAGATAAGAGAGATTTGGAGACTTATGATGGAGGATAATAAGTATACCATTCCGGGCACAATTATTAAGATCGGGGGAGTGCTCGGTGCCGTTTTTGCCGAGGCCGGCGGTTTTTTGGGAGGCAAGCTCACGCCGCTTCTCGGGTTTGGTTCCGGATTGCTGCTCTCGCAGATCACACATATTGCGGACAATCTGACGAAAGAGACGATTCAGAACTGGGTCAAACGGAATTTTGTGGACCCGCCGAGAAAAGGGCGGTTTTACGATGAGAACCAAGTGGCGCGGATACTGATTTTTAACGCGCTGCGCCGCGCGGTGGAGCTGGAGGACATCAGGCTGCTGCTGCAGTATGTGAATGATTTTTCAAAGGGCACGCTGTCGGAAAAAGAGCTGTTTGAGCTGTTCAACGGCGCCGTGGTAAAAACAAAGGGCATCGCACCCGGCGATGTGGAGGGCTATGAAAAGGCTGCCGGTGAAGAGCTGGCAAAAAGCCTTAAGCAAAAGGAAGGTGATGCCTCAAAGATCAAGGAAGTCATTTTTATCATGCTGACGGCTTATCAGTCCAGCCTGCTCAAGCAAAAGGCCGACGAGCTTATATTTAAACTAAAGGCAACGGTATAATATAATAGTAATGCATCAAAACATATGAACGGGCTGAAGCCCGCATAAAAGGAGTAATTGAAATGTCGGAAAACAATTTAAACGAAGGACTTAAAAAAGTGCTGTATACAGGCGTGGGCCTGGCGGCCATGTCGGTGGATGCGGTCGGCAAGGCCGTAGAGGCGCTGGCCGTCAAGGGAGAAGAGGCCGTACAGCGCGGAAAGGTCGTCAACGAGGAGCTCCGGCGCAAACGGGCCGCCGCCCGGGCCAATGTGCGGGACATCGCCGATGCGCTCGAAAAGCTGACGAAGGAGGAAGTGGAGGAGATCAGGACAAAGCTCTCCGATGTTGAAAAGACCCTGGAGGAGACCGGCAAGGACGTCATTATGAACGCCGAGTCCATCGCCTCCCGCCTGGAGGAGCTGAGCAAAGAGGAGATCGACGCCATAAAAGCCAAGCTCGATGAAATCAGCAAGAAATGGACAGATGACGGTGACCAAGGGTCGGAAATGTGAGGACCCAAAGCAAAAGGACGGCTCCTCGGGCGAGAGACTGAGAGAAATACTCGGCGTTTTCGGGCGGTACAACCTGATCCACGGGTTATCGCCCGAAAAGCTTCGCCATATCCTGGAGGACCTGGGGCCGACCTTCATCAAGCTGGGTCAGATCCTGTCGATGCGCCCTGATATGATCCCGGAGGAATACTGCAGGGAGCTGACCCGTCTTCGGACGGAGGTCAGGCCGATGGCGTTTGCCGAGGTCGTGGCCGTGCTGGAAAGCGAATACGGCGACGATTACCGGGAGATTTTCAGCGCTCTGGAAGAAAAGCCGCTGGGCTCGGCGTCAATCGCGCAGGTGCACGCCGCCGTTTTGAAAAACGGCAGGAGTGTTGTCGTCAAGGTCCAGCGGCCCGATATCTATGACCGTATGTGCCTGGATATCCGGCTGCTTCACAAGGCGGCCGTCATCATCAAAATCATCGGCAGGACGGGGCAGGTGATCGACCTGAACGGCGTCCTGGATGAAATGTGGGCGGTCGCCAAGCAGGAAATGGATTTCATGACGGAGGCCGAACACATCCGGCGTTTCGGCGAACTCAACAGGGCGCTTAAATATGTCGCCTTCCCGGAGGTCGAGTGGGAGCTCACCACGCCGAAGGTCCTGTGCATGGAGCGGATCGAAGGGATTCAGATCGACGATACCGAAGCGCTGCTTCAGGAGGGCTACGACCTGCACGACATTGCCCAAAAGCTGGCGGCCGGCTATGCCAAGCAGGTGATTGAGGACGGCTTCTTTCACGCGGACCCGCATCCGGGCAATATCCTGATCCGTGACGGGAAAATCGTTTTCATTGATCTCGGCATGGTCGGCACGCTGTCCGCTCACGACAGGCAGCTTTTGAAAAAATCGATGATGGCTATCGTCCAGTGCGACGTGTACGAGCTGAAGCAGGCGGTCCTCGGCATCAGCAGGCATACGGGCAAGATCAACCACAGCAGGCTGTCGGCGGACATCGACGATATGCTGAACAAATACGGCGCCATCGATCTGGGCGGGCTGGATATCGGCCAGGCCTTCATGGACCTGATGGCCATCGCCGAGACCAACGGGCTGTCGATGCCGGCCGGTATCTCCATGCTCGGCCGCGGCATGATCACCATGGAGGGCGTCATCGGCAAGGTCGATCCGGAAACGGACGTCATCAGCGTGTACGCCGCCGCCGTCGCCGGCGCGTCGTTTGAGGAATTCGATCTCAGAAAGATACTGGAGAAGAACGGCAGGCTGCTTTACGGCCTCGGGGGCAGGTCCCTGGAGTTTTCCTCCAACCTGATGGAGATTATGAAGCTGGCCTCCAAGGGCCAGAGCAAGCTGAATATCGAGCTGGTCGGCTCCGAGGAGCCGCTGTCGAAGATCAGCCATATGGTCAACAGGCTGATCATCAGCCTGCTCAGCGCCGCTATCCTGATCGGGTCCAGCCTCATATGCCTTACCGACATGAAGCCGACACTTCTCGGTATTCCGCTGTTCGGCGTGCTGGGCTACACGCTGTCTTTCATTCTGGGCGCCTGGCTCGTGTTCGATATTATCATCAAAAAGAAACTGTAGATTATTAAAGGCTGGGAGCTTTCACAGCTCCCGAAGCAATGATTAAAGGCGCCGCAGACTTGCGGCGCCTTTAATCTGTTATTTTACTATTAAGCAGATACGACCAGTACCAGGAAGAAATTGACACCGTTATAACTGGAGAGACCGGTCATGACCTCCAGGTTTGCGCTGTCGTTTTGATAGGTCAAAACCGTGTTGCCGCTGTCGTCGACAAACGAGCCCAGGTAATCGAAGCCGTTGTTCTGCAGCAAAGCGCTGTAACCGGGGACATAAACCGAGGGGTCCATCGGTATTGAGGAGAGCGCGTAGTAATATCCTGTACCGCCGATCGACGCATCATAATACGACGTAAATAAAGGCGCGCCGGCGTATGCCCCAAAATCAGGGGTCGGAGAATACCCCGAATAATAAGACGTTGTGGAGCTCGTACCTGATCCCGAGCCTGTCACTGTGACATTGATGGTCGTTGACGCGAGCGTGTTGTCGTCGGGGTCAAGCAGCAGGACCTGGACCGTTGTCGAACCGGCGGAAAGACCGGTTAAGGTCAGCGGAAAAGAATTACCGCTCTGATTTCCCCATGTACAGGAGACGACAGACTTGTTGCCCGTCAGATACGCAATCGAATCGAAATCATCGGAGCTGGCTGTCAGCGTCACGGTTGTCTGCGCGCCCTTGGCGACGGTGACGGAGGAAGAGGACGCCGTGATCGACAGCGCCGGATTCGACGCGGCAATCGCCGCGAGAGAAACTGTATTGGTTTGCTTGAGCGCCTGCAGTAAATTGACCGGTACCGCAACGTTCAGGTTCTGGCCGCTGGTATAACCGCCGCTGGTGATGCCGATGACCTGCCCGTAGGCGTTGACCAGAGCACCGCCGCTGCTGCCCGGGGACATCGACGCGTCGATCATAATGTAATTCACACCGTTATCGGGGTGAGACGCGTTCGTTATCGAGCCCTTCGTAAACGTCTGGTCGATGCCGAGCGGATAACCGATGGCATAGATCGTCGCCCCCGTCAGGGCGGTATCCGAGTTGCCGAGGGACAGATACGGGAAGCCGGTCCCGTTTACCTGCAGCAGCGCCAGATCGTTTGTCTTGTTGTAATCGTACACGCCGGATACGTCATAGGTCTTGCCGTCCTTTGTCGTGACCTTGGCGGAGGCCGCGCCCTTGATGACGTGGTAATTGGTTACGGCGAGGCCGGAGCTGCTGATGAAAAAGCCGCTGGCGTTTCCAAGCTTTTTTCCGGCGGCGTCATAGACGTTGATGTAAAAGACGGCCGGCGCGCATTTGGCCGATATTTCGGTGGCTGTCAGCTCCTTTGACGACAGCGAGACCGACTTGCGGAGGTCGGGGCTGGCCATCCTGGTGACGATGGTGGCGACCTCGGAGCGCTGGATCTTGTTGCTGGGATTAAAGTTCCCCGAGGTGTCGCCCGTCAGGATACCGGCCCGGTAGAGCTTATACACCGCCGGCCCGTAGGAATAGCTGACCAGAACGTCGGGAATCGCGTTGTCGGCGATATCGTTTTTGACGGTGAGCGCCTCGTCGGGGAGCGCGCTGGCAAGAATCACGGCGAAATCCGACCGCGTGGCGACCGCCGTGTAATTGGCGTACGGCGCGCTGATGATGTTGTTCTGCAGCGCATAGTCCGCGTAGGGCTGATACCACGGGGTTCCCGCGGCAAAGCTCGCCGCGCCCGTGCTGTAAATGCTATGTAGGCAGGCGGCCAGCTTGACGGCCTCCGCGATGGTCAGATTATTGTCAGGGGAGAAGGTCGGCGCGGTGGTGCTGGTGCCGCTCATCAGGTCATATTCGTAGGCCGCCTGAACGTTTGCCGCGAACCACTGGTCCGAAACGTCGGAAAACTTTCCGCTCTGATAGGTGTTGACCTTTGTAAAATTTGAGAGAGATCCGGCGGCGAGGGAAGTGATCGGTAAAACGAAAACTGCGAGGAGGACTGCACACAGCAAGGAAACGGCGCGCTTTTTCATACGATACCCCCGGTTTATTGAACTGATTATGGCATATACACCATTTATTGTATAGCTGCGGACGGTTATTGTCAACGTCCTGTCGTAAAATGTCGATAACAGGCCGCAAATATCATGATACAAAGCCCTTATAGGATTCCTTCAGCCTGAAATGGTTCCGGTCAAAGTCGATCAGGCCCTCGTCGCGCATCCGGCCGAGCTCGGAGGACATGGCGCTGCGATCGACGGCGAGATAATCGGCCATCTCCTGGCGGCTGAAGGGAATTTCAAACGTATTGCCGCCGCCTTTCTTGGCCTCGGAAGAGAGATAGGCGAGAATTTTTTCCCGCGTGGACCGCTTGGACAGCTGTTCGATCTTCTGCATCAGCAGAATATTCTTGCCCGCGATGATCTGCAGCATGTTGGATATGAGCCGCGAATGAAAAACGCAGGCCGACGAGCAGGTCGTAACGAGCTTACGGCAGCTCAGGAGCATGACCTCGGTATTTTCCACCGCGATGACGCTCACGGGAATATGCTCCGCCTCCGCGCAGGAAAAGGACTCGGCAAAGAGCTCGCCCGGGCCGAGCTGGGAGAGGATATCCTTTCGGCCCCAGAAATCCTCGCTGACGATATGCACGCTGCCGCTGAGGATCAACCCGACGAAATTGACCTGGTCCTCCGCGGATACGATAAACGTGTTTTTCTCCGCCTGCCGGACGCTTGCCGACAGGCAGGGGAGGATCTGCTCTATATTTGCCTCCTGGATGCCCGCGAACAGCGGGCATTCTTTTAATACCGGCAGATATTTTGCCACCATAGATATCACTTCCGAAAAAAATATTACTCTGTTGTAAAAACAACATACGCCATCGACTTATTGTAGTACGATAATGACAACAAATCAAGGAGGACATCGAAATGATCAGAAAAATCATTAAGATAGATGAAGATAAATGCACCGGCTGCGGCCTGTGCGCCTCTGCCTGCCACGAGGGCGCCATCAAAATGGTGGACGGCAAGGCAAAGCTGACGCGGGAGGATTACTGCGACGGCCTCGGCGACTGCCTGCCCGCCTGCCCCACAGGCGCCATCACCTTTGAGGAGCGGGAAGCGCCGGCCTATGACCACGCGGCCGTCATGGCGTCAAAGACGGAGAAGAAGGAAGCGCCCCCCTGCGGATGCCCCGGGTCCAACGCCAAAAAGCTGGAAAGAGAAAGCCGCGCGGACGCGCCGAGCGCGGCGGTTGACAGCGAGCTGATGCAGTGGCCCGTACAGATCAAGCTCGTGCCGGTGAACGCGCCGTACTTTGACAACGCCAATCTTCTGATCGCCGCGGACTGCACCGCCTTTGCCTACGGCGATTTCCACAGGAAGTTCATCAAAAATCATGTCACGCTCATCGGCTGCCCCAAGCTGGACGAGGGCGATTATGCGGAGAAGCTGACGGAGATCATCAAGCGCAACAATATCAAAAGCGTCAAGATCGTCCGGATGGAGGTGCCGTGCTGCGGCGGCCTTGAGTACGCGGTGAAAAGAGCGCTGCAGAACAGCGGGAAGTTCATCCCCTGGAGCGTTACGGTCATCTCGACGGATGGCAAAATCTTAGAGGAATAAGCCCACCCGTTTCCCCACGCGGCAGGCCGCGCGGGGGGCCCCTTTAGATTTAATCTGCCGGGCGGAAGTGAATTCCGCCTCGGCATAAATCTCGCTGCCGCTCGATTTTACGCGCCGATACCGGTGCGGCTCGCTAACGCTCCCGGGCTTCGCCCCGTACCCCTTGTTGAAGGGGCTGCGCCCCATACTCCGGCGGGACATCATCGGGAAGGCTGGGGGCGCTATAGGGCAAGGGCTCTGCCCTTGCCTCTGGCAGCCACAAAGTGTTTACCAAGCAAATTTATATATCAACGAGACCCAAAAACAATTATATGAGGAGGAACTATCAATGAGTATGTTTTGTTTCCAGTGTGAGCAGGCGGCCGGCTGCAAGGCCTGCACAGGTAAAGCGGGCGTCTGCGGCAAGACCGAGGACGTGGCGCTCCTGCAGGACGACCTGACCCGCGAGCTCATCGGCCTGGCCGTCGCCTATGACGGAAAAACGCCGTCGAAGAGCGCGGTGAAGGTGATGATCGAAGGACTTTTCACCACCGTCACCAACGTCAGCTTTGACGCGGACGCCATCAATAAGACGATCGACGCCGTCAAGGCGGAAAAAGCGGCCGTGAACCCGAGTGTCAGGCTGGACTGCGGCACCCCCGGCGAGCCGCTGAAGCTCTGGAGCGTCGATGAGGACATCCGCTCGCTGAAATCCCTGATACTTCTCGGCCTGCGCGGCGTGGCCGCTTACGCCTACCACGCGCTGGTGCTGGGCTATGCGAACGACGACGTGGACGCAATCTTTTTCACAGGGCTCCGGGCCATTGCCAGAACCGACGCGGGGATGAACGACCTGCTGCCCGTCGTCATGGAAGTGGGCAACGTCAACCTCAAGTGCATGGAGATGCTCGACAAGGCCAATACAGATACATACGGCACGCCGGTGCCCACCACTGTCCCGCTGACCATCGAAAAGGGACCGTTCATCGTTATCTCCGGCCACGACCTGTACGATCTTTATCAGCTCCTGGAGCAGACGAAGGACAAGGGGATCAACATCTACACCCACGGCGAGATGCTGCCCGCCCACGCCTATCCGAAGCTCAAGGCATACCCGCACCTCAAGGGCAACTTCGGCACCGCCTGGCAGAACCAGCAAAAGGAGTTTGACAATCTGCCGGCGCCCGTCCTCTTTACGACCAACTGCCTTATGCCGCCCAAAGACAGCTACCGGGACCGCGTCTATACCACGGAGGTCGTGGCGTATCCCGGCCTCGTCCACATCGGGGACGACAAGGACTTCACCCCGGTGATCAAAAAAGCGCTGGAGCTCGGCGGCTATAAGGAAGACAAGGCGATGACCGGCATCAACGGCGGCGCCACCGTCATGACCGGCTTCGGCCACGGGACCGTCCTGTCGGTTGCCGGGACCGTTATCGACGCCGTTAAGGCGGGCGCCATCAAGCACTTCTTCCTGGTGGGCGGCTGCGACGGCGCCAAGCCGGGCCGCAACTACTACACGGAGTTTGTGCAGAAGACCCCGGAGGATACCGTCATCCTGACGCTGGCCTGCGGCAAATACCGCTTCAATGATCTGGACCTGGGCACGATCGGCGGGCTGCCGCGCCTGATGGATATGGGGCAGTGCAACGATGCCTACAGTGCCATCCGCGTCGCCGTCGCGCTGGCGGAAGCCTTTGGCTGCGGCGTCAACGACCTGCCGCTGACGCTGGTGCTCTCCTGGTACGAGCAGAAGGCCGTCTGCATCCTGCTGACGCTTCTGGCGCTGGGTATTAAGAATATCTACCTCGGGCCCACACTGCCGGCGTTCGTCTCGCCCAACGTTTTGAACTTCCTCGTCGAGAACTTTAACATCTCTCCGGTCTCCACGCCGGACGAGGACCTGAAGAAGATCCTGAAATAAGCCCACCCGCCCGCCCAATAAAGGTATAGGGGGCTGTCGCCCCCTATGACCCCTTAATGGGGCTGCGCCCCAGACCCCTTGCGGGGCTGCGGCCCCGGACCCCTGCGGGGCTGTGCCCCGGACCTCCTCGGGGCTGTGCCCCGGGGCCCGCATTGTCATTCCCGCGAAGGCGGGAATCCAAGCCTTCCCCTTGGGGAAGGTGGCGCGCAGCGCCGGATGAGGGACTTGCGCGGCGCCGGGAGGAGTTCCCTCCTTCAGTCGCCTGCGGGCGACAGCTCCCTCGTCTGAGGGAGCCGGGGAATGGGGAACGGCGGGCGATTGATAATCGCCCCTACATACAGCCATAAGGATATGCCGTAGGGGCGAACTGTGCTCGCCTGCTCTTGTTGGCGCGGCGGGGACCTGTGGGCATCGCCCCCTACGAGGGATTCGACAGAAAAACAGGCTTGTATTGGATGAAAAAGGGTTCCTATTGGATGTTTTGGGGCTGATATTGATTAAAAAACGCCTTGTAAAGCTTTGAAAAGGGGCTGGAGTGGGGCGATATTTGCCTTGATATGTTGCGAAAGTATTAAATGTTTCGCGTTCGAAGAGCCCTCAAAGCCTTGCGGTTGCTGGATAATTTGTTTTTGAGAATCTTGATTTGTGTTATATTATATTTTAAAAAACGCCGATTGGAGGCGTTTGTCTTTTTATGCCGAATAAGTATGCGGGTGGGTAGACGGCTTTCTTATAACGGAAAAAGCACGCTCAGTATGTTATACTGAGCGTGCCGGCGAGGATCACAGCACGATCTGATTATGAAAAGATTTGCCGGGGCGCGGCACAGGAGGCCCTCATCCGGCGCTGCGCGCCACCTTCCCCGAGGGGAAGGCTTGGATTCCCGCCTGCGCGGGAATGACACTGTGGGGCCGAATCCGTCTTCCCCTGCTCCCTCAGACGAGGGAGCTGTCGCCCGCAGGCGACTGAAGGAGGGAACTCCTGTCGGCGCGGCACGGTACAAGAGGGCAGGCATAGAACCCTGTCTTTACAGAATACCCTCATGGTTCTATGTAGGGGCGATTCACGAAAATGGCCCGCCGTTCTCCGTCCTCGTCCTCGTCCCCGTCGTCCCCAGGCTCCTTGAAGCAACGCCCTACGGGGGGCGGGTACGACCCCGACGCGATCAACGCATGCCGCAGGGGCGAGCTGTGTTTGCCTCCATAGCGCAAAAAACAAAACACAGGCGCGATGCTTAAGACATTGCGCCTGTCGATCCGTCCAAGCACAAGGCCAGAGGTTTTGCCTCTGGCCTTGCTGCGTTATTTCATTTGGCCGCTCCGATGGCGATTTCGCCTTCGTGATAATACAGGGAGGTGTTCATCAGGTTTTGCGTGACGGAATAGCTCGCCGAGCCGATCGTCACAAATGTGCCCGGATATATGATGCCGGGGCAGATGACCTTGCCAAAATTTTTGTTGCTGATGGAGCTGCCGATCTCCTCGAGCTCTTTTCTGGCGTTTTCCAGCGTCTCGGCGTTGGTATTGTAGGTATAGCTCGCTTTTTCCAGCGTGAGCGCCTTCGTCTCGTCGAGCCGGTTTGTCGCCGACAGCTGGTTTAAAAGCTTTAACAGAGGCTCCAGGCTTTTCATCTGCTTTTCCAGCTCCGGGATCATCTCCATCAGGGTGTGCTGCCGTTCAATAAGATCCGGATCGTTGCCGATCTCCAGCTTTGTTTTGACGCCGGACGCCGAGCCGATGGTCCGGCACTCGACGTTCTGCATGACGATGCAGGTGCCGCCGATGATTTTGGAGATGACGCCCTCCGTCTTGAGGCTTTTCTTGCAGCGTACGGTGCTGTTGAGTATGTATTCCGCACGCATTTCGCCCTTGACAGAGACCGCGCAGTTTTCAATGAACCTGCTTTTCAGACTGCCGCCGCAGGATATTGAGCTGCCGATGGCGCCGCCCTGCAGGTTCAGGTCCTTGCCGGCCCTGACGGTCGCCGAATCCACCACGCCGACCACGTTGATAAAGCCGCCCGCTTCGATGGTAAAGCCGCTCGTTACCATGCCGCGTATGACAAGATTTCCGGCAACCTTGATGTGCCCCGTCGATGTGTCGACGTCCTGATTGAGGGTGTACGTCTCGTTGACGGAGACTCTTTTTCCGTCGAATTCGAACTGCCCGTCGATTTTGGAGACGATGCGCAGGCCGTCGGGACTCAGCTCCGTGTTGGGGCCGGGGACGATAGGGGCAGGCTTGCCCGCCTTGGGCTTTACGATATCGCCCTTGACCGTATAGCCGGGCGTACCCTCCGTGGGCGGCGTCAGCGTGCAGAGCGTCTGGCCCTTGCCGACATTTTCGATGATGCCCAAGTCGAAATAATCGACCTTGCCGTTTTCAAACTCCTTCGGTTTGCCCTTGCTTTCGGTCCTGACGTTGAAGGTCACCGTACCGTCTGTCCCGTTGACGGCATTCGTCCCTGTGGCAACGACGATGTCGTCGTCGTACACTGGATCTGCCGCCAGGGATTTCAGCCGCATCAGATCGATATTCTTTATCGAGTTATCGTTGGTAAGAAGCTTCATGAGCCCGTCCATGGTGACGTCGGCGCCGCCATTCTGCGGCGGGCTGATCCGGATACGCGCCGTCATCCCGCTGTCCATAATGACGACTTTTACGGACGCATCCTTTACCGGACCTGTACTCTCGGGGGATTTGTTGTTGATGCCGTTGTTTTCCGGCTGAGAACTCATAGGGTATCGTCTCCCGTCATATAAAATGGTTTCTTCCGTTCTTCCGCCGCATAAGTTTTTCGGGCGATCGCTGCAGAACGGCGCTGTGTCACGGTGCGGTCCCCTCGGATGTCTTGCTGATGTACAGGGTATCGAGATACATTTTTCCGGTCCTGGTCGTAAAGACTTTCTCTTTGACGGAACGTATCGAGGACAGCGGCATGGCATCCTCAAAGGCGTTGACGAGAAAGTCGGCTTCAACAAGAATGGCGTGGTCCGGGCCGTCGAGGGCGCCGTACGTGTGGTGGTGCGCGATCAGCCAGCAGACGCGGTCGACGACACGCTTGTCAAAGCCAAGAGACTCCAGCATTTTACGGGCCTCCGGCGGGCCTTCGAGCTCCTGATAATTTCCCGCGGCGCTGTTGTACTTCTTTTCGCTGTTGCGAATACCGATGTCGTGCGTCAGCGCGGCAATTTCGAGAATCAGCAACTCGTCCGAAGTGAGGCCTTCCTTTTCGCCGATTGACCTGGCGAAGCCGTACACTTTGAGGAAATGGTTGATGCGCCGGACGTCCCCGGCATAATAGCCGATCATTGCGTCCAAAACCTGACCGACAGTGCTCAAAAACGTCACCTTCCTCACGCAATTACATTTTACATAATATATCGGATTAATTTACAAAAACAATAGATTTTAAATAATATAATAATCATAATAATAGGCGTTGACAATATTGTGCGGTGCACAGTATAATACGATCAGGAGGCGATACCATGATTAATCAGAGCCTGCTCGCGGGCATGATCACGGAATTGCGGCGAGGGACGCTGACGCTCGCCGTGCTGAGTCAGCTGGAGAAGCCGCAGTACGGTTATTCGCTGCTGCAAAGCCTCGAGGGGAAGGGGATCCAGATTGAAGCGAATACGCTGTATCCTCTCATGCGCCGGCTTGAATCCCAGGGCCTGCTTGAAAACAGCTGGGACACATCATCGGCCCGCCCGCGAAAATACTACGTGCTGAGCGGCGCCGGACGGGAAATCTATGAGGCCCTTAAAGACGAGTGGATGAAAACATGTCAGTCGATAAACGGGCTGTTGAGGGAGACGAAGATATGAAAAATCTGATTGACCGGTACCTGTACGACGTGTCGCGCCGGCTGCCGGAGGAGATGCGCGCGGACGTGGAGCGTGAGCTCCGCTCCAATATCGAGGATATGCTGCCGGAAAACCCCGGCCAGGGCGATATCGAAAAAGTTCTCACCGAGCTTGGCAGCCCGGCCAAGCTGGCCGTCAGGTACAACCCGCGGCCGCGGTATCTGATCTCGCCCGAATTTTTTGACGAGTATCTGATGGTACTGAAGATTGCCGGCATCTGTCTCGGAGCGCTGCTGGCGGCGCTGGCGGTTTTCAAGATCGTATTCAGCGACGCCGGGAGCACGGACATCGTTTCGGCGGTGGTATCGGTGATCGCGGGCTTTATCGGCGGCGCTTTCGACGGTGTCGTTTATGCGTTTTTCTGGGTGACGATCGTATTTTTCTGCATTGAGCATTTCGGCGGCAAAAAGAACGCGCGTCCCTGGTCACCGAAATATCTGCCGGAGGTCCCGGCAAACGCAAAGGGCCTGATCAGGCGCGGCGACGCCGTCGCGAGGGCCATTTTCTCCATACTGTTCACTGCGCTTTTCTTGGCCGGTACGCTGCGGCAGCCCCCATTTATCGCCTGGTACGAGACCGGCGCGCCCACGGTAGCGCTTTTTGACAGCCAGCTCGTACAGCGGTTTCTGCCGTTCTTTGTTTCCATGATGGCGCTGACGCTGGCCGTCGCGATGCTGAAGCTTGTCATTGGCCGGTGGAATATCGCCGTGGCGGCCATGCATTGTCTCTGCGGCATCATCGGAGCTGTGATCGGCGTGACGTTCATCAACAATCCGGGCGTCTTCACCGGGGCCTTTATCGCGCGGTTTGCCGAAAAGGTCCAGGTGACGGAAAGGGCAATGTCCGGGTACGTCGGCATTGCCGTCACGGTCCTGACCGTGCTCATCGTCGTCGGGGCTATCGGTGATATTATTGCGACAATCGACAGGACGGCCAAAAATTACAAATGACCGGCGCTCGATTTGACGCGCCAGCGGCTTGAATTAATTGGTAAACAGCGGTAAACTGGCCCGGAGGGGGAACGGGGATGTATAAAAAGCCGCTTTTGGTGCTTCTGTGCTTTTTGGCCCTGCTGACGGCCACGCAGACGACGGCGTCCGCCGATACGGGGCCGAAGCCGTCCGTTGTCGTCAGTTTCAAGGGGCTCGGGGAGAAGAACTGCTATGTGACGCTCTTGTCTAAAACCTCGTCCACCGGGCCGTACTCGGTGTACAATAACGTGCCGGACTATGCCCCCTATAAGGAAGACGACGTCAAGTATAAGATATGGGAGAAATTCGTCTCGTACCGGGACGGCGATGGCTTTTATTTTTTGCAGTATTTTATGAAGCCCGACGACCGGAGCGTATTCACCTGGGGGTATTTCCCCCCGGAGGAATTCAAGATTCTGATGTATTTTCCCGAAACGGACAGCTTTGTTAAGAGCGCTGAGATTTACACC
Organism: Sporobacter termitidis DSM 10068; assembly: GCF_900130065.1. Taxonomy (GTDB): domain Bacteria; phylum Bacillota; class Clostridia; order Oscillospirales; family Oscillospiraceae; genus Sporobacter; species Sporobacter termitidis. The sequence continues at coordinate 63,465 of NZ_FQXV01000004.1, forward strand.
AGATACGCCTTCGACAGCTATTACACGGTGGACGCGTCGGGCCTCGGGGCGTCATCGGGGACGGACGGCGGGACGGTCACGGCCGTTCGGAATTATAACTATGATTGGGAACTCGTCTCGCTGCTGGCGAGGATCGTCCTGACGATCGCGGTGGAGCTGGTGATTGCGCTGTTTTTTGGGTTCAGGGCGAAAAAGCAGCTGCTCGTCATTGGCCTGACCAACGTGACCACGCAGACAATACTGAATGTGCTGCTCAATGTGGTCGATTATAATTTGGGCCCAATGGCATTTGTGTGGTATTACATATTGTTCGAGCTGCTTGTCTTTGCGCTGGAGGCTTATGTGTACTACGTCACGCTGAACCAGTATGGCGGCAAAGAACCGGCGGGGAAGTGGAGGCCTGTTTTTTACGCGCTGGCGGCGAATAGCGTTTCGTTCATCACAGGCCTTGCCGCAGCGCGTCTCGTACCCGGTATTTTTTAAACAAACAGCTCAAGAGGCAGCCGTAAGTCCGGCCGCCTCTTGCCAGCTTGTCAAAGAACCTGCAAACCAAGGGGAAAGCCTCCAGAGTTTGCCGCCGGAGCGGCAAATAAATTCAAAACTGCCACGCAGGAGGACATGCGCCTCCGGAGTGACTCTTCTCATGCAGCGCGCGGCTGAGCGCGCTGCATGCACCCCCTTGTCGGATAAAGCCCAAAGGGCTTTATCGACAGTCTGTCAAGAGGCAGCCGTAAGCCCGGCTGCCTCTTGCTTTTTATATCCTTGCGCTTTACGACAGGTCCTTCTTCTTAAATCTTAAAAACGCGCCGAAAAGGAACGCGGCGGCGAGCAGGAGCGCGATGACCGTATATACGGGGTCAAACCTGCCGGCAATCAGATCGGCCGGGATAAAGTATGTGAACGGAGAGATCAGCCTGAGGATGCCCGGGTTTTCCAGCATGTTGCAGATGACGCCCAGAATGAACGCGTACAGGAAGGCCAGGCTGCCGTAGAGAGCCCCCTTGTCGGGCCGCTTCGCCATGGCCGCCATGAAGGCGGAGAGCGCGATGAACAGCGAACCGACGAGGAAAACAGACAGCGCGAACAGCAAAATGGTCGCCGTGATATCTTCGTACGTTTTTAAAAGGCCGACGGCCATAACGGAGAACACGGCGGTGAAAACGCAGAAGAGCAGGAGATAGACCCAGGAAGCGGCCAGCTTCACGGCCAGCACGCGGGACCGGGAAGCCGGCTTTGTGAAAATGAACTCATACGTCTTGTCCACGGACTCGCGGACCACGGCGCCGGCGCCGAGATGGACGGCGTAAATGACGGCGCAGATGAGTACGTAGTAGTTGAGGATCGCCGTATAGCCGCCGAGTGTGTTGATGTCGACGCCGACGATGCCCATCACGGCCTGGACGATACGGGGAAATGACGTTACCATATCCGACATGCTCGCCCCTCCGGTATTGAGGCCCTCATATTTGACGATGCCGACAAAAACCAGGACAAACATTCCGATCATCCAGAAGACGAAAGGTTTCAGTCCGGCGCGCAGCTCGCGTTTGAAAATATTCATAATGCAACGCCTCCTTTAAAGGGCCGGGACGTCGTACTTGCAGTATTTCACATACGACAGGCCGATACAGGCGACGGCAACGGCGGCGGCCGTCACCGCGTACCGTGTCTCGAAACCGCCGGTTGAAAAAACGGCATAGGGCTGAAAGTAGGTAAGCGGCGAGATAAAACGAATGGCATCCTCGCGCAGCAGGGAGTATAGCGCCGACAGGATGAAGCCGGCAAAGCCCAGCGCCGTGGCAATGCCCGGGACGGAACGCACCTTTTTGGCAAACGTGGCGTACAGAGCGCCGATAGAGAGGAAAACGAGCTGCATGAAGAACAGGGCGCAGGAGGCCCAGACCGCCCGGTCAAGCTGGGCGGCGTCCTGTCCGCTGCCATTGTGCACGAGGATGGAAACGGCGACAAACAGGATGTTGGTGACGGCCAGCATGGTGAGCCCGGCCAGCAGCTTTGCGGTAAATATGGCCCCGCGGCCCACCGGCTTCGTCAGCAGGAAATCGACGCATTTGGAGCGCTTTTCCCGTGAAAAGGCCGAGATGGCGACGGCGGCGGCCATGATCGCCCCGATGATGGCGATATAGGTGTAAATGAACTGGAAGAAGCCTCCATAGGTAAATATCTGTTCGATGACGATGCCGAAGGCGGCGGAAAACGCCGGCGGGAAACCGCTGTAGGCTTTTTCAACGTCCGCCCTGCTGTCCATGAACACATGGTACAGTCCAGACATGAAAATCAGGAAAACAACGAGGATGCTGACGCTCCAGATGATGTATGTCCGAAGCTGGGATTTTATTTCGTATGAATAGATGTTCAAACCGCTCGCCTCCCGCTATTCGGAATAGTAGTGCATGAAAATTTCCTCAAGGGTCGGTTCGGTGATGTCGACGTTGACAAGAGGATATCTGCCAAGCTCTGTCAGCAGCGCGTTGACGTCGCCCTTGAAAATAAAGCCCGCGCTTTGCCCGGAAATCTCCAGGTTCTGCGCGCCAGGCACGGCAAAGCCGCGCAGGTCGGCCCCCGCCCGCGCCGTAAAGCTGACGGCTTTATATGCGCTTTGCTGCAGCTCATTGATTTTTTGGACGCTGACGATCCGGCCGTCCTTGATGATGGCGACGCGGTCGCAGATACGCTGGACCTCGCTGAGGATATGAGACGAGAAGAGCACCGTGGCGCCCCGCGCGTTCTCCTTTTTGATCAGGTCGAAAAACGTCTTCTGCATCAGGGGGTCCAGTCCGCTGGTGGGCTCGTCGAGAATGATGAGGCGCGGCGAATGCAGGAGCCCCTGGATGATGCCGACCTTTTTCTTGTTGCCGAGGCTCATGTCCTCGATTTTTTTGTGCAGATCGAGCTGCAGGAGAGAGGCGAGCTCCCCGATCTTTTTCGAGCAGTCCTTTTTGTAAAAGCTGGCGGAGTATTTGAACAGGTCGACGGCCCGCATATTGTCGTAGTAAAAGACTTCGCTGGGCAGATAACCCACGTCCTTCAGAATTTTGACCTTGTCCGCCTCGCAGTCGAGCCCAAAGATTCTCGCCTCGCCGCTCGTCTTGTGAATGAGGGACAAAAGCGTCCGGATCGTCGTGGACTTGCCCGCACCGTTGGGGCCGATAAAGCCGAAGATTTCGCCCTCCTCCACGGCGAGGCTGACGTCGGCGACGCCCCGGGTCCTGCCGTAAGACTTCGTCAGATTTTTTGTTTCTATGACCGCACTCATGACAGAAATTCCTCCTTGTATGACATGTTCCTCAAATAGGCCGACCAGAGCCTGTACTTTTCCATCACTTCTTCAAACCCGATAACATGGCCTGTCCGCTGCTTTTCGTGCAGGTAACCGTCCGTCATCCAGGTGAGCATCTGAAAGATATCCTTCGGGTTCACGTCGTCCCTGAATTTAGAGAAATCGATATTTGAGAAATAGGTGGCGAATATGTTCGCCGTCTCGTCCTTTACCTTCCGGTTGATATCCTCGGAAACCGATTCGCGCTGCGAGTAGAAGGCCCGGACGATGAAATCCATGATATACGGGCTCTGGCGCAGCATCTCGCATTTGCGCTCGGCCGCATAGGCGCACAGCTCAAAGAAATCGGTGATCTCCCCGAGGCGCGTGTCGACGACGTGCGTCTTGAGCATGCCGGCCGCTTTTTCGAACAGGAATAAATAGAGCGTCCGCTTGTCGTGGAAATAGTAAAACAAAAGCCCCTTGGAAATTCCGGCTTTGGCGGCGATATCCTCCGTCGAGGCATGCCTGTAATCGCTCCGGCCGAAGACCTCGAAGCCCGCGTTGATGATCCGCTGCTGCTTTTCCTCCGGCAGCTCATAGAACTTTTCGTTCATCTCCGTCACCTCCCTGACTGACTTGGTTTAACCGGTCCGGTCAATCTGAATGCATTGTACGCCGTTGACTATTTTTTTCAAGGCTCCTCCGGGGGGATGTTTTTGGAATTTTGAATAAAAAGCGCGGCATGGCAGCGGCGCGTTTTGTATCCGGTGCCCCGGTGGTCCGTTGTATCAAAACCGCCTTTATGCTACAATATGCGCATCATCAGGAAAGACGGTTTTTTATGGATACGATTTTCAAGCGTCTGACGTTTTCGCTCGATACGCTCACTGTTTTCAGGCCGGTCATGGATTCGTCCGTGCTCTCGTCGTTTTACAGGCTGTGCCGCGCCGCGTCAGACGGCGATGTGACAGAGGCTTCTTGCCGCTATGCCGGCGTTTATTACCGCCTGCGGGAGGCGGGGTTTGCGGGCGTGGGCGAATATGTGCTCGACGTTTTAAAATATTCCGAGCTGCCTTTTGCAAAGGCGATGGCGACGGGAGCGGCCGAGGCGTCCTACCTAGCGGCGGCCGAGCGGGACGTGCGCATCCTGTCGGAGGCCGCGTGCCTGTCCTGCGAAGATATCAAGCGCCAGCTGATGCATCTGCCGGGCGGCTATAACGACATTATCGGCACGCTGCCCGAATGGGAGACAGGCGTCTCGCTGTCCTTTGACGCGCTGAAATCCTTTTACAGGCAGAACGGGTCCGGCCCGCTGGCCAAATACCGGGCCTTTTTGTGGTCGGGCGATAAAATGACGCCCGTAGCCTCGCCGGACCCGGTCCGGTTTGACAGGCTTGTCGGTTACGACTGGCAGCGGCAGGCCGTTTTGGAGAACACAAGAGCACTCCTGGCCGGCCGGTTCGTCAATAATATCCTGCTCTACGGCGACAGCGGCACGGGGAAGTCGGCCACCGTCAAGTCCATGCTCAACGTGACGGAGTTTTCAAGCCTGACGCTCATAGAGGTGCCGAAGCAGAGCCTGACCGGCCTGCCCGACCTTCTGAGTGAGCTGGCCTGGCGGCCCCGGAAGTTTATCATATTCATCGACGATCTCTCCTTTGAGGACGGCGACGCCAAGTTTTCCGCGCTCAAGGTGATACTGGAGGGCAGCCTGGGGCGGCGGCCGCCGAATGTGGCGGTCTACGTCACCTCCAACCGCCGCCAGCTCGTCCGGCGGAACTTTTCCGACCGGGACGAGATGAACAACGAGGAGACGGTGGAGGAGAAGACGTCTCTGTCGGACCGTTTCGGCCTGCGGATTCCGTTTTTCTCGCTGAACCAGGAGGATTACCTGAAAACAGCCGAGACTCTCGCCAGACAGGCCGGCGTGGCTATGGACGACGCCGCGCTGCACCGGGCGGCGCTGCAGTGGGCGATCGAGCACGGCGCCAGAACGCCCCGCACCGCCCGCCAGTTCGCCGACGACCTGGCCGCAAAGCAGCCGGGATAACCAGTAAAAAGCAAAAGCAGGGGCCGCGGCCCCTGCTTCGTTTATTCAATGCTTATCGCCCGATATCCCGGGCAACCGTCCAGGCGGCCTGGGTGGCGGCAAGGATGTTTCTGGGGGTCACACAGTCGCCCAGCTGGTAGAACTCGCCCGCGCAGCCGCCGAGGGCGGCGGCCTCATCGCGGAGCGGCTTCTGGCCCACGGCGTAAACGACGGTGTCGGCGGGGAGCTCCAGCGTCCCGTCCGGGCCCTTGGCGGTGACGCCGGCCGGCGTGATCTCGCTGACGGCGGTCGAGGTGCGGACCTTGATGCCGAGCTTGCCGATTTGCTCAAGCAGCGCCAGCGTGTGCATGCTGAAATTGTCCACGGACAGCTCGGGGAGCATTTCGACGATGGACACATCCCGGCCCAGCATCGCCATATGTATGCCCAGCTCGATGCCCACCAGGCCGCCGCCCAAGATGACAAGACGCTTTCCGGCGCGCTCGGGGTGGTAATAGACCTCCTCCGCGCCCAGGACGTTAGGCCCGTCGATGCCCTTGACCGGCGGGACAAAGGGTCGCGCGCCCAATGCCGCGATGATCACATCGGGGCGGAGCTCTCTGGCGTATTCCGGCGTCACCTCTGTATTCAGCCGGACCTCGATGGGCGCCTTGGCGAGCATGTGCGCCTGATGCTCCAGATACGCCTTGAGCTTTTGCTTAAAGGAGATCTGATCCTCGCAGAGCAGGACGCCGCCGAGCTTCCCGCCCTTCTCGCAGAGGGTGACGCTGTGACCGCGCTCGGCCGCTGTCAATGCCGCCTGCATGCCGGCCACGCCGCCGCCGGCGACGAGCACGCGCTTTTTCTCCCGTACGGGCGGGAGGTACCGGGCCTCATCCTCATGCCCGACGACGGGGTTTATCGCGCAGTAGAAGATGCGGTGCCGGCCCACATTGCCGAAGCACGCCGAGCAGCGCATGCATTTGTTGATCTCGTCATCCCGGCCGGCGCGCGCCTTGAGCGGCAGGTCCGGGTCCGCCAGCGTCTGGCGGCCCAGTTCGATGATGTCGGCCTGGCCGGAGGCCAGAACCTCCTCCATGTGCGCGGGGTCCGTGAACGCGCCGACGGTGGCCACGTGGGTTTTGACGTGCTTTTTGATGGCGGCGGCGTATTTGACATTGCAGCCGTCCTCCAGGAACATGCTGGGGTGTGTGATGATCGTGGCCGACAGCACCTCGTGGTTCCCCGTGGAAACGTGGATGATGTCCACCTTGCCGTCCAGGGCCTTTGCAAACTCGATGCCCTCGTCGATATCGTACCCGTCCGGGTTCGTCTCCGAGCCGCTCATGCGGAACTCGATGGGGAAGCCCTTGCCGACGGCCTTCCGGACGCTGTCGACGATGGCCAGCGGGAAGCGCATGCGGTTTTCAAAGCTGCCGCCCCACCGGTCCGTCCTGGTGTTGATCTGCCCGGACCAGAACTGCGGGATCAGCCAGCCGTGGCCGCCGTGGATCGTCACCATGCCGAAGCCGCACTGTTTGGCAAACGCGGCAGCCTTGCCGTAGGCCTCGACCACATGAGCGATATCCTCCTCCGTCATGGCCGTCACGTCGCCGTATTTACCCGCCATGTTGACGGGGCCCTTGATCGGCGCGCCCGCGTCAAAGGACGCCTTGGCGAACATCCCCGCGTGGGACAGCTCCGCCGAGGCCACCGCCCCGTGGCGGTGGACGGCGCTGGCGAGCTTTGAAAGGCCCGGCAGCATTTTGGGGTTGTCCATCGGGATCAGCCAGTCATAATGCCGGCCGTTTTTCCAGTCGACGATGCAGTCGCCCACGCAGACAGAGGCAAAGCCGCCCCGCGCCTTTGTCTCGAAATAGGCGACCATGTCGTCATTGGGGAACAGGTCCGGGCCCAGGTTGTAAAAGCCCTGGGGAGACGAAAAAAGCCTGTTTCGGAAAAGCGCGCCGGCCACCTGGATCGGCTCGAACAGATGCGGATATTTCAGATCGCTCATACTTTTGGTCTCCTTTCATAAGGGGAGAAGCGGCATTTTTATCAAATAAATTGTAATTCTACCCCAGGACCTTGTCAACTGTAGTAAGAGAATAAATAACGGGCAAGATTTTATATGAAGCCCCAAAGCGTCCCCATACGGCAGGCCGCGCCGTCTGAGGATTTCCGGCCTGTCCCGTTCCGGTAAAAAACATACCATGCCGGTATTCCGGCACGGTATGTACGACGCAATGTCAAAACATATTTTCAATGAGGCAGCCGATGATTCCGGCGTGGCGGGCCTCGTCTTCCGAGAGGGCGAGGTAAGTATCCTTCAGGTCCGCGTCCGGTGTGGCTCCGGCGGCGGCCCGGTAGGCTGCCGCGCCAGCCTTCTCGTCAGAATATTTCCGGCGGAGCGCGTCGGGCACGGCACAGATCAGCGGGCAGGTGCTTGGGGGTGTGTATGTCTCGCCGGTGCGGATAAAGTATTTGGCCCGCAGCTTTTTCAGGTGGTGTCGCTCGTCGCAGGAGATGCGCATGAGTGTCTGGCGTGCGTTCCCGGAGCATTTGTTTGCAAGCAGGCAATAAAGCTGCGCGTCGCAGGACTCGTCGTCCATAAAGGCCCGGAGTCTTTCGTTTTCGTCGGGTTCGGTCCGCTTGACCGCCGGCTTCTGCTCCGGGACGGCGTCGGCCATCTCCGGCATCACGCGCCGCCATACAGCGTCGAACTTGGCCCTGTCGAACTGATCGTTGTCACGCTCCATACTATCAATCCTTCCGGGGGCGGGAAGATCGGGTTTGTCTTTTCCGCCAGGGTGCGGGAGCACCGTGGACTAAATTATACTATGCAATCAATATTGCCAGAGTGCAGGCAATCTGTTAGAATAAAAAACGGATAAAGGAAGGGAATTTGATGCCGAGATTTTTTATCGCCGCCTCGAACATTTTCGGCGGCGTCGCGTATCTGAGCGCAAAGGAAATCGAACATCTCCGTGCACTGCGCATCCGCCACGGCGAGAGCTTCACCGTCTGCGACGGTGCCGGGCAGGATTATACCTGCCGCCTGACGCGGCTGAATGACGACGGCGCCGAGGCGGAGGTCGTCGACATCGCCCCGTCGGCCGGCGAGCCCTCTGTTTTTTGCGCCGTTTACACCGCCTATTCAAAAGGGGATAAGCTTGAGACGGTCGTCCAGAAGTCCGTGGAGCTCGGCGCCACGGAGCTCGTTTTGTTCCCCTCGGCCCGGTGCGTTTCAAAGCCGGAGACGCTCTCCGTCCTGCACAAGACGAGCCGGCTCCAGAAAATCGCCGAGGAGGCGGCCAAGCAGTCGGGGCGCGGAAAGATCCCCTGGGTCACCGCCGTGCACTCGTTTGAGAACGCCGTCCTCAGCGCCTCTAAAAACGAGCTGCCCCTGTTTTTATACGAAAGTGAAAAGCAGCAAAGCCTGAAGGACGTGCTGGACGGCAGCGCCGGCGTCAAGACGGTGTCGATCATGACGGGACCCGAAGGCGGCTTTGAGCCGGAGGAAGCGGCGTTTGCCGCGGAGAACGGCATGAAGTCCGTTTCCGTCGGCCCGCGTATCCTGCGCTGCGAGACGGCCCCCGTCGCGGCGCTGGCGGCTGTGATGTACCACACCGGCAATCTATAATTCCCGCCCGCCCGCCCGACAGAGGTATAGGGCTGCGCCCTATGACCCCCTTTTTATGGGGCTTCGCCCCGGCCCCCCTGGGGGGTGAAGCCACGGCTCCCTTAGCAGGGGAGCCCCCTCAGTCCCTTGGGATGCGTAGGGCGGGATGACCTCATCCCGCTGCCTTAGTTGGCGCCGCTGAGTCTCTTCTTTAGCAAACGCCGCCAACAGATAAGCACAACCCTCGGCTCCCTCTTGGAGGGAGCTGTCGGCGGAGCCGACTGAAGGAGTTGGCTTGTGCCGCGTCGCTGCGCAGTTGCCAGTGAGCGCCAGCAAGCGGGGCGGATACGGATTCCGCGCCTTTCTGCCCTCTTTAAATTCACTTCACTAATTCGAAAAATACCAGGGCCGGGCCCTGTTTTTTAAGGAGCAAATCGACATGTCAATGACGGAACTGCACAAAAACGGCGTTTATCTGGTCAACGGAAAGCCTGTGCCGGCGGCGGAGGCCAAGGGCGCCGCGGCGCCGGACGAGGCCCGCGAGCGGACGATGGCGTATCAGATCCTGCGGAAGCATGACAAGAGCGCGGACCCGAGAAAGCTCCGGGTCAAATTCGACGCCCTTGTGTCCCACGATATTACATACGTCGGCATCATCCAGACGGCGCGCGCCTCGGGAATGACGAAGTTCCCGATCCCGTACGCGCTGACGAACTGCCATAACAGCCTGTGCGCCGTCGGCGGCACGATCAACGAGGACGACCACGCCTTCGGCCTTTCCGCCGCGAAAAAATACGGCGGCATCTTCGTCCCGGCCAATCAGGCCGTCATCCATCAGTACGCCCGCGAGGCGCTCTGCGGCTGCGGCAAGATGATCCTAGGCTCGGACTCCCATACCCGCTACGGCTGCTACGGCGCCATGGGGGTCGGCGAGGGCGGGGGAGAGCTGGCCAAGCAGCTTTTGGAGAATACATACGACGTGGACGCGCCGGAGGTCGTCCTCGTCTGGGTGGAGGGGACGGTCCCGCACGGCGTCGGGCCCCATGATGTGGCCATCGCGCTGGTGAGCGCGACGTTCCAAAGCGGCTTTGTGAAGAATAAGATCATGGAATTTGCCGGCCCGGGCATCGAGGCGCTGTCCATGGACTTCCGCATCGGCGTCGACGTCATGACGACGGAGACGAGCTGCCTGTCCTCTATCTGGATCACCGACGACAAGGTCGCGGCGTACTACAAAAATGTCGGCCGCCCCGAGGCGTACGCCAAAATGACACCGGCCGACGGCGCGTACTATGATTCTATGGTCAGCGTGAACCTGAGCGAGATGGAATCGATGATCGCGCTGCCGTTCCACCCCTCCAAGGCCTACACCATTCATGAGCTCCAGAAGGATCCCGGGCGCATCTTTACGGAGATCGAAGCGGAGTGCAACAAGGAGCTGGGCGGGCACGTCGCGCTGGACCTGCGCCGCAGCATCAACGATAAGGGGCAGGTCGCCGTGGAGCAGGGCGTTATCGTCGGCTGCTCGGGCGGCATGTATGAGAACATCTCCGAGGCGGCCGACATCCTCGCCGGCAAATCGGTGGGCGACGGTTATTTTTCGCTGTCCGTCTATCCGTCGTCCACGCCCGTCGGCCTTGCCATGACGAAGGACGGCATTTCCGCAGCGCTCATGGAAACCGGGACGCTGATCAAACCGGCGTTCTGCGGGCCCTGCTTTGGCGCGGGCGATACGCCGGCCCACAACACGCTCTCCATCCGCCACGCCACGCGCAACTTTGCCAACCGTGAGGGCTCCAAGCCGTCGGGCGGCCAGATCGCGGCGGTGGCGCTTATGGACGCGCGCTCCATCGCGGCTACGGCGGCAAACGGCGGCATCCTCACGGCGGCCACCGATATCGACTATACTGTTACGCCGAGAGAATACAAATACGACCCCGCCATTTACGAAAAGCGCGTCTACAACGGCTTCGGCCGGCCGGACCCGTCCGTGGAGCTCCGGTTCGGCCCCAATATCGCCGACTGGCCGAAGATGTACCGCATGGACGACGATCTGCTGGTAAGGCTCTGCGCCGTCATCCGGGACGAGGTCACCACGACGGACGAGCTCATTCCCTCCGGCGAAACGTCCTCCTACCGCTCCAATCCCATCGCCTTGTCCGAGTTTACGCTGTCGCGGCGCGTGCCGGAATACGTGGGGCGCAGCAAGGCGGTCCGCGAGCTTGAGGCGGCGCGCCGGAACGGGGGAGCGCCCGCCGACGTGGCGGAGGTTCTCAAAAAGGTCGGCGGAGACGTCAAAAAGACGACGGTGGGCTCCTGCGTCTTTGCCAAAAAGCCCGGAGACGGCAGCGCCCGCGAGCAGGCGGCCTCCTGCCAGAAGGTCCTGGGCGGCTGGGCGAATATCTGCTTTGAGTACGCCACGAAGCGTTACCGCTCCAACTGCCTCAACTGGGGCATCGTCCCGTTCACCATCGACAAGAGCGAGCCGTTTGCGTATACCGACGGCGACTGGGTCTATGTCCCCGGCATCCGCCAGGCGATATTGAACGGCGTCGAGACCATCCCCGGCAAGGCCGTCACCAAGGACGGCGTGAAGGACATCACACTCTACTGCAAGGGCCTCAGCCCCGACGAAAAGCTGATCCTCACCGAGGGCTGCCTCATGAACTACTACGCGGCAGGCTACGGCAAATAGCCCATCCGCCCGCCCGCCCAATAGAGGTATAGGGCTGCGCCCTATGACCCCTTTTTATGGGGCTTCGCCCTGATCACACCTTAAAAGGAGACTGACCCTACATGCCCAAAATACAAATGACAACGCCGATTGTGGAGATGGACGGCGACGAGATGACCAGGATCATCTGGCGGATGATCAAGGACAAGCTCCTTCTGCCGCATGTTGACCTGAAGACGGAATATTACGACCTCGGCCTTCTAAGCCGCAACGCGACGAAGGACCAGGTGACGGTGGACGCGGCCAACGCCACGAAGAGGCTCGGCGTCGCCGTCAAATGCGCCACCATCACGCCGAACAAGCAGCGCATGGCCGAATACCCGGAGCTCACCGAGATGTGGAAGTCGCCCAACGCCACCATCCGCGCCATCCTGGACGGCACCGTTTTCAGGACGCCCATCATCATCGACTGCGTGAAGCCCGTCGTCAAAAACTGGGAAAAGCCGATCACGGTGGCCCGTCACGCCTACGGCGATATCTACAAGGCCGTCGAGCTGGTCACCGGCGAGCCGGGGGAGTGCACGCTGACCTTCAAGGGCGACAGCGGCACGGAAAAGACCGTCTCCGTCCAGAAGGTCAAAGGGCCCGCCGTGTGGCAGGCCATGCACAACAGGGAGGACAGCATCCGCTCCTTCGCCAAAGCGTGTTTCCAGTACGCCGTCGATATAAAGCAGGACGTCTGGTTTTCCACGAAGGACACGATATCCAAGGTCTATGACGGCCAGTTCCGGGCGATCTTCGAGGAGGAGTTCGAGGCCTATAAGGAAAAGTTCGCCGCCCTCGGCATCACATATTTCTATACGCTCATCGACGACGCGGTGGCGCGCGTCATCCGCTCCAAGGGCGGCTTTATCTGGGCCTGCAAGAACTACGACGGCGACGTCATGAGCGACATGATCTCCACGGCCTTCGGGTCCCTGGCGATGATGACGAGCGTATTGGTAGCCCCGGACGGCACCTGCGAGTTTGAAGCCGCCCACGGCACCGTGACAAAGCATTATTACAATCACCTCAAGGGCGAGAAGACCTCCACGAACCCTATGGCGACGATCTTCGCCTGGACGGGCGCACTGCGGAAAAGGGGAGAGCTGGACGGGCTCGGCGATTTGGTCTCATTCGCCGACAGGCTCGAAAAAGCATGCTTCGACACCCTCATGAGCGGCAGCATGCCAAAGGAGCTGGCCGCCCTCACGGATAGCGGCTTCAAGGCCGCCGCCGTCACCACCGAGGAATTTATCGACGCTGTCGCATCGAAACTATAAAACTAAGGGATCACGCGGCGTCCCTTTTCTCTGCGGCGGAACGCTAAAGCCCCGCCGCTGAGAAACCGCTTGTACGTATGGTTCACGGTATTGCAAGTAGGGGCGATTATCAATCGCCCGTCTGCCGCTGATTCGGGAGATCATTCAATCCGTATGTCTTCCACAACAACGAGGCGAACACAGTTCGCCCCTACGCTGTAAAAATGCCGTAGGGGCGAACTGTGTTCGCCCTTTTGCGTTTGTCGAAAAACCATGCGGGGGCGGATTTCATAACCGCCCTTTTGCGTTTGTCATCGCCGGTTGAGAACTTCATGTTAATGATTGACAGCATAATACTAAAGTCTTATCATATTAGTATGAATTAGGGTAAAACCATAGGAACATATCTGGCGGCTGCCATGAAACAAGGAACCGTCAGGCGCGACATGGAAAGGAGCGCTTTATGAACGAAACACTCGATACATTGCTCAACAGGAGAAGCATCCGCAAATTCAAGGCTGAGCAGATCAGCGACAGCGCGCTGAACGCCGTGCTGGAGGCGGGGCGGTACGCGCCCAGCGGCGGCAATCAGCAGTCGGCCATATTCGTCGTGATCCAGAGTAAGGACGAGCTGCGGAACCAGTCTCGGATGAACGCCGCCGTGATCGGCAAAGACGGGATCGACCCATATTACGGCGCGCCCACAATCATCCATGTCCTGGCGGAAAAGGATAAGATCACGCCTGTGGAAGACGCCGCGCTGGCGCTGGGCAACATGCTCAACGCGGCCCACGCGCTGGGTCTCGGCTCCTGCTGGATTCACCGCGCGCAGCAGATGTTTGAGAGCGACGAGGGAAAGGCGCTGCTGAAGAAGTGGGGCGTCACCGGCGACTATGTGGGTGTCGGCACCTGCATCCTGGGATACCCCGATATGGAAACGCCCAAGGCCGCGCCCCGGAAGGAAAACGCCGTATTCTTTGTAAAATAAGCCCGCCCCTCCCACCCAATAGAGGTATAGGGGGCTGGCGCCCCCTATGACCCTCAGGGGAACGATGGGGCGGAGCCCCATACCCCGCGGCGGGGCTCCGCCCCGGAAGCTTTTGGAGCTTTGCATCGCGCCGTGTCTGGCTCCCTCCCCGAGGGAGCCGTCGGCGGAGTATTCCTCGTATTGCGCCGCTGAGGGATGGCGGATACGAAATCCACCCTTGCCAATACATGAAAAAATGAACGCCGGGCCATACTGTCCGGCGTTCATTTTTGAAAATCATATTGAGAGGAGAGCCTCAGGGGTTCCGCTGCGGACGGCGGAGATAAAGTTCTATCCGTCCTTTCGGATTATGTCCGGCGCTTTTTCTCTGATTGGAGCAGCTCGACGAGCAGCTTCGCGTCTTCACGGGCGAGGACTTCGAATTCTATGGATTTGTTTTTCAGGATCGAGACGTATTTCTCCCGGTCGCCGGTCACGGCCCTGACGGCGGCCTTGACTTCCTCGATGTCGAAGTTCTTGACGTCGCCGGCGGAAGGCATGTCGAGGGCTTTGATGTAGGCCTCGACCTTGGGGTCGTAGATCATACCGATGAGCGGCACGCACATCCGCGCCGAGAATATGAGCGTGTGCAGGCGCATGGCCAGGACGAAATCGGCGCCGCCGATGATGCCCATGATCTGCTCCGCCGTGTAGCGCGTGTCCAGGACGCAGGCCTTGCTTTTCATCAGACGCACGACGTCGTAGCTGATGCCGATGTCGTTGGGCGTCTGCATGGCGATAAAAATGACGGTCCTGCCGAAGTTTTCGGCGATGTCGTCGCAGAGCGCGGCGACCTTTTCCTTGAACGTCCCCATTGTGCTCCAGTTGCGCACCGAAACGCAGACGTACGGCTTGTCCAGAGGGATGCCGCTTTTGGAAAGCAGGCCGCGGGCCTCCTCCCGAGTTGCGCCGATTAGCGTAAACACGGGGTCGGCCGTGACGCGGATGTCGGCGCGGCGGACGCCCATGCTCAGAAGCTCCTGGGCGGAGGCGGCGTCGCGCAGGGTGATCACATCGGCTTTGCCGACGATGCGCCGGACAAGCATGCGGTTGATTTTTTTCCGGACCGGGCCGATGCCGTTGGCGTAGACCATGACTTTTTTATGGAACATCTCGGCGACCTGAATGATCATCAGATAGTACATCAGCGACCGGGTGGAGGTGTGGTCCTGCAGCAGGCTGCCGCCGCCGGACACCAGCGCGTCGCACCGGCGGAGCGTGTTCAGCACTTCGATGAAGGCAAAGCGGTTGACGGCGTCGTAGCCGTACCGGATTTTTGTATCCTCCGGGTCGCTGGAGAGCACGGTGATGGCAATGTCACCGCCGGAACCCTCGATGTTCTGGTGTATGGACTGCAAAATGGCCTCGTCTCCGGCGTTGCCGAAGCCGTAGTAGCCGCTCATGACGACGCTGTATTTCCGCGGGCGGACGGCGTCGTACGCCTTCTGGCAGTCGTTCGTCATACGGCTGACGGAGTAATCGGACAATATCAGCCGCCGCTCCTCGGCCCCCAGCGCCGCGCGGCCCTCCGGCGTCATCTCAAAGCAGCGGAGAATGTCGCTCAGGAGCAGCGCCTCCGATGAGGCCGTAAAGCCCCGGCAGCAGAAGTTGCTTTCCTGTGCCGCCGGCAGGTTTTCCGATGAAAACAGGCCGATATACCCCTCATTGCCCGCCAAAATCACCGGCTTCTCCGACGCCATGGCTTCCAGGGCCGCGCGGGATACGCCAATGAAAATATCTCCGGCAGCGATGATTTCGTTGATATCCGTCCGGGGGCCCGTCATGGCCACGACCTGCCGCCTGGCGGCAGCGTTCACAGCGTCGGCCTTTGTCTTCAGCGCGTCATAGACGTCGCCGCCGCCGGCGATCAGCAGCTGAACGCCGGGGAGCTTTTTGTCCAGCGCCAGCGCCAGATCGATCAGCTGACTGGCGACAAGAGCTCTGTCCGTGTCCAGCCGGCTGACGTAGGAAATGATCGGGTGCGTGCTGTCCAGACCAAATTCCCTGATGATTTTATCGCCGGACGCCCCCGACGAGAATTTTTCCGTGTCGATGCCGTTGATGGTGACGAAGATATCGCGCTCGTTTATTTTATAATTCTTGACGAGATAGTCCTTGATATCCTCGGACACGGCGATCGTCTTCTGGCCCCAGTTCGTCAGATAACGGAGGCTGCCGCTGATGTCGAAGACCCAGTGCGCCGTGGTGACGAAGGGAAAATGCATCGTCTTGTGAAGAAGGCCGCAGATAAACGCCGAGATCCGCGCGTGGGCGTGGACCATGTCGGGTTCTTCCTTTTTGATGATTTTTCGGAGCAGGAAGTAGGAGCGCAGCATGGTGAGCACGTTGCGCCTGTTCATAGGGACCTGGTAGTGCCGGATGCCGAGCTTTTCGATGTCGGATACATAGACGCCCCCGTTGGAGGCGATGACGACATCGTCCCCGCGCCGCCGGAGCTCCGATGCAAGCTCGACGATATGCGTTTCGGCGCCGCCGATGCCCAGGCTCATCGTGGCCATCATAATCTTCCGGGCCATTATTCGATCTCCATTATCGTCGCTTCAAACGTGCAGAATTTCGTTAAAAACGTGCGGTTGGAGTTGGTGTTGAGCTCGTAGGTCTTGTTGACGAGATATCGGCCGCCGCTGAGGGCCCCGTGGGCCGTTACCGTCACGGTGACGTCGTAGTGAGCGGCGTAATTGCCGAGGACCAGCTTGCCGTCCACCGTCTCGGAAATCTTTTTGGCGTCCGAAACCGCAATGTCCGTGATTGTTCCGATGCTGTATCCGCCGCTGTTGTTTTTGTCAAACAGCGCGTCGCCGGCCTTGAGGGCATTCGCCGTATAGTCGCGGACGCCGTAAATTTTGATTGTATAGGTGATCGACCCTGTTTCCGCGGCGCTGTCCGTCGGATTGAGGACATCGTACCGGAGGTACAGCGCCACGCCGACCACGACGACGATCAGGATCACCAAAAAATCGATGATGCTGACTTTACCGAATACTCTGCCGTGCTCATCAATGATTTTTTTCATTGCCCCAGATCCTCCCGGTTGATTGCGACGATATAGCCGAGACCCGCGTAGCCCGGGCCTGCGGCGTGGACTTCCTGCCCCACGCGGATGACGTAGCCGCTGGCGGCCGTGATCTGAGAGTCGGTAGATGAGGCGTCGCAGACCAGCGCGACGGTGGCCGTCTCCTTGCCCGGGACCTCGGACCGCAGCGTGTCGCCGGTCATATAATCCTTTGTGTCCGATGTCGCCGGCGCAATAGAGACCGACTCGACCGTCCCGATAATAAACTTCTTGTCGCTGTCCATGATCGTGTCACCTGTTTTGATTTTCTCGGGCGTCCCGGCCAGCATGCCGCTCAGCTCGATAGAATAGTGCACCGATTTTGTGTTGGCGGCGGGGTTGCTGCTCTTGCCGGACGACCGCCAGAC
The DNA here is from genome assembly GCF_900130065.1 of Sporobacter termitidis DSM 10068. Taxonomy (GTDB): domain Bacteria; phylum Bacillota; class Clostridia; order Oscillospirales; family Oscillospiraceae; genus Sporobacter; species Sporobacter termitidis. The sequence goes on from NZ_FQXV01000004.1 coordinate 80,839, forward strand.
AAAAATGAGCACGCAGGCCACGATAATGACGACCACGATGATAATGATGTCGAAGATGCTGATTTTAAAACGCGGTTTATTCTGTTTATTTTCCATCATTGACTCCTTTCAGCGCCTTTTGGTAGACGGCCTCGATATTTTCCGCGAAGATCTTTCCCGTATAGCGCGCGGAATACATCAGCGGGGCGTTTTCGGCGAGCTTCGCGTAAAGCGCCGGGTCGGACATAAGCCGCCGGATTTGGTCCGCCAGGCCCCGGCTGTCCATGCTTTTGAAAACGAGGCCGTTTTTCTCATGCTCGATGATATAGGGGTTTCCGCCGTAATCGCTGACAATGGCCGGAAGACCGGCGCTCATGCCCTCCAGGAGCGACAGGGAGGTCGCCTCGGTACCGTAAGAGGCGTTGAGCTGCGCGTCCAGCATGCCGTAGACCGGTGCCACGTCGGAGACGAAGCCAAGAAATATGACGTTGTCCTGGAGCCCAAGTTCCGCCGCCCGCTTTCGGACCTCCTCCTCGAAGGACCCGGTCCCGGCGACCGCGACCTTGACGCTCCGGCCCTCGTCCCTGAGAATTTTCGCCGCGTCCAGGATGATCATATGGCCCTTGTAGGGCTCGATCCGGGCGATGATGCCGCAGGCGAAATCGTCTTCGCCAATACCGTACCGGGCCCGCAGCAGGCGGCGCTCCTCGCCGGAGACGCGGCTCACGGGCTCGACGCCGTTGATGACCACGTCGATGAGCCCGGCGCTGATACCGCCGTCGGTGAGGTTTTCCTTGGCGGCCTGGCTGACGGCGATGATCCTGTCGGCGTAATGCTCGTTGACAAGCTTGTTGAGCAGATGCCCCGGTCCCGACCGGATACGCGGGCTGACGGGGAAAACGGAGTGCCGCGTGTAGATGACTGTTTTGCCGCAGCGCCGCCCGGCAATGCGCCCCGACAGGGAGCCGTGGGTGTGCACGATGTCGGGGTCAAGCTCCCGGATCAGCTGCCTGAGCTTTCGGATGTCGCCGCGGTCAAAGGACTTGTCCGGGCTGATGTCCAGCTCGTATACCCCGGCGCCGGCGTCCCGGAGCGGCGCGGCGAGCAGGCTGCCCCGGGGCAGGCAGACGGCGGTGTCGAACGATGCTCTGTCGCTGTATTTCAGGTAGTTGAGAATGACCCTGCCGGCGCCGCCGATGTTGGTGTCGCTGATGACGTTTAAGACTTTAACCATAACGGCCCCTCTTCCATTTCCGGACGTCGGGCCATGATGGCGCCCAGCCCGATAAATATCCAGAACAGGAGCATGACGCAGTTGTTATAAAAAGCGTAGTCGGTCATGCCCTGCAGCAAAAACGCGCTGACGGAGGCGATCGCCGCAATGAGATAGGTCCTCGACGTTTTATCGCGCGTTCTCGAAAAGGCGGTGAAGGTCCTCCTGTAGTAGCTGAACAGGATGGCCACGAAAAGTATCAGGCCGACGATCCCGCTGTCGCACATGATCTGCAGAAACAGGTTGTGGGCGTGGGGCGCGGCGATGGTGTTGTAGCTGTAGGCGGGGTAGATGAGGTTGAAGGCGTTGGTGCCCGGCCCGATGCCGGAAAACCAGTAGTCCTTCAGCATGGCGATCGTGCCCATCCAGATATAGACGCGGTACGAGGTGGAGCTGTCGGACAGGTTCCCGATGCTTGAAAACCGCTCGGTGACCGTTTGGGGGAGGAAGAAGTACAGCGCGACCAGCGCCACAATGCCGAGCAGGATGAAGCGCGCGTCCAGCATGACGATGAAAATGACCGCCGCCAGGATGAGGCCGAGATAGCCTCCGCGCGAAAACGTGACGATCATGCACACGGCCATGACGGCAAGGCAGCAGAGGAAAAATACTCTCTGCCACCAGGTTTTTCCGGTGAGGACGCAGGCGGCGGCAAAGGGCATGACCAGCAGCAGGTATTCCGACAGCACGTTCGGATTTCCGAGGGTGGAATAGACCCTGTTGGTGATCCCGGAGAACATGTCGCTGTCCACCCAGGCGCCCGCCGTGGCCGGATTATAGAAAATGTACTGATAAATACCGTACAGCGCCACGGCCGTACCGGCCACGACAATGAGGCGGACGGCAAGGTCGGCCTGCTTTTTTGTAGTGACCGCATTGTCGAAAGCGATGGCAAAGAGCGCGAACAGCACGGTGATGAGGCCCGTAAACAGGCTGCCCGATACCGTTACGGACGTCAAAGTCGCCACAAGATAGACGGCGCAAAACAGAAGGATGTATTTGTTCACCGGCGAATAAAACAGCCGGAGGCTCCTGTCCGTGCCGAAGCGGACAAACAGGGTGAACACGCCGACGATGACGAGGCATAAAACAACCATCGTCGGAAGGAACGGCGCCAGAACGGCGGGCAGCAGGCACCCGAAGAACGCCTGCTTGAAAATGCTGCCCTCAAAGAGCCTGTTGAGACGCAGCTTTTCGAAAACGACGCAGACCGCCCCGTGCAGCTTTCCGAAGAGCTTTGAGAAAACGCTGTTGTCGGTGAGCGCGCGCCCGCGGCCCGGGGAGAGAAACCACGAGACGATCCGGCTCCGGTGCCACATGACGCCGACCCAGCTGAAGAACGCGGTCAGCCATCTGAGAAAAATGCTCGACTTAAAAATTTCCTGCATCTTTACCCCTTCCTTGTCGAATCATCGCTGCTTCGACGCAGTCTTTTTTTGATGATGCCGGCGGCCGTCCGGGCCTCGTCGAGGCCGGCGAGGGACGTGGCGGCGAAATAGACGATAAAGCCGGCGGCGGCCGGTACGGCGGCGGTGACGGCCTCCCAGAGCTTGCCGGGGTGCAGGCCGTCCAGCGCCCGCATCAGTACCCAGACGACGGCCGCCATGACGAGGGTGGCAACCACCATTTTCAGAAAGTCCAGAGAAAATTTCCTGTCCAGAAAGCCCTCCTTCCGCACCTCAAGCGGGATCATCAGGACAATCGCGTTGACGGTGCCCGCGGCAGCGGACGCGATGGCCAGGCCCTTGACGCCCAGCGTGTCTGTCAGGAGGATACATAAAACGATATTGACCGCGATGGAGGCCAGGCCCGCCACGAGCGGCACGCGGCCGTTCTGCCGCGCGAAGTATGCCCGGCACAGGACGGCCTGCAGCGCGTAACCGATCATGCCGAGGCTGGCGAAGGTGAGCGCCTGCGACGTGATGGAGACGGAAAAAGCGTCAAACTGCCCGCCGCCGTAGATGAGGCTGATGATGGGGCGGGCCAGCACCATGAGCCCTGCCGTCATCGGAACGACGAAATACATCGAGGCGTGCACCGTGGTGCTGATCGTGTCCCTGAACTGCGCCGCTTTGTTTTCCGCCGTCAGGCGGGACAGCCGCGGGAAGATGACGTTTGTCACCGACAGGATGAAGACGCCGATGATGATGAGGTACAGGTTATTCGACAAATTAATGGCCGTTACGCCTGTTCCGTTATATAAATGGGAACCAAATCTGGTATTAATCGTCAGATTAATGGGCTGTACCCAGGTGCTGACCATGACGGGGATCATCAGGGCGAAAACTTTTTTCATACCCTCGGAGTTCATACGGAGCGACGGTTTGTAATGAAAACCCTTCCGAATAAGGGAAGGTACCTGCATCGCGGCCTGTACGAACCAGCCGATGAGAAAGGCGCACGCCAGGCCGTAGATGCCGTACTTCGGATTAAAGGTATAGTAGTAAAGTATGACGACGAGGTTGGCAATCACGCTGATCAGCGCCGGGATATTGAACTCGTCAAACGACTGGAGAATGCCGACGAAGCAGTAGGCGATGCCGGTAAACAGCACGGTCGGGAACATGACGCGCGTCAGCGAGACGCAGAGCGCCGCCGTCTGCGCGTCGTAGCCGGGGGCGAAAAGACTGACGAGGGGGCCGGTGAAGACGATGCCCAGCACCGTCAGAAGAAGGGAGAGAAAACTGATGACCGTTATAAAGTTCCCCGAGAAGTCCAGCGCCTCGCGCCGTCCTTTTTTGGCAACGTACTCGCTGAATACGGGGATGAAGCTGGCGGCGACAGCCGAGGCGAAAACGGCGTCGAAGAAGACGCGCGGAATCTGGCTGGCCGTAAGAAAGGCGTTTGTCTCCATCCCGCTCCCGTAATGGACGGTCATGAGCCTGTCACGTAAAAGCCCCAGGATCTTGCCGACGAGCGTGAGGACCATGACGAGAGAAATTGTTTTGACGGGATTCTTATTTTTTTCTGCCATATCCAGCCAGCTTTCGCATTATAAAAAGGTAAATTCATCCACCAGATATCGGAATAGCTGTTGTATTTTACCCCAACCATCATGATATTTCAACATTATTTCGGCTCCTGGTATGAAAACTGTGTTAAACATCAGAGCTTCGGTTGAAAAGTATGTCGAATTTTTGTATAATAATAATAATTTTGACATTTTAGCCAAAGCAGATCGAGGTACATCATGAAAAAAATCATCGCAATCATCACTGTTTTCCTGCTTCTTTTCACCCTGATTCCACCGGCCCTGGCCGCCGGGGCCGGGACGGCTGTTTACGCCAACACCAGTCAAATTGCCAACAACCTGGCATATACGAACACCGTATCGTACATAAACAGCACACAGCGCCAGCAGAGCTACGCGCTCAGCCTGACCGGACAAGGCGACGCTTATCCGATTGTCATGGCCGACGACACGATTTACGGCAGCATGACGATCGAACAGCTCGTGAACTATGCCGCGTCCCAGGGCAAAAACGTGCTGGCCGCAGTCAACACGGACTTCTTTTCCATGAAAACGGGCGTGCCGATGGGGATGGTCGTCGAGAACGGCGTCTATAAATCGAGCCCCGAAGGGAGACCGGCTGTCTCGTTCAAGCCGGACGGCAGCGTTTATTTCTCCGACAGCTCCGAGGTGACAATCACCCTGACCAACAACGGCAGCGCCGCCGACCTGACCAACAGCGGCAAGGTCGTGACGCTCACGCATTTCAACAAGTACAGAATGGATACGGGCGGGATGTATCTCTTCAGCTCGGCCTTTTCCACCGTCTCGACGCGGACGTCCACGCCGGGCTGGTTCGTCAAATTCAAAATTCTTGAGGGCGCGCCGTCGGTGAACGGCACGATGACCCTGGAAGTGGCCGACCTGGTTCAGTCCAGCGCCGCTCAGACGATCGGCGACGGGTACCTGGTGCTGACGGCAGCCGACCAGTGCGGCTACAGCGAGGAATACACCAAGTTCAAAATCGGCGACCAGGTGACCCTGAACACGGCATGCACCGACCCGAATCTTGCCGACTCCGGCTGGGTCACGGGCGGCGGAGATATGCTGATCAAAAACGGCGCCATCACGGATTCGGCCCAGTGGGACAAGAGCATCGCCGCCAAGAACCCCAGGACGGCTTTCGGCGTCAAGGCGGACGGCACGGTGATCAGCTACGTCATCGACGGGCGCGAGTCGGACAACTCCTCCGGACTTACGCTTCAGGGCCTTGCCGAGGAAATGCTGCAGCGCGGCTGCGTCCAGGCCGTTAATTTTGACGGCGGCGGCTCCTCGGCCATCAGCATCCGGCTGCCGGGCACGGCGGCTCCCGTCGTCGTCAACCACCCGTCGGACGGCTCCAGCAGAAAATGTGCGGAATATCTTCTTTTTGTCACGGACAAGACGTCCGACGGCCTCGTTACACACCTTAATGTGAATAATGACGGGCCCGTCGTTCTGGCCGGGTCGTCGGTCAATCTGACCTACGGCGCGTCCGACGGCGGTTATACGCCGGCCGCGGTGCCCGCCGACGTCCAGGTCGTCTCGGGCGGGCTCGGCACGGTCACGGGGGCGACCTACACCGCCGGCCCCACCCACGGCGTCGACACGCTGACGCTCACCTCTCCGTCGACGGGCGCGACAGGCGTTGGCACGGTGCACATCATCAATGATCCCACAAATCTGACCGTGACGGCCGGCGGCAGCGCCGTGACGGCGCTGTCAGTCCGGGCTGGGGACACGGTACAGCTCGGCGCGTCGGCGTCCTACTATGGATTCCCCGTCGTGTCGGACACCTCCGCCACCGTTTACACGATTACCGGCGATATCGGCACAGTGTCGGCGGACGGGCTGCTCACGGTGGGGAACGCCGTCGGTGCCACCGGCGCCGTCAACGTGCAGATCGGCAGCAAATCCGTCTCCATTCCCGTCACGGTGACAGGCTTTGCCGACACGGTCGGGCACTGGGCGCAGGATTATATCACCGATCTGGCGAAAAAGGGCATCGTTACCGGCACGACGGCGACGACCTTTGAGCCGGACCTGAGCATCCACCGGGGCGACTTCGTCCTGATGCTGTACAGGGCAGCCGGCCAGCCGGCCGCGGGCGGCCCGTTAAGCTTCACGGACGTGGCGCCGACGGATTATTACGCCAATGCCATCGCCTGGGCGGAGACCAGCCAGATCGCCCAGGGCGATGGGTCGGGCCTCTTTAAGCCGCAGGACACGCTGACCCGCGAACAGGCCTTCGCGCTCATCTATCGCGCGCTCCCCACGCTGAAAATCCCGTATCAGGACGGGACGGCCGACCTCCTGGACGCGTTTCAGGATAAAGCCGCCGTATCCGCGTACGCTGTAACGCCGGCGGCGACACTCGTTTCGATGGGCGTCGTCTCGGGCGCCAACGGTTTGCTGATGCCCGCCAACGGCCTGTCCCGCGGCGAAATGGCAAAGCTTTTGGATGTCGTGCTGACCAAGGCCTAAGCCCGGCTGAAAACGGGTAGAATTATACAGGCATAGGTTCGACGGCAATTGCAGATCGCCCCTACGGCGCATTTCGTATGAACGGCGCAGGGGCGATCGGTGTTCGCCGGTCGTTCCTTACATACCCATATAAAATTTGAAGAGGAACACGATATGTTTGTTGATAAAGCGACGATCCGCGTTAAGGCCGGCGCCGGAGGAAACGGTGCCGTCTCGTTCCACAGGGAGAAATATGTCCCCGCGGGCGGGCCGGACGGCGGCGACGGGGGCCGCGGCGGCGACGTCGTCCTGAAGACGGACCCCAATATGTCCACGCTGATGGATTTCCGCTACAAAAGAAAATACGCCGCGTCGAACGGGGTCGACGGCGGCGGCAAGGTCTGCACCGGCAAGGACGGGGAGAGCCTCGTCATCAAGGTGCCCAACGGCACGCTGGTCCGCGACAAGGAGACTGGCGCGATCATCAAGGACATGACCGGCGTGGAATCCTTTGTCGTCGCCCGCGGCGGCCTGGGCGGCTGGGGAAACAGGCACTTCGCCACACCCACGCGTCAGGCGCCGCGCTTTGCCAAAAGCGGACTGCCCGGCGAGGACAGGGAAGTGACGCTGGAGCTCAAGCTCCTGGCGGACGTGGGCCTCGTCGGCTATCCGAACGTGGGCAAGTCCACGCTCCTGTCCGTCGTCTCCAAGGCACACCCGAAAATCGCCGATTACCATTTTACGACCCTGTTCCCGAACCTGGGCGTCGTTTATATCGACGAGGGCGTTTCCTTCGTCATGGCGGACATTCCGGGCATTATCGAGGGCGCGTCCGAGGGTGCGGGGCTCGGCCACGACTTTCTGCGCCATATCGACAGATGCCGTCTCCTCATTCACGTTGTGGACGCGTCCGGCAGCGAGGGGCGCGACCCCATCGAGGATTTCAAGACGATCAACTCAGAGCTTCAGCAATACAGCCCGGAGCTTGCCGCGCGGCCGCAGCTGGTGGCGGCGAATAAGACAGATATCGCCGGCGATTCGCCGCAGCTGGACGAGTTCAGAAAATTCATCAGACAGCAGGGCCTGGAGCTTTTCGAGATATCCGCCGCGACAAATTCCGGCGTCCGCGAGCTCGTCAACGCCGCCGCGGCAAAGCTGAACCATCTGCCGCCCGTCGTCGTTTACGAGCCGGAGTTCGTCGAAAAGCAGGAGCCGGTTTCCGTGGACGACCTGAAGATCGAGGTCGTCGACGATATCTGGGTGATCGAGGGGAAGTGGATGGAGCGCCTGGTGCGCAACATCAATTTCTCGGACAACGAATCCATGAGCTTTTTTGACCGTTCGCTCCGCAACGCGGGCGTTTACGACCGGCTGGAGACCATGGGAATCAAAGAGGGCGATACTGTCAGTATCTATAATCTGGAATTCGACTATACAAAATAGCCCGCCCACCCGCCCAAGAAAGGTATAGGGGCTCCGCCCCTATGACCCTATTTAGAACGGCGGGGCTTCGCCCCGGACCCCCATTGGGGCTTCGCCCCGGGCTCCTGCGGGGCTTTGCCCTGGACCCCATCGGGGCTTTGCCCTGGACCCTATCGGGGCTTTGCCCCGACCTCCATCGGGGCTTTGCCGCGGGTTCCATGCAGGGCCTCGTCCCAGTCTCATGCGAGGCTTTGCCCTGTCACCTGTCATTCCCGCGAAGGCGGGAATCCACACCCCGTAAGGCTCCTTTTTGAAAGGAGCTGTCGCCGCAGGCGGCTGAGGATTGCCGCCTGTCCCGCGCCCGGCGATCCTCAGGGCGGGGGAGCTTGCTCCCGCCGCGCTTGCGGTGCGACGCGGCACAGGACAGCGCCTAAGACCCTCACCACGCGTGAACAACCTCCGGCGCGGCGAAAATTTCGTCAAGCTTTTTTATAAATGGTATGACGGCACTGAAATCGGCGGCGCGATGGTCGAAGGCCAGGCACATCGGCAGGATTTTTCGGATGCCGATGTCTTTACTTCCGTCCTCCTGTACAAAGACGCCGGGCTTTTCCTGGACGGAGCCGAGGCCGATGGCGAACACCTGGGGCGGAATGATTTCCAGCAGGGCAAAAAAGCCCCGCTGAGCCCTATATAACGAGCCGATGTTTGATACCGTCACCGTGCCGAGCATGATATCCTTTTCGGTCAGCCGGTCTTTTTCCGGGATTTTATAATACGCTTCTTTTTCGGCGCCCTGGAGCCCCTTGACTCTGTATCTGGTGATCTGAGAAGCGATAATGCGCCTGAAAATGCTCAGGTTGAATTTCTTGAGCTCGCTGACCGTATCGGCAAAAACCGCCCTGTACAGCATTTCGTCGATATTGGTTTTTCCGATTCTCTCCGATAAATCGTGCATATAGGCCGAGATATCGTTGAGGGACATCGCGGCGGCGTTTGGAATTGCCGGCGTGATCATTTTGCCGTCGGGCAGGAGCCAGGGGACGGACACGTTCATTTCATCTAAAATATGCGTGGTGCCCTCTGATTTTTTGTGATTGTATTCGATGTGGGCGTTGAGCTCCGGGGCGGTCCGCAGCCCTTCCGTGATCACCTTGAGCATGACGGTGTTGAAGGTTATTTTGTGGCCTTCCGCGCTTCTGTTTTCCGCCAGCTTGAGATACTCGCGGTAAAAATCGGTGATGTCAGGCTCGTATATATAGGACACGTGCGGGATGGCCTGCCAGGAAGCCGACGTCATATGCGACACGACGCGCCGCTGCAGGTCAAAGCGCAGCGATTCCCTGATTTTGATATCTTTATTTTTCACGAACGTCTCCTCATTTCTCCCAGCGGATGTTGAGTATTATGTGAATAATTTCGGTATTATACCATTTGATATTTAATCATTTATTCATTGCAAATTCAGGCATCTGTGATAAAATACCTCGTTAGAACACACGCAAAACAACAGATTGGAGTTTTGATGATGATATCGGAGAAAATGATGAAGCTCGCCCAGAACAACAGCGCCATTCGGGCGATGTTTGAAGAGGGGAACAGGCTGGCGGCGCAGTACGGCCGCGAAAACGTCTATGATTTCAGCCTGGGCAACCCGAACTTTCCGGCGCCCGCCGCCGTCAAAAAGGCGATCGTCGATGTCCTCGACAGGGAGGACGCCGTCTTTGTCCACGGCTACATGTCCAACGCCGGCTACGAGTCGGTGCGCGGCGCGATTGCCGACAGCCTGAACAAAAGGTTCGGCACGGCCTTCGGCGACGGGAATATCATCATGTCCGTCGGCGCGGCCGGCGGCCTGAACGTGGTGCTGAGGACGCTGTTGAACCCGGGGGACGAGGTCGTCACATTCTCGCCGTATTTTGTGGAGTACGGCAACTATGTCCGAAATTACGACGGCGTCCTCGTGGCCGTTCCGGCGAACACCGCGGACTTTCAGCCCGACCCGTCGATGCTCTCCGGTATGATTACCCCGAAGACGAAAGCGCTTATCATCAATTCGCCCAACAATCCGACCGGCGTCGTCTACTCGGCGGAATCGATCCGCAAAATTGCCGCCGTCCTCGAGGCCAAGCAGAAGGAATACGGCACGTCCATTTTCATCATTGCCGACGAGCCGTACCGGGAGCTGGCCTACGACGGTGTCGAGGTCCCGTATCTCACGAAATTCTATAAAAACACCATCGTCTGCTATTCCTGGTCAAAGTCGCTCTCCCTGCCGGGCGAGCGCATCGGCTACATTGTCATCCCCGGCGAGGCGGACGAATACCAGCTTGTCTTCGACGCGGCCTGTATCGCCACGCGCGTTTTGGGCTTCGTCAACGCGCCGTCCCTCCAGCAGCTGGCCGTAGCGCGGTGTCTGGAGGAGACCACAGACGTCGGCGCATACGATACGAACAGAAAGCTTCTCTACAAGGGGCTCACCGACTGCGGCTTTACCTGTGCCTTTCCACAGGGGGCATTTTACATGTGGATGAAGACGCCGGCGGACGACAGGGAGTTCGCAGGCGCCGCCAAGAAATACAATATCCTTGTGGTGCCCGGCACGTCCTTCGGCTGCCCCGGCTATGTGCGCATCGCCTACTGCGTGGCGAAGGCGACCATCGAGCGGTCGCTGCCGGCGTTTAAAAAGCTGGCGCAGGAATATGGACTTTAAAGCCCGCCCACCCGCCCGATAAAGGTATAGGGGCTCCGCCCCTATGACCCTGGCTTGGGGCTTCGCCCCGGACCCCTCGGGGCTTTGCCCCGGACTCGTTGAGGCTGCGCGCCATGTTGTATTGTCATTCCCGCGAAGGCGGGAATCTACGCCCCGTAATCTCAAGGCTCCCTCCTTGAGGGAGCTGTCGGCGAAGCCGGCTGAAGGAGTAAACTTTGCCCCGCGCCGCACGGCCTCACCGGCGGGGCTTCGCCCCGGACCCCGCATTGCGGCGAGGATGGGCCACGGTCCGCCGGGCGACTATATTATCGATAAGGATCTGACGTAAATGGATGAAAAAAAGATCATTCTCTCTGGTATCAAACCCAGCGGGGCGCTGACGCTCGGCTCGTATATCGGCGCGATCAAAAACTGGGTGGAGCTCTCGGAGACATACGATTGCTATTATATGATGGCCGATCTCCACGCCGTCACCGTGCGCCAGGAGCCGGCGGCGCTGCGGCGGAGGACGCTGGAGCAGATCGCGCAGTACATCGCCTGCGGGCTGGACCCGGAGAAGAACGTCATCTTCATCCAGAGCCAGGTGCCGGCCCACGCGGAGCTTGCGTGGGTGCTGAACTGCTACACGATGTTCGGCGAGCTGTCGCGCATGACCCAGTTCAAGGACAAATCCGCCAAGAATGCCGATAACATCAACGCCGGCCTTTTCACATACCCGGTGCTGATGGCGGCCGATATTCTCGTTTATCAGGCGGACCTGGTGCCGGTGGGAGAGGATCAGAAGCAGCACGTGGAGCTGACGCGCGACATCGCGGGCAGATTCAATGGCATCTACGGCGACGTTTTCAAGCTGCCGGAGCCCTTTATCCCGAAGGTCGGCGCCCGGATCATGAGCCTCCAGGAGCCGGCAAACAAGATGTCCAAATCGGAGACGGACAACGGCGGCTGTATCTGCCTGTTGGATAAGCCGGAGGATGTTATGCGCGCCTTCAAGCGCGCCGTCACCGACAGCGAGACGGAGATACGCTACGACGTCAAAGCGAAGCCCGGCGTGTCGAACCTCCTGCAGATTTACGCCGTGGCGACGGGTAAGACCATCCCGGACGCCGAGGCGGAGTTTTCCGGCAAAGGCTACGGCGTTTTCAAGCAGGCCGTCGGCGAGGCCGTGGTGGAGCTTTTGCGCCCCGTCCGCGAGGAGGCGGAGCACCTGCTGGCCGATAAGGCCTATCTTGAAAAGGTCTATACCGAGGGCGCAGAGAAGGCCGCTCGCACGGCGAGTAAAACGCTGAGAAAAGTTTATAAAAAGGTCGGCTTCGTGCAGAAGTCCGGTCTTTAAGTCCATCGGCCGCCGCGTGCCGTAACAGCGGAAACCGCGCCGCGCTTTACCCGCCGCCCGGCCTCGGGCGGACTCCTGCGGCGTGGGATATGGAGCAGATATGCAGAAAGATTTATTTATCCAGGTTGGGCTGGCCGTCGTCGCGGCCTTTATCATCAGCTTCGCGGCGACGCCGATCGTCAAGTCTTTCGCGCATCGTGTCGGTGCCATCGACGTGCCGAAGGACGGCCGGAGGATGCACAATCACCCGATTCCGCGCCTTGGCGGTCTCGCCATCTTCCTGGGCTTTTTGCTCAGCGTCGTCCTGTTTGCCGATATCAGCAGGGAGGTGCAGGGTATCCTGCTGGGCTCCGTCGTCGTCGTCATTGTCGGCGTCATCGACGATATCGTCCCGCTGCCCGCCCTCGTCAAATTCGTCATCCAGATCGGGGCCGCGCTGATCGCCGTCTATCACGGCGTCGTCGTCGACATCATCACAAACCCAAATATCTGGAGTCCGGTTGATTTCGTCAATTTCGGCTATTTCTCGGTTCCGATCACCGTTTTGTGGATCGTCGCCATTACCAACTCCGTCAACCTTATCGATGGGCTGGACGGCCTTGCCGCCGGCGTCTCGGCGATTTCCTCCTTCACGATGATGATCATCTCCATCGTTGTGGCGGACCTGAACGTGGCCATCATCATGGCGGCGCTGGCCGGCGCGTGCATCGGCTTTCTGCCCTACAACAAAAATCCGGCGAAGATTTTTATGGGCGACACGGGCGCGCTGCTGCTGGGCTACGTTTTGGCGACGGTATCCATCATCGGCCTTTTCAAGCTGTACGCCATTATCTCTTTTGCCGTACCGTTTCTCGTCGTGGGGCTGCCGCTGTTTGACACGGCGTTTGCGTTTATGCGCCGCATCCTGAGCGGCCGCAATCCGATGTCGCCCGACAGGGGGCATTTCCACCACCGGCTCATCGATATGGGTTTCAGCCAGAAGCAGGCCGTGGCCATCGCCTATGCCATCAGCGGTATTCTGGGCCTCTCCGCCGTCGTCATCACCACAAATGGCGAGATCAGGGCGATCATCCTGCTGGTGGCGATTTTTGTCGCCGGCGTTATCGGCGTGTTTGTCGTCAAGGGCATCCGGAACGAGACTGAGAATCAAAAGCCCGCCGAGGCCGAAGCTGCTTTGCCCGTTGAAGCGGCTCAGCCCGCGGAAGAGGCGGCACACGGGGAAACGGCCCCGCCTGAAGGGGCGGAAGAAAGCGCCGAGGCGGAGAAACCGGAGGACGGAGATGAGCTCTAAACGGGTGCGCATCATCCTTTTGACAGGGATCGCGCTCATCGTCCTCATCATCGGCATCAGCCTGATTTTAACATACGCATCCCGGCAGACGATAAATACCGATCTGCCGCAGACGGCGACCGCCGAGCCGTCCGGCGCCGGGGCGACCGCCAGCGGTTCTCCGGCGGCAACCGGGCTCAGCAGCGTCTCGGTCACCGAGGATAACGTCCAGGCCGTCATCGCGACGATGGCGCGGCGAGGCAGCTATACGCGGAGCGTCAAAGTCGAGAATTTCAACGCGGAAGGGAAAGCCGTCAGCAATATCGACGTGGCCGTGCTGGATGGCGCGACGGCGATGAAAATAAACGGCTCGGGTTCCGCAAAATATATCGTGCTCGCCGGAGGCAGGCTTTACGTCTGGTATGACGGCGACAAGGAATATTATTCCGGCCCGGCGGACGCTCTGGGACAGGCGCAGAGCGTCGCGGACCAGTTCCAGATGATCGCGACCTATGAGGATATCCTCAAGCTCGATAAGAGCAGCATTCAGGACGCAAGCTTTACGACGTACGGCGGGGAAAACTGCATTTACGTCGAATACGTGACGGAGCTGCCCGGATATGCGACGATCTGGAAGTGCTATATCTCCGTCCAGACAGGCCTTCTCGCGGACGCGGAGCAGTACGAAGGCGAGACGCTCGTTTACCGGATGACGACCTCCGCTTACGACCCCGCCGAACCGGATGCCTCGGCCTTCAACCTGCCGGACGGAAAGAACGCCTTCAGCGCTCCTTGAAGAGACTGAAGGCGATAACGGCCAGTATAATGATGAATTCTTCGTCTCCGCTCTCCAGGAATAAGAAGAAGAGCAGAAGAAACAGCAGGATGTCGCCGAGGTCCAGCCCGAACGGCAGATGATCAAACATACCCGTCAGGCCTTTGGCGCCGCCGCCCAGTCCGCCTAAAAGACCGCCCAAACCGCCGCCCTTGCCGCCCAAAAGATTGCCCAAACCGCCGCCCTTGCCTCCCAGAAGATTGCCTAGTCCGAGCCCTCCGAGCAAAGACTTGCTTTTACCGGCAGACGGCGGCGGCGGTGCGGACGGGATCGGCGGCTCAAATTCCTGAAGCGGCGGCTGATGTACCGGAGGCGGCGCGGGCGCCGGCCTGTGGGCCTGATGCGTGCCGCCTCCTTGATGATCCTCAACGCGTACGAATTTTCCAGTGTTCCCGATATATTTATTATACACCCTTCTCACCTCCGGAAAATTCCCGGAAAGCGACTCTTGCGAGTTTTGCCAGTTTTGCGATCTCGGCGGCTCTGTCGATTTTTTCGCGCCGGTCTTCCTTGAGATACGGCTTTATGACCTTGAGAAGCTCGGATTTGTCATTCTGGGCCGAGGAGTACTCGCTGACAAGCCGAGTGACCAGCTTGAATATTTTCGGGTCGATGTCCTTAAGGCCCGACGCGATGGCGTTGAAATCCGGCGCCGGGGCGGCTGCCGCTGCGGCTTCTCCCTGGGGCTGCTGTGCACCGAGAGAGCCGGAAAGCGAGCGGGCAATGCCCATGATTTTTTCCATGTCCGCTGGAGATGACAGAATCTTGTTCAGTTTATCTTCAAGCTCGCTCATACTGCACCTCCGTTACAGTGTATTCCTGCTTTTTATTTCATCATGTTGAGGAGCTGTTCGGCCAGGCGCGAGCCTTCTTCGGTTTTCAGGATATTTGAGAGTGTGTTCTTCAAAACGTTCGTATCGCCGTTTTCGATGGCGGCGATGACACTGGCCTCTTTTCCGCTCAGCATGTTCTTGACTTTCTGACCGTCCGTTGAATCAATGAGCTTGTTCAGCTCATTCTGCTTCCCGGACAGCTTCGCGCCGGCAGGCGTATTCATAAAATCATTTGCCGCTTTGTTAAAATCTATTGCCATCTCAGATGACCACCCTTTCTTTCATTGAAAACAGGCCCGCTGAGCGCAGGCCGACATTTGGCGTCCTAAATCAGTATATTCAGCGCCATAGTGGTGGTGACTCTTACCAATGACTTCACGGAGATGCTTATGAAAATTCTCGCCGCTTCCGATTCGCACGGCAACACCCAGGCGCTCCTCGACGCCGTTTTCGATGTTTCGCCGCAGCTCGTCCTTCATCTGGGAGATTATGAGAGGGACTGCGACAAGCTCCGCGAGGCGTTTCCGCTCCTGACGGTGCGTGCCGTGCGGGGGAACGGGGACTTCCGGTCCCGGGAGCCGGAATACGACGAATTCGTCGTGGAAGACAAGAGGATATTCATGACGCACGGCCACCTGCACGGCGTCAAGACGGGTCTTGGCGCCGTTTTGAACGCGGGACTGCTCCGGCGCGCGGACATCTTGCTCTACGGGCACACCCACAGGGCCCACCGGGAGGAATTTGAGGGGATGCTCGTTATAAACCCCGGCAGCATCGGCCTGGGGGCAAAAACATACGCCGTGCTCGATATCGAACACGGCGCGGTCAAATGTGAAATTATCAGCCTGGCGCGCTGAACGGGCTTCTCAGAGCTCAAAGTCATCCTCGCTCAGCTCTTCGGAAATCTTTTGCCTGTCTAAAAACTGCGGACGCTCCGGCTCGCGCTTCAAAGGGTCGTAAGAAAATTTTCTGCAGGAGGAGCCGAGCGACGAAATGCCGCGCTTGGTGCAGGCAACCTCGCCGTCGCCGATGGGATTGCCGAACCGGCAATACGCGCAGGACGGCGGAATATGACGGGCAAACAGCATACGCACCTCCGGTGAATATCTTAACAAGCGTATTATACAGCGATTTACATTGACTTTCAATAAATATGATTGCATTATTATAGCATAAACAAAAAGACGGAGGCACCTATGTACGAGGAATTATACGCGCCCCTGCCCGATAAAAAGCAATATCTGGAGCGACTCGGCGTCACCGGAGACCTGACGCCGGATGTTGAGACGCTGAACAGGCTCATTCTGGCCCAGCTGCGTCACGTCCCGTTTGAAAATCTCGACGTCTACGATGCCGAAACCGATATCCTACTGGATATCGCCCCGCTGTTCGACAAGCTCGTCGTCCGCCGGCGCGGCGGTTACTGCTTTGAGCTCAACGCGCTTTTCATGAGCGTTTTGAAGGAAATCGGCTTTGACTGCCATCCCGTCATGGTGCGGGTCGTCTGGATGTCGACGGGCTATATGCCGATCACCCACCGTGCCGGCATCGTCACCATCGGCGGCACCCGTTATTTCTGCGACGTGGGCTTTGGCGGCCCGGCCCCGTGCAGCGCGCTGAAGCTGGATGAGACCGGCCCGCAGCAGTCCGGCATGAACAGCTTTATATTCGAGAAGGCGGCCGACGGCGACTTTGTGATTTACAGGCTTACGGAGACCGGCAGGGAACAGCTTTTAAAGTTTGACGACCGGCCCTGTGAGAACGTGGACTTCCTCGGGCCGAACGAGTACCTGTCCAAAAATAACAACTCCGGCTTCAAAAAAACGCGCATGGTCAATATCTCCCGGGAGGACGGCAGCGCCGCGCTCACCGGCAACGTCCTGCGGATACATAAAGGCGGCGAGGTCGAGGAGACGGTGCTGGACACGGAGGAAAAGCTGAGAGAGGCGCTCCGCGCACAGTTCGGCATCGACGTGGGCTTCCCTTTGAAAATATAACGCGACGCCAGAGCGGCCCGGATAAATCCGGGCCGTTTTTTCAAAATGTTAACATTTTAAGGTTGATTAAAAAATCGCGCCAAAGTAAAATCAAGGTAAAGACGGCCGCCGGTCAATATACAGGGGGTATCGGATATGTACAAATACGTCAGATCGTCGCTGTACGACAACAGGGAGTTCTTTGACCTGTATATCGGTTCTCTCTCGTCGCGCTATGACGATTTTCTGGAAAATCACATATTGGATTCCGAGATATTCAGCATCACCGCCGACGAAAGGCGCATCGGTTACTTTGGGGTATATAAAGACAAAACGCTTACGCAGTTTGTGCTGTCGCCGTCGGACCTCCGGCACGCCCAGCCGGTCTTCCGGGAGGTCCTGGAAACGTACCGCATCGAAAACGCCCTTGTCCCGACGTGCGACGAGCTTTTTTTGTCGCTCTGCCTGGACCGCCACAAAAAGGTGAGCCTTCAGGCGTATCTGTTTGAGGACGGCAGAAAGCGTGTCAGGCCGCCGGAATACGGCCGGGAGCTGCTGCGCCAGGCCACGCCCGGGGATATGCCGGCGATCATCGCCATCTGCGGCGATTTTCTCGACCGCTATGAGGAGCGCATCAAAAACGGCCAGCTGTACGTCATGCGGAAGGACGGCGAGTTCCTCGGTCTCGGCGTCATCGTCGATAACGTCATCATCCCCAACTGCAAGGGGACGGGCATGTTTATCAACGCCAAATACAGGGGAAAGGGCGTCGGGCGGAGCATACTCCTGCACCTGAAAGCCATCTGCAACGAAAAAGGCATCAGCCCCGTTCCCGGCTGCACCTACCAGAGCGACGACAGCAGGCGCGCCCTCGAAAGCGCCGGCTACGTCACAAAAACCCGCCTGCTGAACATTGAATTTGACCTTGCAGAGGTATAGGGCGGCGTTTCCCTGGCCGATCCACAAAGCGCCGTCATAGCGCCGCACCCGTAGGGGCGATTCACGAATCGCCCGCCGTTTCCCCCCGCAGGGTGCGCCTTGCCGCAAATCACGATCACACCGAAGGAGGATACCTATGTCTCTGCTTTTTGTCTGTTATCCGCGCTGCACCACCTGCCAAAAGGCCCGACGGTGGCTGGACGAGCACGGCGTTGCCTATGAATTCCGCGATATCAAGACGGACCGTCCGACGCTGGCCGAGCTGCGCCGGTGGCATAAAGCAAGCGGCCTGCCGGTCAAACGGTTCTGGAACACCAGCGGGCAGCAGTACAGGGCCCTGGCTGTGAAAGACAGGCTGCCGGACATGACGGAGGAGGAGCAGCTGGCGTTGCTGGCGACCGACGGCATGCTCGTCAAGCGTCCGCTCCTCGTGGGCGGGGATTTCGTGCTTGTCGGATTTAAGGAAGAGGAATGGAAAACACGTCTGTAGCCGTACAAAACGCCGCCGGTCCTGGGCGGGGCCGGCGGCGTTTTATGTATCTTTCGGCTGTTTTGAACCGGAAAAGTTGACGGACCGTTTCATTTTGTTATAATCATCTTATTGGAGCCAAAGAATTTTGGGAGCCAAAAAATAAAAAAGGATGTGAGCAAATATGCAGGAAACTGCAGCCCCCAGACAAAAGACTCCGAAGAAGATATTCAGACTGATCATTCTCGCTGTCGTCGTCGTATTCCTGGTCATTGTTGCGCTGTCAAGCTTCACAACAATAAATTCCGGTACCGTCGGCGTCGTCTCCGTCTTCGGTGCCGTCAAGAACGAGCCGCTTTACGAGGGACTCCATGTCGTCGCGCCGTTCATCACCAGCGTTTCGAAGGTGGACACCAGGACGCAGAAGGTCGAGGTGAACAGCGCCGCGGCGTCAAAGGACCTGCAGACGATCTCCACGACGATCGTCGTCAACTACCATGTCACGGAAGCGACGGCCCCACAGCTGTACGCCAGCGTCGGCCGCGGCTTTGAAAACGTGATCGTCGTCCCGGCAATTCAGGAATCGGTCAAGGCGGTGGTGGCGCAGTACAGCGCCGAGGAGCTCATCACCAAGCGCCAGCTCGTCAGCACCAGCATTTCCGAGAAGCTGTCTGAGAAGATCGACTCCTACGGCCTGGTTATCGAGATCTTCAACATCACGAATCTGGAATTTTCCGACGCGTTCAATACCGCAATCGAGGCCAAGCAGACGGCGCAGCAGGAAGCGCTGAAGGCGGAGCAGGACCTGAACAGGATCAAGATCGAGGCCGAGCAGAAGGTCGTCAACGCCCAGGCGGAGGCCAACGCCACCAAGGCCCAGGCCGACGCGCAGGCGTACGCCATCGACGTGATCCAGAACCAGCTGGCGCAGAGCAACGCCTATCTGGAATACCAGAAGATACAGAAATGGGACGGCCAGCTCCCGATGGTCCAGGGCGACAGCAGCCCGATCATCGACTTCCGCGAGAACCCGTCCGCCGCCGCAAACCCGTAACGACACAAAAAAGCCGCCGAAAGGCGGCTTTTTTGTGCGTCGGGCCTCAATCGCCGGAATGGAACTTTTCCATAGGCCGCTTCGTCCAGAAAATTATGGATGGAGGGATCATTATGAAAAAGATAATAACCATACTGCTTGGCGTTGCTGCGCTGCTTTTATCCGGCTGCGCGCCGGCGTCATCCGCGGGAACGGTTGATCTGATGGCGGACATCCGGCCCCGGCAGATCGCCGCGGAGCAGGCAGCGGCCGATACGACGGCCTTTGCCCTGAAGCTCCTGGAAACAGTCTACGACGGCGGCAATACCGTCGTATCTCCGCTGTCGGCCTACATTGCGCTGTCCATGGTCGCCAACGGCGCTGCCGGCGGTACCCAAAAGGAATTTGAGAGCGTCCTCGGCGCGCCCGCCGAGGAGCTTAACGCCGGCTGCAAGGCGTTTGTGGAAGCGCTGAACAAATCGTCGGACGGCCTGACTTTAAAAACGGCCAACGGTATCTGGTACAACACGGCCGGCGATTTCAAGGCGGACCAGGGGTTTCTTCAGACAAACGCCGATTATTACAGTGCGGCGGCTGTGGCATCCGACTTTTCAAGGCAGGAGACGGTCGACGATATCAATAATTACATCAGCGACAACACGAACGGTCTGATACAGAATATGGTCGACCAGCTGGAGCCCAACGACGTTATGGTGCTGGTGAACACCTTATATTTCAACGGCAAATGGGCGTCGCCGTTTGATCCCGTGTTCACCCAAAGCGAAGCGTTTGTGCCGGCCGACGGCAAAAATGTCCGTATTCCCACCATGTGCCAGATATATGACGAGGCCCGCTGCTTTGAGACGGAAGACGCCAGGGGCATCCTCCTGCCGTATGTCAGCGACCGCTTTGCCTACGTGGCGCTCCTGCCGTCCGGCGGCGTTGCCGATTACTTGGCGGCGCTGACGCCGGAGAGCTTCAAGGGCCTCATCGCGTCGGCGGCGGACAGGAGGGTGGAGCTGCACATCCCGAAGTACACGGCCAGCATCAGCAAGGCGCTGAATGAGCCGCTGCGGCAAATGGGGCTTCAAAGCGCTTTTGATCCGTTAAAGGCCGATTTTTCCGCCCTCGGTACGGCGAAAAACAACATTTTCATCGATAATGTCCTGCAGAATGCCGTCTTTAAGCTCGACGAGCAGGGGACGGAGGCCGCCGCGGCAACGAAGGTCGAATTGAGGAGCGGCAGCGCCCCGGCAGAAAAAGATAAGCCCGTGGTGCTCCGCCTGGATCGTCCGTTCATTTATGCACTCATGGACATGCAGACCGGCGCGCCGCTGTTCCTGGGCGTGCTGGATAACCCGGAATTATCAGACTAGAGACATTAGCAAAAACCCGCCCTCTCGGGCGGGTTTCAGACTGTCGATAAAGCCCTTCGGGCTTTATCGACAAGGGGGTGCATGCAGCGCGCTCAGCCGCGCGCTGCATGAGAAGTGTCACTCCGGAGGCGCATGTCCCCCTGCGTGACGATTTTGAATTTATTTGCCGCTCCGGCGGCAAACTCTGCGAGGCTTTGCCCTTTTCAGGCAGGTTTTTCGACAAGCTGGAACCCGCCCTCTCGGGCGGGTTTATACTATATGGGCCGCCGTGAGGCGGCTCATTTTTTTATGTATTTTCCCCGTATGTATTTTCCCCGCCGGACCGCGGCTTTTCTCGCCCCGATGATAAGGAGCAGCAAAAGGAGCGCGGCGGTCAGGCACGACATCAAAAGCGCGGAGACAAAGTCGACGGCGGCGTAGCTTTTGACCTGCTGGGCCAGGTAGACGGCGGCGGGCTGCTTGAAAACAAAAATGCGCGCCAGAAAATACGCGAAGACGGCGGAGATGGAGCCCTGCAGTATCTTGCCGTAGATGTAGGTTCGGACGGAAAGGCCGCTGTCGCCGATAAAGGAGAGCACCTGGCAGTGGATGGAGAGGCCGGCCCAGCCCAGCATGAATGCCGCCAGGGCCAGAGAGCGGGAAAATTCCCCGACCGCCCCCTGGAGGGAGGTGACGCCGGAGGTCAGCTCGATAACGCCGGTCAAAAGCCGCTCCGCCCAGGCCTTGTCGAACCCGAAGGGGCCGAAGATGCCGCCGATGACGGACGCGATAAAGGGCAGAAGCCCCGACAGGAAGAGGAGCCTGATAAATACCGTAAAGAAAATCACAAAGCCGCAGATATTGAGCGTCGTCTGAAACGCCGATTTCACCGAGTCGGTAAACGCGAGGGTAAAGCGCTTGGGCTCGGCTTCCGGCAGGCGGCCCCCGCCTTTTTTCTCCTCGCCGCTGCCCCAGTACCGAAACATCACGCCGACGATGACGGACGCCAGCGTGTGGGCCAGGTAAAGGGCAATGCCGGCGGCGCTGCTGGCGAAAACGCCCGCCCCCACGACGCCGAAGATGAACGCCGGCCCGGAGTTGTTGCAGAAGGAGAGCAGCCGTTCCGCCTCCGCCCGGCTGCAGCTGCCGTTTTCATACAGCGCGATGACGGTCTTGGCGCCCACGGGGTAGCCGCCGATAAAGCCCAGCACGAACGCGGTGACGCACTCCCCGCCGACGTTGAACAGCGGGCGCATGACGGGCTCCAGGATGCGCCCGAAGTGGCGGGCGAGTCCCAGCTGCACGATAAGCGTCGACAGCACAAAAAATGGAAACAGCGACGGGACGATCACGTTGATGCAGAGCTTCACGCCGTTGGCCGCGGCATCGACGGAGTCCTTGGGGAAAACCACGAGTGCCGCGACGGCCGCAAAAAGCGCCAGGCATATCAGCACGTCGAAAAATTTTCTTCGGAAGCGGAAGGGACGCATATGAACACCACCTGCTACGAAGCATATGCGGCGTGGGGCGTATTTTTTCCTTTGTGCGCATAAATATGAATGATGGATAGACACGCTGTGTTGGGAGGCGTTACTTTGAACACCGACAAGAATAAGAAAAACATCATCGACCGCGCCGTCGACGCGTTCGATCTGCCGGGAGAGGTGCTGGCCGGGCTGCCGAAGCTGACGGTCACCGGCAACAGGAGAATCCACATCGAATGCCACAAGGGGATCATCGAGTATGACGGCAGCCTGATTGCCGTCAACGGGGGCGCCGCCGTCATAAGGATCCGCGGCGAAAATCTGGAGATCGTCTCGATGAGCGCCGAGGAGATCCTCATCAAGGGCTTTGTCGTGGGGATCGAATTCGAATAGAAGCGAGGTCGCGTCATGAAAAAAGCGGTCAACTATATCCGGGGCAGCGTCCGCGTTTTTGTGGAATGCCCGTACCCCGAGCGGCTCGTCAACGTCTGCGCGCAGAACGACATCGAATTCTGGGACCTTGAGCGCGTCTCGCCGACGGTCGTACATATCACCATGCATATCCATGGGTACCGGCGGCTCGGCGCGCTGGCGGAGAAAGCCGGTTTCGAGATTCGCCAGGTGCAGAAGACGGGCGTCCCGTTTTTCCTCTGGAAGCTTCGGAAGCGGTATGTCCTGCTGGCCGGGATGCTCCTGATGTTCCTGACGGTCTGGGGCCTGTCCATGTTCGTCTGGGAGATCGACGTACAGGGCAACGAAACCGTTTCGTCCCAGGAGATACTCGCGTCGCTGAAGGAGCTCGGCGTCGGCATCGGCTCCTTCGGGCCCACCATTTCGTCGGAGGCCATTTCAAACGATATGCTGCTCAAAATCCCGGAGCTTTCGTGGATCGCCGTGAACGTGCGCGGCAGCCACGCCGACGTGCTCGTCCGCGAGCGCCTGCCGAAGCCGGATATCCTCGACGAGAAAGCGCCGACGATGGTCTACGCCACGAAATCGGGTATAATAACAAAAATGAGCGTGCTCGAGGGCGCGCGCGTCTGCGCCGAGGGAAGTACGGTACAGGCGGGCGACATTCTCGTTACCGGCGTCATGGATTCGCTCTCCTCCGGCAAGCGGACGGTCCATGCCATGGCGGAGGTTTACGCCAGGACGTGGTATGAGCTGTCCGCGCAAATGCCGCTGGAGACCACGGCAAAGACGTATACCGGCGAAAAGAAGACGAAAACAGCCGTTATTTTGGCGGGCAAACGCATAAATTTCTATTTTAATGGTGGAATTTCCTTCGCGCATTATGATAAAATGACGACTGAAAATACCCTGAAGCTTCCAACGGGCAATATCCTGCCCGTCACCATCGTCAAGGAGAAATACTCGGAATACACGACGTCCGGCGCGCGCCTTGCCATTTTGAAAGCGGATCAGATTCTTCAAAAGGACCTGCTGGATCGTCTGCAGCTCCGCATCGGCGACGGGTCGGTCACCACGACCGCCTTCGAGACGTCCGAGGAAAACGGCGTTTTAAAGGTGACGCTCAAGGCGGAATGCCTCGAGCAGATCGCCGCCGAGCGCCCCTTTACGGCCGAGGAGCTTCAGCAGGCCCTGCAGCCGATACAGGAAAAAACAAAGGAAACGGGGAACTGACACATGGCGGAAAAGACGATGAGCGTTGACAGGCTGGAGCATATCATCAGCGTGTTCGGCTCATTCGACGAAAATCTGCGCCTTATTGAAGACGAACTGAACGTCCGCATCACGGACAGGAATTCCGAGCTGGCCCTCACCGGCGACGACGAGAATATCATGTACGCCGAGCACGCGATCAACGGCCTTCTGTCGCTGGCCGCCAAGGGGGAGAATATCGACTCCAGGAGCGTCCGGTATATCATCGGGCTCGTCCGGGAGGGGCACGAGGACAAGATCAGCGAGCTTGCGCGCGACGTGATCTGCATCACCGCGAAGGGCAAGCCGGTCAAGGCCAAAACACTGGGGCAGAAAACGTACGTGGAGGCCATCGGCAAAAAAACGATCACGCTGGGCATCGGGCCGGCCGGCACGGGCAAGACATATCTGGCCGTCGCCGCCGCCGTCGCCGCGTTCCGCGATAAATCGGTCAACAGGATCATTCTAACGCGCCCCGCCGTGGAGGCCGGGGAGCGCCTGGGCTTTTTGCCGGGCGACCTGCAGAGCAAGGTCGACCCGTATCTGCGGCCGCTGTACGACGCGCTGTTTGAAATGCTGGGTGCCGAGACATACCAGAAATACCTGGAGCGCGGCAACATCGAGGTCGCGCCGCTGGCGTACATGCGCGGCCGGACGCTGGACGACTCGTTCATCATCCTCGACGAGGCGCAGAACACGTCCCGAGAGCAGATGAAGATGTTTTTGACCCGGCTCGGCTTCGGCTCCAAGATCGTCATCACCGGCGATATCACGCAGATCGACCTCCCGGCGGAAAAAACCAGCGGCCTCAAGGAGGCCATGCGCGTCCTGGACAATGTGCAGGACGTGGCCGTCTGCCGTCTCACCGGCGCGGACGTCGTCCGCCATGTGCTCGTCCAGCGAATCATCGACGCTTACGAAAGGTATGAAAAATCACGGCCCTCCGAGCCGGCGAGGACGCCGCCTCGGAGCAGGAGAAAACCAAGTGAAAAGTCATAAGCTCTACATCCGGCGCGCCCGTCCCGGCCTCGGCAAGGCGCTGGACGTCCGCCTGCTCCGTTACTGCGTCCGGAAGGCGCTGGGCGCCGAGGGCGTGGACAGGCCCTGCGAGGTGAGCGTTTTGATCACGGATGACGCGGGCATCCGCGAGATCAACAGGGAGTTCAGGGACAAGGACGCGCCGACGGACGTGCTGTCCTTTCCGATGCAGATGCTGTCGCCGGGCGATTTTAAGCCCGGCCTTACGGAGGTCGACCCGGAAACCGGCCTTTTGCCGCTGGGCGATATCGTGCTCTCCGCCGACAGGATCGCCGACCAGGCGGCGCGGTTCGGCCACAGCGCGGACAGGGAGATGGCGTATCTCGTCGTTCATTCCGTCCTGCACCTGTTAGGCTACGACCACATGGACGAGGGCCCGGACAAGCGCCTGATGCGCGCGCGGGAGAAAGCTATTTTGCGGGAGGCGGGGCTGCCGGAATGAAAAAGAGCTTTGCCTATGCCTTCAAGGGCGTTCGCACATGCCTGAAAGAGGAGCGGAATTTCCGCTTCCATCTGGCGTTTGCCGGTTATGTGGTGATCGCCGGCGCGGTGACGGGCCTGACCGGGACGGAGTGGATACTGGTATTCGTCTGTATCGGCGCGGTAACCGGCGCGGAGCTTTTCAACACGGCTGTGGAGAAGCTCTGCGATACGCTGCATCCCGGCAGGAGCGACGGCATCGGGCGCGTCAAGGACATGACGGCCGGCGGCGTTCTGATGGCCGCCCTGGCCAGCGCCGTGATCGGCGCGATCATCTTTTTCAACGCCGACAAAATGTCGAAGCTGGCCGCCTTTGCGGTACTGCACCCCATTTTGACCGTACTTATTTTTGCCACGCTGCCTCCGGCAGCATTTCTGGTATTCAGGAGTTATAGGAATGATAAAAAAAACCGCCATGATCACGATCGCCGGGCGACCGAACGTCGGTAAATCGACGCTTGTCAACACCCTGACCGGCGAGAAAGTCGCCATCGTTACAAATAAACCGCAAACGACGCGCAACCGCATTTTCGCCGTCGTGAACAGGGAGGAGACGCAGTTCGTGCTGCTGGACACTCCCGGTTTCCATAAGGCGCGCACGCGCCTGGGCGACTATATGGTCAATATCGTCAAGGAGAGTGTCGCCGACGTGGACGCCGTGGCGCTCATCGTCGAGCCGCTGGACAGCGTCGGTACGCAGGAAGAGCTGCTCATCGGGCAAATCGAATCGGCCGGTGTGCCGGCGGTGCTCGTCATCAACAAAATCGACACCGTCAAAAAAGAGGAGCTTCTCAGGATCATTGCCCGCTACGCCGCGCGCTTTGCGTTCAGCGCCATTGTGCCCATCTCGGCCAAGCTTGGGCAGGGCATCGGCGAGCTGCTGGGCGAGTTTGAGAAATTTGCCGTGGAAGGCCCCCAGCTTTTCCCCGAGGATATGGTGACCGACCAGCCGGAAAAGCAGATCATCGCCGAAATCGTCCGCGAAAAGCTGCTGCTCGGCCTGGACCGGGAGGTGCCCCACGGCACGGCGGTGGAAGTGACGAAATTCTCCGAGCGGGACGACGGCATCATCGACCTGGACGTGACCATTTACTGCGAAAAGCAGAGCCATAAGGGCATGATCATCGGCAAAAACGGCGAGATGCTCAAAAGGATCGGCCAGCAGGCCCGCGTGGATATTGAAAAATTCATGGGCGGCAAGGTCTTTTTGCAGACCTGGGTGAAGGTCAAGGAAAACTGGCGCGACAACCAGACGGCCATGCGCAATTTCGGCTATACCGATTAACCTGCCCACCCGCCCGATGTAAGGTATAGGGCTGCGCCCTATGACCCTTCTTTTTTGCGGGGCTCCGCCCCGGACCCCGTAAGGCTCCTTTTGCAAGGAGTTGTCGTCCGGAGGACTGTGTCGACAGTTTGTGCCGCTCGGAGGGCGGCTGAGGATACTTCCGGTACCGCGCCCGACGATCCGTAGGGCGGGGGCTTGCTCCCGCCGCGCTCCTGTTGGGGCCGTTGTGCATTTCCTGTCGAAAAATTCGCTTTTTCGCCGCCTTTCAAGAAATTACCGCTGATAAATAGCTGTCCGACGATTCACACTAGGAGTATCGGAGGTGTATGGCCATGTCAAATTATTGGGATTTGTTCGCCGAAACCGGCGATATCGGCTTTTATCTTCTCTATCTCAAGTCCACTGAAAAGAATGCGTCGCCAGACAAAACTGAAGCCACCGAAATGAAAAACGATCGACAGCATCTGATGTGAAAAATGCGGGCCTGCCGTCTGCCCCACGCGGCAGGCCCGGATAAAAAAGCGGGGACAGGATGAACCCATGTACATAAACACGACCGGCCTCGTCCTTCGCGTGACGGACTATAAGGACGCCAGCAGAATCATGACGGTTTTGACCTCTACCGAGGGCAAGCTCACCGTGTCCGCCCGCGGCGCCATGCGGCGTGGGAGCAAGTTTGCCGCCGCCGTGCAGCCGCTGGCCTATTCCGATATGACGCTCTATCAAAACCGTGACCGCTGGACGTTGACCGAGGCCCAGACGATCGAGCTGTTTTCCGGTGTTTCGGGCGACGTCAGGCTTTTGGCGCTGGGCTCGTATGTGGCCGAGCTCCTGGAGGCGGTGTCCGACGAGGACAGCCCCAATCCCGAGATTCTCTCCCTCGGTCTCAACGCGCTCTATATGCTCAGCCGGAACGAGAAGGACCCGGAGCTTGTCAAGGCGGCGTTTGAAATCCGCCTCATGTGTTTGGCCGGCTTTGAGCCGGTCGTCTCGCTCTGCGCCGCCTGCGGCAGGGAAGACGTGGATGCTCCGCGGCTTGACCTTGTGGGCGGCACGGTGCTCTGCCACGGCTGCCGTTCCCCCGGGACCAACGAAACGGCCCCCTTGTGCCGCGGGTCGCTGGACGCGCTCCGCTACATCGTGTCGGCTGACCCCAAGAAAATGTTCTCGTTCAAGCTTGACGCCGAGGCCCTCTCACGCCTTTCCCGCGCCGCCGGCGCCTACGTCTCCACGCAGCTCGACCGCAAATTCAAAACGCTGGAGTTTTACAAGCAGCTGAAATAAAGGAGCTGGGCAGACGCCTCTTTCGCGAGACGGTCGAGCCGCCCGCCGCGTCCGGAACAGCACGGATTAAGGATGAAATAAATGCCCAACAGAAAGATATGCTATATTTATTCGAACAGCAAAGAAAACCTTGTTGTCAATCATGGAATTGAGTTCAGAGACTTCATAAATTCCTTGGAAACGCCGGTGAAAAACCTGCTCTTGATAAAGCATGATTTTTTTGGCGGGTGCTATCACGGCCCCAGCGGGTTCAAGTTTGTCAAAGAACATCAATTATGGGAGCTGTCTGCAGATAATATTTATAATTACGGCGATTTCTGCTGGTTTGATTTTAACGATGAGTATGCGCTTGATCTGCTTTCGCCGCGGGAAATCGCGGAGCTTTTGTATTTCGGACACAAGGGCAGGCCGCTGGAGTCATATGTCAATACGACGCTGAAAAACAGATTTGCCTACTGGACGCATGACGACGGCTGGTATAACAAAGTTTACTTATCTGATCCGGACGATTTTTTGCCTGTGCTGTCACACGCCGTCGGCTCGGTCGTATCTGGAGAGGACGACCGTGCCGATCTGCTGCCGAAGGAAACCGCCAGAACCTTGTTAAGTCTGTCACATGACGGTTTGCTCATTGATTACGAGCATATCACGGTGACGAAAAGCGGCACGGAATTGCCGTTTTATATCATCGGCAAAGTGACTGATTATGATGATCTTCTAAATAATCTCCAAAAATATAAAGAGAAAGCATTGAAAAAAGGAATCGTGCGATTCAACAGGAAATTTTTCAGTCCGCCGGTAAAAAAACAAGGATTGAAAGCACGCAAGCCGTTTGCCTTTTTAGGCAGGGGGCGAAAAAAATATAATTAAGGTATCAATATGACACTTTACGAAAAATCACTCAAAACTCTGGAACTGCCCGCCGTTTTGCAGATGCTGGCGGGCGAGGCGGTGAGCGGGGAGGCAAAGGAGGCGGCTTTGGCGCTGGCGCCGGTCTCCGACGTTTATGAGGTGCGCTACCGGCTCGAGGAAACAACGGCGGCCAAGAAAATGATGACGCTCCACGGCAGCCCATCCTTTTCGGGCGTCAAGGACGTCCGCAGCGCCGTGCGCCGCGCGGACATCAGCGGCATGCTCAACACCGTCGAGCTCCTGGATATCGCCGCGCTTCTGCGCTGCGCCGCCGGAGCGATTTCTTACGCCTCCGGCGACAGGGCGGAGCGGACGGCCATCGACGCCTTGTTCGACGGCCTTGCGGCCAACAAATTCCTCGAAGGCAAAATCTCCGCGTCCATCGTCGGCCCCGACGAAATCGCCGACGCGGCCAGCACGGAGCTTGCCGACATCCGCCGCCATATGCGCGTGGCCGGCGATAAGATCCGCCAGTCGCTGAACAGGATCATCTCCTCTCCGGCGTACTCGAAGGCCCTGCAGGAGCCGATCATCACCGTCAAGAACGACAGGTACGTCGTGCCTGTCAAGGCCGAGCAGAAATCCGCCGTGCCCGGGCTCGTCCACGACGTTTCCTCCTCCGGCGCCACCTTTTTTATCGAACCGATGGCGGTGGTGCAGCTGAATAACGAGATCCGGGAGCTCCTGTCCAAGGAGAAGAAGGAGATCGAGCGTATCCTCCAGGAGCTGTCCG
Organism: Sporobacter termitidis DSM 10068; assembly: GCF_900130065.1. Lineage (GTDB taxonomy): Bacteria > Bacillota > Clostridia > Oscillospirales > Oscillospiraceae > Sporobacter > Sporobacter termitidis. The sequence goes on from NZ_FQXV01000004.1 coordinate 110,602, forward strand.
CCGACGTGTCAAACCACGGCGAGGGCATCATTACAGATTTCACGGTCCTCTCGGCGCTGGATTTGATTTTCGCCAAGGCGAAGCTCTCCTACCGCCTGAACGCCGCGGAACCGGAGATATCGGAAAACGGCCGGCTCACGCTGCGCCGTGCCCGCCATCCGCTCCTGGACCCGAAGAAGGCCGTGCCCATCGACATCCGCCTCGGCGGCGATTTCGACACGCTCATCATCACCGGTCCCAACACCGGCGGCAAAACGGTCACGCTGAAGACGCTGGGGCTCCTGTCGGCCATGACATACTGCGGGCTGCACATCCCGGCCGACGACGGCAGCATGGTGCCCGTCTATGGCCAGATCCTCGCCGACATCGGCGACGAACAGTCCATCGAGCAGTCGCTGTCGACGTTTTCGTCCCATATGACCAATATCGTGAAAATCCTGGAGGAGTGCGACGGCGCGTCGCTCCTGCTTTTCGACGAGCTGGGCGCCGGCACGGACCCTGTCGAGGGTGCGGCGCTGGCCATCGCCATCATCGAATACGCACGGGGGGCAGGCGCCCGGCTCGCCGCGACGACGCACTACGCCGAGCTCAAGGTCTTCGCCCTGACCACAAAAGGCGTCATGAACGCCTCCTGCGAGTTTGACGTGGAGACGCTGAAGCCCACGTACAAGCTCCTCATCGGCGTCCCCGGGAAATCCAACGCCTTTGCCATCTCCGGCCGGCTGGGCCTTCCGGAGGCAATCATCGACGAGGCGAAGAAGCATGTAAACAGCGAGAGCGCCTCCTTTGAGGAGGTGCTGGAAAGTCTGGAGGATACCCGCCGGTCGATGGAAAACGAGCGGCTCGAGACGCGGCGGCTCCTCAGGGAGGCCGAGGAAAAGGCCCGTCGGGCGGAGGAGGACAGAGGTACCGCCGCGCAGGAGCGCGAAAAGGCGTCAAGAACGGCGCGCCGCGAGGCAAACAGGATTTTGCAGGAGGCCAGAAGGACGGCGGACGACGTCATGGAGGAGCTGAAGGCCCTCCGCGCCCAGGCCGCGTCCGGCGAGGACTGGCAGCGCGTCAACGCCGCAAAATCCGGTGTCTTCCGGCGCCTTAACGAAGCCGAAAGCGCCATGTCCGCGCCGACGAGCGAGGAAACTGCCTCGGCGCCCACGCGCCCGGCCGCCCCCGGCGACAAGGTGCGGCTCCTGGGCCTCGGGACAACGGCGGACGTCATTTCGGTGAACGCCGACGGCGTTTTGAGCCTGCAGGCCGGGGTGATGAAGATTACGGCGCGGCCGGAGGAAGTGGAGCTGGTGGAGGGGGAGACGCAGCGCAGCGTCAAAAAAATCCTCGCAAAGTCCAGCGCCCAAATGAGCCAGGCCCAGGCCCGGCCGGAAATCGACCTGCGCGGCATGATGACGGACGAGGCTGTCCCGATCCTAGAGCGCTACCTCGACACCGCGCGCATGGGGAAATTAAACGTCGTCACGGTCATCCACGGCAAGGGCACGGGGGCGCTCCGCGCCGCGGTGCACCAGAGCCTCAAGCACGACCCCAACGTCAAATCCTACCGTCTCGGGCACTTCGGCGAGGGCGAGATGGGCGTAACCATTGTGGAGCTGAAGCCGTAGAACTGCGCCGGAGCCCACATGCCGCAAGCTCCGCATGGCGCGGTACTGCATGTTTTTTGTAATATATTAAGATTTTCTGAAAAATCGACTTGACGTACCGGTGCGGTTTTGATAAAGTAATATTACGCAAGGGGCCTGAAATAAGTCTTAACAATCAGCTTGTTTCTTAAGGAGGAAAGCACAATGTATACAAGAAAAGCCACGATCATGAATCAGGTAGGTCTGCACGCCAGACCGGCCACCTTCTTAATACAGAAAGCCAACGAGTTCAAGAGCAGCCTTTGGATTGAAAAGGACGAGAGAAAGGTCAACGCCAAGAGTCTTCTGGGAGTCCTCTCCCTCGGCGTTGCCAAAGGGGCGTCGATCAACATCATCGGCGATGGGACGGACGAGGTTCAGGCTGTCGACACATTGTGCCAGCTGATTGATTCCGACTTTGCGGAATAAGCAAACAGAGAAGAGAGCCTGCTTCGGCAGGCTCTTTTATTTTGTCCCGCCCAATGCATTTCCGCGCTTTTGCGTCATAAAGATGTAATGGCGCCGGATGAAACAAATAAGGAGCGATGGGATATGAGCATCAGGCAGACGATTTTCTTCAACGTCACGTTGTCTCTCGTTTTCAGCGTCACCATGAGCTTTGCCATGACGGCGATGAATGTCGGTTTCGTGCCGGAATTTCTCACGCTCTGGCTGAGCTCGGCAAAAATCGGCTTCGGCGTTTCCATCCCCATCGCCTTTGTCTTTGTCCCGCCGATCCATAAGCTGACCATGCGGTGGATCAGGGACTGAGCCAGACAGCTTGTTATTGACAAATGGGAAATTATCGGGTAAAGTATTCATATTAAGAGGGAGTAGTTTTCTCACGAAGTCAACATGCTGGTGTTAATCACCTGGCTTCGCGGCCGTTTCCGGTAACGAGACTTTTAATGTATTCCTGCTATGGGATTACATTAAGGGTCTTTTTTATTTTGTAAAGGAGAGAGTACTATGCACGAAAATCTCATCGCTTTTCTTTTTGCCGCCGGCGCCGTTGTCCTGGCCGAAATGGGAGATAAGACGCAGCTGCTGGCGATGGCCTTTGCGACAAAGTACAAGGCGTCCAAGGTCCTGCTCGGCGTTTTTATCGCCACTGTTTTCAATCATGCCCTGGCGGTTGCCATCGGCAATCTGATCACCCGTTTTGAGGCCGCCCAGATATGGATACAGGCCATCGCGTCTCTGTCCTTTATCTTTTTCGGGCTTTGGACGATCCGGGGAGATAAGCTGGAGGGAGAGGAAAACAAGGTGTCGAAGTTCGGCGCGATTGCCACCGTGGGCATCGCGTTTTTCTTAGCCGAAATGGGGGACAAGACTCAGCTTGCCACGATTGCCCTGGCGGCAAAATTCCCGCGATGTCCCGTCGGCATACTGGTCGGCACCACGACCGGTATGCTGATTGCCGACGGCATCGGGATTATTGTCGGCGTTGTGCTGTGCAAAAGGATACCGGAAAAAACGGTAAAGCTCATATCGGCCGGCGCGTTTGCCGTGTTTGGGCTCATCGGCAGTTACCAGGTCGCGCGCGAACGGCTCCATCTCAGCCTCGTTCCGACCATCGCCATTTTACTTGTCCTGATTGCCATAACCGGGGTCTCCGCGTATTTAATCATAAAGAAAAATAAAAAGGCCGAAGCGGAAAATAGGGCAGCTATTGAGTATTGCAGATTAAAGAGCCAAAATGAAACGGACGAAAAGAGCGAGGAATTGACGATCTAACGTTAAACGCCGTTCATATAACTGAGCGGAGATTGATATTATCGAGATTGACTGAGCATTTACCACCGGGAAAGCCTCCGCTAAAAAACGGAGGCTTTTCTTTTTTTCGCGCGTATGCGATAATATGATAACCGCAAAAGACATCTTCACGTTTCGCGAGGTGATACCATGACGTTTGAAGAGCTGCGCGCCAAGGCAAACGGGCTGCCGTTGCTGCCGGGCGTTTATATAATGATGGATAAAACGGGGAAGGTTATATATGTCGGCAAGGCGAAGCTTTTAAAAAACCGCGTCAGCAGTTATTTTCACGGCGACCATACCCTCAAGACAGAGGCGATGGTCTCCAAAATCAATACCTTTGACGTGATCATCGCCGGCTCGGAATTTGAGGCGCTTGTGCTGGAAAACTCCCTCATCAAGCACCACATGCCCCAGTACAACATCCTCCTCAAGGACGATAAGACTTATCCTTTTATCCGCGTCGACATGAAAAGCGAGTATCCGGCGTTTACGGTCGCCTCGCGCATCGAGCAGGACGGGGCGAAATACCTGGGGCCGTACGGCAGCCGGGGCAACACGAAAAACGCCATCGAGGCCGTCAAAAAGGCGCTGATGCTGCCGACCTGCGGCAAGAAGTTCCCACGGGACATCGGCAAAGAGCGACCGTGCCTGAATTACCACATGGGGGCCTGCCGCGCCTGGTGCCAGAAGGGCACGCCCCGGCAGGAATACAAAGAATCCGTCGAGGCGGCTGTGGCGGTCTTTGAAGGGAAGACCTCGGAGCTGGCGAAGAAGCTGACCGCCGAAATGGAGGAGGCCGCCGAGCAGCTCCGCTTTGAGCGCGCCGCGGAAAGGCGCGACCGGCTGAAGGCCATCAATCTTCTGGCCACAAAGCAGTTCATCATCTCCGGCTCCATGGCGGATACGGACGCCGTCGGGTATTACCGGGGCCCGGCGAAGTCCTGCTTCGTCGTGCTGCACTATATCGGCGGCACCCTGCTGGACAAGGATTTTGATCTGTTTGAAAGCCCCTTCGAGGAGGACGAGGAGGCCATCTCCGCGCTCCTGCGCCAGTATTACGAGCGCCGGGGCGCCTGGCCGAAAACGATCGTCCTGCCGTTTAACCTGCAGGACAGAGAGCCGCTGGAGCAGCTGCTGAGCGAAAACGCCGGTCACCGCGTCTATATCGAGAGCCCCCAGCGCGGCGACAAGCTGAAGCTCGTCGAGACGGCCAACGTCAACGCCCGGGAGGAGACGGAGCGGGCCACGACGTACGAGGAAAAGACGTCAAAAACGCTGGAGTGGCTCCAGAAGGCGCTCAATATGGACGTGCCGCCGGAGCGGATCGAGGCTTACGATATCTCCAACACGGGCTCCAGCGACATCGTCGCGTCGATGACCGTCTTTGCCGGCGGGAAGCCCCTGAAACGCGACTACAGAAAATTTAAAATCAAAACGCTGGAGACACAGGACGACTATCACAGCATGGCGGAGGTCGTCTCCCGGCGCCTCGCCCGGTACAAGAGCGACGACGAGAAGTTTTCGACACTGTCCGACCTCATGCTTATCGACGGCGGCGCCACCCACGCCAAAGCCGCGCTGAATGTTTTGGACGACGCCGGAATTCGCGTGCCGGTCTTCGGCATGGTGAAGGATGACCGGCACAGGACGCGGGCGCTTGTCACGCCGGAGGGGGACGAGATCGGCATATCGGCCAACCCCGCCGTCTTCGCGCTCATCGGCACTATCCAGGAGGAGACGCACCGGTTCGCCATCGAGTACCACCGGAGCCTCCGGTCCAAAAACAGCTATCAGTCAAAGCTGGACGCCATCGAGGGCGTGGGCGAGAAGCGGCGGAACGCGCTCTTGAAAAGCTTTGGCAGCCTGAAGGCCGTCAGGGAGGCGACCATCGAGGACTTGTCCAAAGTGGTGCCGAAGAACACCGCCGAGCGCGTGTATAAGCATTTTCACGGCGCCGGTGGGGCCGAAGAGCAGTGCGAGAACACCGAAACCCCGGAAATTGAGAAAAAATAATCAATCGCCCGCCCGTAGGGGCAGACCTTGTGTCTGCCCTCCCCGAGGTGCAATGCAGCAATATTACAGGGCGGATACAAAGAGAGGATACCAACATATGAGAGTGATCAGCGGGAGCGCCAGAGGGCGGAAGCTGAAGGAGCCGGATGGCCAGAATATCCGGCCGACGACGGACATGGTCAAGGAATCTATCTTTAACATCATTCAGTTCGACATAGAGGGCCGGCGCGTCCTCGACCTGTTTGCAGGGACGGGACAGCTTGGCATCGAGGCGCTCAGCCGCGGCGCGGCCGCCGTCGTCTTCGTCGACGCGTCCAACGACGCCGTCAAGCTGGTGCGGGACAACATTAAGGTCATGGGGTTTGATGAAAAAGCCACCGTCGCGCGGGAGGACGCGCTGGCGTTCCTCGGCCGGGGCGGCGGCTTTGACGTGATTTTTCTGGACCCGCCGTACGAGTCGAATCTGATTGAAAAGGCACTGAAGCGGATAATAGAATTTGACATACTGAAAGAAAATGGTATAATAATCTGCGAAACAAAAGAGGACAAGCCGTTGCCGGAACCTGCCGTACCTTACATCAGAGGGCGGGAATACAGGTACGGTAAAATCAAAATCACGCTTTATACCAAAACAAACCGGGCCGAAGCGTGAAAATCCGGCGGCCATCCGGAGACAATAAAATTGAGCGGGTCGCGCGCTGTGAAGCGGCAGCTTGCAGCGCCGGCGCCTGAGCGCCGCGGCGATTGCGGCTGCCGGCTGTACGCGGCCGTTAATGGAGAACATATGAAATCAGCCGTTTATCCGGGGAGCTTTGATCCGATTACGCTGGGACACCTGAACATCATCAAGCGCGCGGCGCGGATCTTCGACAAGGTCTACGTCTGCGTCATGAAAAATTCCGAAAAGAACCCTCTCTTCACCCGTGAGGAACGTGTGGAGTTAATAAAGCGCACCGTCAAGAATTTTCCCAATGTGGAGGTAGAGACTGCGGAAGGACTGCTTGTCAGCTACTGCCGGGAAAGAGACGCGAGCGTCATTGTCAAGGGCCTGCGTGCCGTTTCGGATTTTGACTGGGAATTTCAGATGGCCCTGGCCAACAGGAAAATCGACCCCGCCATAGACACGCTGTTTCTGACCGCCAGCGAGAAGTACACGTTCCTCAGTTCAACAGTCGTCAAGGAAATGGCCAAATACGGCGCCGATCTCCGGGATTTTGTCCCGAGAGAAATTATTGAGGACATCGTCAACAAGACAAGAAGCAAGGGGTGACCATATGGGCAGCAGGGTACAAGAGCTTCTGGAGATGCTCTACCAGATGATTAACGAGGCGTGGGGCATTCCGCTCGGCGCTGAGAAGTGCGTGATCGAGCGCGACAAGGCGCTCGACCTGATCGATGAAATAAAAGCGCAGTTCCCCAACGAGCTGGCCGAGGCCAAACGCCTCGTCGAAGCCAGAACGGAGTTTATAGGCAGCGCGAAGAAGGAAGCCGACGCCATGCGGAAGACGGCAGAGGAGCGCGCGCGGCAGCTTGTTGAGGACCAGGAGGTCATCCGGGCCGCCAAAGCGCGCAGCAACGAGATCATGACGAGCGCTGAAAATTCAGCGGGTGAGCTCAAGCGCGCCGCCAACGAATATGTTGACGACGCCATGCGCCGGACAGAGGAGGCGCTCGCCGCCGCCCTGGAGGAAATGCGCCAAACGCGCGGCCGATTCCGAAACGCCGCCGGCACGACCGCCCGGCCAACGCGCCCGGGGCACGATACCGGCAGAATCGACATCGCCATGGACAACTGAATGCCAACCGGAGGGCCGCCGCCCTCCGGTTTTTCTATGGCCTGAAGCCTCCTTAATAAATGTCCGGCCGCCGGCGCGGCAAAACAGAATATCGCGACTTTTTCGCAAACCGCTTTCGTCACAGAAGGCGGTTTTTTTGTTTTTTCGGTAAATTTGTCGGGAGCGTGCCTATTCGTGCTGTTTTGACGCTTTTTGCGCGAGGGCTATTTTCTGAAGTTGGGTTCAATTGTAAAAATTATGTTTTTTTGCTGAAAAACATTGAAAAAAAGGGAAGATTCTTTAAAAAACCTCTTGCATTTTCAAAACCATGCCCTTATAATTAGCCATGTAAGTGGGGGATAGTGGTGCCAAGTGCATCGAAATCCCACAAAAACGAAGGAGGTGGATAAACAGTGGAAGGCATCTATGAGCACACTATTGATGCTAAAGGCCGGCTGTTTATCCCCGCCAAAATCAGAGAAGAGCTCGGCGAGACCTTTTACGTAACGCTTTCGTCGGAAACCTGCCTGGCGGCCTATTCGCAGGAGAAATGGCAGAAGATGAAGGAGAAGGTCAACGCGATGAACACGATCGCTCAGAAAAGGGCCCGTCCGCTCTTCGCCCACGCGGCCAAGTGCGAGCTGGACGGTCAGGGGCGAATCCTCCTTCCGCAGAACCTGAGAGATTTTGCCGGACTATTGAAGGACGTCACCGTCGTCGGCTGCGGCGAGACGGCTGAATTCTGGGATTCCGCTGCCTGGGCCAAGACCGATACGCAGGAGGTCACGCCCGAAAATATCAAGCAAATGTTTATGGAGCTTGACTTCTGATGGAACACATTCCAGTACTGCTTCACGAGTGCGTCGACGGCCTCCGCCTGAAGCCCGACGGGATTTATGTGGATGGGACGCTCGGCCGCGCCGGACATTCCGCCGAGATTGCAAAGCGCCTCAAGGGCGGCCGGCTGATCGGCATCGACAGGGACGAGGCAGCCATCGGCGCGGCATACCGGACCCTGGAGGCTTATAAAGACCGGGTAACGCTGGTCCGCGGCAACTTCCGCGACGTGGGGGCCATCCTTGACGGGCTCGGCATACAGAAGGTTGACGGCATGCTGTTCGACCTCGGCGTCTCGTCGCCGCAGCTGGACGACGCCGGGCGCGGCTTTTCCTACATGAGCGACGCGCCGCTGGACATGCGGATGGACCAGGGCGACGCCCTGACCGCCGACGCCGTTGTTAACGGCTGGCCGCAGGACGAGCTCAGACGGATTCTCTATGAATACGGAGAAGAGCGCTACGCACCGAAAATCGCCGCCGCGATCGTCCGGCGGCGCGGCGATAAAAAAATCGAAACGACAGCGGAGCTGGTGGACGTCATCAAAGCCGCGATGCCGGCCAAGGCGCTGCGGGAAAAGCAGCATCCGGCCAAGCGCAGCTTCCAGGCGATCCGTATCGCCGTCAACGACGAACTGGGCGCTGTCGGGGAAATGCTCTCCGCCGCGCCGGACAGATTGAATAAGGGCGGCCGCCTGTGCGTCATCAGCTTTCAGTCGCTGGAGGACAAGCTCGTCAAGGCCGCCGTTCACAAGAGGGAAAAGGGCTGCACGTGCCCGCCGGATTTTCCGGTCTGTGTTTGCGGATTTTCTCCCACGCTGAAAACCATTACAAAAAAACCGATCACGCCCGGGCCTGACGAACTGTCGCAGAACCCGCGGTCAAGAAGCGCCAAGCTCCGCATCGCGGAGCGCGTATAGAAAGGACAGACGACAATGGCGAGCCGTACAACATCTACCGTCAAATATGCCTCGAGAGGCGCCGTCCACGGCAGCAATGCCTATGACCTGGCAAGGGTCAGGGGCGGGGCGCCCGCGCCCTCGGAGCCCGACAGAATACCTGCGGGACGGCCGGCGCCCAGAACCGCGCCGAAAGCCGACCCGAGGAATACGGTTAAAGAAGCGCCCAAAGCCGACCCGAGGCCGTCCCGGAAGGCGCAGAGGACGTACGGGTTTTCGCTTTACGCCGCGGCGGGCTTTATCGTTGTCGCCGTTCTGATGGTCTTTGTGCTGCTGGCCCATGTCAGGTACGCCGAGGTGACGAACCAGACAGCCCAGCTTCAGACCCAGCTGACCCAGCTGACCGAGCAGGAAAGAAAGCTCCAGATCACCCATGAAAATGCGTTCGACGTCAACCAGGTGGAGCAGTACGCCACGCACCAGCTCGGCATGTCGAAACCGCTGGAAAGCCAGATCGGCACGATCTCTGCCACGGCCCAGGACAAGGCCGTCGTCGCGGACACGCAGGAGACTTCGGTAAAGACAAGCGAGAGCATGGGCACATTTCTGGCGTCCCTGTTGGCATATTTCAAATGAATCGCATAATATAATGCTTTACTGGTGAAGCAAAAGCATCGTATTCTGCACTGGCATTAAGGGGATTATCATGGCTGAAAAACCTCAGGACAAGAGAAGAAGGAAAAAAACGGCCGGAGAGAAGCCGAACAGGACGATACTTCGCCGCACACTCATGCTCATGACTGTGTGCGGTGTCGTTGCGTTTTTTGTGCTCGCGATAAAGCTCTACCAGCTGCAGATCGTCAAGCACGATTATTATGAGAAGCAGGCAGTGGAGCAGCAGACGCGGGAATCTTCCGTGACGGCGGCCCGCGGCACGATCTACGATACAAACGGCAAAGCGCTCGCCATGAGCGCGTCCACTGAGACGGTGTTCATCAGCCCCATCGAGATGAATAAATACAATGAGGACAAAAATCTCATTGCCAGCAATCTGTCCGAAATCCTCGGCGTCGACAAGGACGCGGTACTGAAGCAGATGGAGGACACCAAGTCATGGTACAAGACGATCAAGCGCAAGATCGAGAAGGACGTGTCCGACAAGGTCCGGCAGTTTGTCAAGGACAACAAGCTCAAAAGCGTCCATCTGGAGACGGACTCGAAGCGGTATTATCCGAACAGCAGCCTGGCCAGCCACATCATCGGCTTCGTCGGCGCCGACAATCAAGGTTTGGACGGGTTGGAACTGCAGTATAATAAATACCTGGAGGGTACCAACGGGCGCATCGTCCGGCTCAAGAACGCCCAGGGCACCGACATGCTGTTCTCCGATTTTGAGGATTATTACGACGCGAGAAACGGCGACGACATCACACTGACAGTCGACTCGACCATTCAGTTCTACGTTGAAAAATATCTGCAGCAGGCCATCAAGGATTATGACATCCAGAGCGGCGCCGCCGCCATCGTGATGCAGCCGAAGACGGGTGCCATCCTGGCAATGGCCAGCTTTGGGAATTATGACCCGAACAACTATCAGGCCGTCAGCCAGGAGGAACAGGCGAAGCTCGACGCCATCACGGACCCTGCCGAGAAGCAGAAGGAGCAGGTCGCGGCGCAGCAGCTCCAGTGGCGGAACAAGGCCCTCGTCGATACGTATGAGCCCGGCTCCGTTTTCAAGATCATCACCTGCGCCACGGCGCTGGAGGAAGGCGCCGTTACCCTGAACAGCACGTTCTACTGCGGCGGCTCCATGAACGTCCTCGGCCGTACCATCCCGCTCAAATGCTGGAAAACGACGGGCCATGGCTCCGAAACGCTGACGGAGGCAATGGAGAATTCCTGCAACGTGGCGCTGGCGACCATCGGGCTGAAGGTCGGCGCCGAAACTTATTATAAATACGTGGACGCCTTCGGCCTGCGCGAAAAGACAGGCATCGACCTCCCTGGAGAATCGCTCGGCCTCTGGTGGGACAACAAGACCTTTGAAAATCCCGAAAATCTGTCGCAGCTGGCGGCTGCGTCCTTCGGCCAGACCTTCAGGATCACGCCGATGCAGATGATCACGGCCGTCTCCGCCGTCGTCAACGGCGGCAACCTGATGAAGCCGTATGTGGTCAAGCAGATCACCGACGCCGACGGCAAGGTCGTTTTGGCCAACGAGCCGACGACGGTCCGCCAGGTTATCAGTTCCCAGACGTCCGAGGAGATGCGCAGTATCCTGGATGCGGTCGTCAACGACGCCAAGGGCACGGGCAAAAACGCCGCCGTTCCCGGTTACAGGGTCGGCGGTAAGACGGGGACCTCGACGGATACGGTCTATCTGCAGCAGACGGGGCAGAAGAAATACATCGTCTCCTTCCTGGGCGTGGCGCCGATGGACGACCCGCAGGTTGCCATTCTCCTGCTGCTTGACAACCCGAGCAGCAAATCCGGCATCTACATCAGCGGCGGCAACATGGCCGCGCCGGTTGTGGGGCACATCATGTCCGAGGTGCTGCCGTATCTGGGCATCCAGCCTGTTTACACGGACCAGGAGAAGAAGGAGCTGGACGTGACCGTTCCGAAGCTCGCCGGCAAGAGTATCGATGAAGCGACGGAACAGCTGGAAAGCCTGGGCCTGACGGCCAAAGTCGTCGGCAAGGGCGACACGATCACCGACCAGCTGCCGGCGGCGAACGCGGCCGTTGCGCCCAAGAGCCAGATTGTGCTCTACGCCGGCACGGAAAAGCCGAGCGACACGGTTACCGTACCGGAGCTCTACGGAAAGAGCTTTAACGACGCCAAACGGGCGCTTGAAAAGCTGGGCCTGTTCATCAAATCCGGCGGCACGCTGTCGGAATCGCCCAACGCCGTCGTGTCGACACAGTCGATTTCGAAGAGCGAGCAGGTGACCGCGGGCACCGTTGTTGAGGTCACACTTGTCGATAAAAGCATACTTGGGCAGTATTGAGCCTTACTGAGATGTTAAGCGGGGGGTTGCGCCATGAAGCTGGCTGAATTGTTGAAGGGAATACCGGTGCTGGAATTTCACGCCGACGAGGCGCTGGAGATTACCGGCGTCAGCTATGATTCTCGGGCGGCCGCCCCAGGTAACCTCTTTGTCGCCGTCCGCGGATACGAGAGCGACGGCCACGAGTATATCGGCGCCGCCGTTAAAAATGGCGCGGCCTGCGTCCTCTGCGAGGAGAAGCCGGAAGAGGATATCCCGTACATTTTAACCGATAACACGCGGCGCGGCCTGGCGGTCGTCTCGGCCGTCTGGTTTAACAATCCCGCGTCCCGGCTCATCCTGGTCGGCGTAACGGGGACCAACGGCAAAACCACCACGACCCATCTTATCAAGACGCTCATTGAAAAATGCTCTGGCGCGAAGGTGGGGCTGATCGGCACCAATTACAACATGATCGGCGACAGGACCGTCGAGACGGAACGCACCACGCCGGAATCCTACGAGCTGCAGAAGCTGTTCCGCGACATGGCGGACGAGGGCTGCACTTACGCGGTGATGGAGGTTTCGTCCCACGCGCTTTTTCTGGACCGGGTCTATGGCCTCACTTACGAGGTGGGCGTGTTCACCAACCTGACCCACGAGCATCTCGATTTCCACAAGACGATGGACGAGTACGCCAAGGCAAAATCGCTCCTGTTCCGGCAGTCGAATCACGCCGTCGTCAATCTGGACGACAGCTACGCGGGCGTGATGATCGGCGGCGCCACATGTCCCGTCTTTACATTTTCTACAGAAAATGACACGGCGGACCTTGTCGCCAAGCGAATAAAGGTGTATCCTGACAAGGTTGACTTCTGCGCGCTGACAATGGAAAAGCTGCAGAAGATCGAATTGAATATCCCGGCGATTTTCTCCGTGTACAACGCCCTGGCCGCCGTCGCCGCTGGCCTGCAGCTCGGCTTTGAGCTGGAGGCGCTGGCCGAGGCGATGAAGGACTGCACCGGCGTCAAGGGCAGGATCGAGGTCGTCCCCACGGGGCGCGACTTCACCGTTATCATCGACTACGCCCATAAGCCGTACGCGCTGGAGAACATCATCAGTACCTTTAAGGAATTCGCGCCCGGCCGCGTCGTCACGCTGTTCGGCTGCGGCGGGGACCGAGACGCGACGAAACGCCCCCTGATGGGGGAGATTGCCGCGCGCCTCTCCGATTACGTCATCGTGACCAGCGACAACCCGAGAACGGAAGACCCTAAAAAAATCATTGACGATATCCTGGTCGGCATGAAAGGCACAAAGACGCCGTATATCGTCATAGAAAACAGGCGGGAAGCGATCGGCTGGGCGCTCAAAAACGCCCAGTCCGGCGATATCCTTATCCTGGCGGGCAAGGGGCACGAGACGTATCAGATCATCGGAAAGGAAAAGTTCCATTTCGATGAAAGGGAAGTCGTACGGGAATTTCTTTCGGCTATTTCTTAGTATTGAGAGGGTACACCTATGACAATGAAGCTTCTTACCGCTTTTCTCCTGTCACTGGGCGTTACGGCGGTCTGCGGCCTCGTTCTTGTTCCGCTGCTGCGCCGTAAAAAGGCCGGCCAGATGATCCGCGAGGACGGACCTGTCTGGCACAGAAGCAAGCAGGGAACGCCCACGATGGGCGGGCTGATGTTTATCATCGGCATCGCCGTGACCTGTGTGACCGTCGGTTTCGGTGAAATGCGGCAAGGAGAACTCGGGCACATTTATATCCTTGTTTTCGCGCTGATTTTCGCATTTATCGGCTTTCTGGACGACTATGAAAAGCTCGTCAAAAAACGCAATCTCGGCCTGACGGCACTGCAGAAATTTCTGCTGCAGCTGGCCGCCGCCGTCGTGTTCGTGCTTTTGATGCGCCTGACTGGGCATCTGACGCCGAACCTCTATATACCGTTCTGGAATGTTTCGGTGATCATTCCCGAGCCGGTGTATTTCGTTCTGGCGGCGTTTGTCATCGTCGGCACAGTCAACGCCGTGAACATCACCGACGGCGTCGACGGACTGGCGACCGGCGTCTCTATTCCCGTCGCCGTCTGCTATGGAGCGGTCGCGGTCGCGTGGGGCCTTACCTACACGTATCTCGGCATCGTCGCCGCCGCGCTGTGCGGGGGGCTTATCGGTTTCCTGCTGTTTAACTTCCATCCGGCCCGCGTGTTCATGGGGGACACCGGTTCGCTGTTTCTGGGCGGCATCATCTGCGCTATGGCCTTTGCCATGGACGCGCCGCTGATACTCGTCCCCCTCGGCATCGTCTACATTGTGGAAACGCTCTCCGATATCATCCAGATCGTCTACTTCAAAGCGACGAAGGGAAAGCGCATCTTCAAGATGGCGCCGCTGCACCATCACTTTGAAATGAGCGGATGGAGCGAATACAAGCTGTTCGCCGTATTTACCCTCGTTTCCGCCATTTTTGCCGTCGTTTCCTTTTTCGCGGTGAGCGCGCGTTTTTCCCTTTGAGGGCGCCGCGCTGGAAGTAGGGCAAGGGCTCTGCCCTTGCCGTGGCCCACTGTTGTAAGTATTTTCCTGGGAGGGCGCATCATGAAAACATACAGGACGGCGCGGGCGGCCGCGGGCACGGCGGTACCAAGGCGTCCCGTGGAGCAGCTCCGCGACTACAGGGCGGACGAAAAGGTCAGACGGGGCAGCTTCGACCTGCCGTTTTTTGTGCTGACGCTGGTGATCCTCGCCATAGGCGTCGTCATGGTGCTCTCGGCAAGCTTTGCCCGCGATTATTACACCAACGGAAACCCGCTTCAGCATTTTTCCAGGCAAATTATTTTCGCCATCACCGGCGTCGTGCTCATGGTCATCGTATCCACTTTGAAGGTCGCTACTCTCCGCAAATTCGCGTTCCCGCTGATGGTCATTTCTCTGCTGCTGCTGGCCTCCGTGCCTGTCATCGGGTCGGAGGAAAACGGCGCGCGGCGGTGGATCAATCTTGGCTTTACAACGTTTCAGCCGTCGGAAATCGCGAAGCTTGCCGAGGTGCTGATGTTTGCCGTCATGATCTGCACCTACAAGGAAAAAATGAAGACGTTCAAGTACGGCGTCGCGCCGTTTATGGCGGTCGTCGTCGTCATTGTCGGCCTTCTGTATCTGGAACCGCACCTTTCGGCTTCCGTCATCGTGATCGCTCTGGCCGCGATTATGATGTTCGCGGGGGGAACGAAAATGAAGTGGTTTCTGCTGGCGGGCGGTGTTATAATTTTAGTTGCGTATCTCACCATATCCAAGATGGACTACGCCAGCAGCCGAATTACCGCGTGGCTGCATCCGGAGAATGACCCGGGTGACAGCGCCTATCAAATTCTGCAGTCGCTGTACGCCATCGGCTCGGGCGGCCTGATGGGGCTTGGCCTCGGCCAGGGCAGGCAAAAATACCTCTATCTCCCGGAGGAGCACAACGACTATATTTTTGCCATCGTGTGCGAGGAGCTCGGCTACGTCGGCGCCATTTTGATCCTATTGCTGTTTGCGCTGCTCATCGTCCGCGGCTTCTGGCTGGCGCTCCACGCCAGGGACCGGTTCGGCTCACTTGTGGTCACGGGGCTGTCGAGCCTTCTGGCAATCCAGGTATTCCTGAACGTCGCCGTTGTGACGAATCTGCTGCCGAGTACCGGCATATCCCTGCCGTTCTTCAGCTACGGCGGCACGGCGCTGTGGATTCAGCTCGTAGAGATGGGCATCATTCTCTCAATATCCAGGGATATTCCGATTGTCAAAGCCGGATAGATTATTTTGCCGGAGGAGTAACGATGAGATTTCTGTTTACATGCGGTGGGACGGCCGGCCATATCAATCCGGCACTCGCCCTGGCTGACGAAATCAAGCGCACCATGCCGGACTCAAAGATACTTTTCGTGGGTTCGGGCAGGCGCATGGAGAACAGACTGATCCCTCAAGCGGGCTATGATATCAAAAATATAAAAATCAGCGGCTTCGAGCGCGGCGTAACGCCGAATAAGCTCATCCGCAATTTCAAGAACCTGCGCAGCCTGGCGTCGGCGGCGGCGCAGTCGTCGGAAATCATTCGTATTTTCACGCCCGACGTGGCCATCGGCACAGGCGGCTACGTCTGCTATCCCGTTTTGAAAAAGGCCGCCCAGCTCGGCATTCCGACAATTCTCCACGAGTCGAACGCCGTACCGGGGCTCACGACAAAAATGCTCATGAAAACGGTGGACAAGGTGCTTGTCGCCTTTCCCGGCGTTGAGAACCAGTACAGATATCCCGGCAAGGTCATTTTCACCGGCACGCCGGTCAGAGGCAGCTTTCTGACGCAGACGAAGCATACGGCCCGGATGGCTCTCGGCGTGGACGGGCGGCCGCTCGTGGTCTCGTTCTGGGGGTCGCTGGGCGCCGAAAAAATGAATGAAGTCATCTCCGATTTTATCGCTCTGGACATCGAGAGCAGATTGTTTAACCATATCCACGCCACCGGCGGCAACGACGCCGTGATGGCGGCGCTGAAAAAGCGCCTGCACGATAAAACGGCAGGCGCCCGTATCCCCGAGTGGATCGATATAAGGACGTACATTGACAACATGGCGGCCGTCATGGCGGCATCCGACCTCATTTTGTGCCGGGGCGGCGCTTCAACGCTGGCGGAGCTTGCCCTTATGGGAAAACCGGCCGTCATCGTGCCCTCTCCCAACGTCACCAATAACCATCAGGAGAAAAACGCGCTCCAGCTTGCCAAAATAGGCGGCGCCGTCGTCATGTATGAAAAGGACTGCACGGGAGAGACACTGTATCAGACCGTTAAAACGCTGCTGGCGGACAAGTCGGCGCTGAACGATATGGCCGCCGCAATGAAGAAGGCCGGCGTCCCGGATTCGGCAAATAAAATCGTCGATCTGATTATTTCCATGTGCTGATTAACGGAAAACAACCTCCGAACATAGTATACGGCATACGGATCATTCTATGCTGTTTTCGGGGGTTGACTATGAGTATCATACGTATTGATGGCGGAAGACGGCTTTCCGGGAGTATTCCCGTGCACGGGGCAAAAAACAGCGTTCTGCCGATTATGGCGGCGGCGCTTTTGGCATGTGGCGAAACAGTCATACATAATTGCCCCAATTTAAGCGACGTCGACGCGGCAATCAGGATCCTCGCGCATTTGGGCTGTACCGTTGCCCGCGAGGGCGAAAAGGTTTATGTCGATTCAAAAACGCTGACGCGGAGCGATATTCCGCATGATCTCATGAAAGAAATGCGCTCTTCCGTTATCTTCCTCGGCGCGATCCTCGCCCGTCTGGGTGAGGCGGTGCTCTCCATGCCGGGCGGATGCGAGCTCGGCCCGCGGCCGATCGATCTGCACCTCTCGGCGCTGCGCGCCATGGGCGCCGAAATCGAAGAGGACGGCGGAAATATCGTCTGCAAGGCGAAAAAGCTTCATGGCTGCCGTATTAATCTGGCGCTGCCCAGCGTCGGCGCGACGGAGAACACCATGCTGGCCGCCTCGCGGTGCGAGGGAACCACGATCATCACAAACGCGGCCTGCGAGCCTGAAATCTGGGACCTTCAGAGTTATCTGCGCCGCCTCGGCGTCAATGTACACGGCGCCGGCACGCCGGTCGTCACCATTGAGGGCAGCATACAGAAGGGGAGCATGGAGCATTGGGTCATCCCGGACCGGATTGTCGCCGCAACTTACCTCGCCTGCGCCGCGGCGTCGGGCGGTAGCGTGGAACTCACCGGCGTCATGCCGGGGCATCTGTCCACGGTAACGGATGTCCTCGGCGAGATGGGCTGCGGCCTCATGCTGGGCGAGAACACGATCTACATCAGTGCCGATAAGCCCAGAAAAGCGGCCCGGCCGATTGAAACGAAGCCGTATCCCGGCTTCCCGACGGACGCCCAGCCCCCGATCATGGCGGCGAGCCTGACGGCGCAGGGGACCACGGTTTTCGTGGAAAACATTTTCGAGAACAGATACCGCCATGTGGCGGAGCTTTTACGCATGGGCGCCGATATCAAGACGGAAGGGCGTGTTGCCATCGTCAGCGGCGTTCCAAGGCTGCACGGCGCGCCGATTACCTCCACCGACCTGCGCGGCGGCGCCTCGCTTCTTGTAGCAGCGCTCGGCGCGGAGGGCGTAACGGAGATCGCGGGCGTCCATCATATTGACAGGGGATACGACAATATTGTCGCTGCGCTCGAATCGCTTGGCGCGGATATTTTAAGACTCGACTGATACGAAAGAAGGGGAAGAGGAATGGCGGACGACAAATATTACAGGCGGCGCAGACGGGGCGCCGTCTTATATACGCCGATCGCCGCAATTCTGATCATCGTCATCGTGATTTTTGGAATCAGCGTATTTTTTCGCATTTCCGACATCGAGGTAAAAGGCGCGGGAAAATATACGGTGGATCAGATCATATCGGCATCCGGGATCAAAATCGGGGATAACCTTGTTTTTATCGACCCGGGTGCCGTCGCCGCAGCCATCAAAACGAACCTGCCGTATTTGAGTGATGTGCAGATCAGCAAAATCGTACCGGACAAGATCGCCATCAATGTGACGGAAAGCCAGCCGCTGGCCGCCGTCAGTGTCGACAACACCTGGTATATCATTGACCAGAAGGCCAGAGTGCTGGAAAAGACGGACAGCGCCACGGCCCAGGGAAAGATCAGTGTCACCGGCCTCATCCCCACGGACGCCCCCGTCGGCCGCCAGCTCGCGGTGGGTGACGGCGAGCAGACAAAGCTCCTTTATCTGGCAAACGTGCTCTCGGCCATCCAGAACGCCGGAATCTCCGGCGACGTCCAGTCGGTCGACGTATCCAATATCGGCAATATCCAGTTCAGCTACGGCCGCTTTACGGTAATTATGGGAACCGGCGAGGACGCGGATTATAAGATGGTCAAGCTCCATGACGTCATTGCGACGCTTGAGCCGGACGATACGGGCAAGATCGACGTATCTCAGGATGCTCCCGTAACAGCGAGATTTATCCCGGTTACGCCGAATTAAAGTACTTTTTGCCCTAAATTTAGCAAAAAAACACAAAATATGCAACAAAACTGTAAATAAATATTATGTGAACTATTGACCTTGACAGAAAATCGTTATAGAATGATGAATAATATTGGAATAATCAATTTGGAATAATTAATAAAACTGACTGACTGATTTTGGCGATGCTATACCATAATAAAAATGAATAGTTGCCTCAGTTCTCAATTCATATACAGGAGGATTAGAAAATGTCATTATCACTCGAAAGTGGTCCGGATAATGTTGTCGTTATAAAGGTCGCCGGTATCGGCGGGGCCGGAAATAATGTCGTCAACAGAATGGTAGAAGCGGGCACACAGGGTGTTGAATTTATTTCGATCAATACGGACAAGCCGGCACTCGGCATTTCAAACGCGGATCAGAAAATACAGATTGGTGAAAAATTAACGCATGGGCAGGGCGCCGGTTCCAATCCCGAGGTCGGCAAAAAAGCGGCCGAGGAAAGCCGCAACAATATCGCCAAAGCGCTTGAAAACGCTGACATGGTGTTTATCTCCGGCGGTATGGGCGGCGGCACCGGCACCGGCGCTTCGCCCATCGTCGCGGATATCGCCCGGGAGGCCGGCATACTTACCGTCGGCGTCGTCACAAAGCCCTTCAGCTTTGAAGGAAAGCGCCGGATGATGCAGGCGGAAGAGGGCATCAAGACGCTTTTGGGAAAGGTCGACTCGCTCCTCATCATCCCGAACGACAGGCTGAAATTTGCCACCGATCAGAAGCTGACGTTTGCCAATGCCTTTGCCATCGCCGACGATGTGCTGCGTCAGGCCGTTGTCAGCATTTCAGAGCTCATTAAAAACACGGGCTTTATCAATCTCGATTTTGCCGACGTCACCGCCATCATGAAGGACGCCGGGTTCGCGCACATGGGCGTGGGCCACGCCGCCGGGAAAAACAAGGCGGAGGAGGCCGCAAAGCAGGCTGTCTCCAGCCCGCTGATGGAAACGTCCATCGACGGGGCGCACGGCGTTCTGGTCAATATCACCGGCTCTCTGGACATTGGCCTGGAGGAAGTCGAGGCGGCGGCCTGCCTCGTTCAGCAGGCGGCGCATCCGGACGCCAATATCATCTTCGGCGCAACCTTTGACGAGACGATGGATGACGAAATACGCGTCACCGTCATCGCCACCCGTTTTGACGACAAGCCGAAAACTTACACGCCAACGGCTGGCGCTGAAAAGCCGGCCCCCGGCGTGGGCCTGTTCACCGAGGCGGCGGAGAAGAAAGAAGCGGAAGAGCAGAAGCCGGCGCCCGAACCGGTGCAGGAAGAAGACCCCTTCGATACTATTTTCAAAATTTTCAATTCAAAATAACGCCCTTATGTTCGATAGGACACCGATTTACAGCTAAAAATAGGGACGGGCAGAGTCTCTCTGCTCGTCCCGTTTTAATTCAAAGAGGTGTGACTATGCCAGAAGTCAAGCGCGTCGTTAAAACCATGTATGACATCTTCAACAAGCAGCGCGTGACACGCAGCGCCGCCGCGATGTCCTACTATCTCACTATCTCTATTTTTCCCCTGCTGATCGTTGCCTACGCCATACTGAACAGCCTGAATATCTCCAATGAGAATCTCTATAAGGTTTGGGAGCAGATACTTCCGGCCGACGTGCTCAAGATCATCCTCGGCTATCTCCAGTATGTCGGCGGCGCCAAATCGACGGCGATGCTGGTTGTCGGCATCACCGTGACGCTGACCTCGTCCTCGTCCGCGTTCGGCTCGCTGATCAGCATTATGGCGGATATCCAGGGAAAGCCGCGGTACCGCGGCTTTTGGGCCACCGTGTTCAGCGTCGTGATTTCCGTCGGCCTGCTGGCCGTCATGTATGTTTCGGGCCTTGTGATCGTGTCGGGCGAATGGCTGCTTGATTTTCTTGAAACAAAATTCGGCTTTGAGGAGCTGTTCGAGATATGGCAGTGGGTGCGCTTTGCCATACTGTTTCTGCTGCTGCTCGTCATCATTTATCTGATCTATAAGATATCCGCGCCCAGAGAGACCAGAAAGGTCCACCGCATGCCCGGGGCGCTGATCGCTTCGGTGCTGCTCGTGGCGGCCAGCGTCATTTTTTCGCATCTCATCGGCTCGGCCGCCAATTATCCGATCGTCTACGGTTCGCTGGCATCTTTTATCATCCTGATGTTCTGGATATATATCTGCAGCATTATTCTTATTATGGGAAACGTGTTCAATTTTGTCGTTTACCATAAGAATGCCGTCGTGAGACATTTTGGAGAAACCCCTTAAGTACGGAAGGAGCCAATATAAATGGCGGACTACCTGGCGGTCTCAATGGCCGACGACGACATCAAAAATATTTCCGCGCTGGGCCTGGCCCACGTCGGGGACGCCGTTTATGAGCTGATGGTCCGCACCTGGCTTTGCGCCAGCGGCCGGGCGACAGCCAAAGGCCTCCATAAGGCGGCGATCACGTATGTCTCGGCGCCGGCGCAGGCAAGGGGAGTGCAAAAGCTCCTGCCGGTTTTGACTGAGGAGGAGCATGCCGTCTTCCGTCGCGGGCGGAACACTCGCGTCAATTCCGTGCCTCGCAACGCCACGCTGGAGGAATACCACGCCTCGACAGGCTTCGAAACCCTGTTCGGCTACCTCTGGCTGAAGAACCGAGCGGACAGACTCAACGAGCTGTTCGAGATAATAATCGGCCCGCCCACCCGCCCGACAGAGGTATAGGGCTGCGCCCTATGACCCCTTTTTGGGGCTCCGCCCCATACCCCTTATAGTCAAACCCGCGTGTCCAGCTTGGGAAGCTGACATTCTTCTGTTCCTATGTTCCGTAAAAGCGCTCTCTTTGAGGGAACTGTCGGCGTAGCCGACTGAAGGAGTTCCCAACTGCGCGCCGCAAAATGCCTGCGGCAAGTACCTCCCTCGAAGAGACGGTGGAAGGCAAACACAAATCGTAGGGGCCGCCGTCCTCGGCGGCCCCTTCCCGCTTCGCACCGCAAGGCCCCTCATCAGGTGCAGGCTTTATTAAAGAAAGGACACCGCAATGCCGCTTGACGCCATATTCCTCACGGCGCTCCGTAACGAGCTGGACGAGAGGCTCCGGGGAATGAAAATCGATAAAATACAGCAGCCGGAGCAGGACCAGATCGTTCTGGCGCTCCGGGGCTACGGCGCATCGCCGCGGCTGCTCATCTCCGCGGGGACAGGCGACGCGCGGCTGCATCTCACGGCCGCGTCGTTTGAAAACCCGATGAGTCCGCCGATGTTCTGTATGCTGCTGCGCAAGCATTTAACGGGGGCGAAGATCAAGTCGATCACCCAGCCTCCGCTTGAAAGATCGGCCGATATCGCCCTCGACTGCGTCGACGCACTGGGAGAGCCCTGCGAAAAGCATCTGATCCTGGAGCTTATGGGGCGGTACTCCAACATCATTCTCACCGATCGGGACATGCTCATTATCGACTGCCTCCGCCGCGTGGATGCCACCATGTCCGAAAAGCGGCAGGTCCTGCCCGGCCTTTATTACCGCCTGCCGCCCATTCAGGACAAGAGCGACCCCCTGGCGGTGACGCCGGAGTCGTTTGATACATTGCTTGCTTCGGCGCCGGGAGACAGGGCGGCCGACAAATGGCTGGTGGACAGCTTCACGGGCCTGTCGCCGCTTATCTGCCGGGAGCTCGTCTTCAGGGCCTGCGGGGAGACGGACAGGCGTGTCGCCGCGCTCCGGGCCGCTGACGGCGCCGCGCTCCGCCGCGCGTTCCTTGTATTGACGGACGATGTCCTGGCCGGCCGGTTCGCGCCGGTGATGCTGCTGGACGGCGAGGGCAAACCATCCGATTTTTCGTACACGGCGATCTCCCAGTACGGCGCGGCCCTCCGGCAGGAAACCGCCGAATCCTTTTCCGCGCTCCTCGACGCGTTTTACACGCGCCGGTTTACCATGGAGCGCATGCGCCAGCGCTCCCAATCGCTGACGAAATCCATCAAAAACGCCTGCGACCGCGTCCAGCGCAAGCTTATAAGCCAGAGGGAGGAGCTCCGGCAGACCGCCGGCCGGGAACGGCTCCGCGAGCTGGGCGACATCCTCACGGCGCAGCTGCACCTCCTCAAAAAGGGTATGGCCGTTTTCAGGACGACGGACTTTTATGCCGACGACGGACACGAGATCGACATCCGCCTCGACCCGCTGAAAACGCCCCAGCAGAACGCCGCCAAGTACTACAAGGACTATACAAAAGCCCGGAACGCCGAGACGATTTTGACGGAGCAGATCGCGCTGGGCGAAAAGGAACTGGAATACTTAAAGAGCGTCCTTGAGGAGATCGGCCGAGCCGAAAGCGAACGCGATCTCGCCGAAATTCGCCAGGAGCTCGCCCAGACAGGGTACGTCAGGGTCCAAAAGACAGGCAAAAAGGATAAAACGCCGGAGGCCGTGCCGATGCGCTTCGCCTCCACATCAGGCCTCACGATCCGCGCCGGCAGGAACAACATCCAAAACGAGACGCTGACGCACCGCCTGGCCTACAAAACGGACGTCTGGCTGCACGCCCAGAAAATCCCCGGTTCCCATGTCATCGTCTCCGCCAACGGCCAGGAGCCCGACGAGGCGGCGCTGGGGGAGGCGGCCGCCATCGCCGCGTTCTTTTCCCAGGCCCGGGAGAGCAGTAAGGTCCCCGTGGACTGCACGCTTGTCAAATACGTCAAAAAAATCCCGGGCGGCCGCCCCGGCATGGTGACGTACACTGATTACAGGACGATTATCGCGTCGCCGGATGAGGAGCTCGTCAAGCGGCTTCAGGTAAAATAAGCTGATAAAAAGAAACGGCGGGGTTTCGGAATTTTCCGATTCAGCCGTTTCTTTCTTTTTCCGCAAGGCTTTTGGCGTACGCTTTTCCCCGTGAGCACCGAGGCGCCGTGACGGGGCAATGCCTTTTACAAAAAGGGCAGCGCAGGGGATCGGCGCCGGCGGGTGAAGCCGTCGCCGAGGACTGCTGATCCCGGGGCGTTCCCGCTTCCGGCGGGTCCGGCCGGCGTGGATGGCGTTTAAATATCATTGTCGCTTTCTCCTTCAAGCATGGCGGGCAAGATGATTTTCAATCTTTCGCGATGCATTATGGTTTACGTGGAAACTATGATAATGATAGCACCATATCGTTTCTGCGTCAACTATGCATAACAGCATATTTACAACGATATTTATTGTGATATACTTGTTATGGTTTCCTAATAAACATCTAAGTTGTGGAGCAGGTATCATGAAGCTTGAAGAAAATCAGCAGATAAAAGGCGCACTCGTTGCGAAAATGGATCAATTCATCAATAAAGTCAGCGCGGAAAGCTATGATTACGAGGAAGAATACCTGAAGGAAGCTCTGAAAAGCGAAAAGTACCCGGACCTGCCCGGCATGACGCTGACGGAGTGCCATGTGATCGACTGTATTGAAAGAAATCCGCTGATCAACGCGATAGGGATATCGCAGAAAATGAATATAACCAAAGGCGGTATTTCAAAAATTACAGCGCGTTTGCTGAAAAAGGGCCTGATCAGAATATACCGTTTGGAAGGGAATAGGAAAGAGATTTTTTATGCCCTGACGCCCCTTGGGAAAAAAGTATATCTCATCCATGAGCAGCTCCATGCGAAGATATACAAAAAAATCGATTCGGTGCTGGACCGCTATACTGAAACGGAACTGAAAACGATCGGAGATTTTATCGGCCGCGTTTCCGAGATCGTCTGACAGGCAGGCGGGTTTAAGCAAACGCCCATATCGCCGTCGGCAACGTTTACCATTACTATAAGAACGACCGCGCCGGGTGGGCGTCACGTGCTGCTTGACCGGTTTCATACACTGTACTGAGAATCCAAACACAGGAGCATCAGTACCATGAAAACTTTGAAATGCAGCCGATTGTCCACTACATACCAAAACTGTCCCCCGTCCTACACCCGCATTCTCCACGCCGCTCCTGACATGCCGCCCGTCGACGTGTACGTCAACGGAAATCCGGTCGCAATGAACCTTGCCTACAAGCAGACCGCGGGCTACTTCACGGTTTCGCCGTGTACGTATCATATAAAAATTTTCCCCTCCGGCAAAAAGTACGGGGAGTGCCCCATTGCCGAAGCGTGCTTTGAAATCTGTGCGAAAACCGCGACGACCTTCGCGTTCCTCGGAGACTGCCGCTGCGGCACAGGGCTGCTCGGCATCCAGGAGATTTTCGACCCGTGCCGCCGCCTGCGCGAACGGTGCAAGGCATACGTCCGCTTTATCAACCTCTCCCCGAATTCGCCGCCGCTTGACGTGGCAATTGTCGGCGGAACACGGCTTTTCCGGAACGTCCCGTATACGACGCATACGAAATACACCCCGGTGGACCCCGGCACCTATGTCTTTCAGCTGCGGCCCGCCGGATCAAGGCAGCAGGGTGTCGCCTCCGCGCCGGTCACGCTGGAGCGCGGCACGACGTCGACCGTCTACGCCCTGGGCAACGTGGGCGGAACGCCGCCGCTTGAGACGATCGCGACGGTCGACGGGAACTATTAGCGGGTCGTGACTCGATAACTCCGGCAAAAATAGATTCCCGCCTTCGCGGGAATGACATACCTGGGAGCGGTGGTCTCCTCTTTGTCATTCCCGCGAAGGCGGGAATCCACTTATCGCGCGTTATTCAATGTGTTTTGCCATAATCGCAGTAACCGCGGATGCTGCATATCTCGCATTTCGGTTTTCTGGCGGGGCAGACGGCGCGCCCGTGCAGGACGAGCCTGTGGCAAAAGTCGTTGGACTTGTCCGGCGGCAGGATGTCCCGAAGGGCCAGCTCGATCTTGTATGGGTCCTCGAAATTTACCAGACCGATACGGTTCGACAGCCGGATGCAGTGCGTGTCCACCACGACGGCGGGCTTGCGGTACACGTCGCCGAGGATGATGTTCGCCGTCTTGCGGCCGACCCCGGGGAGCTTCAGCAGTTCCTCCATCGTGCCGGGGACGCGGCCGCCGAAGTCGGAGATCAGCATTTGCGCCGCGCTGACGATATCCCTGGCCTTGGTGTGATAAAAACCGCAGGAATGGATATATTTTTCAACGTCGGCCACGTCCGCCTCAGCCAGGGACTGAAGCGTCGGGTAAGCCGCGTAGAAGGCGGGCGTGACCTGATTGACGCGCTCGTCGGTGCACTGGGCGGCCAGGCGCGTGGCAAACAAAAGCTCGTAATCCTTGACGTATTCCAGCGAGCAGAGCTCGTCGGGGTAGTCGGCTTCGAGAAGGCGGATGATTTCGTCGATCTCTTTTTTACTGTGCATATCAATACTCCAAAAGCGAATCTATAGGCATTATGATACCACGGTAAATGTTGAAAAGCCACTTTTTTTACTGTTTGTCAGTTGAAAATGCCGACAGATTTCGATATAATACGATTTATCACTTTAATAGATTAATGGGGGAAAACACGTGATTAAAGAGACGATGTCGTTTATTACCGGCTACGACCCTGAGGTCGGCGCGGCTGTCGAAAAGGAATTTGCCCGGCAGCGCAGAAATATCGAGCTGATCGCATCCGAAAACTGCGTCAGCGAGGCTGTCCTTTTGACCGCGGGTACCGTGCTGACGAACAAGTATGCCGAGGGGTATCCCGGACACCGCTATTACGGCGGCTGCGAGGAGGTCGACGTCGTCGAAGCCATCGCCATCGAGCGCGCGAAAAAGCTCTTCGGAGCCAGGTTCGCCAACGTCCAGCCCCACTCCGGGGTGTCCGCCAACTACGCGGCCTATATGACGCTGGTGAAGCCCGGCGACACGGTCCTGGGCATGAATCTTGACCACGGCGGGCATCTCTCACACGGCAGCCCGGCCAATTTCTCCGGTAAATATTACAATATCGTCTCCTACGGCGTCACGACGGATACCAACGTCATCGATTACGACCAGCTGCGGGACCTGGCCAAAAAGCACCGGCCCCGGATGATTATCGCCGGCGCGTCGGCCTATCCCCGCATCATCGACTTCAAGACTTTTTCCGAGATTGCGAAGGAGGTCGGCGCGTATCTGATGGTCGATATTGCTCATATCGCCGGGCTCGTGGCCGCGGGCGAGCACCCGTCGCCCGTCCCGTACGCCGACATCGTCACCTCCACGACCCATAAAACACTGCGCGGTCCCAGAGGCGGCCTGCTCCTGACGAACGACGAGGCGATTGCGAAAAAGATCAACAGCGCCGTGTTTCCCGGCGCGCAGGGCGGCCCGCTGATGCACATCGTCGCCGCCAAGGCCGTGGCGCTGGGCGAGGCGCTCAGGCCCGAATTCAAAACGTATCAGCAGCAGATCCGCAAAAACGCCAAAACGCTGGCCGCGGAGCTTTTGAAACATGGCTTCAACCTGGTCTCCGGCGGCACGGACAACCACCTGATGCTCGTGGACCTGCGCAAGTTCAACACCACGGGCCGCGACATGGAAAAGCTCCTGGACACCGTCTACATCACCGCCAACAAGAACAAGATCCCCAACGACCCGCAGAACGCCTCCCTGACCAGCGGCATCCGCCTCGGCACTCCGGCCGTGACGTCCCGAGGCTTTAAGGAGGAGGACATGGTCAAGGTCGCCGAGCTCATCTACCTGACGGCGTCCGATTACCAGAACAAGGCGGACTACATCCGCAGCGAAGTGAACAAGCTCACCGCCAAGCATCCGCTGTACGAATAATTGAATCATGATAACAGCGGGTGGGAGCGATCCCGCCCGCTGTGTTTCGAACGAGGTCAGGAAAGCGTATGACGTTCTTATCGAGGAAGGTATAGGCATCTACCCGCCGCACAGTACGACATACAGTTCCTGCACAATAAATTCGGTTTCCGCTGGGGACTGATGACGGAGCAGCTCGAACGGTGAAACTGCCGGGCGTATAATAGCGAGGCCGTAAAGTCGTGGGGTATGGGGCGAAGCCCCATTAGCGGGATCATAGGGGGCGCAGCCCCTTATACCTTTTTTTGGGCGGGCGGGTGGGGTATTGATATTTTGGCAGATTTCGGGTAGATTTGTACAAGGAAAGGCGATGATATCATGTACCGTCCCCTTGCGGATGAGATTCGCCCGACGTCGCTGGACGAGGTCGTGGGCCAGGAGCATATCCTGGGCAAAAACGGGCTGCTGCGGCGTATTATTGACAGCGGCACGATACCGAATATGATTTTTTACGGCCCGTCGGGTTCCGGCAAGACGACGGTGGCCAATATCATCGCGCTCAAATCCGGCCGTGCCCTCCATAAGCTCAACGCCACGACGGCCGGCACCGCCGATATCAAGAACATTATCGCGGAGCTGGACACCCTCATGACGCCCAACGGCGTGCTGCTATACCTCGATGAGATCCAGTACTTCAATAAGAAGCAGCAGCAGTCGCTGCTGGAGTTCATCGAAAACGGAAAAATTACGCTCATTGCCTCCACCACGGAAAATCCGTATTTCTACGTGTACAACGCCATATTGAGCCGCAGCACCGTCTTTGAGTTCAAGGCGCTCACGGCCCGGAGCGTCCTGCCCGCCGTGCTGCGGGCTGTGCGGCTCATGGAGGAACGGGAGGGCCTGCCCGCCGAGCTGGAGGAGGGCGTGGCCGAGCACATCGCCAGCGCCTGCGGCGGCGACGTCCGCAAGGCGGTCAACTCCGTGGAGCTTCTGTTCTCGTCCTCGGAGAGGACGGCGGACGCCATCCGTATCCGGCTGGAGGACGCCAAAGCGCTCTCCCAGCGCAGCGCCATGCGCTACGACAGAGAGGGCGACAGCCACTACGACATCATCTCCGCGCTGCAGAAATCCATCCGCGGCTCCGACCCGGACGCGGCGTTGCACTACCTGGCGCGCCTCCTGGAAGCCGGGGATCTGATTTCCCCGTGCCGGCGCCTTCTCGTCATTGCCGCCGAGGACATCGGCCTGGCGTACCCCCAGGCGGTGGCCGTCGTCAAGGCTTGCGTCGACGCGGCGCTCCAGCTGGGTCTGCCCGAGGCGCGTATCCCGCTGGCCGAGGCTGCCGTCCTGCTGGCCACCGCGCCCAAGTCAAACGCGGCCTGTCTTGCCATCGACGCCGCCATGGAGGATATCCGAAAGGGGCGGAGCGGCGACGTGCCGAGGGAGCTGCAGAACGTCCACGCCGACTCGGCGGGGCAGGAGCGCGGGCAGAATTATAAGTATCCGCACGACTACCCCGGTCACTGGGTGAAGCAGCAGTATCTCCCGAACGAGATCAAAAACGCCAGGTATTACGAGTACGGCGACAACAAGACCGAGCAGGCCGCGAAAAAATACTGGGATCTGATCAAAAACGGCGGGCAGGAAGCGTAAACATATAATACGGCGAATACCGCGTGAAAGGTGATACAGATGGACGTGCGGGTTGGGGATATTCTCACCATGAAAAAAAAGCACCCGTGCGGCGCTTTTACATGGCAGGTGCTTCGGACCGGGGCTGACTTCAAGCTCCGGTGCACCGGCTGCGGCCATGAGATCATGAGCCCGAGAAGCAGCATTGAAAAGCATATAAAGAAGCTGGAAAGAAAGGCCCCCTCTGACGAGGGAGCCCCGGACTGCCGATAAGCCCGAAGGCTTTATTAGACAAGTTGAGGCGAACACAGTTCGCCCCTGCGGGGACCATCCTGTCATTCCGGGCGAAAGCGCCGTGTCTCTCCGCGCTTTTCTCTCATGCTACGGCGCGATAATTTTGTCAATGATATCTTCCACTTGCGGGTAGAATATAAAAGCGTTCTCAATGCCCAGCCTGGAAGCGACGGTGAGCTTGCGCCGGATGCTGGCGGCGTTGTCGTACAGGACAAAGCGCGTGCCTTTCTTGTCGTGGTATGTAAAGTAGTAGGCGCAGAGGTCCTTTGAGAGGAAAGACTGGGCGTGCTGCTGCTCTATGAGCGCCTGAAGCTCTTCCGCCGTCAGCTCACGGCCGGCGCCGGTGACGGCCGGCAGGGAGAAATCCA
Source organism: Sporobacter termitidis DSM 10068 (assembly GCF_900130065.1). Lineage (GTDB taxonomy): Bacteria > Bacillota > Clostridia > Oscillospirales > Oscillospiraceae > Sporobacter > Sporobacter termitidis. Next base: position 140,532 of record NZ_FQXV01000004.1, read on the forward strand.
TGCGGACCCGTTCGATCTCCAGGGCGACCCGCCCGTCGTATTTTTTCAGCGCCTCGCCGATGTGGTCGCTGAGCGTGCCGCCCGACAGTGCCGACGGCACCAGGGCGATGACATGCTCGCTCGCCGATGCCAGCGCCTCGGGGACGTACACCTTCAGGCCCCGGGCTTTGGCGTCCGACGCCAGATGGGCCGTCAGGGATGTGAGCTGTGCTGACGACCGGCCGCCGGTGTCCAGGACGATGCCGGTGAAGCCGCTTTTTTCACATTCGTGGAGGAGCTCCGCCACAAAGGCCGCCGCCGGTCCGCCGCCTGTAAAACCGTCCGTGTCGACGACCATCAGCCCGCCTCTGACAAATTCGGTGCCCTGCGCACGGTAGAGGTGATACCCGCGGCCGATCCTGTAAATGATATGAGCGACCGGCAGCCCGGTCCGGGCGGCTGCGGCGATGTATTCCCGGGGCGCGGCGACAATAAGATTTGTGGTATTCTCCAATTGTACATTCCTCCCGACACATGGTAAAATCATACGTCCGCTTTCAGCGGAACATGTCCCTTGACTGCTTAAAATCAGAGTCTCCGCCCGCGGTGATTTGTTAAGGATAACCGATATAATAAAATATGATTTTAAGGTGCCTGATATGAGCTTTTCTCTGATACCGGATTATTCTTTCCGCAGCATCTGCGAAGTAACGCCCGAATTTCTGTTAAGCCGGGGTGTGGCCCTGCTGCTGCTTGATCTGGATAATACAATCGCCCCGTACGGCACCGTCGTTCCGCCCGAGGACATCGCCGCCTGGGCGAAAAACATGAAAAGAAACGGCATAGAGCTGTTTATCATCACGAACAACAGAGGCTCAAACCGCGTCGAGAGCCTGGCCTCCGCCTTTAAAATGAATTATATTATGAAAGCGCATAAGCCCTTCGTCTCCGGCATCAGCAGAGCGCTGGAGCAGCTGGGCAAAAAGCCCGGAGAAACAGCGCTCGCCGGCGACCAGGTGTATACCGATATCCTGGCGGCCAACTGCGCCGGCCTGCTGTCGATCATCGTGGAGCCCATTAAAATCAGAAACCCCATGCTCAACCTGCGCTACTGGCTGGAAGCCCCCTTCCGCGCGATGTGCCCGAATAAGTTGTAGGCGCGTAAAGCATATTAATATATCTAATAGATATATATCTGTTAGATATATGGTGCCCTTAAGCCACCGGACACGCCGTGGGGACGGCCGGCGGCCGTACCGGGGCGCGGCCCCATACCTTTGCTGGGTGGGCGGGCGGGAACAAAAAACAAGCCCGAAGGGAAGAGAGATAAAATGAACAATCTGGAGAAAATAAAAGCGGCCGTCAAAACCGGCGGCATCGACGCCGTGATGATCACCAGCGAATCGAACAGACAGTACGCCACGGGGTTTCACTCCTCGGCCGGCGTCGTCGTCGTCACCGCCGACAACGCCTGGTTTTTCACGGACTCGCGCTATATCGAGGCGGCCGCGAATGCGATTGACGGCGCCGAGGTGCTGATTGCCGACAGGGAAGAGCCTTACAGCAAGAGGATCAATAAGATTATCGGCGACGCCGGGATCAAAACGCTCGGCTTTGAGGACGAGCGCCTCACGTATGCCGAGTATATGGAATGGACCGGGAAGCTGACGGCAAAGCTCCGGCCCGCGCAGCAGGTCCTGTCGGGACTGCGCGCCGTCAAAAGCCGCGAGGACCTGGACGGCCTGATCCTGGTGCAGAGGATTGCGGAAAAGGCGTTCGGGGAGCTCCTGCCGCTGGTTTCGGAAAAGATCACGGAGAGGGAGCTGGCGGCCGAGCTTGTTTACAAAATGATGAAAAACGGCGCGGACGACAAGTCCTTCGACCCCATCGTCGTCTCGGGCGAGCGCTCCAGCATGCCCCACGGCGTCCCGACGGACGCCCGCATCCAAAAGGGCTTTCTGACGATCGATTTCGGCGCCAGGAAAAACGGCTGGTGCTCCGATACGACCCGGACGCTCTGCGTCGGCAAGCCGGATGAGGAAATGGACCAGATATACCATACCGTCCTGAACGCGCAGCTTGCGGGCATCGCGGCGGCAAGGGCGGGGGTAAAGGGCAGCGCAATCGACGGCGCGGCCCGCCGCGTGATCGATGAGGCGGGCTATGGGAAGTTTTTCGGCCACGGCTTCGGCCACGGGCTGGGGCTTGAGGTGCATGAGACGCCCAGCGCCGGGCCCTCTTACGATAAGGAGATCCCCGAAGGCGCCGTCATTTCGGCGGAACCCGGCATCTATATTCCGGGCAAATACGGCGTGCGTATCGAGGATGTCGTTTACGTCACAAAGGACGGGTGCGAAAACATTACGAATCTGCCGAAGGCACTTCTGGTTGTATAAATTGTCCTTGCAAACGCTGAACATATAGGATAAAATCAGTAAGAGAGAAGACAATATACAGGAGGATAAAAAATGATTTCTGCAAGTGATTTCAGAAACGGCGTGACATTTGAGATGGACGGGAAGGTCATGCAGGTTGTTGAATTCCAGCATGTAAAGCCCGGCAAAGGCGCGGCTTTTGTCCGCACCAAAATAAAAAATGTCATCACGGGCGCCGTGGTTGAAACCTCGTTCAACCCCACGGATAAATTTGAAAACGCCTTCGTTGAGCGCCGCGACATGGAATACAGCTATAACGACGGAAATCTCTACTATTTTATGGATATGGAGACGTTTGAGCTGGAGCCCATCGACGGGAGCCTCCTGGGAGACAACTTTAAATTCGTCAAGGAAAATATGCCGTGCACAATCTATTCCTATAAGGGAAAGGTTTACAACGTCGAGCCGCCCAACTTTGTCGAGCTCGTCATTACGCAGACGGACCCCGGCTTTAAGGGCGATACGGCGACAAACGTGACAAAGCCGGCGACTGTTGAAACCGGCGCGGAGGTCAAGGTGCCTTTGTTTATCAGCGAAGGGGAGAAAATCCGGATAGACACCAGAACCGGTGAATATCTGGAACGCGCGAAGGGCTGATGCCATACGATGGCTTTAGTATACGAAACTGGCTTAAATATCTGAAGGAGGCGTCATTATGACAGTATCGGAAAAAGTAGCATATCTTAAAGGACTGGCTGAGGGACTCGGACTTGACACAGAGACAAAAGAGGGGAAACTCATTTCGGTGATCATTGATACTCTGGAAGATATTTCTCTGGAGCTTGAAGAGCTCAACGAAAACGCGCTTGATATCGGCGACGAGCTGGACGCCCTGTCCGACGATCTGTCCGACGTGGAGGAAGTCATCTTCGGCGACGGCGATGACGACGACCTGGACGACGACGATGACGGGTGCTGTGACGACGACTGCTGCTGCGGCGAGGAGGACTGCGCCTATGAGGTGACGTGTCCGTCCTGCGGCGAGGATATCGTCATCGAGGAGTCCGACCTTGAAAACGGCTCGATCACTTGCCCCAAGTGCGGCGATAAGCTGGAGTTTGAATTCGACGAGGATGACGAGAACGGCGAAGGGGAATCCGACTGAAACCCTTGAGCTGTCATTGAGACTGAGCGCCTCCGGGCTTTCCCGGAGGCGCTTTTTTGCAGGATGCCCGGGCGGCGCGGCGGCCTGACGCAGCGGCGCCGACAGCGCGCAAAATGTTAAAATGTGTTGACAAACGGGACTTTTCTGGAGTATGGTAGGGCTACGATTGAACATTTGTTTACATAAAAGTAAAATTAGAGCTGTGCGCTTTTGGTATCGCAGCGCCGCTCCTTATGGTGAATTCAGCAATTGCGCGCATCGGTTCAGGGGCCTGAAGCAGGCGCACGTCGGCAGCGGGCGCGAGGGCAAGGCGGGCATTTACCGCGCGCTGCCGGCAATATCGGCGCGCTGATGAAGAACGCGCTTGAACATTCGCGCAGGAAATAGGTGATGTCGATGGAAAATGACAGGGATCAGCTTAAAAAGCCGCGTCCGGCGCTGCCGCCGGATTTTCTGCTGCTCATGTGCCTTGCCGTATCGGCCGTCCTGCTGGCGGTCGGGCTTTTCGTCCATGTGGCGGCATGGCTGAAAATATTTATCTTTGCGTCCTCTGTCGTCCTGGCCGGTTATGACGTCGCGGTCGACACGGTGGTAAAGATCGTCAGGGAACACGATTTCGACGAGAGCTTTCTGGTCGTCATCGCGGCCATCGGCGTATTTCTGATCGGCAGGGAGGCCGAGGGCGCGGCTGTGATGCTGCTGTTCCGGGTCGGCGAGGTTGTGCGCGATAAGGCCGCCAAAAGGCTGAAGAGCTCTATTGAGGGATTTGTGGATCTGCGGCCCGACGAGGTCAACGCCGTCGTCAGCGGCGCCATTGTCCGCAAGGCGGCCGGCAAGATCAGGGAAGGCGACGTGATCTCCGTGGCCCCTGGCGAACGCTTCGCCCTGGACGGCGTCGTCGTCAGCGGCGTGTCGGAGGTGGACGCTTCCGCGCTGACCGGCTCGTCCGTCCGCCGGACGGTACGGGAGGGCAGCGAGGTCCTGTCGGGCTGCCTGAACCTGACCGGTACGCTGGACATCCGCGCTACGTGTGAGTTCGACGGCACCACAGTGTCGCGCCTTTTGAAGTTTGTGGAAAAGGACGAGAGCAAAAAGGCGCGGCCGGAAAAGAAGATCGCGCGTTTCGCGGGCATCTTTACCCCGACGGTTATCGCCGCCACGCTCGTTGTCGGCGTCCTTGTCCCGCTGTTCGGCGGCTTCGACTTCAGGCCGTGGCTGAGTAGGGCGTTCGGGTTCCTGGCCGTATCCGGCGCCAGCGCGCTGGTGATTTCCATTACGCTGACGTACTTTGCCGGCATCGGCGGCGCCGCTAAAAAAGGCATCCTCTTCAAGGGCGCCAGCATCGTTGACGCCGCCGCCCACGCCACGTCCGTCGTGTTTGACAAAACGGGGACGCTGACGACGGGCAGCTATCAGGTGGCCGATATCCAGTCGTATAATATTCCCGCGGACCAGCTTTTGATGCTGGGCGCTTACGCCGAGGCGTATTCCAGACACCCGATGGCCCGCGCGATCATCGCCGAGGCAGGATTTACGCCCGACTATGACAGAATTTCCAATTACCGCGAGATCAGCGGCAAGGGCACCGAGGTCGATATCAGCGGCATGACCGTCACAGCCGGGAACGCGCTCATGATGGAGGAGCTTGGCATCACGCCCGATATCGCGGAAAACGACGCCAGCGTCGTCTACATCGCGGTGAGCGGCAAATATGCCGGCCGCATCCTCCTCCGGGACACCATCCGACCGGACGCGAAAAGGACCGTCAGGGATCTGCACAACATCGGCATCGACAGGATCGCCATGTTCACGGGAGATAAAAAGAGCGCGGCCGGGGAGATCGCCAGCCAGCTCGGCATACTTGAATTTTACGCGGAATATCAGGTGGAGGACAAGCTCAAAAGGCTCCGGGGGCTCAACGAGATGCAGCTCCCGGGCGACAAGCTGATTTTCATCGGCGACGGAGCCAGCGACGTACCCGTCCTGCGCCTGGCCGACGTGGGCGCCGCCATCGGCGGACTGGGGTCCGATGAGGCCGCCGACGCTGCCGGTATGGTCATCATGACCGACGAACCCAGCAAAATCACCGAGGCGATCAAGCTTGCCCGGACTACCGATAAAATCGTCGGGCAGAACATCACCGTGTCGCTGGTGCTCAAAGGGCTGGTTCTCCTGCTGGTGGCGCTGGGCCTCGCCACGGCATGGGTCGCCGTTTTGGCGGACGCCGTTGTGTCCGTGCTCGCCGTTCTGAACGCCATGCGCGCCTTCGGGCTCGGCCGGAGGGCGTTCATAAACGGTCCGGAGGAGGAAGACGGCGTCTGAGTCAAAAATAATTGAGGCGGCCTTGTGACCGCCTCAATACGTATATTTTTACTTTGCGCTTGTCGTCTTCTTCTGCGGCTGGCTGACGTTCTGGCTCTGATTCGTGTTTAAGTTCCTGTTCTGCTGACTGCCTGTGTCTGACTGCTGGTTTTTGCCCTTGCTGGGCATAAACACACACCTCCTTTTTCCGAAATTACTTGTATTCTGCACAGGCAAAATCCGTTTTATACCTCCGGAAGAAGAAAATGGAAGATGCGGCCCGGCCTCTTAATTTTGGCGGCGCAAAGGCTTGCCACGCACGTGAAAATATGTTAAAATCTCTGAGGCCCAAAGCACAGGCGTTATCTGGTTACAACAAGGAGAGGTTACAATGTCGGGGCATTCAAAATGGCACAATATACAAAAAACAAAAGGCGCGGCCGACGCCAAAAGGGCGCAGGCCTATACGAAAATAGCCCGCGAAATGATCGTCGCGGTGAAAGAAGGCGGCAGCGGCGATCCCTCTTATAACGCGCGCTTGGCCACCGTCATCGCCAAAGCGAAAGCGGCGAATATGCCGAACGATAACATTAAGCGCACCATCGACAAGGCGCTGGGCAGCGGCAGCGGCGACAGTTACGAAAGCGTCACCTACGAGGGCTACGGTCCGGCTGGCGTCGCCGTCATCGTGGAAGCGATGACCGACAACCGCAACAGGACGGCCTCGGAGGTTCGCCACCATTTTGACAAATACGGCGGCAACCTGGGCGCCACGGGCTGCGTGGCCTGGTCCTTCGACCGCAAGGGCGTCATCGTCATCGACAACGAGGACGGTGACTACGACGAGGACACTGTCCTGTCCGACGCGCTGGACGCGGGGGCCGACGATATCGTTACCGACGAAGAAGCCTTTGAGGTCTATACCTCTGTCGATAATTTCAGCAGCGTCGCCGCGGCGCTGGAAAATAAAAAATATAAATTCCTCTCGGCTCAGGTCGAAATGGTGCCGCAGAATTATGTGAAGCTCACAGACCCCGACGACGTCAAAAACTTCGAGCGCATGATCGAGCTCCTGGAAGACAACGACGACGTCCAAAACGTCTGGCACAACTGGGACGAGGAATAAAAGCCGAAAGCTTGCAAATCCCCCGCGGTATGTCTTGATTGCATACCGCGGGGGATTTCAGTCTGTCGATAAAGCCCGTTGGGCTTTATCCGACAAGGGGATGCATGCGGCGCGCTCAGCCGCGCCCCGCATGAGAAGTGTCACTCCGGAGGCGCATGTCCTCCTGCGTGACAAATTACAGATTTATTTGCCGCCCCGGCGGCAAACTCTGCGAGGCTTCGCCCTCTGTAAGCGGGCTTTTTGACAAGCAAAAAAAGGACGGTTTTCCGTCCTTTTTTGCTTTGGCGATGTTTTGGGCGATGGTTCAGGTTGACCTGGACCGGCTCCCGCTGGCGAGATTGACGATCCAGAGCAGGATGACGGCGCCGACGGTGGCCACGACGAGACTCCAGAAATTGAAGCCGGTGATGCCGGTGCCGCCGAAGAGATGAAACAGAAATCCGCCGATGAATGCGCCGACGATGCCGACAAGGATATTGGCGAAAACACCCATCCGTTTATCCCGACGCATGATGATACTCGCGATCCAGCCGGCGATACCGCCTAGAATGACCCAGCCTAATATGCTCAATGTGTTCACATCCTGACATTCTTAGTGAAGGATTTCTCCTATTCTAGTATTGCAATAAAAAAAGTATCAATGCATCGCCGTGCGGTATCCGGTTTGACAAATTATGCGCCCCTGCGGAACAAAAGGAATTTGTTTTATAAAAAAACTATGATTTTAATTTGACCCAAAGGTCGTCGTACTGCCTGAGCGTATCCTGCGGCAGATTGACGTAAATCTGGCAGCGGCTCAGGATATCGTCGGAGGGGAACATGACGGCTGCGGTCTCGGCGTCCAGCGTTTTGGCGTACTCGTCGGCCGCATCCTTATTCGGCGAGGTGTAGCTGGTATACTCCATGTTTTTCAGGCTGACGTCCTTAGAGCACATGAAGTTGATGAACAGCTCGGCGTTCTTTTTGTTGGCCGCGCCCTTGGGAACGCACATGGCGTCCACAAACTGGTTGGTACCCTCGCTCGGCGCAACGAATTTCAGATCGGGATTCGACTCCTTCATGGTCACGTAGTCGCCGGCGTAATAGGGCGCGATGGCGGCCTCGCCGCTCTCCAGCTTGTCAAAGATCTGGTCCATCACGTAGGCCTGTACCAGCGGCTTCTGCTGGCGCAGCAGATCGTAGGCCGCGTTCAGCTCGTCGGCGTTCGTCGTGTTGACGGCGTAGCCGAGGCGCAACAGGGCGATGGCCAGGGCGTCGCGCGAGTTGTCGAACATGAGAATCTTGCCCGCGTATTTGCTGTCGAACAGCCCGCTCCAGCTGGTGATATCGTCGGGGATCATCTTTGTATTGTAGATGAGGCCGACGATGCCCGTCATATAGGCCGCCGAGTATTCGCCCGTGGGGTCATAGTCCAGCTTCTTGTATTTGTCGTCGATCTGGCTGTAGTTCGGGATATTTGAGAAGTCCAGCTTCTCGAGCATGTTTTCCGCGATGAGGCGGGAGATCATGTAGTCCGACGGAATGATGACGTCGTAGCTGGAGCCGCCCGTCTTTAAAACGGCGTACATGGATTCGTTATCGGAGAATGTGGTGTAATTGACCTTGATACCGGTCTGTTTTTCAAAATCGGCAAAAATGCTCTCGTCGATATACTCGCCCCAGTTGTAGACGTTGACCTCGCCGGACGATGTTTTTCCGCCCCCGGCGGCGCAGCCGGCCAGAAGCGCCGCAAGCATGACGGCGGCGACGGCAAAGGAAAAAGCTTTTTTCATGGACGATACCCCTTTACGAATGATGATGTGAATTTTGTTTTTTAACGCGTTCTTCCTGCCGGACCTCCCGGAAATTGATGATCAGCAGCATGATGAGGACGAAGACGAACAAAAGCGTCGACACGGCGTTGATCTTCGGGCTGATCCGCCTCCTGGTCATGGAATAGATGGTCATGGAGAGCGTCTGCACCTGGGAGCCGGCCGTAAAGTAGCTGATAACAAAGTCGTCGATGGACATCGTAAAGGCGATGATCATGCCGTTGATGATGCCGGGCATGATTTCGGGAATGATGACCTTGTAAAAGGCCTGGAACCAGGTGCAGCCCAGGTCCTGCGCGGCGTCCACCAGGTTTTTGTCCAACTGGCGGAGCTTCGGCATGACCGACAGGATGACATAGGGAATATTAAAGGTAATATGCGCAATCAGGAGCGTCCCAAAGCCCAGCTCGAACTTTAAAACGGCGCCGAGCGAGACGAACAGGAGGCACAGCGATACGCCCGTGACGATGTCGGCGTTGATGACAGGGATATTGCTCACCGCCAGCAGCGGGCTCTGCCAGCGCCGACGCATGTTGTTCAGGCCGATAGCGGCAAACGTGCCGGCGACAGTGGCGATCAGCGCCGCGAAAATGGAGACGGTCAGCGTCGTCCAGAGAGAGCTCATGATGGCGCTGTCCTGAAAGAGCTGCCTGTACCAGTCGAACGTAAAGCCGCTCCACACCGTCCGGCTCTTGGTGCTGTTGAAGGAAAAGGCGATGAGCAGCGCGATGGGAGCGTACAGGAAGATGAAGATCAGCACAAGGAAGATGCGGCTTGTGGGAAGAGGACGTTTTTTCACAGCATCACCGCCTGTTCTTCACCGGCGCCGAATTTGTTCATCAGCCACATGCAGAGCATGACGACGATCATCATCACAAAAGCGATCGCCGAGCCGAGATGCGGGTTGTAGGCCGTGCCGAGAAACTGCATTTCAATGAGATCGCCCAGGAGCATGTTGCTGCCGCCGCCCAAAAGCTGCGAGATGACAAAGGTGGAAACGGCCGGGACAAAGACCATGGTGATCCCCGACAACACGCCGGGCAGGCTCAGCGGGAAGATGACCTTTCTGAAAATGGTCAATCCGCCGGCGCCCAGATCCTGGGCGGCCTCGATCAGGCTGCGGTCTATCTTGACGATAACGGAATAGACCGGCAGGATCATGAAGGGCAGAAAGTTATATACCATGCCGATCACCACGGCGCCCGGGGTGTTGATGATGCCGACGGCGGGCAGCCCGACGGCGGTGAGCAGGCGGTTCAAAAGTCCCGTATTTTCAAGAATGGACATCCAGGCATATGTCCGCAGGAGAAAATTCATCCACATGGGCAGCATGACGAGCATCAGGAGGATGCGCTGCAGCCGCGGCCGCTCCTTGGCGAGGATATAGGCCACGGGGTAGCCGATGATAATGCAGATGACGGTGGATATGACGGCCAGCAGAAACGACCGGATAAAGACGGAAATGTAATCGCCCATCTTTGCAAAGCTCTCCAGCGAGAAGGCGCCGCCGGAATTCGTCACCGCGTAGGCGAGGATGATGACGACGGGCGTTACGACGAAGAGCGCCATCCAGCCGACGTAGGGGATGGCCAGCGTCCTAAGCTTCATACATTTCCTCCTCGGCGCTTTCCTCCTCGGGCTCGTATTCAACGTCGCTGATTTCGTCGTACTCGGCGCTGTAGGAGCTGTAGTCGCCGAATTTGCCGCTGTAGTCGCTTTTGCTCATGATGTGGATGCCGTCCGGGTCGATCTTGATGCCGATATACGCGCCGACGGTCACAAGGTCCGTCGTCTGGATAAGCCATTTGAAGCCCTTGAAGTCCACGATGACGTCGTAGTGGACGCCCTTGAACGTGATGTTCGTCACGGTGCCGGTGAGCATGCCGTCTTTGACGTCGACAATGTCCACGTCCTCGGGACGGATGACCACGTCCACCGGCGCGTTTTCCGCAAAGCCGGTGTCCAGGCACTTGAATTTCCGGCCGAATATCTCCACGATGCCGTCGGAGATCATCGTCCCGTCGACGATATTGCTCTCGCCGATGAAATCGGCCACAAAGGCGTTGACCGGCTCGTTGTAAATCTGCTCGGGCGTCCCGATCTGCTGGATTTTGCCCGCGTCCATGACGACGACGGTGTCACTCATGGCCAGGGCTTCCTCCTGGTCGTGGGTGACATATATAAAGGTAATGCCCATCGCCTCGTGGATGCGCTTGAGCTCGTTTTGCATATCCTTGCGAAGGCGCATGTCCAAAGCGCCCAGCGGCTCGTCCAGAAGCAGCACCTTCGGCTTGTTGACGAGCGCCCGGGCGATCGCCACGCGCTGCTGCTGGCCGCCGGACAGGGAAGAGACGTCGCGGTACTCAAAGCCCTTGAGGCTGACGATCTCCAGCATCTCGAGAACGCGCGACGAAATCTCCTGCTTCGAGAGCTTTTTCCCCTCGTGCCTGTTGATCTTAAGGCCGAACGCGACGTTTTCAAAGACGTTCAGGTGAGGGAAGAGGGCGTATTTCTGAAAAACCGTATTGACGGTCCGCTTATAGGGCGGGACATCATTAATCCTCACACCGTCAAAATAGACGTCTCCGGACGCGGGCGTCACGAAGCCGCCGATGATCCGCAGCGTCGTGGTTTTGCCGCATCCGCTGGGACCGAGCAGTGTGAGGAATTCTTTATCATTTATGACGAGATTTATGCTGTCTAAAACAACTTCTCCGTCAAACGCCATCGTTAACTCCGACAGGCGAATCAACTCTTTGGACATCTATCGGCCCCCGTTTCCATGTGAAAATAAAACAGGATAAATATATAAAATTATAGTGTGATTGTCAATTGATATTGAAGTATTTTTCGACAAAATCGACCTTGGCGATTTTAAATTCCCGTCCGCTCAGATATTGGAGTATTCCGGCGTCCGTTTTGAAGCCGAAAACGAGGCGGTAAGAGCACAGCGCCTGCCCGTTTTCGCCGTATTGGCGGTTCGTTTTGCCGCTGCCGTACTTGCCGTCCCCGAGGAGCGGATGGCCGGCGTGGCTGAGCTGCGCCCTGATCTGATGGGTGCGCCCGGTGATAAGACGGCACTCCAGAAGCGACAGCCCGTTTTGAACGGCCAGCGTCCTGTATTCGGTGACCGCCGTCTTCGAGCCGGCGACGCTCCTGTCCGAAACGAACACCTGATTTTTCACGGCGTCCTTGAAGATATACCCCTCAAGCTTTCCGGCTGCGGGTCGCATCGGCCCGCTGACAACGGCGAGATAGTATTTTTCTACCTCGCGGTTTTTGATTTTCTCATTCATAACGCGCAGCGCCTCGGCGTTTTTCGCGGCGATGACGATACCCTGCGTGTTTCGGTCGATCCTGTTGCACAGCGCCGGCGCGAACGCGTTTTCCTCCCGGGGCCGCCACGCCCGTTCGGCGTACAGATACGCCTGGATGTGGGCGATCAGCGTGTTGTACGACCACGCGCCGTCCGAGTGGCACAGGACCCCGGCCTTTTTGTTGACGAGCAGGATATTCTCGTCCTCGTAGACGATGTCCAGCTGCGGCTCGGTGATCTTCAGATAGGCGTTTTCCTCAGAGGGCGCCTCGAAGAACTCGTCGTTTATATACATTTGAATATTATCGCCCAAGGCAAGCTTCGCATCCTGCTTCGCTCCCTTGCCGTTTAACTTGATCCTCTTGAGGCGGATATACTTCTGCAAAAGCGACGCCGGCAGCAGCGGCACCGTTTTCGTCACAAACCGGTCCAGCCTCTGCCCGGCGTCATTTTTCTCTATGGTGAATTCTTTCAATGGTATACCGCCTTTTTGGGCATAAATAATTTGATCAGCAATATAAATTTCTGCCGTAACGCCCTCAACCGTCACGGCTTCGCCAAGGGGAAAGGCTTCGTTGGTTATTGGTGCGCAGCCCCTATAAATGGGGAATGGTGCGAAGCCACATTCCTTTATTGGGCGGGTGGGTGGGTATAATTATATCATTAAAAAATAGTTTGACAACATTTGCTTTATCATTTATAATGTCCTAGCGTATGTGCGAGGTGTGCTATGCGTCTTGATCTTCGTGATATCATTAATATCCCCGGAACCGGCGTCACATTTGACTATGAGCCTGACCTGTCGCAAGCCGGTTATGGATCGGTCAAGGGCGTCAGAAACGCCAGAGCAGCCGGGCAGATCAGAAACAGTGCCGGCGTTCTGCTTTTTACGGCGGATGTCGATGCCGTTTTGGAATGTACCTGCGCCAGATGCCTGAAGGATTTCGATTACCCCGTGCATCTCGCGATCGAGACCACGCTCTCCGAGGGAGAGCAGGATGAGGACGATCCGGACAAATTTTTTCTGGAGGGCGATTTCATCGACGTCGATGAAATCATCTCGACGGATTTTGTCCTGAACATGGATCAGAGGCTCCTGTGCAGGGACGACTGCAAAGGTCTCTGTGAAAAATGCGGCGCCGATTTAAACGAGGGGCCGTGCGCATGCAAATCGGAGACAGATCCCAGGCTCGCTGTCCTTGGACAGTTCCTGGAAAATGAATAACAGGAGGTGTCACCATGGCGGTACCAAAGAGAAAAACATCAAAAGCGAGACGGGACAAGAGGCGTTCTTCCCACTGGAAGCTTGAGACTCCCGGCCTTGTCAAATGCTCGAAATGCGGCGAGCTGCGGCTCCCACACAGAGTATGCAGGTCCTGCGGCACATATAACGGGCGCGAGGTCATCAAAATCGACGCCGAATAAAACGAACTGACAGGCGGGGGCAAAACCCCCGCCCGCGTTTTATTATGCCTGTTCGGGGCCACCGTAATTTTGTTTGCCGCCTGACTAAACAGCATGTCCCTGCAACATAATTACCGTGAAAAGAGAGATTACGGCGGGCCGCCAGCCTGTTTTCGGCGGCGCCCGGCGCCGGTGCGCGGCGTCGGGCTTGGAGCGTTTATGGGGTCCGTCATCATCGCCGTTGAGGAAAAAAGCCCGGCCGCCCGGCGGCATGTCCGCCCGGGGGAAACCTTAAACAGGATCAACGGGCATAAGATAAACGATGTCCTCGATTATAAGTTTTACGCCTACGACGCGCATTTGCTGCTGGAGCTTTGCGGCGGCGGGAGGCTCCGCTTTGTGCGCGTTAACAAGCGGGAGGGCGAAGAGCTGGGGCTGACGTTTGACAACTATCTGATGGATGACGCGCGCTCCTGCGCCAACAGGTGCGTGTTCTGCTTCGTCGACCAGCTGCCGGCGGGCTTGCGCGACACGCTGTATTTCAAGGACGACGACTCCCGCCTCAGCTTTCTGCAGGGCAATTACGTGACGCTGACCAACATGTCCGACGCCGAGCTCCAGCGCATGATCGACCTGCGCCTCATGCCGCTGAACATCTCCGTGCATTCAACGGAACCGGAGCTGCACAGCCTGCTCCTGGGCAACAAGAAGAGCGCCCGGGCGCTGGGGGCCCTGTCGCGCTTCCGCGACGCCGGCATGACGATGCACTGCCAGATTGTCTGCTGCCCCGGTCTCAACGACGGGGAGCATCTCGAACGCACCATGAGCGACCTTGCCGCGCTGCACCCGGCCGTGAAAAGCGTGTCCGTCGTGCCGGTCGGCCTCACAAAATTCCGGGAAGGGCTCTGTCCGCTCACACCGTTCGACTCGGCGCGCGCGCTCCAGACGGTCCGGCAGGTGGAGCATACCGGCGAGAAATGCCTGAAAAAATTCGGCACGCGCCTTTTTTACCCGGCGGACGAGCTCTACCTGAAGGCGGGGCTCGACGTCCCGGAGGACGCGTTTTACGAGGGATACCCGCAGCTGGAAAACGGGGTGGGCATGCTCCGGCTCCTCATGACGCAGGCCGGCGACGCGCTGCCGTTTTATCATTCCGCCGACGGCGCGCTGTTTTCCATCGCCACAGGCGAGGCCGCTGCGCATTGTTTACAAAAAATTTTAGATTCCGCGCGGGAAAAATGTGCTAATATTAATGGAAATGTAGTTGCCGTCAAAAATGAATTTTTCGGCAGCCTGATCGATGTGGCTGGGCTTATTACCGGCGGCGATCTCATCGCGCAGCTCAAGGGGCGCGACCTGGGGCAGCGGCTGCTGATTACGAAAAATATGCTCCGGCACGGCGAAACGGTATTTCTCGACGACGTCACGCTGGACGAGGTGTCCAGGGCGCTGGGCGTAACGGTCCGCGTCGTCGGCCAGGATGGCGAGGATTTGATCCGCGCGATCTTTGGAAATTAGCGAACTCTCTATTGCCTCATCCTCATGGCTCCCTCAGACGAGGGAGCTGCCGCCCGCAGGCGGCTGAGGGAGGAATATCGCGCACCACAGTCTCGGCTGTATTTCTCCTTCCGTCACGGTGTTCCGCCGTGCCGCCGCCCTCGTCCGAGGGAGGCGTAATAGCTGTAATAAGAGGTACCTCATATGGCAAAACCGCTGATCGCGATCGTCGGGCGGCCGAATGTCGGCAAGTCCATGCTTTTCAACAGAATAGCCGGGAAGCGCCTATCCATCGTCGAGGATACGCCCGGGGTGACGCGCGACAGGCTGTACGCATCCTCCGACTGGAGCGGACGGGAATTTTCCATCGTTGACACCGGCGGCATCGAGCCGACGGCGGACAGCGAAATTTTATTGTTCATGCGCGAGCAGGCGCTGCTGGCCATTGAAATGGCCGACGTCATTCTGTTCGTCACGGATATAGAGACGGGCGTTACGGCGGCCGATCAGGAGATCGCGTCCATGCTGCTGCGCTCGAAAAAGCCCGTCGTGCTCGCCGTCAACAAGATGGATTCCATCGGGCCGACAAATCCCGACATCTACGAGTTTTACGCCCTCGGCCTGGGCGACCCCGTCGCGCTGTCCGCCGTGCACGGCCACGGCACGGGCGACGTGCTGGACGCCTGCCTCAAATACTTCCCGGAAGAGACCGGGGAAGAGGAGGAGGAGAACGTCGTCAAGGTGGCCGTTATCGGCAAGCCGAACGTGGGCAAATCCTCGCTGATCAACTACATTCTGGGGGAAAACCGCGTCATCGTCAGCGACGTTGCCGGCACGACGCGGGACGCCGTTGATACGCCCTTTGAAAACGAGCAGGGCCGATATATCTTCATCGACACGGCCGGTATCCGGCGGCGCTCCAGAGTGGACGACAGGATCGAAAAATACAGCGTCCTGCGCTCGGAGATGGCCATCGAGCGCGCCGACGTCTGCCTCATCATGATCGATGCCCGCGACGGCGTGACGGAGCAGGACACAAAGGTCGCAGGGCTGGCGCACGAGGCCGGCAAGGCCAGCATCATCGTCGTCAACAAATGGGACCTTATCGAAAAGGACAGCAATACCATGGACCATATGCGCCAGGAGGTCCGCAACGCGCTGGGCTACATGACGTACGCGCCGGTCCTCTTCATCTCGGCCAAAAGCGGTCAGCGCGTGGACCGGCTGTTCGAGCTCATCAATTACGTCGACAACCAGTCGGCCATGCGCATTACGACAGGCATGCTCAATAACGTCCTGTCGGACGCCACGGCGCGCGTCCAGCCGCCCACGGACAAGGGCAAGCGGCTGAAGATTTATTACATGACGCAAATCAGCGTCCGCCCGCCGACCTTCGTCTGCTTCTGCAACGACGCGACGCTGTTCCATTTTTCATATCAGAGATATCTCGAAAACCAGATCAGGGGCGTCTTCGGCCTGGAAGGCACGCCGGTGCGCCTGTTTGTCCGGGAACGGGGCAGGGACGGCGAATAACGCGCTGCGAAAACAGGCGTATGAAATAAACTCGGACCATGGGGGATGACGGCAATGCTTATTTTACTGATAATTGTGACGGCTTTGCAGGCGTATGTCATCGGCGGCGTCAACGGCGCGATCATTATATCCAAATATTTTTACCGCAAGGATATCCGCAAATTCGGCAGCGGCAATCCCGGCCTGACGAATTTTTACCGCGTTTTCGGAAAGGGCGGCGCGGTGCTCGTCGTCCTCATCGACGTGGTGAAGACCGTGGGGCCCGTTGTGCTCGGCGGCTTTTTGTTTTCGCATTTTCTCAGCGCCGATACGTTCCCCAGCGGCAACGTCGGCTTCTTCGGCCTGAGCTTCTTCGGCAGCGAGCTGGCCGGCTTCTTTGTGATGCTGGGCCACTGCTTTCCGCTCTTTTATGAATTTCGGGGCGGCAAAGGCGTTATGGCGATGGGCACCATCGTGTTTTTCATCGACTGGCGCATCGCCCTGGCCGCCTGGGGGGCGTTTATAGTGCTGACGCTGGCGACGCGGTACGTTTCGCTGGGCGCCGTGGTGGGCGTGCTCGCCTATCCGCTCATGGTCGGCCTTCTGGGCTTCGGCGGCGTGTGGGAAATCGTCCTCTCGTCCGCGTGCGCCGCGCTGCTCATTTACCGCCACCGGGAAAACATCAGGCGCATTTTTGCCGGGAAGGAATCCAGGTTTTCCTTTCACCGCAAAAAAGAAGCGTAATATTCACTGCTGTGAATGACTGGTATATATGTAGGGGCGATTGATAATCGCCCGCCGTCTTATGACGGCGCATGCGGGCGATTGATAAGCCCTTACATAAAAAATAGCCTCCGCGCGGGGGAAACCCAACGTGGAGAGATGGGGTAACAATGATGAAAATAACGGTATTCGGCAGCGGCGGCTGGGGTACGGCCGTGTCCAAGGTACTGCATGAAAACGGCCATGACGTCACGCTGTGGTCAAAGTTTGAAAAGGAAGCCGAGACGCTTGCCACGGCGAGAGAAAATCCGCTCCTGAAGGGCGTGGCGATCCCGGCGGGGATCACGATCACCACGTCGCTGCGGGACGCCGCCGACGGCATCGGCCTCGCCGTCATCGCAACGCCGTCCTTCGCGGTGGCGGAAACGGCGGAAATGCTGAAGGATAAGCTCCCGGCGGACTGCATCGTCGTCTGCGTGTCAAAGGGCATCGAGAAGGACACCTGCCGGCTCTTTTCCCGTATTCTCCGGGAGACGCTGGGCGAGATGGTAAAGCTGGCGTCCCTGTCCGGCCCCACTCACGCCGAGGAGGTCGGGCGCCAGGTGCCGACGGCCTGCGTCGTGGCGTCGGAGGACATCAAGGTTGCCGAGCAGGTCCAGGATATTTTCATGAACGATTACCTGCGCGTCTACACCTCCACCGACGTCATCGGCGTGGAGCTCGGCGCGGCGCTCAAAAATGTCATTGCCTTAGGCGCCGGCATCAGCGACGGCCTCGGCTTCGGCGATAATACGATCGCCATGCTGATGACGCGCGGCCTTGCCGAGATCGCGGAGCTCTGTGTGGCCCTGGGCGGAAGAAAGTCCACGCTGGCGGGCCTTGCCGGCCTCGGCGACCTCATTGTCACCTGTACCTCGCAGCACTCGCGCAACAGGCGCGCCGGCGTGCTGATCGGCAAGGGGATGGATGCCCAGGCGGCCATGAAGGAGGTCGGCGCCGTGGTGGAGGGTTATTACGCCGCCAAGGCCGCTTACGAGCTGTCCCAAAAGGTCGGCATCCCCATGCCCATATCCACCGAGGCCTATAAGGTGCTTTACGAAGGCAAATCGGCCCTCACCGCCATGAAGGATCTCATGAGCCGGGACCGGAAGCGCGAATGGGATACCGCCGAGGAGACCTGGGTGGGATAGCCAGGCTGTCGATAAAGCCAGTCCCCTCTGCAGGCAGGTTTTTTGACAAGCTGATTAAAGTCCGCGAAAGCGGACTTTAAGTATTTTAAGGGATAAAATTTATAGCTGCGGCGCTGCGTGTTGCTTCGGGCTCCCGCGTGAAGCCGGGGTCGTTATCCGCCGTGACAGGGATCAGCATTTGAGGATCGCAATTGTATGGCGCCTCTGCAAATATCCCGTCGTCGACGCTGTCCCGATTCTCCGGGACGTCTATGTATTCGGATACGGCGCTCCTTGAAAGGGCCGATTCCTCGTCACGCGGGCCGGCGGGCGCCGCCGCCGCGTTTCCGGCCGGCTGGAGGGTGAAGCACAGGGCGGCAATCAAAGCCGAGCACAGCAGATTCTTCATAATTTCACCTCAAACGTATAGACGGGCCAGGGCCTGAAAGGTTCCATTAATATAAAAAAGAAGAAAAGTTATCATATCCGCTTCAGAGATATTTTTTGTAAAGACCGCCGTGGTTGATTTTGCCGGCGGCAGTTACTATAATAAAATAAAATATAAGTGTTATCGAGAGCCGGGAAGGAGACTGCTATGTATACCTTTTCACCCATCAGCGACAGAGTCCTGCGCATCAGGGAGCGGTACCGGAACACAACGCCCAAATTCTCCAGCGAACGCCCGAGGATCATCACCGAGTTTTATAAGGCCCACGAGACGGAGCATCCGCTGCTGAAGCGGGCCAAATGCATGCACGCCATCTGCGAGAGGATGACGCTCATCGTCGGCGACGACGACCTGATCGTCGGCAATCAGGTGCCGACATTTCGCGGCGCCACCACGAACCCCGAGTACGGCGGCGTGAAATGGCTCGTCGACGAGCTCAAAAGCGGCCAGTTCTATAAAAGACAGGCATACGAGGAGTACAACGAGATCGATCCGGTGGACGCCGACTACATGTGCTCCATCGAGGAGTATTGGAACGACCGCTGCCTGGGCACCCTCTGCGACGCCGTCATCCCGGACGAATTTTACCCCGTGGAGACGGCGAACATCCTGCCCTTTGCCAGAAACGGCACCGGCGGCAATCCCATCGGACATTTTTCGGCCAACTACTCCAAAGCCGTGAGCAAGGGCTTCAGGGCCATCAAGGACGAAGCCCTCGAGAAGCTCGCGGCCATGAACGGCCATTTATTTGAGGGCGACGCCGAAAAGCACCTCTTTTACCGCGCTGTCGTCATCTATTGCGACGCCGTCATGCTGCTCAGTAAGCGCTACGCTGCGGTATGCCGCCACATGGCCGCGCTGGACAAATATACGCCCGAGCGGAGGGCGGAGCTCAGCTCCATGGCGGACTCCCTCGATCACATCATCGAATACCCGGCCCGCACCTTCCGGGAGGCGGTCCAGGCCACGCTCATCTATCACCTGACGCTCTGCTTCGACGGCCAGATGCACGGCCTGACGTTTGGCCGCTTCGACCAGTACACGTATCCGCTCCTGAAAAAGGAACTGGAGGAGGGCACCACCACGCTGGAGCGCGCCCAGGAGATCGTCGACTGCTTCTTTTTGAAGATTTCCGAGGCCGTCGTCCTGAAGACGACGGCTGCCGCGACCAATTCCGGCGGCTATTCCTCCGGGCAGCACATGTCCCTGGGCGGTGTCGGCAGGGACGGGGGCGACGCCACCAACGCGGTGTCCTACCTCATGCTCCAGACGATGGGACGGCTCCACCTGCATGAGCCGCCGCTCTCGCTCCGCATCCACAAAGGTACGCCGGATACGCTCTGGGAGGCGGCCATCGCCTGCACAAAGGAGTGTGGCGGCATCCCGACGCTCCAGAACGACGACGTCATCATCCCGACGCTTTTGGCCCGCGGCTTTACCATCGGGGATGCCCGCGATTACTGCATCATCGGCTGCGTGGAGCCTGCCGGCGCCGGCAACGACTTCCCGGCCTGCGGCGGCCTGGGGCGCGCCACGTACCTCAATATGGGCAATCTCATCACCATGCTCATCAATAACGGCAGGAATCCGTTAAACGGCGGGGACTCCGGCTTCGGCACCGGGTATCTCTACGACTACAAATCCTTTGACGAGGTCATGGCGGCCTATAAAAAGCACGTGGAGCACTATGTGAACTGGCACATCTCCATGTCCAACCTCTTCTGGCTCGTCATGCGCGACAAGATGCCGCTCATCGCCGCCTCGGCCACCATGGACGGCTGCATGGAGTCCGGCAGGGACGTCATGTACGGCGGGGCGAAATACAACGCCAACGGCTCCTCCGGCGTCGGCTGTGCCAACGTCATCGACAGCCTGGCGGTCATCAAATACATGGTGTTCGACAAAAAGCTCCTGACGGCCCGCGAGCTCTATGACGCCATCATGGCCGACTGGAAGGGCTACGAGCCGCTCCGCCAGCGCATCCTCAACGAGGTGCCGCGCTACGGCAACGACATCCCGTATGTGGATAAGATCGCCCGCGACGCGATGGAAATCTTCGCCCAGGCATTTTTAAAGGGCACCGGCGACCGGGGCAACAAGTGGCAGGCGGGCATTTATCCCGTCTCCACCCACGTGGTCAACGGCAAGCGCACCTGGGCCACGCCCGATGGGCGTATGGCGCGGGAAGCCCTGGCCGAGGGCGTTTCCCCGAAGCAGGGTCTCGACAAAAACGGCCCCGCGGCCGTCCTGAAGTCCGTGGCAGCCATCAATCACGCCACGTACCGCAACGGCACGCTTCTGAACATGAAGTTCCACCCGGCCACCGTTCAGGGCGACGAGGGCGCCATGAAGCTCCGGTTGCTGGTGGAGACCTTCTTTTCCCTCGGCGGCATGCACATCCAGTATAACGTGGTCGGCGGGGAGCAGCTGCGCGAGGCGCAGAAGGAGCCGGACAAATACAAAAATCTCGTCATCCGCATCGCCGGCTTTTCCGCCTATTTCGTCGAGCTTGACAGCGCGCTGCAGAACGATCTTATCAGCAGGACGGATCAAATGGTGCATTAAAAAAGCCCGCCCACCCGCCCAATAGAGGTATAGGGGGCTACGCCCCCTATGATCCCTTGCGGGGCTTCGCCCCGGACCCATTTCCGCCTTCCCTGAAGGGGAAGGCGCCATGCCTGGGGCCCTGACGGATGCGGAACTGCGCCTGCTATAAACTCCGACGGCGAGGTCTGGGCTGTGCCCGCGGCCTCGACTATGCTTTTGAATTCAATTTTATATATTAGCCAAATTAAAATGACGGAAACCAGAGAGGGAAAATGGATAAAGTCAATGTTGAGGAAAAGCTGCGTCTCTTCAGCGAGCATTGGAGCCCGAAAATTATCGGGGAGCTGAATGAGTCGTATATCAAGGTCGCCAGGCTCAAGGGCGAGTTTTTGTGGCACCGTCACGAAACGGAGGATGAGATGTTTTATGTCCTGAAAGGACAGCTCATCATAAAATTCCGGGATAAGGACGTTGTCCTGAACGACGGGGAGTTTCTGATCATCCCGAAGGGCGTGGAGCACATGCCGGTGGCCGAAAGGGAGGTCCAGGTGATGCTCATCGAGGCGAAGACGACGCTGAACACCGGCGACGTCACCAATGACAGGACGGTAGAAAAGCCCGAGTGGATATGAAAACAGGGGAGAACGCAAAGGGACGACTCATAAAATGAGCCGTCCCAGACTGTCGATAAAGCTTACGCCTTTGTTTCCGATGATATCATTTTTTTCCTGCGCTTCGGGGCGGGCTTCAGCTCTTTTTTGCGCTGCTCCTCCGCCGCGGCTTTCTGCTGCGTCACGGCCACTTCGTATTCGGCCTTTTGCCGTGAAATTTCTTCCATCTGCCGCGTCTGCAGCTCTTCACTGCAGAATGTCAGATAATTTTCGAAAATCGACGGATAGAGGAATCTTTTCGTCTCGCTTTCCGTGGGAAATTTTACGGTGATGATATTGTCCGCCTGCTCGATAACGGCGCCGATACCGTACTTGTTATGCCGAACCTGTGTGTTAATGATATCCATGATTCACTGACCTTTCTAAGCCGCGCGCATCCGGCAGCATTCAGCCGGGTGCCGGCTTTCGCTCGCGTTCAACGCATATCCCTCTGACGCTTTCCATAGATATCATAGCAGTTTGATTCGGAGAATGTAAGTGAAATCTCGGGCCAGAGGAAATCTTTGTGAAAATTTGTGCGGATATATCGGACAGTTTTTGTTCAATATTCTCACTATATTCTCACTGTCGCGGATTATTTCTTTCAATCGTATGCTTTTTGCACCGCGCCGGCAATAATACCGTAGACGCCTCTGCGAAGCCGGGCGGATGAGGGAAGCGCCGTCCCGATGGGCGGGCATAAAAAATTATGCTCACAGCGGACGCTGTGAGCATTTCAGTCATTATCTACACTGCACGCGTAACCTTGCCGCTGCGGAGGCACCGAGTACACACGTAAACATGGCGCGGGGCGCCGTCCACAATAGCGGACACTCTCTTGACGTTCGGTTTCCACATCCTGTTTGTGCGCCTGTGAGAGTGGCTCTGACGGATACCGAAAGAAACGCCCTTATCGCAAAATTCACACTTAGCCATCTGCTGCACCTCCTTGCACGTGCTTTATTGGATTTTGAACAGCTTTATTATAATAACAGAATAGGGCGAAAAATGCAAGTATTAATTACTAATTATTTTGCGCCGGGATATGGATTCCCGCCTTCGCGGGAATGACATGAAGGGGGCGGGTGCTCGGAAGGTGCTCCTTGAGAGATGCGCTTAGAGATGCGCTTAGAGGTGCGCTTAGAGATGCGCTTAGAGGTGCGCTTGGAGATGCGTTTGGAGATGCGTTTGGAGATGC
The DNA here is from genome assembly GCF_900130065.1 of Sporobacter termitidis DSM 10068. Classification (GTDB taxonomy): domain Bacteria; phylum Bacillota; class Clostridia; order Oscillospirales; family Oscillospiraceae; genus Sporobacter; species Sporobacter termitidis. The sequence goes on from NZ_FQXV01000004.1 coordinate 163,753, forward strand.
GTTTGGAGATGCTCTTTGGGAGGCGCGCTTTTGAGACAAGAAATTTGCTTGCAAATGGGAGAGGTATTGTATACAATTTAACCGGCGGAACATATATTTACAGAGATACGCGGGAGGATGCTATGGAACGCGAATACAGCTACAGGCTGAAAACGCTGGTGGAAGGGCAGAAGCTGAATATCCTCTACCCGTCGACGGATTATGAAAAGGTTTTGATCAAGACAGGCGACGTGCACCGTCCGGGGTTGCAGCTGGCCGGCTTTTACGACTACTTTGACCCGGCCCGGGTCCAGCTCGTCGGCCGGATGGAGGTCGCGTTCCTGATGAAATTTTCATCGGAGGAACGCAGGGAAAAGGTCGATTTTTATATGTCGAAAAAGTTTCCCGCGCTCATCATCTGCCACGATGCCGAGCTTTTGCCGGAGTTCATGGAGGCGGCGGAGAAGTACGACGTCTCGCTGTGCTCCACCAGCAAGAGCACCTCGGCGGTCATGTCGGATGTGATCCGCATTATAAAAATGGAGCTGGCCCCACGCGTTACGCGCCACGGCGTCCTTGTAGAGGTCTACGGGATGGGCCTTTTGCTCCTGGGAGAAAGCGGCGTCGGCAAGAGCGAGGCGGCCATCGAGCTTTTAAAGCGCGGCCACCGGCTCATTGCCGACGACGCCGTTGAGATCAAGGCTGTCGCCGATTACCTTGAGGGCACGGCGCCGGAGCTCATCCGCCATTACGTGGAGCTGCGCGGCATCGGCGTTATTGACGTCAGGCAAATTTTCGGCGTGGGCGCCGTCAAGGCGCGCCAGAACATCCACCTGGTCGTCAATCTGGAGCCCTGGCGCGAGGGCATGCTGTACGACAGGCTCGGCATCAACGAGCAAACCGTGACCATTCTCGGCGTCGACGTGGCGGCCGTGACGATCCCGGTCAAACCGGGGCGCAACCTGGCCGTCATCCTGGAGGTGGCCGCCATGAACCAGCGCCAGAAATTCATGGGCTACAACGCCGCGCTGGAGTTCACCCGCCAGATCAACAGGCATTTCGACGAAAAGCTGTCGTAATAAATTTATTCTTGATTGGAGCCATCGCCGCATGAACAACGTGTCCGCCGTGTTTGAGACGTTAAGGGAGCTGCTGCCGGATATTGAATACCGCCTTGATGAGCCGCTGAAGGAGCATACCTCCTTCAGGATCGGCGGGCCTGTTTCCGTGATGTTTTTCCCGAAATCGCCGGAGGAGCTCAGAATTCTATGCGGCGTTCTGAAGAATTTTAGCCTGAAAGCCCTCGTCATCGGCAATGGGACGAACCTCCTGGCGGACGACGGGCCCATCGACCTTGCCGTTGTGAAGACGCACGCGGGGCTCGGGGACATCCGGCTGACCGGGGAGACGGAGATCACCGCCGAGAGCGGCGTGCTCCTGTCAAGGCTTGCCGGCTTCGCGCTGGAGCACGCGCTGACGGGGCTGGAGTTTGCCCACGGCATCCCGGGGACGCTGGGCGGCGCCGTGGCGATGAATGCCGGCGCTTACGGCGGCGAGATGAAGGATGTCGTGGCAAAAACCTCCTTTCTCGGACAGGGACTGGCGCTTTATGATATTTACGGCGCGGATCACGCCTTTTCATACCGGCGCAGCAGGTTCTCCGATTCCGGAGATATTATCCTCTCGTCGGTGCTCCGCCTGAAAAAGGGCGACCCGCAGGAGATACGGGCCCGGATGGAGGCGCTGGCCGCAAAGCGGCGGGAGAGCCAGCCGCTCACGCTGCCGAGCGCCGGGAGCACGTTCAAAAGGCCGAAAAACGGATACGCGGCCGCCCTTATCGACCAGGCGGGGCTCCGCGGCTACGCCGTTGGGGGGGCCATGGTGTCCGATAAGCACACAGGTTTTGTCGTCAACAGGGGCGGCGCCACGTTCGAGGACGTCTTGGCGGTCATGGACCACGTCCGGGAAGAGGTGCTGCGCCGATTTGGGACGGCGCTTGAGCCGGAGGTCAAAATCATCCGGAGCGCAGGCCGGTAAGGGATAGGCCAGGGACAGAGAGAGAAGAAGGGTGCACTATGGAAATACTCATCATATCGGGGTTGTCGGGCGCGGGTAAAAGCCGCGTCGCCGCCGTCCTGGAGGACATGGATTTTTACTGCGTGGATAATATGCCCGTCGCGCTGATGCCGAAGTTTGCCGAGCTTTGCCTGGCCACCCGCGGCCGGTACGAGCGCGTCGCCCTCGTCACCGACGTGCGCGCTATCGAAAATCTGGGCGAGCTTTTTACCGCGCTGGACGAAATGCGCGACATGGGCTGCGACCACCGGATTCTGTTCGTGGAGGCAGGTCTCCAAACGATCGTCAAGCGCTATAAGGAAACGCGCCGGCGCCATCCCCTCGACCCGGACGGCTGCGACCTGGAAAAGGCCGTGCGCCGGGAGATCGGCATGATGGCGCCGCTCAGGGAGCAGGCCGACACGATCATCGACACCACCGACCTGACGTTGGGCAAGCTGCAGCGCCGCCTCTTCTCGATCTTCAACAGGGATCAGGAAGAAAAACCGATGAATGTCAACGTCATCTCCTTCGGCTACAAGTACGGAATACCCATCGAGTCCGACCTCGTCTTTGACGTCCGGTTTCTGCCGAACCCGTATTACGTGCCGGACCTGCGCGAGCACAGCGGCCTGGAGGACTCCGTCAGGGAATTCATCTTCGACTTCGGCGAGACGAAGGAGTTTTTCAGGAGGCTGTCGGAGCTGATGGAATTTCTGCTGCCGTATTACATCGAGGAAGGAAAGCGCCATCTGGTGGTCGGCGTCGGCTGCACCGGCGGCCGCCACAGATCGGTGGCCGTGGCCCAGGCGCTGTCCGATTATCTGACCGAAAAAGGCTATCCCGCGGAATGCATCCACCGGGACATTGACAAAACATAGTGCCGTTTTCATATAATATGGCATAAAATCGTCATGAAACGGGGATACGACATGGAGTCATTTTTCGACCATGGCGCGAGCGCGCCGGCGATTACCTGTATCGGCGGCGGCACGGGCCTGTCCACGATGCTGCGGGGCCTCAAGCGCTATACGGCGAACATTACGGCGATCGTCACCGTCACCGACGACGGCGGCGGCTCCGGCGTCCTCCGGGAGGAGCTGGGGATGCCGCCGCCGGGCGATATCAGAAGCTGCATCCTGGCGCTGTCCAACATCGAGCCGACGATGGAGCAGCTCATGTCCTACCGCTTTTCGAGCGGCAGCCTGGAAGGCCAGAGCTTCGGAAATCTCCTGCTGGCCGCCATGAACGGCATTTCCTCGTCGTTTGACAAAGCGGTGGCGCGGATGGGAGAGGTGCTGGCCATCACGGGCCGCGTCCTGCCGGTCACGAACGAGGATATCCGGCTGATGGCCGAATTCGAGGACGGCAGCGTCGTCTACGGCGAATCGAAAATCTGCCAGGCGAAGCAAGAGCGCAACTGCCGCATCAAGCGGGTCCAGATCGTGCCGTCGCCCGTCCTGGCCCTGCCCGAGAGCTTAAAGGCTATCCAGGAGGCCGATCTCATCGTCCTGGGGCCGGGCAGCCTGTATACGAGCATTATCCCGAACCTTCTTGTGGGCGGCGTCGTCAAGGCCATCGAGAATTCCGGCGCGGCGAAGCTCTATATCGGCAATATCATGACGCAGCCCGGCGAAACGGAGGGGTATACGGCCTCCGACCATATCCGGGAGCTTTTCCGGCACTCCTCCAGCAAGCTGTTCGACATGTGCCTCGTCAACAGCCTGACGCCGCCGCCGGAGCTCCTCCGGCGCTACGCGGACGACGGCGCGGCGCCGATTGCCGTGGACCCGGAGAAAATCGAAAAGCTCGGCGTCGAGCTTTTTACGGCGCCGCTGGCGGAGCGCTATAAGGACCTTGTCCGCCACAATCCCGAGCTGCTGGCCCGGGAGATCATGGGCATTTTCAGAAGGCGGGCACCGACGCGGATTTTTGAGCGCCGGAAGATCTGATACCGTACATACAAAGGGGGTTCGTCCATGTCGTTTTCGTACGACGCAAAGGCGGAGCTGTGTAAAGATCCGATCGGCCGGAAATGCTGCGCCATTGCCGAAAGCTACGGCCTTCTTTTATACTGCAATACGTTTTCCGACCGGGAAATCAGGATCATCACGGAGAGCCGGGAACTTGCCCAGCGCCTCCCAAAGCTGTTCAAGCGCGCGTTCAACCTGACGTTTGACCTCATACCGCAGGGGGGTGAGAAGGGCGGGAAGCAGACGTTTCTGATCATCAGCCCCGATAAGCTCCGCACGATATTCGAGGCCTTTGGGCTGGCCGACAGCAAAATGCTGGCCCATCATCTGAACCTGAGCGTTCTGGAGGACGATTGCTGCCGCCCGAGCTTTCTCAGGGGCGCGTTCCTCGCCGGCGGCTCTGTGACGGACCCGGCCAAGCGGTACCACTTGGAGCTGGTGACCGACCATTATAATGTCAGCCGGGAGACCTATTCGCTCCTGCTGGAAATGGGCTTTGAGCCGAAGGAGGCCACCCGCAAGGGCAACTTTATCATCTATTTCAAGCAGTCGACCTCCATCGAGGATTTCCTGACGACCCTTGGCGCGCCGATTTCGGCCATGGAGCTTATGTCCCGGAAAATCGAAAAGGACATGCGCAACGCCGTCAACAGAAAGGTCAACTGCGACACGGCCAACGTCTCCAAAACAGTGGACGCCGCGTTCCTCCAGATCGAGGCCATCGAGAAGCTGCGCACCGAAACCGGCCTGGACAGCCTGCCGGACAAGCTCCGCGGAACGGCGGTCCTGCGCCTTGAAAACCCCGAAATGAGCCTCAACGAGCTGGCGGAGCTCTCCGCGCTCACAAAATCCTGCCTCAACCACCGCCTCCGCAAGCTCGTGGAGCTGGGGGGAAAAGCGGATAATTTATTGCGGGGCAAACATTGATATGAAACGGGCGAACACAGTTCACCCGTCGTTCTTCTTCTGTATTTATCGGATTACAGGGCGGCCTCTGTTATATAATCCTTCAAAAACAGCATTGCTTCCTTGTAGCCGTCGAAGCCTTTCCCGGCGATGGTTTTGACGCAGGCCTCGCGGACGAAGGATTTGTGGCGGAACTCCTCGCGGGTGTTCGGGTCGGAGAGATGGACCTCGACGGCGGGGATGGAGACGGCCTTGAGCGCGTCGAGGATGGCGATGCTCGTGTGGGTGTAGGCCGCCGGGTTTAATACGATGCCGTCGATTTTGCCATACGCCCACTGGATGATATCGACGATGGCACCCTCGCTGTTGGACTGGAAGAGCTCCAGCTCCACGCCGGACTCTTTGGCGGCGGCTCTCAAAAAGTCGAGGAGGTCGTTATAGGTCCTTTTCCCGTAGATGCCGGGCTCCCGGAGCCCCAGCATATTGATGTTCGGCCCATTGATGACAAGCAGAATCATAACCTTAAAAGCTCCCTGATCATATTAATCGTCCCGTCGACGCCGATGACCGGCACGCGGACGTCGCACCAGCTGCTGTAAAGGGGCAGGCGCTCCCTGGCAAGAGCCTCCACGCCGTTTTGCAAGGAGAGCGGACGCCCGTCCGCGGGGAGTGCGTCCAGGGGGCGGTCAAGAAAGACGGCCGTGCTGTTCTGCCGGATGAGCCGCCTGTTCTCCGGCTTTTTAACGATGCCGCCGCCCGTGGCGATAACGGCCCCGCTTTTTTTAGCGGCCTCCGCGAGGGCCGCCGTCTCCAACTGCCGAAACGCGTCCTCGCCGTCGTCTTTGAAAACGTCCGGGATACTTTTGCCGGCGGCCTTGACGATAAGCTCGTCCGTATCGAAAAACTCTCTGCCCAAAAGCTTTGCCAGCGCCGCGCCCGTGGTGGACTTGCCGCTGCCGGGCATGCCGATGAGGACGATGTTTTTCGTCCGGCGCGCGATCTTGTCCGTAATATCGTCGATAACCCCGTCGTCGATCGGAAGGCCCGTAAAAATCTCGGCGGCGCGCTTGGCCTGGGCCACCAGCATCGGCAGACCGTTCACGCACGGAATACCCAGGTCCTCAGCCTCCAGCAGCAGTGCCGTTTTCGCGGGGTTGTAAATGATGTCGACCACCGCCGCGCAGGCCTTGAAAACGGAGAGCCCGACGGGCGCTGCGCCGTTGCCGGGGAACATGCCCACCGGCGTCGTGTTGACGATGAGCTGCGCGTCGTTATGGCGCCCGATATTTTCATAGTTGTCTTTGCCGCCGCGGGAGACGACGACGATTTCGCCGGCGCCCAGATCGGCGAGCACGGTGCGAATGGTGAGGGAAGCGCCGCCGCTGCCCAGTACCAGCGCTTTTTTCCCGGCGACGTCGGCGCCGAGGGCGCCGAGCAGATAGGAAAAGCCGTCGTAGTCCGTGTTGTCCCCGTAAAGCGTGCCGTCCGGCCGCCGGACGAGCGTGTTCACGCTGCCGATCTGTTCGGCGCTCCGCGACAGAGCGGCGCAGCAGGGGATGACGGCCTTTTTATAGGGGATCGTCACGTTCAGCCCGTCGAAATCGCCGCGCGCCAGAAAGCCGGCAACCTCGTCCGGCGTTTTTTCATAAAGCAGGTATTCGTAATCGCCCAGAAGCGAATGGATCTGCGGGGAAAAGCTGTGGGCGAGATGCTCCCCGAGAAGGCCGAATTTGTTCATAAATACAGGACACCTTTAAATTCAGCGGATTCAGCAATAGACCGGCGCCCAGACCGGGCCGTCCCGGCGGCGCTGTATATAATCGTACGGAGTGACGGGAAACGCGGGATCGTAAACGTCATATGCCTCCTCAGCGTCGTCGTCGGGCGCAGGGGAGACGAAGGGCGTCCACACCGGGCCGCCGATGCGGCGCTGTATATAGTAGTATTGCGCGACATAAGTTATGAGCGCGTCTATGTCTGGTCGCGTGGGATTCAGAAATCCGGGCCCTATAACGATATCATCATAGTGCCGCACCGGCGCAAAAGTCAACCCGCAGCCACCTCCGCATTGTCCCCGTCGCAAGGAAGCGTGCAGCGCCCTGCCGACGAGCATATTCTCAGGGGGGATTACGGCAGCCTCCCCCGGCGCCCCGGAGGAGCCGGGGAGGACGGCCTATAATAGATATTATCGGGGTTTTAGGTGCGGCCTTTAATGAAGATGAGAGGAAATATAAGGCTCCGGCGGATTTAAACGGCTAAACGATCTCTGAATAGCTGCCCAGATACCGAAACTCTTCGCAGACGGCGGCCAGCGCGCTCATGAGCTCGGCAAACTGCGGGGAGTAGACGGGCGTGTCCAGATCGAAATAGAACATGAACTCGAAATCGCGGTCGGGGATGGGCCGGCTTTCCAGCTTGATGAGATTGATGCCCAGCGCGTAGAAGCGGCTCAGGATTCTGTACAGCGAGCCGGGCTTGTGGGGGACCGCCATCATGATGCTCGTCTTGTCCGCGCCGGGATAGATCTCCAGCACTTTGGAAATGGTGATGAAGCGCGTGTAGTTATTGCCCTGGTCCTGGACGGATTCGGCCAGGCACTCCAGCCCGTACAGGTCGGCGCAATAGCGCGAGGAGAGGGCGGCGATGTCGCTCCGGCCGGATTCGGCCACCGTCTGCGCCGCCAGCGCCGTATTTTCAGCGGCCGTGATCCTGACGCCGCTCAGGGACTTGAGGAAAGCCCCGCACTGGTTGATCGCCTGCTCGTGGGAGATGATTTCTTTAATGTCCTTAACTGACGTGCCTTTTTTGGCCAGCAGGTTATGGTCCACCTTCAGCCGCGCGCTGCGGACGATGTAGAAGCGGTATTTCATCATCAGGTCGTAGATTTTGTTGATGGACCCGGCGGTGCTGTTCTCCAGCGGCAGCACACCGTATCGGCACAGGCCGGAATCGATGGCGGAGAACACGCTTTCAAAGGTGGTGCAGTACATGATGTTCGGCACGGGAAAGAGCTTTTCGCACGCCAGCTGCGAGTAGGCCCCCTCGACGCCCTGGCAGGCGACGACGGGCGTCTGCGGAAAGAGCTTCGGCGTGCCGTCGATGGCGCCGGTGATCTGCCGTACAAGCGGGGCGTCCGGGCAGAGAATCTTTTCCTGGTACGACCGGCTGAGGTCGAAGAGCAGGGAATAAAGGGCCATGGCGTGGGTGCGCAGCGGCTCCGGCGTCCCGAGGGCGACCTCGCCCAGCTTCTGCCGCTCGCGGGCGGGATCGTATATGGGGAGAGCGTTGTCCTTTTTATATTCCGCCAGCTGCGCCGAGACGTCCATGCGCCGGCAGAAGGCGTCGAGCAGGGCGGCGTCCGCCTCGTCGATCCGATCGCGCAGTTCTTTGATATCCATACTTTAGCTCCTTACTGATATTTGTTGCCGTCCAGCAGCGCGTCGAGGACCGCCACGGCGGCGGCCGCCTCCACGACGGGGACGGCGCGGGGGACGATGCAGGGGTCGTGCCGGCCCTTGATCGTCATGCGGACGTTGGATTTTCCAGACAGGCTGACGCTGTACTGCTCCTTGGCGATCGACGGCGTCGGCTTGACGGCCGCACGGAAGACGATGGGCATGCCGGAGGTGATGCCGCCAAGGATGCCGCCGTGATTGTTGGTCCTGGTCCGGACGCGTCCCCCGTCCATATAAAAGCTGTCATTGTTGTCCGAGCCGCGGAGCGACGTACCGCCGAAGCCGCTGCCGAACTCGATGCCCTTCACTGCGGGGATGCCGAAGACGATCCCGGCGATGCGGTTTTCCATGCCGTCAAACATGGGGTCGCCCAGCCCGCCGGGGACGCCGGTCACTGCACATTCGATCACGCCGCCCAGAGAGTCGCCGTCCTTTCGCGCCTGCTCGATGGCGGTAAGCATCTGCGCCCCGCGCGCCTCGTCCAGCACGGGGAAGGCGGCGCCGCGGAGCAGGTGAAAGTCGGCCCTGCCGACAGAGGACGCGTCAAAACGCACGTCGCGGATATTGCCGATGGAGGCGATGTGGGCGCCGATCTCGATGCCCTTTGATTTGAGAATCTGCAGACAGATGCCCCCGGCCACGCAGAGCGGTGCCGTGAGACGGCCGGAGAAATGGCCGCCGCCCGCAACGTCCTGCGCGCCCTTGTATTTGAGCTGCGCCGTAAAATCCGCGTGCCCGGGGCGAGGCACGTCTTTCAGGTTGCTGTAATCGGCCGAGCGCGTGTCCTTGCTGCGGATGAGCGCGACGAGCGGCGCGCCGCAGGTGACGCCGCCGTTAAGGCCTGACAGGAATTCCGGGGCGTCGGCTTCCTTTCGCGGCGTTGAGTAGCTGTTTTTGCCCGGCGCGCGGCGGTCCATAAATCGCCGCAGCTCGTCAAGGTCGGGCCTGAAGCCGGACGGCAGGCCGTCGACAACGACGCCGACCGCCTCGGAATGCGACTGCCCGAAAATGGAGATTCTGATATTTTTACCGTACGTGGAAGACATGCGCAGCCCCCGTTTCTGAATGATCTATAATAATTTTCGTCACGTTGTCTCCTTGTAATTACCGCCCAGAATTGTAAAATCGCTGAAAAATCCGGGATAGGATTTGTTAACCGCCTCGGCGCCCGCGATGGTGACGGGCCCGGCGCAGACCGATGAAACGACGGCGGCCGCCATGGCGATGCGGTGGTCGCCGTGGGCGCTGACCGTACCGCCGCCGAGCCGCGGCTTCCCGCGCACCACAAGACCGTCTTCCGTCTCGGCGATGTCGGCGCCCAGCGCGGCCAGCGTCTCCGTGACGGTTTTCAGCCTGTCGCTTTCCTTGATCCTCAGCCGCCCGGCGTTGCGGAACACCGTGGTGCCCTCGGCGGCCGCCGCGACGGCGGCCAGGGCGGGAACCAGGTCCGGCGTATCTCCGGCGTCAATGTCTATGCCCTTCAGAGCCCCGCGCGAAACGGTGACGCTGCCGCCGCCGCGCCGCACGCGCGCGCCGAAGCGCTCAAGGATGTCCACAACGCCTTTGTCGCCCTGGAGGGAATCCGTGCTGAGGCCCGTCACCGTGATCTCCCCGCTGCCGACGGCGCCGGCGCAGAGCCAGAAGGCGGCGTTGGACCAGTCGCCTTCGACCGTCACGGTACGACCCGAAGCGTATTGCTGGTTTCCGGCGATCCCGTACATCTGCCGGCCCGGCTTGACGGTAACGCCGAACTCCTTCAGGGCGGCCAGCGTCATATCGATGTACGGCTTGCTCTCAATATCGCCGAGGATTTTGATCCGGCTCTCGCCGTGCAGGAGCGGCAGCGCGAACATCAGGCCGCTGATGAACTGGGAGGAGATGTTGCCGGGGATGGTATATTTTCCGCCGGTGAGCTGCCCGCTGGTGCGGAGGGGATTGTACCCCGGCGCAGAGATGGCGCAGCCGTGGGAAATCAGCTCCTCGTAAAGCGGCGACAACGGCCGTGAGGGCAGACGCCCGGCCATCGTCAGCGACGCGTCGGCCCCCAGCGCGCAGGCCACGGGGAGCATAAAGCGCAGCGTCGACCCGCTTTCGCCCACGGCGAGCGTCCGTTCTCCCGCGACGGGGCGGGGGATCGGCACGACGCGGAAAACCCCGCCGTCAAAGTCGATCCGAGCCCCCAGCGCCGTGAGGCATCCGGCGGTGGCGTCGATATCGGCGGAGGTCTCCGCGCAGACGACCGAGGACGGCGCCGACGCCAGCGCCGCGCAGATAAGCAGCCGGTGCGCCATGGACTTGGAGGCAATGGCGCCGACAGCGCCGCCTGTTATGGGTTTTGTGATTGTTACAGTCATCGTAAAGCCTCCGTTTCACGGAAATTTTTATTTGCAGCTGCGTGGATGTGGATTCCCGCCTGCGCGGGAATGACAAGACGGGTCGTCGTGTAGGGATCACATCGACCTGCCAGCCGTGGATAAACATATGCGTAACCCGTAGGGGCCGCCGCCCTCGGCGGCCCGTTCCCCGGCATGCGCCGCATGCGAGACGCCGTGGCGGCATCCCCTGCGACGGCAAACGGCGAACGGTTGGTTTCCATAGGGGCGAACTGTGTTCGCCTGCTCTTGTTGGCGCGGCGGCGGTCCGGCATGAGGGCTGCCGGCGGGACGACCCGGCCGCTTGTGCGGTGCCGCGCCGACAAGGGTCCCTCCTTCAGTCGCCTGCGGGCGACAGCTCCCTCGTCTGAGGGAGCCAGGGGGAGGGGGAATCGCCCCTACAGGGGCTGATGCACAGCGGCGCGGCACAGGAGACAATCCTCAGTCGGCTCCGCCGACAGCTCTCCTTTGCCAAAGGAGCCTTACGGGACGGCGGGCGATTGATAATCGCCCCTACGGGTTGTGTCCGTATATTGCGGGGACCGGACGTGCCGGCGGCCCTTGGGCTTCGTTCGTTTCCGGCGTCGTGCTGCGGGAAACGGAGGCGTTCCCAAGGTGCAAAACCATGCCATGCCTGTAGGGGCGATTATCAATCGCCCGTCCCGCCCGTCGAAGGAACACCACGATGGGCCGCCCTCGGCAGCTGCGCCAACAAGTGAGTCGCGCGCCCTACGGGGGGCGGGTGTGACCCCGGCGTGGCAGGGTGCTCACACGGTCGTCGTATCACGCAAAATGAGGCCGACCCATGTTATAATGAATCCGTGAAGCCCGGACAAAGAGGCCGCGGCAGAAAAAATAATTATAAATATAACACAAATTGAGATTTTCAAAAATGGATTATCCTGTAACCGCAGCGGTTTGACCGCTTTGATAAACCGCAACGCTTCATACTTTTGTAACATATCCTCGGAAATATCGCGTCAATCCAGCCCCTTTTCAAAGCTTTACAAGGCGTTTTTAATCAATATCAGCCCCAAAACATCCAATAGAACCCCTTTTTCATCCAATAGAAGCCTGTTTTCCCGTCGAATCCCTCGTAGGGGGCGATGCCCACATCGCCCCGTCGGCCCTTACCCACAGGCCGCCCCAGCGCCAACAAGAGCAGGCGAACACAGTTCGCCCCTACGGCATATCCTCTTATTTTTCGTAGGGACGACCATTGCCCACCGTAAGGCTCCTTTGGCAAGGAGCTGTCGGCACAACCGACTGAGGATTGTCTCCTGTGCCGCGCCGCTGTGTATCAGCCTTGTAGGGGCGGTTCACAAACTGCCCGCGGCCTTGTGCCGCGCCGACAAGTTCCCTCCTTCAGTCGCCTGCGCCGACAGCTCCCTCGTCTGAGGGAGCCGGGGGGAGGACGGGGCGATTATGCCGTAAGGGCCCGGTTCCCGGAGACGTGTCACAGGCCCAGGGCGATAAAATGTTCCAGCGCGTCCACCGGGGTTTCCTGAAGGACGCATGTGCCGATTGACTTTGGTATAACAAGCGTGATCGTGCCGCCGCTGCGCTTTTTGTCGCTGAGCGCGGCCCGGGCCAGCTGGGCGGCGGTGAAATCCGTCTCGGCGGGGAGCCCGAGCTTGCGGATCATATCTATGATATCCCGGCAGGCCGCCTCGCCGCACAGGCCGGATTTAAAAGCGGCGCGGGCAAAGACGGCCATGCCGACGGCGACGGCCTTTCCGTGGGAAATCGAATAATCGCTGCAGGCTTCCACCGCGTGGGCGACGGTGTGGCCGAAATTCAGAAGCTTGCGGGGGCCGGTCTCCGTCTCGTCGGCTTCCACCACGTCGCGCTTGATGGCGACACACCGGGCGATGATCTCCGTGAGCTGCGGCATTATCGGCGCCTTGAGCAGCTCGAAAAGCTCCCCGTCGGCGATGACGCCGTATTTGACGACCTCGGCGGTACCGTCGGCAAAGACGTCCGGGCTGAGCGACGCCAGGGATGAGACATCACAGAGGACGAGGTCCGGCTGAAAGAACGTCCCGGCCAGATTTTTGCCGGAGGTCAGGTCGATGGCCGTTTTGCCGCCCACGGAGGAATCGACGGCGGCGAGCAGGGTGGTGGGCATCTGGATAAAGCGCATTCCGCGCATGTAGGTGGACGCCGCGAAGCCCGCCAGGTCGCCTGCCACCCCGCCGCCCAGCGCGACGATCACGTCGTCCCGGGTAAAACGCTCGGCGGCCAGGAAATTCAAGAGCGCGATATAGTTTTCGGCATTCTTGGACGACTCGCCGTTTTTGATAACGAACCGGACGACACGGAGGCCCGCGTCCAGCAGGGAAGCGGTAAGGCGATCCCCGTACAGCGGCGCGACGTTGTCGTCCGTCACGACGGCGGCGGCAGTTGATTTCAGGAGCTTACGCGCATAGCCGCCCGCGCCGTCAAGGAGCCCGGGGCCGATCAGGATATCGTATTTTTTAGAGGCGTTGACCGTGATCGTTTTCATCGTCCGTCCAGCTCCTCCTTCAGGCGGCGCCCCTCGTCCAGAAGCGCGCGCAGCGCAGGACCGTCGCTTTTGTCAAGGGCGTCGCGGTATTTCGAGAGGGAGCCTATAAAGAAATCCAACTCCCGGATGAGCACGTCGCGGTTTTCCAGGAAAAGCTCCGACCACATGTCCGGGTTCAGCCAGGCGACCCGGGTGAGGTCCTTGTAGCTGCCGGCGGAATAGCCCTTGTGCTCCCGGGCCGCGGGGCTTTTGATAAACGCGTTGGAGACCACGTGCGCCATCTGGGAGGTGAAGGCGATCATCTCATCGTGCTTTTCCCCGGTGGTGACGGTGAGATGGCCGAAGCCGGCCGGCGCCAGCGCCTTTTCGATGCGGTCAAACAACATGATATCGTCGTAGACGGGGGGCACCAGGATCATGGCGGCGCCCTTGAAAAGGGTCGGGCGGCTGTACTTGAAGCCGGAATTGTGGGTGCCCGCCATGGGGTGCCCGCCGACAAAGGTAAACCCGTGCGCCGCGGCAAGCTCAAAGCATGCCTGGCAGACGAAACGCTTGACGCCGCAGCAGTCGATCACCAGGGCGTCCCTGGGGATATAGGGCGCCAGGCTGCGCAGATACTCGACGGCGTCCTTCGGGTAAAGCGCGATGAGGAGGAGGCCGCATTGGGCGGCCGTCTCTGGGGTCAGCACGCCGTCAATGGCGCCGGCCACCTGCGCGAAGCCCAGCGTCGCCTCGTCGGCGTCGAAGCCGTAGACCGTGTGGTCCCCGGCGCTTTTATAGGCCTTGGCCAGAGACCCGCCGATGAGGCCGAGGCCGGCGATCCCGACGATCATTCCGCGATCACCTCTCGGATCTGGCGCACCTTTTCGGCGACCTCGCTGAACTGGGCCGGCGTCAGCGACTGGGCGCCGTCACAGAGGGCATTGGCCGGGTCGTTGTGCACCTCGATCATGATGCCGTCGGCGCCCGCGGCGGCGGCGGCCAGGGCCATGGGCTTCACAAGCCTTGCCATGCCGGTGGCGTGGCTGGGGTCGATGACGATGGGCAGGTGGGTGAGCTCCCGGAGCATCGGCACGGCGGAGAGGTCCAGCGTATTGCGGGTGTACGTTTCAAAGGTCCGGATGCCGCGCTCGCAGAGGATGACGTTGTTGTTGCCGCCGGCCATGATATACTCGGCGCTCATGAGAAGCTCCTTGAGCGTGTTGGCGAGGCCGCGCTTTAACAGGATGGGCTTGTTTGTCCGGCCCAGCTCCTTGAGCAGCTCGAAGTTCTGCATGTTGCGCGCGCCCACCTGGATGATGTCCACCTCCTCGAACATGGGGAGATGGTTCTGGTTCATGATCTCGGTGATGATCGGCATGCCGGTTTTTTTCTTGGCCTCCAGCAGCAGCTCGATGCCCTCCGCGCGCAGTCCCTGGAAGTCGTAGGGCGAGGTGCGCGGCTTGAACGCGCCGCCCCGGAGGATCGTGGCCCCCGAAGCCTTGACGCTCTCGGCGATGCCGAGAATCTGCTCCGCCGACTCCACCGAGCACGGCCCGGCGATCAGCTGGAAGTGGCCGCCGCCGAGCTTGATCCCGCCGCCGATATCCACGGCGGAGTCGTCCGGGTGGAACTTGCGGTTGGCGCTCTTGAACGGCTCCGTGATGCGCTTGACGGACTCTATCATCTCGAGGCCTTCCAGAAGCTCGACGTCGATCTTGCTCGTGTCGCCGATGAGACCGAGGATCGTGCGGTACTGGCCCACCGAGAGGTGAACGTCAAGGCCTCTGCCCTTGAACCAATTGATAAGGTTGTCGATCTGCTGCTGGGTGGTGCCGGGTTTCAATACTGCGATCATTTTATTTCCTCCTCAAATCTGTTGCCGGCGCAGGCTGTTTTCTGCTGAAAATATTGTAAACAAATACAAAAGGGGCTGTGCAGCGATTAATCTGCACAGCCCCTTGCAATCGTTTGTTACCTTGTGTTGTAACCCACTATATTGCACTTTTTGCAGCATCAATCGCTCTTACTTCATCCCAATAAAAGTAAAAGTAAAAGTAATATGAAGCTGTAAAAAGGACGTTTCTCATTATTTCCCCCGCAAAAGTACGGAAATTTGATATTTGTTATACTTTAACACATTGCATTGTATGTGTCAACATAAATATCGGTGAAACAGTTTTGTATTGACAAGCGCGGAATAAAGAAGTAAAATCCCTGATATAATTAGTTAGACTAACTAATTTAATGATAAACGGATGAGTTGCCGGGCGGTGCGCTGACGTATTGATGGGGATGAGATGAATGCAGGGGTTTCAGAAGATTCTGAATAATATGCTAATGGAAGTATACCACAATATTCTCCGCGTGGAAGAGGAATTTTTGCAGAACAACGACCGCGTCAACCTGACGATCCGCGAGATGCACCTGATCGAGTGCGTCGGGATGGATAAGGAAAACGGAAAAACGGTCAGCGAGATCGCCGAGTATCTCAAGGTGGCTAAGCCCTCTGTCACGGTCGCCGTGAATAAGCTCGAGAAAAAAGGCTACCTCTGTAAAAACAGCTGTCATACGGACGGCCGGGTCGTGCGCGTGACGCTCACGCGGGAGGGCCGGAAGATTTACTTATATCATAATCGTTACCACCTGAGCATGATCCATGAAATTGAAGACGAATTTGGCGACGAGGAACAGGCGTACCTGATCCGCGTTATTGGCAAGCTGAATAAATTTTTTGAAAAGAGCGTTGGAGCAGCGACATGAGTTTTAAAATTCTTGGTACCGGTCATTGCGTGCCGTCGCGCGTTGTGACGAATGACGAAATGTCCACGATCGTGGAAACCTCGGACGAATGGATCGCGCCGCGCGTCGGCGTCAGGGAGCGCCGCGTCTGCACGACGGAGACGGCGTCGGACCTGGCGTTTGAAGCGGCACAGCAGGCGCTCGCGATGAGCGGAACAAAGCCGGAAGAGCTGGACATGATCCTCTGCGCTACCCTCAGCGCCGACGAGGCGTCGCCGTCCATGGCGTGCATGATGCAGAACAGGCTGGGCGCCAGTTGCCCGGCGCTGGACGTCAACGCCGCCTGCAGCGGTTTTATTTACGCCCTCGATACAGCCGCGGGATTTTTTGCCCGGAAAAAGGTGAAAAAAATGCTGGTGATCGGCGGGGAAAGACTGAGCCGCCTGATCGACTGGACCGACAGGAACACCTGCGTCATCTTTGCCGACGGCGCCGGCGCGGTGGTTCTGGGCGAGGGGGACGATTACCTGTCGTCCAAGCTGTACGCCAAGGGCTGCGAGACGATCGTCATCCCGCAGTATGCGGGCGATTCTCCCTTCAATCAGCTGGAGGCCAGAAAGCCCTTTATCCGTATGAACGGCCAGGAGACGTTCAAATTCGCCGTCAACGCCATGGCCGGAGATATTATCGACGTCATTAACGCCGCGGGGCTGAAGCAGTCCGACATCGCCTGGGTCGTGCCGCATCAGGCCAACGCCCGCATTATCGACGCGGCCAGCCGGAAGCTTGATATCCCGGCGGATAGGTTCGGCAAGAATATCGAGAAGTACGGCAACACGTCGGCCGCCAGCGTCCCGATACTTCTGGACGAGCTCAACAGGGCCGGCAAATTCAAAAAGGGCGATTACCTGGCACTGGCGAGCTTCGGCGGCGGGCTGACAAGCGCGGCCTGCATCATCCGCTGGGGTATCTGAGGCCGCACACGTTCATCCATACATTATATTTACATCAGTGATCATCTCCGGAATTCCAAGCCGGAGTGACAATAAAACGGGAGGAATATTACCATGTCAGTATTTGAAAGAATCGTTAACCTTATTAAGGAAAACATCAACGACACAGAATCCATCACCGAGGATACCACGTTTGAGTCCCTGGGGATCGACTCTCTCGACACCGTTGAAATGGTCATGCAGCTCGAAGAGGAGCTCGGCATCGAGATCGAACTTGAGGAGAAGATGGCAACCGTCGGGGAGCTGGCCAAATATGTCGAGTCCAAGCTGGGCTGAGCGTTCGGAAGGATAATGTTATGATCAAAACGCCGGTATGCGATCTCCTGGGGATCGACTATCCGATATTTCAGGGCGGAATGGCCTGGATTGCCGACGGCAGGCTGGCTGCCGCCGTATCAAACGGCGGCGGGCTCGGGATCATTTCCGCCATGAATGCCGGCGCCGACTATCTCCGGCAGGAGATCAGGGCCGCCCGGGAGGCGACCGACAAGCCCTTCGGCGTCAATATCATGCTGATGAGCCCCCATGTGGAGGAAGTCAGCAGAGTCGCCGCCGAGGAAAGGGTCGCCGTCGTCACCACGGGCGCCGGGAATCCGGCGAAATATATCCCCATGTGGAAGGCTGCCGGCATCAAGGTCATCCCCGTCGTGGCCTCGGTGGCCCTGGCAAAGCTGCTGACGCGGGCGGGGGCCGACGCCCTCATCGCGGAAGGCGGCGAGAGCGGCGGCCACGTGGGGGAGACGACGACGCTCGTCCTCGTCCCGCAGGTTTGCAACGCAACCTCGCTCCCCGTGATCGCGGCGGGGGGCATCGGCGACGGGCGCGGCGCGGCCGCCTGCTTCATGCTGGGGGCCCAGGGCGTTCAGCTCGGTACGCGTTTTCTCGTCGCCGACGAGTGCTCGGTTCACGAAAACTATAAGGAAAAGATTTTAAGCGCCAATGATATCGCCACCATCACGACAGGCAAACGCCTGGGTCATCCTGTCCGCAGCCTGAAGACGCCTTATGCACGCGCATATTTCAAAGCGGAATATTCGTCCATCTCCGACGAGGAGCTGGAGGCCCTGGGCGCGGGCGCGCTGCGCCGGGCCGCCGTGGAGGGCGATTTGAACAACGGCTGCTTCCTGGCAGGCCAGATCGCCGGCATGGTGAACCGGCGCCAGCCGGCCGCCGAGATCATCCGCGAGATATTCGCGGAAACGGAAGAAGTTTTGAGTGGAGCGAACAAATGGGTAAAATAGCTTTTATATTTTCAGGACAGGGCGCCCAGTACGGCGGCATGGGCTGGGAGCTTTACGGCGCCAGCTCCGCGGCAAAGGCGGTCTTCGACACGGCGGACGGCATCCGGCCCGGCACGTCGGGGCAGTGCTTTGAGGGGACGGCCGAAACGCTCTCCCAGACGGAAAACACGCAGCCGTGCCTTTTCTGCGTCGATCTGGCCGCGGCGGCCGCCCTCAGGGAAGCGGGCGTTACGCCGGATATGCTGGCGGGCTTTTCGCTGGGGGAGCTGGCAGCGCTGGCCTTTTCGGGCGCCGTTACCTATGAGGACGCCTTTAAGCTGGTCTGCCGCCGCGCCTATCATATGGCGGGCGCCTCCAGGGAAACGCCTGCGGCGATGGCCGCCGTCCTCAAGCTGGACGACGACACGGTGATCGCCCTGACGAAGGAATTTGAAAACGTCTACGCCGTCAACTTCAACAGCCCCGGCCAGGTGGTCGTTTCGGGCGAGGTGGGCGCGCTGGAAGCGTTCAAGGCCCGCGTGAAGGAAAAGGGCGGCAAAACCATGCCGCTCAAGGTCAGCGGCGGTTTCCACTCGCCGTTTATGGCTTCGGCCTCCGACAGGTTTGCGGAGGAGCTCGAAGACTTTACCATCACGCCGCCGTCCGTGCCGCTGTATTCAAACGTGACGGCGCGGCCGTACGAGGACGATTTCAAAGGTCTTTTGGCGCTGCAGATCAAAAGCCCCGTGCAGTGGTGGCGCACCGTTGAGAATATGATCGCCGCCGGCGCCGACACGTTTGTCGAGGTCGGGCCCGGCAAGGTCCTGTCCGGCCTTGTGTCAAGGATTTCGGACAAGGCGCGGGTTTTTAATGTGGAGGACGTATCGAGCCTCAAAAATACGGTTTCGGAGGTGCAAAGCCATGCTTAACGGAGAAGTGGCGCTCGTGACGGGCGCATCGCGCGGTATCGGCAAAGCCATCGCCTTGAAGCTGGCGGGCCTCGGCGCGGATATCGCCCTGGTGTACGCCGGGAATACGGAAAAGGCCGAGGAGACCGCGTCCCAAATCCGCGCTCTCGGCGTCAGGGCCGAGGCGTTCAAGTGCGACGTGTCGGATTTCGGCGCCGTAAAGACGACGGTGGATGAGATCAAGGCAAAGCTCGGCACGGTGGATATCCTTGTCAACAACGCCGGCATCACGAAGGACGGCCTCATTATGAACATGAAGGAGGAAGCCTTTGACGGCGTGATCGACATCAATCTCAAGGGCGCTTTCAACATGATCCGGCACTGCAGCCCGATCTTTATCAGAAAACGCAGCGGGAAAATCGTCAATATCAGCTCTGTTGCCGGACTGATGGGAAATCCGGGGCAGGCCAATTACGCCGCGTCCAAGGCGGGCCTCATCGGCCTGACGAAATCGGTGGCGCGGGAGCTGGCTTCGCGGGGCGTCTGCTGCAACGCGATCGCGCCCGGCTTTATACAGACGGACATGACCGAAAATATCGCAAGCGACAATCCGCTGATGGCGAACATTCCGCTGGGGCGGATGGGCCTGCCGGAAGAGATTGCCGAGCTGGCGGCTTTTTTAGTTCAGGACGGCGCCAATTACATAACCGGCGAGGTTATTCGGATTGACGGCGGCCTGGCAATGTAATTTTTCGAGGTGGAATGAGCATGAAAAGAGTCGTAGTCACCGGTATGGGCGCCATAACGCCGGTGGGAAATGATGTTAACACGATGTGGGAAAACCTGGTCGCGGGGCGCCACGGGATCGGCCCGATCACAAAGTTCGATTGTACGGATTATAAGGCGAAGCTCGCCGCCGAGGTCAAGGACTTCGACCCGCTTTTGTATATGGAAAAGGGCGAGGCGCGCCGGATGGACCTTTTTTCGCAGTATGCCGTCGCCGCGGCTACGCAGGCGGTCGGCGACAGCGGCATCCTCGGCAACGTGGAGCCCGAGCGGTTCGCCACATCCTTCGGCTCCGGCATCGGCGGCATCGTGACGCTGACGGATGAGCACTCAAAGCTTGTAAACGGCGGCCCGAGAAAGGTCTCTCCGCTGTTTGTCCCGATGATGATTTCCAATCTGGCCGCGGGCAATATTGCCATACGCTTTAAGGCAAAGGGCTCCTGCATCTGCATCGTCACGGCCTGCGCCACCGGCTGCAACGCCATCGGCGAGGCGTTCCGCGCCATCAAGCACGGGTATGCCGACGCCGTCATCACCGGCGGCAGCGAGGCGGCCGTCATGCCGCTGTCCATCGCCGGCTTCACCAATATGACGGCCCTGTCCACGGCCACCGATCCGGACGCCGCGTCCCTCCCGTTTGACAAAAGGCGGGCAGGGTTTATCATGGGCGAAGGCGCCGGCGCGCTGATCCTGGAGGAATATGAGCACGCCAAGGCCCGCGGGGCCAAGATCTACGCCGAGGTGACGGGCTACGGCACCACCTGCGACGCCTATCACATCACCGCGCCGGACCCCGAGGCGGACAGCTGCGCCCGCGCCCTGCGCGATTCCTATCAGGAGGCCGGCAGCCCGGCGGACGGGAAAATCTACATCAACGCCCACGGCACCGGCACGCCGCTCAACGACGCGGCTGAGACGGTGGCGATCAAGAAAGCGTTCAGCGACAGGCTTGGCGACGTGGTCGTCAGCTCGACGAAATCCATGACGGGGCATATGCTTGGCGCCGCCGGCGCCGTGGAGTCCATCATATCCGTCCTGTCCCTGCACACAGGCGTGGTTCCGCCGACGGCGGGACTCCAGGAGCAGGACCCGGAATGCGATCTCGACTGCGTGCCGGTAAAGTCCAGGAAAGCCGACCCGGCGCTGGCGATCTCGGTGTCCATGGGCTTCGGCGGGCACAACGCCTGCGTCGCGTTTTCAAAATTCGACAGTTGATTTATGAAAGCCGCACGGCTTCCCGCCTTCGCGGGAATGGCATAAGGCGGCGGAATGGGGCTAGCAATGGAGTTTAAGGACATCAAACAACTGGCGTCACTGATGAAGGATATGGGGCTGACGTCTCTGGAATATTCGGAGGGGGACGCCAGCGTCAAAATGGAGCGCGGCGCCGTACTGAGCGCGGCGCCTGCCGTTGCCGCGCCGAAGGCCGAGGAAGCGGCGGCCCAGCCGGAGGCGAACAGCGGCGCTTATACCATCACCTCGCCTATGGTCGGCGTGTTCTACGCGGCGCCCGCCGCCGACAAGAAGCCGTATGTCTCCATCGGCGACCGTGTGGAAGCCGGCGACGTGCTGTGCATTATCGAGGCCATGAAGATGATGAACGAGATCACCTCGGAAAAGAGCGGCGTTATCGCCGAAATCTGCGCCGGCAACAAGCAGATCGTCGAATACGGCCATCCGCTCTTCCGGTTAAGCCTCGATGAATAGAGCGGCATGTGGCGCGGGCGCTCGTAAGCGGAAGGGGAGAGCACAATGAATAAGGCTGAAATCATGGCGGTTCTGCCGCACCGGGACAACATGCTCCTCGTCGACGAGGCGGAGCTTGCCGAAGGTAAGGCCCGCGGAAAATATCACGTCCGGGGGGACGAGTGGTTTTTAAAGGGGCATTTTCCCGGCAATCCCGTGGTGCCCGGCGTGATCCTGTGCGAGATACTCGCCCAGTCGGCCTGCGTTCTGCTCGCCGGCGAGGCAAACGGGGCAACCCCGATGTTTACGGGACTCGACAGGGTGAAATTCAAAACGCCGGTGAAGCCCGGCGATACCATCGAAACGGAGTGCGTCATCACAAAGTCCAGACCGCCGTTTTACTTTGCCGAGGGGCAGGGGAGCGTAAACGGCAAGCTTTGCGTCAAGGCGGAATTTTCCTTTGCGCTCGTCAAGGCGTAATAAGGGGTGACACTGTGTTTTCAAAAATACTGATCGCAAACCGCGGCGAGGTCGCCATCCGCATCATCAGGGCCTGCAAGGAGATGGGGATTCAGACCGTTGCCGTTTATTCTCTCGCCGACAAGGAGGCGCTGCATGTGGCGCTGGCGGACCAGAGCGTCTGCATCGGCGAGGCGTCGACCTCCGACAGCTACTTAAACGCCGAGCGCATCATCAGCGCGGCGATCATCACCAAGGCGCAGGCCATCCATCCGGGCTACGGCTTTATGTCCGAGAGCCCGCGCTTTGCGGAGCTCTGCAAGAAAAACGGCATCGATTTTATCGGTCCCTCCCCGGAGGTCATTTCCCTGATGGGCGACAAGGATCAGGCCCGCCAGATGATGAAAAAAGCCGGCGTCCCCGTCATTCCGGGCACCGATATTCTGAAAAATCCCGGCGAGGCGGCGGCCGCCGCCAAAAGGATCGGCTATCCCGTTCTGATCAAGGCGCGGTCCGGCGGCGGGGGCAAGGGCATCCGCATCGTGACGGGCGAGGAGGAGCTGGAAAACGCTTTCCTGACCGCCTCCCACGAGGCGCAGGAGGCCTTTGGCGACGGCGCGGTCTATCTGGAAAAGCAGATCAATCCCGCCAAGCATATCGAAATCCAGCTGCTGGCCGACGAGACGGGCAACATCGTGTGCCTGGCCGAACGCGAGTGCTCGATCCAGCGGAACAACCAGAAGCTGATCGAGGAGTCGCCCTCCCCGGCGGTGGATGGCGCGCTGCGCGCGCGGTTAACGGACGCGGCGATTAAAGCGGCCAGGGCCGCGGGCTACTGCAACGCGGGGACCATCGAATTTTTGCTGGACACGGACAACAGCTTTTATTTCATGGAAATGAACGTCCGGCTGCAGGTGGAGCACGGCATCACCGAGCAGATCACGGGCATCGACATCGTCAAATGGCAGATACGCATCGCCGCCGGCGTCCCGCTGGATTTTACGCAGAAGGACGTGGTCATCGAGGGCAACGCCATCGAATGCCGCATCAACGCCTCCAGCGTCGGCCGGGTGACGTTTCTGCACGTGCCGGGCGGTCCCCGCGTCCGCTTTGACAGCGCGCTGTTCACGGGCTACGCCGTCCCGCCGTTTTACGATTCCCTCCTGGGCAAGCTGATCGTCCACGCCAAGACGCGCGAGGAGGCTATCCGCAAGATGCACGCAGCGCTGTGCGAGCTGGTCATCGACGGCGTGCCCAACAACATCGACGAGCAGATATCGATACTGAGCGACAAGCGATTTGTCAAGGGCGATTATAATACGAATTTTATCAAAGAGCGTGGTGACGACTGATGGCACTGGATGCCTTCTTCAAAAAACCGAGAAACGAGCTGGAAAAGGGCGGCAGGCCCCCCGTCGTGCGGGCGGAGACGGAATACGAAATGTCCGAAAAATGCCCGGAGTGCGGGACGGAAACGCCGCTGAGCCTGTTGTGGGAAAACCTCCATGTCTGCCGGTGCGGGCACTGCTTCCGCATGAATTCGCGGCAGCGCATCCGTTTTCTGACGGACAAGGACAGCTTTACGGAGCTGTGGGGGGATATGGAGAGCGTCGACCTACTGAACTTCCCGGGCTATAAAAACAAGCTCGAAAGCATCAGGGCTCAGGCGCGCGAAAAGGAAGCCGTCATCTGCGGCGAGGCCTCCGTGGGCGGGGTGCCCTGCGCACTGTTTGTCATGGAGCCGTACTTCATGATGGGCAGCATGGGCACCGTTGTGGGCGAGAAGATCACAAAGCTTTTCGAATACGCCGCGGAAAAGCGGCTGCCCGTCATCGGCTGCACCGTCTCCGGCGGCGCCCGGATGCAGGAGGGGATACTCTCCCTGATGCAAATGGCCAAGACGAGCGGCGCCATCAAACGCCACAGCGACTGCGGGCTTTTGTACATCACCGTCATCACGGACCCCACGACGGGCGGCGTCACGGCCAGCTTTGCCATGGAGGGCGACGTCATCATCGCCGAGCCCGGCGCGACCATCGGCTTTGCCGGCGCGCGGCTCGTTGAGCAGACCGTCCGGAAAAAGCTGCCGGCAGGCTTCCAGAAGGCGGAGACGACGCTGGAGCACGGCTTCATCGACATGATCGTCCCCAGGTCCGAGCAAAGGCGCATTATCGGCACGCTGCTGGCAATGCACCGGGCTCACGCATAGAACGATATGAGGGTATTATGAAAGCTGCATATGAGTATGTTACGGCGGCGCGGAGCAAGGACCGCCAGACCGGCCTCGATTTCATCAATCACATCTTCAAGGGCTTTATCGAGCTCCACGGCGACCGCCGTTTTGCCGACGACCCGTCCGTTGTGGGCGGCTTGGCCTATCTGGACGATATCCCCGTCACGGTGATCGCGACGGAAAAGGGGCGCGATACGAAAAGCCGCATCCGGCGGAATTTCGGCATGGCCAATCCCGAGGGCTACCGCAAGGCCCAGCGCCTTATGAAGCAGGCCGAAAAATTTAACCGCCCCGTCGTGTGCTTTGTGGACACCTCGGGGGCCTATCCCGGCATCGGCGCCGAGGAGAGAGGGCAGGGGCAGGCCATCGCCGAGAGCATCATGGAAATGATGACGCTCAGGGTGCCCATCCTGTCCGTCGTGATCGGCGAGGGCGGCAGCGGCGGCGCGCTGGCGCTGGCCGTGGCCGACGAGGTCTGGATGCTGGAAAACGCCACGTATTCCGTCATCGCCCCGGAGAGCTGCGCCAATATCCTCTGGCGGGACCCGGACAAGGCGGCCGAGGCGGCCGAAAGCCTGCGCCTGACGGCGAAGGACGTCTATGAGCTCGGCGTTGTGGAGCGCATCATCTCCGAAAAGGGCGGGGATACCGAGCGCCTGTTCGCGTCGCTGGCGGCGGATATCAGGAGCTGGTATGTGAAAATGAAGGTATTCACCCCCGAGGAGCTGACCGAAAGCAGGTATAAGAGGTTCAGACGCATCGGGGTGCAGAAAACGTCGTAATTTTTAAAAGGTCAGGAGGCTTCCGATGAATATCAAGATCACGTCCGACAGCACTTGCGACTTGTCCAAGGAATTGCTGGACAGGTATGATATTTCCCTGATTCCGCTTTACATCATGAAAAACGGGAAGGCATACCGCGACGGCGTTGATATCACTCCTGCCGATATTTTCTCCTACGTTGAAAAAACAGGCGATTTCTGCACGACCGCCGCCGTCAATACGTTCGATTACATAAAGTTTTTCGAACGCTTTTCGGCAAAATACGACGCCGTGATCCACATCAATCTCGGGTCCGGCTTTTCCGTCTGCCATACGAACGCCGCGGCCGCGGCCAAGGTGTTTAAAAACGTCTTTGTGGTCGACTCGAAAAACCTGTCCTCCGGACAGGGGCTTGTGGCCCTCGAAGCGGCGAAGCTTGCGGCGTCCGGCCTGGACGCGGAGGCGCTCTGCCGGCAGCTTGACGGCGTTATCGACAGGGTGGAGACGAGCTTTCTCATCGACCGGCTGGACTACATTTTCAAGGGCGGCCGCTGCTCGCTGGCCACGGCCCTGGGCGCGAATATCCTCCATCTGAGGACCTGCGTCGAGGTCAGTACCGGCGTCATGCAGGTCACGAAAAAATACAGGGGCGCGTTTGAAAGCGCCGTTGAAACATATGTCCGCGATAAGCTGCAGGGCCGTGACGACCTCGTTCTGGATCGGATTTTCATCACGCACCCGGCGGCGTCACAGAAAGCGGTGGCCGCCGCGCGGGACGCCATCGGCCGGTACGCCGCCTTCGGCGAGATCGCCGAGACGAAGGCCGGCTGCACCATCTCCTGCCACTGCGGGCCGAGAACGCTGGGGATACTTTTTATTAGAAAATGACCCGCCCACCCGCCCGCCTGTCGATAAAGCCCTTCGGCTTTCTCGACAAGAGATGCATGCGGCTCGCTCAGCCGCTCCCCGCATGAGAAGAGTCACTCCGGAGGCGCATGTCGTCCTGCGTGACAAATTTTAAATTTATTTGCCGCTCCGGCGGCAAACTCTGCGAGGCTTTGCCCGCTGTATGCGAGGGCGGGGCGCAGCACCGGACTACCGAATTTTAACTGCTGGGACAGAAACCGTTGCGGTATCAGGATTTCTTGATGCCGCAACGGTTTTTCGAGCTTTTATGACATGGCATGGATGTACATGGATTTACATGAACTCGTATTTTGGGGAATCGAATTGGCTTGAAAATGAGGACAGAACCATATAAATATGGTAAACTCATAAAAGCGTCTTGCTGAGTTGGGCAAACGGGAATTTATCTATGACAGGAAGAAGAACCAATACGTTAGTTAATGTTGGGAGATTATAGGCATGGGCATTGAGATCGCTTATCTTGCGGACCATCCGGAGTATATCCAAACGTGTGCTAGTTGGATATACGGCTTGTGGGGCAGCCAATCGGGCGGAACATATGAACGGGCTTTGAGTAAGTTCACGGACGGAGCCAATAAGGAGGCTCTGCCCATTACCTTTCTCGCCCTTCATGATTCAAAACCAGCCGGAACGGTAAGCGTATGGAATACCGAGGCCTCAAGACCGGATCTAACTCCTTGGCTGTCTGCGTTATATGTGCATCCGTTTCATCGGAACAAAGGCATTTCCCTCCGTCTGATTGAGCGGCTCATCGCCGAAGCGTACCGCTTGGAAATTAAGGAGCTATTTCTTGTTACTGAGAAAGCAAAGGCACTATATGAGAGATTCTGCTGGACAGAGGTAGAGCCTATGGCAACGCCATATGGTGAAGCAACCCTAATGAAAAAGCAGCTAGAATAATAAGCATAACTGGAAATTGATAAATTCCAATTTAAGAGGGTGAGACATATGTCTGCGAAGCCCTGTATCAAAGCGGCGATGAGAACCGCATTGTTGCTATCTTGAGGAGCAATCTGGACGAACGGTCCTGCGATGTCTTTGAGTTTCCCGGCGGTCTTATCGCGGAGGAGTACGAATTTATGCTGTCCTGACAAATTAAAATTTGCGGAGGTTTTAAATGAAAAAAGAAGTAGTGCTTGGAAATGTAATGGTTGATTGTGATGATGAAAGAAAGTTACAGAAATTCTATGGTGAATTATTAGGATGGGATTTATGTGAATTATTTGAGCGGCCGGCAGTTCGAAGCTCTAGCGGAGTCGTTTTTTTATTTATTGAGGAACCGGACTATATTCGACCGATATGGCCGGAGGAAAGTGGAAAGCAGCAAAAACAAATGCATTTTGACTTTCAAGTTGACGATATTTTAGTAATGGTTGAGAAAGCAAAGGTGTTAGGTGCTGTAATGGCGGCAGATCAATATGGCGGAGAGGATTTTGTCACGATGATTGATCCATCAGGACATCCATTCTGTTTGTGTAAAGGCTAAAACAATTTCAATTTGTCGGTTACTTATAAGCAGATTATTTTGCGATGAGAACCAGGCCAACCGCACACACGCCCATTCCCAGTACTTGACGTAAGCTAAGCGTTTCCTTGTATAAGAGAAATCCAACGATCAGCAAAACGCAAGCCAGGGTTATACTGGCAAATAAATTTGCTGTGCTTATTTTCCATCCGGCACGATAAACACATAGAAACCCAAACTCCAAGCCAACGATTGCAATGCCGAGAGCATAGGTCGTCCAATTCGCTTTTGATAATTCCAGCAAAAGATTTTTCTTTTCACTGGTCACAAAATACATAATTATTGAACAAGTCATAGCTATGAGGTAAGTAACAGAAAGCGAAGCAAATGAATTGATATTTGTCGGTGTTGATTTGGCGCTGATGTTGTAAATTGTATTTGCGGCAACAACAATCAGAATTGGCCATAGCATATTCCACATAGTATAAACCTCCCGAACAAAATAAAAAGCCGTATGCAAGTTAGCCTCGCATACGGCAGGTGCTCATCCGATGATATATACAATATCATACAATTATTATGTCTTAAAAGACTATGGATTGCAACAACAAATTTCTATTATTTATATCTGCAAATTGAATTTATCAACTTTCTCTTTTGCTTCAGCAATCGAATAAACAAGCCAATTATGGCTAAAATGATGAATATGACAGCATACCGCCGCCGCAGGGCGGGACGCCCCGGCCCGCCGCCGGTCTGGCTGCCGTCTCGGCGGCACAGGCTATTTTACATGGTTTTAACATAAATATGATAATGGCTTTTACGTTCGGAAGGTTAAATAGATCTGACTGTTTTAGAGCGAAGAACGATAAACGAGGGTATGTGATGGATAAATTTTCGATCAAAGCGTTGAATCTGTATTATGGTGATTTCAGGGCGCTGAAGGATGTGGAGCTACATATACAGCCCAGTGAGATCACGGCCTTTATCGGGCCTTCCGGCTGCGGTAAATCGACGCTTTTGAAGACGCTGAACAGGATGAACGACCTCATCGAAAACTGCAAAATTAGTGGCGAAATCCTTCTCGATGGGGAAGACATCTACGGCACGATGGACGTCAATCTCCTGCGCAAGCGCGTGGGCATGGTGTTCCAGAAGCCAAATCCCTTCCCGATGAGCATCTACGACAACGTGGCCTACGGGCCGCGGACGCACGGTATCCGGGGGAAGCAGGCGCTTGACGAGATCGTGGAGCGCTCTCTTAAGGACGCTGCCATCTGGGACGAGGTCAAGGACAGACTCAAAAAGAACGCGCTCGGCCTGTCGGGCGGGCAGCAGCAGAGGCTCTGCATCGCGCGGGCGCTGGCCGTCCAGCCGGATGTGCTTTTGATGGATGAGCCAACCAGCGCTCTGGACCCGATTTCCACCTCAAAGATCGAGGAGCTTGTGCTGGAGTTGAAAAATCAATATACCATCATCATCGTTACCCATAACATGCAGCAGGCGGCGCGCATCTCGGACAAAACGGCATTTTTCCTGCTCGGTGAGGTCGTTGAGGTCGGCAACACGGAATCGCTGTTTTCCATGCCGAAGGACAAACGCACCGAGGACTATATCACAGGGAGGTTCGGATAATGAGAACGCACTTCGAGGAACAGCTTGAACGTCTCAACCACGAGCTGATCGACATGGGAGCCCTCTGCGAGGATGCCATCAGCGCGTGCACAAAAGAGCTGCTTGACCCCGACGGCACGGAACTGGGCGCGGCAAGAATCTATGAGCGCGATATCGACCAGAAGGAGCGCGAAATTGAAACGCTCTGCCTGCGGCTGCTGCTGCAGCAGCAGCCGGTGGCCCGCGACCTCCGGCTCATCTCCGCCGCCATGAAGATGATCTCCGACATGGAACGCATCGGCGACCAGGCGTCGGACATCGAGGAGATCACGCAGTACATCCATAACAATACCGACCTCAAAAGCCGGCTCCACATCAACGAGATGGCCAAGGCCACTATAGAAATGGTGACGGACGCCGTCGACTCCTTCGTCAAGAAGGATATCGCCTTGGCGCGCTCCGTCATGGACTACGACGATATCGTCGACGACCTGTTCCGAAACATCAAGGAGGAGCTCATCCGCATGATCTCCGACGGCGACAACAGGGGAGAGCTTTTCCTGGACCTTTTGATGATCGCAAAATATTTCGAGCGCATCGGCGACCACGCCGTCAACATCGCCGAATGGGTGGAATACTCCATCACCGGCAGCCACCCGAAGCTCGGCGGAATTTAATAACAGTTACGTAAATAAACGAAGCTCCCCTGCCATCAGTAATCGGGTAGGGGAGCTGTTACTTTAAAAGTGTGGGAAACGGCTAAGAATTTACTCCTCCGTAAATTCAAACAGATCCTCCACTGTCACGCCGAAAACCTTGGCGATATCGAGGGCCAGCTTCAGAGAGGGATTGTATTTGCCGTTTTCGAGGTGGACGATCGTCTCCCGGCGGACGCCCACGAAGGCGGCCAGCGTTTCCTGCTTCATATCCCGCATCGTCCTGTACTGCTTGATTTTCGTTTTGATCACCATACGCTCAGCCCCGCCTTTCGCGGGCAGAATAGACGGCCAGCAGGATAAAGAAAACAAGGAAGGATGCCGCGAAGGCAATGATGAGACAGGCCATGTATACGGCGTCGCTGTTATAAAGCGGCCGGAAGGCCACGGTCAGGACGTACAGCACCAAACTCGTGAAAAACGCCGGTGTCGCCGACCGCTTGATGTTTTCCCGGAACAGCTCGTCGGGGATAACCTTAAAGAAAACGAAAAAGATGAAAAAGCAAAAAAACCAGAGATACATCCAATGGTGCGTAACAAGGCTCAGAATTCCGAGCAGGCCTAGAAAACCAAGGTAACCGAGCGGATTTTTCATAAAAATAGCCTCTTTCATAAGTTATAAATATATAACTTTGTGTGATAAATATATAACTTGAATTTAAAATTGTCAAGACATATTTTAAAAATCCGGCCAGACGATGCATAGGCAGAGGCACTCTTGGGCAGGATAACCCAATATTAGTTTGGGCGAATTGTTTAATCTATTAAACAATACATGTTGACATGTATTTTTTCATCGCATATAATTCAAAACAGGAAGACTCCGCTTTTATGGAAAGTCCGACAGAGAATTCGCGTCACCGGTTGAGAGCGCGATACGGATGAGTAGTGAGCAGGGGAACGCTTCTGAAAGTCCGGAAATTGAATATGAAAGTGGACGCGGGCTTTCCGCGTCAATGCGGGTGGCACCGCGGGCAGACAGAATTGCTCGTCCCGGGAATTATTTGACGATAATTTCCGGGATTTTTTGTTTATCTGGAGGAAGAGCAATGCTGAGAACACACATCTGCAACGAGCTCCGGACGGGGCACATCGGAGAAAAAGCCACGCTGGCCGGCTGGGTCGACACGATCCGGGACCACGGCGGCGTCAAGTTTCTGGACCTGCGGGATGAGAGCGGCGTCACCCAGGTCGTCTTCCACGACGATGCCCTGCTGGACGGCGTCAATCGGGAAACGGTCATTGCCGTGACCGGCGTCGTGGAGGCCCGGGACGAGGAGAACGTCAATCCGAAGATCGACACCGGCATGATCGATCTCCGGGCGGAATCTATCACCGTCCTCGGCCCCAGTCGGAGCGTCCTGCCTTTTGAAGTCAGGGAATCGACAGACACCCGTGAGGAGGTCCGGCTCAAATACCGGTTCCTCGACCTCAGGAACCCGGACATCCACAAAAATATCGTTCTGCGCGCGCAGGTGATCAGCTTCCTGCGGCGCCGGATGGAGGAGCTGGGCTTTCTTGAGATTCAAACGCCGATTTTGACGGCGTCGTCGCCGGAGGGCGCGCGGGACTATCTCGTCCCCAGCCGCAAGCACAAGGGCAAGTTTTACGCGCTGCCGCAGGCGCCCCAGCAGTTCAAGCAGATGCTGATGGTGTCCGGCTTTGAGAAATATTTTCAGGTCGCACCCTGCTTCCGGGACGAGGATGCCCGGGGCGACCGCTCGCCGGGCGAGTTTTACCAGCTGGACTTTGAAATGGCGTTCGCCGAGCAGGAGGACGTATTGACCGTCGCCGAGACGGTGCTGTACGACACGTTTACGAAATTTTCCGATAAGCGCGTGTCAAAGCCGCCGTTTCGGCGCATCACCTACGCCGAGGCGATGCTCCACTACGGCTGCGACAAGCCCGACCTCCGCAATCCGCTCGTCATCTGCGACCTGACCGACTTCTTCAGAGGGGTGGAATTTGCCGCCTTTAAAAACAAGCCGGTCCGCGGGATCGTGGCCGACTGCTCCGGCTGCACCCGCAGCTTCTTTGAAAATTCGCTGAAGTACGCCACCTCTATCGGCATGAAGGGCCTGGGGTACATCACGCTCAGCGAGGGCAATTTCAAGGGCCCCATCGAAAAGTTCCTTTCGGAGGAGCAGAAGAAATATCTGATCGGCCATTGCGATATCAAGGAAGGGCAGACGCTCTTCTTCATCAGCGACGCGCCCGGCGCCGCCGACAGGTTTGCCGGCCTCATCCGCACCTGGCTGGGCGAAAACCTCAATATCATCGACACGGACGCGTTTGAGTTCTGCTTTGTCGTCGACTTCCCCATGTACGAGCGCGACCCGGAGACGAACGCCGTCGGGTTCACGCACAATCCGTTTTCCATGCCTCAGGGCGGACTGGAGGCGCTGGAGACGAAAAATCCGCTGGAGATCGTCGCGTATCAGTACGACGTCGTCTGCAGCGGCGTGGAGCTTTCCTCCGGCGCCGTGCGGAACCATTCGCCCGAGATCATGAAAAAGGCCTTTGCCATCGCCGGATATTCCGAGGAGGTATTGGAGGAGCGGTTCGGCGCCCTCTATACGGCGTTCCAGTACGGCGCGCCGCCCCACGCCGGCATGGCCCCCGGCATCGACCGTATGGTCATGCTGCTGGCTGGTGAGGAGACGATCCGCGATGTCATCGCCTTCCCCCTAAACGGCAACGCCCAGGACCTTTTGATGGGCGCTCCCTGCGAGGTCACGGAGCATCAGCTCAGGGAAGTGCACGTCAAAATAAGATAAGCCCACCCACCCGCCCGATAGAGGCATAGGGGGCTCCGCCCCAAACCCCATCGGGGCTCTGCCCCGGACCTCATTTGGGCTGGTGAGGTGTCTCGATATACAACGTAGGGGCGATTCACGAGTCGCCCGCCGCTGCGTAGGATATACGATTTATCGCAGGGATGGCCGTTGGCCATCCGCCGCCGCAAGGCATGTAAAATAAAAAAGGATAGTGATTTTATGATCACAGTCGATGAACTGAAAAAGATCGCCGCGCTGGCGAAGCTGTCGCTGGACGGCGAGGACGTGGAGGCGCTCCGGCGCGATATCGACAATGTGCTGGAGTTTGCCGATACGATCGCGCAGGCGGCCGTCGACCTGCCGGAGGAGGCCGGGGGCGAGGCGTCCTGGCGCTTCAGGGAGGACGTCTGCCGGCCGTCGTACCCGGCGGAGGAGATACTGAAAAACGCCGGAGAGCGGCAGGACGGCTTCTTTGTGGCGCGCCAGCGGGGAGGCCTGATCTGATGAACACGATCAAAAACGTCAGGCATCTTTTAAAGTGCAAGGAAATCACCTGCCGCGAGCTGACCGTCCGATTTTTGAAAGCCGCCGAGGAGCTGAACCCGGAGCTGACGGCCTACATCACCCTAACGCGGGAGGCGGCGCTGAAGACCGCCGACGACGTGGACAAGAAGATACAAAAGGGCGAGGAGCTCCAGCCCCTGGAGGGCATCCCGTTCTGCCTGAAGGACAACATTTCCACAAAGGGCCTTCGGACCACGTGCGCCTCGCGCATGCTGGAGGATTACACGCCCATTTATGACGCCGCCGTATGGGAGAGCCTGAAAGGGCAGAACGCCGTCATCATCGGCAAGGGGAACATGGACGAATTCGCCATGGGCTCCACCTGCGAAAACTCTTATTTCGGCGGCGCGAAAAACCCGCGCAACCTGGGCCATGTGGCCGGGGGCAGCTCGGGCGGCGTGGCGGCGGCGGTGGCGGGGAACCTGGCCGTCTACGGCATTGGCTCCGACACCGGCGGCAGTATCCGCATGCCTGCCTCCTTCTGCGGCCTTGTCGGCCTCAAGCCCACGTACGGCGCAGTCTCCCGGCGGGGACTCATCGCCTATGGCTCGTCCCTGGACCAGATCGGCCCCATCGCGGCCTGCACCGAGGACGCGGCCGCTGTCTTTGACGAGATTTGCGCCAAGGACCCGCTGGACATGACCAGCGAGGGATCAGAGCCTGTTTCCGACAAGCTCACCGGCAGCGTCCGGGGTCTCAGGATCGGCCTTGCCAAGGAGTTTTTTGACGGCCTCCCGGAATCGGTCCGGAGACCGCTGGACGAGGCGGTTGACCTGTATAGAAAGCTTGGCGCCGAGCTCGTCGAGCTGGAGTTCCCGCTGCTCAAATATGTCCTGCCGACGTATTACATCATCGCCTGCGCCGAGGCGTCGTCCAATCTCGGGCGCTACGACGGCCTCCGTTACGGGCACCGTGCATCGGCATTCGACGACCTCAACGACTTCATCTGCCGCACCCGCAGCGAGGGGTTCGGCCAGGAGGTCCGCCGGCGCATCCTTCTGGGGGCGTACGTGCTCAGCGCGGGGTATTACGACGCGTATTACAACAAGGCGCAGCTTTTGAGAAAGAGCATCAAAAACGAGTTTTCCAAAATGTTTTCAAGGTGCGACGTCCTGCTGACGCCCACGGTGCCGGTCACGGCGCTCAAGTCCGGCGCCGGCATGACGCCAGTACAGATGTACCAGACGGACATCTGCACGTGCTCTGTCAATATCGCGGGACTGCCCGCCGTTTCGCTGCCCTGCGGCCATGACGGAAAGGGGCTGCCGGTGGGCATGCAGCTGATCGGGGACAAGTTCAGCGAAGACGTCGTCTTAAACGCGTCTCTGGCGTTCGAGCGCGAGACGGAGGGGAGCCATCTGAAAACGGCGGATATGGGGGTGCTGCTGTGACGTACGAAATGGTCATCGGGCTCGAAACGCACGTCGAGCTCTCAACAAAGACGAAAATCTTCTGCGGCTGCACAACGCAGTTCGGCGGCGCGCCGAACACGCACTGCTGCCCCGTCTGCACGGGCCAGCCGGGCAGCCTGCCCGTTTTGAACAAAAGCGTCATCGAGTACGCCGCGACGGCGGGGCTCGCGCTCAACTGCGGCATCAACACGCAGTCGGTCATGGCACGCAAGCACTATGTCTATCCCGACCTGCCGAAGGCGTATCAGATTTCCCAATACGAGCAGCCGCTGTGCGAGGGCGGCTGGGTCGAGCTCTCCGGCGGCAGGCGCATCAACCTGACGCGCATCCACATCGAGGAGGACGCCGGCAAGCTCGTCCACCAGGGCGGGGCGGTGTTCATCGACTACAACCGCGGGGGCGTGCCGCTCATCGAGATCGTCTCGGAGCCCGATTTCCGCAGCGCCGAGGAGTGCACCGAATATCTTGAAAAGCTGCAGACCATCCTGCGGGCCGTGGGCGTGTCCGACTGCCGCATGCAGGAGGGGTCCATGCGCTGCGACGTGAATATCTCGCTGCGGCCGAAGGGCGAAACAAAATTCGGCGTCCGCGCCGAGATCAAGAACCTCAATTCCTTTACGTCGGTCGCCGCCGCCATCGCGCACGAATTTGACCGGCAGGAGGAGCTGCTTTCAGCAGGCGGCGCCGTCGAGCAGGAAACGCGCCATTTCGACGCCGACACGGGCGAGACGAGCAGCCTCCGGGGCAAGGAAAACGCGGACGATTACCGCTACTTCCCGGAGCCTGATATCGTCCCCGTCATCATTCCGGAAGACGTATTGCAGAGACTCAGGGACGGCCTGCCCGAGCTGCCAGACGCCAAGCGGGAGCGGTATATATCGGCGCTCGGCGTACCGGAGGCCGACGCGCGCCTCCTGACGAAATACAGAAAGGTGTCGGAGTATTTCGAAGCAGCCTCCGAGGGCTGCGAAAGCCCCAAGACGGCGGCGACGTTCATGGTGACGCAGATGTTCAGCCTCATTCCCACCGAGGCCGAGCGCGAGAACTGGTCGCCTGCTGTTTCGGCCGCCCAGTTAAACGAGCTGGTAAAGCTCCTTGAGGGGGGCAAGC
Source organism: Sporobacter termitidis DSM 10068 (assembly GCF_900130065.1). Lineage (GTDB taxonomy): Bacteria > Bacillota > Clostridia > Oscillospirales > Oscillospiraceae > Sporobacter > Sporobacter termitidis. The sequence continues at coordinate 199,372 of NZ_FQXV01000004.1, forward strand.
TCAGCCGCAACATCGCCAAGCGCGTCTTTTCCCAGATGCTTGAAACGGGGAAGCCTGCCACGGACTTTATCTCCGAGGAGGACATGGCCGGGTTCGATGCCGGTGCGCTCAACGAGCTCTGCCTGCGGGCCGTTGCCGAAAACTCAAAGTCCGTGGACGACTACCGCACCGGCAAGGAGAAGGCCATCAAGGCGCTCGTCGGCGCCGTCATGCGGGAGTCCAGGGGCCGCGCCAACGCCATCGAGGCGGAGGAGCTGCTGAAGAAGATCATCGCCGGTTAGAATTCCCGCCCACCCGCCCCAAAAAGGTATGGGGCTTCGCCCCATGCCCCAGTTGAGGGGCTCCGCCCCTGTGACCCCGGTTGGGGCTTTGCCCCGTGTCCGGATTGAGGGGCTCCGCCCCTGTGACCTCGGTTGGGGCTTTGCCCCATGGTCCGATTGAAGGGTTTCGGTCCTGTGGCTCCGGTTGGGGCTTCGCCCCATGGTCCGATTGAAGGGTCTCGGCCCTGTGGCCCGATTGGGCTCCGACCGATACCTCGTATAAAGAAGCTATGATTGTGTCAAACGGATGACAGGGCATCGGCGGCGGCTTCGAGGTCGGGCTTGAAAAAAATCAGGCGGCCCTTGTTGCACTCATAGATAAAGTCCTTCAGGCTTTTGCTCGTGTATCCGGAGAAATCGCCGACGATGGCGAGCCTGAGGTTATAGTTGGAGAACTTCTGCAGCATGTCGCCCGCCAGCCCCGACTTCAGGTCAAAGAAGCGCTCCGGCAGGGTCTCCCTGAACACGACGACGCCGGCGCTGTGTGCCATAAAGGATGCCGAGACGATAAGATCGAGGATATCCTGAACGCTTTCAAGCCTGAGTGTTCTGTCGGCCACGGAGATGGTCACGCCGTTTTTAACAATGGTATTCATCATGACGCTCCTTTCACGTTATTTAGGTTCATCGCCATCGTTTTGCTCCGTCAAAAAGGCGACGGTCTCCAGCATGGCCGCCGTGAACCGCGCGCCGCCCCAGAGGGTGACGCGCAGCTTGAATTCCTCTTCGATAAACTGTGCCTGCATGGAAGACCGCCCGAATTCGGGCGGTTTTGCGTTTAACACCGCTGTCAGCGCGTTCATGATGCGGACGGCCTCGTCCCTGAGGGGAACGCGGATGTCGACAACGGAAGACGCCGTCGCGGAAACGCCGGTATCCATCCCGGTCCGCGCCGCCTGGGGCGCTGCGGCGTTTTCGGTAAAAACCGAAAGGTCGTGGCCCGCCACCCGCCACCCTTTGCCGATTTTTACCGCGTGCAGCTTCCCCTCGCGAATATACCGCTGTATCGTCTTGGGGTGCATATCCAGCATTTTTGAGATTTGCTCTACCGTATAGTACGCATTGTCCATGGTTGAGGTGCTCCTTAATGTAACCTATAAGGTAATAATAAGGAATAATAGGGAGCGTGTCAAGAGGGATTTTTCTCCCGCCAGGCGTCCCTGGGCGCGCGGTCCCGCAAAATTATATGGACCAAATGCGCCGGCTGGTTTATACTGGCAGAAACAGGCGCAGATATTCTGAGACGGAGGGAGGCCATTATGGCAGACATCAGAGAGGTTCATGACGGCGAGCTGGACCGGTGCGCGGAGGTAATCCGGCGGGGGTTTCAGACGGTGGCGGACGATTTCGGGCTGACGGAGGAAAGGGTGCCGACGAACGGGGCGTATATCAAAACAGAAAGGCTCATAGCCGATAGGGCGAAGGGCAATCTCATGTACGCGCTCACGGAGGATGACCGCATTGTCGGCTTCATGCAGCTGGAGAACGCCGGGAACGGGACGTTTTATCTGGAGAAGATCTCCGTCGTGCCGGAATACCGGCACCGCGGGTATGGGACGGCGCTCCTGGATTTTGCCAGGGAAAAGGCAAAGGAAATGGGCGCCCATAAGCTGGGGATCGCGATCATCGAGGAGAACGGGATTTTAAAGGAGTGGTACATAAAAAACGGCTGTGTGCCAACAGGCAGTAAAAAATTTGAGCATCTGCCCTTTACGGTCGGCTTTCTGGAGCTGTCTGTCGGGGAGTAAAAAACAAAAAAGATTCTTCGGGGCTGAAAGCCCGAAGAATCTTTTGCTTTTTGATGTTTAGTTTGGGTTACTGCCCCTGAACGGATTTCATTTCGGCGGCGGCCGCGGCGTAGACCCGGGAAAAGGGGACGTTGTGGGCGGCGGCGGCCGCGCGGACGTCGTCGTATTCCGGTTTTTCCTTGACGATGCCGTAGCCCCTGGCGGACTTGATACGGATATCGCCGTAAATCGTTTTGACCTTGTAGGACGTCTTGTCCAGCACATCGCGCTTCAGCGTTTCGTACCGGATGCCCAGCGTCGTCGTGTTCTCCAGCAGGAGGCGCGACATTTCGTTTTTGTCGTCCGGCGCGCACAGGCAGGTGAGCATGACGGCGGGGCGGCTTTTTTTCATGGTGATCGGCGTCGTAAAAACGTCCAGCGCGCCGCGGGAGAGCAGCAGCTCCGTCACATACCCGATGGCCTCGGGCGTCATGTCGTCCAGATTGCAGCGGAGCTCCGAGACGGTATCCTTTGTTTCCGGCCTGTCGCTCAGAAAGGCGCGAACGCAGTTGGCTGCCTCGAAATCCTTTGCGCCCATGCCGTAGCCGATCTTTGTGACGGCCATCGGTTCCATGTCGCCGAACCGGCGGACGAAGTGCTTGAGAAGCGCCGCGCCCGTGGGGGTGCAAAGCTCGCCATTTATTTTCCCGCCGTAGATCGGCACCCCCTGCAGGATATGCGCCGTCGCGGGGGCGGGCACCGGCAGGATGCCGTGGGCGCAGCGGACAAAGCCGGAGCCCACATGCACCGGCGAGGCCTCGATATTCGTCACGCCGAGCATCTGAAACAACAGGCAGCAGCCGACGATGTCGACGATGGCGTCGAAGGATCCGACCTCGTGGAAACGGATCTCGCCGAGCGGCACGCCATGGACGGCGGCCTCGGCCTCGCCGATGAGCTTGTATACGGCCAGCGCGTGGTCCTTCACGTTTTCGGCCAGATCGAGATTCTTGATGATCTCGCAGATGTCGTTATAGCTGTAATGGGCGTGCGCGTGGACATCCCCGCCGTGCGTGTGCTCGTGTGTATGCTCGTGCTCATGCTCATGTTCGTCATGTTCATGCGCATGGGAATGCTCATGCTCGCGGGGAGGCTCGTGATCTGGGCGGCTTTCAGGAGCGTCGGGGGCATCGGTGAAAGCGTCGTGGCTTGATTCCTCCTCGCCGCCGATGCGGATGCGCATCTTTGTGCCGGTGACGCCGCATTTGGTCATAAAATCGCAGCCGATATCGACGCGGGGCAGGCCCAGGCTCCGCATCCGCTGGAGAAAGATGTCCCTGTCGGGCAGGAGCTCCAGCAACGCGCCCATGAGCATGTCGCCCGCCGCGCCCATATTGCATTCAATATAGAGTTTCATCGTTCAGACTCCCCGATATGATTGATGAGGCTGGCCAGATATCCCGCGCCGAAGCCGTTGTCGATGTTGACGACGCTGACGTTTCCCGCGCAGGAGTTGAGCATGGACAAGAGCGCAGACAGGCCGCCGAAATTGGCGCCGTAGCCGACGCTGGTGGGAACGGCGATAACGGGGCAGGACACGAGCCCGCCCACAACGGTGGCCAGCGCGCCCTCCATGCCCGCCACGGCGATGACGACCTTGGCGGTCATCAGCACGTCAAGCCGGCTCAGCAGGCGGTGCAACCCGGCCACGCCCACGTCGTACAGCCGCTCCACCTTGTTGCCGAACGCTTCGGCGGTGACGGCGGCCTCTTCCGAAACGGGCAGGTCGCTCGTCCCGGCGGCGACGACGGCGATATAGCCCTTGGTTGCCGCCTCAAACTTCCGCCCGTGAATGGCGACGCGGGAAACGGGGTCGTAGTCGACGGCGATCAGCTTATGAAGCTCGTCCGCTTTTTCCGGCGTGAGGCGCGTGACAAGGATATTCGTATTGCCGTGATTTTTAAGCGCCGTGATGATGCCGGCGATCTGCTCCGGCGTTTTGCCGGCGCCGTAGATCACCTCGGGAATACCGTGCCGCAGGCTCCTGTGGTGGTCGACCTTGGCGTAGCCGATATCCTCAAAGGGCTCCATTTTGAGCCTCAGGAGCGCGTCTTCCGGTGAGACCTCACCGTTTTTGACGCTGTCCAGGAGGCTGAGAAGCTTCTCGGGTTCCATGTCAGACCTCCGTTTTGCGCGGCATGAGATCGACGAGAACATGCTCAAAATACGGGGAGACGGCGTCGATGATCTTTTTCCGCTTATCGACGATCATTTTGAACTGGCTCTCGGGAATCTGAATTTTCGCTGACCCGTCGAGATAGCGGATGCGGAAATCGCTGAAGCCGAGCCCGTGGAGCGCGTGCTCCGACTGCTCGACCTTTTGTAAAAGCTCCTCCGTGATCTCCGTTCCCGTCGGGATGCGGGTGGCCAGGCAGGCGTAGGACGGCTTGTCATGGGTGAACAGCCCGGCCTCGCAGGACAGGCGGCGGACCGCGCTTTTCGGGAGCCCGCACTCCCGCAGGGGGGAACGGACGCCCAGCTCGGAGAGCGCGCTCATGCCGGCGCGCACGCTGGCGTCGTCGGTGGCGTTCGTCCCGTCGCACAGCATATCGAAGCCGTCGGCGCGGACGAGCTCCCAAAGGCGCGTGTAAATGGCCCTCTTGCAGTGATAGCAGCGGTCTGCCCCGTTACCGACGATCTTGGGGCAGCTCATAACGTCCAGCTTCTCGATCATCATGGGCGCCTGGGTCAGGTACGCGAATTTCTTCGCGTCATCCAGCTCGAACTGCGGCTGAAAATTCGTGTTGACATAATAGGCTTTGACGTCGCAGCCGGCCTCGGACGCCGCATACAAAAGGTATGCCGAATCCACTCCGCCGGAAAAGGCGATGGCAAAACGCGGGTTTTCCTTGAAGAACGTTTTTAGATCCATACTGAATTATCTCCTGCTGCGGGCTCCGGCGACTGGAGCGAAAAACAGCCTAAAAAATATAAACCCCAAGAAAGCCGTTATCCGCGGCCTCTCCAGGGTTTATCCCAGATATTATTTTTCTCCATTGCCATCGAGTCCTTTTTTTATATTTGCCTCAATTCTAACATAAAAGCACGCCGCGTGTCAATTTCATGCGGACGCTCAGAATTCGATCCCGCGCCGGGCGGAGATCCCGCTGTCGTACGGGTGGCGGACCTTCACCATCTCGGTAACATAATCGGCGCGGCCGAGGATTTCCTCGTCCGGCCTGTGGCCGGTGATGACGAGCTCCAGGCTGTCGGGCTTGCGGCACACAAGGTCCAGAAACGCGGCCTTGTCCAGAAGGCCCAGCTGGTACGCGTCCAGCGCCTCGTCCAGGATCAGCAGGCCGCACTCGCCGGAGCCCACCAGCTCGAGCGCCTTTTCAAAGTTGGCGTTCTGGATTTTCCGCGTTTCCGCCAGCTGCTCGGGCGTCATATCGCGCGTAAAGGCCCTGGCCGCCGTGCCGCGCAGGACGGTGACGTTCGGCAAGAGCTTGAGCGCATTCAGCTCTCCGGTGTTCGAGTCCTTCAGGAACTGCACGATCACTACCTTGAGCCCGCAGCCGGCGGCGCGGAGCGCCAGCCCCAGGGCAGCCGTCGTTTTGCCTTTGCCGTAACCGTAATACACATGGATGAGACCTTTTGACATATAAATTCCTCCTTGGGAAATGATTATGCAGAATTTAATGACGTAGGGGCAGACCTCGTGTCTGCCCGCTTTCGTTGTGCAATACATTCATGCCGCAGGACAAACGCAAGGCTTGCCCCTACGGGAGCGTTTCGAATTTTTCGCAGTCGGACAGGACCGGTTCTGTCTCCCACGCCGCGCCGTCCAGCCGCGCGCGGTAGCCGCAGCAGTTGTCGACGTACCAATCGTAGTATTGCCGCTCCGGCCTGCCGTACCGGGAGAGGATCGCCATGATGCTGCCGCCGTGGGCGACGACGACGAGCCGGTTGTCGTTATTTTCAATGCTTTCCCGAACGATCCCGTCGAAGGCCCGGCAGATCCTGTCGGCAAACGCGTCCATCTGCTCGCCGTTTGGGCAGGGGAGCGTGCAGTTCGATTCGACCCATTTCGTGTAGTCGGCGTCGTTTTGGAGCTCGTCGGCCGTTTTGCCCTCGAAATCGCCGAAGTCCATCTCCCGGAGGTCCGGGCAGACGGTCTGCGCCGCGTTGGGGAATTTGATACGCGCCGTTTCCAGCGCGCGGCGCATCGGGCTGACGTAAACGCGCGGGACGGTTTGGTCGGCGCCGGAGGCCTTGGCGTGCTCGACGCCCTCCCGGCAGAGCGGCTCGTCCGTCCGGCCGCTGTAGCGCCTGAACAAGTTGCCCTCCGTTTTGCCGTGGCGCACTAAAATAATATCCATGGGCTACCCCTTGATGACGGACGGAATGCCGCAGCAAATCCGAATGACCTTTTCCGCTTTCTCGGCAAGGCCCACGCAGAGCCGGCCCGTGGCCTCCCGCGCGCCGCGCTCCGTTTTGTCTATGGGCACGACGCCGCTGCCGACCTCGTTGCAGATGACGACCTTTTTTAAAAGCAGCGCCGGAAGGAGCCCGTCAACAGACGAAAGCGACGCCGTAACGAGGTTTTGAAGATTATAGACCACGGGGCGGCCGTCCAGCGCGGCGTCGGCCATATCCGCGTCCGTAAAGCCGAATTCCTTTTTGACATAGTCCCGTTTGCCGGAGGCAAGACCGCCGATGACGAGTATCACTGAAAAACCACCTTTTGAATCAAAATCATGGCGGCGAGCATGCAAAGCTCGCCCAGCTGCAGGAAATAGCCCGCTAGATCGCCGCTCATGCCACCGAACTGCCGGCGCGCCATGAAGAAGAGATATAGAACGCACAACACGGCGGCGGCAATCATCGCCGCGCCCAGGTACAGGTCCGTGAGGAGCAGGCCGGCAAGACACAGCAGGAAGAAAACGGCGAGGATGGCGACGGAGACCTGCTTTTCAGCCGCGTTCTTAAAGGTGCTCAAAAGCCCCTTCCCGCCGTTCGGCGCGAACAGCAGCACGGACAGGCCGGACAGCGTCCGGCTGAGCACGAACATGGCGCCCAGCAGCAGGGGCGTGCGCGCGGAGACTTGCAGCTCCGTACTCAGCGCGAAATACAGGATAAGGTAAGCCACGACGCTGATGACGGCAAAGGCGCCCGTGTGCGGGTCTTTCAAAATCTCACGCTTGCGCTCGGCAGGCGCGTGACTGGCCAGGGCGTCCGACGTGTCGCAGAAGCCGTCCAGATGGATGCCGCCCGTCACGGCGACGGGGAGGAGCGTCAGCCCGGCGGCCCGGAGGAGGGCGCCGAAGCCCAGAGCCTCGCTGATCCAGAGCCAGGCCCAGACGAAGAGCCCGACGACAGCGCCGACGAAAGGGAACATCGCCAGCATATAGCGCATGTTGTCGTCCCGCCACTTGAGCGTCGGGACGGGGAGCTTGGAGAACATCGAGAAAGCCGTGACAAACGACCGTACCAAATTCATGCCAGGACTCCCTTCACCGGGAGCGGTATACCGCAGACAAGCTCGACCACGCACTCAAAGCGCGCGGCCAGCGCCCTGTTGATATTCCCCAGCGTTTCGATATAGCGGCGCGTCTCGGCCTCATAAGCCCCGCCGTCGGAGTGGACGTCGTTGGTGACGACGACGAGGTCGCCGCACTGGACCTCCAGCGCCTCTACGCCGCGGAGGACGGCGCCGAGCGCGTCCTCACGAGCGCCGTTTTCCGCAAAGAGCTCGTTGGCCGTGAGATTGCCGAGGCATTCCAGCAGCACGGTCCCGCGTTCGGGCAGGAGAAGCCCCCGCAGGTCCGTGTACCGCTCCATGGTGTGAAAGCCCTTTTCCGCGCGCTGGGCCCGGTGCTTTTCGATCCGCCGGACGTCCTCGCTGTCAAAGGGCATCATCGTGGCGACATAATAGCGCGGCACGGGTTTCCGGACGGCCAGGGCCTCCGCGTATTCACTTTTGCCGCAGGCCGCCCCGCCGATCACCAATGTACGCATTGAAATTTCTTTCCTTTCACATTGTCCGTCCCACTTCAACATTGCCCTTCGCACTTCAACCTTGTCATGTACCGCTTCAATACTGTCCTTCACACTTCAACATTGTCATGTACCGCTCTTAATTTGTCATTCCCGCGAAGGCGGGAATCTACGTTCCTTGTGCGATGGATATGGATTCCCGCCTTCGCGGGAATGACATAAGAGTGCGAAGGAATGAGATAGCCGAGGAATAAGGATGATGGGAATGACGTAAGTGCCGGAACGGCATAAGAGCACTATTGATGCGGCTTGTACGCGTCCATGCCGATATCGGAGAACGAGGACGAGCCGTGGTAGACGGCGAGGGCCATATCCAGAAGCGGCAGGAGAGTGACGGCGCCGGTGCCTTCGCCGAGGCGCATCCCGGCCGTGATCATCGGGCGGAGGTCCAGCGTGTCCAGCAGCATTTTGGCAGCCGGCTCCTCCGAGACGTGGCTGGCGAGCATCGCGGCTTTGGCGGCGGGGCAGAGACGCGCCGCGATCAGCGCGCTCACCGCGCTGATGATCCCGTCGATGATAATGGGCACACGGTACAGCGCGCCGCCGATGAAAATCCCCGTCATGCCGGCGATGTCAAAGCCGCCGAGCTTCATGAGGATATCCAGCGCGTCGTCCGGGTCCGGCCGGTTGACGTGGATGGCTTTTTCAATGACGTCGATTTTGCGCCTGAGCGCGTCGTCGGACAGGCCGGCGCCGCGGCCCGTCACCTCCTCCACCGGCCTATGTAACAAAACGGCGGCGACGGCGCTGGAGGTCGTGGTGTTGCCGATGCCCATCTCGCCGGTGGCCAGGATGTCATAGCCCTGCTCCCGGCAGTCCTTGACGAGCCCGATACCGGCCTCGATGGCTTTTTCGGCCTGCTGCAGCGTCATGGCGGGACCCTCGGCGATATTTTGCGTGCCGTCGGCAATATGGCGGTCCAGGAGCAGGGGGTTGCTGAGCTTTTTGATCATGCCCATGTCGACGGGGATGACATCGGCGTCGGCCACCTTGGCCATCCGGCAGACGGAGGTCTGTTTTTTCGTCAGGTTCTCGGCCACCAGGAGCGTGATGTCGCTGGGGGACTGGGAGATGCCCTCCCTGACGACCCCGTTGTCCGCGCAGAGGACGAGGACGCCGCGCCTGTCCAGCCGGACGTTGGGCGATCCCGCCAGGCCGGCGAGGGTGACCACCGCGTCCTCAAGGAGGCCCAGGCTGTTCAGCGGCTTGGCGATGCTGTCCCAGTGGGCCTGCGCCCGCGCCCGCGCCGCGGCATCCGGCTTCGGTATCTGATTGTTCAGTTCGGAGTAATTCATAAGTTTATCCTCTTTGCAAAATAAGCGCCAAATAAAAAACTCTCCGCATGACGGAGAGGCGAAAAGAGCACTATTGCAATTTCACGTCAGCCAAATGTCCGTCAGCTTTGTGCGCATAATTCAGGCGGCCGGTATTCTGGCTCGGGCGTCGTGGCAGCGTTTCGCCTTCCCATGGAAGCCACAGTGGCGTATGAAACGTGCTGGTACCCATACAGCGGCGGCTCCGCGCGGGATTTTCACCCGACTTCCCGTCGCCCGAATGTTTGTCCTCTCAGTTTAACATATCGGCCCATTTTGTCAAGAGCGCGGGCGCCCGCCCGCCCCGGCAGAGGTATAGCCGCGCCGGCGGGGAGCGGCGGGAGCAAGCCCCCGCCCTACAGCTGCGGTACGGCAAGGGATACCGTCTCCCCGGCGTCACGGACCGGGCGGGCGCGTTTGTTGACAACACCGGGAAATCGTGTTACGGTGAAGCTGCTTTTGAGGTGACTAACTATATGAATGATAAGAATATTTCTAACCGGGTTTATCTGTCCACCGTGGCCGGAGACGCGGCGCCGGTGGCGGCGGAATACGGGCTTGGCCTGGAGCTGGCCGAGTTCTGCACGGCCAGCAATATGGACGCGGATTTTAACGAATGGGACGCCGTTGCGCGGGAAAAGATGAAGAGCGCGGACAGGCTGGTCCTGCACGCCGCGTTTAACGAGCTTTGCCCGGCGGCCATCGATCCGCTCGTCTTGGACATCGCCAAAAGGCGGTACCGGCAGGCGTACGAGCTGGCGGCGGGCTACGGCATCCGGCGAATCGTGGCCCACTCGGGATATGTGCCGTTTGTATACTTTAAGCAATATTTTGTGGATCGCTCCGTGGAGTTCTGGCAGGAATTCCTGTCGGATAAACCGGCGGATTTGACGGTCGTGCTGGAAAACGTGCTGGAGGACGAGCCGTTTATGCTGATCGACGTGGTGAAGGGCGTGGGCGACCCGCGCCTGAGGCTCTGCCTCGACGTCGGCCACGCCAACATCACGAAAAAAGACGTCACCATGGAGGAATGGGCGCGCGCCGTCGTCCCGTACCTGGGCCACGCTCATCTGCACAATAACCGCGGCTGGCCGGATTCGCACGATCCGCTCTTCGACGGAGACATGGACCTGGAGGCGCTGCTGCATATCCTGGCCGGCGGCGCGCCGGACGCGACGCTGACCCTGGAGATACGGGACAGCTGCCGGTCTTCTGTTGAATGGCTTGCAAATAAGGGGTTTTTAGACCGATGAAATATGAATGTCACGGACATATCATCGCCGACGGGGTCAGCTATCAGGAGGCGATGGCGCGGCATAAAGGCGGGATTGACGCGGCTTATGTCCATAAGGCGCTGAAGACTGTCGCCGCGCACGGCATTGGATTTTACAGGGACGGCGGGGACAAGTACATGGTGTCCGCCTTCGCGAAGAAGATCGCGGGGGAGTACGGCGTCGATTACCGCACGCCCGTCTTTATATCGCACAAGGCGGGCTACTACGGGTCCATGTACGGCCGGAGCTTTGAAAACATGCGGGAGTTTCACGCGCTCATTCTCGAGGCGAAGGCGCAGGGCGCCGATTTCGTCAAGCTCACGGTCTCCGGCATGCTGGACTTTGACGACGGGGGCAGGATCATGGGGCCCGTTTTCAGCGGCCCGGAATTGAGGGAAGCCGTTAAAATTTCAAATGGCGAGGGCTTTAGTGTCATGGCTCATGTGAATGGCGCGGACAATATCAAGGCGGCATTGGAGGCCGGCGTCGACAGTGTCGAGCACGGGTTCTGGCCGGACGGCGATGTGATCGATTATTTTTTGCAGACGGGCGCCGTCTGGGTGCCGACCTGCGTGGCCGTTTACAATCTCATCGATACGGGGCGTTATTCCGGCGACACCATGCGGAAAATCCACGAGGCGCAGAGAAGGGTTCTGGCCGAGGCTTATGCCAGGGGCGTTCCGATCGCCTCCGGCAGCGACTGCGGCGCCTGGATGGTACGCCAGGGGCAGGGGACGGACGACGAGCTCGCCGTTCTTGCCGGGATGGGCATCGATCCGGAAAAGGGGAACAGGGCCGTCGCGGAGAGATTCCGCCGTTTGTGACGCGTCCTGATTCCCGTAATGCGAAAAGCCGCTTAAATAAGACAAAAGTCCGCCGAAAGGCGGACTTTGTGTTTGGCGGTTGTTAATCAGTTGGTTTTTTCTGCCGTGATGGTGCCGGTGTAGCCCGCTTCGTCGATCTTGAAATCGTCGGAGGTGCCGGTGATGTAGGCTTTCATGGCGGCGACGTCCGGCTTGACGGCGGCGTAGGCGTCTTTGTCCAGCGTTGCCGTGTAGACGACGCTTTGGCCGGGGTCGATCACTGTGGTGTCGAGAATCATGATAAAGGATTTGTCCTGAGACCAGACATAGACCGTTTCGCCCTTCTGGTTGAACAGCTTGAAGTCGAACTTCTGGCCGCCGTGAGAGATCGAGACGGCTTTATCGGTGCCGTTGGCGATGGTCAGGCGCATCACCAGCGCGCCGTTCTCTTCCTCCGCTCCGGCGGTGACGGCGACCGACTGGCCGTCGGGTTCGCTGTAGCTGTCGAGAAGGCCCATAAGCCTGGAGATGACGACAACGGCTTCGGCGCGGGTGGCGCCCGCCTTCGGGTCGAACACATTGCCGCCCTTGCCGAAGGCCAGCTTCAGGACCACGGCGGAATAGATTTCGTTTCTGTAAGCATCCGTGATCTTATCATCGTCGCTGAAGGGCACGGGCTTTACCATCGGTATCACATAATTGCCGTCTGTCTTGTATTCCAGGGCGTTCATGATCCAGTGGACCATGACGTCGCGGTTCAGCGGCGCGTTCGGGTTGAAGCTGCCGCCCTTTTCCACGATCCCGGCCGTGACCAGATCGATGAGCGCGCCGGCGCCCGGGTCGGTGCTCTTCACGTCGTTGAAATCATCGGCGATATCGGGTGCGGCGAAATAGTTGATGGTGATGCCGAGCGCCTTGTACAGGCTCCGGGCAAATTCCATACGGGTGATCTGCTGCGCCGGCTTGAACAGGCCGCTCCCGTCGGAGAAAATATCATCGTAGCCGTATCCCGCGACGGCATCCGTGTACCAGGCGTTTGAGACGTCGGTATAGGCAAAGCTCCCGCCCGGGGCGGCAAGCGCCGAGAACGGCAGCGCGGCCAGAAGCATCAGGGCGACGAGCGCGCCGGCAATAATCTTCTTTTTCATGAGAACCTCCATACATGATTGATTGAACGGCTTTATGACGGCGGCTTTCGCGGGTTTGTTCCAAAATTTATGAAAGAAATGCGCCGCCTCATAAGAAAAGCCGTTTTTGGTTACATTATCTTCGCAAACGATGGGAGGAATACATCATGAAAGAAACGGTATTGGAACGGAAAAGTCCCCGCGTCAGCATCCATGATTCGGTGGAGGAAATGCTGGAGCGCATCAGGGCGGACGGCCTGACGAACACCTTTGACCGGTATGCGCAGCAGGAAAAAATACGGTGTAAATTCTGCCTTGAGGGCATGAGCTGCCAGCTTTGCAGCAACGGGCCGTGCCGGATCAGCGAAAAGACGGGGCAGGACAAGGGCGTGTGCGGCATCGGTCCCGACGCCATGGCCATGCGGACGCTCCTGCTGCACAACATCATGGGTGCCGGGACTTACGGCCACCACGCCTATGAGGCCTTTCGGACGCTGAAGGCGACGGCGGAGGGGAAGACGCCGTTTTCTATAAAGGATACAGACAAGCTCCGGTGGATGTGCCAGAAGCTCGGCATCGGACTGTCGCAGACGAATAACAAAATGGCGGCCCGGCTGGCCGACCTGCTGACGGCGCAGATGCGCATCGGAAACGGCGAGGAGAATCTGATGGTGGAGGCCTTCGCCCCGAAAAAGCGCATCCCCGTCTGGCACCGCGCCGGCATTTATCCCGCCGGCATCGAGCACGAGGAGCAAAGCTGCGTGGCCAGCTGTCTGACGAACGTGGACGGCAACTATGTCTCCCTGGCGGTGAAGGCCCTGCGCCTGGGGCTGGCCACCATCTATAACGCCCAGATCGGGCTGGAGATGGTGCAGGATATCCTCTACGGCACGCCGTATCCCCATGAGGTCAATGTCGACCTCGGCATTATGGACCCCAGGTATGTCAATATCGTGTTCAACGGCCATCAGCCCTGGATCGCCGTGGCGGCGCTGAAAATGGCGCGGACGCCGCAGGTCCAGGAGCGCGCGAAAAAAGCCGGCGCCGCCGGCCTGAGGATCGTGGGCTCTATCGAAACGGGGCAGGAGCTTTTGCAGCGGTTCGACACAGACGAGGTGTTCGCGGGGCTCACGGGCGACTGGCTGGCCATCGAGCCGCTGCTGGCCACCGGCGCCGTGGATGTGTTTGCCATGGAGGAAAACTGCTCTCCGCCGGCCATCCGCGCGTACGCCGAGAAATATCAGTTTACGCCCGTGGCCATCAGCTCGATCATCGACATGCCGGACCTCGCGCAGAAAATGCCGTACAATCCCGCCGAGGCCGGCGTGACGGCCGACAGGCTCATCGACGCGGCCATCGAGAATTTCGGGCTCCGAAGGGACGCCATCGACGTCAAGGTTCCGAAAATCGTCCAGAAGGCTGTCGCCGGCTTTTCCACGGAGGCCGTGCTGCAGGCTCTCGGCGGGCAGCTCGACACACTGGCCGACGTCATCGTCAGCGGCAAGCTGAAGGGCGTCGTGGCCCTGGCCAGCTGCTCGACGCTTCGGAACGGCCCGCAGGACTACAACACGGTCACACTCGTCAAGGAGCTCATCCGGCAGGATATTCTCGTCGTCAGCGCCGGGTGCGGCAACCATGCCCTGGAGGTGGCCGGGCTGTGCAATATGGACGCCGTCGGCATGGCGGGCCCCGGGCTTCAGGAAATCTGCGGCCTTTTGAAGATCCCGCCGGTCCTGAGCTTCGGCACCTGCACGGACACGGGGCGCATTTCCATGCTCGTCACGGCGCTGGCCGACCATCTGAACGCCGATATCCCGGACCTGCCCATCGCCGTGACAGCCCCGGAGTGGATGGAGCAGAAGGCGACGATCGACGGCGTTTTCGCCGTGGCTTACGGCGCGGCGACGCATCTCTCCCCGGTGCCGTTCATCACCGGCGCGACGAAGCTTGTGAAGCTCCTCACCGAGGATGTGGAAAACGTGACGGGCGGAAAGGTCCTCTTGGGGGACGATCCCTTCGACGCGGCGGAATGTATCTGCAAGGTCATCGGCGAGAAGCGGAAAAAGCTTGGATTGGCGTAAATACCGTGAAACAAAATCACATTAAAAAATACGGGATCGAAAATTTTGGCAGGCTGAAGGCCGTGATGCTGCACCGGCCGGACAAGGCGATCGGAAAAATTACTGAGGATAACAGGGAATTCTTCCTGTTTGATCACGTGCCCGACGTGGGCCGCTATCTGGAGGAGCACCGGAAGTATCAGGCGCTCCTGGAGTCAAACGGCGTGATAGTCTATCAGCTGTCGGACCTCGTCAGGAAGAACACGGCGCTCGTTGAGCGCCTGCCGAATCTGGCGTATCTGCACGACACCGCCGTCGTCAGCTCCCACGGCGCCATCGTGTCCAAAATGGCGTCCCGCGGGCGCTGCCACGAGGAGATCGCCGTGGGGGAGGCCCTGCACGCCCTCGGCATCCCCACGCTCTACGAGCCGCCGGAGGGCGACAGCTTCGAGGGCTGCCTGCTCATCGACGGCGACACCGTCTTCGTGGCGGACACGGAGCGGCATAACGGCCTGTCGATCCGGAAATTCATCGGCTTTATCCTGGAGCATTTCAGCCAGGTGATCTACGCCGTTATTCCCAAGGAGCGGCGCTTTATGCACCCGGATATGGTGTTGAACCGTATGACGGAGCAGCTGATGGTCTGGTACCCGCCGGCCTTTCAAGACACCTATCTCTTCACGAAGGCGGGCGTGTCCGCCATCGAGCTGAAGGAATGGATGGCGCGCCGTCACGTGACGCTCGTTCCGCTCTCCGACAAGGAGCAGCAGCGCTGGGGCTCGTCGTTCGTCCCGCTGGAGCCGGGCCTGATCATCAATTACGATATTTCACTGGAGCCGTCGACGATCAAAACGCTGGAACACGAGGGCGTGCGCTTCATCCATTTCCACCCCGACGCGCTTCTGGCCGGCGGCGGCAGCCTGCGCTGCCTGACGATGCGGCTGTGGCGGGAATAAGACGCGGATGGCGATCACAGATCGCCCCTACGGGGGAATCGGGTATGTATCGTAGGGGCGAATTGTGTTCGCCTCCTGGGTATGTTTGACAACGGAGCAGCTGTTTGTTAAACTGTAATAAATCAATAAAAGGAGAACGCTATGGAAAAGTTCGTGCCGTTTGACAAGCTGTCCAAACGGAAGAAGCGGGAGCTGCTGGCCAAGCGGCGGAAAACCTGGGAAGGGCTCAGCCCGGTGACGAGAAGGCCGGAGGAACCGAAAGCATATAAGCGCGAGAAGACGCGCCGGTGGGGAGATGATGATTCCTCGCAGGCGCGTTTTTTCGCGCTTTTTATGAGGTCATCGGCCCGGATGCCGGCGTAATATCCGGCCGGTCTCCCGCGGCGCCGGGGGATGCCGCGGGAGAAATGACGGGAGCGGTCACCGGCACCGTGACGGACATATGGGAAATGAATACCGTCATCTCGGCGCGGGTCACGTCGCTGTCCGGCCTGTATGTCCCGTCGGGGTAGCCGGAGATGACGCCCCCGGCGGACAGGGCCTGGATCGCGTTATAGGCCCAGGGGCTCGTCAGCGGGGTGACGTCGGTGAAGATATTGATGCTGTTCGTATTCTGGTACGTCAGGATATTGTTGATCATGACGGCCAGCTCCTGGCGCGTCACGGGCCTGTCGGGGTCGAACAGGTTATCGCCGACGCCGGTGACGATCTGATATTTTCTGGCGGTCTCGATATAGGCCTGCGCCCAGCTGCCCGCGCAGTCGTCAAACCGGTAGGCGGGGTCTGTTTCCGGCGTCAGTCCCAGGCGGCGGACGAGGATCACGGCGGCCTGGGAGCGCGTCAGCGGCGCGTCGGGGGAAAAGTTGTCGGCACTGTAGCCGGTAACCCAGTTGTTGAGGTACGCGTTCAGTATGTAATCCTTGGCCCAGCTGCCCTCCACGTCCGTAAAGGTGCAGTCGTTGAGCCATAGTTTATAGTAGCTCCAGGTGTTGTCCGACTCCTGGCCCAGCGCCCAGCTGCCGGTGCCCTTGATGTCGTACTTGTTCACCAGCGCCAGCTTCGCTTTGATGGACTGTTCGCTTTCGTACCAGATCGTATATGTGCCCGCAGCGAGGGCCTGTCCGCCGACGATGGGCTTTACGCCGCGGGGGCCGACGGTGATCACGGCCTTTGTGGACTGGCTGGCCGTGTCGAAGCTGACGGCGCCGCCGTAATTTTTCACGAGCTTGGCGATCTGGGGATTCGTCAGTCCGTAGCCGTTTGGAAAGCCGCCGCGGTTTGACCAGATGCGCCCGTAAAAGGGGAGGCCCAGCACCACCTTTTCCTTCGGCACGACGCTGACGGCGTAGCTCAGGGATTTATCGAGAAACGAATAACTGGAAACGGGTCCGGCCGGCCCGCCGTAATAATGCTCGTCATAGCCCATGACCATCAGGTAATCGCAGTATTCGCCGAGCCCCGCGTAATCGTAGGAGCCCTGCCAGCCGGCGGAGGCGCCCCAGGGATTGGCGGCCACGGAAACGGCGATCGTTTTTCCGGGCTCCAGCAGCTCCCGGAGCGTTTTGACGAAATCCACATAGGCCGCCCGCTCATTCACCGTGACATTTTCGATATCGATATTGACCCCATCCAGATCGTAACGGCGCACGGCCTCCACCAGGCTTTGGGCCAGCTTTTCCCGGTTGCTCAGGGCGACCTTGCCGACGGCTCGGGACCAGTCGTTGGACAGGTAGGGGACGACGGTGATGCCGCGGCTGTGCATGTCCGACACAAACGTCGCGCTGACCGACGACGTCAGCGTCAGATTGCCGTCCTTGGTCAGCGCGAAGTAATTCGGCGCGACCTCGCTTAAGGAGTTCTGGGCGTTGTCCACCATGGCGGTGTAGTTCGATGTATTGCTGAAAAATATGTAGGACATGTTGAACCTGTATTCCGCGGCCTGTCCCGCCGCCGACAGGGCCGTGGTCAGCAGGACGGCGAGGCAGACGACTAATATGCCGATTTTCTTCGCCTTTTTCAAAATATCACTCCCTAAACTTGAAAACGGTATCACATGCCGGGCTTTTATAGTTTAATTCGCCGCCCGGGAGAAAGCAGTCGGAAAATGACAGGAAATATAAAATGGGAGAAAACGGAAATGAATCGCCCCGGCTCCTGGCCGAACGGCTCGTATTTGCAAAAAAAGATGCAGACGCAAATTTCGCGTCTGCATAAAAGATAGAACATCTATACAAGGAAGGAATAATCAGTTGTCAGGGAGCCGCGTCAGCAGCGCCGTCAGCTCGGCGCGGGAGATGCTGACCTCCGGCCGGAAGGTGCCGTCGGGGTAGCCCGTGATGACGCCGCTGGCGCTGAGGGCGGTGATGGCGCCGTAAGACCAGGAATTGCCGGAGAGGGTGACGTCGCTGAAGGCTGCCTGCTGCACCACGTCGGGATAGCCCAGGGCGTTGCGCACCATGACGGCGATCTCCTGGCGGGTGACGGGCCTGTCCGGCGCGAACACATTGCCGCCGACGCCGGAGATGAGGTTATAGCGCCGGGCGGTGTTGATATACGCCTCGGCCCAGCCGCCCTTCGCGTCGTCAAAGGCATAGGCGGTGTTGGCTTCCAGGGGGTAGCCCAGCATGCGCACAAGGACGGCGGCCGCCTCCGCCCGCGTCAGGGGCGCGTCGGGCTCGAAGGTCGCGGAGGATGTGCCGTTGACCCAGCCGTTCATATAGGCCTTGAATATGTCATCGCGCGCCCAGCTGTTCTGAATATCGGCGAAGGTGCAGCCGTTGAGCCAGAGCGTGTAATAATCCCAGGTACCGGCGCTTTCCTGGCCAAGGCTCCAGCTGCCCGTTCCTTTGAGGCCGTACTTCTGGACCAGGTTCAGCCTGGCCTTCAGCGTCTGGCTGTTTTCATACCAGATCGTATACGTCCCGGCCACCAGGGCTTTGCCGCCGACGACGGGCTTTGTATCACTGTCCCTGACGGTGAACGTGGCGCGGGCCGACTGTGTGGCGCTGTCAACGGTCACGGTGCCGCCATAGGCGGCGAGGAGCTGGTCGACCTTTGTGTTGCTGACGCCGTATCCGCCCGGAGAGCTGCCGCTGTCCGACCAGATGCGCCCGTAAAAGGGCAGGCCCAGCACGAGCTTTTCCTTCGGCGCCTTGCTCAGCGCGTAGGCGATGGATTTTTCGACGAAGGAAATGCTGTCCACAGAGCCGGGCGCGCTGCCGTCATAGTGCTCGTCATAGGCCATGATGAGCAGGTAGTCGGCATACTGCGCGAGCCCCGTGTAGTCGTAGGAGCCCTGCCAGCCCGTGGTGGCGCCCCAGGGATTGGCGGCCACGGCCACCGCGATCGTCTTTCCGGCGGGGAGTTTTTCCCGCAGCAGGCGCAGGAGATCCACGTACGCGGCCCGCTGGTCCTGGTTGACGTTTTCGATGTCGACGTTGACGCCGTCCAGATTATAGGCGGCGACGGCGGCGGCAATGCTGGTCGACAGAGCTTCTCTGTTATTCAGGGCGTTGACGCCGGTCTGGTTTGCCCAGTCGTTGGTGAGATAGGGCACCACGCGGATGTTTCTGGCGTGCATGTCGCTGACAAAGGCGGGCGATACCGCGTTTGTGAGTTTCAGGCTGCCGCTGGCGTCCAGGGTGAAATAATTCGGCGCCACCTCGTCCAGGGAGTCCTGAGCGCCGTCAACGAGCGATGTATAACCCGTGGAGCTGCCGAAGTATATGTAGGACATGTTGAACTTGTAATCCAGCGCATCGGCGCTTATCCCGGAAAAAAGAGACAAGAAAACGGCGGCGCACAGCCAGAGACAGAGCTTTTTCAATTGTCGACCTGCCTTCGTATCGGTGATACGACTACTCTACCGGATTGCCGCGCCGTTTTCCACGCACAAATACAGGCAGGACTGGCGGATTCCGGCAGACGCTGCCAAAATACCGCGGCGGCGAAAAAGGCGCAAGCGGCCGTTATTGCCGCTTGCGCCTTTTTCGCCGGAGAGCGTTCAGCCCATGTTGCAGGCGCCGCCGTCGATGACGATGGTGCTGCCGGTGACCCAGTCGGCCTCGTTGGAGGCCAGCCACACGGCGGCATAGGCGATGTCGTTGGGGACGCCCAGGCGGCCGGCGGGGCAGACCTCCTTTTGAATCTGCTTCCGGGCCTCGGGGCTGTTGCGGACCCACTCCGGCGTCAGGTTCGTCTGGACGGGGCCGGGGCAGATGACGTTCAGGCGGACGCCCTGGGGTGAAAACTCGCGGATCATGTCCCGCGTCATCTTGTTGACGGCGGCCTTGAAGGCCCCGTACAGATAGGCATTCGTCTCCGGCTTCATGACGGAGATGGACGCCACGTTTGTCACGGAGCTATGGCCGTTTTTCACAAGGACTGGCAGAAAGGCCTGCATCGTCCAGTAATAGCCGCGGAAGTTCGTTTCAAAGAGCTTTGCCAGGTCCTCGTCGTCGTGCTCCAGAAACGGCTTGTGGACCAGGACGCCGGCGCAGTTGAACAGCGTCGTCACGCCGCCGTATGTATCGAGCGCCGCCCGCAATAGCCTGTCGATGTCGCTCTTTTGGCGCACGTCCGTCCGGACGTAGATGCCCTCGCCGCCGGCGGCTTTGATGCTTTGGAGCGTCTCCGCCCCGTCGGCCTCGTTCCTGTTGGCGCAGACGACCTTGGCGCCCTCCCTGGCAAACATGACGGCGGTTGCCCGGCCAATGCCGGAACCGGCGCCCGTCACGACGGCGATTTTCCCTTCAAGTCTACCCATCATCCATTCTCCTCCGATGTTTTTATGCGGCGCCGGCGGTGCCGTATACTGTAAAAGGATATAAAAATTTACCATAAGTATAAGGGCGCCAGACAAAAATTGTAAAGTTGTAATCCTACGGATTTTAGCGGCCGGTTCTGTATATATTCACATTGACAGTCCGTTTTGCCACCGGTATAATTTATGACATATGACAAATTTTATCAGTAGAAAGGGGCTGCGCCATAGACCGTGGCGCGTTGAGCGCGTATGGAAGCAAACGGAAGCAGAACATATTTAAACCATGTCGTGCAGTATTCGCCCGAGTATTCCTTTTGTGCCGGGTGCACCTCCTGCGAGGTCGTCTGCACACTTGTGCACGACGGGCTTGT
The DNA here is from genome assembly GCF_900130065.1 of Sporobacter termitidis DSM 10068. Lineage (GTDB taxonomy): Bacteria > Bacillota > Clostridia > Oscillospirales > Oscillospiraceae > Sporobacter > Sporobacter termitidis. The sequence goes on from NZ_FQXV01000004.1 coordinate 220,145, forward strand.
CAGCCCCAGCCACAGCAGGATATTCGTCGACAGGGACGCGCGGACAATGGTACATACGATCCTTTCCTGCCAGCACTGCGCCGACCATCCCTGTTACGACAGCTGCCCGAAGAAGGGCGCGGCGATGAAGCTGGACGAAAACGGCATCGTTTATATCGACGAGAGCCAATGCGTCGGCTGCGGCCTGTGCGTGAAGGCCTGCGTGTTCACTCCGCCGCGGATCAATTTCGTGCGCTCTGCGGACAAGGAAAAGCGAAAGGCCAGAAAATGCGATCTCTGCCGGACGCGGCCGGAGGGGCCGGCCTGCGTCGAATGGTGCCCCGTGCGGTGCATCGGGCTGAGCGAAAGCTCGGTGGCGGCGCCGCTGCAGCGGGAGGCGTGAAATGGGCGACAGGCTGTACGGCTACGCGGGCAAAATCGCCCGGATCGATCTTACAAACTCCGCCGTCGAGCTCATTCCGACGTCAAAGTACGTGCCGGAATACATTGGCGGGCGGTCCGTCTGCAACAGGATATTCTGGGAGGAGGTCCAGCCCGGCGTGGGGGCCTTCGACCCTGAAAACAAGCTGATTTATATGACCGGCCCCACGACGGCCACGGGCATCCCCACCGGCGGCAGGACCGTTTTCACCGGCATCTCGCCCAACAGCTGGCCGGAGCAGTACTGCTGGAGCGGCATCGGCGGCTGGTTCGGCGCGGAGCTGAAGTTTGCCGGGTACGACGGCCTTATCCTGGAGGGAAAGGCGCCGGCGCATACATACCTGTACATCGAGGACGGCGACATCCGCTTTTTGCCGGCGGAGCCTCTCTGGGGCCTCATGGTGCACCCGGCCCAGAAGAAGCTGGAGGAGCTGCACGGCAAAAACGTCAAGAGCATCGTGATCGGCCCGGCGGGGGAGAACCTCATGCGCAACGCCAGCATCACCACCTCCAACGACAACGTGGCGGCCAAAAGCGGCTTCGGCGCCGTCTTCGGCTCAAAGAATCTCAAGGCGATCACCGTCCGGGGTACGGGGGCCGTGTACCCCGCCGATATCAAAAAACTCTACGCGCTCCGGAAGAAGATGGGCGAGCCGTATATGCGCCCGAGCCCGGTCGTCCGTGAGGAGACCCACGGCATGGACCAGAACGCGATCCCCGTGGAGGGCGGCTGGCTTCGGGGCCAGGTGGCCTGCAGCCACGGCTGCAACCAGCACTGCTGCCGGCTCATGATGAATATGAAATCGGCCTTTGGCGATGCGCGCATCAACCAGGTGGAAAAGTGCGTGGGCATCTTTGCCTACGGCTTTCAGCAGGACTGCAGCTGGACGCCCATACAGAGCTTTGAGACGGAACAAAACCACTTTTTGCCCTGCAAGATGCTGAGCCAGGAGATGCCGCCCATCGATATGTCCGACCCGCACGTGACGGCGCTTTTTGAAAAGGTGCCCGGCGACACGGTCAATTACTGGAAGCCGGACTTCGACAAGGGCAGCGTCATGATGGACATGTGCAACGAGTACGGCATCGACAAGTGGGACGTTATCGTCTGGTTTATGACGTGGCTGTCCATGGCGAAAAAGGAGGGGCTGCTGGACGACCTGGACTTTGGGATGGAGCCCGACGTGGAAAACGAGGAGTTCGTCAAATACTTTCTTGACATGATCACGTACCGGAAGGGGAAGTACGGTCCGGTCTTCGCCGAGGGCATGGCCCGCGCCATCAGGACGCTGGGCAAGGAAAAGTACGGCGACACGATTTACAGGGGCCGGTTTTCCCAGGTGAAGCCCGGCGTGCGCCTGGACCTGCCCGTCAGCCTGGAGACGGCCTGGGGCCACAGCTACCACTGGCAGGGCCGGGGTTTTGAGGGCTCGATCCCGAAGCCGGGCTGGCTGGCCACGTCGCTGGAGCTCATGACGTCGACCCGGGACTGCCAGACGGTGGAGCACCACCACCAGAAATATGAGGAATATCTTCAGTTCAGGGGCGATCCGTGCCACAGCCTGCTGCTTGTGGACGGCGTTATCATGAATCAGAACAAAGCGGAGCTCAAGGATTCGGTCACCTCCTGCGAGTGGCAGTCGCCGGACCTGTTCTGGCCGGAGATGGAAGCGGAGGCCTTCACGGCGGCGACGGGCATCCCCATGACGGAGCGGCAGCTCAACGCGGCGGCGGAGCGCTCGAGGCTTTTGTTCCGCGCCATATTGATGCGCAACTTCGGGCGGGACAGGGACATGGAGGTCGGCGCCGTTTTTCCCTCCATGCAGTACCCCGATCCCTGGGGGGAGACGGTATCCTGGGAGGACTGGAACGACCTGGTCGATCTCTACTACGAGCGGCGCGGCTGGGACAAAAAGACAGGCTGGCCGACGCGGGAAACCTTCGAGCGCTACGGCTTGAAGGACGTTGCCGACGCCCTGGAAACGCTCGGCAAGCTGCCGTCATGAAAATCCCTGCCGCGGATGGCGCACAAACGCTGTCCGCGGCTGACTTTTGCCCTTCCGGCTTTCGGAATACGAGCCATATTTTGACTTAATTGACATAATTCCTTATTATTCAGCAGATTATTTAGGGCCATTTTGAGAAATTTTGAGAAATATTCTTGACAAATGTAGAAACTTGTGATATTTTCACGACGTAAGTGAAAAAAGTTCATATCAAACGATAATGGCAAACCTGTTGAAAAGCAGGGACGCAAAGCTATGGGTCTAAGGTTCTGATGTCAGCCGCGGAGGCTTGACGGGGGACTATGACAGCCGGTTGCCGAACTTGATGAAAGGATCGTATGACAACCTCCTTCACGAGTTCCAGTGAAGGAGGTTTTTGCTGTATTAAATAGTATCAAATAATATCGGGAAATGAGTAGAAAGAAGATATTTTAGATACGAAAGGAACTGCATCATGACAAGAGATATTTATAGGAAACAGTTGATTGATTTATACGCCGAGGGGCGGAGCGTCGATGAGATCTGCGCCGAGCACAATGTCCCTAAATCGACGTTTTACCGGTGGATCAGAAAAGCGCGCAGCGCGCAGCCCGATATCTCTGAAGATGATATCCGCACGATTGTCATGCGCATCGAGCAGTTGGAAGAAGAAACGATGACTTACAAAAAAATCCTTCAGCTCATCAAAAAGGTGGATAAGTAAGTCTGCCGAAGCAGTGTACTGCGCCCCGGTTGACCGGGGCGTTTCGCTTGGCGGCCGGTGCTTGGGGCAGAAGCCCGCAGCCTTTGGAAAGGCAGGGGAACACCGTGGCACGCCGAGAAAAGACTTGCGCTTTTTTCAAACGGAGATATAATATTATCTAACGTTAAGTAAAATTCGAGGATGAACTATGGAGTCGGATTTAAGAGCGCGCATCAAGGAAGTTGCAGTGGATCACTTCAATCGAGAGGGCTATCACGGCGCGACGATCCGCAATATCGCCAAGGACGTGGGCTGCTCTCTGCCGATGGTCTATTATTATTTCAACAGCAAGAAGGAACTTTTTCACGAAATTATCAAGCAAGACTATTTTGAAATTCTGGACAGACATTCAAGGCAGGTCCAGAACAAAGATATCGTCGAGTTTTATACCCAATATGTCTACACGCTCAACCATCTGGACAGCTATGACAAAAAGGTATACAGGCTCGGGGTCAAGGTGTCCCTGTCGTTCGACGGGGACGAGGAGCTCAGCGAGGTGATGGACGAATGGGAGAAAAGCCAGATTCCCTGGCATTTTCAGCACGTTATGCCCCATCTGAGCGATGTCGGCAACTGGATCGTCATCATTCGGACGCTCATCCATCTTCTGGACAACCTGATTGAAACCATCGTCGTGAAAGACCGCTATCTGTCCGAGGAGGCGATCCGCGAGGATATCCGCATCGTCCTGGACAAGGCGCGATAAAAAACGGCCAAGGCCGAAGAGAAAGGAAAATGGGGATGGGATACGATCCGATGTCTGCGTCCTCCGCCGGAATCCACGGGAGGACCGTCCGGATTTCAGGCAATCTCGAAGGACGCGGAAATATCGCGGCGAACGTCCGCGAACCGGAGGGCGCCCGGAACGCGCCCGCTGATAAAACGCCGGCGCCGGCTGTTTCCGGGATATCGTCCCGGGAGCCGGTGCAATCCGCCGTCACCGCCGCCAGCTGCGCCAATGCCGACAGCGCCGCCGTGCTGGAGGGCTATTTGACGCTGGCGCGCCAAAGCGCTTGTCTCAGGGGCTATATGTACTGATTGCCGCGCACGCTGCTCTGAATCGTGACGGGCCGCAGGCTTTGCAGCATCGTGAGCGCGTCGTCCCTCGTATAGGAATTGGCGGCAGCGCGCAGGTGCGCGATGCGCTTTTCGATCGCCTGGACGCTGTCCTGCGTGGCGGCGGCCGATCTGACCTGGTACAGCCGCGTCAGCGAGACGTCCCGCCCCGTGGCCGCGGCGGCGACAAGGTCCGCCCGGTATTCAAAGCTGATGTCCCAGGGCTTCCAGACGTCTTTGAAATAGAGATGCGCCACCTCGTGCCACAGCCTGTTGTATATGAATTTCGGATTGCGCGATTTGATCAGTGTACTGCCCAGAATAATAAAGCTTGTGCCGTCCCTGTATAGGGCGCTTCGAGATTCCCGGTCGTCCTTCGTCACAAAGACGGGCAGCCCGCACCAATGATGTGCGTAAACGCACCATTGCTCCGTGTTGTCTCTGCTGAGGCATAAAATATTGCTGACTTCCATGCTCACCATTCCATTTTCTCGTAATTTATGAGAAAATTATAATGGAAGCATGTGGAAATATTTGGCGCAATAACGCGAATAAGTCGAAAATAATCACCGGAAATCGTTCGTGCGGATCGGTTCCCGATGATGTTTTTTGATAATTTCCGCCGTTTACCGGGCTTTGACTGGAGCGCGGCAGAAAGCGCCGGCATGCTCAGACATATGGCCGGGCGTATAAATCCCTCTTTTTCAGGCCGTTTTTCTTTGCCGACGAGATCCAGTCCAGGCTGGCGGCGGCAAAGTACAGGCGGCGGGGGAAGGCGGCCTTTACTTCAAGATTTGCCGTCTCCCCGGCGGGGTCGGCCGTGAGGTCCGTGCGCATCCGTTCAAACGCCGCATCGATGGCGGACAGCGTCTTTTTCATGAAAGGCGCTTCCTGCGCCGGCAGTAACATCCCGCCGCCGCCGATCATGAGGCCGAAACCGAAAGAGGCGCCGATTTTCTCACTGAAGCTTTTGACGACGCGGACGGCCTCCTCGTTGATGCCGGGCTCGGGAAAACCACAGTTGACGGCGCAGAATACGCGCGGCACTGTTGGCGCGGCCTCCCGGGCGGCAAGATACGCCTCAAAATCCTGCAGATACCGGATCAGCAGCCCGGGCAGGCAAAAGAAATAGAGGGGGAAGATGAATATGAGAGCGTCCGATAAGCGCATGCGCTCAAAGTCGTCCTCCGGCCTATGGGCCGCGCTCTGCCGCACGTTGATCTGATGCACAAGGACGCCGCCGCCTGAGAAAACTTTCTTTGCCCGGTCCGACAGCCAGTCGGAGACGGCGGCCTCGCCGACCTTCGGGCTGGCGGCGATGAGCGAGACGGTTTTTGCGCTGTTCATAGATGACCTCCGATTCTTGAAAGGCTGAGGCGGCCCAGCGCCTCCGGCAGCTCCGCCGGGTCGCCGCAGATCAGAACCTCGGCGCCGCCCCTGTGCTTCTTTATGATATCGGTAAAAAGGCGGGCGTCCTCCCGGGTCAAATTCTCACCGTAACCGATCATGATCTGGCAGGGATAATCTATGTACCGCGGCGGGTGCATGGTCGAGCCGTCCGGCCGGGTTTCAAAAAACGGCAGCATGTTCGGCAGCCACCGGTCGACCGCGTTTTTGATGTTTGCGGAAAACTGCCCGAACACGATGGGGCAGATGTAGAAAACGGCGTCGCTCGTCATGGCGCTGTTGTTGACGGACGACATGCCGTCACCGATGACGCATACACCCGGCTTTTTGACCCAGCAGCCGAAGCAGCCCATGCAGCATTTCAGCGTATCCCGGTCCAGGTGCGCCTCTTCGACGCCATAACCGCGCGCCTTCAGAAAGCCGCGGACGACGTCATTGATTTGCGCGGACCTGGCTGAGCGCAGCTCCTCGTCGGAGACAACAAATGCCTTCAACTTGATTCCTCCTTAGATGTTAACGGTGTCAACATCAATATACTATGCGATGTTTACATTGTCAACATTTTGTGCTAAAATCAACGCAGATTTTTCACGGAAGGAAGAGGAGACGTTGGCAGCCGATAAGAATTACCACCACGGCGACCTAAAAGGGGAGCTGATCCGAGAAGGCCTGAAAATTCTTGACACGGAGGGGTACGACGGCCTGTCGCTCCGAAAGGTGGCCAAGGCCTGCAACGTCAGCCAGACGGCGCCGTACCGGCATTTTAAGAGTAAGGATGAGCTGATCGGCGCGATCACGCTGCAGGCGATGCAATTGTTCAACGCGAGCCTCCGGGCGGCGGTGAGCATGTATCCGGGAGACGCGCGGCGGCAGCTCAAGGAAATGGGTGTGGCTTATGTCCGTTTCTTCAGGGAAAATCCCGATTATCTGCGCCTTTTGTTTTTCAGCAATATCAGGGAAAAGCTCGATAAGGCGGTACTGGAGGAATGGGACCGACAGTTCAACGGGGAGTACGGAGACGAGCACCCATACAAGACGTTTTACGAGGCGGTGGCCCGATATAAAAAAGATTGCACGGAGGAAGCAATGACGCAGGACGAGTTGGTGCTCCTCTGCTGGGGGCTCGTCCACGGTCTGTCGGCGCTCCTGACATCGGGGGAGCTGGATGGCGGCGATAAAAGCCTTGCGCTCATAGAAAGTATGATCCGGGGCCGCAATTTCCTGGGCTGATTTAAAACTGAAAACTGACGGTAACTGTCATTCTTCGCTTCGCCGGGAATGACAGTTTTATTATATTTTACGACGGCGAGGATAGCGGATTATAACTCTACTGTAAATACTTGGATGTGCGGCGCTGCGATGAATTGAAAATGCGGTGACATACTATAGGGGAAATAACGGAATATTCATACGCTGGAGTCAAAATATGTTCGATTTTCTATTGAGAAAAGCGGGTTACTGGTTTGCAAAAAAGCAGGAAACCTACAGGAGCAAGGAACCCGACAAGGACGATACGATCTCAAAAAACCTCACCGAGGTACTCAATACGATCAGAAATGAAACCATCGGCAGCAAGGATGTCGTCATCCGCGAAATTTACGTTGGCGGCGATGTGGGCGCCGACGCGGCAATCGTCTATATCGACGGCCTCGTCAGCTCGAAAATCATCAACGACGACGTGATCAAGCCGCTCATGTTCGATACGCGGCTGGACGCGGGGTACGCCAAAAAGGACAACGTGATCACCTACATCGAGAAGTCGCTCATCGCTGTCAACGAGATCGAAGAGGTGGGGAAGCTGTCGGAGGCCCTCAACGGCGCGCTGTCCGGGGATGTGGCGCTGTTTCTGGACGGTATCGGCAGGGCCGTCGTCATAAATTCAAAGGGCTGGGAAAAGCGCAGCATCACCGAGCCCTCCAGCGAGGCCGTTATCCGCGGGCCTCGGGAGAGCTTTATCGAAAACATGCGGACAAACACGGCGCTCATACGCCGCAAGATCAAAAATTCCTCGCTTGTCTTTGAGCAGATGGTCATCGGCCGGAAGACGAAGACAAATGTCAGCATCGCCTATATCAACGGCCTGGCGAAGCCCGAGCTCATCGCCGAGGTCAAAAAACGCATCAAGGGCATCAGCACGGACTCCATCTTGGAGTCGGGATATATAGAGCAGTTTATCGAGGACGCGCCCGGATCGATTTTTGCGACCATCGGGTACACCGAAAAGCCCGACGTCGCCGCCGCCAAAATACTCGAGGGGCGTGTCGCCATTATCGTGGACGGCACGCCGTTTGTCCTCACGGCGCCGTTTGTATTCCTGGAAAGCTTTCAGGCGGCGGAGGATTACTATTTCAGACCGTATTTCGCCACCATGACGAGAATCATCCGAATTATCGGCTATGCGATCACCGTTTTGGCGCCGGCATTTTACGTTGCCGTCACGACGTATCATCAGGAGCTGATACCGACAAGCCTGCTCATTACGTTTGCCAGCGCCCGCGAGGGCGTGCCTTTTCCCGCTTTTGTGGAATCGCTCATCATGATCATCACCTTCGAGATACTCCGTGAGGCCGGCATCCGGCTCCCGCGTCCCGTCGGCCAGGCGCTCAGCATCGTCGGCGCTCTCGTTATCGGCGAATCTGCGGTGTCGGCGGGCCTGATCGGCGCGCCGATGGTTATCGTCGTGGCCATCACGGCGGTTTCAGGCTTCCTTGTGCCGAATCAGAACGATTCAGCAGTCATCATGCGCATCATTTTGCTCATTCTCGCCGCGACCTTCGGCGGCTTCGGGATTACCATGGGGCTGCTCGCCATACTGGTGCATATGTCCGCGCTGGAGTCCTTTGGATATCCGTTCCTCTCGCCGACGGTGCCGTTTGACCTTGAGGACTCCAAGGATGCTGTCGTGCGCGCGCCGCTATGGCTGATGATCAGCCGCCCGAAGGGCATGTCCGAGGACAAGCAGCGCAAAAAATATAAGGTTCCGCCAACAGAGGCGAACAACAACGACAGCGGGGAGGCTTCCAGCTGAACATGAAGCGACTCTGGAGATATGTTCTGAATACTGCGGTGCTCCTGGCCTGCTTATCCTGCCTGACGGGCTGCTTTGACCGGCGCGAGCTGGACACGCTGGGCATTGTGATGGGCGTGGCGATAGACAAGGGCAAGGATGAAGGCGATACGGAGCTGACCGTGCAGATGGCGAACCCTTCGGGTGGAAAATCCGAGTCAAAGGGAAAGGCGTCCAAAGAGGACGGCGGCGGGTCCAGTGGCTCGTCAAGCGCATACATCAATGTTTCCAATGCCGGCAAAAACATGAACTTTGTTGTTCGTGAAATGCAGAATAAAATGAGCCGGCGCATTTACGTGGCCCACAGCGAGGTGCTCGTTATGAGCGAGGAGCTGGCGCGGGCCGGCGTCCGCGACTGCCTTGATTTTTTCGCCAGGGCGGCTGAAGCCCGAATGACGCCCTTTGTTTTTATCTCAAAGGGAAATGCGAAGGATATTCTGGAGATCGAACCGGAATTCGAGCAGCTCCCCAGCATGGAGCTTGCCAAAATGCTGCGGGACCAGAAGGTCACGTCGCATGCGCCAATGACGACGGAATTTGATTTTGTCACCAACCTTATGAGCAAGACGACCTCGGCTGTGGCGCCGATCGTTTCGGTGATCAACGACGGCGGCATAGAGCGGCTTATCGTCTCGGGCTGTGCCGTATTTAAGCAGAGTAAAATGGTCGGCGAGATGGACGAGACGGATACAAGGGGTCTGCTGTTTGTACAGGGAAAGGTCAAGAACGGCGTGTTTCTTGCCGACATTCAGGGCGAAACGGCGACGATCGAGATCAGAGATGGGCAATGCAAGGTAACGCCTATCCTCTACACCGACGGAACGGCTGAATTCAATGTCAGGGAAGAAGTCACGGTCGGGCTGGGCGACCAGAGCGGTACCTACAATCTGGCCGACCCGGAGCATACGCAGGACCTGCTGAACGCGTCGCAGGCTGTTATCAAGAGCGAAATCCAGCAGGCCGTGGATAAATCAAAAGAGCTCGAAGCGGACGTTTTTGGCTTTGGGGAATATATATACCGCAAATATCCGGAGCAGTGGAACCAGATGAAAGACAAATGGGACGAGCTGTATAAAAATATCAAGGTCAACGTCACCGTCGTTGCGAAGGGGGACGGCAGCGGCCGCACCGTCAAACCGATCGCTCCCGATGAGGCCATTCAATGAAAAGTAAAGTAACATCAAAACAACTGATGTATGCCGCGGCCACGTTTATTATCGCAACCAGCCTTGTGACAAAGCCGCTTTATACGTTTATGAAAAATGACGCATGGTTTGCTGTCGTCGCGGGTTTCCTGGTAAACGTCCTACTTTATCTGGTGTACGCTGGCATTGCGCGCAAATTCCCCGGCGAATCGCTCATCGACATCAATGATGCGGTCTACGGCCGGTTTTTCGGAAAAATCGTTTCGGCGCTCTATGTGTTTTTCTTCTTCACACTGGCATGCTTTGATACAAACGTCATCTCGAGCTTTATCAAGGCGCTCGTCCTGCCGAATACGCCTATGGCGCTGATTCTCTTCGTGTTTGTCTTCGTGTGCATCTATGCCGCCAGGCGGGGCCCCGTCAATCTCATGAAATTCAGCGCGCTCTTCGTGTATGCGAGCACGGCGGTTATCATCATCAATTCGCTGCTGCTCCTCAAGGACACCGATCTCAAAAATTTTCAGCCGGCTTTTGAAATGCCGCTGCAGAACTATATTTTCGGTACGTACTCTGTCGCGATGCTGCCTCTGTGCGACCCGTTTGCCCTATTCATGTTTGCGCCGGATATGCGCCACCCGAAGGAATTCGGAAAAGCCATGTTCAAAGGACTGACGCTCGGCGCCGTGGTCCTGCTGTTCATTGTGCTCAGGGACATTACTATCCTGGGGCGGGTCAGCGCGCTGGAAACGTACCCTACTTTTTCCTCCATACAGCAGATCGATGTCGGAGACGTCATAACAAGAATGGATATTATTTATATCTCGATTTTGCTGGCGATGATGTTTTACAAGGTGTCCGCACTGTTTTACGCGAGCGTGAACAGCATCCAGCGGCTGATGAAATTTGACTCTTATCGGTTCCTCACACTTAGCTTTGGAGCGTTGCTGATGATCTATTCCTTAGCGGTATTCGGGTCTGCCGCCGAGCATTCCGAATGGCTCGTCGGCGGCGGCGCCGAATATTTCCAAACGTTTTTCATGGTGCTTCTGCCGCTGCTGACTTTGATCGTGGCGGAATGCCGCGGCTTTCGCAGTGCCAAGGTGCCTGCTGTTAAAAACGAGTCTTAAAGGGGGTAACTGGCTTTTGCAGCACAAGATATCTACGAAACAAATGACGTACGCCGCGGCGGCTTTCATCATTGCGTCCAGCCTGCAAACGCGATTTTTATATCAATATACAAAAAACGAAACATGGATACCGGTCATCATCGGCTTCGTTTTAAGTTTTATCATTATATCCATTTACGGCAGACTGGCCAGGAATCACCCCGGCCTCTCCCTGATTCATATCAACGACGCGGTCTTTGGCAGCGTGCTCGGCAAAATCGTTTCGGCCTTCTATGTTTTCAATTTTCTGATGCTCCTTATTTTAAACACCGAGGACCTGGGCGACTTTGTCAAGGGCTTTATTCTGCAGAGCACGCCTATCACGATCATCTACGTTGTATTTTTGTTTGTCTGTTCTTTCGCCAGCAGGAAGGGTGCCGTCGCCATGACGCGCTACGCCGTTTTATTGACGGTTTTGTATATTGCGGCGGTTGTGATCAACTCATTTTTCCTGATCAACAGAATGCACCTGGAAAATCTGCTGCCCGCTTTTATCCTGCCGGTGAAAAACTATCTGATGAGCGCGCATATTGTCACCATGCTGTCGTACTGCGAAGTCCTGGCATTTCTCATGTTCGCGCCATATATGCAGAAACCGGACGAAATGGGTAAGGCGATGAAGAGGGGATTGATGATCGGTTTCGTCGTCCTTCTGGTGATTATTCTCAGGGATATTATTGTTCTCGGGAATTATACGCTTACAACCTCATCGCCGACATATAACTCGATCCGGCTGATCGATGTGGGAGATATACTCACACGGCTGGAAATCATCTTTGCCGTCGCGCTCATGACCATGCTGTTCTTTAAAGTCAGTATATTGTTTTTCTCGACAGTGTCGAGCTTCGGCCAGATATTTAACATCGAGCAGTACAAGATTTTTATCTATATCTTTTTGGCGCTGGTCGTCGTCTATGCCAACGGTATGTTCACGTCGAGCAGCGAGCATGTCAAATGGACCAACTCCGCCCCGGCCTATTCAACGTTTTTCCTGTTTCTGCTCCCTTTGATCACGCTGATCGTTTCTGAGATCAGGAAAAACGCCAAAAAGAACGCGAATGACGAGCCACTGAAGCTGGACTAGCACCCAAGAAGGAGGGCCCTGCGATGATTTTTTTGATCATCCTCATTTTTATAATAATGGCGCTGGCGGATTTTCCAAAGCTCATCAAGGATAAAAGATGGTATGAGGTGACCATATTGTCCGGTGTATATATTTTCGTGTTCGTGCTGGCGGCGCTCCAGACGTCCGGCGTCACCCTGCCCAGCCCGATCAAGGGACTGCAAAGCTTTATCACAAACGTTTTGCATCTGACGTATCCAAAGCAGTAGGCGCGCCCGGTGTTTGCCGGACGGCGCGGCTGCGCCAAAAAGGAATTGCCCTGTGCCGAAGGGCACGTACGCGTTATCAGCGGCGTACATGACGGCGCCGCGCCTGTTCAGGGCGGGTAAAAACGACGCTGAACCTCCCGGGGTGCCGGACTATATAATGAACTAACCGATCTACGACGAGGGGGTGTCGAAACGGTCAAGTTCATTACGGTCCAAAATTATCTGCAGGCAAAGGCGCTTATCGAACACAGCTATGTCGTGTTTATCGGCGACCCTTTGAGTGACTTGCCGTTATATGCCTGTCTCCTGAAAGACGACACGGTCATATTTGTGGAATATATTTTTCCCAACGCGGCGATTTTGCGTCAGGGGGATTGGGAGAAGTTCGAGAGGCTGTATGCCGTCGCCGATGAGTATGGTATACCGATGTTCTCGATTATGCATGACGGCGCATAGGAGGACAGGCGGCGCTGCGGCCCGCGGGCTTACATAAGACAGCGCAGAGCTATTCTGAAAAAGTGAAAACCTCCGTAACGGCCGGAACCGGCGTTACAGGGGTTTTCTGCGAAGATGATTTATTTTGGCTTTCCGGCGTGGCCGGGAGCAAAGAAAATTTCCAGGCGGTCACCGGATTTTAAATCCTGGAGAAAGGTGCTGTCCGAGCCGTTGACACGGAGGACGATCTCTCCGGTCGGGTTCTCCAGATCGATGCCGGACCACTCCAGCATGTCCATCAGATAATACGGCGAACCGTCGGGTTTGCCGGGGAGGACGACGGGCTTGTTGTTCAAAATGAGCTCGATACCGCCCGCCGGGGAAACGGGGGCGTCAGGCTCGGAAGTTGCCGCCGGCTGCGCGCTCACCGCCGGTTCGCCGGCCGTTTCCGCCGCCGGGGACGGGCGGCCCGGCGCGGGCGCGCCCGATGCCGTTATCACCGCATCGCCGTTTTTCAGCGGGGTATCCAGGGGGACGACGCCGCCGTTGACGGTGGCGGCCTGGTCCGGACTGCCCGCCAGCAGATCCTTCAGTCGGCACTGGGCGGGCTGCCCGTGCACGGCGGGCGTGAAATCAATGCTGTCTCCCGTATATACCACATCCGAGATTTTCGCTTCCCGGCCGTTTAACAGGAGCACGGCGGGGTCGCCGGGCGTGCCGTAAAACACGGTCTGGCTCCCGTTGAGCAGAATGGTCAGCTTTTGTCCTGTCCGGGGCAGCAGGTCCTGATAGGAAAATCCGTTCATCATGAGAATGTCCAGAACGGTCATCGTGCTGTTGCGGAAGAGTCTGGCACGGCTGCCGTTTAAGGTGACGTGAAAGCTTTCGGTGATCATGTTCAGCCCCGCGGAAATCGCGATGCCCAGCGGCGTGGCGTACTCGGGGTCGTTGAGATCGTAAGTATCCGAGAAGGCATATGTCTGAAAGTTGTTTCCGGCAATGGCCACCCGGTTGACATCCACATTCATATAGCTGGCGATGCCGGCGCGGATGCTCGCCAGCTTGCTGCCGCCTCCGGCCAGGAACACGGCCGAGGCGGGGCCGCCGTTGACCTCGCAGATATGCTCGGCGATTTCGCGGCAGAGCGTCGCCGCGGACTCTTCGATGCAGTGCATCATATCGTCCTGCGTGATGGTCTGCTCGATACCGAGAATATCGGTAACGGATACGGACTTCTGCGCGCCGAGCTGCATTTTGACCGATTCCGCGGCGTTGAAATCGAGAAGATAATTCTTCATCAGCGCTTCCGTGATTTCGTCTCCGGCGACGGTGACCATGGTGTAGCCCACAACGCCGCCGTCTCTTGAAACGGCGATATCGGACGTGCCCGCGCCGATATCCACGAGCGCAAGGTTCAGCAGCCGGAGATTTTTCGGGATCACCGCGTTGATGGCGGCAATCGGTTCCAGCGTGAGGCTGGCAACCTCCAGGCCGATTCTGTGCATGGCCGCGTACAGGCTCTCCACTACCTCGCTGGGGAGAAAGGTGGCAATGACGTCCGCCTGAATCTGCCGGGCCTGGTGATCCAGTAAGCTGGAAATGGGGTAATTGTCCATGTAATACTGGACGGCGGTGTGTCCCACCAGATAGAACTGGCGCCGGCTGTCGATGTCCAGCCCGCTGGTGAAGGCGGCTTCCGCCTCGCTGATGGCTCCCGCCTCCAGCTGGCTGATAATTTCCTTATCCAGCCGCTGGGGCTGCGGAAACTCCATTTTGTACGAAGCGCGCTGGGTCCGGAGCGCGCGCCCCGCCGCCGCGACGCAGACCCGTTTCAGCTTAAAGCCGAGCTGTGCCTCCAGCCGGCTTGTAACGGTGCGCGCGACCTTGGCGACCTGCTCGATATCTTCAATCTGGCCGTCGATCATGGAACGCTGCGTGTGTTCTTCTTTTTCCATGGCCATGACCCGGAGCTTTTCGCCTTCCACGGTGCCCGCAATGCCGATAATGCTGCGGGTCCCAATATCAAGAGCAAATATCATGCCTTTCGGTTGTGCTTTCAGCCGCTTTTTGGATGAGTCACTCATGAGCAGACCTCTTTTTCCGATGGACTGTATTTCTATTAAAATTGATTTTATATGAAGCAGGGCGAATATGTAAACAGAAATTTATCAAAAGGACTTTATACGAATGTACACGGTCCTACTGTAAATTATTATCGTAAGAAAGCCGGTGCTGATTAATATTTATCCTGCAATTTGACCGCCACAGAAAGAAACGATGGTTTTCAACAGAAAACCATCGGCAAGGAGATGCATGCAGGTTTTTTGACAAGCTGAGAAAGTTTATTCCATGAGGGAGCGTATTTCCCTGTAATTGGTTATTGCGTTTTTAAAATCGATGAAGATCCTGTTGAATTGTATCGCGGCCATATCCCGGCTGCCCCAGAGCGAGAAGTAGGACAGGAGCGTCATGATTTCGTAAATATAGTCTTTTATAAGCTCATACGGGCAGTCGAACCGCTCGGCAAGCTCCATGCCCAATCTGTCATAAAAGGCGTTGACCTTTTTAAATTGATCCTCTCTGTATTCCTCATAGGCGGGGCTTGATACGGCCTGGTGCAGAAATCGCATCTTCGGGGCATAGTCAAGCCCGATTTTCGTCAGCCTCGGGAATATGTCAAAAGACGATTTGTCAAACTCCTTCAGAGCGTCAAAAAGCGTGCTTTCCAGCTGCATGTATCCATAATTGACACACTCGACAAGAATTTCATTTTTCGAATCGAAATAATAATAAAGGGTATTGGCATTGACATCGGCCGCGGCGCAGAAATCGCGCGTTGTCGTATTTTCAATTCCGTTTTTCACGAAACACTCGTAGCATTTCTCAATGATGTAGTTTTTCTTAATCGTCTGTTTCAAATTGGTAGGCCTCTGACTTTATATATTTCATAATACATATTCATAAATTTAAGCAATCACTTATTTAATAAACTATCACTTAAATTTTCTCATACTCATTTTTCAATTTCAAGAGTGTTTTTAATTTTTATAAAAAGCGCTCATTAAAGTGATAAAAAATATAAGAAATTCACGGATAATTTGTATGTAAAAACGAAAAGCAAAGTGGTATAACAGCGATATAACTAAAAATACCTGAATTATTATTTTGGCATTGACTTTTTTAGCTAAAGAAATATATTATTAAATCATCCGCAAGGTTTTATTTTTTTATTTGTTTTTATTAAGCGAGCGCTAAATACACAAACGAATATTTCGTAGGAAGAATTGTGAGATGGCGTGATTTTTAGGGGAGAGGGTATGAAGATGAGTAAAAAATATGAAAAACTGGTGTTTGGATTTCCTGCCGAGTATAACCAGCTTGTCGCCATGGGAGACGATCCGGGCTTTATTTTATCTCCTCAGGCGTATTTCAGGGGCGCCTCTCAGATACCGGGCTCTAAATATAATGTGGGATTTCAGATATTTGTTAAGCCCTTTTTCATTGACCGGATTCCGCACCGCCACAGTGTGGATGAATATCTGGTGTTCATGGGCGGAACCTTTCCGAATCTGTTTGATTTTGACGCCGAAATTGAGTTTACGATCGGCAAGATCGGTACCGACGCGGAGGTTTTTCATATCACGCAGCCGACGGTCATCCGCATTCCGGCCGGCGTCTATCATTGCCCGCTGAACTTCAAGCGGGTTGACAAGCCGATTTTTTTCCAGGCCGGGCTGATGCAGGATATGTTCAGCAGCACGTATGACACCGAGGACGGCGGGCAAAAGGAGCTTTGGTATAACGGTCCGCTGCCCTGCAAATTAAATCCCGAGAAAAAATGCGACAGCTGCCGCAGCTGTATTGAAAGGGACTGGAAATAAAAGCCGTCAAGCGCGATAGAAATATCAGAAAGGACTTGAATTAATGTACGAAAAACTCGTGTTCCCTTTTCCTCAGGAAAACAATGAGGTCGTGGCCGAAGGTGACGATCCCGGTTTTGTCATCAAGCCCCAGGCGTATTTTCGAGGAGCGTCACAGATTCCGGGGGCGGGATTCAATGTCGGTTTTCAGATTTTCGTCAAACCCTTTTTTCTTGACCGTGTGCCTCACCGCCACAAAGAGGATGAATATCTTGTGTTTTTAGGCGGCTTATTTCCGAATGTTTTTGATTTTGACGCCGATATTGAATTCACGCTCGGTCAGGTCGGCACTGACGCGGAGGTTTTCCATATCGCGAAGCCGACGATCATCCGCGTTCCCGCCGGCGTCTATCATTGTCCACTGAACTTCAAGCGGGTCGACAAGCCGGTATTTTTCCAGGCGGCGCTTATGGAGCCTATGTTCGGCGGGCTATACGATACGCCCGACGGTGTTAAAGAAATGCGGTACAACGGCCCTGTTCCCTGTAAGTATACTTCATCAAAGAAGTGTGATTCCTGCGGCAAGTGCCTTGAGGAAGATTGGAGAAGTTAAACTCATCATCAATCCTGAACAGAGGTAGGCGTAAAGATGGCAAGATACATAGCAAAGCGGCTGCTGATGCTGATACCCGTCTTGTTGGGCATCTCATTGGTTGTGCTGATTTTAATCAACATCACACCCGGCGACCCCGCCAGAATGATGCTCGGTACGCAGGCGACGGAAGAGAAGGTGCAGGAGGTTCGCGAGGAATTGGGGCTGAACGATCCGCTGCCGGTACGTTACGGCCGTTTTATTTGGGACGTGCTGCACGGCGACTTCGGCACCTCGTATATGACGGGGCGCCCCGTATTTGACGAGATGATGCAGCGCTTTCCGTATACGCTGCTGCTCGTGTCGATCAGCCTC
This sequence comes from Sporobacter termitidis DSM 10068, assembly GCF_900130065.1. GTDB lineage: Bacteria > Bacillota > Clostridia > Oscillospirales > Oscillospiraceae > Sporobacter > Sporobacter termitidis. Next base: position 237,748 of record NZ_FQXV01000004.1, read on the forward strand.
GGGATTTCCATAATTCTCGGAATTCCGCTTGGCGTTTTCGCGGCGACGCACCAGTACACGTGGAAGGACAACGCGGCAATATTCATTTCGCTGTTCTGCGTTTCGATGCCCAGCTTCTGGTTCGCGCTGCTGCTCATACGATGGTTCGGCGTCAATTTGAGGTGGCTGCCGATCTCCGGAATAGCCAGCTGGAAGGGGTGGGTTTTGCCGTGCGTTTCGATGGCGCTCGGTCTTATCGCGAGTATAGCGAGGCAAACGCGGTCCAACCTTCTGGAAGTCATACGGCAGGATTACATTACAACGGCGCGGGCAAAAGGACTTTCGGAGGGCAAGGTGATCTACCGCCACGCGCTTAAAAATGCGATGATACCGGTCATCATGGTTATCGGCGGCATATTCGGCTCCCTCCTGGGCGGCGCCATGATCTCCGAGGTCATCTTCTCGATACCGGGACTGGGCCAGTACACGATGACGGGGCTTTTCAACCGGGATTATCCCGTTATTCAGGGCAGCGTCCTGATACTGTCGACGCTGTTTGCGATTGTCATTCTCATCGTCGACGCGATATTCGCGCTGGTAGATCCTCGAATTCGTTCGCAGTACAGCGGAAAGGGAAAAAGAAAGGCGGGTAAGCGATTTGAAAAAGAAACGCAAGCAGTCGAGACTGTATGACGTTTGGCGTCAGTTGAAAAAGAACAAGCTCGCTGTCGTCGCCCTTGTCGTACTTGTTCTGCTTGTTCTGATAGCGATATTAGGGCCTTACATAGCGCCTCACCCCTACGAACAGCAGAACGCCAAGCAGGCTTACGCCGATTCGAGCGCCGAGCATCTGCTCGGCACGGATAAGCTCGGGCGCGACATATTGAGCAGGCTTATCGTCGGCACGCGGCAGTCGCTTGAAATGGGCGTCATTGCGGTCGCTATCGCGGCTGTCATCGGGATGACGATCGGCGCAATAGCGGGATTTTACGGTAAATGGGTCGACAACCTGTGTATGCGTCTTTTAGATATTTATCAGGCGATACCGATGTTTCTCCTGTGTATTACGCTGGCGGCGATTCTGGGCCCAAGCCTCCAAAACGCGATCATCGCACTCGGTATCGGCACGGTGCCCGGCTACGCGCGGTTGATGCGGGCGTCGGTCCTGACCGTACGCGAAAAGGAATACGTCGAGGCGGCGAGAGCCATCAATGCCGGAGACGCCCGCATCATACTCAAGCATATTGTGCCCAACGCGATGGCGCCGCTTATCGTTGAAATCACAATGGGCGTCGGCGCCTGTATCCTGGCGGGCTCCGCGCTCAGCTTTATCGGACTCGGCGTGCAGCCGCCGACGCCCGAGTGGGGCGCGATGATTTCAGAGGCGCGGAACGTCATGCGCGAGCATCCGACGCTGGCGCTGTACCCCGGTATCTGCGTTATGATCAGCGTTCTCGCCTGCAATCTGCTTGGAGACGGGCTGCGGGACGCGCTGGACCCGCGCCTTAAAAATTGAGGTAAACAAATGACTGATAACTTACTTGAAATACACAATCTCGCGGTCGAATACCATACCGACGACGCCGTCATTTATGCCGTTAACAATATAAACCTGACGATTAAGCAAGGCGAAACGATCGGCCTCGTGGGCGAGACAGGCGCGGGAAAAACGACAATCGCAAAAAGCGCTCTCCGCATACTGCCGACGCCTCCGGCAAGGCTCGTCTCGGGGGAAATACTCTACAAGAGCAACGACCTGCTGCGGCTCTCGGAGAAAGAAATGAGAAAAATCCGCGGAAACAAGATCGCGATGATTTTCCAGGACCCGATGACCGCGCTCAACCCCATCGAGACGGTCGGCTTTCAAATCGCGGAGACAATCAAGCTGCACAACAGGATTTCGCGTGTGGAGGCTGAACGCCGCGCGTGCGATATGCTTGAAATGGTCGGTATACCAATGGAGCGCTTCAGCGACTTCCCGCACCAGTTTTCCGGAGGAATGAAGCAGCGCGTCGTCATCGCTATGGCGCTGGCCTGCAATCCGGAGCTGCTCCTGGCCGACGAGCCGACGACGGCGCTTGACGTCACGATTCAGGCGCAGGTGCTCGAAATGATGCAGTCGCTGAAGGAGCGGCTCGGCACGTCCGTCATGCTGATTACGCATGACCTCGGCGTCGTCGCTGATTTCTGTGATTCCGTCGCCGTCGTATACGCCGGTGAAATCGTGGAGCGCGGCACCGTCGAGCACATCTTTGACTTTGCCGCGCACCCATATACGATCGGCCTGTTCGGCTCTCTGCCGAGGCTCGACTCCAAGTCGCGGCGGCTTAAACCGATCAAGGGGCTGATGCCCGACCCGACGAATCTGCCGAAAGGCTGCCGATTCTGCGACCGCTGCCCCGAAGCAACCGCGCAGTGCGCCGAAGCTGCGCCCGAAGAAATCGAGATCGCGCCCGGGCATATTGTAAAATGTATATTAGCGAGGGTTAAGTGATATGGCGGCATTACTCGAAGTCCACGACCTGATGAAATACTTCAAAACCCCGGGCGGCATGCTTCATGCCGTGGACGGCATAAATTTTACGCTGAACGAGGGTAAAACGCTCGGCGTCGTCGGTGAGTCCGGCTGCGGAAAATCAACGCTCGGCCGCACGATATTGCATCTGCTCGACGCGACGGGCGGGCAGGTGTTATTCGAGGGCAGGGACATAACGAATCCCAATAAGAGCGAGCTGCACCGTATGCGCGAGGATATGCAGATCATCTTCCAGGACCCGTTTTCGTCCCTCGACCCGCGCATGTCGGTGTGCGAAGCCATTATGGAGCCGCTTATTCTGCGCGGCGGCATGTCCAGGGCGGATATGCTTGCCGAAACACGGCAGCTGATGGACACGGTCGGCATTGCGGCCCGGTTTGAAAATTCGTATCCCCACGAGCTTGACGGCGGACGGCGTCAGCGTATCGGTATCGCCCGGGCGCTTTCGCTGAAACCGAAGTTTATCGTTTGTGACGAGCCCGTATCGGCGCTTGACGTTTCCATTCAGGCACAGATCATCAATCTGATGCTCGACTTGCAGGAAGAGCGCGGCCTTGCGTACATGTTCGTCACCCATGACCTCTCTGTTGTCAAGTACATATCGGATGACATCATGGTGATGTACCTCGGGCAAATGGTTGAAAAAGCGCCCGCGGAGGAGCTGTTTCGCAATACGCTTCATCCGTACACCAAGGCTCTGCTGTCGGCGATCCCGATTCCCAGTATCCATGACAAGAAAAAACGCATCCTTTTGCAGGGCGAAATCACATCGCCGATCAATCCGAAGCCCGGATGCCGGTTCATGGCGCGGTGTCAGTACGCGACGGGCGAATGTGCCTGTCAGCAAACGCTCGTGGAATGCTCACCCGGGCACTTTGTCGGGTGCTGCAGATATGAGGCTGTTAAATATGAGGCTATTAATAATATGGAGGAATCAAAATGAAAAAGGCTGCAAAGAAACTGCTCGCACTGTTACTCGCCTGCGTTATCATTTCCTCGCTCGCGGCGTGCGGCAACAGTGAAACCGTCGGCGCGGGCAGTCCCGCCCCCGGTACCGGCACGTCCGGCCCCGCAAGAGATACCCTCAACATCGCCGTATCGCTTGACAGCGGTACGCTCGATCCGCTCGGCGTCACGGGAGCGGGCGGATTCCTGAACGTCGTGCATACCTATATGGAGCCGCTGCTCGACAACAAATCTGATGGTTCGCGCGTCTGGATTCTCGCCACCGGCATCGATCGCATCAGCGACATTGAGTACACGATGCACCTGCGTGAGGGCGTAAAATTTTCCAACGGCAATCCGTTTAACGCTGACGACGTCATGTACACAATGAAGCTCAACCATGATGACCCGCAGTTTTTCCTGAATGTTAAGGCCATCGATTTTGACAAGACAAAGAAAATCGACGATTATACGATCGATCTTTGGTATACGACCTATAATGCCGCGCAGGAAGTCGGGTTCAGCCAGATGCCAATCCTTGACGCCGAGTCCTACAATTCGGATACGGCGTCGCTCCACCCGATAGGAACCGGCCCGTATGTGGTGACGGATTACATTGTCAACAGCCACGTGACAGTGAAGGCCCGGGATGACTATTGGGGCACTGCGCCCACCATCAAGACAATCAATTTCAAAACCCTGAACGAGGACGAGCAGCGGGTAAACGCCCTTGAAACGGGCGACGTCGATATGGCGGCGATTCCCATTAAGGATGCCGATTATGTCAAATCTCTCGGGAATTACGAAGTTGCTCCTTTCAATGCCGGTGTGGCGCAGACTGTGTTCTTCAATATGACGCCGGATGGAGCGCTCGGTACAAAGGAAGCCCGCTATGCCGTCTCCTATGCCATCGACCGCGAGGCTGTTGTGGACGTCGTTTACAGCGGCCAGTCCAAGGTTCTCAATTGGCCGATCTCGGATACCTGCATTGACAAGGAGTCCCGGTTTGACAATATGAGTGATCTCTATACAACCGGATATAGCCCCGACAAGGCGAAACAATTGGCCGAGCAGACCGGCCTCACGGGTAAAACGCTCCGCATTATTACAAACGGCGCGGCGCCGAATGTTACGACAGCGGAAATCATACAGGGCAATCTCCAGGATATCGGCGTCAAAGCGGACATTATCAACTACGATCAGGCCACGTATTTTTCGGTGTTGATGGACGCAAGCAGGTTCGATGTCGCGGTCTTCCAGCCGTCGGCTCCGAGTGTTATGGCGGCGGACATCTTAGGTATGTACCTGTCCCTCATCCCGCTGGGCTGGACGGGTCCTGAGCACGATCAGTATATGGCGCTCGGCGCGCAGTGCCTCGCCACATACGACACGAAAGTACGCGGTGATTTGATTTATGATATGCTGAAGATTTTTGTGGATCAGGACCCGTGGTACGGCATATGCGAAGGGCCGGCCATGAACGCGTACTCCAAAGATCTCAAGGGCGTCGAATATATGCTGGGCGGAAACATGAATTATCAGAGCATGTCATTCTAAAAGACATCAGTTTGCCTCGAGGCTCATAGATGTATGACGAAGCCGCTCCTCTATTCAGCAGGTTGCTGCTTGCATAGAGGAGCGGTTTTTGCGGATATCGGCCCGCAGGAATCAGAATAACCAATAAAGGAGAGTAAATAATGCAGGAAAAGTATGAAAAGCTGTTTTATGAATTCGTACCGCAGGAAACAAGCTGGGGCGACTGGTGTCATTCACCGCAGGCGTATTTCCGGGGCGAAAAGGATTTGCCCGGCGCCGCCATGAACGTCGGCTTTCAGGTGTTCAAGGCCCCGGTGCTTTTAGAGCGCGAGCCGCACTTCCACAGAGAGGACGAGTATCTTGTGTTTCTCGGCGCGAAGCTGCCCGACGTGTTTTCCTCCTTTGACGCGGAGGTGCACTTCTTCATGGGCAAAACGCTTGAGACGATGGAGAAAATCGTTATCACGGAGCCGACGATCATAAAGCTCCCGAAAGGCTGGTGGCACAGCCCGCTGAATTTCGTGCGCATTGACAAGCCCCTGCTGTTCCAGGCTGTTATGCTTTCGGGCAAGGAGGGGAGCGTCAAGCTCGTCGAGCGTGAAAACGGCGAGCGGCAGTATATCTTCACGGGGGACGAAACGCGCCTTTGCATTTTCGATTCTCATAAAAGCTGCAACTACTGCGGTTATTGCTTCTCGCATCCCGACGAGCGGCCGAAGCTGCCGTATTCATATGTGAAATGGACCGTTGTCAACGAAGACGGCATAGAAGCCTATACGGACACCGGCGCCTATGACGCCGCAAAGGCGCCTGCGTCGCCTGATTGCGTCATTACCCCCGAGTATAAGTCGAAACCCTATTCGGACGCGACAAAACTGAAAGCCAAAAAGCCCCCGCTCTCGCCGGAGACCGCCAAGTGTATTCTTGCGCTTCCGAAGGAAGAGACGCGATGGGGCGCCTGGTGCCCGTCGCCGCAGGCGTACTTCCGCGGCGAAACGTATATGGAGGACGCGACGTACCACGTCGGCTGGCAGGTTTTCGCGGGTCCGAACGACATGGAGGATACGCATATACATCAGGGCGTTGAGGAGTATATTTTCTTTATGGGCGCCGACCCGATGAACATTTTCGATTTCGACTGCGAGATTGAAATGTTCTTCGGAGACGATCCCGATCATCTGGAAAGCAAAATCATCACCAAACCGACGGTTGTGCGGATTCCCGCAAACGTCTGGCACTGCCCGATAAAGTTCCGCAAGATGAACAAGCCGCTCGTATTCCAGGCGGCCTTTTTGTCCGGCACCTGGGGGACGATCACGCAGGCGCCGGACGATAACAAGCCTGAAATTCCGCCGGAGGTGCTTGAGAAAATGCCCTTCGCCAGGATGCATACATATAATTATATGGGTGACAACGTGCGCTTTTGTAAATACAACGCCAAAAAACGCTGCAACATCTGCGGCGCGTGCTTCCCGAGCCCCGAGGATTACCTGCAGGAATAACAGTGCCCACGTTGGGGCAGACAGCTGTCAAAAAGCAATAAAAAGTCTTGGAACCGTATGATTCCAAGACTTTTTTGAGAAGTTAGGTGAAAAAAGATGCCGGCCCCTCCTGCTTTAGCCACGCCTATGCATTCCGTTTTCCGCTTGCGAAGTGCTGCTTTTCAAATATCCGGCTAATATTTTAAACGAGTCCTACATTGACCATAATGAATATAAAGAACAAGAGGTGAATAAGTTTGGTCTACTTAATCATCACGGTCCGAATTATTTCTGTTATGGTACTGTTTCTGTTTTTGATTTTGAAAACAGGCAGACGCAAGATCGCCGAGCTTCCTGTTTATGACTTTTTATCGATTATCGTCATTGGAAGCGTCATCGGCGCAGACATTGCGGAGCCAAATATTCCTCATCTTCCCACATTGTTTGCGGTGATACTTATCGTCACTCTGCAATATCTGGTAAGTTGTCTATTGATAAACAACAAAAAAATTGCGCGTAAAATCACTTTCGGCCCCACTGTCATTATCCAGAACGGCCAGTTTATCAAGTCAAACATGAAAAGGCTGAAATACTCTATAGAAAATGTGTTAATGGCATTGAGGGAAAAGGATATATTCGACTTGAATGAGGTTGAGTACGCTATTGTAGAGGGCAGCGGCAATATCAGCGTTCTCAAAAGGTCTCAGTTTCTACCGTTGACTCTTGCAGATATGAAGCTTAAGCCTGATACAAAAGGCCTATCCGTTCCCCTTATTATTGACGGAAAGGTTCATGACAGCAATCTTCAGCAACTTCAGCGTGACAGATCCTGGCTCGCTTCACAATTAGATCAGGCCGGCATCCATGATTTTAGTGAGGTATTTTACGCGGATTGCAATATGGAAGGCAGATTGTATATCTCAAAAATATTACAGGCAAAAAACTTTAATGATGACTTCACTTTGTAGTATCGCGTAAACCGCAAAAAACATAAGCAAAAGGACCAAACTTCAAGTTCGGTCCTTTTGCTTCATTGATTGGCGGAGAAGGAGGGATTTGAACCCTCGCAACGCTCATCACGTTCTACTCCCTTAGCAGGGGAGCCCCTTCGGCCTCTTGGGTACTTCTCCAAGGCAAATTTATCGAATCTATTCGAATTAAGCGGAAAATTTGGCGGAGAGAGTGGGATTCGAACCCACGGTACGTTGCCGTACGACGGTTTTCAAGACCGCTCCGTTATGACCGCTTCGGTATCTCTCCGTATCTCATCCAGACGCTAGAGTATATTAACATAAAACGACAGCCTTGTCAACGATAAAAGAGCGCGTAAATAGCCCGGCCTTTTGCCGGCGCAAACCGGCTGAAAGGGTGCGCCTTATGGCCGCTCCTTATCGTCTCCAGCGCCGGGAGACGCGGTCTCGGGAGGGGCGGGGTCGGCCTCGCTGGCCAGGATTCTGGTCAGCATAAAACGGCTGACGAATTTGCTGTTTTTACCCGCCTTGCGGTACTTGATATAAAAATAGCCGATGACGGAAAAGACGACGGCGCCGATAAAGTTCACGAACAGGTCCTTCATCGTATCAAGAAGGCCGAGGTCCAGAAAACCATTGATGGTGGTCTGCGTGGTCTGCCCGTTTGACGATGCGGTGATGATGGACCCTGTGATGCCGTTCAGGATGACGGGGATGTTGCGCCCATTGGGATTCAGCATGACGGAGCTGATGGAATGGACGATGGCGTCCTTCTGCATGTCGGTTCTGAAGAGCTGATCGCTGAAAAATTCGATGAACTCCCACAGTACGCCGATGGTCATGGAAAAGCAGAAGGCGACAACCGCCACGAACAGGGGAGACATGCTGATGGAGAAGCGGTCGTTGCGGTTTAGAATATCGATCAGCGCGATGCCGATGGCCGCACATAAAAAGCCGTTGATCGTATGCAGCATCGTGTCCCAGCCGGGGACATTGACGTAATACTCGCGGATCTCGCCGAGAATTTCCGCCGCGAAGATGAACAGCAGAATGATAACCTCAAGGGTATCCGGCACATCCACCTTGATCCGCCGTTCGACGAACGTGGGAATTGTAAACAAAATGAGCGTCAGAAAGCAGAGAAACACGTTTGTATATTCGTGATTGAACAGCTGCTCTATCATGACGACCACGACGAACAGCCGCAGAAAAAAGTAAAGCGCAAAAAGGCGGGGATGGCTTTTTGCGGTTGTTTTCATATGCCGCCAGATTTTATTGAGTCGTTTTTTCAGTGTTTGATTCATATGTACTCCGTTTTGCCCGCGCAAAACATCCGGTCCTACTTTCGCCCGATATCCGTCCTGTAATGGGCGTTTTTGAAGCTGATGCGGCCGACGCCCTCGTAGGCGTGTTTGACAGCCGCCGGCAGGGAACCGGCCACAGCCGTGACGCCGAGCACGCGCCCGCCGCTCGTATAGTATGTCCCATTTTTCAGCGTTGTACCGGCGTGAAATACCGTAATGTCGGCCGGCACGGCGTCAAGGCCGGAAATCTCGCAGCCCTTTTCATAGCTGCCGGGGTAGCCGCCGCTGGCCATGACGATGCAGCAGGCCGCGCCGGGCCGCCATTTAATGTCAATATCGGAAAGCCGTTCGTCAACAACGGCCTCGAAAATATCCAAAAGATCCGTTTCCAGCATGGACAGGATGGGCTGCGTCTCCGGGTCGCCGAAGCGCGCGTTGTACTCCACGACGCGCGGCCCCTTTGGCGTGAGCATCAGCCCGAAGTAGATGACGCCCTTAAAGGTCCGGCCTTCCTTTTTCATGGCGTCGATCGTGGGAAGGAAGATCGTCTTCATGCACGCGTCGGCAATATCCGGCGTATAGTTTGGACTCGGGCAAAAGGCGCCCATGCCGCCGGTGTTGGGCCCCTCGTCGTTGTCCAGGGCGCGCTTGTGGTCCTGAGAGGACAGCATGGGCACGATCGTCCTGCCGTCCGTGAAGGCCAGGACGGTGACCTCGGGGCCAGTCATGCACTCCTCGATGACGACGGAGAGGCCGCTGTCGCCGAACTTTTTATCCAGCATCATGGAGCGCACGGCCTCGATCGCCGTTTCCACATCCTGCGCCACCACGACGCCCTTGCCCAGCGCCAGCCCGTCGGCCTTTACAACGATGGGCGCGCCCTTTTCGCGGATATAGGCCTCGGCTTCCTGCAGCTCGGTAAAGACCTCGTAGCCAGCCGTTGGAATGCCGTATTTTTTCATCAGACTCTTGGAAAACACCTTGCTGGCCTCGATCACCGCGGCGTTCCTGCGCGGCCCGAAAGCGCGGATGCCGTTATCCTCCAGCGCGTCCACCAGGCCCAGCGCCAGGGGATCGTCCGGCGCCACCATGACGAAGTCCACGGGGTTATTTTTCGCAAACCCCGCGATACCGTCAATATCGGTGGCCTTGATGTCCACGCACTCGGCCAGCTGCGCGATGCCGCCGTTGCCCGGCGCGCAGTAAAGCTTATCCACGCGGGGCGACTTTCTCAGCGCCCAACAGATGGCGTGCTCCCGCCCGCCGCCGCCGACAACAAGAACATTCATGGTGTGACCTCCAGATTGGAAAATTATCGGATACCCCGCCGCGCCGACAAGAAAGGCGCGTCAAGGATGCCGCGGCTACGCAGACGAAGAGACGGACGGGCGATTGATAATCGCCCGTACAGTAGAATCCGGGTATTTCGCGCTCATCTGAATAGGTAAGCATCGCAAAAAGATCCGGGGCGCAGCCCCGAACAGGGTATGGGGCGGAGCCCCATAAAGGGGTCATAGGCGCAGCTCAGCGAGCGAAAGCGCGCCGCGCCGGGTGGCGCGGTTAAATCGAGCGACAGCGAGATTTATGCCGAGGCGGAATTCATTTCCGCCCGGCAGATAAAATCATAAGGGGCCCCCGCGCGGCCTGCCGCGTGGGGAAAACGGGTGGGTTATTAATGATGGAACAGGCGGATGCCGGTGAAGGCCATGACCATGCCGTATTTGTCGCAGGTGGCGATGACGTTGTCGTCGCGGATGGAGCCGCCGGGCTGGGCGATGAAGCTGACGCCGGACTTTTTGGCGCGCTCGATGTTGTCGCCGAAAGGGAAGAAGGCGTCGCTGCCGAGGGCCACGCCGCCCATCGTGGCGATCCAGCTCTGACGCTCCTCGCGGGTCAGTACCGGCGGCTTTTTAGTAAAGGTCGTTTCCCAGACGCCATCGGCGAGCACATCCTCGTATTCGTCGGAGATATAAACGTCGATGGCGTTGTCCCTGTTGGGGCGGCTGATATCGCTGCGGAACGGCAGGTTCAGCACCTTCGGGTGACGGCGGAGCCACCAGTTGTCGGCCTTGCTGCCGGCCAGGCGCGTGCAGTGGATGCGGCTCTGCTGGCCGGCGCCGATGCCGATTGCCTGCCCGTCCTTCACGTAGCAGACAGAGTTGGACTGGGTGTATTTCAGCGTGATAAGAGCGATCACCAGGTCGCGTACGGCGCTCTCGGTGAGCTCTTTATTTTTCGTGACGATATTGGACAGCATGCCCGCGTCGATTTTCAGGTCGTTGCGGCCCTGCTCGAAGGTGACGCCAAAGACGTCCTTGTGCTCCAGCTTTTCGGGGACATAGCCGCGGTCGATTCTGACGATGTTGTAGCCGCCCTTGCGCTTCGTTTTGAGGATTTCCAGCGCCCGCAACGTATAGCCGGGGGCGATGACGCCGTCGGAGACCTCCTGGGCCAGCAGCGCGGCGGTCTCCTCGTCGCAGACGTCCGAGAGGGCGGCCCAGTCGCCGTAGGAGCTGAGCCTGTCGGCGCCCCTGGCCTTGGCGTAGGCGGAAGCAACGGGGGACAGCGGCAGACCCTCGACAAAGCATATCTTCTTTTCCATATCGGTCAGCGCCGTGCCGACGGCGGCGCCGGCGGGGGAGACATGCTTGAAGGAGGCGGCGGCGGGCTGGCCGGTGGCTTCATTGAGCTCCCGGACAAGCTGCCAGCTGTTGAACGCGTCGAGAAAGTTGATATAGCCGGGCTTCCCGTTCAGGACATCGATGGGCAGCGCGCCGCTTTTCGTGAAAATCCGCGCCGGCTTCTGGTTGGGGTTGCAGCCGTATTTCAGTTCAAGCTCGTTCATGACAGCACCTCGTCAGGAGTTTTTGTTGATGATGACGCTCTCGCTCTCGCCGGTGTTCAGGTCTCTTGAATAGGCGTAGAGAGCGACCTTGTTGTCGCCGTCTAAAGCGTCCCAGACCGCGCCGGCGTACTCGCTGAGCGTGCCGGTCACGGCCACGGTTCTCGGCTCACCCTCGAAGGAGGGGATGGGATCGCCGTCGCTTTTATAGGTGTGGATGAAATGGCCCATACCGGCCACAGGCGCGTCGTACTCGTAAAAATAACGGCAGCAGCAGGCCGGGTCCCCGTTCATGCTCTTGAGGATGGAGAGCTTGTAGCTCCCGTCCGGCATCACCAGGCCGGAGATGCGCGGCGTATAATTTGGCGCGTCGGGCTCGAACTCCCGCTTTAAAAGCGCCGAGTGAAAGCTGTTGTCGGCGCTCAGATTATCCCGGATCGTGTCCGTCTGGTCGCCGTTGGTGACGACGATATAACCGTCGCTGAAGCGGACGGGATGGTAAATGACAAGGCTCGGGTCCGATAGCAGCGCGGGATCGTGGGCTTCGGTCCTGATGCCGTCGTCCGTCGTGACGAAAACGCGGTTCCGGCTGTTGACGCTCCGGCCCATGATGAAATAGATAAGGACGGCGCGGGAGCCGTCCTCGCTGCGGCCCAGTACGATACCGCGGCCCGGATAAGTGTTTGCTTTAAGCTCGTTTGTAATATCAAAGGGTTTCATTTCTCATTAGCCCCATTCCGATTTTTTATGCGTCCTTGATGTGGACGATGCGCCCGACGACCTTTAAGCGGCCCTCGCAGTAGAGTGAGACGGCCTCGGGGAGTATCTTCCATTCGACCTCCTCCATGATCCGCTTCTGCAGGGAGGCCGGCGTGTCGTCCTCGCGGACGTCGATGACCCGCTGGAGGATGACGGGACCGGCGTCGGCCACCGCCGTGGCGAAATGCGCCGTCGCGCCGGAGACCTTGACGCCGTAATTGAGCGCCTCTTCGTGGACGCGGATACCGTAAAACCCATTGCCGCAGAAAGCGGGGACAAGGGAGGGGTGGATGTTGATGATCCTGTGCTCGAACGCCTCCACGACGGGGGAGCCCAGCACGACCATGAAGCCCGCCATTACGACGAGCTCAATATCGAGGCTTTTGAGCTTCTGGTAAATCGCCTCGTTGAAGCCGGCGCGGCTGGGGAACATGCTGTAGTCAACGACGAATGTCTGGATGCCGGCGTTTTTGGCCCGTTCCAGGGCAAAAGCGTTGGGGCGCGACGAGATGACGGCCGTCAGCTCGCAGTTTTTGATCTTGCCGAAATTGTGCGCGTTGATGATGGCCTGCAGATTTGTACCGTCGCCGGAGACAAGAATCGCCGTCTTTACCAACTGAGCTCAACTCCTTTTTCACCTTTTACGCAGCTGCCGATCACATATGGATGCTCGCCGATCTGAATGAGGGCGTTGAGGACCTCACCCACGTCCGCCTGGTCGACGGCCATGACGAGCCCGATGCCCATGTTGAAGGTGTTGTACATATCCCGGACGGGGATATCACTGATGGAGGTAAGATACGAGAAAATGCGGCTTTCCGGGAAATCACACGGCCGGATGACGGCGGTGATGTCGTCCGGCAGCATACGCGGGACGTTTTCATAGAGCCCGCCGCCGGTGATGTGGCAGATGCCCTTGATATTCAGCTTGAGTGTTTTAATAAGGTGCAGGACCTGGCGGACATAGATGCGGGTGGGCCTGATAAGCTCCTCGCCCAGCGTGCCGAAAAACTCCGGGATTTTTTGCTCCAAAGAGTCCGGCGTCAGGTCGAGCACCTTGCGGACAAGGGAGAACCCATTGGAGTGCAGGCCGGAGGAGGCCAGGCCGATGAGCCTGTCGCCCGGCGCTATGGTGCTGCCGTCGATGATCTTGCCGTGGTCCACCACGCCGACGGCGAAGCCGGCCATATCGTACTCGTCCTCGGGATAAAAGCCCGGCATTTCCGCCGTCTCGCCGCCGACGAGCGCGCAGCCGGCCTGGCGGCAGCCGTCGGCGATGCCCTTGACGAGCTGTTCCGTGCGCGCGGGGATATTTTTGCCCAGGGCGAGATAGTCCAGGAAAAACAGCGGCTCCGCGCCGCAGCAGATAATGTCGTTGACGCACATGGCCACGCAGTCGATGCCGACGGTGTCATGCTTGTTCATCATAAACGCGACCTTCAGCTTTGTGCCGACGCCGTCGGTGCCGGAGACAAAAACGGGCCGTTCCATGCCCGCGATATTCGGCTCGAACAGGCCGCCAAAGCCGCCGAGGCCGCCGAGGACACCCTCGCGGAAAGTGCTTTTGACAAGAGGCTTGATCCGCTCCACCGTTTCATAGCCTGCAGTGACGTCCACGCCGGCGGCGGCGTAGCTGTCGGAAAATGAATTCAGCATCTTTTCTTCCTTTCGTGACGGGAGGACTTACTTGCCGAAGAGGCGCCTGGACATCTCCTGATAGGCGCCTTCCACGTTGCCGAGGTCCTGGCGGAAGCGGTCCTTGTCCAGCTTTTCGCCGGTCTTGGCGTCCCAAAAGCGGCAGGTGTCCGGCGAAATCTCGTCGGCCAGGATGATTGTCCCGTCGCTGGTTTTGCCGAATTCCAGCTTGAAATCGACCAGCGTGATGCCGCATTCCAGAAGGGTGGATTTCAGAAAATCGTTGATTTTATAAGCGTATTCGCGGATCAGAGCCAGCTCGGATGGGGTCGCGAGCTCAATGGCGTAGATCTGGGAATCGTTGATCATGGGGTCGCCCAGATCGTCGTTTTTATAGGAAAATTCCAGCGTCGGCTTTTTGAAGACGGTACCCTCCCTGACGCCGAAGCGCTTGGAAAAGGAGCCGGCGGCAATATTGCGGACAATGACCTCCAGCGGGACGATTTTAACGGCCTTGACGAGCGTTTCCCTGTCGGAGAGCTCCTCGACGTAATGCGTCGGCACGCTGTCGGCGGCCAGCAGACGCATGAACTGGTTTGTCATGCGGTTGTTGATGACGCCCTTGCCCACGATCGTGCCCTTCTTTTCACCGTTGAAGGCGGTGGCGTCGTCCTTATAGTCGACGATGAGAAGGTCGGGATCGTCCGTATTAAAAACTTTTTTGGCTTTTCCTTCGTAAATCTGTTCCAGCTTTTTCATATATCGACAACCTCGCTCTGCAATTTTTTATCCTTTTCGATAACGGCGGAAGCCATATTTTTCTTAAATTCCTCAAGGCGCGAGGCCAGCGCCTCGTCCGAAAGCGACAGGATCTGGGCGGCCAGGATCGCGGCGTTGTCGGCGCCGCCGATGGCAACGGTGGCCACGGGAACGCCGGAGGGCATCTGCACAATTGATAAAAGACTGTCCAAGCCATCCATTGTAGAGGATTTTATGGGCAGTCCTATAACGGGAAGCGTCGTGTACGCGGCGATGACGCCGGCCAGATGCGCGGCTTTTCCGGCGGCGGCGATAATAACCCCAAAGCCGTTGTTCCTGGCGGATTTTGAAAATTTTTCAGCGGCCTCCGGCGTCCTGTGGGCGGAAATCACGTGCGCTTCAAACGGTATCTCAAAGCTCTTGAGCCGCTTGATCGCACCTGAAACAACGGCAAGATCGCTGTCCGACCCCATGATGACGGCAACTTTTTTCATATGAACCTCCAATGCGCCGGGGCGCAAAATTTAAGACTCCCGGTTTGGGAGCTGCTGTTCATCTGTTTCGGCCCTTTTTGGCGGACCGGCGTCAGGGTATGCGGCTGTAAATATTCGCCCGCGCAGTGCTTTCGGCGGCAAATATGAAATTCACGTAAAATTCAGCAATTATGCTTGTATAGTATAATAAACAGGCTTTATTTTCAAGGTTTACAATAACAAAACGTTAAATTTGTGATAATTAACAACGTCCTGTTGTAAAGGTTTGATATTTGAGTTAAAATAGCAACAATGATGATCAGAGGAGGAAACGAATGCCGGAAACATATCTGCCCACCGTACTCGACAACCGGAGGCTGACGGAAACCGTGCACGCGCTGAGGCTTCAGTCGGCTGAGCTGGCGCGCGCGGCCCGGCCCGGCCAGTTTGTTCATATAAAATGCGGCGAGGGGAATCTGCTCCGCCGGCCTGTCAGCATCTGCCGGGCAGAGGACGGCGTCCTCACCGTTGTGCTGGAGGTCCGCGGGGAAGGCACGCGCTGGCTCTCGCAGCGGCGCGCGGGGGATATGCTCGATGTTCTCGGCCCTCTCGGGCGGGGCTTTGACCTGAGTCATAAAAATATAATCGTCGTGGGCGGCGGCATCGGCGTGCCGCCGATGCTGTTCGCCGCGCGCGCGGCCGGGGCAAAGGCGGCCGTCCTGGGCTTTCGCAGCCGGGAAAACGCCATTCTCGCGGAGGAATTCCGGGACGTCTGCGAAGCGGTTTACATAACGACAGATGACGGTAGCCTCGGCGAACACGGGACGGTAGCCGGGCCGCTGGAGCGCCTGCTCAGGGAGGGCGGCTGCAGCGCCGTTCTGGCGTGCGGCCCCAGGCCAATGCTGCAGGCCGCTGCCGCTCTGGCTGAAACGTACAAGGTGCCCTGCCAGGTGTCGCTGGAGGAGCGGATGGGCTGCGGCGTCGGCGCCTGCCTCGTCTGCGCCTGCAAAACGGTCGTGGACGGGAAGGAAAAGATGCGCCGCGTCTGCAAGGACGGACCCGTATTCCCGGCGGAGGAGGTCGTGTGGTGACGGCGGATTTATCTCTCATTTTTGCCGGCGTGAAATTCAAAACGCCGGTGGTCGTCGCCTCCGGGACCTTTGGCTTCGGCCGCGAGTATGGCGAATACTTCGACCTTAACGACCTCGGCGGTATCTGCGTCAAGGGGCTGACGGTAAAGGAACGCCCCGGCAATCCGCCGCCGCGGATCGCCGAGACGCCGATGGGGATTTTAAACAGCGTCGGCCTGCAGAATCCGGGCGTGGACGCTTTTATCAGCGGGGAACTGCCGAATCTCCGGCGGTTTGACACCAATATTATTGCCAACATTTCGGGAAATACTGTGGAAGAGTACTGCGAGATGGCCGAAAAGCTCTCGTCGGCGAAGGTCGACCTCATCGAGGTAAACATCTCCTGCCCCAACGTCAAGGCGGGTGGGCTGGCCTTCGGCACCTCGTGCCAGTCCGCGGCGCTGGTGACGCGGGAGGTCAAAAAGCACGCGGCGGTGCCGGTGATGGTGAAGCTCTCGCCCAACGTCACCGACATTGCGGAGATCGCCCGCGCCGTGGAGGAGGCGGGCGCGGACGCGCTGTCTCTGATCAACACCCTTTTGGGTATGCGCCTCAATATCGAGACGTTCCGGCCGGTCCTGCGCAACAACACGGGCGGGCTGTCGGGCCCCGCCGTTTTCCCCGTGGCGCTGCGGATGGTCTGGCAGGTGGCAAACGCGGTTTCCATACCTATACTGGGAATGGGCGGCATCAGCACGGGCGCGGACGCCGTGGAGATGCTGATCGCCGGGGCCGATATGGTCTCCGTCGGCACGGCGCTGTTTGCGGACCCTTATGCGCCCCTCAGCGTCACGCGGGGGATAAAAGCTTTTATGGAAAGAAAAAATATAAAGTCAGTGACAGATTTGACTGGAAGGATTTTACCGTACTGAAATGACAACAATTTATCTCATCAGGCACGCCGAGGCGGAGGGCAACCTCTACCGGCGCATCCACGGACAGTATGACAGCATCATAACGGAGCGCGGTAAAAAGCAGATCGCGCAGCTTGAAAAGCGGTTTGCCGACGTCCCGGTGGATTTTGTGTATTCCAGCGACCTCTTCCGGGCGCGGGCCACGGCCGGCGCGGTAACGGCACGCGGCCTGCCCCTGTCGGCGACGGCGCGGCTCCGGGAGGTGGCCATGGGCGTCTGGGAGGACCGCACCTGGGGCGAGGTGGAGCGGTTCGAGCCGCAGCAGTTGGATTACTTTAATAACGACCCGTCCCGGTGGACGGTGGAGGGCTGCGAGGATTTTGACAGCCTCCAGTGCCGTCTGACGGGCGCGATACTTGATATCGCCGCGCGCCATGACGGCAAAACGGCGGCGATCGTCTCTCACGGTACGGCGATCCGCGCGTTTGTCTGCGGCATTTACGGCGTCCCCCCGCAGGAAATAAGCCGTATCAAGCATTACGACAACACGGCCGTGACGCTTTTGCGCATCGGCAACGGAAATATAGACATAGAATATGCCGGCGATAATTCGCACCTGACGGAGGAGCTGTCCACCTTTGCCCATCAGAAGTGGTGGCGGGAGAACACGACCTTCGACAGCAGCAATCTCCGCTTCGAACCCTTCAGCCTCGAAAACGACGCGGCGCGGTACCTGGAATTCCGGCGCGACGGCGGGGAGACAGGATACGGCGCGGCGGAGGGCCGGGAAAGCTATTGGCTCGAGCGTGCCCACCGTCACGCCGCGGCGCACCCGCGGGCCCTGTCGCTGGCGCTGATCTACGATACGCCCGCCGGCCTTGTAGAGCTGGACGTGGAAAGCGGCGCGGACGAAAAAGCCGGCGTCATCGATTTCTTCTATATGCTTCCGGAGCATCGCCGCACCGGCATCGCCGTCCAGCTTTTGGGCCAGGCGGTCTCCGTCTACAGGCCCCTCGGCCGGGAGAAGCTCCGCATGACGGTGAACGCGTTAAATGAGCAGACGCTCGGCTTCTGCACCAAGTACGGCTTTGAGAAGACCGGCGAATACACCGGCGACGGCGGCCGGTACATTGTGCTGGAACTCGACATCACGGTGCGGTAGGGGATAACGAGGCGACTATGACAAACAGCGCTTTTTTACCGGTCTCGCTGGAGGACATGCGTTCCCGCGGCTGGTATTATTATGATTTTCTGCTTATAACGGGGGACGCGTACGTGGATCACCCGAGCTTCGGCACGGCTGTCATCGGGCGTGTGCTGGAGGCGGACGGATACCGGGTCGCCGTGCTGGCGCAGCCGGACTGGAGGAGCGCCAAGGATTTTCTGGCGATGGGGCGGCCGCGGTACGCCGCGCTTATCGGGGCGGGCAATCTGGACTCCATGGTGGCCCACTATACGGCGGCGAAGAAGCCGCGCAGCGAGGATTTCTATTCTCCCGGGAAAAAGGCCGGACTCCGGCCGGACCGGGCCACCATCGTCTACGCCAACAGGGTGCGGGAGGCGTTCCCCGACCTGCCGGTGGTCATCGGCGGGCTGGAGGCGTCCCTCAGGCGCTTTGCCCATTACGATTACTGGGAGGACAAGGTGCGCCGGCCGATCCTGTTTGACGCCAGGGGCGACCTGCTCGTTTACGGCATGGGCGAAAACGCGACGCGCGAGATTGCCGGGCGCCTGGCCGGCGGCAACCGGGTGCAGGAGCTGACGGACATCAGGGGCACAGGCTTTGCCGCCGCCACAATCGATGATTGCCGGTTTCCCTACGTCGAGTGCGCCTCCTGCGAGGACGTGTCCACCGACAGGCGGAAATACGCCGAGGCCAACAAGCTTCAGTACGAGGAGCATGACCCGGTGCGGGGGAAGGCCATCCTCCAGCGCTGCGGGGACAAGGTGCTGGTCGTCAACCCGCCCCAGCCGCCGCTCACGACGAAAGAATTCGACCGCGTCAGCGCGCTGCCGTACACGCGCGAGGTCCATCCGATATACGACAGTCTCGGCGGTGTGCCGGCCATCGAGGAGGTCCGGTTCTCGGTCATCCACAACAGGGGCTGCTTCGGCGCCTGCAATTTTTGCGCGCTGGCGTTCCATCAGGGGCGGATGGTGACGTCGCGGAGCCACGAATCCCTCATCCGGGAGGTCGAGGGCTTTGTGAAGCACCCGGAATTCAAGGGGTATATCCACGACGTGGGCGGCCCCACGGCGAATTTCCGGAGCCCATCCTGTAAAAGCCAACTGAAAAACGGACTCTGCCGCGATAAAAGCTGCCTGACGCCGACACCCTGCAAAAATCTCGAGGCGGACCACACGGATTATCTGCAGCTGCTGCGCAAGCTCAGCGCCATCCCCGGCGTCAAAAAGGTTTTCATCCGCTCCGGCATCCGCTTCGACTACCTGATGGCGGACAAAAACGGCGAGTTTTTCGCCGACCTCGTCAAAAACCATATTTCGGGGCAGCTGAAGGTCGCCCCGGAGCACTGCGTCGACGAGGTGCTGGACTACATGGGCAAGCCGCACCATGACGTTTATACGCGTTTTGAGGAAAAATACAACCGCCTGAACGAGCGGTACGGGAAAAAACAGTTTCTCGTGCCGTATCTCATCTCGTCCCACCCCGGCTCGACGCTGTCAGATGCCGTCCAGCTGGCGGAATACTTAAACCGCCGCGGCGTCCAGCCCGAGCAGGTGCAGGATTTTTATCCCACGCCGGGGACGCTGTCCACCTGTATGTACCACACCGGCTACGACCCGCGCACGATGCAGCCTATCTACGTGCCCAAATCGCCCCGCGAAAAGGCCATGCAGCGCGCGCTGCTGCAGTGGAAGCGGCCCGATAAGCGCCAGCTCGTCCTTGAGGCACTGCGCGAGGCGGGCAGGGAAGACCTGATCGGCTACGGCAAGCGCTGCCTCGTCCCGCCGCAGCGGCGGCCGTCGGGAAACAGCAGCAAACCCGTCCCTCAAAAGGACCGGAATAAAAAAACAGGCCGCCGCAAATAGCGGCGGCAAAGCCCGGCGGAAAAAAACCGCCGGGCTTTCTGCGTCTTGCCTTACGATATCGCGTTTCTGAGGCTCTGCCTGTAGTAAAAGCCCTCGACGGTTTTGAAAAACATGTTGACGTTGTCCAGGTCCACGTCCGGCGGAATGTCGCAGCCGGAGGAAATAACGAAATTATTGTAGCTGCCGCACTGGTTGAGGAGCTTGAGCGTCTCCAGGCGGACCTGCTCCGCGGTGCCTTTGTTGAAGACTCTGGCCGGGCTGATATTGCCCATGACAAGGTAGTTGCGTGGTATTTTTTCGAGCATGCTCGCCATATCGACGGCGTCGCCGAAGTGGAAGGCGTAACAGCCCGTATCCATGATGGAACCCATGAGATGCGGCACGGCGCCCCCGCAATTGTGATAAATGACGATGAAATGCTTATCCTGCAGCGTCCCGACGATTTCGCGCACATAGCGCGTTGAAAACTCCTTGATGAGTTGGGGGGACAAGAGTCCCGCCAGCGGCTCCGCCATGATGATGCCGTCGGCGCCGATCTTTTTAAGGGCGGTGGCGTATGCGGTAATGAACGCCGCGGCTTTTTTGAGGACCATATGGACAAGCTCGGGATTTTCATAGCACTGCAGCATGATATCGTTGACGTTCAGCAGGCGGCCGGCCAGGGAGAATGGGCCGATGCACTGCGCAATGACGGGCCTGTCGTTGATGAGCATCTGTGCTTTTCGGATCGTCTCCACATTTTCGCCCGTCCGGCCCGCGCCGACTTCCGGCACCTCCAGAGCCTCCGCTTCCGCTTCTGTCGAAATCAGCTTGCCGATAATCGTGGGGATTTCGTCGGCCTTGAAGACAGTGTATGCGCCGAAGGCCTCGGCTTCGACGGAGAGATCCATGTAGCTCAGCGCCGCAAGCATGTCGTAGTTGTCGGCGATGGCGCGCATGCCGATGGCCTGATGATTGCTGTCGGCGACAAGCTCCCGCATGGTGACGTAAAGATGCTGTACCGCCGGGAAGCTCAGGATCGGCAAAGGCTTTTTCCGCTCAGTGTATATGACCTGTTCGATCCAGTTGTACATATTCATAACAGATACCCCGACTCATTCCAATTGATAACTAAATTACTTAATTATCTGTATATATTATCGGAAATAATAAGTCGAATGTAAAGATACTGATGAGACAAAAGTGCGGAAGTACTAAAATTAAGAATAAAACACTATATAAAAAGCCTGCCCATAAGTTGATTACGGCCCTGTGTTATTCGCCGGCACTGACCATGGCGATGCCGGCGATGTGCGAAATATCGTTCGTCGTCTACTCGGCCAGGGAAATATCGCGTATGTAGATGTAGTATCTGTGGCGGAAAGCGCTGGAGTCGATGTTCTCGAACAGGGACTTGTCCGTGTATTTGTCCTCAAAGATCTTCATCGCCTCTTCACGGGTCACGAAATCGGCGTATTCCACATTGGGGTTCTGCTCAATCCTGCTCTGCAGGGCCCGCGCTTCCGTCTCCGACAGCGTCTCATCCACATACGCGGCCGCCACATTTGCTTTGAATACGCCCGCTATCTCAAATCTCAATACATACGCGCTGGATTCCGGGTCATAGATTCCAAGCGTGTCGGGGGTAATTTCAAATGGGTCCATGCCGTCTACGATATATATCCGCTCGCCCGACAATTCGCTTGCCGTCGTTGCTACAGCCCATTCCGGATGCGCCTTTCCATCCTCACTATACGCAGGATCGCTCATATCGGCATCCAGAACTTTAACGACAGCACCGGGATTGCAGACAAAAACGGTATATTCCCGGGTACCTGTTCCTCCCTCGTCCACCGTGCTTTCCGTTCGGACATTACTCACGTTTGTCGCTTGAAGATGGAGTCCACCGTAATCGAAAGACTCGCTTTTACCGGTTGTGTTTTCCGAGTTGGCTGCGCTCAACGTGCTTTGGTCTCTGCGATAATCATAGACATTATTTATATTGAGAGAAATCCCGTTTATGTTTATGTTTTGTTCGTCAAGCCATGCGACTTCAATCCAATTATCCAGGGTTTCGCCATCAACGGTTTTATCCTCAATACTATTACTATCTGCTTTTTGCCAGAAGATTGTTCTTGAATCCTTGGTGTAACCTTTTCTATCATCCAAAGAACCAATGTTGCCCATAATGTAGGTACTGTCGCTATCTTCAGCATCCTTATAGATTGTGATCTGGACAGCGTGTTGTTTACCAGGTGATTCGACTATTCTTGATGTAAAAACGTATGTAAACGGACTAATATCAATGTCCTGTAATGACGCGTTAGGTGATTCCAAATTCTTTATCGGGTTTGCTAAAAGACATATGGCAGCGATAATGACCGCAAGCACCGAAATGACGACAACCCAGGCCGCGGGCTTTTTGAAGTTCATGACGTTCTTGATGCGTCCCTTGATGTCTCCCTCACCGAACGCCAGCGGGCTGCCGTTAATGTGACGCCGGCCTGTTGCAAGAGAGAAAAGCGACGCCCCATAAGCCCCTTTGATCTCACCTCCCATTTGCTTTAAGACGCGCTCGTCACAGGACATTTCCATGTCCTTGACGGCAAACACAAACGCCGCCCACACGAGCGGATTGAACCAATGTACGGCCAGCGCGAGAAAAGCCAGTATTTTAAAAACGTGGTCAAGCCTTCGTATATGCGTCTGCTCATGCAGGAGGACATAGCTTTGTTCTTCCTCACGCAGTGTTGACGGCAGATATATTTTCGGACGAAAGAGGCCGATGACAAACGGCGAGGCGATATGGTCGGCAAGATAGATATTGTCCCGCAGCCATACGGCGCCGACGAGCTTTCCTCGCAGGCGAATCAGCGATACCGCGCTGTATATAAGCATCAGCGCAATGCCCGAGAGCCATAAAAACGCCGCGGCTGCGATCCAGCCCTGCAGCGGGTCCGCGGAAGCTTGCGCCCCGCCTTGAGGCAAGGCGTCGTTTTCGGTGCCGGCCGCTCCGGGAAGAGGCAAATCCGCTTGCGGGGACGGCGCGTGAACGATATCCGATGGAATATAGCTGATGCTGCTGTAGGCGCTGCTGCCGGCCGTTGAGGCGGGGGCCGGAAAAAGGCCCATCAGCGAAAACTGAGATGAAAAGGACACGGGGCAAACCAGCCGGAACAACACGACGGCCCATAGAGTGTATGAAAATATCTTCGGCGCTTTTTTCAGCAGTAAGCGGGCAATCAGCACGAGCACGATAACGATTCCCGCCGTAAGGCTCATATTCAGAATTTTAAACAGCAGCGCGGACATCCACATCAGGAGTCACCCCGATTCGTGTCGATCAGCCTTTGCAGTTCACCGATTTCTTTTTCGGACAGCCTCTTTCGCAGGGTAAACGCCGCCAGAAATTGCGGGAGCGACCCGTCAAAGGTCTCCGCAATAAACTTTTCGCTCTGCAGGGCGGCAAATTCCTGCTTGCTCATCAGAGATGTAACGGTGCCGTCTTTATTTTGAAATATCCCCCGGTCGCAAAGACGGCGCAGCATCGTGTATGTCGTCGATTTTTTCCATGTCAGCTCTTTTTCGCAGAGCTTTACCAGCGCGCCGGACGATATGGGCTCGCGCGCCCACATCAGCTCGGCGAATTTTGTTTCCATAGCGCCCAATTTATAATCTTCCATAATATCGCCTCCTGAGTTTAATGGCGTTAGACTGTGTTTAGTCTAACGCCATTAAACTCAGGTGTCAATAGTTTGGTGTAAAAATTTCAGCGCTCGCTGTCGTAAAACTCGCGGCTGTAAGCGTAAAGCTCGCTCACCATGTCCCAGATGAGCACGGGGTCGCTTTCCATGATATTGACGTAGGCGCCCCCGCCTGTGCCGTAGAGGTCCACCGTGTTCCTGAGTTTTTGAACCAGCTCGTCCTTGGGATGCGGCACGCCGAATTCGAGCGCCTCGGGCCAGACGTTAAAGCCGATCCTGTCGCCGTATTTCTTTTTCATCGCCGGAATGTCGACGGCGCGGCGCTGGATCTGCAGAAAATCCACCTGGAGGCCGATCATGTAGGGGATAAAGCGCGTGATGTTGCCGCAGCAGTGGAACTCAAACAGCACGCCCTTCGATCTGATATGGTCGATGATGCGTTTGGTAGGTCCGAAAACGATCTCCTCCATCATTTTTTCGCTGAAGAAGGTGTCTTTCTCTGTGCCCCAGTCGTCGTGATAGGTGATCATGTTTACCGGGTACAGGCTTGTGACCAGGTCGACGTACTCGATGGTGAAATCAGCAAAGCGGTTCAGGAAATCGCGGACGGCGTCGGGTTCCATGGCAAGGGCCAGCATGCCCTCCGTATAGCCGCCCACGATGGAGATAAGACGCTCGGTGGCGCCCTGGCCCAGGTCGATGTGCAGGACCTTTGCCGGGTCGTAGACCGTTTTCATAAAGCTGTCGGCAAAGGTCGTAAAGTCCCACTCCCGAAGCTCCGGGAATTTGACCGTCTTTTCCCAGGCGGTGATGTCCTGGCACAGGCAGGTGCCCGGCGTCAGCATCGGTCCGCCGGCGGAGGGGACCCATGTCCAATCGGTGTTGAACCAGTCCTTGAAGGTGTAGCTCTCCGTCACGACCCGCGTAAAGTCGGCGCTGACCTGCATGCCGCGCACGTCGCCGGTGACAAGCTCCTGCGCCGCGACGAACTGGTCGTCGGTCATGGAATTCGGCATCCAGTACGGCGTTTTGTGCGCGGCGGCAAGCCGGAAGTTTTCCAGCGGCGTGACGGGGTAATCGAATTTCGGCACGTCGGTCTCCTCGCTTAAAAATAACAGCTTTTTCCGTTCTGTCGGCACGCCTGGGGCGCGGAAGGACGGCCTTTCGTATTTCATGCGCTCAGTCTCCTTTCATTGGCAAGAATTTCATCCCATAGGGTAAATTTTAGCATGGCCCCGGGCAAAGTCAAGAACGCGGCCCGGAGAGCGGTAGCTCAGATCGTATAAAAAATCAGTCCGCCGCGCATCAAAAAGTGAAGCCCGGCATCAGCCGGGCTTCACTTCATCAGACACCTTTGTATTTTAGCCTTGTGGCGAGTCCGCCCCGTATATGCCGCTCGGCTTTGTTGAATTCCATAACCTCCTTGACCTGGAGGTATAGCGGCCTGTTGATGTGTTCCAGCCGCTCGGAAAGATCTTTATGCACCGTACTCTTGCTAATCCCGAATTTTTTTGCTGCTGAGCGCACCGTCGCTTTGCTTTCTATTATGTAAGCTGCCAAATCACAGGCGCGTTCTTCGATGTTGGATTTCAAAAACATCACTCCCAGCAATAGTCATGCTAGACTATATGCACAAAAAAGCCGGGATATGAGAGCGCACGCATAATTACGGCGTGTTTATCGACACTAATCAGTATAGTCACAAGCGCTTATCAAATTTTGAGGAGTATCCCGGGAGGTTACGGATTTGAAGAACAACACCATATCATACTGGAATCAAACAGCGGTCAGACCGCATTGCCCAAGCCTTGGCGAAAGTACCGAAACGGACGTTTTGATTATCGGCGGTGGCATTACAGGGGTGACGTGCGCGTACTGCCTGGCGCAAAAGGGCGTCAAGCCGATGCTTATTGAGGCCGGCGCGCTCTGCGGCGGCACCACGGGCAATACCACCGGCAAGGTCACGCTGCAGCACGGCATCATTTACTCCAAAATCATCGGGAAATACGGGCTTGGGGCCGCCATGGACTATGCCGGGTCCCAGCGGGAAGCGGTGGATTTTGTCCGGCGGACCGTCGAAAAAGAGGCGATCGACTGCCAGCTGCGGGAGAACACCGCCTATATCTACGCGTCCGCTGAAGGCGACGTGGCGGCGGTCGAGGAGGAGCATGAAGCGGCCGTTAAGGCGGGCATCGACGCGTCACTCCTCAGGAACCCCGATTTTCCGGTCCCCAACTTCATCATGACGGGCTTTAAGGATCAGGTCGTCTTCCATCCCGTCCGGTATGTGGCCGGGCTGGCGGGGGCGGCGCAGGCGCAGGGCGCCGTGCTCTATGACCGCACAAAGGCGGTCAAAATTGAAAACGGCGACGTCAAGGCCGTCACCTGCGAGGATGGCAGCGTCATCCGGGCGCGCCACGTCGTGCAGGCCACGCAGTATCCCGTTTACGACGGCCCCAACCTGTTTTTCGCGCGGCTGTATCCCAAGCGCACCTACGCCATCGCCGTCCGGGCCGAAAGGGACTGGCCGGACGGCAGCTTTATCAACGCCGGCGCCCCGGCGCGTTCCTTCCGGACGCACGTCGAGAACGGCGAGCGTATTCTGATCGTCGTCGGGGAAGGCCACGACACGGGCCGGGACAGCGGGGATCAGACGGAGCACTTTGAAAATCTCATGCAGTACGCCGACAGGCTCGCCGGTGTCCGGGAAGTCGTCGCCATGTGGTCGGCGCAGGATTACGAGACGCCCGACCAGCTCCCGTATATCGGCAGGCTGTCGGAAAACTCGACGATCTACGTGGCCGCGGGATTCCGCAAATGGGGGCTCTCCAGCGGCTCGCTGGCGGGCAGCATGCTCGCCGACCTTATCACGACCGGCGGCTGCAAGCATGAAAAGCTCTATTCAAAAATGCGTCCAGACCTTTTCTCATCTCCTGCCAACGCCCTCCAGGGTGCGCTGTCTCCCATCGTCGAGCTCATCAAATCGAAGCTGGAGGGGACGGAAGACCTCAAGGGCCTGCAGCCGGGCGAGGGACGGGTGATCCGATTCAAGGGCGAGAAGGCGGGCGTTTACCGGGACCTGAACGACGATGTGACGATCCTGGACATCACCTGCACCCATATGGGCACGGAGCTCAATTTCAACAACGCCGAGAAGACCTGGGACTGCCCGGCCCACGGCGGGCGGTACGCCCACGACGGCAAGCTGCTGGAGGGCCCGCCGAAAAACCCGCTGAAGGTGCTGTTCCGGGGAAAATACGGCGATCTTGTCGGTGACGAGTAGCCGATAAAGCCCTTTGGGCTTTATCGGCAAGGGGATGCATGCAGCGCGCTCAGCCGCGCGCTGCATGAGAAGCTCACTCCGGAGGCGCATGTCCTCCTGCGTGACAAATGATGAATTTATTTGCCGCTTCGGCGGCAAACTCTGCGAGGCTTTGTCTTTATCAGTCGGAGGCGAAGAATCTTTTATGGTTCCTTCGCCGTATTTGTTTGACGCGCCGGGGTGCAGCTGATAGAATTGTACCAATTGAAATTTTCCCGCGATTGAATTGGAGGCTTATTCATGGACCCCGCAGTGGTACTCAAACCGGCGAAGGTGACGATCTGGAACAGAAATTTTATCTGTGCCGTTCTGGCCAATCTTTTTTTATGCGTGGCGCACTTTTCCGTCAACACGCTCGTGGCGACCTATGCGACGTTTCTCGGCGCGGCGCCTGTCATCATGGGGCTTTTGACAGGCATGTTCTTTGCCGTAGCCCTGGCGATACGGCCGGTCTCCGGCCCGATGATCACGAAGATCGACAAGCGGAAGCTGATGATTTTCATCTATGCCCTGGGCGGGGTCGTCAACATCGGATACGCGTTGTTTCACAGCATACCGGCCTTTGTCGTCTTCAGATTTTTAAACGGCGTACAGTACAGCTTTGTCGGCTCGCTGATCATGACGGTGGCGGCGGACAGCCTACCGAAGGAAAAAATGGCCTCCGGCATCGGCATCTTCGGGATCGGCGGCGCCATCGGCACGGCGTTCGGCCCATTTATCGGGACGAGTCTTTTGAATTTCGGCATAAAGACGCTGAACAACGAGGATTTCGGCTTTACCCTGGTCTTCCTGTTCGCGGCGGTCGTTCTGTCGCTGGCGGTGATCCCCAGCGTCATGCTCCGGCCCGACGCCAAAACGAAGGAGGACGTGGCCAGCACGGGCGTCTGGTATAAAAACATCATTACGGTATATGCCGTTCCGGTGACGGTCGTCATGTTTTTCGTGATCATGAGCTACGCGCTGTACAACTCGTATATCGTCAACTTCGCCGACGAGCAGGGCATCGGCAACGTCAGCGTTTTCTATCTGGTGATGGCCGGGACGCTGATCTTTTCCCGGCCGCTTTCCGGCTTGCTGACCGACAAATTGGGCGTGGCGAAGGTCATTCTGCCCGGCATGGCCCTGTTTGCGGTGTCGTTTCTCATTGTCGGCTTCAGCAAAACCCTGGGTATGGCGCTGGTCGGGGCCGTTGTCGCCGCCATCGGCGTCGGCGCGACGCAGCCGCCGCTGCAGGCCATGTGCATCCAGACGGAGGTGCCGCTCAAGCGGAGCGTGGCCAGCAACACGATCTATGTCGGCATGGACGTCGGGCTTTTCCTCGGCCCGCTGCTGGGCAGCGTCGTATACAAGCATACGAGCTTCGCGTTCATGTTCAAATCGGCTATCGTTCCGGTCGTTTTAGCTTTCGTCAGCTTTATTATCATCCTGCCGATGTACAACAAGCGCGTGCGCGCGCTGGAAGCGGCGGAAAAAGAAAAGTAATAAAAAGGAAAGGACGCTCCGGCGTCCTTTCGCTGCAAAAAACGGGCGATCAAAGATCGCCCGCGTGACGCGTACCGTAGGGGCGATCTGTGATCGCCCTTTATCCTGCCGTCCATAGCGTTTCGGCCGTCAAACGCGCAGCGCCGGTTTTTCCCGGTTCGCGGCGCGCCGCCGCCTGATGCCCGCTGCGGCGTTTTCCCACAAAATGCAGAGGCCCAGCGTGACCGTGTAGACCGCCGCGATCCGGATCGCGTAGGCCAGGGTGATGCTGCCCACGCCGGCCCGCGCCATAACGTCGTTCACGACAAAGAGCACCAGGCAGTGGGCGAGGAAGATCGGATAGGCCGCGCCGTCTATCCCTGCGGCGAGCCGGCTTGTCAGGTC
Organism: Sporobacter termitidis DSM 10068; assembly: GCF_900130065.1. Lineage (GTDB taxonomy): Bacteria > Bacillota > Clostridia > Oscillospirales > Oscillospiraceae > Sporobacter > Sporobacter termitidis. The sequence goes on from NZ_FQXV01000004.1 coordinate 266,874, forward strand.
TTTATTCCGGTAGCGGTATGTAAGGACCGTGAAGAAAAAGAAAACGGCGGTAACGCAGTAGAAAAAGTGGAGGCTCTCCAGCCAGCCGATATAGCGGAGGCCGGAGAAGGAGATATAGCTGAAAATTTCTTCGGCCAGCCCCACCAGCGCGAAGGCGATAAAAACGAGCTTTTTCTGTTCGAGCAGCCACGCCTTGGCCCTTTCGTAATTTGCCCCGGCAAAACAGCCGGCGACCCAGTAAAACAGGTACGTCGTCAGCACCCTGTCGTTATATTGGAACGCCGCGCCGGGGAATATGCGGGCAAGGAGTCCCGGCAGGTGCTGTCCGAGAAAAAAGGTGAGCGCCGCCGCGATAAGGAGCGCGGCCGGAACATTCGCCTTTCTGACGAGCAGAGACCACAAGGGAGCCAGCGCGTAAAGCTGGACGATCACGACAATGAAATAAAACGGACCGACAAGATCGCCCCGGAAGAGATGAAGCCCCAGCGCCGGCAGCGAGAAAGGGACGTAGCCATTCAGGATGAAATAGAGGTAATAGATCACATTCCAAGCTATGTAGGGAAGGACGATTCTTTTCAGGCGGCTTAAATAGAATTTTCCGTAATCGATATTGCCGCCTTTCAAAAACATCCGTAGTCCGCTCAAAAAAATAAAACCGGGGACGACGAAGCCGGAAAAACGCCACGGGAAAAATACCGCGGCAAACTGCAGGCTGCTCTTGTCGTAGCCGGTGACGGGCACCGACGTGACGTGGATGAAGACCACAAGCAGGCAGAGCATGACGTTCAACGCCGCGATTTCCGGCAGCCGCTTGACGGTGCGTACCATACGAGACCTCCCATAATGATTGGCGTATGGTCTAATTATGCACAAAAAGCAAAAAAAAGCAAATTCCGGCGTCCAGAGCGGAACAGCCGGAATTAGGTTTTAGTATGTATCCAGAGGAGTGTCTTCCTCTGGATATCTTTATACGCGATCTTCGCGTTCTTCTTCGCGGTGTCTGAATAACAGTGAAATCAGCCAAATAGCCGAAAGACCGACGAGGGTATATATGACTCTGCTGACAGAAGACAGTTGACCGCCGAACAGATATGCCACGAAATCGAATTTGAACAATCCGACAGAACCCCAGTTGAGACCGCCGATGATTGCAAGGACAAGCGCGATTCTATCCATAATCATAGCCGTTTCCTCCTTTTTTGTTACATGCATAATATAACCGGGCGGACTCTATTATATGCACGAGGGCCATTTCACAGAAAATCGGCCGGCGCATTTGTAGCCGGCGCCTTTGGCAATTTCAAAAATTATTGTTTGATTCAGCGCGCAAATCAATGTATAATACCTCAATACAGGTAATGTATTCAGCCAGACTAAAGCGATAAAGAGCTCATGACCATACCATTGCCGTAAGCCGGCTTTGGTATGGTTTCAAAAATATCCGATGCCGGGATTTATATTGAAAATGGGGGTATTGCAATGAACGAAATTCTGAAGCTTCTGGAAAAAGACAGCCGGCTGACGGCCCCGCAGATCGCAGCCATGCTGGGGATGGACGCGGCGGCCGTGGCGGCAGCCATCGCCAAGGCGGAAGCCGACGGCGTCATTTTAAGATATACGGCGCTTGTGGATTGGGACAAGGCCGCCGAGGAAGCAGTCACGGCCCTCATCGAGGTCAAGATCGCGCCACAGAGGGGCGAGGGCTTCGACAGGATCGCCGAGCGCATTTACCAGTACGAAGAGGTCGACAGCCTGTATCTGATGTCGGGCGCCTTTGATCTGGCCGTTTACATCACGGCAAAGTCCATGAAGGACGTGGCGCAGTTCGTCTTTGCCCGCCTTGCGCCTATCGAAGGCGTCACAGCCACGGCAACGCACTTTATTCTCAAGAAATACAAAGAGAAAGGCTGCGTTTTCACCGTCGCGCCCGAGCAGGAAGAGAGGATGCTTTTCATATGATGGAGTACAAAAATTTACTCAGCGACAATGTCAAGGGGCTGAAGCCCTCCGGCATCCGCAAGTTTTTCGATATTCTCGAGGAGATGGACGACGCTATTTCCTTAGGCATCGGCGAGCCGGATTTTGTCACGCCATGGCACATCCGCGACGCCGGCATTTATTCTCTGGAAAAGGGCTTTACGAAATATACGGGCAACGCCGGCTTGTCCCGCCTTCGCAAGGAAATCTCCGCGTACCTGAAACGCCGTTTCAATCTTGAGTATAATTTTAAAGACCAGATCATCGTCACCGTCGGCGGGAGCGAGGCCATCGACCTGACCGTGCGCGCGCTCGTCAATCCCTGCGACGAGGTCATTATCCCGGTCCCGTCCTTTGTCTGCTACGGGCCCATCACGGAGCTGGCCTGCGGCAAGGCGGTCTACGTCGAGACAAAGGTGGAGAACGAATTCCGCCTGACGGCGGAGGAACTCAGGGCGGCCATCACACCGAAAACGAAGCTCCTCGTGCTGCCGTACCCGAACAATCCCACCGGCGGTATTCTGGAAAAGCCCGATCTGGAGGCTCTGGCGGAGGTGCTGCGCGGCACGGACATCATGGTGCTGTCCGATGAAATTTACGCCGAGCTTACATACGGCCAGCGCCACGTCTCCATGGCGAATATACCCGATATGTACGAGCGCACGGTCGTTGTCAACGGCTTTTCCAAAAGCCACGCGATGACCGGCTGGCGCATGGGATATGTCTGCGGGCCCTCCCAGGTCATCGTGCAGATGCTGAAGATCCACCAGTACGCCATCATGTCCGCGCCGACCACGAGCCAGTACGCGGCGATCGAGGCCATAAGCGAGGGCGACAACGACGTTGAGACCATGCGCCGCGATTACGACTACAGGCGGCGGTTCCTGCTGGACAGGTTCCGGTCGCTGGAGCTTTCCTGCTTCGAGCCGAAGGGCGCGTTTTACATGTTCCCGTGTATTCGGAATACCGGCCTGACCTCCGAGGAATTCTGCGAAAGATTTCTCCTGGAGGAAAAGGTGGCCGTCATTCCCGGCAGCGCGTTCGGCGCCAGCGGCGAGGGCTTTGTCCGCATGTGCTACGCCTCGTCCATCGGCAATATCTCCGAGGCGCTGGACCGGCTGGGGCGGTTTTTAAAAAAGATTTAATCAGATGCCGGACTTTAAAAAAACAAAATAACAGGATTTAAAGAGAGGTGCATGTGAGATGAAGTATTTGCTGGTCATCGGCGACGGTATGGCGGACAACTCCGTACCGGAGCTGGGCGGAAAAACGCCGTTGGAGTTTGCCGGGATTCCGGCGCTGGACGCGCTGGCGGCGCGGGGCGTCGTCGGCAGTGTGCTGAACGTCCCGGAAGGACTGCCGGCCGGGAGCGACACCGCGATTTTATCTATCTTCGGCTGTGACCCGCGCGTCTGCTATACGGGGCGCGCGCCGCTGGAGGCCGCCGCCGGCGGCGTCAGGCTGTCGCCCGGCGACGTGGCGTACCGCTGCAACATGGTCACATACGAGGACACAGGCGCGCCTTTCGAGGAGAAAAAGATACTCTCTCACTCCGCCGGCTCCATCGAGGGGGCGGAATCCGCGCGGCTTATCAAAGGTCTCTTTGACCATCCCCGGTTCAAGAAGCTGGCGCAGGAGGCGGGGATGACCGTGTATCCGGCGCTGTCGTTCCGGCATATCGCCGTGCAGAAGGGGGCCGACATCAAGGGAATCGTCCTGAGGCCGCCCCACGATCATCTGGGCGAGACGATCGGGCCGCTGCTGCCGGCCGGCTGCGGCAACGCCGCCGTTCTCAAGGAGCTGATGATCGAAGCCCACGAGATATTAAAGCACCACCCGATCAACGAGGCCCGGCGGGCCGCCGGGAAGCTGCCGGCCAACGGCGTCTGGTTCTGGGCCGAAGGGACGGCTGTGGCCCTGCCGCAGTTTTACGCGTCCTATGGGAAAACGGGCGCCGTCGTCTCCGCGGTGCCGCTCTGTCACGGCATCGCCGCGCTGGCGGGCCTGGATGTGATCACTGTGGAGGGCGCCACCGGCGAACTGGAGACGAATTACGAGGGCAAGGTGGACGCCGCGCTGGACGCCCTGAAAACCCATGACTTTGCCGCCGTCCATATAGAGGCGCCGGACGAGTGCACCCATAACGGCGACCTCAAGGGGAAGCTCCAGGCCATCGAGTGGATCGACAGCCGCGTGGTCGCGCCGCTGATCAAAAAGCTCGAAGCGGCCGACTTCAGCTACAGGCTCCTGGTCCTGTCCGACCATAAAACGCTCACGTCCACCCGCGGGCATGACGGCGATCCGGTGCCGTTTCTCCTGTACGACAGCCGGAAGGACATGAAATCGGGACATACTTATTCCGAGCCGGACGGCGAGGCCGGGACGTTTGTCGACGCCGGCATAAAACTGATGGGGATGCTGTTTGAGCAGACAGAGAAATGATCATTAAGGAAAAAGCATTTGCGAAAATCAACCTGTCCATCGACATTGTGGCGCGTATGGAAAACGGCTATCACAGCATGCGCATGGTCATGCAAAGCGTCGCGCTGCACGACGAGCTTACCGTGACATGTACGCCCGGAGAGGGAATCGGTGTGACCACCGACCTGAAATACCTCCCCGGCGACGAGCGGAACATCGCCGCCCGCGCCGCGTCCGTATTCTTCAGCCACACGGGCATTACCGGCTGGAGGACCGATATCGACATCAAAAAGAGTATTCCCGTCTGCGCCGGCCTCGGCGGCGGCAGCACCGACGGCGCCGCCGTCCTGCGCGCGCTGAACGCGCTGTTTGAGGCGAAGCTCGGCCGTGAAACGCTGGAGCAGCTGGCCGCGAAGATCGGCTCTGACGTGCCCTTTTGTGTTGCCGGCGGCACGGCCCTGGCCGAGGGGCGCGGGGAGAAGCTCACCGACCTGCCCCCGCTGCCGGACTGCCGGATCGTCATCTGCAAGCCGGCGTTTGCCATCTCGACGCCGGAGCTGTTTTCACGCATCGTCTGCGACAAGATCCATCTGCGCCCCGATACAGACGGCCTCGTCGAGGCGCTGAACAAGCGGAGCTTGGCAGGTGTGGCCCGCCGGATGTACAACGTCTTTGAAGACGTGCTGCCAAAGGGCACCGGCCCTATCGGCGAGATCAAGGATGCCCTCGGAGACCACGGCGCGCTGGGCGCCGCCATGACGGGGACGGGCTCCGCCGTCTTCGGGCTTTTTCAGGATGATAAATCCGCCGGAGACGCCTTCGAGGCGCTGAAAGCGCAGTACAGTGAGTGCTATTTAACAGAGATTTCAAGCAGAATTTCAATATAATTCCAAAAATTGGTATAGGATACAGAAACCCCGGCGATAATTTGTGTAGGATACATAAATTATCGTGGGGGTTTTACTTATGAAATTGAAAAAATGGGAGCTGGCGCTCATGTTCGCGCTCGCCGTGACATTTCTGTGCGGCGCCGCCCTGTCGAAGGATCAGGACAATCTGTCCGAAAAGCTCATCCGGCTGCATGTGGTGGCCAACTCCGATTCCGACGCCGACCAGGCGCTCAAGCTCAAGGTCCGCGACAAAATTCTCAGCGACATCACTGTCCTGCTGAACGGCGTTACCGACCGGGACGAGGCCGTGGGGCTGATCAACGCCCATATGGATGAGATCGTCGCCGACTCAAAGCAGGTCGTGACGTCGGAGGGCTACGATTACAACGTGACCGGGAAAATCGCCGTGGAGGAATTCCCGACGCGGGAGTACGACACGTTCTCGCTGCCGGCGGGAAAGTATACCTCGCTCCGCGTGGTGATCGGCGCCGGCGCCGGACACAACTGGTGGTGCGTCATCTTCCCGCCGCTCTGCACCACGGCGGCCACCAGCGACGCCCAGACACTGAAGATTCTCACCGACGATCAGGTCAAGCTGATCACAAAGGACAAACCGGAATATGTGCTGAAATTCAAGTCGATCGAGCTGCTCGACAAGCTGAAAGCCTTTCTGAAGATATAGCGGCGCGGTCCGCTTCAAAGATATTGTCATTGCAGTAAGGCTGTTTCCAAAATGTTGTCATTCCCGCGAAGGCGGGAATCCACGTTCTCCTGTACGGGGGCCTGGATTCCCGCCTTCGAGGGAATGACATAAATGGGCGGTAATGACATAGCATCGTCGATGAGATAACAGCATCAAAAGGATTCTCCGGGGCAATAGCCCCCCGGGATGACAACGTCATTCCGGGCCGTCAGGCGGGGAGTCTTTTGCCGCTACGGCGCTGTTGCTCTGCGCGGCAATTTGTTGTATCATAGGTGACGATAAGCTTCAGAACACGGAGAAAAAAATGCTGCAAATAAAAAACCTCACCATATCGCTGAAAAAAGACCTGCGGACGATCCTTTCGGACTTTTCCTTCACGCTGAACGACGGCGACAAGGCCGTGATCATCGGCGAGGAGGGGAACGGGAAATCGACGCTGTTAAAGCTGATCTGCGACCCCGGGCTTGTGGACGGCTATGCCGAGCACACCGGTGAAATTGTAAAGCACGGCACACGCCTGGGCTATCTGGCCCAGGAGCTGAGCGACGGGGAGAAGGCGCTGGCCGTCTGCGATTATTTCAGCGCGGTGCCGGACTTCTATGACCAGACGCCAAAGGAGCTCTCGTCCATCGCCGGCCGCCTCGGGCTCAGCAAGGATTTATTCTACGCCGACCAGCGCGTCGGCGCGCTTTCGGGCGGCGAGCGCGTCAAGCTCCAGCTGGCGCGGCTGCTCATAGAGCAGCCGGACGTCCTGCTGCTGGACGAACCGTCCAACGACATCGACATTGAGACGCTGGAATGGCTCGAGAATTTTATTAAAACATGCGCCCTGCCCGTGCTTTTCGTGTCCCACGACGAGACGCTCATTGAAAAGACGGCCAACGTCATCATCCACATCGAGCAGGTCCGCCGGAAGACGATGCCCCGCTACACCGTGGCAAAGCTGCCTTACAGAGAATACGTCGAGACGCGCCTGAACAGGCTTACCCATCAGGAGCAGATGGCCCGGGAGGAAAAACGCGCGCTGGACGATAAGCTGGAGCGGTTCCAGCGTATCCAGCAGACGGTGGAGCACCGCCAGGAGACGATTTCCCGCGGCGACCCTCACGGCGGGCAGCTTCTCAAAAAGAAGATGAAGGCCGTCAAATCCCTGGAAAAGCGCATCGAGCGCGAAAGCTCGGAGATGACGCAGCTGCCGGATGTGGAGGAAGCCATCCTCATGAGGTTTGAGGACAGCGCCTCGGTGCCCAACGGCAAGACTATCCTGGATTTTCACCTTGATACGCTCACAGTCGAGGGAAGGGTATTGTCAAAGGATATCCGCCTGAACGTCACCGGACCGGAAAAGATCTGCATCATCGGCAAAAACGGTGCCGGCAAAACGACGCTTCTGCGCCTCCTGGCTGAGGAGCTGCTGGCGCGGCGGGATATTAAATGCGGCTACATGCCGCAAAATTACGAGGAGCTGCTGGACCTGTCGGTAACGCCCGTTGAGTTTTTGAACCACACGGGCGAAAAGGCGGAACGGACAAAGATCCGCTCTTACTTAGGCAGCATGAAATACACGTCCGACGAGATGGAGCACACGGTGGGCGAGCTTTCCGGCGGGCAAAAGGCAAAGCTGATGTTCGTCAAAATGATCCTGGACGGCTGCAATGTCCTGGTGCTGGACGAGCCGACCCGAAACTTCAGCCCCATGTCGAACCCCGTCATCCGCGACGTGCTCAAATCCTACCGCGGCGCGATCATCAGCGTCTCCCACGACAGAAAGTATATCGACGAGGTCTCCGCAAAGGTATACCGGCTCACGGAAAACGGGCTGGAGAACGCCGACAAGCTTGTAATAAACCGAAAGGAATGATCTATAAATGAAGGTTCTCCTTATCAACGGCAGCCCCCACAGGGAAGGCTGCACCTACACGGCCTTGAAGGAAGTCGCCGGCGCGCTCGAGAAAAACGGCGTCGACACGGAGATATTCCAGATCGGCACCAAGCCGGTCCACGGCTGCACCGCCTGCCAAAAGTGCAGCGAGCTCGACCGGTGCGTTTTTGACGACGACATACTTAACGAGATGGCGGCCCGCTGCGCCGAGGCCGACGGCATCGTCATCGGCTCTCCGGTGTACTACTCGGGCATCAACGGCGCGCTGAGCGCCCTGCTCGACAGGCTCTTCTATTCGTCGGGCGATAAGCTGCAATACAAGCCGGGCGCCGCCGTCGTCAGCTGCCGGCGGGGCGGCAACGCCACCGCGTTTGACCGGATCAACAAGTATTTTACCATCACCCAGATGCCCGTCGTCTCCTCCCAATATTGGAACGGCGTGCACGGCTTTACGCCGGAGGACGTGAAAAAGGACCTGGAGGGCATGCAGATCATGCGGCGCCTCGGCACCAATATGGCCTGGCTCCTCAAATCCATCCAGGCCGGCGGCGGCCCGATCCCCCTCGACGAGCCCCATGCGTCCACCAGCTTCCCCGACGGGCTGTGATGGGTACGCTATACATAGCAGCACTGTAGGGTAGGGGCTTGCTCCCGCCGCGCCTGTCGACATCAATAAAAATACCGTCCTGTCTGCGTAGACCGGGCGGTATTTTCTATCTATTTGTCCCAGCTGACGCCGTAGTTGGGGCGGGCGGTGTCGAAGACGAGCTTTGCGTCGTAGAACTTGAGGTATCTGTCGCGCTGGCCGCGGAGGGTGTCTCCGTCGGCGTGCATCCTGTCGTTGATGACGGCGTCGATATCGGGCTTGATCTTGGAGAAGGCGTCGATGCCCACGGAGGCAAAAACCCGGAAGCCCTTGCTCTGCAGGTATTTGAAGATCGGCCCGGTCTTGGTGACGTCGCCGCCGTCCGGCCGCGCGCCGAAGGGATAGATCATCAGCTTCGTCGGGCCGATCAGGGAGCCGACCTCGTCAAACCAGCGCTCCGTGTCGCGCTGCACGGCGGCAAGGCTCACCGTTGACAGGTTGATGTGGCCCCAGGAGTGGGAGCCGAAGTACCAGCCGGTCGCCCTGAGCATGGCGATGATCGGCTTCACGGCCTCGATCTCCTTCTGCCGCGCCGCCTCGGCCTGGGGGGTCTTATTGTTCACGTCCGTCATCGTGCGATAACCGAGAATCCCCTGGTATCCGGTCAGGCATAAGCAGCCCTTGGCGCCGTTCAGAGAAAAGTCGGGGTGCTGTTTGACGAATTTGTCCAGGATCGTGATGGCGTCCAGGTCCTGGGAATAGACGGCGCTGCCCTTGGGGTCAAGGCCGTAGCTCCAAAGCGCGCCGTCTTTGATGACGAGCTTGTACGTAAAGCCGTTTTGACGCATATAGTCGTAGTAGCAGACGTCGTCGTAGGAGAGAATGAGCGGCTTTTTGCCCGCCGGGATCATCAGAGTGTTTTTCACCATGCGGCCGTTGCCTGCAACGTCGGTCTGTTCGGACCAGACGTCGTTCCAGTCGACGATGACGTAATTTTTGTCATACATGCTCTGCAGCATCTTGTCGTATTCGCTGACGGTCACCATGTATTCGTCGATGCCCTTTTGCTGGCTGTCGCCGTCAAAGGCCAGCTCAGGATAAGCGACGACGGGGTGAAAGAAGAGGTGCTCGACGACGCCGTTGTACGGGACGAGATTCTCCGGCGACGGCGGTACGGACGGCGACGGAGACGCACCGCCGTCATCCTCCGGCGATGCGGACGCATCCGCGCTGGGCGGCGTTGAGACGCCTGCGCCGGCACTGGGCGAAGCTGCGCCGCCGGGCTCGCCCTGATACTGAAGCTTGATGCCGCAGCCCGAGATTCCGGCCAGCAGCGCCAGTACGATCAGCGCCGGCAAAAGACGTTTCAGACAAGTCAAGATATATACTCCCAATCCTCTAAAAGATACGCTGTTCTTATGGTGACATTATACACGCCGTGGCCCCCAAATACGTTACAATTTGATTAAAAAAGTATCAAGTTCGACAGAATTTGTATTAATTTTGGGTTAAAATGCCATAAAATATCGAGTTCCCGGCCCGCACCGGAAAAATTGTCCGATTTGCCGGCCAAAGACGGCTTGAAATTTGCTATAATGGGAACATATCAAAGCGATAGCGGGAGGGTGCCATATGCTCAAGCTCGTCCTGGGACGCGCCGGTTCCGGCAAAACGACATACGCCATGGACATGTTCAGGTCGGAGATGGAAAAGGGCCGGCAGCATCTTTATTTTATCGTTCCCGAACAGTATTCCCACGACGCCGAGCGGCAGCTTCTCAAAATCTGCGGCGACACGCTGAGTCTGCGCGGCGAGGTCCTGAGTTTTTCGAGGCTGTGCAGCCGCGTTTTCGCCGAGACGGGCGGTCTGGGCGCGAAAATGCTGGACGACGGCGGCCGGATTCTTCTGATGAGCCGCGCCGTGTCCAATCTGTCGGGCCGGCTGCGGATGTACGGGAAAAACGAACAGACGGCCGATTTCCTGGAGCGGCTCGTCGCCGTTTCAAAGGAATTCAAAAGCGCCTGTGTTACGCCCGACGACCTGGAGAAGGCCGCGGCCGCGGCGGAAAGCCCTCTAAGGGAAAAGCTCCTGGACCTTCAGCTCATCACGGCCGCCTACGACGCCTGCTTTACGGGCGACATGGCGGACCCGGACGGCCGGCTCGGCCGCCTGGCCGGCGCCATCAAGGATTCGGCTGTGTTTGACGGCGGCCATCTCTGGTTTGACGGCTTTACGGACTTTACGGCGCAGGAGCTGCGGGTCATCGAGGAGCTCATGAAAAAGGACGCCGGGATGACCGTCTGCCTGACGTGCGACGGGCTCGTTGAGCGCGAGGAGATATTTGAGCCGGCGCGAAAAACGGCGCTCAAGCTTTTGCGGATGGCGTCCACTCTCGGCGTCGGCGCGGAGCTCGTCACGCCGGGCGTCGAAACCGGCGGCAAGGCAGACGCGCTTCTTTTCCTGGAAAAGAACCTGTTTTTATATGACTCGGAAAAGTTTGAGGGCGACAGCAGCGCCGTCGAGATATTCCGCGCCCTTACGCCCGACCTGGAGTGCGAATACGCGGCGGCAAAGGTGCTGGCGCTGCTCCGGGAGGGCTACAGGCTCCGGGATATCGCCGTGGCTGTCTGCGACTGGGGCCAATACGGCGCGCTGGCCGAAAACATTTTTGAAAAATACGGCGTCGACGTTTTTGTCGGCAATAAAGAGGACATCCGCGCCATGCCGCCGGTGGCCCTCGTGGAATACGCCCTGGAGATCGTCACCGGCGGCTGGGAATACGAGGCCGTTTTCGCCTACCTGAAAACAGGGCTCACCGGCCTTGTGCCGGACGATGTCGACGCGCTGGAAAATTACGTCCTGAAGTGGAATCTGAAGGGCGGTATCTGGGCGCGGGACGAGGACTGGACTCTTCCGCCCTCGGGCTATGAGGACCAGAGCGGCGGCGACGCGGCGCGGCTTCAGCGGATCAACGCGCTTCGCCGCGCCGTCATGCTGCCGCTGCGGGGACTCCAGAGGGCGCTGAAGTCCGCTTCAACATACGGCGAAAAAATCCGGGCGGTCTATTATTTCCTGGAAAAGCTTGGCCTGCCCGAGCGCATCGCGGAAAAATCCGCGGCGTTTCTGGAAAAGGGCGAGCTCCAGCTGAGCGACACCTATGCCCAGCTCTGGGACGTGCTCATCCGCGCGATGGAACAGTTTTACGAGATTCTCGGCGATGCCGGTGGGAGCACCGCCGAATTCCTGCGGCTGTGGAAGCTGCTCATTTCCCAATACGATCTGGGCTCCATCCCGATCTCGCTGGACAGGGCCGGCCTGGGGGATATGACCCGCATCCGCCGGCGCGGGAGCAAGTGTCTCATCGTCATCGGCGCCAGCGACGACGCGCTGCCGGCCGCCGGGGGCGGCGACGGGCTGCTGTCCGACGGCGAGCGCCGGGATATCCTGAGTCTCGGCCTGACGCTCCCGGGCTCCGCGGAGGAGCGGCTGTACCGTGCGCTGAGCCTCATTTACGCCGCGCTCACCATTCCGTCGGACAGGCTTGTCGTCACCTATCCCAGGTCCGGCGCGGGCGGGGGGGAAAAGCGCCCGTCCTTTGTGGTGCGGCGGCTGAGGGCCATGTTTTCCCTGGAGGAGCAGACCGACGACGCCTGCGCCTTCCGGCAAAGCGCGCGCCTTCCGGCCTTTGAGCTGGCCGCGTCCCACCGGAGCGGCGCGGACGGCGTCGCCGCGGCCGCGGCGGAATATTTTAAAGAGCAGCCGGAGACTGCCGGGAAGCTTGACAGGATCGCCGGCGCCAAGCGGCTGGACCGGGGGCGGCTGTCGACGGGGCGGGCATCGGCGTTATACGGGCAAAACCTTGTGATGTCGGCGTCCAGGATCGATAAGTTCTACGCCTGCCGCTTTTTGTATTTCCTGCAGTACGGGCTGAACGCGCGCCCCCGCAAGCCGTATGGCTTTGACGCGCCCACGGCGGGCACGTTCATGCATTACCTCCTGGAAAACGTCACCCGGGAGATACGGGACGGCGCCGGGTTCGACGGCGTCACCGACGCGGAGTGCCTGGAGCTCACGTCAATCTACGTCGAAAAATACGTGACCCAGGTGCTGGACAATTTCAAGGACAAGTCCAGCCGGTTCAAATATCTCTTCAACAGGCTCGTCAAGGACGCGTCGTTCATTGTTTTGGACATGGTGCGGGAACTGAAAAATTCGGGCTTCAGGCCGCTGGACTTCGAGCTGGGCTTTTCCGACACGGCCGAGCTGCCGCCCTATGTGCTCGCGGGCGGCGGGATGGACGTGAAGATCAAGGGCTTCGTGGACCGGGTCGACGGCTGGGAGCATAACGGCAGGCTCTATCTCCGCATCGTCGACTACAAGACGGGTAAAAAATCCTTCAGTCTGTCCGACGTTTTATACGGCATGAACATGCAAATGCTGATCTATCTGTTCTCCCTGCATAAAAACGGCGCGGCGCGCTACGGCGGGGAGATCGTTCCCGCCGGCGTCCTGTACGCCCCGGCGCGGGAGGAGCTCATCCAGGCCTCCCGCGACGCCTGCGATGAGGAGATTGCCGACGCCCGCGCCAAAAAGCTCCGGCGCAGCGGCCTGATTCTAGGTGACGACGACGTCATCGAGGCCATGGAGCACGGTCCGGACAAGAAATACCTGCCGGTAAAGCGCACGAAGGACGGGCTTTCCGGCGAGAGCCTCGCGGGGCTCGAACAGATGGGCAGGCTGTCAAAGCACATCGACACAATGCTCCTGGAGATCGCCGGGAACGTGCGTAAAGGCGCCATCCAGGCCGAGCCATATTTTAAAAACCAAAACGACAACGCCTGCCTGTTCTGCGACTTTGCCCAGGCCTGCCATTTCAGCGAGGCCGACGGAGACAGGCGGCGCTACCTGAAAAAGGTCAAAACGGACGAGGCCTGGCACAGGATCATGGGGGAGGCGGAAGAATGAGCGGAATTTCTGAATTCACGCCCCGGCAGCTGGCGGCGATCGAGACCCGGGGCGGCGCGCTCCTGGTATCGGCCGCGGCCGGCTCCGGCAAGACGCGGGTGCTCGTCGAGCGCCTTTTGCGGTACGTTTCAGGCCGGGAGGACAGCTGCGACGTCACCGATTTCCTGATCATCACCTATACCCGCGCCGCGGCCAGCGAGCTGCGGTCGAGGATTCTGGACGAGCTTTCCGAAAAGCTCGCGCTGGAGCCGGACAACAGGCACCTGCGCCGGCAGGCCGCCCTCGTTTACGAGGCTTCCATCGGCACCATCCACGGCTTTTGCACCGATATCCTGCGGGAAAACGCCCACCTGGCCGGCCTCACCCCCGATTTCCGCGTGGCCGACGAGAGCGAGGCGGCGATCATGAAGGACAAGGTTCTGGAGGACCTTCTGGACCGGCGGTACGAGACCGTCGCGGAGACGCCCGGCTTTGCGCTGCTGGTGGATACCATGTCGGCCGGCCGGGACGACAAAAGGCTGAAGGAAATCGTCCTGGAGACGTACGCCAAGCTGCAAAGCCACGCCGCCCCCCAGAAATGGGCGGAGGAACAGCTCGAAGCACTGGACACCGGCGCGCTGCGCGACGCCTCGGAAACGGTGTGGGGCCGCTTTCTCATGGACGACGCGCGGAAAAAGGCCCTCTACTGGCGCGGCGTCATGCGTCGGCTGCGCTCGGAAACGACCGCGCATCCCGACTTTGAAAAAGCGTACGGGGACAGCATCGGCGCCACGCTGGACGGGCTGGAGCTTTTCGCCTCGGCCCTGTCCCGCACCTGGGACGAGGCCAGGGGGTGCGCCAATGTGGACTTCCCGCGGGCCAAAAACGTCAAGGGCTACGAAGACCTCAAGGAAATCCGCACCAAGTGCAGGGACGCGCTCAAAAAGCTCGCCGCCGTCTTCGAGTGCGCTTCCGAGGGCCTTTTGGAGGACATGGCGGCGGTGCGCCCGGCGGTAACCGAGCTTTTGAAGCTGGTGCTGGAATTTGATAAGGCATACGCGGAGGCCAAAAAGAAGCGCGGCCTCGTGGATTTCTCCGACCTGGAGCATCTGGCGGCGCGGGTTTTGACCGACTTTGAGACCGGCGCTCCCACGGAAACGGCGCTGGCCGTCTCCCGGCGCTACCGGGAGATCATGGTGGACGAGTATCAGGACGTGAGCCGCGTCCAGGAACTCATCTTCAACGCCGTGTCGCGCGGCGGGGAGAACATCTTCATGGTCGGCGACGTGAAGCAGTCGATCTACAGGTTCCGTCTGGCCGACCCGACCATCTTTCTCGCAAAATACAAAAGCTATAAGGACGCGGAGGAAGCCGAGCCGGGGGAGGGGCGGCGCGTCCTGCTGTCGACGAATTTCCGCTCCAGGGCGGGCGTCCTCGAGGCGGTCAACCACGTGTTTAAAAACGTCATGTCCGAGGACTTCGGCGAAATGGCCTATACGGAACGGGAGTTCCTCTACCCCGGCAGGACGGACGGGGAATCGCCGGAGCCGGCCGTGGAGCTCGATGTGCTGGACATGCGCGGCATCGAGACGGAAGAGGACGAGGAGAGCCCCGAGAAGACGGCGGTAGAGGCCGATTTTATCGCCGCCAGGATCGCGGAAATGCTCCAAAGCGGCACGCCGGTGCCGGACGGGAAGGGCGGGACGCGGCCCGTGGCCTGCGGGGACTTCGCCATCCTGCTGCGCTCGGTGAAGGACAAGGCCGCCTTATACGAAAAAGCGCTGGCGGATCGGGACATCCCGGCGGCGCTGCCGGGCGGCGAGGGCTTCTTTGCGTCGCTGGAGGTCTCCGTCACGCTCTCGCTCCTGGGCGTCATCGACAATCCCATGCAGGATATCCCGCTGATCGCCGTTTTGCGCAGCCCCGTCTACGGCTTCACGCCCGACGAGCTGGCCGTGATCCGCGCCGCCGACAAAAGCGCCGACTTTTACGGCGCGCTGGTCAAGGCGGCGGAGACGAACGACAAGTGCCGGGCATTCCTCGACGCGCTGGCGTCCTTCCGGCTCATCGCGCCCGACATGCCGGCCGACCGGTTTATCTGGCACGTCTTCAACAAGACGGACATGCTGGCCGTCATGGGCGCCCTCCGGGGCGGCGGCGGGCGCCGTAGCAACCTGATGCGCCTGGTGGAGCTGGCGGTCCGGTGTGAGGCAGGCGGCTACAAGGGGCTTTTCGGCTTCATGACGCTGGTGCGCAAGCTGATGGAAAAGGGCGAGGAGCCCTTTGGAAGCAGCGAAACGCCGTCCGGGGACGCCGTGAAGATCATGAGCATCCATAAGTCCAAGGGGCTGGAATTCCCCGTCGTCTTTCTGGCGGACACGACGAAGCGATTCAATAAAAAAGACGCGGCGGCGCCGCTTCTCATCCACGCGGCGCTGGGCGTCGGCGCGAAGCGGACCGATCTTATGCGGCGGATCGAATATCCGACGCTGGCCCGGATGGCCGTAGCGCGGAAGCTCAATCAGGAGATGCTGTCGGAGGAGCTGCGCGTCCTGTACGTGGCCATGACCCGCGCCCGGGAAAAGCTCGTCGTCGTCTCCACCTTTGCCGACGCCGACAAGGAGCTTTTAAAGCTGTCCAAGGACGCCGTGGCGCCCGTGGCGCCGCAGGTGCTGGAAAACGCGGCCGGCATGGCAAGCCTTGTCCTGCTCCCGGCGCTGACGCGTCCGGAGGCCGAATGCCTGCGCCTTGCGCCCGTGCCGCTGTCCACAGACTGCGGCGCGCCCTGGGATATCAGAAAAATCGTCATAACGGAGGCCCCGGCGGCGCGGCGGCGGAAGGCGCTACCCGCCGAGCCGCATATCGCGGCGCGGGCCGAGGACGTGGCGGCGCTGCGGCGGAACCTGGATTACCAGTATCCGTACATAAAAGCCGCGGAAATCCCCTCCAAGCTGACCGCGACGGGCCTGAAGGGCCGCTTTGCCGACTTTGAGGCGGCGGAGGAGGCGGCGCAGCTCCATGAAGCGGCCAGGCACCGCCCGCCCGCCGAGCGCCCGGCCTTTATCACCCGGCGCACGGCGCTGACGCCCTCCGAGCGCGGGACGGCGCTCCATCTGGCCATGCAGTTTATCGACTATGATAAGTGCGGCGATCTGGAAAGCGTCAGGGAGGAGCTGCGGCGGCTCCGGGAGAAGAGCTACCTGAGCGCCAAACAGGCCGACGCCGTCGACCCGGCGAAGCTTCTGGCGTTCTTTGACTCGCCGCTGGGAAAGCGCGTCATGGGCGCCGACAGGCTTTACAGGGAGTTCAAGTTTTCGCTCCTTGTCCGGGCTGACGCGTATTTTGCGGACGGGGGAGACGACGAGCTCCTGTTTCAGGGCGTCGTCGACTGCTGCTTTGAGGAGGGCGGCGCGCTCCACGTCATCGACTTCAAGACGGACCACGTCACGCCGGAGACGGTCGCGGAGAAAACAAGGCTCTACGCGCCGCAGCTGACCGCCTACGCCCGCGCCATGGAGCGCATCGTCGGTCTCCCGGTGCGGAGCAGGCTCATTTATTTCTTCGCGCTCGACGCTGTGGCCGAGGTTGAATAAAAGATGTAAATAGATGTTGCAATTTCGTGTGATCTATGCTATTATTCTTCCTGCGCATCATAATACGAAAGAGGTGAACATGATGAAGGAAGGGATTCATCCCAACTATCAGCAGACGACGATTAAGTGCGCTTGCGGCGAGGTTATTGAGACGGGAAGCACAAAGAAGGATATCAAAGTGGAAATCTGCTCGAAGTGTCACCCTTTTTATACAGGCAAGCAGAAGCTGATTGACACCAGCGGACGCGTTGACAAGTTCAACAAGAAGTTCGGCCTGAGATAACCAAAAGAAAGTTGCCCGCACTTTACGTGCGGGTATATTTTTTTGTCCTCATGCGATATAATGAACGCATATGAAATGTAACAGGAGGCTGTGCACATGTTTAAAAAAATCGGGGCAAAGGACATTCAGGGAAACATCTTCGATCTGATCGGCGACAAGTGGATGCTGGTCACCGGCGGCGACAAATCTGGTTTCAATACGATGACCGCCAGCTGGGGCGGCGCGGGCGTCCTTTGGCAGAAGCCTGTGACGCACTGCTATGTCCGGCCGCAGCGGTATACCCGCAAGTTCATGGATGAAGGGCAGTATTATACGCTCAGCTTCTTCGGCGAAAAATACAGGGACGCGCTGTTTCTCTGCGGCTCCAAGAGCGGCAGGGATATCGACAAGGTCAAGGAGACGGGCCTGACGCCGTGCTATGCCGACAGCGGCGCCGTCTATTTCGAGGAAGCGGAGCTGGTGCTCGTCTGCAGGAAAATCTATTTTCAGGACTTTGACCCGGAGAAATTCCTCGTGCCCGAGATTGCCGGCACGTATGAAAACGGGGATTATCACCGCATGTATGTGGGGGAGATCGTCGAGGTATTATCCAAATAGCCCGCCCAATTTCCCCACGCGGCAGGCCGCGCGGGGGGCCCCTTTTAATTTAATCTGCCGGCGGAAATGAATTCCGCCTCGGCATAAATCTCGCTGGCGCTCACAGGGCTGCGCCCCCTATGACCCCTTGATGGGGCTCCGCCCCAGGCCCCGATTCGGGGGCTGCGCCCCGGACCCCCTTTAGTCTGCCTGAAGGAGTGCTTTGCGCCGCGCCGCTTTCGCGCGGATGCAAAATCAGCTTTATACGATACAGCTTAAGAAACAGGTGAAATTTATAGACAACACAACAAATAAAGACTTGGAAAAAGCCGTGCTGGCGGGATTATCCGCCGACAGCATGGAGTTCAGGGAGCGCACGACGGACGAGAGCCTGGACGAGCTGGAGGCTTTGCTGGAAACGGCGGGCGGCGTCTCCATGGGGCGTATTCTCCAGAAAAAACAGACGCCTGACCCAAGGACGTTTATCGGCGAGGGCAAGGTGCAGGAGGTGAAGGCGCTGGTCCAGGCGGAGAGCTGCACGCTCGTCGTCTTCGACAACGAGCTGTCGCCGTCGCAGGCCCGCGCTCTGGAAGAGGACCTGGGCGTCCGCGTGCTGGACCGTTCCGGCCTCATCCTGGACATCTTTGCCCAGCGCGCCCGCACGCGGGAAGGGCGGCTGCAGGTGGAGCTGGCGCAGTATAAATACCTTCTGCCGCGGCTCACCGGCATGTGGACCCACCTGGAGCGCCAGGCGGGCACCTCGGCCCCCATCGGTACCCGCGGCCCCGGCGAAACGCAGCTGGAAACGGACCGGCGGCACATCCGCCGGAAAATCTCCAAGCTGGAGGAGGAGCTGGAGGAGGTCCGCAAGATCCGCTCCACCCAGCGGCGCAAGCGTGAGAAAAACGGCGTCCCAGTGGTGGCCCTCGTCGGCTACACCAACGCCGGCAAGTCCACGCTCCTGAATAAGCTCACCGACGCCGGCATCCCGGCGCTGGACCGCCTTTTCGACACCCTGGACACCACCACGCGCCAGCTGAAGATCAGCGACACGCTCACCGTCCTCGTCTCCGACACGGTCGGCTTTATCCGCAAGCTGCCACACCTCCTGGTGGACGCGTTCAAGGCCACGCTGGAGGAGCTCAGATACGCCGATCTCATCGTCCACATTATCGACGCCTCGAATCCGCTGTGGATACAGCAGGCGGAGGTCGTGGATGAGCTCATCCTGGAGCTGGGCGCGGAGGAGACGCCCCGGCTGGAGGCGTTCAACAAGTGCGACCTGGACCTGTCCGTCACGCACCCGCGCGGGGACGACATCGTCGAGCTTTCCGCCAAAACGGGCCGTGGCCTTGACGATCTGCTTGAAAAGATCGAGCAGATTCTCCAGAAGACGAAGAGGAAGGTCACGCTCCGCCTCCCTTACGACAAGGGCGGCGTCGTCGAGACGCTGCACAAGGAGGCGTCCGTCCTGCGGACGGATTATCTGGAGAGCGGTATCGAGATCGAGGCCGTTCTAAACCCCGACACGTACGGCCGCCTCCGGGACTTTGTCGTCACCGAGGACGCCTGAGAGCCCCGCGCATGAAACCAAGCCGCTTCAAGCCCGTATTGACTTGGAGCGGCAAATTTTATACACTGGACAAACCGACATGAGCGAAGGGCAGGGGGGATAACAATGGAGTATCTTGTGCCGTCCGGGTACGGGGAAGCGGAGCTCGTCGAAAAGCGCTCGCGCTTTATCGGCCGGGTCTGGCCGGTCGAAACGGAAGAGGAGGCCAGGGCGCGCATCGCCGAGACAAAGGCAAAGTATTATGACGCGCGGCACAACTGCTGGTGCTACGCGCTCCGCGGCAGCGGCGACGGGCCTGTCGCCGCCGTGCGCTACGCCGACGACGGCGAGCCCCAGGGGACGGCCGGGCAGCCCATGCTGGAGGTGTTCCGCCGGGGCGGCGTCGATAATTTTCTCTGCGTCGTCACGCGCTATTTCGGCGGCGTCCTGCTGGGCGCCGGCGGCTTGACACGCGCGTACGCGGCAACGGCCAAGCTGGCGCTGGACGCGGCCGGTATCGCGGAGCTGCGCCGCTTTGCCGTCATGGAGCTCGTCTGCCCGTATCATCTCTTCGAGCGCATCAAAAACGAGATAGAGAGCTTCGGCGGCACCGTCGACAGCGCCGCCTACGCTGCCGACGTCACCGTCACCGCGCTCTTCCGGGAGGAAGAAGCCCCTCGCTTCGCCGCCCGCCTTGCCGATATGACCTCCGGCGCCGTCCTGGGGCAGATCACCGGGAGCCGCGATGCGGCCGTCCGCATCGGGTGACGCCGCCCATCGACGGCAAAGCCGATATTTTTCAAATAAGATATTGCATTGCCGGCACATTTGTGGTATCATCATTGAGCGTCCAAATCCGGGTGTGGCGCAGTTGGTAGCGCGCTTGACTGGGGGTCAAGAGGCCGCAAGTTCAAGTCTTGTCACTCGGACCAGGGAAAAGGCCGTCGATTTATGTCGACGGCCTTTTCTGTTATTTGCAACAACTCCGACCAGCACAAGACTGTCGATTTATGTCGGTAGTCTTGTGCCTTATATAATTACATATTATGTATATTATGACATATTTTTTAATTACAGTTAATATATAGTTGATTTTCTCTTGCTGTTTATGATATAGTTAACCTGCAAATAACGTTATCTGCTTGGCTTAATCACTGTGGGGTGATCGTCATTATCTATCTTGCATAATAGTCACATGAGGAGGTATTTTTAATGAAAATTATCAAAAAACCATTAATGTTCCTTATCCTGGGATTAGTTTTATCCCTAACTATTATTTCGGCATCTGCCGCTTATGCCATTAGTGATGTTTACTCTTTCCCTATAGCGATCAATGGCATTTGGTATTCTAACTATGCTACCATTTTTGCTAGTTCGCCACCGGCAGCTGCTGATGCTTGGGCAGAAATGGACACAACCTCAAACGTGTCAGCTGGATATATGAGAGTAACAGCTAAGCTTTTTGATGCAAGTGGTTATCAGTATTCTCAACGTACTGCCACTAATAGTGTACCTGCCACTAGCACTGCAATAAATACTGGAAATTATACTGGTTCAGGCGAATATTTTAGTCAAGGAAGAACTGAAGGTTGGACTGGCACGACGTATACGGGATATGATACTAAACCTAGTCCGCATTTGGTCGCGTAAGGAGGTATTAAGATGACTAAGACAAAATTTTTCAATGTGACAATTTTCGTGTTTACAATAATCGCTGGAATGATAATTGGTATTATGTTTATTAATAATACTCCAAAGGTTTCGGCCGTTTCTCCTAGTATTCCTAAGTATTATCAAGTGAATAGCAACGGTCAAACTTATGGGTCTGCTCTCACTGCCGATTTTGTAGGCAAAGAGCCTGATCTGGTAGCAGTAGTATGCGCAGACGGTACAAAAGGGTATGCCTATGCCAAAGATTTAAAGGGACCAGACTTTAAAAGTCCTGAAGAAGCGCTTGCTTATGAAAAAAATAATCCTAGCGTAACTGTTCCAGTATACGAGGCGGACGGGAAAACTGTAGTTGGTCAATTTGTGTTAGCATACGGTGGTGGTATAACATTGACTACTGAAGAAAAAGCAAACGGTATTACAATGGCGGAGAAAATTGAACAGGTAAGTAAGTAATAATGCGTCCAATTCTTTTCCACAGGATTGACAATACCACGTCACATTGTAAAAACCCGGGCTTCGGCCCGGGTTTTTAGTGTCACGTCGTGCTGGATACTCGGGGCGGTTTATACTCAATGATTCTGGAAAAGAGATTAAATGAAATGAGCTTTTTGCCATACCACGAGACGGCCAGTCTGCGGACTGGTCGGGCCTTGACCGTGGCCGTTCGACGGAATATCGGTAGTCACCCTCAAAGCCCACGCCAGCGAGCTTTGATTATTACGAGAGATACGGCATATCGAATCATTAAGAGGATGTATCTTTAACTTTCATTACAGCAACTGTATAATACCCTTGACTTTGGAACTTCTTAAGTGTTATACTTTAGGAGTTCCAAAGTGAGGTGATGATTTGGGGACGAAAAAAATGGGTCGTCCAACGGATAATCCTAAGCCGCACCAAATGACTGTCAAGTTCGATGATGAGTGTAAAGAAATTATCGACAATTACAGCGAGCAGGAAAGTGTTTCAAAAATGGAAGCGGTAAGGCGCGGGATTAAAAAGTTAAAGGATGACCTCAAAAAATAAAAGGAAGCGGCGCACACTCCACAAAGCAACACGCCACTTCCCACACCGACAGATGCCCGGGGGCAAATGCAGCGTAAATATTATAGCATGCGCCGCAAGACCTTTCAAGCAATGTCGGACAACATGAGTGAAAGGAAAGCGTTTTATGATTATACGGCAGCTGAAGCAGGAGCAATATGAATGTTTTCACAACTATTTGAGGCACAACGCCCATGCCGAGCCTTTGGATGCGAGCTACACTATGTGCGTGACCGTCAACGACAGGGAATACGCCGTAAAGCTTCAGCCGGAGAGACATTGCAAGATGGCGGTTTTACAGGCGTTCCGAATCGATCGCGGCGAGGCGGGCCCGCATTTCGAGCTGATAACGCAGGGCAATCTGCTGTCCTCGTTTCTTGAAATTCTCATCGATCAGGGGGCGGACCAGCCGTTGGGTACCGTTGGCCTATAGGCAAAGGTATATAAATCAAGGTGCCGCAGAGGGAGAATCTGCGGCACCTTGTATAGGGAGAAAAGCGGTAGGGGAGGTAGGCAGCAATTTATTCCGTAAAGATGCACTCGCCGGTTTCTTTGCCCAGGAGGGCGACCCAAATACCGTAAAATACGCATACAGCGGCAACGAAGGGGAAGACGTTCGGCGCCCCGTAGCTTTGTACGATCATGCCGATGATGGTCGGGCCTAAAAAGGCGCCCGTTCGGCCGAAGATTGAGCCATAGCTTAAGGCGGTCCCGCGGATGCGGGTGGGATATAATTCCGGCGTATAGACGTTGTTGGTCATGGCCGAACCGTAGACAAAACAATTATATAGGATGCCTAATACGATCATCAGGCCCAGATTGCCCGACTTGCCGTAACAGAAGGCAAAGACCCCGATAATGATCGGCATGACCACCGTTGTCCACTTGCGGCCCAATCTCTTCAGCAGGAACTGGACGACCGGTATCCCCAGCAAACCGCCCAAATACATGACGGACGTATACCCGATCGACTTGATAATCGTAAATCCTTTCGCGACCATCAGGGAGCTGAACCAGGTTGAAAGGCCGATAGAGACAAACATGGCGGCCGGCCACCAAAGCGTTACCATTATTGTGCTTCTGACATATTTCTTGCTGAAAAGCTCGACAAGCGGGATTTTCGTCCTGTTGGCAGCGGGCTTTTCTTCTTCGCTCAATACCTGAATGGGCGGCAGCTCTTTACCGGTCGCCTTTGCGACCCTGCTCTCTATTTTTGTTATAACGGCGTCGGCTTCCTCAAAGCGCCCTCTGCTTTCCAGCCACAAGGCAGATTCGGGCAAATATTTTATCAGGATGAAAACCGTCAGAGACAATATCGACTCGATGACGGCAACGCCGCGCCAGCCTATCGAAGGTATCAGGAAATAACTCAGCAAACCGGCGGCAGCCAAGCCGAGCGGTGTGCAGGACATAAAAACCGTTATATAAGCCGCGCGTTTTTTTGCGGGGATGCTCTCGCTCAGTAATGTGGTGGCGGCTGGAATCTGAGCGCCCAGGCCGAGTCCGATACCGATACGGGCAATGATCAAAACCGTCAGCGATCCGGCGGCTGCCATTATGACCCCGAAAATTCCCCAGACAAACATGGAGACAACGATAATTTTCTTGCGGCCGATCCTGTCACAGAAAATTAACGCGATGATGGCGCCGGCTATGACGCCCAGGCTGCTGACCGAGCCCAACAGGCCCGACTGCGCGGAATTTAAACCGAACTCCTTTGTGAAGTATGGAAGAAAATAGCCGATTGCCCCATTATCCACCGATTCAAGGAAATATGTGCCGACGATCATGAAACCAAGAAAGATGAAGTAGGATGAAGACGGCAGTCTTTCAAGCCGCCAGGCTACTTTAGTTCGGGAACTCGTGTTCATTTTTTCCTCCTCATAGTAGTATTTCAGGAAAACGACGCGGTTTTATGAATCTCTTCAATAACTCCCATCTCACGTCCTTCAACTTAAACTGATAGCCGGAACGAATTCCGCGAACGGACCACCTCGATTCTTACACAAATTTCCGGGGTATTGCTTCGAGCACTGTGCAAAGCATCATGTCGGGCTACTTGTTCTGATAAAGTATTTTCCGGCATGCATTGATTTCGTCATGAATGATCGGAAGCCACTTATCATTGAAAATCATAATATTAGGTAGATAGCATCCGCCTTCCGCCATTTTCATTATTTCTTCCCTGATGCCCTGTCGCAGAATGTCCTCCGTCAGTTTCCCGACGCTGTCCAAAACCTCGTATTTCTGCATGTCTATGTAAACGTCGTAAACAACCTTGCCCGCTGTGATTTTTTTCATTTTCGGAATATCGTTAATCGGCATGATCTGAAGGGCGTCCACGCCGATTTCGCACATATCCGGAATAATATCCTCAATAAAACCACAGCAATGGAACTCAAAAATCAATCCATTTTCATGGGCGCAATCAATAATTTTTCGCAGCCTTTCTTTAAACAGCTCCCTCCATAAGCCGGGGGAAAAGAACATCGCCCGCTGCGTGCCGTAATCGTCGTGAAAGGCAAGGATATCCGGCCTGTAGTATTTCGCGATTTTTTCAATGAGCCTGCATTTATACTCGACCATTGCACTCAGAAACCTGCCGACCTCTTCGGGTTCTGTCAACAAGGCCATTAAGGAATTTTCAAAACCCAGTAATGCGTGCATTCTTTCAAACGGGCCGTTATGGTTTACGAAATAGAAGAGATTGTTTTCCCGGTCGAATTTATCAAGACGGTCGATTTTTGGGGCATCCGCCCAGTTCCATGAATCAAGATCGGGGAAATGCACTGCTGTTTCCCAATCGCATATATCTTCGAGCAGGGGATGCGAATCCGGTACAGGCGCGGGGTCGCCTTCCAGCCAAAGCCAGTTAACACCGAACCAGTCTTTTCCCGCTCTATTGTTGAGCGGCCTTTCGCGTATCCCATTGATTGGCGATATGGCTTGAATACCGATGCCGAATTGAGGCAGGTACTCCGGCATTTCGTGTTTGTATAGCTTCAGCATGTTTTCTTTCGGACTGATCATATTCCAAGCTTCCCCTCATTTTCGGTTTGCTTTTTCATAAAAATTTAAAAATAAAACGGACAAATATCCGGCTGCTGAGTGTCACCGGTCTTTGTGAAATTATATTATTTATTATAAAATCAATTTTAAAATAGTCAATCCAGTTATAGATTTTCATAGTAAAAAACAAAATTAAGGATATTTTATAGTTGATAGTGCATATAGACAAAGCGATAATAGCTGATATTCAAGTGTGGAATCCGACATTTTGACATATGCCTATTTTAACGGAGCACTGTTTCGAAAATTGATTATAACAATAATTTTCAAAATATAATCAAAAATCTGAATTTTGACAGTGTAGGATTGTCAAACATATTGGACAGTCAAGTAGACAAGAACTCAAGCGGAGATTTGTAATGAAGCGGGCGCATGGGGATAGAATTAGAGCGA
>NZ_FQXV01000008.1 GCF_900130065.1 Sporobacter termitidis DSM 10068
ACGTGGATTCCCGCCTTCGCGGGAATGACAGGGCTTTGAGGCATCGCAAGATACTTTGGGCGTCGCAAGGCGAGTCCCATCCGCCATGACCGGGGTGACAGCGGCGCGGGACAAAGGCAGGCGAACGCAGTTCGCCCCTACGGCACGGATTGTCCTCGTAGGGGCGAACTGTGTTCGCCTGCTCCTGTCGGCGCGGCGGCAGGGGAATACCTATCGCGGATTCCCTGAAATCGCCAAAATAATAGATGATATGCATAAATAGCGCTGGGAATGGACAGGCCGATTTGTGAATAACAAAGATTATTTGCGTTTTCGGAAATTGATATTGAAAACGCCGGCGGGTGGGGCTATATTTTAAACGAAATGAATAGAACCTCGGTAGGTGAGGCTACCGAAAGGATATGGATTGCTGCCGCGAAGGGTTGGAGACAACCATAGCAGGTCAACAGGCTTTGTCGAATTTCAAGGCATAACCTAACGCAATTTCACCGCCTTTCGGAGCTAAAGCTTGAACGGGCGTGCGCAGCATTTTGATGACCTTCGCCAGTTCAGGATTTGGCGGGGGTTTTATTTATTTTCATTGTTTGCGCGCTATAACCCACAATCTGCAATACAGGAGGAAAGCTTTAAAATGAGCGCAGACCCCAGTCATCGAAAACGGATTTATGAAAAGTGGATACGGTGGGATTGCAGTCTGATTTTCATGTGTGAAGATTAGATTTAAAATACATGTCAAAAATCCCTCCGTAGCCGTATGGAGGGATTTTTTATGTTCAGAGAGACAACGTTCTATTTAAGCCGCGTTCTCGGCAAAAAAGTCTTCACCGACGCCGGAGCCCTCCTCGGGATTCTGAGCGATATCGCCGTTAGTTTCGAGGCCGCGGCGCCGCAGGTGGCGGCGCTTGTCCTGAAAAGCGGCGGCAGAGAGGTGATTGCCGATTACGTCAATTTTACGGTGAGCGAGGAAAAGGGCCAGTTTATCTTCAGATGCCCGGAGCCGGTCGCCTTTCCGAGCCTTGCGGAAAACACGCTGCTATTGAAAAAATACGTCCTCGACAGGCAGCTGGTGGACGTGAGCGGCCGCAAGCTCGTCCGCGTCAACGACCTGCGGCTGGCCGTCATGTCCACGGGGACGTTTCTGGTGGCCGTGGACGTGGGCTTTGAGGGGCTCATGCGGCGGCTCGGCGCCGCCAAGCCGCTGAAAAGCCTTTTGGGCCTGTTCGGCGTGAAAATGCCGGGAAAGCTCATATTGTGGCACGAGGTCGAAACCGTCGATATCGGCCACGCGGGCATCAAGCTCAGCAAGCCCTACTCCAAGCTGGAGACGCTGCACGTCTCGGACCTGGCCGACATCCTGGAGGAAATGGACATCAAGATGCAGGCGGAGGTCTTCTCGTCCCTGGACGACGAAAAGGCCGCGGACGTACTGGAGGAGCTGGAGACGGAGACGCAGCTCACCGTTCTGGAGAGCCTCTCCGTGGAAAAGGCCGCCGATCTGTTGGAAATGATGCCGGCCGACGAGGTGGCCGACATTCTCGAGGAAATGGCGGAGGAAAGGGCCGAGGAGCTGCTCTCGGAAATGGAGAGCGGGGCCTCCGAGGAGGTCCGCGAGCTCATGGAGTATGAGGACAACGAGGTCGGCAGCATCATGACCACCGACTTTATCGCCTACAAAATCAGCATGACGGTCAGCGACGTCATCGAGGAGCTCCGGCGCCTGAAGCCGGAATCCAGCTCGATCTATTATCTCTACATCGTGGACGAGAGCGAGCGCCTGACGGCCACCGTGTCGCTCCGGGACCTCATCGTGTCCGCGCCGGCCACGACGCTGGACGAGATCATGAACACAAAGATGATCTACGTCTACGACACGGACGACATCGAATCCATCGGGGAGATCATCTCCAAGTATAACCTGCTGGCCGTCCCTGTCGTGGACAGGGAGATGGAGCTTCTCGGCATGGTCGTTATCGACGACATCGTCTATAACCTCCTGAGAGCGCGGCGCAGAAAGCTCTGAGGGAGGTGCGGCAATGGCTAAAATTTTAAACGGGTTTAAAAAGAAAAGCTTCTGGAGGAACGCGGCCGTTTTTCTCGCGATCCTGGGGCCCGGCATCATCACCGGCAGCGTGGACAACGACGTGGGCGGCATCACCACGTATTCCGTGGCGGGGGCGCAGTTCGGCTATAAGCTCCTCTGGACGCTCATCCCGGCCTTTATCGTTTTGTATGTGACCCAGGAGATGAACGCGCGCATGGGGATCGTCACCGGCAAGGGCCTGGCCGACCTGATCCGGGAAAACATGGGCGTCAAGGTCACGTTTTTCATCTTTATTTTCCTGCTGGGCGCCGATATCATGAACACCATGACGGAATTTTCCGGCGTGGCGGGCAGCATGCAGATATTCGGCGTCAGCAAATACATTTCCGTACCCGTCGTCGCCGTGGGCGTATGGTTCATCGTGGTCAAGGGCACCTACAGGGTGGCGGAGAAAATCTTTCTGGTGTTCTGCCTGGCGCTCTTCGTCTACGTGGCGGCGGCCCTCCTGGGAAAGCCGGACTGGAAAGCGATCGGCAGCGCCATCGCCAAGCCCGATATCGAGTCGAATTTCCTGTATATTTCCACGGTCATCGGCCTCATCGGCACGACCATCGCCCCGTGGATGCAGTTTTACATGCAGTCGTCGGTGATCGAAAAGCAGCTGCGCGTCAAGGACCTGAAATGGTCGAAGCTGGACGTGCTCATCGGCTGCCTCTGCACCGTTGTCGTCGCGTTCTTCATCGTCGTGGCCTGCGCCTCGACACTGTATGCGGAGGGCATCCAGATCAACGACGCCAGCGACGCCGCCGCGGCGCTGGCCCCGGTGGCCGGCGCGATCGCCTCCCAGGTGTTCGCCTTCGGCCTGCTGGTCGCCGCGATCTTCTCCGCGGTCATCCTGCCGGTGGCCACGGCGTTCTATGTCTGCGAGGCCTTCGGCTATGAGGCCGGCATCGACAAAAAGTGGGACGAGGCGCCGCAGTTTTACTGGCTGTATACGGCCATCATCGTCATTTCCGCCGGGATGATCCTGCTTCCCAATGCGCCGCTGATCCAGATTTCCCTGTGGTCCCAGCGCATCAACGGTATCCTCCTGCCGGTGGTCATGATCTGTATGGTACTGATCGTCAACAAAAAAGACATCATGGGCAAGTACGTCAACAGACCCGTCACGAACATTATTTCCTGGGTCACCATCGTCATCCTGATCGCCCTGTCGGCAACCCTCGTCGTCTCCCTGTTCCGGTAAACAGATATATTGGCGCCCCCGCGAGCCGCACGCTCACGGGGGCGCTGACAAGAGGCGGCGGGAGCAAGCCCCCGCCCTACGATGATACCTAAAATATTATCATTGACGAAGTGCTGTTATTGACGGATTGCTGTCCTTCGTAAAGTATTGCCCTCTCCGAAATATTGTCATTCCTAAAATATTGTCATTCCCGCGAAGGCGGGAATCCACGTTCCCCTGTGCGAGGGCCTGGATTCCCGCCTTCGCGGGAATGACACTTAAATAAATTCGGGGATGACACATAAGTAAATCTATGAATGACACTTAAGTAAACCTGCGAATGACACTTAAGTAAACCTGCGAATGACACTTAAGTAAACCTGCGAATGACACTTAAGTAAACCTGCGAATGATACGCAAGTAAACCTGTGAATGACACTTAGATAAACCCGTGAAGGATACTTAAATAAGCCCAGGAAGGATACTTAATAAGCTTGCAGGGGCCGCCGCCTTCGGCGGCCTTTTGTATGTGAACGCAAGGCTAGTATTTCAGCTTTGTAAACGCCAGCAGCATCAGTATCACGCCGCCGACCCAGGAGAAATCGATTTTGGTGATTTTCGTCAGCAGCTTTCCCAGCAGATATCCCAGCGTTACCGCCAGGATGTTGGACAGGAACGAGAGGATGATGAGCTCGGGGTAGTTGATGGTCGTCAGCCCCCAGCCAAAGCCGGCGGCGAAGCCGTCCAGCGACAGCGCCAGGGCGAGGTAGACGGCCTCCTTGACGGAGAGCGTTTTGGAGTTGTCGATATCGGCCTTTTCGGCGTCGGCGTAAACGGTCAGGACGAAATTCAGGTCAAACAGCCGCAGCTTGAGCTGCCTTTCATTATTGTCTCTTTTCGCGATAAAGCGCTTGAGGAAGTATTCAAAGCTTTTGACAAGCCCGATCACGAAAAGGACGGTAAACGAGACCACCTGCGTCACGCCCGGGGGAATGACGCTCATGACGGCGGTGCCGAGGCCCGCCGAAGCCGTCAGGACCGCTGTGCAGACAAGGCTGATCACCAGGACGGACACGGGCGGAATCTTTGTTTTACCCGCGCCGTAGGCGAGGCTCGCGGTAAAGGCGTCGAGGCAGAGCGCCGTCACCAGCAATATTTGAAACATATCGAGACAACCCCTTAAATATATTTAAAGTGGCTATTTTCATTGACAACGAGAGGAAATATGCCGTCCGGCCGGCGTATTTTCAAAAGGGGACGCGTATGAATCAGCAGAATACCATGGAGCTTTTAGGCAGGATCAAGGGGCTTTCCGAAAGCGACGTGCACCGCTCCAAGGCGCAGCACGGCGACAACGCGCTTGTACGCGGCAAGAAACGCAGCTTTTTCGGGGAATTCATCTCAAATTTCGGCGACCCGATCATCAAGATCCTGCTCGTCGCTCTTGTCGTGAACATTGTGATCCGGCTGAGAAATTTCAACTGGTATGAGACGATCGGCATCGCGCTGGCGATCCTGGTGTCCACCTTTGTGTCCACCCTGTCGGAATACGGCAGCGAATCGGCCTTTGAAAAGCTGCAGGAGGACGCGCTGAAGACGAAATGCCGCGTTAAACGAGCGGGCGGCCTTATGGAGCTGCCCGTCAGCGAGGTCGTCGTGGGCGACACCGTCCTGCTGCAGCCGGGCGACCGCATCCCGGCGGACGGGGTTATCACCAGCGGAGAGCTCCACGTGGACCAGTCGCCCTTAAACGGGGAGAGCAAGGAGATCATCAAAAGGCCGGGCACGGAAAAGCCGGAGGACAGCCGGGATTTCACCAGCAAAAACAGGCTGTTCCGCGGCTGTATCGTCTGCTCCGGCGAGGCGATCATGCGCGTGGACAGCGTGGGCGCCGGCACGTTTTACGGGCGCCTCGCCCTCGATATCCAGGAGGGCCCCCGGGAAAGCCCCTTAAAGCTGCGCCTGGGCAAGCTCGCCCGCACCATCAGCCGCTTCGGCTATATCGGCGCGGCGCTGGTGGCGATCGCCGACCTGTTCAACTCTATCGTCATCGCCCACGGCTCGCAGCTGGACGTGATCATCCGCAGCCTGGAGACGCCCAAGGAGCTTTTCGGCTATCTCGTGCACGCGGCGACACTGGCCATCTCGGTGATCGTGGTGGCCATCCCGGAAGGGCTGCCGCTGATGATCACCATCGTCCTGTCGTCCAATATGAAGCGGATGATGAAGGACAACGTCCTCGTGCGGAAGCTGGTGGGCATCGAAACCTCCGGCAACCTGAATATCCTGTTCACGGACAAAACCGGCACGATCACCAAGGGGAAGCTGAAGGCCAATTTTTTCATATCTGGAAACGGGACAAAGTACGAGGATTACTCGAAATTCAGCCGAACGGAGCTGGGGCGGCTGATGCGGCTGTCCGGCGTCTACAACACCAGCGCCTATATTTCCGGCACCGGCGCCAAGATGCAGGCCGTGGGCGGCAACGCCACGGAGCGGGCGCTCCTGGAATTCGTCATGAACGACAAGCCCAGGCGCGAAAACGTCCGGGTCGCCGCCAGCATGCCCTTCAGCAGCGCCAATAAATTCTCCAGCGTGCAGCTGAAGGGGGATGTCAATCTCACTCTTGTCAAGGGCGCGCCGGAGCTCGTTTTGCCCAACTGTTCTTTTTTTTATGATACGGACGGCGTCAAAAGAGATTTTACGTCTATGAACCGTCTGAAAAAGCTCATGGCCGACATGGCCGCGGACGCCGTCCGGTTCCTCGCCGTGGCGGTTTGCGAGGAGGACATGAGCCCCAATGGCATGAACAGGAGCCTGACGCTTCTGGGCGTCGTCGGCATCCGGGACGAGATCCGCCGCGAGGCCGCAAAGGCGATCCGGCAGGTGACCAGCGCCGGCATCCAGGTGGTCATGATCACCGGCGACAGCAAGGAGACGGCGTCCGCCATCGCCCGGGAGGTGGGCCTCATCAAGGGAGAAGCGGCCGGCGCCGTGCTCACCAGCGACGCGCTGCAGAGGATGTCGGATCGGGAGCTGAAGGACGCGCTGCCAAGGCTGCGCGTGGTGGCCCGGGCGGTGCCGTCGGACAAAAGCCGGCTAATCAACCTGGCTCAGGATTTAGGCCTCGTGGCCGGGATGACGGGCGACGGCATCAACGACGCGCCGGCCCTCAAAAAAGCGGATGTGGGGTTTGCCATGGGGAGCGGGACCGAGGTGGCCAAGGAGGCCGGGGACATCGTCATTTTGGACGACAACTTCCTCTCCATCTCCAAGGCGATCCTCTACGGCCGGACGATTTTCAAGAGTATCCGCAAATTTATCATATTTCAGCTGACCATCAATCTGTGCGCCGTGGCCATCTCCATCATCGGCCCCTTTATCGGCATCAATTCGCCGATCACCGTGCTGCAGATGCTGTGGGTGAATATGGTGATGGATACGCTGGCGGGCCTGGCGTTTGCCGGGGAGACGCCGCTGAAGGAATATATGAACGAGCCGCCCAAGCGGCGCGACGAGCCGATCATCAACAAATATATGTACAACCAAATCCTTGTCGGCGGGATATACACCACGCTCCTGTGCATTTTGTTCCTGAAGCTGCCGGCCATACATACTATGTATAGTCATGGGACAGGTGACGAATTCTTCATGACCGCATTTTTTGCCATGTTCATTTTTGCCGGCGTCTTCAACAGCTTCAACGCCCGCACCACGCGCCTCAATCTGCTGGCGCACATCTGGGGAAACAAGGGCTTTCTCGCCATCATGCTGCTGGTGACCATCATCCAGATCGTCATCATCTATTTCGGCGGCGCCATTTTCCGGACGACCGGCCTCCGGTACTCCGAGCTCCAGTTCGTCATCATCCTCGCCTTCTCCGTTATCCCCGTCGATTTCATCCGCAAGTCCGTTTACAGCAGCAAGCACCGGGGAAACGCGATTTAAAACCCGCCCGCCCAATAGAGGTATAGGGGCTGCGCCCTTATGACCCCGTTAAATTCGGGGCTGTGCCCCGGACCCCTTTTAGATAGGCAGGGGTTTGGGAGTCTCAAGCCATATCCGCTGTTTTTGTGCCGTGCGGCGCCGGGAAGATTCCCTCCTTCAGTCGCCTGCGGGCGACAGCTCCCTCGTCTGAGGGAGCCTTTGGAACGCAGGAGACCCTCATCCGTCGCGGCTTTGCCGCGCCACCTTCCCCCAGGGGAAGGCTTGAGCGGAGGTAAGACTTCCCCTTGAACGGGGTGTGGGGCGAAGCCCCAAGTGGGGTCCGGGGCGAAGCCCCGAAAGCCCCCCCGTCAGGGTCATAGGGGCGCAGCCCCTATACCTCTATTGGGCGGGCGGGTGGGTAAATTATATGAATTGAAGAAGCCGTTTTCGTACGTTCCTACATGTTTACATAATGTGGATTCGTCATAATGACTTTTTACGGGCAAAAGGACAGGGCATACTGCTGAAAATGCCGATTATGAGCACAAAAGCCGTGCGTTTTCCGGCGCTGTTCCTTGCTTTGACCCGTGAATTGGAATAAAATGAAAACAGTGCCGATCACTGTAATGAAGGAGGAAATTTCGTGTCCATTTCCAAGTATTTCGCGCTGGCCGGAATGGTAAATTCCGAGGATGTGGCGATCGACCCGGCCGACGCCCACGTCCGCTCTGTCCGTATGGACGGCAGCTTTTACAAGGGCTGCATGTTCGGCGAGGTGTGCTGGATCGTGAAGCCTTTTTCCCGCGACGATTTTTTCAGGCACCGGTCGGACGAGCTGCTCGTTTTCATCGGCAGCGACATGGACGACCCGGAGAACCTGAACGCCGAGGTGGAGCTCTGGATCGAAAACGACAAGCTCGTCCTGAACAGGACAAGCATCGTTTTTGTGCCGGCAGGCGCCGCCCATGGGCGCATCGAGGTCAAAAACGTCAAAAAGCCGGTCTTCCACTACACCTGCCATCTGAACACGGACACGTATGAGGAGCTCCCGGCCCAGGCGACCGCGCCGAAGGGGACGTATGCCGGCAGCTGGGTGGAGAAATACGCCCCGGTGGACGGCAGGCTGCCGTCGGCGCCGGAGGGCTTTCTTACGCGGCTTTTGTGGATCGACAGCAAGAAACTCCCGGGCGCGCCGTACATGGAGGCCGTCTGGTTCAAGACGAAAAACGACACGGGGCCGGAGGCCCACACCCACGATTTTGACGAGTTTATCGGCTTTATCGGGACGGACCCGGAGCATCCCGAGGAGCTGGGCGCGGAAGTTCAGTTCTATATCGGCGACGAATATTTCTCCATGACGAAAAGCTGCCTCGTGTACATCCCGCGGGGCGTCAGGCACAGCCCGATCCTCGTGCCGAAGCTGGAGCGGCCCATCATCCATTTCTCCGGCGGCAACGGCGGGGATTACAAAAGGGACGGCAGCGAGCAGTTTTGAACGGTTCGGGAGTCAAAAGGCTTCCCCAGGGGGAAGCTGTCGGCGCAGCCGGCTGATGAGGGGACCTGCGTTTGGTGCGTGCGGGAGATTCCGCCTGTGGGAAGGGGGACGCCCCTCCGTAGGGGCAGACCTTGTGTCTGCCCTCCCCGATGCACAGCGCAGCAATGTTACAGGGCGGACACAAGGTCCGCCCCTGCGAGGCCAAACGCCGCAGACCAATCTCGGCGGTACCGCAGCCGGCAACGTATGCGGCGATAAAAAAGCGGCGCTACGGGAGCTGAAGATGACATGATATATCTATAAGATATATATCTGATAGATATATTGCAACGCCGGGCGGACGGGCGATTGATAATCGCCCCTACGGGGTGTGTGCGGGTATATTGCGGGGGCCGGGGATGCCGGCGGCCCTTGGCGCTTTGTTCGTTTCCGCCGTCGTGCTGCGGGAAACGGAATGGTACAGGAGGAATTCCCCAAGGTGCAAAATCTTGCCGATGCCTGTAGGGGCGGACGACCAATGGTCGTCCCTGCGATTTCCAAACAATCCATGCCCCCCAAAGCATTGTCATTCCCGCGAAGGCGGGAATCCACGTTTCCCCGTCCCTCTGTCTCGGCCCGCCGCCGTGCCAATAAGTGGGCGAACACAGTTCGCCCCTATGAAAACCAATAATCCA
Organism: Sporobacter termitidis DSM 10068; assembly: GCF_900130065.1. GTDB lineage: Bacteria > Bacillota > Clostridia > Oscillospirales > Oscillospiraceae > Sporobacter > Sporobacter termitidis. Next base: position 9,363 of record NZ_FQXV01000008.1, read on the forward strand.
AGCCATCCTGCGTAGGGGACGCCGTCCTCGGCGTCCTACCGCGCCGCACCCCGGGGAACGGGCGGCCGGATCGACGGCGGGCCGGGTCGTCCCGCCCTACGGCGTGCGGTAAATTATGGCGTTTGCGCAGCCGCATCTTCCGTCCTGGGGCCTCGGACATGTCACCCAGCCGCGGCGCCAACAAGAACGGCGGGAGCAAGCCCCCGCCCTACCGTATATCAATGTTCAAAGCAAAAATACCAAGCCCCGCCTTGGCACGGGTCGCAGGCCCGCAGCCATACCTTCAATGGGTCATAGGGCGAAGCCCCATACCTTTATCGGGCGGGCGGGTGGGTAATTTAGAAAGGAGCGTTTATTATGCCGAATCCAATTACCAATATGACCAATGCGTTTTCTGTAAAGGGGTATAATGTCATCGTCACGGGCGGAAACAGGGGCATCGGGCTGGGGATATCGACCGCGTTCGCGCAGAGCGGGGCCAACGTGGCTATCCTTTGCCGCAATAAGGAGAGCGGCGACAAGGCGGCCGAGAGCTTTAAGCAGTACGGCGGTACATATTTCTGCGTTCAGTGCGATACCGGCGCGCTGGAGAGCGTCAAAAAGGCCGTCGCCGAAGTTTTCAGGGTGTTCCCCGAGGTCAATGTGCTCGTCAACAACGCGGGGGTTTCCACGGTGACGAAATTCGTGGATGACAGGGACCTCAGCGAGTGGCACCGCGTTGTCAATACAAATCTGCACGGGCCGGCGAACACCATTTACGAGGTCGCGCCGCATATGATAAAGGCCGGCAAGGGCGGCAGCATCATCAACATTTCCTCCATCGGGGGCCAGAGCGTCGGCGGGACGAAGCACCACCCCAAGGCGTCCTACCACGCGTCAAAGGCGGGCCTTGAGATGCTGACGAAGGCGTTGGCGGTGGAGCTGGGCGATGACGGTATCAGAATCAACGTCATCGAGCCGGGGCCGACACATTCCGACCTGGACAAGGACCTGCCGCCGGAGGCGTTCGTGCAGATTCAGAACCAGATGCCGATGCACCGCTTTGCCGAGCCCATCGAAATCGGCGCCCTCTGCGTTTTCCTGTCCACGGAGGCCGCCAACCAGATCACCGGCGCCGTCCACATCCACGACGGCGGGTTGGTGCTGGGCGGCTAATATCGTAAGGCATATCGGCGCGCGTAGGGGCAAACCTTGTGTTTGCCCTGTAACGTTGTTTTAGCGCATACCGAAAGAGGGCGGACACAAGGTCTGCCCCTACGGGATCACAGCGAAATTACCGAATTAGGAAAGGGGTCACAGCAATGCCGTCTTTCAATAATTACAAGCATGTGTTCACGCCGCTCAGGGTGGGCGGGACCACGCTGAAAAACAGGGTGGAGTTCGCGCCTATGGTCTGCGATTTCACGGATTCCCACGGCGAGGCCACGCAGCGGTATATCGATTTCGTGGAGATGCAGGCGGCCACGGGCGTGGCGCTCATCCATCTGGGGGCAACGCCCGTCAACTGGGACACGGCGCCGGACTACCCCTCGGAGATCGACGTGACGAGCGAGTTGAAGCTGAACCATCTAAAGCTCATGTCGGAGGCCGCCCATACCCACAACGCCAAGCTCTCCTGCGAGCTCGTCCACGCCGGGCGCGGCGTGGGGGCGGAGCTCATCAAAGCCGAGTGGGGCATCGCCCCCACCAGCATGCCCATCCCCGGCAAGCACCCGTATATCAGGGAAATGAACCAGAAGGATATCGAGCAAACTGTCGCCGATTACGCCGGCTGCGCAAACCGGCTGTACCGCTGCGGCTTTGACGGGGTTTTGATCCACGGCGCCCACGGCAACCTGCTGGCCCAGTTCCTGTCGCCGATGACGAACCACCGGACGGACATTTACGGCGGCTCCTTTGAAAACCGATGCCGGTTTCCGCTCATGGTGCTCAAGGCCGTGAAGGAGGCCGTGGGGCCGGAATTCATCGTGGAGCTGCGCATCAGCGGCGACGAGATCCTCCCCGGCGGCATGCGCATCAACGAGGTCATCGAATTTTTAAAGCTGGCCCAGGAGCATATCGACCTTGTCACCGTTTCGGCCGGCCTGATCGTGGACCCGAACGCGTTTTTCTACGCCATGCCGCCGTATTTCCGCCCCAGGGGCGTCAATGTCCCGCTGGCGCGGCAGGTCAGGCAGTGCCCAGATATCCACATCCCCGTCAGCGTCGTGGGCGGTATCAGCGTGGACATGGCCGAGCAGATCATTGCCGAGGGCAGCGCCGACATGGTGGCCATCGCCCGGGCCTTCCTGGCAGACCCCGACATGCTGAAAAAGTGCTACCGCGGAAAGCCCGAGGATGTCCGGCCCTGCCTCCGCTGCTGGGGCTGCGCGGGCGCCGGCCACGTCCAGTGCGCCGTCAACCCCCAGATCGGCCGCACGGAGCGGTACGCCAGGGTACATAAGGCCGATGAGAAGAAAAAGGTCGTCGTCATCGGCGGCGGCGTCGCCGGGACGCAGGCGGCGCGCACGCTTGCCGCGCGCGGCCACGACGTGGTGCTGTTTGAGAAAAAGGACCGGCTGGGCGGGCTGCTGAACGATATCGACAAGCTGCCGTTCAAGGACGATTTGCTGCGCCACACGGAATGGGTGGTCAATACGACCATGCGCTGCGGCGCCGATATCCGGCTGAGCACCGAGGCCACGCCGGAACGCGTCCTGGCGGAAAACCCCGACGCCATCGTCTTGGCCGCCGGCGCCCGTCCGGCCCGTCCGCCAATTCCGGGTATCGACGGCCCCAATGTGTTTAACGTCCTGGACGTGGACGCCGGGCGGAAAAAGGTCTCCGGCAAAATCGTCGTCTGCGGCGGCGGCGTCTCCGGCTGCGAGTCGGCGCTGGCGCTGGCGATGGAGGGCGGCGACGTCACGGTGGTGGATATCATTCCGGAGGACGGGTTTGCCGCCGGGCTCAGTGAGCTCACCCGCGGGATGCTGATGCTGCTGCTGGGCGAGCACCATGTCAAATTGCTGGGCGACCACATCGTCCGCTCCATCGACAGGGACGGCGTGCACATCGAGGGCAGGGACTGGAAGTATCGGACCCTGGAGGCAGACTATGTCGTCGACGCCATGGGCATGAAAAACGACCCATCCGCCGCGGCGGCGTACACGGACCTCATTCCCGACGTCTTTGTCGTCGGCGACGCGTACGGCGTGGGCAACATCAAAAGCGCCAACCTGTCGGCGTATAACGCCGCGATGAATATTTAAAAATAGTGGCCTTGAATGTGCAAGCACACAGCAGACTATTCGCGCATCCCGTCCCCGTATCGTTCCTTATGCAATAATTTGGCAACACGGGGGCGTTTCGCGCAGTCGCAAACCTCGCCGCTATGCGTAGGGGCGATTATCAATCGCCCGGCGTTTCCACCACCCGTCGTCCACCGCGCCGACAAAAACGGCGCGTCTGGGACGTCGCGGCGACGCAGACGGGGCGTGACGCAGAGACTTAACAACATAACAGCAGGAGCCGATTTTATGATTATCGATCTGATCAAATTTACGGCAAAAACGGACTGTATCGACAGCGCCATTCGGGCGATGAAGACACAGACGGCGCAGAACAGGCGGGACGAGGGCTGCCTCATGTCCCACGTCTTTCAGTCGGGCAGGAATCCCGCGGAGCTCTATATGCTCCTGGGTTGGGAGAACCGGGAGGCCTTGGAGAAGCATCTGGCCGCGCCCCATGACGCCGAGTTCCGCGCCGACATGGACGATAAAATCGCCGGGCCCCCGGAATTTTTCGACTGGACGCAGCTTGTCTGAAAATGCCGCTCAGCCTGTTGAAAAACCCGCATACAGAAGGGAAAGCCTCGCAGAGTTTGCCGCCGGGGCGGCAAATAAATTCATCATTTGTCGCGCAGGAGGACATGCGCCTCCGGAGTGACTCTTCTCATGCAGCGCGCGGTTGAGCGCGCGGCATGCATCTCCTTGTCGATAAAGCCCATAGGGCTTTATCGACAGTCTGCAACGGCCTGGCTCTCAAGAGCCGGGCCGCTATTCATTTTTACGAGCCGATCAGCAGGTAGTCGCCGTTTTTCAGCTGGACGACATCGGCTTTGAGGGCGCGACCAAGCTCCACCGTCAGGCGCTTTGTCTCCTCGGGGTCCGTGGACAGGAGCGTCAGCGGATCGCCGCCGAGGACCCTGTTTTCATCGGCTGTGATGTATACCAGAATGTTCTTGCTCATGACTGCTCCTCAAACGTCGTTTTCATGACGCGCCCGATCTTGCGGCTGTTTTCCAGGATGGGCGTGTTTTTTACCGCGGCGACGAGCCTTTTCGGGTCGTTCAGGATCGGCACGAAGGCGATCAGGACTTTGCCGCTGTCAAAATTCCGTTTCATGAATTTGTACCGCTTGACGCCGAGGGCTCGCACGGCCTCGAATAAAACGGCCTGGCGCTGGCCGGCGTTCTCCAATGTGACACGGCTGACCGGGTCGCGGGGCGTCAGGACGACGGCCAGGCCCTCGGTGCGGAACAGCTCCCGGCTTCTGTCCGTGCCCAGATAATTCGTCACGAACATGCCGTCCACAAAGAGCTCGGAGCCGCGCACCTCGATCGACCCCAGGCTGACGGCGCAGATCTGGCCCACGTGGCGGCCTTTTGTAAAGCGGTAGGAAAAGTATAAAACGACCATGCCGCCGGCGGCGCCGAGGAGGATGGTCAAACAGATATTTGAAAGCGGGACGGCTTTCATCAGCAGCACGGAAATAAGGGCGGTGAGCATCGAGAGATAATTCCGCGATTCAAAGGTTTTTGAAATGCCGTCGATATACGCCGCGCCGCGCCGTATATATTCCGTCTCCTCCAGCTGCTCGAGGCTCTCCTGCTCCGAGGACCTGATGTCCCGGAACTGCTGGACCGCGATGGTCAAAAACGTGACCGCCACGAAATCGCGGGCCAGAAACGCCGGCACGGCGATCGCGCCGAGGGCGGCGGCAATGAAGCCCAGAATGATGTTGTTGAAGTACGCGCTCGGGTAGGACGGAATCTGCCGCATATCGATCTTCAGCGTGTACAGCCGCGCCGCGGTGCCCATGACGATGCCGGTCACGATGATATAGATGTCGGCGGCGCTCAGAGATTTCGCAGTTTCCAAAATATCAGCTCCCGAGCATATAATTTCCTCAATTTCGGTAAATAGACAGAGAAAGACTGGAATTCCGGCCGGTATATTTCGCCACCCGCCGGCCAATTCTAAAGAAATAAGAATTTAAAGGACGGTGACGATATGCCGGAGACGGGCATCGGGGTGGCGGTGCCGCGCAAGGAAGCGGCGGATAAGGTGACGGGCGGCGCCAGATACACGGACGACCATATTTCCCCCGGCGTGCTGACGGCGCGGACCGTTACCAGCACGTGCGCCCACGGGACAATCGTCTCGCTGGACGTTTCAGCGGCGCGGGAGCTGCCCGGTGTGCGGGCGGTGCTCACGGGCGGTGACACGGACGTGCTCACCGGCTCCGTCATCGAGGACAGGCCGCCTCTGGCCAGGGACAAGGTGCGGTATTACGGGGAGCCGGTGGCCCTCGTAGTGGCGGACAGCGACGCTGTGGCGGCGCGGGCGGTGACGCTCGTCCAGGCGGCGTACGCGCCGCTGCCGGTGGTCAATTCTCCGCTGGAGGCCGTGGCGCCGGGGGCGGCCCTGGTGCACGAGGCGCTGGGCAGCTATAAAAAGCCGGTGGAGGACGTGTATCCCGAGCCGGGGACGAACATCTGCGACCGGGAGAAGATCAGGAAAGGCGATATCCAAAAGGGCTTTGCCGAGAGCAACGTCATCCTCCGGGCGGCGTTCGACCTCCCGCAGACGGACCACGTCGCCATGGAGACCCGCGCCGCCCAGGCGCGAATTGCCGCGGACGGGTCGGTCTACATCCATGCGGCCACCCAGGGGCCGTTCGAGGTGAAAAAAGCGCTGAGCAAGCTCTTCGCGCTGGACGAGGGCAAGGTGATCGTCCAGGTCCCGCTGGTGGGCGGCGCCTTCGGCGGAAAGGCGGGGACGGAGCTGGAAATTCTGGCGTACCTGGCGTCAAAGGCTGTCGGCGGCCGGCCGGTGCGCATCCGCAACGACAGGGAAGCCGACATGACCTCGTCGCCCTGCGGCATCGGCCTCCACGCCGAGATGCGCCTGGGCGCCATGTACGACGGGACGATCAAGGCCGCCGAGATGACGTTTCTCGTGGAAACGGGGGCGTACACGGACACGGGGCCCCGGATGACCAAGGCTATCGCCGCCGACTGCACCGGCCCGTACAACATCGAAAATCTCTCCGTCGACAGCCTGTGCGTTTACACAAACCACCCCTACGTCACCTCGCTCCGAGGCTTCGGGCACACCGCCATGACCTTCTGCATGGAACGGATGCTGGACAAGCTGGCCGCGAAGCTCCGCTTTGACCCGGCAAAGCTGCGGGAGAAAAACGCGCTGAAGCCGGGGCAGACGTCCCCGGGGCAGGTAAAGCTCACCGAAAGCAGCCTCGGCAACCTGCCGGCCTGCATTGAAAAGGTCAAATACCTCATCGGCTGGAGCAACGGGATACGTACCGTGTCCGGCGGCAAGATTATCGCCAAGGGGCTCTGCTGCTTCTGGAAAACGTCCACCTCGCCGCCGGACGCCGTTTCCGGCGCGCTCGTCAGCTTCAACGAGGACGGCACGGTCAACCTAAACGTCGGCTGCGTGGAGATCGGCCCCGCCATGAAGACCACGGCGGCGCAGATCCTATCGGCAGCCCTGAAAATGGACGTGGGCCGCATCCACGTCAACATGGACGTCGACACGCGCTACAGCCCCCGCCACTGGAAGACGGTGGCCAGCATGACGGCGTTTATGGTGGGCAGGGCCGTGCTGTCGGCGGCGGAGGACGTCAAAAGGCAGCTCGTGGGCTTGGGCGCGGCCGTGATGAAATGCGCGCCGGAGGACCTGGAGGTGGGGGACGGCAGGGTCTACCGCAAAAGCGACCCGGCGGTGCACCATGTTTTCAAGGACCTGGTCCACGGCTACCAGTTCGAAAACGGCAACGCCGTCGGCGGCCAGCTCTTCGGCCGGGGCAGCTATGTAATGGGAGACCTGAACTATCTGGACCGGGAAACCGGCAAGGGCAAGTCCGGGCCGTACTGGACGGTGGGCGCCCAGGCCGTGGAGGTGGCGTACGACGAAAGGGAGTACACCTACCGCCTGCTGCGCGCCGCCACGGTCATCGACGCCGGGAAGATCCTCAATCCCGCCATGGCGGCGGCCGTCGTCCGGGGCGGCATGTGCATGGGGCTCGGCAAGGCCAGCCGGGAGCATTTCCAGTACGGCCCCGACGGACGGGTGCTGGATACGAGCCTGAGGACATATAAGGTCATGCACTTCGCCGAGACGCCCCGGTATCTCGTGGACTTCGTCGAGACCCCGAATCTGGACGGGCCTTACGGCGCCCGCGGGCTCGGCGAGCACGGCGTTATCGGCATGCCCGCCGCGCTGGCAAACGCGCTGTCGCTGGCTTCCGGGGCCGAACTCGATGAGCTCCCGCTCCTGCCGGAAAAAATCTGGCTCAAAAAGACAGGGGGCATTATATGATCCCTTTCGATTTCGAATACTACAGGCCGGATACCCTGGGGGAAGCGGTCGGGCTTTTCGGCCGGCTGGAGGACGAGGGCAAGAATCCCGTCTGGTACGGCGGGGGCAGCGAGCTCATCTCCATGGCGCGCGCCGGAAACGCCGCCTTCGGCGCGGTGCTCGACATCAAGGACGTCCCGGAGCTCCTCGGGTTGGGTACGGACGGCGAAAACCTCACCTTCGGCGCGGCGCTGACCTTGTCCGACCTCATCGTATCCGGCAGCTTTCCGCTGCTGGGGAAGACGGCGGGCCGCATCGCCGACCACACCATGCAGAACAAGATCACGCTGGGCGGCAACCTGGCCTCCACGATCATTTACCGGGAGACCGCGCTGCCGCTCCTTTTGGCCGACGCCATCCTGACGGCGGCGGGCAAGGACGGCCTGCATACGTACCCGATCGATGCGGTATTTGACGGCCGTCTGCGGCTGCCGAAGGGCGAGGTCCTGGTCCGGACGGCCGTGCCGGCCGCCATTGCCGCCGCGCCGTATTTTCATCAGAAGAAGACGAAAAACGAAAAGATCGACTATCCGCTTTTGACAACGGCGGCGGTGGTGACGGGCGGGCGCCTCCGTATCGCCTTTTCGGGCCTTGCCCCGTATCCCTTCCGGGACCGGAGCGCGGAGGAGATTTTGAACGACGGCAGACTCGGGGCCGACGCGCGGGCCGAGCTGTTCGTCAAAGCGCTGTCGGGCGTTATCCAGAGCGACCTGAGCGGCTCCGCGGACTACCGCAAATTCGTTTTAAAGGATACGATCCTGAACATACTGGAGGCCGTAAGGGAGGAGAAGCTGCCGTGCTTGTGCTGAAGGAAAAAACCGCAATAAAGCTCCGGGTGAACGGCGCCGAGCATGAGCTTTTTGTCCGCCCGGCGGAAATCCTGCTGGACACGCTACGGGAGGGGCTGGGCCTCACCGGCGCCAAGCCCGGCTGCCTGAACGGGGACTGCGGGGCGTGCACGGTGCTGGTGGACGGGCAGCCGGTCAAATCCTGCCTGATGCTGGCGGCCGAGGCCGTGGGGAAAGAGATCACCACGGTGGAGGGACTCCGGGGCACGCCCACCCAGCGCGCCTTTATCGAGAAATTCGCCTTTCAGTGCGGCTACTGCACCTCGGGCTTTTTGATGGTCTGCCACGCCCTGTCAAAGCTCCCGGAGCGCCCCGACGACGCGGCGCTGGACCACTGGCTGGAGAGCAACATCTGCCGCTGCACCTGCTACGAGGAGATCGGCGCCGCCGTCCGCGCCGTTTTGAACGGGGAATACGAGGAAAATAAGTAAGATACGTCGGGCGATTAATAAGACGAGAACGCTTCCCTGGCTCCCTCAGACGAGGGAGCTGTCGCCGCAGGCGACTGAAGGAGGGAGCTTTGTCACGCGCCCTGGATTACTCCTTTTGGCGCTGCATCCTGTCGCCGGCGGGCGACGGAGGGAAAGATAACGCACCATAAGTGCCGTGTATCTCTCCTTCCGTCATTTGCTGCGCAAATGCCACCTCCCTCATCCGAGGGAGGCAAAAGAGCAGACGCCCAGCCGTTGGCAATAAAATGCGGGGGCGGAGTTCCATCTCCGCCCTCGCAATCAATGCGCCATCGTGTAATTTTGCTGGTTCGGGTTCTGCTGCTGATTCTGCTGGTTGGGGATGATGAACTTCGGGGGCTTCGGGTTTGAGAGGTTGTTCTGGTCGAAGAACTGGCCCGGCGTGGAGAGGTCGAAGTACTGCTTGGAATCCTGGGTGACGCCCCAGTCGGCCAGGGAGCCCGTTTCCTCCAGCATGTTGAACGCCTGGCGGAACAGGGTGTTGTGGGCCTCCTCCCGGTTCAGGAGGAAATCGATGGCCTCCCGGACTCCGGTGTCGTTGATCTGCCGGTACAGGTACTGGTAGACGACCTTGGCCCGCTGCTCGGCGGCGATATCCGAAATGATGTCCGCCGCCAGGTCGCCCGTGTCCTCCATATAGGCCCCGGTCCAGGGATAGCCCGAAGCGTTGGCCAGCATCGGCGTCAGGCCGGACTGGACGGAGGCCTGTATATTGCCGGCCGTCGTGCCGGCGGCGTCGACCTGATGCCCGTTGAGCAGATTGACGAGCGTTGCCACCATTTCCATGTGCCCCAGTTCCTCGGAGGCAATGTCGAGGAACAGGTCCTTGATCCGCTCGTCCTTGATCCTGAAGCTCTGGGAAAAATACTGCATGGCGGCCTTCAGTTCGCCGTGGGCGCCGCCAATCTGCTCCTGCATCATGTTGGCGTAATTCGGGTTGGGCTTGTCCACCCGGACCTCCTTTAATAGCTGCTTGTCATGTCTGAACATGGTTTTCCTCCTCCGTTGTTTGAAAAAAGTTCCTGTACTATTCTTTGCAGCGCGCCGAGAAATATGAGGAAACGGCCGGCCGGATACCTTTGGGTTGAAATCGAAGGAATAAAATAGTAATATAGGCTTCGACTACAATAATCCGACAGGAGCGACGCATGAACAAAAAAGAATTATCCGCATTCAGAAGACAGTTTAAGGCGGACAGCTACCAGCTGCAGCTGAAGCAGCTGTATACGGCCTACATAAAAAAAGACAATCAGAACATCCTGTACGCCGAGCTCTGCTCGTTCGATATGAAGAGCGAAACGGAGCAGGAGATATACCTTAGCAATTTCAAAAAGCTTTTGACGGGCGGCTTCAATTCAAAATTATTCGAGCTGTCCTTTGACGACGGGGCCCCGGAGGGCGAGGGACAAGCCCGGTTCCGCCAGCTGCTGGGCGCCGAGCGGGAGGCCTTTGCCGACTGCTGCAACAAATATATCGCGCAGGTCGCCGCCAATTTCAATTATGATTCCGACGTCGTCATCTCCTTCGCCTCCGGCAAGTACAACAAGCCTATGGGCAGAAGGGGCAGAAAAGGCGAGGAGGAATCGCTGGACGGTTTTGACGACACCTCCTTCGGCTTCAATTTCGTCCTCTGCAGCGTCTGCAGGGCCGACGACGTGAAGCGCGGCATCTATTACAGCGCGTCCTCGGAAAAATTTGAGCTGAACTCCGCGCTGGACAAAACCGTCAACTTCCTCTCGCCGGTGGACGGCTTCATGTTCCCGGCCTTTAACGACAACTGCGCGGATATCAATAAGCTGCTCTACTACACGGCCAAGGCAAACGTCCGGAACGAGGCGCTTTTGGAAAATGTGCTGCATTGCCGGTACGAGCCGACGGCCAGGGAGGAGCAGGAGAAGTTTGGGGAGATCCTCCGCCTGGTGAACGGCGAAAAAATAAAGCCCGAGCTCCTCAAAAACATCTACGAGGCGGTGAGCGAGAAAATCGAGGCCTATGCCGACGACGGCGAGCAGGTGACGCTGGACGCCTCGGAGCTGAAAGACATCCTGGAGGAGAGCGGCGTTGCGGACCTCGAGGGATTTGAGTCCGCCTTCAATCAGGCGGCCGACGAGGGCTTTGAGTTCAAGGCCGCCAGCCTGGTTTCCGGCGCGGCGCAGATGAAAATAAATACCGGGGTGGGGGACATCGCGGTAAACCTTGCGGACCTGGGGTCCGTCCGGCAGGTCATTAACGCCCGGGGCAGAAAGTGCCTGCAGATCGAGCTCAGCGACGACGCGGAATTAAACGGCATGGTGCTGGAAACGGAAAATATTTAACAGTGGTCCGGCAGACTTTAAGGGGGATGTCGTATGGAAGTCAAAGAGGCGCAGCACATCCTTGACCAACTGGGCAAAAACGAGTACGCCAGGGTTGAAACGGCGCTGGGGCCGCCGTTTTTAAAGCTCGTCGAGACAATCGACGACGCGCCGGACCCGGGCGATATGTCCGCTCCGGCCGTTATTCCGCCCCTGCCGGCGATGACGGACATCAACGACGGTATGGCGTGCCTGTACTGGCAGAACCTGAAATCGCTCCTCAACGGCGCTTTGGACCCGGAGGAGGAGGACGACGACGAGGGGCCGTACCGGCGCGGCCGACGAGGCCGCCGGCGAAAAAAACGCCGGCCATGGCAGACGCCGTGACCGGGCATGCGGAGGTTGCCATTTTTCGATTAAAGAGTATAATTGTATGAAACGCTGGGGACAGGTGGAGACGGCAGATGCAGAATGTGGCCATTGAAGAAATCCGGGAAGAACACTTAAAGGACGTGCTCGACATCTATAATTATTACGTCCTGAACTCGACGGCCACATGGCATTATCACCCGCTGGAACCCGCCGAGATGCGCCCGCTGGTTTTTTCCGGGGACAGGCGGTACAGGACGTACGTCATCAAAACGGACGGCGAGCTTTGCGGTTACGTGTCCGTGCGGCAGTTCAAGGCGCGGGAGGCTTACGGCGACACCGCCGAGATCGGCATCTACCTGAAAAACGGCTGCCGCGGCAGAGGCATCGGCGGCATGGCTTTGAAGCACATCGAAAGGTTCAGCGCGGAACAGGGCTTTCACGTGCTGCTGGCGTCCATCAGCGGCGACAACGAGGACAGTGTGCGGCTCTTTGAAAAAAACGGGTATGAAAAATGTGCCCACCTCAGGGAAGTGGGCACAAAGTTCGGAAAGATCCTCGACAATGTGATCTATCAGAAAATTCTGGGCTGATCCGGGCCGGAAAACAATAAACAATAAACCAGAGGGCATCGTCCTCTGGTTTCACTATTATACGGGGTTTTCCCCGGCGCTGTCGGCGTCGATGATAACCTGTTTCGGGAAGGCGCTGTCGCCGTGCTCTTTCAGGAAGGTGGTGTTGACGAAGCCCCGGATATTGGCGCCGTCCTCGATCGAAATCGTGTTGGTGTTGATATTGCCCGCCACGATGGCGTTGTGCCGAAGCTCGACCTTGCTGCTAATGTCGATATTGCCCTTGACCTTGCCGTCAATGCTGGCGAACTGGGCCTGGACGTCGCCGAGCAGGATGGAATCGCTGTCGATGTACGTGCTGCCCTTTGTGGAGACGTTGCCCTGGATGGACGAGCCGCGGATATCGGTGTTGTTGCACGTCAGGTCGCCGATCAGCATCCCCCGGATGCTGGCGTCCTTCAGGGCGTCGACCTTACCCCGGACATTGCCCTCGATGGTGATGTTGGCCAGCGTTCTGATATCGCCGACGATCATCGTGCTTTTGGAAATAATCGTCATTTCCTCGGCCTGACGGAACATCCGGCCGAATTCGCCGTCCTGCGACTGGGAGAAACCGGAAGGCGTGGGCCTGAAGGAGGTGTGCTCCTCATACGGCGGGTTCTGCCAGTCGGTTTCGGATACGCTCATGGTGATCTTCGACGAGTCCTGGTCAAACGGCACGTTGCCGGAGGGGCTGCCGGGCGCGCTGCCGTATGTGCCGGTGTACGTGCTGCCATACGTGCCGCCGTAGGTATTGCCGGGAGTGCCGGCGGGTTCGCCTTCCGGAGCGCCGCCGCTGTGGGCAGCCGGTTCGGCCGTCACCGGCGCCGGAGGTTCCAGATAGGAATCAAGGTCCGACTTGGCCTTTGCCTTTTCCTCCATCTCGGACCCCACAAGACCGCCTTTGTTGAGCAATTCCCTCATTGCCTGATTAAAATTTTCTTTCAGCCCCATATGAGTTCTCCTGTTCTGAATGATGATGACTGCCGCGTGACAAGCCATCGTCCGGTTCACAGCCAGAAATGCCTGATACGGTATGTAGTCCTAGCCGTTGCCGCCTTCCGCTCCGGGCTGCGGGCTGCCCTGCTGCTCCAGCAGCGCGAACTCCCGGCTCAGAGTTTCGTTCATCTGTTTGATGATTTCGGATGTCTGTTCATCCAGCTTTTTGTTGAATTGCTGCTCTATTGCCGCGGTCTGGCTTTTAATAAGGCTTGTCAGCTGCTGCTGCGTCCTGGCCTGCTGGCCGCTTAACGACTTCTCCTGGTCGGACAGCGATTTGTCCATCGTCTTCTGGACCGCGGAGAGCTGATTTTTTATATCGCCGTTAATCTGCGTGTGCAGGGCGTTGAGCTGCGCGTTCATCGAACTGTCGACCTGCTGCTGAAAAGTCGGTATTTGTTTGTCAAAGGAACTGTTGAGGAGTTCTGAAAGATGCCCGACCAATTCATCCTGCCCGGAGGCGTCGTACTTGCTGACGACTTCCTGGACCGCCGCCAGCTTGCCGGCGGACTCGTGATATTTTATGCCGAGGCGAATTGCAAAGAACGTGGGCACGACAAGGATAAGCACCAGCACCGTAAGGATTAGGTGGCGGAAAAACCTGACGCTTCCAAAATACATCCTTCATCTCACTCCAAACGGGTTGTTCATAGGCTCAAACCGGCGCATTTTGTCGATTTTTAAGGTACAAACTCGAAGTCTATTATATAGTGGCGGCTGGAAAAAGTCAATCATGGGGCGACAGGTTTATTTGAGGCTATTAACGTATTCAGGCGTGTTTCAAATTCCTTTTCTAGGCATAAATAATAAAGCGGGAAAAGAACGTCCGCCGCACCGGTGAAATAAAGGTTCCTGTTGGAGATATCCGCCAGCTCCGGGACGGAGGTGTAGATATAGGTCCGGAACCACTCGGCGCTGTACGGGGGAACGCCCTTGCCGCGCCGGACGGACGCCATCACGCTCTCATAGCTTTCCGCCACGGCGCCGCCGGTATTCGATATGCCGCGCTCCAGCACGGCGCTGTAAATCGCGTCGGTCTGCCTGACGGTCAGGCCGCCGCTGCCTGATCTGACGTTGCACAGGACGGGCAGCCTGGCGGCAAAGCTGTAGATGATGAGCGGGAAGATGCTGAAATATTCCCGCGTGTTCAGCGGCACGCACGCGTCGCCGTCGATACTGATCTGAAAAGCGCTCAGCACGTCGGCGTTGAAAATGTTGTTCAGGATCACCTTGAAAAAGTCCTTGATATCGCAGTGATAGTAGCTTTCGGAGGTGAGGGCGTAAAGGTACTTTGTGGCTTTAAAAAGATTGGCGCCGGCTTTCAGGATCATATCGCTCAGCTGCACTGTGACTTCAGATTCATTCGGAATTGTCATGCGTCAAACCAGCCTTTTCAAATATCTGTCGTGTCGAAATTTAGCGAATATTGTTTGAAAAATTATACCCCTGCTTTTATTAAAAGACAATAATGAATTTCTTGAAAACTCATATGCCGTATGCTATGATGAATCCACCGCGGCGGGAATTGCGACTATCGTCGGACAAGGACGAATCCTGCCGCTTTTCCGTGGAAGACGGCGAAAATCTGCGGTGTGAAATGGGGCGTGACATGAAAGACATTCTATCATTTTCCGTGCCGGGCAGCGATGCCGTTCATGAACTGCAGCTGGGCGAGTCGCTCATCCGCTTTGCGGCGTTTGATCTGCCCTATTTCAGGGAGCAATGCGTCGGCGTTTACAAGAGAAACGACGATTTTTTCGGCAAGGCCGCCCATCTGAAGGCGTACCTGCAAAGCTGCCACCCGTACTGTAAAGCCCTTTTAAACGCGGATTTTGACAAAATTGTCCTGGACTGCGTGATCGACGATATCTGCGCCTCGGAAGGCGCCGGCCTGGAGGAGCTCTGGGTCAGGAATATGACGGCCCAGGACCGGCTGGGGCAGGCGCTTTTCAGGCGCATCACCGAATACAAAACAGGCGTGGCGATCAACCAGTGGATCAACCTGCTGCGGATGCAGGCTTACGCCGTTTCAAAAATGACCTTTGTTTATGGCGGCGCGGCGGCGGACGCCGGCCTGCACAAGGCCAGAAAGCTCTATTACGACCTGGTCTTTACCTCGACGGCGGCGGCCCTGGGCTTCCAGCCCGCCGACCTGCCCAAAACAGAGGTCGGCTCCGTCCCGTTCCTGCCGCAGTCGGGCACCATTATGAAAGCGGCAGTCAACGCCATCGTCCCCGTGGTGAGGACACTGACGAAGGATGTCAATGCCAAAAATCCCCTGAAGGGCGGGGAATGTGTCCGGGACCAGATGGCCGGTCTTGTGCTGCGGGCCATGTCGGGTCTCGAGCCGCCCGCCGATGACGATATTGAAATGATCAGGCGCAAGTACGGCGCGCAGCCCGGTATCGTCTATGTCCCCGCCGGCTTCAAGGCCATCCTCGACCTGGAATTCGACCAAATGCTCGAAAAGGGCTTTTACATTCAGCTCGGCGGGAACACCCGCGTGCGGATGAAATATTCGGCGAAAAGAGACTCCGCCCCGGCCGATGAAATCCCGGAGCCCGCCCCGGCGGAGCCGGAGCCGGCGGCCGTAATCCCGGAACCCGTCCCGGCGGCGCCGGAGCCGGCGGCCATAGTCCCGGAACCTGTCCCGGCAGAGCCGGAGCCGGCGGCCGTAATCCCGGAACCCATCCCGGCGGAGCCGGCGGCGGCCGTAATTCCGGAACCCATCCCGGCAGAGCCGGAGGCACCGGCCATAGTCCCGGAGCCCGCCCTGGTGGAACCGAAAGCGGCGGCCGCGAGCCTGATGCCTGTCCAGGAGAAGCCGCAGATGCTGACCGTCGTCCTGGAGCCCGACCCGGCGGAGCTGGAATTGCTGGCCAAGATCCCGGAGCCTGCCCCGAAGAAGCCGAAGACACCGGCCAAAGCCCCCGAGCCTGTCCCGGAAAAGAAGGCGCCGGCCACCGGCAAAGCCCCGCCGAAAAAGACAGCCGCGCCGTTCGACGCGCTCCCGGAGTTTGTCCCGCCGGCCGCGCCGGACAAAAAGCCGGCCGCCCTGGAAAGGACGGCACAACGGGACAAAAAGCCCCTCCCCAAGGAAAAAACGGCCCGGAAGGATAAAAAACGGCCCGACATCCCGCTGCCCACGGCGGTCGAGACGCCCCAAAATCAGAAGCCGAGCCCCATTATCAAGAATAGTGTGGCTGTTATGGAGACTGGAAATACCGGAAAAGTCAGGATGATCATCGGCATGGCCGAGGACCTGGAGCGGGTACCGTCCAAAAAACGGACGCTGCAGGAGGTCAACACGCGCTGCAATCTCATCTGGACGAGCATGAATGTCCAGACCGGCTGGAGCATCACCTCCGAGGACGCCTCCGAGTGGTTCCGCTATCTGACGCGCCTGCGCTACGGGATCAACACGGGAGAACTGGCGCCGGAAGCCCTCGATAAGTTCCTGGACGCCACGCTGGAGGTTTATAAGCTGCTGCCGGACAATTCATAACCCGCTGTTAAATTTGTAACAATATTCGCTTGATGTTTAACAAGCGATATGATAAAATACGGTCAATAATAAGCTGAGCCGCAAGAGCTTCTTCCGGCAAAGCCAGTCCGCCGCCTGACACGAAGAGTCATCTGAAGTGGAAGCCCGCATGTCCATAACGCACGTATGGTCGAAATGCGCCTTTCACGGCGCATTTTTTATTTTTAACTCGGAGGTTAAAACGTATGGAAACACGCGTTGCCGTCGTCGGCATCATCGTTGAAAACATGGACGCCGTCGAGCAGCTGAACGCCGTCCTGCACGAATACGGGGCGTATATCATCGGCCGGATGGGCATCCCGTACCGGGCAAAAAAAATCAACGTCATCAGCATCGCCGTGGACGCCCCCCAGGACGTCATCAGCGCGATGTCCGGAAAAATCGGCAGGCTCCCCGGTGTCAGCGCCAAAACGGCGTATTCAAACGTCGTCACAAAGCCGGAAGAATGATATGAAAGCTTTGATCGACAAGCTCCGGCGGGACAGGGTCCTCAGCCGGGAGAAATTCAGGGCGCTCCTTGAAAACAGGGACGAGGACGCCGCGTCGTATCTCTTTGCCCGGGCCAGGGAGGTCCGGGAGGGCGTCTACGGGAAAGACGTGTATATGCGCGGCCTCATCGAGTTCACGAATTACTGCAAAAACGACTGCTATTACTGCGGCATCCGGCGGTCAAACGATGGCGCCGAGCGTTACCGCCTCACGGAGGCGCAGATCCTGGACTGCTGCGATAAGGGGTACGCGCTGGGCTTTCGGACCTTCGTCCTCCAGGGCGGGGAGGACCCGTATTATACGGACGCGCGCATGTGCGCCATCGTCCGCGCCGTCAAGGAAAAACACCCGGACTGCGCCGTCACGCTCTCCATCGGCGAAAAGAGCTATGAGACGTACAAGGCGTTTCGGGAGGCCGGGGCCGACCGCTACCTTCTCCGTCACGAGACGGCCAATGACGGCCACTACAAAAGGCTGCACCCGCCTGAGCTGTCGCTGTCCAACAGAAAGCGCTGCCTCTATGACCTGAAAGCGCTGGGCTACCAGGTGGGCTGCGGGTTCATGGTGGGCTCGCCGTATCAGATGATCGGGGATATCATCGACGACCTGCTGTTCTGCAGAGAGCTGGACCCCGAAATGGTGGGCATCGGGCCGTTCATCCCGCACCATGACACGCCCTTTCGGGGCGAGGCGGCGGGGACGATGGAGCTGACGCTCTTCCTTCTGGGCGTTCTCCGGCTCATGCTCCCCGGCGTCCTGCTCCCGGCGACGACGGCGCTGGGGACGATTCACCCGCTGGGGCGCGAAAAAGGGCTGCTGGCGGGCGCCAACGTGGTGATGCCGAACCTCTCGCCCACCGGCGTACGGAAAAAATATCTGCTCTACGACAACAAAATCTGCACCGGCGACGAGGCGGCCGAGTGCGTCCAATGCCTGAAAAGGCGCATCGACAGCACCGGGTACACCCTCGTCACGGCGCGCGGCGATTATAAAAAGGATCCTGAAAAACTAACGGCGAAGAAGCATCTGACCCGAAAGAAAGAGGTAAACGCGCATGTATAATCCAAAATCCATGAAAGCCGAGGAATTCATCGACCACCAGGAGGTGCTGGACACGCTGGCCTACGCCGCAGCGAACAAGTCCAACGCCGCGCTCATCGGCGATATCCTCGCCAAGGCCAGGGAACGGAAGGGACTCACCCACCGGGAGGCGTCCGTCCTCCTGGAATGCGATATCCCCGGGAAAAACGAGGAGATTTTCGCGCTGGCCAAGCAGATCAAGGAGGATTTTTACGGCAACCGCATCGTGATCTTCGCGCCGCTCTATCTTTCCAACTACTGCGTCAACGGCTGCGTCTACTGCCCCTACCACGCCAAAAACAAGCACATTCCCCGAAAAAAGCTGACCCAGGAGGAGATCGCCGCCGAGGTCGCGGCGCTGCAGGATATGGGCCACAAGCGCCTGGCCATCGAGGCCGGAGAGGACCCCGTCAACAATCCCATCGAATACATCCTCGAGTCGATCAAAACGATTTACGGCGTCAAGCACAAAAACGGGGCCATTCGCCGCGTCAACGTCAATATCGCGGCAACCACGGTGGAAAACTACAAAAAGCTCAGGGAGGCCGGCATCGGCACCTACGTCCTGTTTCAGGAAACGTACCACAAGGAGAGCTACGAAAAGCTCCATCCCACAGGCCCGAAGCACGACTACGCCTGGCACACCGAGGCCATGGACAGGGCCATGCAGGGCGGCATCGACGACGTGGGCCTCGGCGTTCTCTACGGCCTGGAGCTGTACCGCTACGAGTTTGCCGCCCAGCTGATGCACGCCGAGCATCTGGAGGCCGCCTTCGGCGTCGGACCGCACACCATCAGTGTCCCCCGCGTCAAGCACGCCGACGATATCGACCCCGCCGCCTTCGATAACGGCATCGACGACGACACCTTTGCCAAGATCGTGGCCTGCATCCGCATCGCCGTGCCGTACACCGGCATGATCATCTCCACGAGGGAGAGCAAGGAGACCCGCGAGCGCGTCCTGGGCCTCGGCATCTCCCAGATCAGCGGCGGGTCCCGCACCAGCGTCGGCGGGTACTGCGAGCCGGAGCCGGAGGACGAGAAAACCGAGCAGTTCGACGTT
This sequence comes from Sporobacter termitidis DSM 10068, assembly GCF_900130065.1. Taxonomy (GTDB): domain Bacteria; phylum Bacillota; class Clostridia; order Oscillospirales; family Oscillospiraceae; genus Sporobacter; species Sporobacter termitidis. Next base: position 28,770 of record NZ_FQXV01000008.1, read on the forward strand.
TCCGACAAGCGCACGCTGGACGAGGTCGTCCGCTGGCTCATGGAGCTCGGCTTCATCCCCAGCTTCTGCACGGCCTGCTACCGGGAGGGCCGGACGGGCGATCGGTTCATGGCCTTCTGCAAAAGCGGCCAGATTTTAAACTTCTGCCATCCCAACGCCCTCATGACGCTGGAGGAATATCTCATGGATTACGCCTCCCGCAAAACACGGCAGCCCGGCGAGGCGCTCATCAAAGCCGAAATCCAAAAGGTGCCCAACGAAAAGATCAAAGCCCGGGCGCTACAGAATTTAGAAGATATCAAAAGCGGCGCCCGTGACTTCAGATTTTAAAATCCCGCCCACCCGCCCAATAAAAGGTATAGGGGCTGCGCCCCTATGACCCCTTTGAATTCGGGGCTGTGCCCCGGACCCCGCGGGCTGCGCCCTGGGCCCGGCTGAATCCGGGGCTGTACTCGCGTTCCGTGTCATTCCCGCGCAGGCGGGAATCCACGTCTCTTCGTTCGCCGGGCTCCGGCCTCGTAGGAAGCGGCTTCAGCGCGCCTGGTACTTATCCCCGTATCCACCGCCGCACTTACGGGAACGGGTTGAAAATGCCATAAACTATAAATTCCAAAGAGGTGACATTATGGGACTCAACGACACGCCGTCGGCGGACCGGGTGCATATCGGGTTTTTCGGGCGGCGCAACGCGGGGAAGTCCAGCGTCGTCAACGCGGTGACGGGGCAGGACCTGGCGGTGGTTTCCGACGTGAAGGGGACGACGACGGACCCCGTATACAAGGCAATGGAGCTCTTGCCGCTGGGGCCGGTGATGATCATCGACACGCCGGGCATCGACGACGAGGGGCAGCTGGGCGCGCTCCGGGTCAGGAGGACGAAGCAGGTGCTCAACAAGACGGACGTGGCCGTGCTCGTGGTCGACGCGGCGCTCGGAAAAACGGCAGCCGACACCGAGCTCATCCGGCTTTTTGAGGACAAGAAGATCAATTACCTCGTCGTCTACAACAAGGCCGACCTGCTGGCGGAGGACGCGGCGCCGGCGTTCAATGAGATATACGTCAGCGCGCTGAAGGGGACGAACATCGAGGCGCTGAGGGAGAGGCTCTCGGCGCTGGCGCCGTCGGAGGACACCAAGCTCCGGCTCGTCGGGGACCTCATCAGTCCCTCTGATTTCGTTGTCCTGGTCACGCCTATCGACAAGGCCGCGCCGAAGGGGCGGCTCATCCTCCCCCAGCAGCAGACAATCCGCGACATTCTGGAAGCGGACGCCGCGGCCATCGTCGTCAAGGAATACGAGCTCAGGGAGACGCTTCAGCAGCTGGGCAAAAAGCCGAAGCTCGTCATTACCGACAGCCAGGTCTTTGCCAAGGTCTCCGCCGATACGCCTCGGGACGTCCTGCTCACGTCCTTTTCCATCCTGTTCGCCCGGTATAAGGGGCTCCTGCGCGCGGCGGTCAGGGGCGCGGCGGCGCTGGACACGCTGCGGGACGGCGACACGGTGCTCCTGTCCGAGGGCTGCACCCACCATCGCCAGTGCGACGACATCGGCCGCGTCAAGCTGCCCCGGTGGATCAAAAACCACACGGGAAAGGACCTGAACTTTGAATTCACCTCCGGCACCGAGTTTTACGACGATTTGTCGAAATACAAGCTGGTTGTCCACTGCGGCGGCTGCATGCTGAACGAGCGGGAGGTCAGCTACCGCCAGAAATGCGCCGTAGACCAGAACGTGCCGATCACGAATTACGGCATCATCATCGCTTACATGCAGGGGATTTTGAAGCGGAGCCTGGAGGTGTTCCCGGGCATCCTGGCGGAGCTCGGCTGGGAGACCTCTTGAAGGTATTCAAGAGGTCAGGGGTTTACAAGAGATCAATGGTTCAGTTGTGTTTTTGGGTATGAGCGGTCTCCTCTTTTGCATTATTTGCAGTATTGTGGTATACTTACTTTATGTAAACTGAGGAGGCGTGTTTTTTATGACGACGGAGGGCAAAATCAGACTCCTGGTAAGCAAGTCATTTGCGTATAAAGCCGGTTTTAAAAGAGCCGTTCTCAGCGGCGACACTGTAACGGCTGAAAAATGGAGAGAAGGATACCACGTCATTAAAGAGAAAATCGACGAACTGAAGGAAGAATTAGCCGGGTAATTCTTTCATTAACTCTCTCTACAGCCCGCAGGGAGGAAATACATATGACCATTGAAAAGCTGCAGGAAATCACGGCGGCTATGCTCAAGCAGGATATTAACAGGGTCACCATGAATAATGCTGTTAGCCAAGCTCTGATTGGGTTGAGGTTTTATGACGATCCTATTTTCGGTATTGCCGATGCCGATGATCCACTGTTTCAGACGCTGCGCAAACCCGGTATCGTCGGTCCGGGGGCTCTGCTCCCCGAGGACATCCTGCCTGCGGCAAAAAGTGTCATATCATGGTTTTTGCCATTTACCGCAGAAGTCCGAAGAGGCAACCGCGAAAGCATGACACAGCCGAACGATGCCTGGCGTCAGGCCCGTATCGAAGGGCAGGACACCAATTTTGCTGTCGGTGATGCCGTTTGCCATGCACTTGAAGCAGAAGGATTTATCGCTGTCCAAGTATCAAACAGCGGCAAGTTTAAAATGCTTGCTCCTTTTTGCAGCAATTGGTCGGAACGCCATGTTGCCTACATCGCGGGGCTTGGTACCTTTGGCCTTTCAAAAGGACTTATCACCGAAAGAGGTATGGCCGGACGGTTTGGGAGCGTCGTCACGGAGGCTGCGCTCCGGCCCACGCGGCGCGCATATAAAACACCATTTGAATATTGCATCATGTGCGGGGCCTGCGCTAAAAACTGTCCCGGCTTTGCAATTGATCCTTTAAAGGGCGTATCTGAGGGCAAGGATCATATCGCATGCAAATCGTTTTTGCAAACGACGGAAGAAACGCAGCGCTGCGGCGAGGGTGAGCGTTTTCGTTATGGTTGTGGTAAATGCCAGGTAAATGTCCCATGTGAGAGCCGTAATCCGAGCGGTCTTCGATAATATAGACTTGTATCTAACCACATAATATCTTTAAACCTATATACAAATGGTTTGTTTTAGTGTAAGCTGATTATAATACAATGACGGATATCATCGTAATGCACTTGCAAATTATAGGGTGGAACGCTCTTTAACGGGTGGTCCACCCTTTAAAAATAGACGATTAAATGACAAAGTATGCCTATTGCTTCTATGTGCTTTATGGTGAAGATTAAGGGGAAAACAAAATTAATGTCCTTTAAAGACCTGAAAATTACAGAACCCATTTTAAAAGCCCTGGCCAAAGAGGGGTACACGACCCCGACGCCTATCCAGGCCGCGGCAATACCGCCGCTGCTTGAAGGCCGCGACCTGCTCGGCTGCGCGCAGACCGGGACAGGGAAAACAGCCGCATTTGCAATCCCGCTTATTCAGCGGCTAGCTCAGGAAAAAACCGCTGTTAAGAGGCCACGGTTACTTAAAGCGTTGATACTGACGCCGACGAGGGAGCTTGCCGCGCAAATCGGCAACAGCTTCACCGCTTACGGGGCCTTTGCCGGTCTGAAGCACACCGTCATCTACGGCGGTGTTTCACAAAACCCGCAAATACAGATGCTGAAGCTTGGCGTCGATATCCTTGTGGCCACGCCGGGACGGCTTATTGATCTTATGAATCAAAAATACGTTGATTTCAGCAACATCGGCTTTTTTGTCCTTGACGAGGCCGACCGTATGCTGGACATGGGCTTTTTGCGCGATGTGGAGAAAATTATAGATGCGCTGCCTGATAAAAGGCAGACAATGCTTTTTTCGGCAACAATGCCTGCGGAAATTGAGAAGCTGACGAAGAAGATTCTGACAGATCCGGTCAAGGTGACTGTAACGCCGGTGTCGTCAACAGTCGACAGCATCGAACAGTCTGTCTATTTCGTCAATAAAGCAAACAAGACCAAATTGCTGATCCATCTGCTCAAAAATACCGGCATCGTGTCGGCCCTGGTGTTTACAAAGACAAAACACGGAGCAAACAATCTGGCTGAAACGCTTCGGGCTGCCGGCGAGTCCTGCGAGGTCATTCATGCCAATAAGTCTCAGTCCGCCCGCCTGCGTGCTTTGGAAAAATTCAAATCGGGCCAGGCGCGGCTTTTGGTCGCGACAGACATCGTTGCCAGGGGAATCGATATTATCGAACTGTCACATGTCATTAATTTTAACATTCCCGATTCGCCGGAGGATTACGTGCACAGGATCGGCCGCACCGGCAGAGCGGGACTTGCCGGAACGGCAATATCTTTTTGTGACAGCCTTGAAAAAAGGTCGCTTGTCGATATTGAAAAGCTTATCGGTAAAACCATTCCCGTTATAACAGAGCAGCCCTATCCGCTTGTTGAGGCGCCAGAATCCAATCAGTCAGATGAAAGGACCGCCGCCCGCACAAAAAGGGTTCATTACAAAACAAGCAATAAAGGCGTATCGCGAACAACCTTCCGGCCTAATAGATCCAAATAGGGCCATGCGGTCCTGCCGCTGAGCGGAATCAGCTGTATATATGCGAACAAACATCATTTGAAGTAAATTTGTTTTTAATGATGCTCGTTGAGTTAAGGAGTGCGTATATGGATTTAAAAAACAATAAGATTTTGTTCGGTGAAGTATTGAAAAACCCCGGAGCAGAAATGATCTTCGCTAAGCTTTTCCCGGAATTAATGAATCCGTTTTTGCTTCATCAGGCCAAGAAAATGACCCTGGAGAATATTCTGAAGATCTCCACCGGCCCTGATGCTCAGGAAAAGATTGAAAGAGTTATCGCTAAGCTCGAATTGCTTTGAGGTTCTTTCGATACCGCAATAAAACAGATGGAGGGCGAGTCATATTAATCTTAACGGTGAGTTTATAAATCATAAGGTGTTTGGAAGAGGTCAGATCATTGAACATGGAACGGACTTTGTCACAGTACAATTTAGCAAGACAAACGAGAAAAAGAAATTCATTTATCCATCGGCTATTCAAGCATTTTTAGTGCTGGAAGACGCAGAAACCGCTAAACAGTATAAAAAATATTCGGACGAGATGGTCAGTCATAACGCAGCGGCGCAGGCGGCGGCTGCGGAAAGACTGATCTTAGAGAAAAAAGCGATGCAGGAACATGCCAAGGCACTTAAAAAGTCGATAAAAAAGCCGGTAAAAAAAGCCAAGGCGCCTTGATGGAGTTTCAAGGAATTGGCAGTTGACTATACGCTTTGATGATGATATAATATTTGCAATCAATATGAACGTCTTGATCTCACATGTTTGTAAATCATTGTTCTTATCTTTGATTTACAGCGTGTGATTTTTGTTAATATTGAAATGTAAATATTTAGGAGAGTCAATATGAGCGTTGGCACAGTAAAGTGGTTTAATGCAGACAAGGGGTTTGGGTTTATCGCCAATGAGGAAGGCGGCGACGATGTGTTCGTGCATTTTTCCGCTATCACGGCGACGGGTTATAAATCTCTTGAGGAAGGCCAAAAGGTTACTTTTGATATTGAAAGCGACCCTAAAAACAGGCAAAAAACGAGGGCTGCGAACGTTCGCTTAGCTTAGCTGGCAGTTGGCGGGCGGCGCAAGTTGTATCTCTGTAAGCCATTAATCCTAAAATAGCGCGGGGCATATGTGTCCCACGCTATTATTATTAGCAGCTATCGGGTAATAATTTATTATTATTCCAGCTCCGGAAATAGCTTGGATAATATGCGGCACATAGCAAGTGAGGGAGCCCATGAATCAGTTTGAAAAAGCGGTATTAAAGGTTGTTTCAAACATCCTGGCAAATGTCAAGAAGTATTACAAAATATACCGTGGATTTTTGCGCTTGGCAAATCCTTATTTTAAGCCGATCTACGGCGCCCTTGACCGAAAAATGACGGTAAATGGCAGGGAAATACCGGTGCGCGTTTTCCGCCCGAAAACAGACGGCCTGCCGAAAGTCATGATTTTTTACCATGGCGGGGGCTGGGTTACGGGAAACATCGATACGTATACCAAAATATGCGCGTATATGGCCGAGCAGACAAAACACACGGTTGTGTCGGTGAACTATCGGCTCGCTCCGGAAAATTCATTTCCCGCCGGGCTGGAAGACTGCTATTATGTCACCAGAGAAATATTTAACGATCCGTGCCTGATAGACTGTACAGCAGAGGATATTACTCTGATAGGCGATAGCGCCGGAGGCAACCTGGCCGCGGTTGTATCGCTGATGGCGAGGGACAAAGGAGAGTTTTGGCCGAGCAAACAAATTTTGATTTATCCCGCCACATATTATGATCATAGCGAGAATTCACCATTTCCCTCTGTTCGGGAATATGGGTCAAGCTATTTATTGACAGCAGAAAAAATTCAAAATTATATGGATTTGTATATTCGAAACGAAGAAGATAAGCTTAACCCGTACGTTGCGCCCTTATTGGCGGACGATCTGTCAAATCAGCCGAAAACATTGATTATTACAGCCGAGTACGATCCCCTCCGGGATGAAGGAGAGGCCTATGGAAACAGGCTGAGAGATTTTCAAAATGACGTGTGTATTTGCCGGATAGAAGCAGCGCTGCATGGCTTCCTTGCATTTCCCAAAAGGTCGAAATCGGTGATAAAATGTTATGAAAGCATCAATAGCTTTTTATGTGACGGCAGCAATGCGTCAGATTTAAATATACCGGCGAATGAGGTTGATAAATGAAAGCTCAAAAATATGTTGAGTGGTCAAGACTTGACAATGCCTCAAAAATATTTCCTGCAACATGGACCCTGAAAGATCCAAAGGTGTTTCGAATTGCGTGTGAGCTTACTGAAGCGGTAAAGCCTGAGCTCCTGCAAAAGGCGCTCGATCAGACCATTGACGATATCCCCGTCTATAAATCGGTCCTGAGAAGGGGTATGTTCTGGTATTACATGGAGAAAAGCGACATGCGCCCTGAGGCTCATATGGAATCGAACACGGTATGCGCCCCGATTTACGTAGGGCTCAGATATAATTTGCTGTTTCGGGTTTCTTTTTTCAAAAACAGAATCAACCTTGAAGTATTCCACGCCCTGTCCGACGGCGCCGGCGCGCTTCGTTTTCTCCAGACTCTTGTACATTATTATATAATTCTCATCGGCAAAGGTAAATTTGAAAACACAGCGGCGGCAACGGACAATGCCTCCGTCAGCGGGTTGATGGATGATAGCTTCGGTAAACATTTTATTGGCCAGTGCGGTAAAAGAAACAGGGCTGACGTTAAGGACGCAAAAGCATATCAGATCCGCGGGGTAAGATTTGACGATAACAGAATGCAGCTTATCGAAGGCTCCATGTCGGCAAAAAAGGTGTTGGATGAGGCCCATAAAAACGACGTGACATTAACGGCCTATCTCGCGTCATTATTTGTTTATGCGATCGGTAAAGAAATGCGCGCACGCGGAAGAAAATATCCTGTTGTATTAACCGTACCCGTAAATCTGCGTCAGTATTATGAATCGGTTACAGTGAGGAATTTTTTCGGTTTCATTAATATCAGCTATCGCTTTGACAGCGATACTGAGGATTTGACTACTGTGATTCAGGGTATAAGCGAACGCTTTAAGAAGGCCTTGACGGTCGAACAGCTTGATTATCAGTCAAATAAATATATGTCGATTGAGCGGAACCTGTTCGCACGTATCGTCCCGCTGCCTATTAAAGATCTCGTCGCGCGATTGGTGGTGAGCAAGTCGGTCAGACATACCACATCGATTATATCGAATATCGGGAAAATAACCATGCCCTTGGAATTCGCTCCCTATATCCGCCAGTTTTCCGTCTGCACAAGTGCCCCGAGGCCTCAAATGACACTCTGTTCTTACGGTGACAGGCTGGTGGTCAGCATTTCCTCCCCTTATCGGGAAACCGATATACAAAGGAATTTTTTTCGGGTGCTGTCCGATTATGGAATCGATATAGAAATATCGTCCAGCTTCTAGTGAAAGGATAATGATATGCTGTATTGCCCGCAATGCCGGATTCAAATCCGGGGGGTTAAGGAAAGATGTGTGTTATGCGGAAATACTCTTTCAATGCTTGACCCTGATAAAGGGAAGGAAGAGGTTTTCCCTGTTATATCGCCTGCTTATGAGCGCCATCTTGCCATACGAATACTGGTATTCATATCCTTTGCGGCAGTCGTTGCCAGCTTTGCCATCCGTATGATCTTCCCCACGGATGTGAACTGGCCTTTATTTGTCGTTTTTGGACTTGTCAGCATGTGGCTGAGCTTGGTCGTCATTGTTCGAAAAAGCCATAACATACCGAAAACGATCATGTGGCAGGTGACCGTTGTGACGTTGCTTTCAATTTTGTGGGACTGGCAGACAGGCTGGAGAGGCTGGTCCATAAATTATTTAATGCCTATCATCTATGTTTCGGCCGAGTTGGTCATGTATATAACAGCGAGGATTATGAAGCTCAGTATCAGAGACTATATTACCTACGCCATGCTGGACGGCTTGTTTGGCATCCTCCCGGTCATTTTTATTCTGTTTGGTTGGGTACAAGTCCTGTACCCGTCCGTGATATGCATTGCAGTCAGCGTTATTTTCCTTGCCGGAATATTCATTTTCCAGGGGGAAGATATTAAAAATGAATGGAATAAAAGAATGCATATATAAGCGGCGTGTTCGAACAGATTACACAGCCCAGCTTCCTTGTTTTGGCAGAGATAAGCGGGATATAACACGATAAACAGGCGCTCATTTAGAGCGCCTGTTTTTTATAACGAAGCCCGTCACAAACAATAGACAGCAATTGGTTGAATCTGTTTCTGTTGGGAACGCCTTCGTGCTCATCGATAGCCATGAGAAGACCGGACATAAGGGCGATCAAATCCATAACTTCAATATCTTCCCGCACCGCCTTTGCCTGCTGGGCCCGGGTGAGGAGCTCGGCACATGCCGACTGAAAGTCCAGCAGCACACCGGACGTTGCCGTCCGTACACGAAAAGTGCCGATTCTGAAAGCGTCCCTTACCGCCCTGCTGGTAAAGCCCTCTTCCATGATGCGAAAAAAGAAGTCAAAGAACGCCTTGCCGGGATCGGGATGCGTGATAAGAGCTCTGGCTTCCTCCGTAAGCTCTTGTTTATAACTGATATTGACTGCATTGAACAATGCGTCTTTGGTGGGGAAATGGCGGTATACCGTGCCGATGCCGATGCCGGCTTGGCGGGCGATCTCGCTGATTGGAACGGCCAGCCCCTTTTCGGCAAAAATCTTATGGGCCGCTTGCAATATCTGCTCTCTGTTTTGTTTCGCGTCTGCCCGCAGCGCCTTTTCGGAATCAGAAAAGCGGGGATCATTTGGCCGTACGCCCGCTGCTTCGCCGGCGTTGCATGTTTCGCCCGAAGTGCGTTCTTTCTTTAGCATGAAGGCAGCCACCTCTTTCCGCTCTATTTTACCTTAAAAAATGGATGTTGACAACGGAATCATGATTCCGTATAATGTGACCTGCAAGCGGAATATATATTCCGCTTGAGAGATTAATTGTTAAGGCGGCTCTTTTTGTAAATATGCACACGATATCCACGCCATATAACAAAGGGGGTTAAAATATAATGAGAAAAAACATCATTTTCGTCTTTTCAGGGACAGGCAACAGCTTATGGGCCGCAAAGAAAATCTCAGAAGAACTGGAAAACTGCGAAATTGTGTCCATGGGCTGCCATAAGGACTATACCCTGACAGATGAATACGATGTTATTGGTTTTGTCTATCCAACTTATTATCGGGGGATGCCTGCAAGGGTCCGGGATTTTGTTTCGCGATTTGATTTTCGAAATAACAAGAACGCCTATTTTTTTGCCGTTGCCACCTGCGGGAGTGTTGACCGCGCCTGCAACGCGACAGTCGGACTGCGCAATTTGCTGAAGCGGAAAGGAATCACGCTCAGTTACGCTGAAAAACTCGATATGTTTTCAAACTATATCATCATGTATGACATGCGTGATACGGTTGAAGAGGAAACCCGGCAGTCGACCCGTGATTTGGAGCCGATCATCGGTAACATTAAAAAAAGGACCGTCGATCTGGCAGCATCGAGAGTCAAGCCGTTCCAGCAGCTTATGTATAAGGGGATTATGCACTTTATCCCTCGTGCGGATAAGCATTTCAATGTATCCGGCGCGTGTACGCATTGCGGTATCTGTCAAAAGGTCTGCCCTGTAAACAACATTGATTTGGGCCGGGACAAAAAGCCCTATTTCAAACACCACTGCGAGCAATGCCTGGCCTGTATTCAGCATTGCCCGGCGAAAGCCATCAACTACAAGGAAAAAACTCAAAGCAAAAAGCGGTACACGCATCCCGATATCCCATGGCGGGAACTGGCAAAGCTGAATGGTTATTAGAAGCTTGCTCCCACTTGACATGAATATCCTGGAAATGTATAATGAGCGCAAGAAAAAGGCGCTGCCGATAAGCGGTCAGCCCCTCAGTATTGGCTAAGAAATAACCGTTACTTTGGAGAGTGGGCGGTTATTTCTTTTTGGCCTTGATAACAAGTCCAATAACGCCGATGACAACAAGGCAGAACTGTAACAGTTCCGGCAATGTTATGTACACGGCATCACCCCCTTTCAGGGGCAGTCAACCGCCTATCGCTATGGCAGCGCCTAATTGTATTCTAGCATTTAATCACATATTTTACAATAATTACACGGTTGCGGGACGGTCGTGGCATTGCCCGAAAAACAAAACCAAAAAGAGAGGTGACAGCCCCGTGAGAAAAGAAAAGGACGGCCTGGGCGCGATGGAGATCGACGAAAATGCGCTGTATGGCCTGCAGACGGCGCGGGCGGCGAAGAATTTCGCGCTGGGGTACAGGAGGACAAACCTCCGGCTGATTTACGCTGTTGTGACGGTCAAAAAAGCGGCGGCGCTCTCTTATTTAAAGCTCGGCGCCGGCAGGGAGGGCGTCTACGAGGCGATACTCAAGGCGTGCGACAGGATTCTGGCCGGGGAAGCGGACGACCAGTTTATCGTGGACGCGCTGCAGGGCGGCGCGGGGACGTCCACCAACATGAACGTCAACGAGGTGATCGCCAATCTGGCCCTCAGGATATCGGGCGGGGAGCCCGGGGATTACGCGCTGCTCCACCCCCTGGACGACGTCAACCGCGGACAGTCCACAAACGACGTCTATCCCACGGCGCTGCGCGTCGCGGCCATCGGGCTGCTGCGGGACCTGTCCGACGGCTGCGCCAAGCTGCAGACGGCGCTCCAGCTGAAGGAAAATGACTTCGACGGCATCAAGAAGCTCGGTCGGACGGAGCTGATGGACGCCGTGCCGATAACGCTGGGCGCGGAGTTCGGGGCGTACGCCCAGGCCATCGCCCGGGACCGCTGGCGGCTTTACAAGGCGGAGGAGCGCCTCCGGCAGGTCAACCTCGGCGGCACCGCCGTCGGAATGTCGGACAATGCCGAGCGCCTGTACCGCTACGAGGTGATCGAGCAGCTCCGGAGCCTCACGGGCATCGGGCTGGCCGTCGCCGAGTACCCCATGGACATCACGCAGAACAACGACGTTTTTGTGGAGGTATCCGGGCTGTTGAAGGCCCTGGCGGTGAGCCTCATGAAGATCGCCAATGACCTCCGCCTTATGAATTCCGGGCCCCACGGGGGCTTTGGCGAGCTCCGGCTGGCCCCCCTGCAGATGGGGAGCACCATCATGCCCGGCAAGGTGAACCCCGTTATCGCCGAGATGACGATACAGGCCGCCATGAAGGTCATCGCCAATGATACCGCCGTCACCCTGGCGGCCGCCCACGGGGAGTTTGAGCTGAACGCCTTTTTCCCGCTCATCGCCGACGCACTTTTGGAGAGCCTGTCGCTTCTGGAGCGGACCGTCTTCCTGTTCAGGACCCGGTGCGTGGAGCTGGTCGAGCCCGACCGGGAGCGGTGCCTGGAGCTCTTGAACGGCTCGTACGCGTTCGCCACGTCGTACACGGGGAAGCTGGGCTACGGCGCCGTTGCCGCCATTATCGACAAACACAGGGGCGACCCGGAGAAGATCAGGGCGGCCCTTGAGGCGGCGCTCGGTCACGACCGGTGAGGCCCTGAGATTTATCAAAACGCTGTGGCGCCGGGGGCGATACCGTGATATCATCACAGACAGGAGCGGCGCGCTCCTATAATCTGATGGCCAAGGAGGCTGATGCGGAATGGTGGAAGTCAAGGTTAATCCCGGAATCTGTGGGCTTTGCTCGACGATCCGGTGCGATTCGGACGACATGCAGGAGGTGACGGTCGACTTCAAGACCGACTGCCCGAACCTGAAGCCGCTGGAGCAGGAGCTGAAAGAGGTCGACGGGTACGACATCTGCTTTGCGAAATTCGGAGACGGGGAAATTTGCGAGCTGGCCCACAAGTATTGCAAGCACGCGGCCTGCCCCGTGCCGGCGGCGCTCATCAAAGGCGTCGAGGTCGCCTGCGGTCTTGCCCTGCCGAAGGACGCCGACATCAAGATCGAGAAGAAATAGACCGTGACATAACAAGCTGAAGCACTGTCCTCCCGAGCGAAGGAGGACAGTGTTTTCCTGTGAGGCAGGACGCGCGCCCGGCGATTTGTTCATAATTTGTTAAAATTTATCGGCGCGCGCCTATGCTATGATGAGAAAAAACATGTTGGAAAGCGGGTTTGGCTGTAACAGGAGATGCGAATTTACGGGAAGTATTTCAATAAGTACAAGGTCCTTTTCCTGTCCGGGGTGTTGTTTGTCCTGCTTGAGGCGCTGTGCGACCTGATGCAGCCGACGATCATGTCCCGGATCATCGATGACGGTATCAAAAGCGGGCAGATGTCGGTGATCCTGCATTACGGCCTGACGATGCTGGCCGTCACCGCCGCCGGGGCGTGCTTTGCCGCGCTGCGGAATATTCTGGCCAGCCGGGTCTCCCAGAATTTTGGGGCGGACCTCCGGGAAGACGTGTTCAAGAAAATCATCGTCTTTTCGGAGAGCAGCGCCGACAAAATCGACAGCGGGTCGCTCATCACGCGCATGACGAACGACACGAATCAGATCACACAGTTCATCAACGGCATGATGCGCATCTTCGTCAAGGCGCCCGTCACCTGCGTGGGGAGCATTATCCTGGCGGTGCTCCTGAGCGTCCGGCTGAGTCTCGTGCTGCTGGCGGCGGTGGCCGTCGTAACAGTGCTGATCGTTATCAGCATGCGTCTGAGCTACAAACGGTTCGCGAAGGTCCAGTACGCCATCGACAAGGTCAACGCCGTCGTTCAGGAGTATCTCCTGGGCGTCCGGCTCGTCAAGGCCTTCGGGCGGTACGGCGACGAGGAGGAGAAGTTCGGCGCGGCAAACGAGAGCCTGGCGTCAAAGAGCATCGCCTCCCAGCTTGTCATCGCCTGGTTTTCCCCGCTGATGTCCCTGACGATCAATATCGGCATCGTGCTGATCCTCTTTTTCGGCAGCGTGTTATTTGCCGGAGGGGGCATCGAGGTGGGCAGGGTCTCGGCATTTTTGACGTACATGACGCAGATTCTGGCCTCGCTCATCATGATCACCGCCGTCTTCAACATGTTCGTCCGGACAAAGGCGTCCACCGAGCGGATCGCGGAGGTGCTGAACAGCGAAGAGGATTTCCCCGGCGGCGGGAGCGGCGCCATCACGGGCCCGGCGGCGCTGGAGTTCAAAAGCGTCACCTTTGCGTATCCCGCCGGCAGCGGGCTGCCGGCGATCCGGGACCTTTCTTTTGAAATCGGGGCGGGGAAGACGCTGGCGGTCATCGGCCCCACAGGCTCCGGGAAGTCCACGCTGGCGTGGCTGTGCCTGCACTTTTACGATTTAAACAGCGGCGCGATTTATTTGAACGGCGCGGATATCAAAAACATGGACACAGGGACCCTGCGGGAGAGCGTGGCGCTGGCGCCGCAGAAGAGCATGCTTTTTTCCGGCACGGTGAGGGATAATATCGCCTGGGGCAAGCCCGGCGCCACAAAAGAGGAGATTATTGAGGCCGCCGCGGCGGCGCAGGCCGACAGCTTCATCTCCCGCATGCCGGAGGGGTACGAGAGCTTTCTCGGCCAGGCGGGCGTGAACCTCTCGGGCGGGCAGAAGCAGCGCGTCTCCATCGCCCGGGCGCTGGTCCGGAAAGCGCCGGTTTTGATCCTGGACGACTGCACCAGCGCGTTGGACGCGGTGACGGAGGTCAAGGTGCGGCGCGGCATCGCCCGGCTGAACGCCGGGACGGTCGTCATTATCACCCAGCGGATCACCACGGCCATGAACGCCGACATGATCCTGGTGCTGGACAACGGCAGGCGCGTGGGCTTCGGCAGCCACAGGGAGCTGCTGGCGTCGTGCCGGATTTATAAGGAAATATTTGATTCGCAGATCGGCGAAGAGTTTATGAGGTAGGACGTATGGCGGAGATCAACAAAAGCTATGAAAAAATGCCCGGCCTCGGCCGGGCGCTTGGCGGCAGCCACCAGCGCTTTCGGCCCCATCAGAAGCCGAGAAACACCAAAGGCACCATCCGGCGGCTGTTGACGATGCTGCTCCAGTGGCGCGGGACGATGCTGGCCGCCGTCCTGCTGACGACGCTGTCCTCCGCCGTGTCCATCACGCTGCCGCTCCTGATCGGCCGGGCGGTCAACACCTTCAACATCGCGGCGGGGACGGTGGATACGGCGGGCCTGACGACCATCCTCCTGGTGATCGCCGCCTGTTACCTGACGGCCTGGGCCACCGACACCACAAACGGCGTCGTCATGGCCAAGGTCACGCAAAAGCTTGTAAAGGCCATCCGCACGCAGCTTTTTGCCAAGCTGCAGAAGATCCCCCTGGGCTTTTTTGACACCCGCGCCCACGGCGACACCATGAGCCGCCTGACAAACGACGTGGACAACATTTCCCAAACGGTGTCCCAGGCGACGACGCAGCTCGTGTCAAGCTGCCTGACCATCACGGGCACGCTCGTCATCATGCTGACGCTGAGCCCTGTGATGACCTGCGTGGCGCTCGTGTCCATTCCGCTGTTTTTGCTGCTCACCCGGACCATCTCCAAGCGCAGCAGCGGTCTGTTTCTGGAGCAGCAGCGCAAGCTGGGCGCTCTGGGCGGCATCATTGAGGAAAACATCGTCGGGCTTAAAATGGTCAAGGCGTTCAACCGGCAGAAGAACGTGACGGCGGAGTTTGCCCGCGTCAACGCCGAGCTGCGGAGCTGCTCCGCCAAGGCGCAGACCTGGGCGGGCTTCCTGATGCCGTTTATGAACGTCATCAACAACCTCAGCTTCGGGCTCATCGCCACGGCGGGCGGTGTCCTGTCGGTCCGGGGCATGCTGTCCGTAGGGCTTGTAGTGAGCTTTCTGACCTACTCCAGGCAGTTTGGCATGCCGCTCAACAGTATCGCCGGCATGTTTGCCAACATCCAGTCGGCCCTGGCCGGCGCCGAGCGCGTTTTTGAGCTATTGGACGAGGCGGAGGAGGCGGCCGACCGGGAAGACGTCCGCGAGATAACCGACGTCAAGGGTAAGGTGGAGTTTAAGGACGTGACGTTTTCCTACATCCCGGGCAGCCCCGTTTTAAAGGATGTCAGCTTTACGGTGAACCCCGGCGAGGTCGTCGCGCTGGTGGGAGAGACGGGCGCGGGGAAGACGACGATCGTCAACCTTCTCACGCGCTTTTACGAGCTGGACGGCGGGAGGATTCTGATCGACGATACGGACATCCTGGATATTTCGAGGGAAACGCTCCGGGGCTGCTTTTCCGTGGTGCTGCAGGAGACCTTTCTCTTTACCGGCACCATCGCGGACAATATCCGGTATTCAAGGCCCACGGCCACCGATGAGGAGGTCAGGGCGGCCGCAGGGCTGGCCCACGCCGACGACTTCATCTCGCGCCTGCCGGGCGGTTATGAGACCATCGTTACCGGCAGCGCCGATAACCTGAGCCTCGGCCAGCGCCAGCTCATCGCCATCGCCCGGGCGATCCTTGCCGAAGCCCCGATCCTGATCCTGGACGAGGCCACCAGCAGCGTAGACACCAAGACGGAGAAGGAGATACAGCAGGCGCTGCTGACGCTGATGAAAAGCCATACCAGCTTTTTGATCGCCCACAGGCTGTCCACCATCCGCGACGCCGACAGGATCATGGTCATCGGCGGCGGCGAGATTTTGGAGAGCGGCACCCACAACGCGCTCATGGCGAACAAAGGCGCGTATTACGAGATGGTGATGAGCCAGCTCGGCATGGGCGGCGGCATCGGCGCGTAAGGCGTAAGCGCCGCTGCGCCGCCCAAAATAATGAAACGGTTGTCATAAAGACGGCCTGTAAAGCGTTTGCTTTACAGGCCGTCATAATTTTTCGGGTCGATATGCCATTTTCAGATGCTACTCGGATGCTACAAAGTGTAGTTAAATAGAGCTCAAGTTTCTACAATTTGAGCATTTATTGTTATCTTGAATAAAATTATAATAAGGTTATTACAAAAGTTTTAACGAAAACGCAAACTACCATGATGTTCGACATTTTTCACGTCTTTCCGCCATCATGGTCATCATGGTCGACACAACCAAGCGGACGCGTTTACTATAAATCCGTCCGCGTGATTTAAGCGTATAATGGGCTGTCCGCCGAGCTGTCGGCGAAACGGTATGACTATTACAATAGTCAGCTTCAAGATGAAGACTACCACAGTAGTCAACTCTTGTCAAGCCGGTTTTGTAATTTATTTGCCGTATATTATATTTTTTCGTTTTACAGGCGTTAGTAACCCGGGAGGGTTCATATAAAAAGGAGGTTAATTCATGAAAAAAGTAATGGCAATCGTCCTTGCGCTTATGCTTGCTGCCTCGCTCTTCGCCTGCGGCAGTCCGGGCGCCTCGACGACATCCCCGAGTGCGTCCGCGAGCGCCTCGCCGAGCGGATCAGCTCCGGCAACGACGCCCAGCGCAACCCCAGGCGCCAGCGGATCGACCGAAGTGGGCTATTATGATCCCAGCTATGATTACAGCAAGAACAAGAACTACAAGGTCGCTTACGTCATGGCCAGCACCAGCGTTCTGTACGATCAGTTCAGCAAGGCCTTCAAGGCTTGGTCGGACCGCGCCAATGTGACGTACAACGACTTCAGCTGCAACAGCGATAACGACCTGTTCATCACCACCATCCAGACATATGCCGACCAGGGCTATGACGGACTGCTGATCGACCCCGATTCCACCATTTATCCGCGCGCCGTTGAGCTTTGCAACGAGCTCAAGATCCCGTGGATGGGCTGCATGTCCCCCGCCCTCGACGACAACGGCAAAATGGCGCACCCCTACATCGGCTTCGACAACTATCAGGCCGGCGTCGCGATGTCAACCTACAACACCGAGTATGCCAAGAAGACCTGGCCGGATGCCAAGCCCAGCGAAATCGGCGCCATCTTCATTGGCTACTCCGTCGTTCCGGTGCTTGCCGAGAGAGAAAAGGGCTATACGGACGTCTTCTTCAAAGAGTTCCCGGATTCCGCGAAGAACTACTACTTCTGCGACGGCTCCGTCACGGGCCTGATGAACGCCCAGGTTGGTTACGACTTGGTGTCGGCGACCGTGTCCGCCCATGCAGACATCAAGTACTGGCTGATCAGCGGCTTCTTTGACGACTATACCGACGGCGCCGCCCGCGCGATCGACGCTGCCGGCAAGACGGCAACCACCGTGTGCTCCACTTTCGGCGGTTCGGGCCTCATCAACCAGTGGGATGCCGGCGAAACAGGCAGCGCTTGGAGAGCGGCCATCTACACCGACCAGAGGCTGTATGCCGAGCCCATCTTCTTCGGCCTGTACGCGCTGATGTCCGGCCAGGCGACCCCGGAAACGCTGTGGCCTGAATGGGTCAACCATAAGAACGGCGATACATACGCCTCCGTCCTGCTTCCCACCGTTGTCATCACGCAGGATATGTATCAGCAGTATCTGATGTGGGTGCAGGAATACACCGGCATCAAACAGAACGATTACGACGTGGCGCCCGGCAACTACACCTCGAAGGTCGACGTTCCGGATTCCTACAAGGCTTAAATTCAGCAATATAAAGGGCCCGCTGTGCTTCGGCACAGCGGGCCCTTTTATGCTGTCGATAAAGCCCTTGGGGCTTTATCGACAGCATTTATACCGGTTTTGTTTTGTCCAGGTAGCGGAAGGACAGCTCGACGTAAAGAATTTCGTCCTGGTTGTTCAGGTCCACCTTTGTGAGCTCGGCGATGCGCTCGATGCGCTTGATGAGCGTCGTCCTGTGGATATACAGGTCTTCCGCCGCGTGGGTATAGCTGAATTTCCGGCTGAAGAACGTGCGGAGCGTTTTATAGTATTCCGTATTGTTTTCCCTGTCGTACGCGATCAGCTGGAGCAGGACCCTGCTGCAGATCTGCTCCGGGGAAAAGGCCGCCGTGCCGTAGCTCAGCCAGCAGGGGAGGGCGTAGTCGTCAAAGCAGTAATACCAGCACATGGGATCGCATTCCCGGCCGAGCGTGACGGCCAGCTCCGTCTGCCTGTAATAGGCCGGCAGATGATTCAGCCCCGTAAACGCGCGGCTGATGCCCGCCAGCATGAGCCCGTCGCGGAGGAAATACGCCAGGTCCTGCATGAAGTCCCGGCTGCTTTTCGCGGAAAAGACGGTCCTGTTCAGCAGGACGACCACATAATTGTCGTTTTCCACGGCGCAGACGCCCGGCCATTGCCGCTCCATCATCGGGATCAGGTAGTTGGCGTGCAGCTGCCATTCGTGCCGGAACTCGGGCTGGAGCCTGATGAGGGCATACTCGTCAAAATACGCCCAGCCGTTTTCGTTCAGCCGGTATTCGGTGTATTCCCGTTCAGGCGGGGCGCCGCGCAGACAGCTGAGCAAAATCTCCCTGAGGGACGAGAGGGATTCCTTGGGCCGCAGGAAGGACCCGTATTTCCGGAGCATGGCCTCGATTTTCTGCGCCAGAATGCGGAACAGGTAGGTGCAGGCGCTCTTTGACAGGCTGCTTTTGAAATACAGCGTCAGCCGCCCCAGATATCTGTTTTCCTTTTTGTAGTTATAGGACAGAAAAAGCTCGCCGCCGATGTTGAATTCAAACACGTCGTTGTTGTACAGGCCCTTGTTGAACAAAGGGTCGGAGATCAGCTCGCTCATGATGGAGGTAGAGACCTTGTTTTCGTCCACGTCGTCCCTGAAATAGCCGCCGCGGTTGTCGGAAAAGGCGATGATGGTAAAATCGTCGTCGACGATGGAGATCGGGCAGCGGAGGAATTTTGTGGCGCAGTCGATGAGCTCGGCGTATCCCTTGTCCGTCTCGACGATCTCCGTCATTTCGCTTTCCCAGGCGTCGTAGTAGTCAAAGGTCTCCTGGAGGCGGTTGAACAGCGCGTCCGCCGGCACCGAGGCCGGCACGGCGAGCACCTCGATATTCCCGGCCGAAAAATCCGGCGGCAGGCTCCCGAGCGCGATGAATACGGTGCCGTCCGGCGCCTCCCGCGGCAGCTCCCGGGCCGGCACGATAATAAGATGATCCGACAATTGAGCGCCCTCCGCGTAAAACATCGGCCTTCCCGCCGGCGTATCCCGGTTGCCGGACACGGCGTATCTGATATCAAAGTACTCCGAGAGTACGTTAAATATCAGTTCAGTTGTCAGCTTCATCGAACCACTTCTCTCCGTACTGAATTCGGGGTCTTATGCCCGCTGCCGCTGTATGTATCAGAGCACCCGGCCGATATTCCGGACGGCGGCGTCCGCCATGGAGGTCGCCTGCATGATATTTTTCGGCACATGGCAGTCCCCGATCATATAAAATTCCGGCGCGGACTCCCGCAACGCGTCCGCTTCCGCCCACAGGGGCGTCTGCCCGATGGCATAAATCACGGTGTCGGCTTCAAAAAGCGCCGGCGCGCCGCCCTCTTCGCCGGCAGGTACGCCGACGACGCCCCGGCCGGTGATTTCGACGGCCCTCGTCCCAAGCGCGAGGGCGATGCCGCGCCTGTCGATTTCCCCGTCCAGCGCCAGCTGGTGGAGAATGTTGCCTCCGCTGTTCAGCGCCGGCATCATCTCCAGGATGGTGACCGCCCGGCCGAGGGCGGCCAGATGGATGGCCAGCTCGACGCCCACCAGCCCGCCGCCGAGAACGACGGCCTTTTGCCCCACCTTCTCGGGATGGTCGTAGACCTCCTCGGCGCTTAGGACATTGTCCCCGTCGATGCCCTTGACCGGCGGCACCGTGGGCCGGGCGCCGAGGGCGGCGATGATAACGTCGGGCCGGAGCTCTGACGCCAGCGCGGGCGTGACCGCCGTGTTCAGGCGCACGTCGACGGGCGACTTTGCCATTTGCCGGGCCTGATAGGCCAGATAATCCCGGATTTTTGATTTGAAGGAGACGGTTTCCTCGCAGCGGAGCGCGCCGCCGAGACGGCCGCTTTTTTCACAGAGGATGACGCGGTGGCCCGCTTTCGCGGCGCCAAGGGCGGCCTGCATGCCGCCGACGCCGCCGCCGGCCACAAGGACGGTCTTTTTTACGGCGGGCACAGGGGTACAGCGGTATTCCGGCTCCCGGCCGATCATGGGGTTGACGGCGCAGTAGATCTGCCCGTTTGTGATGAGGTTTGAAAAGCAGGCCAGGCAGCGCAGGCAGGGGCGAATCTCCTCCGGCTTTCCCATCCGCGCTTTCGTCACAAGGTCCGGGTCGGCCATGAGCGCGCGCGCCATTTCGACGACGTCGGCCTTTTTGGAGGCGATGATCTCCTCCAGAAGCTCGGGGTCGCAGTGGGCGCCCACGGACGCCACCGGCGTTTTGACGTGCTTTTTGATGGCGGCGGCATAGCCGATGTTGGCGCTGTCGGGGCTGAAAATGCTGGGGTGCGTGACGGTAAAGACCTCTTTCCGCTCGTGGTGGCCCGCCGAGACGTGGATGAGGTCCACGTGCCCGTCCAGCATTTTCGCGATGGCGATGCCCTCGTCCAGGTCATACCCCATCGGCGTGACCTCCGAGCCGCTTATGCGGATCTCAATGGGGAAGCCGGGGCCCACGCTTTTGCGGATGGCGTCGATGACGGCCAGGGGAAGGCGCATCCTGTTTTCAAGGCTGCCGCCCCATTTGTCGCCGCGCAGATTGACCTTGGAGGACATGAACTGGCTCAGGAGCCACCCATGGCCGCCGTGGACCGTCACCATGCCGAAGCCGCAGAGCTTGGCCCAGGCCGCGGCGCCGGCGTACGACGCGATGATTTTTTCGATGATCTCCTCCGGCATTTCCTGATATTCGTTCCCCAGGGAATCGACGCCGGCGCAGGGGCCGTACACCGCGCTGCCGGCCGCCCGGGAGCCGTAGGCGTAAAGCCCCGCGTGCTGCAGCTCGACGGAGGCCACCGCGCCCTGGCGCGTCACGGCGGCGGACAGGAGATTGAGGGCGTGATGCGTGCCGGGGTCGTCCAGATGGACCATGAACTCGCCGAACAGGCCGTTTTTCGTATCCACGACGCAGTCGCCGACGCAGACGGAGGCGGCGCCGCCCATGGCCTTCTGCTCGTAAAAAGCGATACAGTCGTTGTTGGGCCGGTTTCTTGAATCGAGGGCCCGTTCCGAGATGGGGGAAGCAAACATCCTGTTCCGGAACGTCGTTTTGCCGAGGCGGATAGGTTCAAACAGATGCGGATATCTGAGCATGGCGCCTGAACTCCTTGATCATTATGATGTGTTTATTTCCAGATAAATCAATCATAACGAATTATCCCGGTTCTTTCAAGAGCCTGTGTTAACGATATCCTTCCCGGATAATTATAGGAAGTCACGAAAAATGAATAAAGAAATGGAAAGCACGCTTGACATTCTTCCGCAGGTGTGGTAATTTGAAAATGTAAAGTATACTTTCCGTAAGTGAGGCGGTATCTTGAAAAACAGACTGGAAGAGCTCAGAAAAGCGCGGGGGCTCCGGCAGGAGGAGCTGGCGGAAGCTTTGGAGGTTTCGCGGCAGACCATCGGCTCGCTGGAGAACGGCCGGTACAATCCGTCGATTTTGCTGGCGTTTAAAATCGCCAAATTTTTCGGCCTGGCCATCGAAGAGATTTTTATTGACGAGGAGGAATAAACGGTGATGAAAAACAGGAGCGCCGGCAAATATTTCGCGTTCGCCGTTCTGGGCTTCGCGCTGCTCGCCGGCGGGGCGCTGTTTGCCCACGCCACGCGGGAGACGGCGGACGGGATATTGAAAACGCTGCCCTATATCTGCATCGGCATCGGCTCCGGCGTGTTCGGCGCCAATCTCGGCACGGCGGTCAACATCCTGGCGCTGCGCAAGGACCCGCGCGCGGCAAAGCGCGCCGAGATCGAAACGAATGACGAGCGCAATGTCTCCATCAGAAACAGGGCCAAGGCAAGAGCTTACGATATCATGGTGTATGTATTCGGCGCGCTGACTCTGGGCTTTGCCCTGATGGAAACCGCCATGTACGTCATCCTGGCCGTCGTCGCGGCATACCTGATCGTTATCGGGGCGCATGTTTACTATCTCGCCAAATTCAGCAAGGAAATGTGACAGGGAGGAAGCACGGATATGTACGCTAAAAGCAAAAAAGGCGCGCTGCACGGGCTGACCGCGTGGATTGCCGGCATCGTTTCGCTGGCGGTCGGCATCATCGGGTATCTGACACAGCAGCAGCTGCAAAGCAGCACGAAAATGTTTCTCGGCATGCTGACGGGCTTCGGCTTCGGGATTCTTGCCGTCGCCGTTTTTGGCCTGCTGCATCAAAGGCTCGCGCCGGCAAAAAAACTGAGGCAAGAGGAAATAAATTCAAAGGACGAGCGGAACATCCAGCTGACACGGGCCTCCTACACGGCCGCGAGCGTTGCCGCCACCGTCCTGTTTGCCGTGCTGGCGTTTTTGTTCATGGGGCTGGGCTACATTGTCCCGGCATTCGTCACCGTGGGGGCGATGCTGGTCCAGGCCGCGGTGATTGGAATCGCGTACAGGATATACGGCAAGAGGATGTGACGACGATGGGAAATACGAAAAGGCAGGCGATATGAAAAGGGCGAACACAGTTCGCCCCTACGGGGATGCAGTGCGGACGGGCGATTGATAATCGCCCCTGCGGTGTCCAAAAAGCGGGTTCTCCGGCAGGCTAATAGTATTCCTCCACCACGAGCTTGCCCATGGCGCGGAGCTGGCCGGCGATCAGGCGGATGGTGGCCTCGCGGGGGCGGATGCCCAGCTGCTTGAAGAGGAGCTCCGTGTGGGCGGTGTTGACGGCGCGCCCCACCATAAAGGTGACGGCGTCGGCCTTGACGAGCAGCGCGCACAGGCGCTCCACAGGCGAATCGGACACAAAGCGCTCGGGATTTTCGCCCAGAATGTTGTAAATCTGGTTGAGGATCACGGCGCCCTCGGTGATCACGTCGATGCCGTCCATCATATATTCCGGCGGGCTGCCGAAGGAGTTGCCGGGGCTTTTCAGCAGCACCTCCCGCTTCAGCTCCCGGCCCAGGATCTCCGCCGTTGTGGAACCGCAGACCACGTGGGTGCACGGCCGGGAGATAAAACGCTCCACAAAGGCCCGGTCCTTCGATTTTTGAGACGGCGGACCGGTGAGCATCAGGACCTCCTGCGCCTCGCGGCAGCTGAGGACCGCCACGGTCGCGTCGTCCTCATGGCGCCGGCCGGACAACAGCTCGGCCACACCGATGATTTTTCCGGGCAGCGCATTGACGCCCACGCCCTTCTGCAGGCACAGGTTGATATAGTCGGCGATGCCCTCCGCGCCGATGCCGAACGTATAGCCCTTCCCAAGGCCGGCCTGGGTCACGCCGTCGGAGCAGAGGACGAGACAGTCCCCGATGTCCAGCGTGCCGGAGGATTCGCCGATGACCTCGCTGCCCGCCGAATGGAAGTGGGGCTTCAGGACGGCGGCGGTGCCGTCCTTGATATAGATGGGCGCGGGCGCTTCGTAGGAGTAGACGGTGAACTGGCCGTTCGGCAGAATTCTGGCGGCGGAGAAGGCGGAAAAGGGCATGGCCTCCTTCCGCGCCCGGTGCATGGAGTCCGCCACCATTTCACACGCCAGCTCCTGGGAGACGCCCGTCCGGAAAAGCTCCAGGAGGCGGCTGGCGCAGGAGATGGCCGCCACGTTGGCGTAAACGCCCGAGCCGATGCCGTCGCAGAGGACAAACTCGGTGCGGTCAAGCGTCCGGTCGCACAGATATGAGTCGCCGCAGACGAGCTTCCCGTTCTTGACGGCCTGACCGGTAAAGTCCTCAAAAAATTTCAATCGCGCGCACCCCCGCCGCCTTATTCAAAGGAGCCCTTCTCCTCATACAGGTCCATCAGCCGCGTCACCAGCTCCTCGCTGCGCGCCGTGCTCTTGCCGAGAAAATGCGCCATCTCCTGGGACACCCTGATCTGGTGGTCCAAGAGCTCCTTGGCCTGCTCGACGGTCTGCCTTTTGATGAGGTCGATCTGGCTGTTGTCAAACCGGATCTTCGTGACGTCCGTATACAGCCCGACATACTGCCCTTCGGCGGTCAGCGTGTACAGCTGCTCGTGATATTTTTTGCCGTATCTGCTCTTGATGGCCTCGTACTGGCTCAGCTTGCCGGAGGCCATTTTCTCATACCCGTCGGCGTCCAGCAGATAGGAGATGCGGCGGCCCAGGATGCTGCCCGTGCACATGAACATGTGCTGGAAGGCCGGGTTCATGTGGATGATCGTCAGTTCGCTGTCGAGGATGACCACGCCGTTGGGGCTCGTTTCGATAATCCTGTCCGTGCGCTGCTGCGCCAGGCGCCGCATGTACGGCAGGCACATCTCCGGCTCCGCCATGCCCTTGGTGACGGCAATGGCGTTGTCGCGGCAGGACTCGTATCCGCAGGCGCCGCAGTTGAGCTGGAGCTCCGGGTCAAGCTTGCCCTGGGATTCCAGTACCTGGCGGATTTTCTCCTCGTCGACCTCCTCGGATATCAGGCCGATACTATCGCCGGAAAAGCCCGCCCGGGCGGGGACCGCCCTGTCGATATCGCTGTCCGGCACCTCGGAGACGCTCTCGGCGTAGGCGATGACGTCCTGTTTTCTCAGAAAGACGTTCTTGTCGCTGGAGATTCCGGGGCCGTTGATGCAGCCCCCGGCGCAGAACAGCGGCTCCACGAGGGAGAAACGCCACTGGTCTTTCGGAATATCCAGCAGGTCGATGATGTCCTTGGCGCCGCTGACGTGCAAAACGTCGGCGTTCGTGCCGTCGCAGGGGACGTCCCCTGTTTTCAAGAGGCCGCCCTGCAGCGGGAACAGCCGCGCCTTGTCCAGCGTGCCGAAGCTTTCAAAGCGGCTCTCGGGACAGGCGGCCAGATCGATGTTTTCGTCGGCAAGCCAGCTCCGCAGCTCGGTAAAGGTCAGAACGGCGTCCACGGCGCCGGCGTTTTCCGGCCGCTGCGCCTCGCGCTTTTTTGCCGCGCAGGGGCCGATAAAAACGACGGTGCAGTCGCTGCCGAGCCGCTTTTTCAAAAGGCGGCCGTGGGCGACCATCGGGGAGACGACGGGAATGAGCATGTCGACAAACTCGGGCCGGTATTTTTCGATGAAATTGACCACGGCGGGGCAGGCGGTGCAGATGGCGCCCTTGTCCCTGTTTTTCATCGTCTCCTCGGTGACGAGCTGCGCGCCCTCCGCCGTCTCCGAGACGTAGCCAAAGCCCAGGCGCTTCAGGGCGGACGGCAGCCGCGCGGCCAGGGGCCCGTCAAAGATGGCGGCAAAGGACGGCGCCACGCTGGCGGCGACCATGCGGCCCGATTCCAAAAGCTCCTTGACCGCGTACAGGCTGGAGCGGATCGTTTTGGCGTGCTGCGGACATTCGCGGACGCAGGTGCCGCATTTGATGCAGAGGTCGTCCTCGATGCGCGCCTGTCCGTCGCGCACGCTGATGGCCTTGACAGGGCAGACCCGGACGCACCTGTAGCAATCCTGGCAGTTTGCCGTTACCGTATAAACGGTATTTTTCTTTTCGTGCTTATTGATACCAGCCTCTTCGGAGGA
This sequence comes from Sporobacter termitidis DSM 10068, assembly GCF_900130065.1. Lineage (GTDB taxonomy): Bacteria > Bacillota > Clostridia > Oscillospirales > Oscillospiraceae > Sporobacter > Sporobacter termitidis. The sequence continues at coordinate 54,818 of NZ_FQXV01000008.1, forward strand.
CATGCCGGAACACCTCTTTTACTCTGTTGATCCTGTCATTTTGAGCGGCGCGAAGAAGCTTCAGCGCCGTGCCTCGGAATGACGGGGCCATGCGTTGTTCTTATAAATCAAAAGCCTTTTCGATCTCCGCCGCGGCCTTTTCCACGGTGCAGCGCTCGATCACCCGGCCGTTGACGGCGAGGATGGGGCCTTTTTCGCACCGCTGGCAGCAAAAGGAGACCTTGAATTCCGTCTCGTCGGCGATGCCGCGGTTTTTGACGTAGTCCATCAGCCCGGTGTAAAGCTCCCGGGCGCCGCGGACAAAGCAGCTTGTGCCGAAGCAGACATTCAGGGTGAGCTTTGCTTCCTGTGTTTGATTTGGCATAATATCTCTCCCGTCGGCTCAGGCCTTGCTCATTTTCTTTTTCAGATGCTTGGACAGCAGGGCGAGGGAAGAGGCCATATTTTCATTCTGGACCAGGATGTGCGCCGGGACCGTCAGCTGGGCGGGGGCGAAATTCCAGATGGCCAGAATGCCCGCCTCCACCATGAGATCGCAGACCTCCTGCGCGTTCTCGGCCGGCACGGCGATAATGCCGATGTTGACGTGCATCCTATGGCAGAGGCTCACCAGCTTTTCGAGCGGCAGGACCTTTTTGCCGCAGATTTCCGTCCCGACGACGGTTTCGTCCACGTCGAAGCCCACCACGATATTGAGGCCGTAGGTTTCAAAGCCCTGATAGGATATCAGCGCCCGCCCCAGATGCCCGGCGCCGACGAGCACGGCCTCGTTGACGTTGCTGTAGCCAAGATATGTATCCAGGTCGCCGATCAGCTTTTCGAGCAGATAGCCGGTCCTCGGCCGGCCGCCGCTTTTGATGGCCGCCAGGTCCTTTCGCACCTGCACCTCGTTCAGGCCCAGCGCCTTGGCGATGGCCGGCGACGATATGATTTTTGTCTTTTCCCGGTCCAGCGACTTCAGGTAGTTCAGGTAAAGCGGCAGCCGCTTCAGCGCCTGGACGGAAATAGCCGTATAAGTCTTGTCGAGCTCGGTCAAGGTAAAACCTCCCAGCGGTAATCAGTAATGCGTTATCGATATCAGTATACTGAATGGAGCCGGCATCGTCAATATCACAACCTGGAGTTATTGTAAAATATCCTGATTTTTTGCGTAAACAGCCGCAACAACTGCGAGAGCGGGGAAATGCGCCAAAAGAACGGAATTGTTTTGCCGGCCCGGCGATATGTGATATAATCCTTACAAAAACTGAAACGGAAAGCGTGATTTTAGTGCAGAGAAAGTTTCCCAGCCTGTTCAGCCCGCTGAAGGTCGGCGGCGTCACCCTGAAAAACCGCATTATCTCCGCGCCCATGACGTATCCGCTTTTGACCTCCGACGGCTGCCTGACGCCGGAGGCGATCGCTTTTTACGAGCTCCGGGCCAAAGGCGGCGCGGCCGTGGTCACCGTCAGCGAGGTCATTGTCGACAGCGGGACCGGAAAATATTACGACGTTCAGGTGGTGCTCGACGCGCCCAACGCCAAGGACAGCCTGGCGCAGGCCGCCCGGGCGATCAAGAGGCATGGGGCGATTCCCAGCATCGAGCTGTCCCACGGCGGCAAATACGCGCTCACCGGCGGCCCCGCCCTCGGCCCCAGCGACGATTATGAAAACGGCAAAATGACCGCCCGGGCCATGACGGCGGCGGATATCGAAAAGCTCCTCGACGCCTACGGCCGTGCGGCAAGGCTGTGCAAGGAGGCCGGCTTTGAGATGCTGCTCATCCACGCCGGCCACGGCTGGCTGCTGCAGCAGTTCCTGTCTCCCGCCGCCAATCACCGGACGGACGGGTACGGCGGCAGCCTGCCCAACCGCGCCAGGCTGGCGCTGGAGGTCATCGACAGGGTCCGCGCCGCCGTGGGCCCCGGTTTCCCGCTGGAGCTCCGCATCAGCGCCCAGGAGTATCTGGACGGGGGCTATTCGATGGCGGATATCACTGAGTTTGCAAAGCTCGTGGACGGCAGGATCGATCTTTTGCAGGTGTCCACCGGCGCCCATCACGGCAGCTTTGACAAAACGCACCCCTCCATGTTCATGGCGCGCGGCGTCAACGTCCATTTCGCCGCCGAGATCAAAAAGCACGTCAAGATTCCGGTGGCAGCCATCGGGGCGCTGAACGAGCCCGGGATGATGGACGATATCATCAAGAGCGGCGATGCCGACGTTGTGGAGATGGCCCGCGCGCTGCTGGCCGACCCCTTCCTGCCGCGCAAGGCGTGGGCCGGCCGGGACGACGAGATCGTCCGGTGCTGCCGGTGCTTTACCTGCATGGCCGAGCGCCTGGCCACCGGCCTGCGCATCTGCGCTTTGAACCCGGTGATCGGCAGCGAATACGAGCTGAGCTTTGCCGCCGCCCCCACAACGCCCAAAAGGGTCCTCGTGGCCGGCGGCGGGCCGGGCGGCATGCAGGCGGCGCTGACAGCTGCCGAACGCGGGCACCGGGTCGTCCTCTGCGAAAAGAGCGGGGCGCTGGGCGGCGCGCTCAAATCGGAGCAGGGCATCCCGTTTAAAGCGGACCTGTACGGGTTTATCGCCGCAAAGGCGCGGCAGCTGGAAAAAGCGGGGGTGGAGGTGCGCCTCAATACCGAGGTGACGCCGGCGCTGGCGGAGGAGCTCAGCCCCGATGCGCTCATCGTCGCCGTCGGCGCGGCGCCCATTGTCCCGCCGATCCCGGGGATCGAGGGGGATAATGTGATCGTCGCGGGCGACCTGTACAAAAACCGGGAGAAGGTCGGCAAAAGAGTTGCCGTTCTGGGCGGCGGGCTCGTGGGGTGCGAGACGGCGGTGCATTTGGCCCGGGAGGGCCGGGACGTCACAGTCGTTGAGATGCTCCCCGACGTCTGCCTGGACGCCAACGGGCGGCACCGGCCGCTCCTTGTGGCCGAGCTGAATAAATCGGTCGCGTGCCGGACGGGGCTGCGCGGCGTCCGCGTGACGAAGGACGGCCTCGTCTGCGCCGACGGGGACGGAAACGAGGTCACGCTGGAAGCGGACACCGTCGTCGTCGCCGTGGGCCAGCGGCCGCTGCGTCCCGTGGCGGACGCGCTCCGGGACTGCGCACCCGAGGTCTTCGAGGTGGGCGACTGCGTAAAGCCCGCGCAGGTGACACAGGCGGTGTTCCGGGGGCATTTCGCGGCATTGGACATATAGCCCCGATTCCCCACGCGGCGGGCCGCGCGGGGGGCCCTATTGATTTAATCTGCCGGGCGGAAATGAATTCCGCCTCGGCATAAATCTCGCTGACGCTCGATTTTACGCCGCTCCGCTCTTTACGATCGCGGAGTTCCCTCCGGCTATCGGCTACGCCGAACCCGGCGCGGCGCACTCTCGTTCGCGGCGCTGCGCCCCTGTGACCCTGCACCTTGGGGCTTCGCCCCAAACCCCGCGCGGGGCTCCGCCCGCGGCGGCGTTTTGCTCATTTCCAACGTCGTTGTCATTCCCGCGAAGGCGGGAATCCACGTTCCTCGTGTCCTCCCCGGAAGATAGCCCTTTTCAAGGGAGCTGTCGGCAACGCCGACTGAGGATTCCACCGGGTTTCGCCCGGCTGTAGGGCGGGGGCTTGCTCCCGCCGCTCTTGTTGGCGCGGCAGTAACATGGGTCAGGGAGCGACAGCGCGCATCACGAATAGTTTTGATTGAAATAGTTACGATAAATATATCAGTGTATCAAGGTCAAGGACGGTGGGCTTATGAAAAAAGCGCAGAAGGCGATGCGGGAATTTGACAAGATCAGCGCGCAGCTGGATCAGACGGCCCATATCGTTCACAATACGAAGGACGGGAAGCTGTGGGACCACGAGGCCATCGTCCGCAAGCGCATAAAGGCGCTCAAGGAGCTGGAGTTCCGGGAGTTTAAAGGCTTTGACGACGTTTACCGGGGGTACCTGGAGCTCCTGGACGAGATTTCCGTCCGGATTTTGCGGCACTACAACAAGAAAAAAGGCACCGATTACGATTTTGACGAGATCGTCAAAACGGACAGGGCCGGATATCTGAGCTCCGGCATCATTTCCGTTTTGGTGACGAGCCACATCCCAAAGCTGGTGGCGCAGGAGTTCAACCGCCACTTCCCCGCAAATCCCAAGGACGAGTACGACGCGGCCCGGAAAATGAAGCGGGGCTTTATCCTGCACCTGGGCGAAACGAACACGGGCAAGACGTACAGGGCCATCCAGCGGCTGAAGGAGTCCCAAAACGGCGTATATCTGGCGCCGCTGAGAATCCTGGCGCTGGAAAACTACGAGAGGCTCAACCGCGAGGGCGTCCCTACGAGCCTTCTGACCGGCGAGGAGGAACTTGCCGTGGAGGGCGCGCGCCACGTCTGCTCGACGATCGAAAAGCTCGATATCGAGAAGGAGTACGACGTGGCCGTCATCGACGAGGTGCAGATGATCGGGAACAGCCAGCGCGGCTTTGCGTGGACGCGGGCCCTGCTGGGCCTCAGGTGCCGGGAGATTCACGTCTGCGGGGCACTGAACGCCAAAAGGCTGCTGGTGCGGCTGCTGGAGGACTGCGGGGACGAGTATCAGATCATCGAATATAAGCGCGACACGCCGCTGGAGGTGAGCGACACGCCGTTTGAGCTCCGGGAGATTCAGCAGGGCGACGCGCTGGTGGCTTTTTCAAAAAAACGCGTTTTGGAGCTGTCAAAATATTTTCAGGACAGGGGCGTCAAAAACAGCGTTATTTACGGGGACCTGCCGCCGGAGGTGCGCCGGATGCAGTACCACGCCTTTGTCAAGGGCGGGAACCGGATACTGATCACCACGGACGCCATCGGCATGGGCGTGAACCTGCCCATCCGGCGGATCATCTTTATGGACCTGCAGAAGTTTGACGGCGAGGAAAAGCGCTACATCACCTCCCAGGAGGTCAAGCAGATCGCCGGCCGCGCCGGGCGGAAGGGCATTTACGACGTGGGGTATGTCTGCACCACCAGCATTGACCACCTGTTTTTGCGGGAAAACCTCGAGACGGAGGACGAGCCGCTGCAGGAGGCGGTGCTGGGCCCCAGCGAGGCGATCATGGACATCAAGGGCCTCCCGCTCAGGGAAAAGCTCGCCCTGTGGAGCACCAATCAGGAGCGGCTGGATTATTACAGGAAAATGGACGTGCGCGACTATCTGCTCGTCCTGGACAGCATCAGGCAGTACCGCCTGCCGGAGGCCGCCGAATACAAGCTGATGAAGCTGCCCTTCGACGTGGGGGACACGGAGCTGCTGGGCGTATTTCTGGATTACGTGGACGAATTTTTTGTAAAGAAGCAGCGGGAGATCACAAGACCGAAGCCGTCCGGCCATCTTTTATATGAGCTTGAAAAATATTACCAAAAGCTGGGGCTGTATTACTCCTTCGCCAAAAATTTCGACGCCCGGTTCGATCCCGAGTGGGTGTACGGCGAGCGCGTCAAAACCAGCGAGCGCATCAATAAGCTGCTTGTCCGGCTTTGAAAATTGAAACAGCGCGCATAATATCTGCCAGCATAATAAACGCGTTTTGGCCGACACTAACCTTGCGCTGATGATTCGGCGCAGAGCAGACGAGAAGAGCTGCCGCACCACGATGGAAGTTTTCTTTGATGAACATTAAGGAGGAACGGATATGAGTGGACGTCACAGCATCATGTCTGACAATCTCAAGGCGGAGATCGCCCGGGAGCTCGGGGTATACGAAACCGTCAAAAACGGCGGATGGGGCGAAGTCTCGTCGAGAGACTGCGGCAATATCGTAAAGAAAGCCATTGAGTTGGCGGAGCGCAGTGTCAGCGGACAGTAGGCAGTTATACGGCAGATAGATAGTCTGATGGGGGGAGAGAGTCATCTCTCCCCCTTATTATACGCCGGGCATATTGACAAGGCCGGCGATGGACGGTATAATTTTACCCAACTGAATAACGGGGTGCTGAGTGTGCTCGGCTGAGATACGGCGGATTGACGGCGTAAACCCTTGACCTGATCTGGATAATGCCAGCGTAGGAAATGGTGGGAGCACTCTGCGTATGATCGGGAGTGCTTTTTTATTTGGTGCGCGCCTGGCGAAAAAAACGTTGGGAGAATGATTATGAAAAGAAGCAGAATACTTACATTGGCCGAATGCGCGATGATGATCGCCCTGTCGACGGTACTGAGCCTGTTCCCGATCTTTGCCATGCCGCAGGGCGGCACCGTCACCCTGGCCAGCATGGTGCCGCTCGTCCTGGTGTCATACCGGCACGGACTGAAGTGGGGGATACTCACCGCCTTCACCCACAGCCTTTTACAGATGCTGATCCTGTTCAACGTCCCGCCCGCGCAGACCTTCTGGGCGTTTGCGGGCGTTGTCCTGCTGGACTACATGCTGGCGTTTACGGTGCTGGGCACAGCGGCGTTTTTCGGCAGGCCGTTTAAGAACAGGGCCGTCAGCGCGGCTGTCGGCGCGGCGGCGGTGGCTTTTTTGAGATTTATCTGCAGCTTCCTCTCCGGCATCCTGATCTGGGGCAGCTACGCCCCGGAGGGCACGCCCGTCTGGCTGTATTCGCTCACCTACAACGGCAGCTACATGCTCCCCGAGCTCATCATCACCGCCGTCGTGTCCCTGATCCTGGTGCCGGTGCTCGACCGTGTGGCAAAATACGAGCCGCGAAAAGTTTAAACGAACCGGCTTATTGATAGCAGCGCCCTTTCTCCTGCGGGAAAGGGTGTTGCTTTTTTCTGCAAAATTTTATAATGGAAATGAACCAAAGCACCTCGTTATCGCTCTAATAGACAGAGCGTCGTCAATGCCGGCCGGCGGAGAGGCTCGTATGCAGCCTGTCGCGGCGCCGCAGTGACGGGCGTCAAAAGGAAGAAGTGATGACATGGATATCGACGAATTTGGAAAACGTGTGACGGCGGCCGAAAAAACGCTGTACCACATTTCCAAATCCATTCTCAGGGACGACGCCAGCTGCGCCGACGCCGTACAGGAGACGATCGTCACGGCGCTCGAAAAGCGCCACACGCTGAAAAATGAGCGGTATTTCAAAACCTGGCTGTGCCGGATACTCATCAACGAATGCTATAAAATGCGCCGGGCGGACAAAAGGCTCATCTCCCTTGAGGAGTACATGGAACCGGCGGCGCGCGGCCCGGAGCAGGAAGAGAGCATCATCTACGACGCCATCATGCGTCTGAAGGAGGAGCTCCGCCTCGCCGTCGTGCTGCACTATATCGACGGCTTCAGGACCGCCGAGGTGGCGGATATCCTGAAGCTCCCGGAGGGCACGGTCAAAAGCCGCCTGCACAGGGCAAGAGCGGAGCTGAAAGCGCTGCTGAACGATAATGAGGAGGTTTGCAATGAATAACAATATCGGCTGGGATAACGTCTTCCCGGAGGTTTCGGAGAACTTTCACCAAAGAATCGCCGACACGCTGAAAAACGCGGAAGGCCTGCCGCCGAGAAGAAAACCCTATAAAAAGCGGTTTCTGCTGCTCCTGGCCGCCGTGCTGGCCATCGGCACCCTGACCGCCGGGGCCGTATACATCGCGCGGTGGAACGACAGGCTGGCCAACCGTTTCGAGGCCGATGAAACGCAGCAGAGCGCGCTCGTTTCCGCCGGCACGGCCGCCACGGTGGAGCAGTCGGCGAGCGCCAACGGGCTGACGGTCACGGCGCTCCAGACGATCGCGGACAAAAACGGCATTTACGTCCTGCTCGATATCAAGGCGCCGGCAGGCACGGCGCTGACGGACGAATCCTGCTTTGAAGGCGTCGGGCTGCAAATTGACGGCGTTCCCGGCATAAACACCTCCAGCGGCTTCTGGAGCGATACGGAGCTCTCTGAAAGCGGCGGTGAAAAGCTGCCGGCAAACGAGCGGTATTACGCCATTCACGCCCATAACAGCAATAAAGCTGACATCAACGGCAGGGCCGTCACCGTCGGCCTGACAAATCTCATGACGGATAAGGGCAAGCTCCAGCTCGAAAAGGTCTTGGACGGCAAATGGGAGCTGCGCTGGACGCTCAGCGCGCCCGATACGTCGCGGAAATTCGACATTGACAAGGTGTGCGCGATCAATGGCCACGACGTGACGGTAAAGTCCCTGGAGCTCTCGCCGATATCCGGCACGCTGACGCTGGACGGCAAGGATATGCTGGCGTTCAAGCCGATGCTCGACCAGTTGGACGAGCCCTTTATCTCCTACCTGCTCATGAAGGACGGCTCGTTCTTCGCGCTGAACGGAATGGGCAGCGGCGGCTGGGGAGATATGGGGACCGACCTCTACGTCAGGACCGCCTCCTTCGATATGCTGTTAAAGGTGGACGAGGTCGCCGGCCTCGTCCTGACCCCGCCGGGCGTCGCGCCTACTGCGGACAACGCGCTGATGCTCTCGGGGCAGGATTAAGGTTTCTCGCACTATATAGCCAAAAGACGCGCGGCAGCTGCCGAAGAGCAGCCGCCGCGCGCTTTTGCCGTTTTCGCTCTGAAAAACATGGTCGGTCAGGTTTTTATTTTTTGGCAGGCTATGCTATAATAAGTAAAATTTTTATACTGAAGAGGATCGTTATGGATATTGCCGCTCTGCTCTCAAACGAATTTAAGCTCAGGCTTGAGCACGTAAAGAATATCATCACCCTCATCGACGACGGGAACACGATCCCGTTTATTGCCCGGTACCGCAAGGAGATGACCGGCTCCTGCGACGACCAGGTGCTCCGGGAGCTTGCCGACCGGCTGGCGTATCTGAGAAGTCTTGAAAAGCGCAAGGGGGAGGTCAAGGAGAGCATCGCGGCGCAGGAGAAGCTGACGGACGAGCTGGCGCGGGCCATCGACGGCGCGGCGACGCTCTCCGAGGTGGAGGACCTGTACCGCCCGTATCGGCCGAAACGCCGGACACGCGCCACCATCGCCCGGGAGAAGGGGCTCGGCCCGCTGGCGGCCCTGCTCCTGGCGCAGGATATCAAAAAAGGGAGCCTGGAAGAGCTGGCCGCGCCCTTTGTCAGCGCGGAGAAGGGCGTGGCGGTCTGGGAGGAGGCGCTGGCCGGCGCCGGCGATATCATCGCCGAAGACGTCTCCGACGACGCCGAAGGCCGCAAACGCCTGCGGGAGCTCATGCTGCGGGAGGGCAGGCTCGTTTCCAAAGCGGAAAAGAACGAGAAGTCCGTTTATGAGATGTACTATGACTACGCCGAGCCCGTGGCCAGGATCCCGAGCCACCGGGTGCTGGCCGTCAACAGGGGCGAAAAAGAGGAATTTCTCAAGGTTTCTATTGAATTAAATGACGATTCAGCTATAAAAATACTGAGCGGCGCGTTCGTCAGAAATGGCTCCGTCACCACGGGGGTCGTTCAAAACGCCGTCCAGGACGCGTGGAAGCGGCTCATCGCGCCCTCCATCGAGCGGGAGGTGCGCAACGCACTCACGGAGCGGGCCTCCGAGCAGGCCATCCACATGTTCGGCCTCAACTTAAAGCCGCTGCTCCTGCAGCCGCCCGTCAAGGACAAGGTCATCCTGGGGCTGGACCCCGCCTACAGGACGGGGTGCAAGATCGCCGTTGTCGACAGGACCGGCAAGGTGCTGGATACCACGGTCGTCTATCCGACCCCGCCGCAGAAAAAGACGGAGGAGGCGAAAAAGGAGCTCAAGAGGCTCATCGACAAGCACGGCGTCGACGTCATTTCCATCGGCAACGGCACGGCCTCCAAGGAGTCGGAAATCTTCGTGGCCGAGCTGATCTCGGAGCTTTTGCGGCCCGTCAGCTACATGGTGGTGAGCGAGGCGGGGGCGTCCGTCTACTCCGCGTCGAAGCTGGGCGCGGAGGAGTTCCCGGATTTCGACGTGACCCAGCGGAGCGCCGTCTCCATCGCGCGGCGGCTTTTGGACCCGCTGGCGGAGCTGGTGAAAATCGACCCGAAGTCCATCGGCGTCGGCCAGTATCAGCACGACATGCCGCCCGCCCGGCTGGACGCCGCCCTGGGCGGCGTGGTGGAGGACTGCGTCAACAGCGTGGGCGTCGATCTCAACACCGCGTCGATGTACCTGCTGACGTATATCGCCGGGCTCAACACGGCGGTGGCGAGAAATATTGTGGCCTACCGGGATGAAAACGGCCACTTCACGAGCCGGACGGCGCTGAAAAAGGTCCCGAAGCTGGGGCCCAAGGCCTATGAGCAGTGCGCCGGCTTCCTGCGCATCCCGGGGGGCAAAAATATCCTGGACAACACGTCCGTCCATCCGGAATCCTACGAGGCCGCCGAAAAGCTGCTCAAGATGTTCTCGCTGACGATGGCGGATAGAGAGGGCGTCGAAGCGCTCCCCCAACGCGTCAGGGAGCTGGGCGAGGAGAAGGCGGCCGCGGCCGCGGGGGTCGGCGTGCCGACGCTCCGGGATATCGTCAGGGAGCTCACACGGCCGGGGCGCGACATCCGCGACGAACTGCCCCCGCCGATGCTCCGCACGGACATCATGGACCTTAACGATCTGAAGCCCGGCATGGAGCTCACCGGCACGGTACGCAACGTCATCGACTTCGGCGTGTTCGTGGACATCGGCGTTCACCAGGATGGCCTGGTGCACATTTCCGAGGTCGCCGACCGGTATATCCGCCACCCCTCCGAGGTCGTCAAGGTGGGCGACATCGTCAAGGTCACCGTCCTCGGCGTGGACACGGCAAAAAAGAGGATATCGCTGTCCATGAAAAAACGCGCCGAGCCGGGCGCGCGACCGTGAGGGCCGTCATCTGCGCGCTGAACTCCAAGTTTGTCCATTCGTCTCTGGCGGCCTGGTATCTGCTGGCGGGCGTGGAGACATACGGCGCCGGCGGCGTGACGGCGGAGGTGCTGGAGGGGACGGTCAACGAGGATTTTCATGCCGTCGCCGCGCGCATCATTGATAAAAAGCCAGACGCGATCGGCTTCGGCTGCTATATCTGGAACATCGGCTTTGTGAAAAAGCTGCTGCCGGCCATCAAAAAGGCCCTGCCGGGCGCCGCTGTCATCCTCGGTGGGCCGGAGGTCAGCTATAACGCCGGGGAGGTTCTCAACAGCGCGCCGCTGGTCGATTTTATTATTTCCGGCGAAGGCGAGGAGCCGCTTGCGCGGCTTTTAAACGCGCTGGCGGAGGGCGCGCCGGTTGACGGGATACCCGGCGTCTGTTTCCGGCGGGGCGGGGAGATCGTCGCGGCGCCGCCGCACTGTCCGGCGGGAGAGCCGCCGAATCCATACGGCAAAGCGTATCTCGCCGCGCTGAACGGGCGCCTTGCCTATCTCGAAACGAGCCGGGGGTGCCCGTTTTCCTGCGCCTTCTGCCTGTCGGGGCGGGAGGGGAAGGTCCGGTACTTCGGCCTTGACAGGGCAAAGCGCGATATCCTGCTGCTTGGGGCGAGCGGGACGCGGACCGTCAAATTCGTCGACAGGACGTTCAACGCCGACAGGGCCCGCGCCCGGGAGATTTTCGGGTTTATCATCGGCAATTACGGGGCGGCCATCCCGCCGGGCGTCTGCTTCCATTTCGAGATCGCCGGGGACCTCCTGGACGGTGAGACGCTCACGCTGCTGGAAACAGCGCCGAAGGGGGCCATCCAGTTCGAGATCGGCCTGCAGAGCTTTAACGGCAAAACGCTGGCGGCGATCAACAGGAAAACGGATACGGCGCGGCTGAAAGAAAATATCGGGCGGCTGGTTTCCTTCGGCAGCATCCACGTGCACATTGACCTCATCGCCGGGCTGCCGCGGGAGGCCATGCGGAGCTTTGCCGGGAGCTTCGACGCGGCGTATGCGCTGCGGCCGCACATGCTGCAGCTGGGGTTTTTAAAGCTGCTGCACGGCGCGGACATGCGCGCGCGGCCGGACGCGTATCCCTGCCGGTACGATCCCGCGCCGCCCTATGAGGTGCTCGAAACGCCGTGGCTGACGGCGCCCGAGCTCAAACGGCTGCACGGCGCCGAGGACGCGCTGGAGCGGCTGTACAACAGCGGCCGCTTCCGCAGGACGCTTTGCTATGTCCTGGAGCGGACGGGGATGACGCCCTTTGCGCTCTTCATGTCCGCGGGCGATTTTCTGGCGGAGCGGGAGGTTTGCCGGCTGCCGCTGGACGACTTTACAGCGCTGGCGCTGGAGTTTTTCGGCGCGCTGGAGGGCGTTGAGAGGGCGGCGCTCCGCGACGCGCTCGTCTGCGACAGGCTGGCCACCAACTCGACCGGTCGGCTGCCGCGGGTCCTGCAGAGCCAAAGCGGCCGGATAAAACCGGTGATGACCGCCGTCAACGCGGCCAATCCGCTCAAAAAGGGCGTGAAGCGCGGCTTCGCCCTGCTTCAGGGCGAAAATGCCGCCGTCTACGCCGATTATACCGACAAGGACCCCGTGACCGGGGAATACGCGCTGCATAAGGTTTTGCTTCCGGGCAAGGGAACGGCGGGCGATTGATAATCGCCCTTACAGAAATCATTATATTCCCCTCAAACCGAATACTGTAGGGCGGGGGCTTGCTCCCGCCGTTTTTGTGTCGCGCCCCACAGGAATGTGGCACGACACAAAAAAACGACGCAGGGGCCGGTGTAAATCCGGCCCCTGCGAAAATATTATTGTTCCTATTGTAGGGGCGTTTGACGTTACGCGCCCGGCTGGACGACGATGCCGTTCGGCAGGGTGATGGACGGAATTTTACCGAGGTTCTGATAGTCGACGGTGAGGTCCATCGTCACCTTGGCAAGGCTCGCGGAGCTCTCCTGATTCTGGCCGGAGAAGTGGTATTCCTGACGGACAAGGGTGTTGCCAACGACGTAGAGGTCAATCTCATAGGTATACCCCTTGCTGAAAGCGGCGCTGAAGAGGTTTGAGTCGGCGGTCGTCCTGCCGTAGACCTGCATGATATCGTCGCCGTCCAAGCGGATGGCGTATTCGGCGGCCTGCTGGCCGTTCAGGCTCACCATGCCGAGCCTTTCAATGGGGAGGTTATTGTAATTTGAGACGAGCTTTTGGCTCACGGTGCCGGACCCGACTTTTTTCCCGGTGCCGATGGGGTCAAGGCCTGTCAGTGCGGAAACGTCGCTGAGATACTGACGCTGCGAGTTCAGCCAATCCGCCGGTATCGGGTCGTTAATGGAGGTCACGGTGACGGACGGCATCGTATCGGTGACGGCGTCCACGCTGAGTAAGGGGGCGGAAATCCTCTTGTAGATGAGATTTCTGGCGGCACCGCCCTGCTGCAGGGCGCATTCCAGGTCGGTCTGCGACGCCACCCCGTTTGCCTGCTTGTCAAGACTGTAGACCAGGTTTATCTGCGCGTCCGGCTGCGGGTCGCCGCCGGAAATCGACTGGGTAAAGGTACCGTTTGCCACGACTTCTCTTGGCACGCGCGAAAGATTTACGTTTGCGTCGTCGTACAGGGCGGCGCGGAGCTGGGGATATTCCGCCAGCGCGTCCGTGGTAACGGTAACGGTATTCGCCGCCGGGTCGTTATCGTAGGGTGTTTCCGTGATCGCGCAGATGTCCTCCAGGGGCAGGTACAGCACCCCATTATTCACGACAGGCGCCGTCTGGAGAGGCAGGGCGTTGGCGGCATACGCCTCCGGGTCCTCAAAGGGGCTTTGCTGTACAAACCCGCTCTTGTACGCCGTTTTTTCGCCGGCCTTGAACCACAGGGTGTTGTAAAAATTGCCGTATCCCGAGCTCAGGTGGTTATACCCCCACCGCAGCGCCAGGCAGGTGGTACCGCTGTCCGTGACTGCGGCCCCGCTTTCCGCGGGACCGAAATACCGGTAGAAGAAGTCCGCGGGCAGCAGCACCGCGCCGTTTTCGACAAGCGGGGCGTGGGAAAGCGCCATGACGTCGCCGTTGAAAACGACGGCGGGACCGCCCGTATCCGTGCTGATCGGAACGCTTGCTTTGGCCGGAGACTGTATGACTTTTCCCAGAAAGCGGTCGATGACGGCGGCGGCCTGCTCCTTGGGGGCGGACGCCAGGGGGCTGAAGGTATTGTTGGGGGTGCCTTTCATGAGGCCGCTCTTCAGCGCCAGCAGCACGCTGTCCTTTGCCCACGCCGATATTTCCGCGCCGTCCGACAGCTCGCTGACGTCCCGGATGGTGACCGAAAGGTCCTCGAACTGGCCCGACGCGTCAAACGCGCGGACGAAGAGCGCGGCCATCTGCTCCCGGGTGCAGGGCGCATTGAGGTCGAACTCGTCCTGGGACACGCCCTTGACGAGCCCCGCCATGTACGCCGTCTCGACATACGGAAAGGCCCAGCTGCCCATCGGCACGTCCTTAAACGTCGCCGCCGCGGGCAGGCTGCCGGCCCGGATGCCGAGGGAGCCCAGGGTCCGGACAAGCAGGGCGGCGGCCTCGCCGCGCGTGATCGTCCGCTGCGGGTTGATATTCCCGCTTTCGTCGCCCGTGAGGATGCCCTTTTCCGCCAGGTCCTCGACGTACGCTCTCGCGTAGCCGGACGTTTTGTCCAGGTCGCCGATCGCGGCCGCCTTCGCGTAAACGGCGGAGGCGCTCAGAAGCAGCACGGCAATGAGGACTGCAATTCCCTTTTTTAACACCATAAGTTGCTCTCCTTGTTATGTTAACTTTTAAAAGCTTAACACAGCGGAAAGCGGCTTATCAACGTCAAAAAGATGGCACGGGAAGAAACAAAAAGCAGCAGCCCGGTAAAGGGCTGCTGCCAGCTTGTCAAAAAAACCTGCGCACATTGCCGTTTAGCAGAGGGCCGAAAAATCCCGCTCTATTTTGCCCAGGTCATCCAATAAATCGAGGAGTGTTACAGACCGTAACTGCTCAATTGCGGCAGCTATCACGCTTTCCAACCGACAAGTGAGGATATAATTCACATTTCTTCCGACCGGGCACCACTCCGCGCTGTTTTGGTTCAAATGGAACATATCTGAAAACAGATACTCCTCAACCGCGGCATAAATGGCATAAAGGGTGATTTCAGCAGGCGCCATCGCCAGCTTTGCTCCGCCTGGCCCCGGCTTCACTTCAATTAGGCCCGCGCTTTTCAGCCTGAGAAAAACATGGCGAATTGTTACGGCGTTCATTCCGGTACTTTCCGCAATCAAACCGCTTGTCATTTTCAGCTTGCCCTGTGATGCGGCAATCATCATGAGCGAATGCACCGCGACGGAAAAACGTGAATTTCGAATCATAGCTGCCACCTCTGACATTATTGTAGCATGATATATAATAAAAATCAATCTGTAGCCATTGACGCAACAAATTAAACGTGCTATTCTGTAGCTGAAAATACTACAAACTATTAAAGGAGAACGCACGATGATAACAATTATTTATGCGCACCCACTGGAAGGCAGTCTGAACTCGGCCATACGGAATGCGCTGGCGGAGCATTTGCGCACAAACAACCAGCCGTATCACTTGATCGACCTTTATAAGGATGGATTTCAGCCCGCCATGACGCCTGACGAACTCAGGACATTTTTTACAGGCACGGGCAATTCCAGCGACCCGCTGGTAAAGCGGTATCAGGATATGCTTCGGGAAACAGACCACCTTGTCTTTATCTTTCCGGTCTGGTTTCACGCGGAACCGTCGATAGTCAAAGCCTTCTTTGAGCGGACTTGCCTGCCCGGATTCGGATATGCATATGTTGAAAATGGTACGAAACCTTTGCTTACCTATATTCAGCGGCTGACAGTTTTGACGACCTCCGGCGCCCCCACTGAAGTGCTGGTCAATCATTTCGGCAACATGATTGAAAATCAATTTATTAACGATCTTGTACGCAATATGACAGGGCCTATGGATGGCAGGGATTCCGCCTGGCTGAATTTTGGAGGTGCCTTGTCCCCTTCAAAGGAAGCATTGAATGCCCATATTGCTAAGATACTGGAGAGGTTTTAGACGTCTGTATGAAAATGCTTGTGATAAACGGCGGGCCCAGGAAAACCTGCAGCACCGCCGCTTTGCTTAAAAAGGCGATGGAAGGGGCATAAAATAAACGGCCTGACCGGAGTGATGTCGTCAGGTCAGATTGGACACAAAGAGGCCAAAACCCGTGGCGGTTTTGGCCTCTTTGCGTATACCCGGCCTTGCGGTGCGGCCCGGGCCGCCGGAATACATAAATATGCAGCAAACTGTTTTAAAACACAAAAGCGGCCGGTGCGAATCCGTAATAAAATACAAAGCATTTTCAGGGGGGATGAAGTATAATGCGACTGTAATATTTTACCATTTATTACTGCGCCTGAAAAAGAATTTTGTGAAAATTGTCATAAAATATCGCCTGTCTGCCCGCTTGCCGCGCCCCCCTGTTTTTTGTGTCCCGGCGCGTAAACCGATGAATCCGCTCAATTTTAATTTAGGAAGGTAGGAATGAAATGAAAAAGGTAAAAAGAGCGCTGACGCTGATCCTCCTCGTGCTCACGGTGGCGGCCCTGCTGGCGTCGTGCACCGGCAACACGGCCACCACGACCCCCGGCACCCCGCCCTCCGCGTCGGCCGGCGCGTCGCCAAGCGGCGGCGGTACCGAGAGCGGCCAGGCCGGCGCCGGAAAGCTGGGCGGCGGCAAAGACATTTACAACGACCCGGTCAAGATCGCGTGGATTCCGCTGTCCACCGCCGGGCAGGTCAATCAGGTCATCGACCTCGTCTGGAAAGACGCGGTGAGGATCTATCCCAACGTCACCATCACCGCCTTCGACCCCGGCTACGATATCAACAAGCAGATTTCCATGATCAACGAAGCCATCACGGATAAATACGACGCGATCATGCTGCTGGCCATGGACACCGCCGCCTGCAACGACGCCATCACCCAGGCGGAGAAGGCCGGCATCCCCGTCCTCACCGTCGACTGCGGCGCCACCGCCGTACATACCTTCCACCTCCAGGGCACGGACTACGGCTCCGGGCAATTGGCCGGCCAGGTGGTGGCCAAGGCGCTCAATAACACCGGCAGCTATCTCGTCCTCGACGCCCCGGCCGAGCAGAAGGCCATCGGGCGCATGGGCGCCGGCTTTATCGATTACATGAACGCCAGCACCCAGTGCAAGATGCTGGAGGACGTCAGCATCCCCAACTGGTCGCAGGAGAACGCCAACACCACCATGCGCGACCTTTTGACAAAATACCAGCCCGGCCAGCTCCAGGCCGTCTACTGCGCCTCCGACGATATCGCCATGGGCGCGCTGCAGGCCATCCAGGCCGCCGGCCGCGACAAGGAGGGTATCATCCTTTACGGCAACGTCGGCTATCTCCCAGTCCTTAACGCCATCAAGGCCGGCCAGATCTACGGCACCAACTATTCCGACACCTACGCGCACTTCTATACCGTCTTCCACATGGCGCTCTACTTCATCGAGACGGGCACCACGGCCGTCACCGCCGGCTATACGGCCACGCCCGTGGTCTACGACACGCTGATCCCCGTCGACAAATCCAACGTTGATTACATCATGAGCGTCAGCCGGTACGCCTACGTGCAGGGCCAGTAGCGGCCGCGCCGGTATTCCAGACGCGGAACAGTCACTTATTACGGGGCCGCTGCCCGGCGGCGGGGCCCCGTAAAAGGCCCCGGCGAAAACTGCAAGAACTCCGCTGATATTGGAGGTCCTGAGAAAGAATGAATACAAAAAACATCCGTAGAATCATATCGGTGCTGCTCGTTTTGATATTGGCAGTCATCTTTTCGTTTACCACCAGATCGTTTCTGGACGCGCGGAACCTTGTTGAGTTGTTCAGGGAATCGGCCCTCGTGGGCATCGTCGCGCTGGGGGCCTCCTTTGTGATCATCGGCGGTGGCATCGACTTGTCCACCGGCGGCATCGTCACCGTGTCGGGCCTTGTGTGCGCCAGACTCTCCTTCATCCCGGGCATCCCCGGCGCCCTGGTGCTGCTGGCCGGTGTTTTGACCGGCGTCGTCTGCGGCCTCTTAAACGCGGTTTTGGTAACGCGGGTGCACCTGACGGAGTTCGTGGCCACGCTGGCCTCCGGCTTCGTCTATTCGGGTCTGGCGATGCTCATCGCCTTCCGGGAGGGCGGCATCATCCAGTCCCGGGCGATCACGAACGCCAGCTTCACCTTCCTGGGCGGCAAGATCGGCGGCATCTACAATATCACGGCGGTCTGGGTCGTCCTCATGATCGTCATGATGCTTGTCCTGACGAAAACGACCTTTGGGCTGCATACATACGCGCAGGGCTCCAACGCCAGGTCGGCGCTCATGTCGGGCGTCAACAACGATTTTATCAAGGGCAGCGGCTTTGTCATCTGCGGCGCCTGCGCGGGCCTCGCCGCCGCCTTTGTCGTGGCCAAGAACGCCGCCGCGCCCGTGACGCTGGGGAGCGACGTGGCGTTTGAGGCCATCGCCGCCTGCGTTGTCGGCGGGCTCGTCCTGGGCGGCGGGCGCGGGGACGCCGTCGGCGCGTTCCTGGGCGGCTTGTTCATGCAGCTCATCCTCAACGGCATCTACAAGTACAATCTGCCGATCGCCTACCAGTGGATTCTCATGGGCGCCATCATCGTGCTGGTCACGGCGTTTGACGCGCAGTTCAACAAGCTGCGCTTCGGCCAGAAAAAACCGCGCCCCGTAGAGAGGAAGGAGGCGGTCGTTTAAATGGCAGAGAACAATTCCCTGCTGGCGTGCCGGGGCATCTGCAAGCAGTTTGGCGGCATCCCCGTCCTGAAAAGCGTGGACCTGGACATCGGGCCCGGCGAGGTGCACGCCCTGATGGGCGAAAACGGCGCGGGCAAATCCACCGTCATCAAGATCATCACCGGCGTCTACGCCATGGACGAGGGGCAGATATTCATCGACGGGGCGCCCGCGGCCATCGCCTGCCGGCAGGACGCGCGAGAGCGCGGGATATCCGTCATCTATCAGGAGCTCAGCCTGTTCCCGGCGCTGGACGTCACGGAGAATGTCTTTATCGGGCAGGAGCTGAGCCGTTACGGCCTCACGCGGAAAAAAGAGATGCGCCGGCGCGTCCGCGCGCTCATCGACAAATACGGCTTCGACCTGGACCCGGCGGCCGTCGTCGGCTCCATGGGCATGGCCCAGCGGCAGATGGTGGAGATTTTAAAGGCCCTGTCCATGGACGCCCGGCTCATCATCATGGATGAGCCCACGGCGTCCCTCTCCGCCTCGGAGACGGAGAAGCTCTTTGAGACGATCGACAGCCTGCGCAAAAAGGGCACGAGCATCCTCTATATCTCCCACCGGCTGGAGGAGATCTACCGGCTGGCCGACCGGCTCACCGTCATGCGCGACGGGGAGAACGTCGGCGTTCTGACGCGGGACGAGATCACGCCCCAAAAGGTCACCGCCATGATGATCGGCCACGAACTCAAGGAGGACAAAAACAGGGAGCGGCGCCACAGATTCGAGGGCAACCGCCTGGAGGTCAAAGGGCTCTGGTACAAGGACCTGCTGCGGGACGTGAGCTTTACGGCGTACGGGGGTGAAATCCTCGGCATCGGCGGGCTCGTGGGCTCCGGCAGGACGGAGCTCATCCGGTGCGTCTACGGCGCTGCCCGGCCCAGCCGCGGCGAAATCGCCTTAAACGGCAGGCCGGTGAGCCGGTCGGTTGGGAAAAACATCAAGGCCGGCTTCGGCCTGGTGCCGGAGGACCGGCGCGGCGAGGGCTTCGTGCCGCTCCTGTCCATCGAGAAAAATCTCGCCGCCGCCAGCTATGACAGACTGGCCAGCTTCGGCTTTGTCAGCCGGAAAAAGGAGGTCGCTTTCGCCACGGAGGCCATCAGGAGCTACGATATCCGCCCGCCGGTGCGGCAGCTGCCGGTGGGCAATCTCTCCGGCGGCAACCAGCAAAAGGTGGTCCTCGGCCGGTGGCTGTCCCGGAAGCCCCGGGTGCTGCTCCTGGACGAACCCACGGCCGGGGTCGACGTGGGCGTCAAGCACGAGCTGTATCACTACATGCGGGCCCTGGCGCTGTCCGGCTCCATCGTCGTCATGGTCTCGTCGGACCTGGAGGAGCTGACCCGGGTCTCCGACCGCATCCTTGTCATGTACGGCGGCCGCTTCTTTGAGGAATTCGAGCACGAAAAGGCGACACAGTCCGCCGTCCTGCTGGCCGCCTCCGGCCAGCACACCGGGGAGGGCGCCGCGCTATGAAAAAGGTGATCGGTTTCCTGGGCAACCCCTGGGGTCAGCGGCTGACGATCCTGGTCATCATCGCGGTCGTCATGGCCGTCTTCCAGCAGAATTTCTTCAGGCCGTCGAACTTCTCCAGCATCCTGCTGGCGATCTCCCTGTACGGCATCATGGCCTGCGGCATGCTCTTCGTTGTGCTGCTCGGCGGCATCGACCTGTCGGTGGGCTCCATGGCGGCGATGACGGCGTCGATTCTGGCCATGAGCGCCCAGAGCAGCGGGTATACGGCGGCCGGGTTTATCACGGGCGTCCTGCTGGGGCTCGCCGCCTGCGTCGCCGTCGGCATTGTCCACGGCGTCCTTGTCACGTATTTCGCCATCCCGGCATTCGTCGTGACGCTGGCGACGAAGTATATCGTCTACGGGCTCGTGCTGCTGGTCACGGGCGGCCACTTCGTGCAGATCATCGACAAGGGCATCCTGTATCAGCTGGGCAACGCCAGGCTGTTCGGGGCAATCCCCATGCCGGAGGTGATCTTTATCCTCTATGCCGTCCTCTGCGCCGTCATTTTGGGCAAAACCGTCTTCGGGCGGCGGCTGTACGCCACGGGCGGCAATCCCGTGGCGTCAAAGCTCGTCGGCGTCAAAACGAACGGCACCGTGCTCGTCTCCTACGTCATCTGCAGCATTTCGGCCGGCATCGGCGGCATGATCCTGGCATCCATGAACATGCAGGCCGGCCCCACCACTGCGGGCGGCTACGAGGGCAATGTTTTAACGGCGATGGTCGTCGGCGGCCTCAACCTGGCCGGCGGCGAGGGCGGCGTGGTGGGCGCCATCTTCGGCGCGCTCCTGGTCGGCATCATCAACAACATGCTGATCCTCCTGGGCGTCCCCTCCGATTACACCACGTTTGTCCAGGGCGTCATCATCATCGCCGCCGTCTCGCTCAACATGTACACCAGCCGCCGCAGCCAGGGCCTGACGCGCCGGCGGACAAAAAAACCGCCGGAAAAGATCCCGGTAACAAGGTAGGGCAAGGGCTCTGCCCTTGCCGCCGCTATCCCCGTCCGTGCCGCCCGCGTCCTCATTCGTACCGCCCCTACGGCCTTGCCTCCCTCGGACAAGGGAGGTGGCGCGAAGCGCCGGAAGGAGTGAAGCTTGTGCCGCGCGGCTGAGTGTGAGTTTCCGCCGCGCCGGGAAGGTTCCCTCCTTCAGTCGCCCACGGGCGACAGCTCCCTCGTCTGAGGGAGCCTTGGAAGGGGGCGGCCCGCCGTCGTTCCCCGCCGCCCATCTCGAAATTCCATATTTTCACACCGGGGCATTGCGTGATATAATCGCAGGTAACAGGAGGCGGAGCGCCAGACGTTCCGGATTTTATTATGAAATATAAACACCTTTTCGAGCCGATCCAGCTGGGGAAGCAGCTTTTCCGCAACAGGATATTCGCCTCGCCCCAGGATTTTCCCGGGCTCACGTCCGACCGGTTTCTGACGAAGGACGGCACGGCGTTTTACGAGCTGAAGGCGCAGGGGGGGTACGCCTCCGTCTGCGTGGGCGATTTCATGGTGGACTCCCGGGCCGGGCACAGCCATCCCTTCCAGCTGCGCGGCGACGACGTCAGGGGCAAGGTCAGCCTCACGCTGACGGCCAACGCCATCACGCGCCACGGCGCCGTGGCGTCGGCGGAACTCAACCACGCCGGCATCAACGCCAACGTGATGGCGGAGCGGGAGGGCTTTATTTACGGCTTTACCGACGGCGTCCGCCCGGACGGCGTGCCGGTCAGGGCCATGGACGAGGCGTGGATCGAGCGCCTGATCGGCCTGTTTGCCTCGGGCGCGGCGTTTGCCCGCCAGTGCGGGTTCAACATGGTCACCATCCACGGCGGCCACGGCTGGCTGTTTTCGCAGTTCATGTCGCCCCGGGACAACAAGCGGACGGACCGCTGGGGCGGCACCTTTGAAAACCGCATGCGCTTTCCGCTTTCAGCCATCGAGGCAATCCGCAAGGCCGTGGGGCCCGGCTTCCCTGTCGAAATTCGGCTGAGCGGCGCGGAATACTTAGGCGACGACGGGTATGACCTGGATTACGGCACGGCCATCGCCAAAGCGCTGGACGGCAAGGTGGACCTCATCCACGTCTCCGCCGGACACCATGAGATCGACGCGGCCAGCATGGTGACGCACCCCAGCATGTTCATGCCGGACGGCGTCAACGTCCATCTGGCCGCGGAGATCAAAAAGCATGTCAAAACGCCGGTGGCCACCGTCGGCGCGCTGACGGACCCCGTTATGATGGAGGAGATCATCGCCTCCGGCCAGGCCGACGTGGTGGCGCTGGGCCGGCAGACGCTGGCCGACCCGAACCTGCCGCTGAAGGCGCGGGCGGGCCGGGAGGACGAGATCAACAGGTGCCTGCGGTGCTACAACTGCTTTTCCTACTCCACGATGGGCGGTGTCTTTTACTGCGCCACAAACCCCGTCATCGGCAACGAGCTGGAAAGCATGTTCGACATTCCGCCCCGCAAAAAGAAAACCGTCCTCGTGGCGGGCGGCGGCATCGGCGGCATGCAGGCGGCGCTGACGGCGTCAGAGCGGGGCCACAAGGTCATATTGTGCGAGAAATCCGGCCGCCTCGGCGGCGTGCTGCGCTGCGAGGCGCATATTCCGTTCAAGAAGCATTTGGAGGAGTATCTGGATCTCCAGGCGCGGCTCATCTCCCGGTCGACCGTGGAGGTGCGCCTGAACACGGAAGTGACGCCGGAGAGCGTGGCGGCACTCAAGCCCGACGTCGTCATCGCGGCGCTCGGTTCCCGGCCCGTCGCGCCGCGCATCCCCGGCATCGACGGCGACAATGTTTTCGGGGCCGAGGACGTCTACGACAGGCCGGAGCTCGTGGGCAAAAGGGCGGTCATCCTGGGCGGCGGCCTCGTGGGACTGGAGCTGGGCGTCTATCTGGCCGAAACGGGCCGGGAGGTGACGGTTGTGGAGCTGCTGCCGCGCACCTGCGCCTCCCCCGACGACAAGGAGACCTCCGAGCGGTTCTCCGCCTTCGGGGGCATGGTGGTGGGGGACCCGCTCGTCCACGGCATCGCCATCCGGGAGTATCTTAAAAAGCTGCCGAATATGACGATCCGCACGTCCACAAAGGCGCTGGAGATTAACGATAACGGTATCGCCGTCGAAGGGCCGGACGGCGTCCAAACCATCGGCGCCGACACGATTATTTACGCCGTCGGGCAGCGCCCCCTCCGCGAGGAGGCTCAGGCCCTTGCCGCCGCCGCGCCGGAGTTTCACGCCCTCGGCGACTGCGTAACGCCGCGCAACATCTTTTCGGCCACTCAGGCGGCCTGGTCGACCGCCCGCGATATCGGCCGGGTGTGACAGATAAAGCCGCCCTGAGGCGGCGGAGGAGGTAAAAAAACATGAGCAAAGCTTCGATATCGATGGGCGCATTATGCATCGACGCCGGCAACGCCGGTCGTCTGGCGGATTTTTACGCCAGGCTTCTCGGCTGGGAAAAATTCCACGACGCGGACGGTTGGGCCGCGATCAGGTCGTCCGACGGCGCGCAGCTGCTCAGCTTTCAGACGGTGGAGGATTACACCCCGCCCGTCTGGCCCTGGGAAGCGGGAAAGCAGGCACAGATGATGCACCTGGACCTCAATGCCGACGACGTGAACGCGGCGGTCGAATTTGCGCTCTCGTGCGGCGCGACGGTTGCGGATACCCAATACTTCGGCGACATCGCCAAGACTGATGCTGGACCCCGCGGGCCATCCGTTTTGCCTCTGTCCCACGGAGTGACGCCGCTTTCCGAAACGGTGACGCCGCCGGCGCAGACAGGCCGCTGCGGCGCTGTGTCAGCGCTCCGCGATCCCCTCATCGGCACGCTCAGTATAACATACTGAGCGTGCCTTTTCCGTTATGAGAAAGCCGTCTTCCCACCCGCATACTCATTCGACATAAAACGACAAACGCCCCCAATCGGCGTTTTTAAAAATATAAATATAGCACAAATTAAGATTCTCGAAAATCAATTATCCAGTAACCCCAACGCTTTGACCGCTTTTCAAGCCCCCAACGCTTAATACTTTCGTAACATATCAAGGAAAATATTGCGCCAATCTGCCCCCTTTTAAAGGTTTACAAGGCATTTTTATTCCAAATCAGTCCCAAAACATCAAATAGAAGCCCTTTTTCATCCAATACAAGCCTGTTTTCCTGTCGAATCCGTCGCAGGGGACGAAGCCCACATCGCCCCGTCGGTCCTTCCCCACAGGCCACCGCCGCGCCGACAGAAGCAGGCGAACACAGTTCGCCCCTACGAAGACAATCCATGCCGTCCCCTCGCACCGCACCCCGGGGAACGGGCCGCCGAAGGCGGCGGCCCCTACATGCCGCGCGCGTATCCCCGTTCTTCCCCGGCTCCCTCAGACGAGGGAGCTGTCGCCCGCAGGCGACTGAAGGAGGGAACCTTGCCGGCACGGCGCCGTACAAAGCTGGCATGGAAATCCTTATAGTTTTATGTAGGGGCGATTCATGAACATGGCTATTAGGTTAACTCAGCAAAGCTGCTGCGCACTGGTAGCCTTCCCCTTGGGGAAGGTGGCACGGCGAAGCCGTGACGGATGAGGGCGGCTTGCGGCGCGTCACACGGTTTTTAGTTCAACCGCCTGCGGCGGACCCTCATCAGTCGGCTGCGCCGACAGCTTCCCCCAGGGGAAGCCTTTAGATTGACGGGCTCCTGAGTTAACCTAATAGAACTGCCGGAGACGAACACAGTTCGCCCCTACGCGGGCATCCTTCCTCCCGGGTTATCCGCCGCGCGGCTTATGTGCGCTTGCGGCTTTTGCGGCGGTTGGGATAGACGGTTCTGACCATGAACCGGTGGAAGAAAATCTCGCCGATGGCCAGCACGAGCGCGCAGATGACCGCGTTGACGGCGGATATCGTCGGGTAATTTGACCAGTAATTGAACAGATAGATCGTCAGAAACGACAAGACAGCGTCGCACAGCGTGGCGACGATGTTATTGGAAAAGGCCAGGACCAAAAGATCGCCGATGAGATAGGAGACAGCCGTCACGGCAATCGATACGACGAGGGCCTGGCCGAAGGACAGGGCCGTGAGCAGCCCCAGCATAATCTCCAAAAGAATAAAGACCATAATAAATTTAAAGAGCAGCGCGATGAGATGCTTCATAATTCACCTTTGTTTTGAGGCGTTAACGCCGTAATGATGCTTATAGATTTACCGCCTTTAAGTTTTGTATTCTTCGGGGCCGCGCAACAAATATTTACCGCGCCGTATAGATTCGCGTTTTGTCTGCAAAATATCATCGTCGGAGGTGACGGATATTTATGCTGACTTTGCTCAGGAGCGTTACGTGCTGCTGCCCGCAGCCGGCCGGGGAAAAGGATATACTCATCGCCGGCTCGAAAATCTATAAAATCGCGCCGCCCGGCGAAATCGCCGGCAGTCCGCTGTTTGAAAAGGTCGTCGACTGCCGGGGGCTCACCGCATTCCCGGGGTTTATCGACCAGCACGTCCATATCCTGGGCGCCGGGGGAGAACAGGGATTTCAGAGCAGGCTTCCCGAGCTCAGCGCGGAGGAGATACTTAGCGCGGGCGTCACCGCCGTGGTAGGGCTTTTGGGCGCCGACGGCGTTACCCGGCGCATGGAGGCGCTGTACGCCAAAGCGAAAGCGCTGGAGGCCCAGGGCCTTTCCACATACCTCTACGCCGGCAGCTACGCCGTCCCGCCGGTGACGCTGACGGGGAGCCTGCTCACCGATATGACGTTTATCGACAAGGTGGTGGGCGCGGGTGAAATTGCCATCGCGGACCACCGCTCCACCAGCCCGGACGCGTGCGCCCTCGTCAAAATCGCCGCGGAGGTGCATCTGGGCGGCCTGCTGACAGAAAAGGCCGGGGTGGTCCACCTGCACGTGGGCGACGGGAAGGACGGCCTGCGGGTTTTGCGGGAGGCCGTCCGGGAATCCGACCTCCCGCTGGAGATGTTCGTCCCGACGCACACGAACAGGAATCCCGATTTGTTCAGGCAGGCCGCCGACTATGTAAGGAGCGGCGGGCGCATCGATCTGACGGCCGGGGAGCAGGCGGGCCTCACGGTGCCGGAGGCCGTCCGGGCGCTGGCAGCCGACGGCGGGGCTTTATCAAGGGTCACGGTGAGCTCGGACGCCGGCGGCAGCACGCCGGCCGGCGGGGCCGGCAAGATATCGGCATTATATTCGGATTTTGTGGAAATAATAAGGCAATCGGTCCTGCCGCCCCATGAGGCGGTAAGGCTTTTTACCGAAAATCCGGCCAAGGTCCTGAAGCTGAACAAGGGCGCGCTGCGCGAAGGCGGCGACGCGGATATCCTGGTGACGGACGGCGGCTATCACATCAAACTGCTTTTTGCCATGGGCCGGTTACTCCTTGACAGGACGGCCTGAGACGGCGGGGAGAATACATTGGAAACTGTAACAAGAGGCCATCTGCTGATTATCGGCGGGGCGGAAGATAAGACTGACGGCAGCGTCATCCTCAAGCAGGCGTCGGAGATGCTCGGCGGCAGCGACGTGCTCACCGTGCTGACGACGGCGACGGAAAAGCCGGAGGAGGTGGGGCAGAATTATCTGTCCGTATTTTCGCGGCTGGGCGTAAAAAACGTCCAGGTGCTGAACATCGCCACACGGGAGGAGGCGGGCACCGAGGCGTATATTGAGAAAATACGCCGGTCAAAGTGCGTTTTCATGACGGGCGGGGACCAGCTGCGGATCACCAGCATCCTGGGCGGTACGTCGGCGGGCGCGGCGCTGAAGAGCCTTTACGCCTCCGGCGGCATCGTCATGGGCACGTCGGCGGGCGCATCCGTCATGAGCTCGACGATGATCGTGAAGGGGGACGACAACGAGCCGGCAAAAAAATGCACCCTGAAAATGGCGCCCGGCCTCGGGCTCATCGGCGGCGTGATCATCGACCAGCATTTCGACCAGCGCGGCCGGTTCGGCCGGCTTTTGTGCGGCATCGCGGAAAATCCGGAGGTCATCGGTATCGGCATCGACGAGGACACCGCCGTCAAGGTTTTTCCGGACCTGCATTTCGAGGTCATCGGCACGAACGCCGTATCGGTCATCGACGGCAGCACCATCGAAAGCTCCAACGTTTCCGAGCTGCAGCAAAACGAGATCCTGGCCATTGTCGGCGTCAAGGTGAGCGTGCTGCCGCAGGGCTACGGCTTCGATTTATTAAAAAGAAAGGTCATACGTTTTAAATCAGATGAAGGCGAATCAGATCAGCATCAGTGAACTGACGATCTACAGCGGAAAAAATATCTACAGCCACAAGCCCGTCATGAAGATGACGGTCGACATTGGCGCCTACGGCGATATCCCGACGAAGGATATCCCCATGTTCAACGACAAGCTCCTCAGCCTGCTTCCGGGGCTGAGGAAAAACTGCTGCGGCCTCGGCTACGAGGGCGGCTTTCTGGACCGGCTCCGGGAGGGCACCTATCTCGGCCACGTGCTGGAGCATGTAATCCTGGAAATGCAGTATGTCCTGGGCTATGAGGTCAGCTTCGGCCGGACGCGGACGATCACGGCGCCGTCCCTTTACTATCTCGTCTACGAGTACCAGAACGAGGTCTGCGGGCAGGAATGTGCGAAGGTCGCCGTTTTTATCCTGAACCATTTGATCTGCGGCGACGATATCCGCATCGGCGAGTTTATGGACTATCTCCGCAAAATCTCCGCGGAGGCGGAGCTGGGCCCCTCGACGGCCGCCATCGTCGACGAGGCGAAAAAACGCGGCATCCCGGTGACGCGGATCGGCCACGAAAGCCTCGTCCGCCTGGGGTACGGGAAAAACTCCCGCCTGGTGGAATCGACGCTGACGGACGCCACGGCCTGCGTCTGCGCGGATATCTCCAGCAACAAGCAGCTGTCCAAATACCTTTTGGGCGAGCACCGGATACCCGTGCCGTACGGCAAGGTGGTCTATTCGGAGATTTCGGCGCTGATGGCGGCAAATCAAATCGGGACGCCCGTCGTCGTCAAGCCACTGGACAGCAACCAGGGCAAGGGCGTCCGCCTGAACCTGACGAGCCCGGGTGAGATCAGGGAGGCGTTCAGCCGCGCGTCCAAATATTCCAAGGGCGTCATCATCGAGCAGTTTGTGAAAGGCGATGACTACCGCGTCCTCGTCGTGGGCGACGCAGTCCGGGCGGTGGCGCGGCGCGTTCCGGCCTGCGTCACGGGCGACGGGGCGCACACGGTCCGGGAGCTTGTGGATATCGTCAACGAGGACCCGAACCGGGGCGAAAAGCATGAAAAGCCGCTCACGAGGATCCGCCTCGACGACGTTGCCGAGGCGCTCCTGAAAAAGCAGGACATGACGCCGGAGACGGTCGTCCCCTCGGGCGTGACGGTCCAGCTGCGGCAGAACGGCAACATCTCCACCGGCGGCACCGCGGTGGACTGCACGGATATCATCCACCCGGACAATGCCGACCTTGCCGTCTGCGCCGCGGGCGCCCTGGGCATCGATATCGCCGGCATCGACATTGTCACGGAGGATATTTCAAAATCGATCCTCGACACCGGCGGCGTCATCGTGGAGGTCAACACGGCGCCCGGCATCAGGATGCACCTGTATCCCTCCGTGGGCCAGCCGCGCAACGTGGCCAAGGACATTGTGGACTTTTTGTTCCCGAGCGCGTCGTCGGTCCGTCTCCCCATCGTGTCCGTGACAGGGACGAACGGGAAAACAACGGTGGCACGGCTCATCCAGCACGTTTTGATGACGACGGGAATGACGGTGGGCCTGACGAGCACCGGGGGCACGTTCATCGGGAAAAAATGCATCGCGCGGGGGGATAACTCAGGGCCCCTGAGCGCCCGGTCGCTCCTGTCCAACAAGGCCATCGACGCGGCGGTGCTGGAGACGGCGCGGGGCGGCATCGTCCGCGAGGGGCTCGGCTATGAGGCCGCCGACGTGGGCGTCATCACGAATATCACCGAGGACCATCTGGGGCTGGACGGCGTCAGCACGCTGGACGATCTGGTGTATGTGAAATCCCTCGTGGCCGAAGCGGTCAGGGAGGACGGCGCCGCCGTCCTGAACGCGCTGGACCCCACGACGCCGGCCGTATTAAAGCGCATCAAGGCCCGGCCCATTCTCTTTTACAACGACATGAAGGCCGACGCGCAGTTTACCCGCCTCGGCTGCGTCCGCGTTTACAACGACGGGGGCTGGATACGCATCAGGGACGGCAGGGAAACGTACAACGTCGCCCATGTGCGGGAAATCCCCATCACGCTGGGCGGCGCCATCGGCTGCAATATCGACAACGCGCTGGCCGCCGCGGCGGCGCTGTACGGCCTGGGCATCCCGGCGACCCAGATCAAGGCGGGGCTTATGAGCTTCACGGACAACGCCGGGCGGTTCGAGCTCTACGACTGCCGGGGCGTCACGGTGATGCTGGATTACGGCCACAATCCGGCCGGGTATGAAACCGTCCTCGGCGCGTGCAAAAACCTGGAGCACCGCCGCCTTGTCGGCATCATCGGCATGCCGGGGGACCGGCGCGACGCAGACATCCGGGCAGTCGGCGAAATGAGCGGCAAGACCTTTGACCGCATCCTCGTCAAGGAGGACACGGACAAGCGGGGCAGGGAAAAGGGCGAGGTCGCCCGGCTTCTCTGCGATGCCGTCCTCGCCGCCGGATTCCCGCCCTCTCAGGCCGCCGTCGTCGAGGACGAGCTGGAGGCGCTGAAAAAAGCTATCGCCGAATCAAAAGAAGGAGACCTCATCGTGGTGTTCTACGAAAAGCTCAGCCGCCTGCAGAAATTCCTGACCGAAGCCGGCGCGCAGAAGCAGTATGCTCCGGCCAATAACCGGGTGCTGGCCTCCGTGTAAAAAATTCGGGCGCATAAAGGCGTAGGGGCGGACCTTGTGTCCGCCCTGTGCCGTTTTCCACAGCATGGCGCAAGAGGGCAGACGAGGTCTGCCCCGACGAAAGCGCGCGGCGACAAAAAAGGCACGGCTGCCCTGGCAGCCGTGCCTTTCTGATATTACAGCCTTACTCAAGCGCCGCGACGACCCTTTTCAGCTCGTCGACGATGTTGATCTTCTGGGGGCAGACGGACTCGCAGGCGCCGCATTCGACGCATTCGGAGCCCTTGGCGCTGCCGAACTTCTGCTCCAGCGCGTAGCCGAATTTGGCCGCGCCTAGGTCGTTGTAGACGAGATAGCGGTTCATCGCGTCGAAATAGCCGGGGATGCGGATGCCCTGGGGACAGCCCTTGACACAGTATTCGCAGGAGGTACAGGGCACGCGGGGAATCGACTCCAGCGCCAGGCGCGCTTTTTCGACGACGGCTTTTTCCTTCTCACTGAGGGGCTTGAAGTTTTCCATATAGGAGAGATTGTTCTCCATCTGCTCCAGCGTGGACATGCCGCTCAAAACGGTGATGACGTTGGGGAGCGAGGCCGCGAAGCGGATCGCCCAGGAGGCCTGGGACGCTGCCGGGTCCGTGTCCTTGAGGATATTGGCCACGCTCTCCGGGAGATTGGCCAGGGACCCGCCCTTGATGGGTTCCATGATGATCACGGGCTTGTTGTGCTTCATCGCCGTCTCGTAGCATTTCCTGGACTGCACGCCGCCGCTTTCCCAGTCGCCGTAGTTGATCTGGAGCTGGACGAACTCCATCTCGGGGTGCTCGGACAAAACCTTGTCCAGCAGGTCCGCCGAGTCGTGGAACGAAAAGCCCATGTGCTTCACGAGGCCCTTGTCCTTCAGCTCGCGGACAAAATCCCAGATGCCGAATTTGTTAAAGGAATCGAGCCGGCTGCCGCCGATGTTGTGCAGGAGATAGAAGTCGAAGTATTTGGCGCCGGTGCGCTCCAGCGACGTCCAGAACATCTGCTTGGCTTCCTCGGCGGTTTTCGGGCCGGCCCAGGCCGGGAGCTTTGTGGCCAGCTGGAAGCTCTCGCGGGGATAGCGGTCCACGATCGCCGCCTTCGCCGCGGCCTCGGACTTGCCGTCGCCGTATCCGTAAGCGGTGTCAAAATAGGTAAAGCCCTTGGACATGAACAGATCGACCATCTTTTTCATCTGCTCCAGGTCGACCTCGCCGTCAAAGCCGCCGAGCATGGGCAGCCGCATGAGACCGAAGCCGAGTTTCTTAATGTTTTCACCCAAATAAGCCATAATTGACCTCCTAAATAAATGCGGCCCGTGCGGCCGTCGGCCGCAGCAGGCGTTATGATTAGCTACAGAATAGTACAAGCGCGCGCCCGCGTCAAGCAAAGACTTGTTAAATTGCGGAAGCGCGCGCCGTGAAGCATCCCCGCCGGTATATCCGGAAACCCCGTCGCTCCCGCCATCACGCGGGAAGTATAGACGAAAAATATAATGAATGTAAGTTCAATTTATTGTCGATCTAAAATTACAGCATTTATGCGCCGGCGTTCACGCCGGCGCCAATGTTCCGCTGGTTGCATAAATATGCCGCCGGGCAGAGTCGGACGACCGAAGCAAGACGGTGTCTGCCGCATGTGTGTTACCAATTTCCTTTAAGCGGCTTACCTCCAAGAACGTATGTCCGTTATTTCAATATATTGAAGGTATATTCAACATATTTTACGAAAAATATTTAATCAAGCGTTAGGTTTTTCGACAGACACCGCCAGAAAATAAAGCAGGACGATTTGGTATCGTCCTGTTTTTTGTATCAAATTGCCGAACAGCAGGGGAAAAGTTCTATATCCGCACATTGCGCAGCACGGCAATGCGGCGCGGGCCGCCGAGGGCGGCGGCCCCTACGAGGACGGGGATACGTGGATTCCCGCCTTCGCGGGAATGACAACGCTGCGGGGAGGCAGGAGTTCTATTCGCAGTATGGGGGTCTGCATGGGATAGCGTCACGTTCCTGCGTAGCCGCGGCTTCCCAGACGTGCCTTCTCTGTCTGCGCGGCAGCGACTGCAAGTATACTGTAGGGCGGGGGCTTGCTCCCGCCGTTCCTTACCCGCACGGCCCGCGCCTTGGGGCAGTTTACCAGCCGGCGGGGTAGGCTGGATAGATGGCGTCGTTGCTGCGGAACTTCAGTACGGCGTAGGGCATGCCGTCGTCGGGGGAGAAGCCTGCCGAGACGTTGTAGCGGTCGGTCTCAGGGCCGAGCTTCAGGGTCAGGACCGTATTTGCTCCGTCGTATTTCACGGAGACGAAGCTGCGCAGCTGGTCTCCGCTGCCGGCCTTCGGCGCTTTGAAGCCGGAGGATAGCGCTGTGCCGTAAAACGTGACGTAGCAGCAGCCGTTGCCGCTGGCGACGGTCGCCCTGGGCATGGACCCGTGCTCCCGGCCGGGCCGCGGCGCAAAGCTGACGGTCACGGCGTCAACATCCAGGGTGATGCTTTTCAGGCTGGCGGGGCTGTCGGTGCCCAGCGTGAAGCTTTGGGCAAGCGGCATGAAATACGGGCTTGTCCCGTTGAGGTACCGAAGCGCCTCGGCGGCGTCGTTAAAGGCCGAGGTGCAGAGCTCCGGGAACCATTGGCTGCCGCTCTGATCATCCTTCCCTGTCGTCAGAATCGTCAGCTTTTTATCCGGCGTGATCTCGTACTTGTCCACGGAGACACCGGCGGCCACCACGTCCCGGGCGCCTGTGGCCCTGTCAAACCAGGCGAAGCTCGACAGGGCGCGGCCGTCGGCGCCGGGCGCGCCATACCGGACGACGGTGGCGCCGCCCGCGTCCCGGATATCCTGGACGTCAAAGCCCGCGCCCTTATAAAACGCCGTGATGCCGTCATTTGTATAATTACCGGCCGGGCCGGAGGAAGAGGCCGGCGTGGGTGACGGCGCTGCCGGGGACGCCGTCGATGACGGCAGCGCTGCGCCACCGCTCAGGGTGCTGCTTGCCGTGCAGGACGACAGCCGGTACACCAGGACGACGACGATGATGAAAAATATGAGCATCGGGAATATGGCGCGCTTAAACCGGTCCAAAGCCCTAAACCTCCGGCTGTAATATGTCTTTGCCGGAGACATGCCCGCCAATGCGGCGGCGCGTGTGCGACCCGGCAAAATTACAGTTACTTTAAAATCTTTTTGATATAAATATCCTTTTTCCGAAACGATCATATCAGCTTTCACCTGCCGGTTCAATACGGATGATCGAAAATTTAGGCTTGACATTTTACAAAATATTGATATAATAGCATATACTGTTATAACGAAAGGGCTGGAGAGCGCGGAGCGCGAAAGCTCGGCTGTCCGGCGTTAATTAATAAGGGTATCGCTATGAAACATGTATCGTATTCGGATGATTCCGACCCAAAAGATGAAGATATCGATGATATGATCTACAAAGACGAGGATTATTCAATCAGCGATAAATAAAAGGGCTGCCGTTACGGCAGCCCTTTAGTTTGCCAAAAGACTTATACACAAGGGGGAAAGCCTCGCAGAGTTTGCCGCCGGAGCGGCAAATAAATTCATCATTTGTCACGCAGGAGGACATGCGCCTCCGGAGTGACTCTTCTCATGCAGCGCGCGGCTGAGCGCGCTGCATGTATCCACTTGTCGATAAAGCCCAAAGGGCTTTATCGACAATCTGAGGGCTGCCGTAACGGCAGCCCTTTAGTTTGCCGACACCCCCGCATACAGGGGGCAGCCCTCAGGCCGCATGTCAGATATCATAGCCGCCGCTGAGGACCTTTTCCACAAATATGCGGACGACCTCCGGGTCAAACTGCGAGCCGGAGTTCTTTTCCAGCTCGGAGACGGCCTCGTCCCTGGTGAGCGCCTTTCTGTACGGGCGGTCGTTCGTCATGGCGTCGAAAGCGTCGCTGACGGCGATGATTTTTGATTCCAGGGGGATCGAGTCGCCTTTGATGCCCCTGGGGTAGCCCTTGCCGTCCGGGGACTCGTGATGGTAGAGGACGTAGTCGGCGAGCAGGGCGTATTCGTCGGAATTGCACAGGATGCGCCAGCCGGACTCGGCGTGCTTTTCTATCTCCTCCCGGTCGGCTCTGGTGAAAATGCCCGGTTTGTTGAGGATGCGCTCGTCCACGCCGATTTTCCCGATGTCGTGCAAAAGGCCCGCGACGCTGATCTGATTGACCTGCTCGGGGTTCAGCCCCAGCTCCGTGGCGATGGCCGCCGCAATCCGGCTGACCCTGTTGGAGTGCTCCGTCTCGCCGATACATTTCTCGTAGAGCGTCTGCATGATGATGCCCACCGTTTTGCTGCGGGTGGTCGCGCTCTCATGCATCTTGTTCTTGTACATCTTGTTCTCGGCCTCCGAGACGACCAGCTCGATATCGGATCGGACGTCGTGCTTGACGGCGTAGCCGAAGGACAGAGAGAGCTTCAGCTGGCGGATGGTGACCTTGGATTGCAGCTTTTTGATGCGCCGGACGATTTTGCCGGCTTCCGTACTGTCGGTATTTGGCAGGAGGATGACGAATTCGTCGCCGCCGATCCTGGCGGAGATATCGTCCTTCCGGCAGCCCCGGGTGATGACCTCGGCGGCTTTTTTCAACAGTGCGTCGCCCTCGGTGTGCCCGAAGGAGTCGTTGATCAGCTTGAGCCCGTTGACGTCCGCCATCACGACGGCCAGGGGCATGAACCGCTCGTCGTTCATGCTTTTCAGCACGCTGTCAAAATACCGCCTGTTGAACAGGCCCGTCAGATGATCGTGGTAGCTCAGGTACTTGATTTCGTCAAACGCCCTTTCCCGCTCTGTGACGTCCCGGATATAGGCGCCCACGCCCGTTTTCCTGCTGCCAATGGACACTGGGAACTTGACGGCCTCAAAAATCTTGCCGTCGGCCGCCATCTTGGAGACGCTGCCCGTTTTGCGCCCGATGACCTCCCGGTCGGTGCTCTCCGCTTGACAGGAGACGTCCCCCGGGCGGAACTCAAAATCCGTCCTGCCGACGATTTCGGAGCCCTCACAGCCGAACTGGTCCAAAAGCGCGTTGTTGACGATGACGTACCGGAGATTTTCATCCTTCAGGTAAATGACATCGTTGCTGGCGTTGATAAACGTGCGGTATAAAAGCTCGCTTTCCACCAGGTCGTCCTCCAGCGCCTTGTAGGAGGTGATGTCCTGGCAGTAGATGGCGTGGCGGTCCTCGGAGACCGTGCGCGCGTTCAGTGTCAGCCACCGCGTCTGGCCTGATTTCGTTTTGATCTGCAGCTGGCACGCGGCCTCGCCGGCGGTCAGGAGGTCTTTGAAAAACATGAGCGCCATGATGCGGCTGCTCCGCTCAATGAGGTGCTGGAGATTCAGGCGGCAGAGCTCCCCGGCCGTATAGCCGGTGATCCGGCAGGCTTCGGGATTGGCTTCCTCGAGCCCGGCCCGGTTGCTGACGACGATGAGGCCGAGAGGGGCGAAGTCCAGATAGCGCTGGAGCTTCCGCTCGCCTTCGGCCGCCGCACCGGCTTTGTCCTTTTCTTCGGTGATGTCTGAGAAGAGCGTGACGCAGTATCCTTTTTCGGGGCAATAGCCCTCCACGAAGAACCAGCGGCCCAATGCCTGCGCATACCGCTCACAGCGGAGGGGCGCGCCCGTTTGCGCGCCGTCCCCGGAGGAGGCGGGCCAGACAAAGCCGCCGTCCAGAAGCCACGGGATGACCTCCGAGGCGCGGCGGCCGATGATATCGCGGGCGAAAAGCCCGGTGAGCTCCTCAAATTTCCCGTTGACGTCCACAATTTCAAGATCGCGGGGGCGGCCGCCGTCGTCCGGGATGATTTTGTGGAGGCCATACGCCAGCGGCATATGCCGAAGGACGCTGTTATTCAGCGAATTATCCATGAATGCCGACCTCATGTTTTAACAACAAAAGTCCACTTCCCATTTAATGTACTTTATTTACTATTTTCGTCTTTTTTCTCTCGATTGTCCAGATAAAAAATACGAAAATTTCATCAGCAGGCCGAACGGGCGGACAGGCGGCGCCGGTCTGAATCAAAAACCGGCTTGGTTTTTTTGCCGGGATATGCTATGATGTGCTTACCAATAAAACGTACAAAAATGGAGTGATTTCATTGAAAAAGATACTTGTCCCGGTCGACGGGTCCGCCGCGTCAAAAAAGGCTTTCGAGGAGGCTGTGTCCATCGCGAAGAAATACGGCTCCGAGGTCACGCTGATCTCGGTCGTCGAGATTGAAAGCGACGTGGCATATACGGAGATGGGAATCGCGATCTCCGGGGAATATGCCGGCGTCCGCGATACGCTCATCAAGATCAAGGAGGAGAGCGCCGACAAGCTGCTCGACACCATGATCAAAAGCGCCGACTGTACGGGCATCACCGTCGGCAAGCTCGTCAGGGTCGGCAGCGCCCACCCCGAAATCGTAGACGCGGCGTGCCAGGGGAAATACGACCTCATCGTCATGGGGCACCGCGGCCTGAACCCCGTCAAGCGGTTCTTTATCGGCTCCGTTGCCAAGCGCGTCATCGAGGACGCCCCGTGCTCGGTGCTGATCGTCAAGGAATAAAACAGCCTGAAAACACGAAACCTCCGCTCAGAGTATGAACGGAGGTTTTATCTTTACCGGCGTATGATGATTGGAGGGCACGATGAACGAGGCGGAAAACAGGAGCGGAATAAGGACGGGCCGCCAGAGCTTAAAGCCCGTCTACGACTTGTGGCTCGAGAAATACGGAGACGTCCTGGAGGCATCGCGGCGCCAGCCCGTGCTGGACCTGGGCTGCGGCCATGGCAACGACAGCCTCTATCTCACCGAGCGGGGATTTCAGGTCGTCAGCTGCGATATCTCCGAGGAGGCGATCGCGGTGCTGAGGGCGGAGGTGCCGGCGGCGCGGGGCATGGTGGCCGACATGCGGGACGGCCTGCCCTTTGACGACGGCGGCTTCCGCGTCGTTATCGCGGATCTGTGCCTGCACTATTTCAGCTGGGCGGACACGGTGCGGATCGTGGGCGATATCGGGCGCGTCCTTCAAAGCGGCGGCGTTCTGCTGTGCCGCTTGAACTCCGTCAGCGACGTTCATTACGGCGCGGGGCAAGGGGAGCGCCTTGAGGAAAACTTTTACCGCATCGGCGGGACCGAAAAAAGGTTTTTTGACCAACCTCAGATAGACGCGCTGTTTGCCGGCTGGGAAAAGCTCCATGTGGGCGAATACCGGATGGACCGGTACAAGAAGCCCAAAATGCTCTGGGAAGTGGCGGCAAAAAAGCCTGAGCGCGGCGAAGGGGGTATCCTTTAAATTCACTTGCCCTTGCCTGCCCTGTATGCTTCGTACGCTGACCGGGCCTCCGCGTTGCTGCTGAAGAACTCGAGCAGGTCGTTCAGATCCCGGACGGTGGAAGGGCTGAGCGAGTGCTCGATGAGCTCCGCCTCCTCCAGCGGATTAGCGCAGCCGATCAGCTTTAAAAACTCCTCCACCGTGTTGTGCCTGCGCAGCAGATAGGCGCCAAGCTCCCGGCCCTTCTCCGTCAGGAGGATGATCTCATATCGGTCGTATTCCAGAAATCCAAGGTTCGCCAGCTTGAAGATCATTTTGGAGGCGGACGGGGGCTTGACATTTAAAAGCTCCGACAGCTTGCCCACGCGGGTATACTCATTCTGCAGGCAGAGCCTGTAGGCCATTTCCAGATAGTCCTCCATGGCGGGGGTCAGCTGCCCTTCCTGCTGATTGGCAAGCTGATATCCCCGAACGGTCCGGAAGCTCGAATTTTCATTGTCATTCATACGAATCAACCTTTTTAAATTTTCTCGAATCAATTCAGTATATTCGTAACACATCCAGCTTAGGAGCCATATATTAGCGTAGGGAAACTTATTTTCCCTGCGCTATCTTTTTTGGAGGACTTCATATGAATATCAGCCAGATACCTCTCAATCAGCTGCCGATCGGGAAAAGAGCCAGCGTCGCGGCGCTTACAACAGATGGCGCCACAAGAAGACGTATGCTGGATCTGGGCCTTGTCGGCGGCACGGAAATCGAGCCGCTGTATGAGAGCCCATCCGGCAATCCGGTGGCGTATCTCATCCGGGGCGCCGTCATAGCCCTGCGCTCGGATATCTCAAGCAAAATCATGGTATCGGTATCATAATCGAACATGGGGCGGGTCGGGCTCCGGGCCCTGCGCGTACATAAACCGCGAGAGGTATCGCGCGGAAAAGGCGTACCGGACCGGATTCCGCCCCAAATTATATAAGGGAGAATCAACAGTGGGACTGACAGGAGAATCGACGGGGGCCGGCGTACTGAGCTGCTGCGGCCTGAATATTGTAAAAATCACAAAGCAGGATAAGGTTGTCGCGCTGGCGGGCAACCCAAACGTCGGGAAAAGCACGGTGTTCAACGGCCTAACCGGCCTGAACCAGCACACCGGGAACTGGCCCGGAAAGACGGTGACGAACGCGCAGGGCCGGTATTGGCACAAAGGCAAAAATTTCGTCATGGTAGACATACCGGGGACATATTCGCTCATGGCGAATTCGGCGGAGGAGGAGATCGCGCGGGACTTCATCTGCTTCGGCGGGCCGGACGTGACGGTGATCGTCGCCGACGCCACCTGTCTGGAGCGGAATCTGAATCTGGTGCTCCAGACAATTGAGATCACGAATAAGGTTGTCGTCTGCGTCAACCTGATGGACGAAGCAAAAAAAAAGAAAATACATATCGATCTGGCGTTGCTGGAAAAGAGGCTGGGCGTGCCCGTGGTGGGCACCAGCGCCCGCAGCGGCAAAGGCCTCGACCGACTGATGGACGCGGTGGCGGCCCTGGCGGAAGAAAGCGGGAATACCGCGCCGCTGCGCGTCGTATACGACGGCGAGGTCGAAAAGGCCGTCGCCATGCTTGAGCCAGCCCTCGAAAAAGTCCTGCAGGGGCGCATCAGCAGCCGCTGGAGCGCCTTAAAGATCCTCGAAGGGGACGAGAGCCTGCTCAGGTCCCTGGAGGAATATTTGGGGGTCGACATTGTCCGGCACGGCGAGCTGTCTAAGAATATCGCGGAGGCCAGGGATTATCTCGAGGAAGCCGGGGTGACGGGCGACAGCTTCAGGGACCGCGTCGTCACCAGGATCGTGGAGACATGCGAGAGCGTCGGGCGCGAAACCGTGATGTTTGAAAAAAACAATTACGCGGCGCGGGACCGCAAAATCGATAAGCTCCTGACCTCAAAGCTTACCGGCATCCCCATAATGATCCTGCTTTTGTTCGGCGTGTTCTGGGTAACGATCACCGGGGCGAATTATCCCTCCGGCTGGCTGGCCGACGGATTGTTCTGGCTGGAGGACAGACTTTCGGCGCTGTTTGCCTGGCTCTCGGCCCCGGCCTGGCTGAAGGGCCTTTTAGTGGACGGGGTGTACAGAACGCTGGCGTGGGTCGTTTCCGTCATGCTGCCCCCGATGGCAATCTTCTTCCCGCTCTTCACGCTCCTGGAGGACTCGGGCTATCTGCCCCGGATCGCCTTCAATCTCGATAATTTTTTCAGAAAAGCCTGTGCCCACGGGAAACAGGCGCTCACCATGTGCGTAGGCAATTTATGCTACCAATAAAAACAGCTGCAATCAGCCGGTTTCTATATAGTTCCAAATAAATATAAGCACCCGCAATGTCCGGAGATAAATGGGACAAGCAGGTGCTGATAAGGATGGAGGGTTTACAAAGTGAGAATATTGATAAATCTGTAAAACGGGAATTGACCAACCTTTTGTGTACGTTGCTGTTGCCAGCGGCGGATTTTGAGTCCGCTACGTCTGCCGGCATGAATTGTCATGACTGCTATAGTTATAACTACCTAGTTTGAAAGGTGGTTATATTTTAATGGTAGCAGGACACTTACGAGTGAAAAATGGCTATTGGCACATGATTCTTAGTTACAAAGAACCGAGTGGAAAGCGAAAAACGAAATCTATTTCTACTCATCTAAAAGAAAGGGGGAATAAAAAGCGTGCAGAAGAAATGCTATTGGAATTACGCAGACGGTTTA
This sequence comes from Sporobacter termitidis DSM 10068, assembly GCF_900130065.1. Taxonomy (GTDB): domain Bacteria; phylum Bacillota; class Clostridia; order Oscillospirales; family Oscillospiraceae; genus Sporobacter; species Sporobacter termitidis. Next base: position 94,864 of record NZ_FQXV01000008.1, read on the forward strand.
GTGTGGAGTTTCAAGGCATATCTCAGCCGACCGAGATAACCTTTGCCCTCTATATGGAGGAATGGCTGCGGCAGATTGAGCCGACAGTCGCTCCGACAACGTTTGCGACATATTCATATGTGGTTAAATCCGCGATAATTCCGTATTTTCAGGAACGGAGTACTCTGTTGAGTCAGTTAAAGCCAAAGCATATTGAGGGCTACTACGATACCTTATTAACTCGAGGCCTTTCGCCAACAACGGTGTTGCGTCATCACGCGAATATCCGTAAGGCGCTGCAAAAAGCGGTTACGTTGGAACTGATCCCATCGAACCCTGCCGATCGGGTGACACGTCCGCGGAAAGCCGATTATCTCGCAGGTTATTACTCTGTTGAGGACGCAACGGCACTACTGCGGGCAGTTACCGGCTCAATTCTTGAAATTCCGGTGACTTTGGGGTTGTTTTACGGTCTGCGTCGCAGTGAGGTGTTGGGACTGCGTTGGGAAGCCATCGACTTCGAAAATCATGTTATACGTATTATTCATTCAGTTACTCAAATCGAGGTCAACGGAAAAACCAGCTTGGTCGCGCGGGACATCTTGAAGCGAAAGTCCAGTTACCGCACGCTTCCGATGCCGCCGGCTATCGACTGCCTGTTGAAAGCTAGGCGCAAGGCGTCCGGATATGTGTGTTTGGATGAAAGCGAGAAGATACTGGTGCCAGACAATTTGAGTCGAGGATTTTCCTCGATGCTAGAGAAAAGCGGGCTGCGCAAAATAAGATTCCACGACCTTAGACATACCTGCGCCACATTTCTGATTAATGCTCAGATACCGCTTATTGAGGTCCAACAGTGGCTGGGACACAGCACTATTTCTACCACCGCTGATCTTTATTCGCATCTGCAGTTTACATCAAAGCTACGTAGCGCTGAAATTTTGAATCGATTACTTACTAATAAAAAGAAAGAGGAAAAAAATAATGCAAAAACATAAGATGAATATCGTAGACGCCGTTGAAAGACTTAATGAGGGACTAGGAAACGAGGCTAATGCTTTACTGCACGGTGATATTCTGATTCGTATGGAGCAAGACGAAGAATTGGTATTTAATGCGGAATTCATCGAAAGAGGCAGAGAAATCCAGACTGAGGTTGTTCTGTATGACAATCTGGATATTGAAGAGCTATACTGCGATTGTGGACAATCCGGCGTATGCCCTCACATTGCAGCGACATTGATTGGCGCAGATATTATGCTGTCACAAGATTGCAATGATTTGCAATCCGCACTTAGTGCGATCCGAGAGGAATACCCTCAATAAACATCATTTAAAACAGTAAAAGCCGAACCGTTATGGGCCCGGCTTTTACTGTTTCCCGAGGACAAGCGAAATTTGCGCAGATTAGCATATAAAAAAATCCGTGCGGAGAATTAACACTGGAGCAAATGGCGTCCGCATATTCACAGGGAAAAACAAGTCACCAAAAATCTAAATCGCTTATTCGCGTGATATAATGTAGATAATCAAGAATATTCCCTTGATTTTTACGCGATAATATAATACAATAGCGTTATTATCCATATGGAGGCACTTTGATGTACCGCAAAATCATGGAATATCTGACAGAATGGAGGAGCAGCCCCTACCGCAAGCCCTTGATTTTACAGGGCGCGCGGCAGGTAGGTAAAACCTATTCCATTCTTGAGTTTGGGCGGACGCAGTATGAGAACGTCGCCTATTTTAACTTTGAAACAGACCCATTGCTTGTTAAAACCTTTGAAGAGAGTATCGACCCTGGCTACCTGATCCCCATTTTATCACGTATGTCGGGGCAAACCATCATTCGTGAAAAGACGCTGATCGTGCTGGACGAGGTGCAGCTTTGCGAACGGGCGCTGACCTCGCTGAAATACTTCTGTGAAAATGCGCCCGAATATCATATCATCGTTGCCGGCAGTTTGCTGGGCGTAGCGGTTAATCGGGAGCGATTTTCGTTTCCGGTCGGCAAAGTAGATATGAAAACGCTCCATCCCATGGATATGGAGGAATTTTTGCTGGCCTGCGGTGAAAGCGAGCTTGTCGGGCAGATTAAAGGCTGCTTCCAGAACGATACGCCTATGCCGGCTGTGCTGCATGATGCGGCGCTGACGTTTTACCGTCAGTATCTGGTTGTGGGCGGCATGCCGGATTGCGTGAGCAAATACCTGGAAACCAGAGATTTTATCCTGGTGCGACACACGCAGGATATGGTACTTCAAAGTTATCTCAACGACATGAGCAAATATAACTCGCAAAATGAAATCAAGAAAACTAGGCTGGTTTATGACAATATTACCGTCCAGCTTTCAAAGAAGAATACCCGATTTCAATATAAGCTGATAAAAACGGGGGCGCGAGCGGCGGAGTTTGAAAACGCCATTGAATGGCTGTCCCTCTCCGGCATCGTTACCCGTATCTACCGTGTGGAGCAGCCCAAGAAGCCGCTGGAAAACTATCGGGACATTGATTCGTTCAAGACTTACGTGTCCGATGTGGGTCTGCTTTGCGCCAAGAAAGATATCGTCGCCGAGGACGTTATATATCTTTCAAGCGAGCTGGATGATTTCAAAGGTGGCATGACGGAAAATTACGTTTGCTGCCAACTCACCGCGAATGAATATAGAAGCTATTATTGGACCTCCGAGCGCGGCGCCGAGGTGGATTTTATCATCCAGCGGGAGGGCAAGATTATCCCCCTAGAGGTCAAGTCGGCGGATAACACGAAGGCCAAAAGCCTGAACGTCTACATGGATACGCATAAACCGCAGTACGCCATCAAACTGTCCACCAAAAACTTTGGATTTGAGGATGGGAAAAAGACGGTGCCGCTGTACGCCGCATTTTGCGTGTAATGTTGGTACCAATTGAAAATAGCGAATGAGAAGTTGAATCGGAGCAAATCAAGCAAGTGATGGGAAGCTAGAAAAAGTGCACATTATAGCATTATGAGAAGTTTAGAATGCGCAATATTCATAGAGGCCATGAATTCTATGTTCCCGTTATATAGCTATGATGCTCAATTGAACATCATAGCTAAGTGAGTGTTCTGAGATAACTAGTAGGTACAGGAGGCTAGAGTATGTTGAGAATAGATAAAGCGATCCTAGATACCAATGAGGTAATCTGCGATAACATCTCAAGATTTGACACATCTGAAAGAGGTTTGCTAAGCCAGAACATACTTGGTCATGTAAGAAATTTTGTTGAGTATGTTGCCATAAAAGCGTTCTCTAATGGGGTGGATATCAATCCAAATGATTATGCTCTAAATGTTGCCTCTCTAAAAAATATGCAGGCGCGTGGCGATTTGCGCTTTCTTTATAGATTCCATGAAATGCTTCAGAAATCTGTCTCCCACTACACGGTAGATAAGGACGGATCGGAACGATTAATGCTGAAATATTATGAACACCTCTTAAGGATAAAAATATATCTCAAGGATACATACAACCTAGAGGTTCTCGGAAATATTCAGGATTTTCCGTTAAATACAGATACTGAGCTCTCGGATTATTATGCTATGATTGCGGGAAGAATTGAAGTTCCAAGCGTTCTAAATAGGCCCGTTCCATATAGTGATCGATACTATGTACAGAAGGTTAAGCCGTTCTTCGTAAACCAGAATATTTACTACGAGGTTACATTCACTGCTGCAAATGCCAAAGCAAGCAAGTTTGATCGAGTAATTGCGTTTACCAAGCATGAAATTACTGATAACTATGCAGTGAAATTCTCCATTCATAACGACACAATTCATATACTTAACAAGGATATGACGATCCAGGTTATTGATAGCTGGTCAGTTTCTATTCGTCCATGCGAATGGGAGAACCTATCAGAGATATTTGGCGCGCGGGTGAGCATTAGTGCATCTGCCAATGAATATAAGGAGCTCATGAAATTCCTTAGCACCGTAAGAATGTCATTAAACGAGCTAGTAGCAAGCGATCGGAGCTATTTCGAATACATAAAAGCCCAAATAACTGCACGTGCTCAGTCGGTAAAAATATTTGAACTTCTCGATCAATGTCGGGATGTTGTTATTAATAGTAAGCCTAGCGCTAATGTTATCCGGTATCTGCTCCACAAGATGAATAATAGGGTTATAAAGTGGCAGTTATGGAACGAACAGTGCGGCGGGCTCTCCAATCTTTATCTAAACTATGGTTGCATGCCGTTTGATCAAATGCCTTATTGTACTTCGCTACGACAGCATAATCCCCGAATTTACGATCTGTTTGAATCTATACCAATAGATGGACGCGAGCATGAACTTTTCGCGAGATTTATCAAGAATAATACAGAAATTGAAGGACAGCTTTTTACTTCTAAAAAGGATATTGAGAGCTTTGATGATATTGATGGTCTAATTAGAAAATATAATAACTCACTCTATTATAAACACGTTGACCGAAAGCTCGAAGTTTATAAGGAACATATTTACATAAAGGGGTATGCCGATGATAGCACTGTGATAATTAAGAAACTGCAAGAGCTTGCTGCTACAGGAGTGTCTCAGTATACGAACTCCGTTGATTCTTGGATAACACGGGAGTCTTATGAAATTGATGACGGAAGTAAAAAAGAGACGCTGCGCCAGATGTTCTCCAATTCACATGTTGCTCTAATATATGGATCAGCCGGTACTGGTAAATCAACATTAATTAAGCATATCTCAAATTTCTGGGCAGATAAGAAAAAGATATATCTGGCAAATACACATCCTGCCGTAGATAATATGAGCAGAAAAGTTACTGCTGGAAACAGTAGTTATAGCACGATAGCAAGGTTCCTGTCTAAGAAGAACAACGATACGGACTGTGACGTCCTTTTTATAGATGAGTGCAGCACAGTAAGTAATGCTGATATGCGAAAAGTATTAGAAAAGACAGATCTTAAGTTGCTTGTTCTAGTCGGCGACACTTACCAGATTGAGTCGATCTACTTTGGAAATTGGTTCAGTATTGCTCAGAAATTTGTGCCAATAACCTCTATTTTTGATTTGAAACATCCCTATCGGACTACAAATAAAGAGCTTCTTACGGTGTGGGACCGTGTCCGCAATGTTGATGATGCGATTCTGGAACCACTTGTAAAGAACGAATTTACGACTAAACTTGATGAATCAATATTTGAGCATACAGAGGATGATGAGATTATTCTTTGCCTTAACTATGATGGGCTATATGGTATTAATAATATTAATCGATTTCTTCAGAACAGCAATCCGAATGATGGTGTTTTTTGGGGCATCAGTATTTATAAAATTAGCGATCCGATATTGTTCAATGAGTCAAATATATTTTCTCCACTCATACACAATAACTCCAAGGGGAGGATTGTGGGTATCCGCCCCGAGGACCAGCAGATATGGTTTGATATCGAACTTGATGAGTCAATTAATGAAATCGATGCATGGGGGTACGATTTTGAGCTTATAGGTGAGTCTGTCACGGGGAATTCTATTATTTCTTTTAGCGTTAACAAGTATCGTAGTACTGATGAGGATGACGATGATAATGATTCGACCGTAGTTCCATTTCAGGTTGCTTACGCCATTTCAATTCATAAAGCACAAGGCTTGGAATATGACTCGGTAAAAATTGTTATTACGAATGAGACCGAAGAACGTATTACGCATAATATCTTTTACACGGCAATTACGCGCGCAAAAGAAAAACTGAAAATATATTGGAGTCCCGAGACCGAAAAAGCTATCCTCGAACGTTTGAAAGTGAAGAATTCAAATAGTGATGCTTATTTATTGGCGCAGCTTTCTTCGCTAACAATGGCGTAAGCATATAAATACCAGTATTTTTTATCGAAAGAGAGCTGCATAAACTATATAAAAGGAAACCCAATGAATGATATTAGATTTGAGATATTGAGTATAAAAATAAAAGAGTTATATTCGATTGTAAGTGAATTGGAGATGCAGTTTCCCGAACGACACTTCACTCCGGATGGTCATTTAGTTGGGAGTATAGGTGAAGTGCTTGCAGCCAGTTATTATGGATTGAAGTTATTACCTGCATCTTCCGAAACACATGATGCGATTTCTAAGGACGGTAAGATGGTTCAAATTAAAGCTACCCAAGTCGGTTATGTTAGCTTATCAAGTGAACCTGAACATCTTATTATTCTAAAAATCCTACGAAGCGGTGAAGCTGATGAAGTTTATAACGGCCCCGGAAAACGTGTATGGGAAGTTACCGGCAAGAAGCAAAAAAATGGACAAAGAAGTATATCGTTGAGCAAACTTAAAAGTCTGATGAACAATGTTCCGTTAAGTGATAGGTTGGAGCGAATATAAAACAACGTAGGCTCATGCCTGTTCATTATTAATTACACAAAATCCATATAAGAGTCGGAAATGGAGGGACCCTCGGTTAAGTATATGGATGGCTCATTTAAAGCAGATCATAGTAGTAACGGGCAGTTTAGACAAGGTTAAATTATAGCTATAATACGAGTCATCGGATTATTTACATAAATAGCAGCTCAAACAATAATACATATTTTGTTTTTGACAGGAGTGACTTTATGAGTGAATTTATTATGGTAAAGGCGAAGGACTCTTTGCCCTCTCTTAGATATCTTGAAGAAAGCTATATCGATAATGGGGCAAAAAGGCATTTTAATATCACAAGTGAACCAGACCGAGCCGTAGTACGCGATTTAGCAGACAAAATTTATCCCACCTATTTTTTGGTGTTTTCTGAGTTGGATGGTGTACGAACTGTTAAATACATCTATATTGGAGAAGGCATCAAAGCCGGAACAGCGGGCAACCCTTCAATCGAGATATCTATTCTACAAAAAATAGCAAACAAATCAATGCTCGATAATTTTCTTTCTTGTTCCGAAATTGATTTAACGCAAGACTTTGAGCGTAATTCCTATATTACCATTGAAAACCTCCCAAGCCTTGTCAGGCAAATGAATTTTATTGCTAAGCCACCGTATAAGAACGATGATGTCACACAAGTAGTTGAGTATCCCAGTATAGATGAGGAAGATACGCTCCATTCTCTGGCGCAGCGGAATGAGTATTGTCTCCGTGAGTATTCATATCCAAACACAGATAATTCCCGTGGGGAGTTCCAACGAGATTATGATCGCATAATACACTCTAAATCATTTAGACGAATGGTAGATAAGGCGCAGATCTTTTCAGCGGACAAAGGTGATCATTACAGGACACGCATGACCCACTCTATTGCTGTCAGCCAAATAGCCAAAAGTATAAGCAAGGCGCTCAAATTGAATGAAGCATTGACTGATGCCATTGCATTAGGCCATGATATTGGTCACACGCCTTTTGGCCATCAAGGAGAGAGAACACTTAACGAAATCCTGACTGGGAAAAAGGCGTTATTAAGAGATGTGCTGGACAAGGGCGTTTCCTATGGTGGCTTTAAGCATAATTATCATTCACTAAAAGTCGTGACCAGGTTGGAAGAAAAATATGTTGCGTTTGATGGCTTGAATTTATCATATCAGACTCTTGATGGGATTTGGAAGCATACCAAAACAAATTTGACGGATGATTCACTAAGCCATTTCATTTCTTCACAGAAATTAAACGAATACTTGATAATTGAAAAAGCGATTCCGAGCACACTTGAAGGTCAAGTCGTAAAAATGGCGGATGAGATTGCGCAAAGAAGCCACGACTTGGAAGACGCTTTTGCCGCCCAGAGATTATCAATAGAAGAAATAAAAAATTATCTCATGCTCAGCAAAATGAATGAATTGAAAGTAAGAATTGACGCTATCGAAGATGAATTTATTCAAGCGTCAGAACTCAATCGTTTTTATGCTGATCAGGCCGAGCTTTTACATGGCCGTATTTCATCAGCGGTAATTGATTTCTTTGTAAAGGATGTAATTGCCCAATCTAAAACTAATTTGGATGATTTTCTTGCTTCAGATGGGCTGCGAAGGTTTCGTGATGCAGAACATAGAGTTCAAACAATCTTGATCTTCTTTTCCATAAAAGCCAAAAAACTTTGTGATTATCTTGAGAAAATAATTTCGAAAAAGGTTATTAATAGTGCAGAGGTATCCTTGTTTGACAGTAATGGCGCCTCTATAGTCGAGTCTCTTTTTACTTCTTATTATAATAATCCGCGTTTATTACACAGAGGAACGCTACATAGAATCATGCAGGATTTCCGCAAAATAACAAAAAATGTGATTGATTTTGAAGAAAGTGATCCAAGTATTATTGAATTAGAATGGAAAAAGATTGCTACTGCTACAGCAGGCGAGGAAGATGATGATTTAGCTGAAAATGAATATTTGGAAAAGAATAAATTGCTTGTAGGAAATATTGCTGATTTTATTGCTGGTATGACAGACTCCTATGCTATGAATGAATACAATAGGATACGACGGTAAACAGAGGAGGCTCTCATTATCTTCATAATCTATAACTTTGCATAGCCTTCTTTTTACTTACTATGAATAGAGAATTTAACCGAGCAAAACGTAGTTTTTATGGTCTAGAGACCTACCCATCAGCGGTTTTGCGCTATGTTTAACCATGGCAACCCAGCAGGGTCGCCGTGTAGCTTTTATTACCATTGTGGGAAGCTTAACATAACAGTTCTTCAAGAATATAGGATAATTACTTTACAAAAGAAACAGGGGGTTATCCCGATGAGTTATCTCAGCAATGATGATATTATTAAGTTAGTATCTGAATATCTTAAAGAGAGTTTTTATAGTTATGCAATAATGCTTGATGGTAGTTGGGGGAGCGGCAAGACTTATTTTATAAAAAATATTCTAATTCCAAAATTGAAAGGAGATATAAAGCAGCATTCAATTTATATATCGTTATATGGTATTAGAAAGACTGAAGATATATCAAATGCTGTTTTTACTGCTATTGCAGAAGATAGAATCGGCAAAGGAAAGAAACTGATCCCTTTAATTAGTAATAGTGTAAGGGTGCTTGCAGAAGTTGTTGGCAACAAAATAGGAAGCGATACAGCCGGAGACACAGACTTGCAAAAAGTGTTTTCACCTTTTATAGACTTTACGAGTTACTTTTATATTTTTGATGATCTTGAACGTTGCTCGATGCCTATTAATGATGTAATGGGATATATTAATCATTTTGTTGAACAAAATGATTCAAAAGTTATCATTGTTGCAAACCAAGTGGAGATTGGCTCCTTGGATAAACAAAACAACTTGGAATTGAAGTATTTTTTTGCATCTCAAGCTGGAATTAGTTGGCCAACGGAGAATAACAATCAAGCAATTTGGGGGTCAAATACAATATCGGAAAAAAACCATGTAGTTGATCTCGAGGAAATAAAAAAGCGTATTAATTATGTCTTTGATGAGAATATTCTATATATGCAAATTAAAGAAAAACTTATTGGAAAAACAATATACTATCAGCCTGATTTAAGTATAATCGTGCCAATGTTGTTCAGCAAATGTCTCGAAATTGAAACAAGAGAATTAGACCTATGGTCCTCCTTGGTATGCGATATTTTTACTGAAGAAAAACATTTTAATATTCGTACACTTCAGTTCTCACTACTATTTTTCGCAAAGGTCACTGCTGCCATAACGCCTATGGAAAAAAACAATGAAATATTAAAGGATATACTTTTTGCAATTGTGAGAGTAGCAATTGGCCATAAAAAAGGAAATCCACCATATGTTTGGAGTGATAATAGTGAATATGGGGTTATTTCTTTAAAAAATGATATCTTGAGTATACATGGGTATTTTCAATCATTCAAATTTATTCATGACTATATATATTATTCTGATTACAATGCCGAACATATTGTTACTGTAATATCCAGTTATTCAAGAAGTAAAGAGAGTTATGCAGACCCAACTAATAAACTAAAACTTTTTTGGCAGATGGAAGATGATGCTATAGAAAATGAAATAAGTATAATGTTTAAAAATTTAGAGGAAAGAAAATATAAAGGCGAATCATATAGATGGGTTATCTCGTTGATATTTATGCTTAAAGGGATTGATATTGAACCAATTCCTGTAACAAAATTTATTGATATGATAAAGTCTAATATATTAGAAGGCGAATCTCTTTCTACAATGCAACAACCTGCAATAAATCAAAATTCACCATGTTTTTTGGATTATAAAGAATGCATGGAAAACCTGGTAGTTTTTGAGAATGAAGTTGAAAAAACAAAGACCTCTGATAATATAAATACAATATTTGAGATGGCATCAGGTTGGGGAGAAGGTTTTTACGATTATTACAATAGAAATGAGAGTAAAATCCTCAAAGCTAAAGAATTTTTCAAACATGTAGACGTTGAGAGATGTGTGCAACGAATTATTGACTCACCCGTTAAAGAATTAAGCGATTTTTTACGAGGAATAGGAAGCATATACAATTTCTCAAATCTTAAAGATTATTTTGAGGCTGATGGTGAGAATTTTAATAAGCTAAAGCACACTTTACAAAGTAGTAAAATTAAGGGAAAAACAAAACAATATAATATTAGCATACTTAATTCTCATATTGATGAGATTCTAAAGCGTTTAATGTATAACCCAATATAGCATGACATGAGGTTTCTGTTATCCATATTATATGACGATGAATGAACTTCCAGTTATCCATAAACTAGTCAAGTCAGGCCTCCCCAGGTCCTTGACTCTGATAATAGCAATTATGGAAGTTGGGATGCGGTTAGGTTGTGGATACTAATATACAAATTACTAAATGCAAAAATTACTGTGCAGACGTTAAATTATGGTATAATATTTTTGAGTTAGCCTAGATTGGATGGTGATTTTTTGATAAAAATATCGTTTATTCATCTTTCGGATATTCATTTTGTGAAATCAAGCAATAACCCTGCTGATATAGACAAGGCTTTGCGAGATGCGATAATTACAGACTTGACTGTGAATGCCAAAAAATTACTTAATAATATTTCAGGTATTCTTGTAACTGGCGATATTGCTTTTTCTGGTGCAAGGACAGAATATGAAATTGCCAAAAAATATCTAAATGAAATATCTGATATTTTCTCAATTAAACCCAGCGATATTTATTGTGTCCCTGGAAATCACGATATTGACCAAATAGCTGCAAGAGAAAGCCATATTGTCTATCAAGAACAATGTGCCATTGACAGCCACAGCAGTATTGATGATGCCGATAAGGCTTTTGCCAAATCGATTAATGCACCTTGCTTCAATGATGTTTTGTTTGAGCCAATACGAGAGTACAACGAATTCGCCAGTCGTTTCAACTGCAATATATCTCCCAAACGAATTACTTGGATTAAAGAATTTGAGTTGGATTATGGGCTGAAGCTGTCTCTCTTTGGCGCTAATTCGTGCTATTTGTCGAATAGTAGTGATCATCAGCCCGGTCAGCCTGATCGTTTAATGTATATCGGACAAGCTCAAATTCCACCACGCATGGCGGACACTGCTATTTTATTGATGTGCCACCATCCACCAGAGTGTTGGAAATTCAAAAGCGATCTTATTGATCGAATCAATAAGAGGGCTGATATACAATTATATGGGCATATGCATACCCAATCAATAGAACTAAACGATAATAATGCAATTTTGTACTCAGGGGCTACTCACCCTACAAGATCGGCAGATTGGGTGCCACGATATAACTGGATTACGATCAGTAGTAACATAGATAATGGTGATAGATTTTTAAATATAGAAATTTATCCTAGAATTTTATCGAAAAACCGAGATTGTTTTCTTGCTGATACAGCAAATACAACTAATGGCATCTACCTCCGACACTCAATAAATATTGACAAAAAGCGTAAAATCGATTTAGAAGATGTTATCATGGAAATTAGCAATGACCTGAGTTCAAAAGATAGAAAAGAATACACAAATGATCAAACGGATATGCATCAAACATATGACGAAGAAATCAATGAACGCGAATTAATATATGGTTTTTACGAATTATCAGTTGTACGTCAACTGGAGTTATTAGGTGAACTGGAATTGTTATCAGAAGATGATAAAGGAAAATCAATGACATCCGTGTTAAACAGCGTAATTCAGCGCTCAAAAGAGCAAGGCAAATTTCGTTTATTATGGAATAGCATAGAAAATAAGGGGGAAATTGAATGAAACAGTTTTTTTCCGAAAGTTATTCAACAGTTTGCGTAGATGCCAATCGTGAGCAATTAGAAATGCGGTGGAAAGGCATTGAACAGTATTGTGGGAGAAAAGAATTTAAGATTTGTGAATTAGTTAAAATGTTTTACTTGCTAACTGTCAATGATGATTTTTTTCAAGACTTCATTTCTGTTTTCAACGAAATTGACATATCTTTCAGTAGAAACAATAAAAAGGAGTTATCAGTTTTAGCTGGAAACATACTTGTCCATTTAATGGAACATGCAGATTTCAAACTTGATATAATTTTTACAATCATATGTTTATCAAAGTATAACATTGATGTTTTAATACCACAGGTTATTGAAAAAGCTTATACAATTTTTGGCTACTTATCTGCAGAAACTAGAGAAAGAGAAATGGCATGTAAAATTATTTCTACAAAATCATTGAAGGAATATGCTCTAAAACTTAAAGATCTTGCAGAAATGGGGACTGAAGAAATCACCGGATTAGCTACTACTATCAACACTATTGCTTCAAGCATATCTATGTTAATGCAGAACCAATCGGAAACCAAAAAAGCGATAGAAGTCTACCATGAGGATTCTAATATTCTTGCATGGTTATTTGGCAATTGGAGTAATGACTTGGGCATTGCACTAACAAAAAAAATAGCGCAAAAGGATGTTGCATTAATTTTGGCAAAAGAATTGGCTGACCTGGTGTCTGTTATGCCTGGTCCATATCCAATTGTATCATTCTTAAATAAAATGCTTGATTTATGTAAATCAGATACAAAGAACTACTCTCTGGTAGAAATGGTAGACGCAATTGATGGTGATATGAAACAAAGCATTATTGAAAAATACAACTGTACCAGCGAAACGCCTGAAAACACTCCCATACTATTTTCGATTAAAAGTGCAAGAGATGTTAATAAACCTGAAGTCTGGAAACATGTAGTATCAAGTCGCATGGGATTCGAAATTGATTCTATTCAGAACAGTATTTTGGATTGGGCCTTCTTGATGTATTTTGAATGTATGCTAATCAAAAGGCTTGAAATGTGAGTGACAATATGGCAGATAACATTATAACAACAACTAAATTGCCTGAGTTAGAAGCCGAGCGTTTAGCTGATGTAGATAATTTAATCAGTGATGATATTGAGATGTCTGATTCTGAAAATTTAAGAGAAGATAGCATAAGAAAAGGATATCAACGGTTGCCTTCTGGCCGAGCACTTTCTCTACATGAAACATATAGCGTGATGGCTGCTGAAAATACTGTGCTTATTATTCTTATTGGCCCTTCTGAATGTGGCAAAACGACTATTGAAACAACGTTATATCAACTTTTTCAAAGGAACTCGGTGTCTGAGTTTCTTTTTGCTGGCTCAAAAACAATCCAAGGATATGAAGAACGGGCATTTTATACGAGAGTAAATTCAAAACAAGAAGTTGCTACTACACCACGAACGAGTCGCGGATTGCAGGAGATATTTTTGCATTTATGCTTATTTGATCGAAATAAAAAGCAGAGAATTAACTATTTATTTGCCGATTTATCTGGTGAAGAAATTCAAGCGCATTTGGCCAATGTTAATAGTCTCACTCAGAATATGTCTTTCATAAGGCATGCGAACTCTTTCACTGTCATTCTGGACGGCGAACGTTTGGCCAATAAGCATCAAAGAAATGGCGTGATTGAAGAAGCCTCAACAATATTAAGGACAATTCTTGATGCAGGGCTCTATTCATCGTCGACTAAAGTTCAACTGGTAATTAGTAAGTACGATATTATCGAAGCAAGCAATGATGCCAATACAAAACAATACATAGAAAAAAACTTACAAGAATTGCAGCTATTAATAACAAAGTATATAAACAAAATTTCAGTTCACAAAGTTGCTGCAATGCCAAATAAAGGTTCTTTGGAAGTTGGCTTTGGACTGGATAACTTATTAACATCATGGGAGTACATTCCATCATATTTACAAATGAATATTACATATGGTGTCAAATATTCATTGAAATCGGAGTTCAACAAACTATTCTATAAGTTGGCAGGTGAAGCTCATGAATAAGAGATGTTTTATTATGGGGCTTCCGGGGGCTGGCAAAACGACTTTTCTTGCTGCATTATGGCATTCTATTAATAATAATTCGGTTGAAACTAAACTAAAGCTAAACAAAATTGACAATGGACAATACCTTGCGCAATTAAGCCGAAAATGGGTTGACGCTGAGCCTTTAGAGAGGACGGTGCCAAGCAATGAGCAAAAGGATATTTGCATTAACCTAATAATGCCCGCTAAAAAAACTTTCGATTTGTTTTTGCCGGATTTATCTGGTGAATCTTTTCAGAAGCAATACGAACGACGCGAAATTTCCGAAGAACTTGTAGAATATATAAAGGCCGCAGATGCAATCCTGTTTTTCATTCATGTGGACGGGGTGAAACCTCTTGGATTCATTCCTGAACACTTTGCTACTTCTCTTGGAAATGATAGTGTTCAGCGAATAGTTCGCGAGCCACAAAAACATGATCCTTTACAAGTTCAAACTATTGAGTTATTGCAATTTGTTTTAGATATACGCAAATACGAACAAACAAATATAGGTTTTGTGTTTTCGGCGTGGGACTTAGTAAAGCAAGTTGATATCCAGATGACACCAGAAAAATTTTTGTTTGATCATATGAACATGCTTTGGCAATTTTGTAATTCAAATCCTGATATACTGAGCTATAGCCTATGGGGAATTAGTGCGCAAGGTGGAAAACTTGATAATAGAGATACTCTACTCGAAAAGGATTTTCCAATCGAGCGCATAGTTGTGGAGGATGCTCATGGAAACAGAGGGTGGGATATAACTCTTCCCTTATATTCTTTAATGGGTGATATCGAATGACTAATAAACCAATAATTATACATCAAACATTACATGGTTACTCGAATGGTCACCATCTGCTGGCATCTTCAACCATTTTATCTGATGCAACAAAACGAAAAATGGACATATTGAGTGACCTTTCCGGCCCAGACTTATCGAAAGGGTTTGAGAGTTATTATTCTGGCTATTTTCTCGAAAATGAGCAATTTCTGGTTTTGGCAAAAACATGGTATGCAAACGAAATGAGCCGTCCAGGTTGTGTCTGGACACATTCATTATTGCTAGGACTTAATGATATAGAATATTTGATATACCAAATACCAAATTTGCTTTCATATTTTGTACGGCCTGATTCTCAAGATAGCTTTGTTTATTATTCAAGACCATTAGAAACTGAGGTCGTGATACATTCACAGGATCAATTTGACCAAAAGAAAATTCAATACTTGCTATGGACAATGCTGGGGCACGAACCCCCAAACATAGTATATTCGCATAATTCCGTTGAATACATTAAAGAAGTAATATATGTCTGGCTTATGTGTTATAACGAATTACCCCCGGAATATTCGTTTATAACAGGTTCAATGTCTATTAGATGTGACAATGCAAAAATAATTAGCCTTCAGTTTGTACCTAATGAACTCAGGAATAAGGTATACCGTTCTGATGATGGCATATCAACTATGAAAAATATTAATGAAGTTCAAAAATTTCCTCCTTGGGTCACTTTCACCTATGACATTATTCAAAACAATGGATGGCATTCTTTTGTAATGTTCAGGAAACTTTTTGGTACAGCTTATAATAAGTATAAATATCTAACGCTGTTTATTAAACTATATTCAGTATTTCGTGGGGATAATGGTTGTCTAAATATTTTCGAGTCATTAGAATTGATTGAGAAAGTCTTTTCTACTGATAAAATTTATGTTGGCAATAAATTTATAGATCTCTATTTTGAAGGAGCCTTTTCTTTATGGGGAACAGATATATCCTATACAAATACAATAATTGCAACTTTAAAGTTTACATGGCTCTCAATAAGTGATGATATGCTTAATGCTTTAATTGGCAAAGGATTTGTTAAAGATCAGATAGGTGCAAAAAAAGTTGTGCAATATCTTACTAAGGTCGAAGATAACCAAATACAAGAACGGTATCTGTTTAGTTATGCTCACTTGTTAACAGCCGATCTCCTTGAGAAGTTTTCAGATATGGATTATAGTATTTGTAGTGTACTCGTAACAATAAATCCTTCCCTTGCGGAATGTGTGGCAATCTGGAAACAATCAAGGGGTTATCAAAAAGGAATTTTAGACTCTCTTAGAATATGTGAAAATGATAACAGACTGAATATAAATTTGATTTATACCATTCTTGACAATAGCATATATGATTTTGCTTCTGAAATCTATGCGCTGTGGGGCGAGGCGTCAATTGACATATTCTTAGAATATCTGCTCCAAATTCGCTTTTTGCTACATGAAGATACGCAGACAATGCTTGAGTTATGCAAAGCACATTCTAAGACAGCAACGTTAATGTTTGAAAAACAGTTCACTAGTCTCTCTAGTAAGCAAATTTGTACGTTATTAAGCATTATCAACCCATATTCTGATAGAATAGCTAATCAACCATTAGTCAACATGTTTAAGATGTTAAACATTAAAGATTTGAGTAGTAATCAAAAGGATGATTTAGCTGACTTTTACCTTCCAATAATTCTTAGGAGCAGCCAGTACTTCCCGGATGATCTCGTAGCGTTCGTTGCATATAATGTTCACGATCGATTGGCAAACCTTGTCTATCCCGAAAATAAGTGGAGAAAACTTCAGTCTCTTTTACCCGAAACTTCTTGGCTGAACCAGTGGGACAAATGTAAAAGAGTTCGTAAAGCAATAAAGAAAAAAGGATATAATATAAAAAAACTGGAAGAGTATAATGATAACGATTTCGATATTCATCTACTGTAATTACTGGTTACCCATATACCCCAAACAACTGCCCACTATATTTAAACCATGCATCAGAAGCTAAATCCGATGATTTATACTGAAAGAAGGCCTTACCATGAAATTAGGGGCTATGGCTATTATCCTGGACTCCGGCAACTCGGAGGAACTCTCGGACTTTTATTCAAAGATGCTTGGCTGGACAAAGCATAAATCTGACGACGGGGAATGGATTGTTGTCGTCAACGAAAGTAAAGAAGGAACGCCATGGCTGACCTTTCAAGAAATTGAAAATTACGAACGGCCGGTTTGGCCCGCGGTACCGGGCAAGCAACAGCAAATGCTGCATTTGGATTTCCATGTTGAAGAAGTGGAGGAAGGGGTAAAACAAGCATTAGCGTGCGGCGCGGTGCTTTCCGACATACAGCTGGAGGATTCATGGCGTGTATTGCTTGACCCTGCCGGGCATCCTTTCTGTATTCTTCCCATGCCCACGTTCTTATCTGATTAGCTAATCCATATATGTAAATCTATACCTCTCATCGTAGCCCTTATCCCACATATCGTACAACCCACCTCACATAAACTGATACCAGACGAAATGCCGTCTGGTATTTTTTATGCCCGAAATCAGCCGAAAGGAGGCCGTACCAATGACGGGTCCAACCTGCGTCATAAGCACAAAAGAATATCCGGCAAACGATGGAATGCTTACTATAGAAAATATCGCCGTAGGAGCCAGAAAAAAAACTGACATAATCAGGGGAATTATTGAGCACATGGCTTGTCCGCCTGACATGGGTTTGGTACAATCGGCTTATAGAAACACGGCTGATTGCGGCTCTCAGGAAAAGGAGGCTGGAGATTGAGAGCCGACGCGCGGCGGGGGCCGCCTGCCCCCGGCCTGTATCATGCGGCGCTGTACATGAGACTCTCGAAGGACGACGACGGGACGCTAGAGAGCGCGAGCATCGCAACACAACGGAAGATGCTCCGCACCTACGCCGACGAAAACGCCTATACGATCGCCGGCGAGTACATAGACGACGGATGGTCAGGAACCAACTTTGACCGTCCGGACTTCAAACGGATGATCGCCGACATCGAGGCCAGAAAGATCAACATGGTTATCACAAAGGATTTTTCGCGCCTCGGCAGGGACTACATCACAGCCGGGCAATATACAGAAATGTATTTCCCCGAGCACAACGTCCGTTACATCGCCATCAACGACGGCTACGACTCGACGAATCCGTTTAACGACATCGCCCCGTTCAAGCATGTCATCAACGAGATGTACGCGCGCGACACAAGCAAGAAGATACGCTCCGCTTTCCAGACCAAGATGCTGGAGGGCAGCTACATCGGAAATTTCGCCCCATACGGCTATAAGAAAGACCCTGACAACAAGAACCATCTCATTATCGACTATGAAGCCGCCGCTGTGGTGCGGGAGATTTTTCAAATGGCCGTTGCCGGCAACCGTCCTTCGGAAATTGCCGCACAGCTCAACCAGAGCGGCATCGCATCCCCCGTGATGTATCGCTGCCGGGCGCGGCCGAATCTTGATCCGAACTCCTACACAACCCGCAGGGAGTGGACACCGTCGACCATCTGCAAGCTGCTTGCAAATGTCGTTTACCTCGGTCATACGGCGCAGGGCAAGACGTCAAAGCCGTCCTTCAAGAGCAAGACGGCCTTCCGGAAGCCGCGTGACGAGTGGTATATCGTCGAAAATACACACGAACCGCTTGTCACACAAGATATGTTCGACCTAGTGAGAAAGCGCAGTGTGTCGAGGCGGAATGAGCCGAAAACCGGTTTTCAAAATGTCTTTTCCGGCATAGCCAAATGCGCAGACTGCGGCGGGAACATGTCCACAACCGGCTCTCGGAAAAAGGGTTCGCCTTACAACCTTGTGTGCGGGCGGTATAAGCTATACGGCAGCAAAGAGTGTTCCAACCACTTCATCGACTATGAGCTTCTCTATCAATCCGTGCTGTCTGAAGTTAAGGAAATGCTCAAGCTGTCCGAAAAGGACAAAAAGCAGGTGCTGGCGGACATGGAGAAGGCAAGGCGCAGTGAAAAGGCAAATGAGACGGATCATGAGATGGTCAAACTTCTGAAAACGCTGAAAGCTCGCGATGAGGAGCTCGACGCGCTGATTCGCCGGCTGTACGAGGATAACGTAAGCGGCAAAATCAGCGACGAACGGTTCACGAAGCTGAACGCTGCGTATGAGGCGGAGCAGCGGCAGGTCGGCCAAAAGATAAAGTTGTTAAAAAAACCCGCCGTTGAGGAGACAAGCGACAAAGAATCCCGCCGGCGTTTCATGGAACTGCTCGACGGCCTTGCCGATATCAGTGAGCTGACGCCAAACCTTGTTAAGCGGCTCATAGACCGCGTCGAGGTCGGGCAGGGCGGGTATGAGCAAACGCCGGAGGGCAAGAAAAAACGCCAGACCGTAAGGATATTCTGGCGCTTCGTAGGAGAATTGAGCGCGTAGCATATATTGACTATCCATGTGCATGGGCTTTGGCTGCAACGCGGCGGGCGTCATCGGGTGCCGGATCATAGATTCTCCGCGCGAGCGGCTGATTGCAATTATCACCAACAATTTCGTCCCCTGCAACGGCCGGTTCCCGACCCTGATCGCCATCATCACCATGTTTTTCGCCGGCGCGGTGGGCGGGGCGTTCCAGTCCGTCGTCTCAACGCTGGCGCTCACGGGAGTGATCGTGCTGGGCGTTGCGATGACCGTGTTTGTCTCCAAGCTGTTATCCAAAACGATACTGAAGGGCCTGCCGTCGTCCTTCAATCTAGAGCTGCCGCCGTACAGGCGGCCCCAGATCGGCAAAGTCATCGTCCGGTCGATCTTTGACAGAACGCTGTTTGTGCTGCGGAGGGCCGTGGTCGTCGCGGCGCCGGCGGGGCTCGTCATCTGGGCGCTGGCGAATATCCAGACAGGCGGCGTCAGCCTGCTTGCCCAATGCGCGGCGTTTCTCGATCCGTTTGCCCGCTTTATCGGGCTGGACGGCTACATACTCATGGCGTTCGTCCTCGGGTTCCCCGCCAACGAGATCGTTGTGCCGATCATGATCATGAGCTATATGGCCACCGGCTCCCTGGTGGAGCTGGACAGTCTGTCCGACCTCCACGCGCTGTTTTTAGCCAACGGCTGGACCTGGCTCACCGCCGTATGCGCCATGCTCTTTTCGCTGATGCATTGGCCCTGCGGAACGACCTGCTTTACGATAAAAAAAGAGACGCAAAGCCTCAAGTGGACGCTCGTTTCCTTTGCCGTCCCCACGGCGGCGGGGATTGCCGCGTGCGCCGTTGTGGCCAACGGCGTCCGGCTGCTTGGGCTGGCGTAGGCCTTATGCCAGGCTGACGAGCCTCGTATAGCGGCGCAGCGGATACTCTCCGTCGTGGGGCGCGCCGCCGTACGGGGAGGACATATCCGCCCCCGGACAGACCCGGACGACGCCGGCCTTGAACAGCAGCGCCGCCACCGCGTCCCGCTCCGAGTCCGCGCAGACAAGGCCGGCGGTCTGAAGAAAGCTTTTATACGGATGCAGGCGGCGGATGATCGAGCCCCGGGGCAGCCGCTTTACCCAGGCGTTGCCGAACTGTATGGCGGTCTCGAGGCCGTCGTCCTGACAGGCGGTGAGGCTGCAGCGCCCGCCCCGGTAGACCCGGCTGCCGCTGAAAACGCTTTCCAGCTCCGCGCTGTAAAGCTTCAGCGCGGCCTGGGGCTCGAGCCCGACGCCCGGGGCGCCGTGGGCCCGGCCCATGGCGTCCTCAAGCATGGGCAGGAACCTTTCGCAAAAATCGTACACCGCCGCCATGTCGTCCGTGTCGATGAAAATCCCCTGCACGGAGCTGCACAGCAGCTGCCCGGTCACAGCGATGTTTTCGGCCACGCCCTTCAGCGCATCCTCATGGAACCCCTGCACCGTCACATAGGCAAAGCTCACCTTGTGGCCCCACTCGATGAGCCGGACGTTCGGGGGGATCAGCCGGCGCAGCGCCGCCACAGCCTCGGCGCCGCCCCACACCACCACGGCGTCCGCCACGCCGATGAGCTTTTGGATATGAACGATGTCCTTGGACGAATAATCGAAAACGTAAATGTATTCGGCCAGCGTGGGCTCGATTTTGATGAGCTCCAGGAGGAGACGGACGGAGGCCCCGCCCTCTTCCGCCGGCAGCTTCAGAATGTTGATGTTGCCGGTCAGGAGCCCTTCCAGCACGCTGAAGGCCGGCAGGCCGTCGGCGTTGCCGGCGGCGATATGGACAAGGACCCCCAGGGGGTAAAGCCGCTCGGTCACAGCGCCTGTTCCGCCGGGCGGCACAAAGGTTCGGGGCCTGCCCCAGCCCTCGCCCAGCTCGGCGTTCAGCCGGTACCGGAGGCTCTCGGCGCAAAACATCTGCCGGGCCTCGGCAATATATTTTCTGCCCAGGGCCTCGTCGATCCCCAGAGCCTTCATGGCTTCCAGGTAAAACGCCTCGTCCAGATTGCGGACAAGCCTGTCGCAGGCGGAGACGACGCGCTCCGGCGCCAGCACCGGTTTTGCCAGCGTGTCCGCCACGCGGGCCTCGAGGCTTTCCAGAACGGCCTCGCATCCGGCCTCGTCCAGGATTTTGCCGTCAACAAGATTCATGCGCCGGCACCGGCTTTCCGCAGCACGTCCAAAAGCTCCGAGGCGCCGGCCGCGCACGTTTTGAGGTCGGCATATCCCACGCGCCCCAGGACTTCGAAATACGGGGATTTGATCCCGCAGGGGCACTCCGCTCCCCGGTGCAGCACCGCCAGATCGTCGGTGATAACGCTTGTAAAGGGCATGCTCGTGAGCATGGGGGTGATGAGGTTCAAAAGCCCCGGCGCGCCGAAGGGCAGCGGACGCAGCGCCGTATCCCGGATGACGACCCGCGAATAGACGGGGACATGAAAATGATGGTGCGGGCAGTCAAAGTACGGCACGGGGTGCTCCACGGCGCCGAAAAATTCCCGGATTCTGCGCTCTCCCAGACCGAGGACGTCCTCGGCCATGGCGTAAAGGGCGGGCTTGTCGACCCGCTCGGCAAAAAACTGCTTCCAGCCGCCGGCCAGCAGGACGAGGGATTTCGGGTGCAGCCGGAGCCTCAGCCCGGCGCCCGCGAGCTCTTTCAAAAGGAACATGAAATACGCCGGGAAGCCGATAAAACGGACGGGCAGCCCCTGCTTTTCATACCGGCGGAGCGCCCCCACGATGCCGGCGGTATTCAGCACATAGTCGCTGCCGGTGTCCTTCAAAGCGTAGACCCGGTGTACGGCGGGCGCGGAATACGTCACGGCGTAGGCCGTTTTGGCCGCGCCGATTTTGTTGCGTTTGGCGGGCTCGTAGCCGAGCACAACATAATTGGTGGGGCGGGGGGATACGAGACGGTTCGTAAAAAACGTCGCGGCGATCATCCCGGCGCCGCGCCACGCGGAGGACCGGTCAAAGCCGACCTGGCTGACCTTACCGCTGGTGCCGGACGTGGTGGACTTGAGCATCAGGCGCTCCGGGGGAACGGAATAGAGCGGATGGTTTTTTAAAAATAACGTGGGGAGCGGCGGTATTTTATAAATATCGCCGCTTGTTTGGACAGACTCCTCGGAAAAGCCCCGGCTTCTCAGCAGCGCGTCATAATCCCGGCAAAGGCCGCGGTGATGGCGGACGTTTTCCAGGACGGCGTTGAGGAATAAGGCGTCGGTCCTTTCAAGGTCGTATATCTTCCGGCTGAAAAACAGCCTTCCGCCGTAACTCATGCGTATCGCCTCCAAACGGATGAACGGGAAACGCTTCCCTTTGAACCCATAATATTACAGGGAGCGGGAAAGTACAAGAATTTTCGCCCCCCGGGATATTTCCTCCCGGCGGACACGCAAAAACGCGTGCGCTCATATAATGTGGTGAAGCTGTCGGCCTGCCGTGGCGCAGGAGGGCAGCCGATAAGGGCCCCGCCGGATTTCTGCGCGCCGCGGGGCCGAGAGCAAGCTTATCCATTTCATGCCGTCGCGCAGCGGCGGAACAGGTTTTGAGAATGTTTAGTTATACAGTACGGCCGGGAGACACGCTTTTCGGCATCGCCTCGGCCTTCGGTGTCCCGCTGACGGCGATCCTGGCGGTCAACCCGGGTTTGAACGCTTTCAATATCTTCCCTGGACGTGTGATACTCATTCCGGTTCCGAGTTTTCGTCCGCCGGTTTTTCCGATTTTCCCCAGGCCGCCAATTTTCCCCAGACCCCCGTTTTTCCCCGGTCCCGGTCCTCGTCCCGGTCCCGGTCCTCGCCCTGGCCCTGGCCCTGGCCCTGGTCCTGGTCCCGGTCCCGGTCCCGGCCCCGGTCCTGGTCCTGGTCCTGGTCCCGGTCCTGGTCCTGGTCCTCGCCCTGGCCCCGGTCCCGGCCCCGGCCCTGGCCCACGTCCTGGTCCCGGCTTCGGTCCCGGCCCTGGAATTGGTTCCGGAGCGCGGCCCGGTTCCGGCGGCGGTATGGGCGGCCCCGGAGGCGGCTTCGGCCCGCAAAGGTAGGGCCACCGGCTCCCGGCAGCGGACCGGGAGGACTGCCGGAGCTTGGCGCCGGCGATACATGCACATTTCGCGCCGCCCGGCATAGAATAGTCACGGGGATGAGGCCAGTCATTTTCATTCACATACACTGACCAACCTGAATAAGGTCAGCAAGCAGTCTGTTTATTCACGATTTCCCATCGACATGATTACCCTCCTCAGAAATACATTGAACCTCCTGCCGCGCGTCCCGGATGCGGCGGGAGGTCTTTTTGTCGGGCGGCGTAATTTTTCGCCGTCCGGGCATCTATTTCGGCCCGGACAAACATATATTTATCGACAGGAGGGGATTGCGATATGTATGCTGTTTTGGTCATCGGGGCCATCGTCGTCTGCGCCGTCTTTTTTGCGGGCGTCAGGATCATCCGCCCGTCCCGGCGGGGGCTTGTGGAAACCTTCGGGCGCAGCACGCGGTATCTTCAACCGGGGTTCCACTGGATCGTGCCGCTCGTTCAAAAGGCGGTCATCGCGGATTTGTCGGAGCGGATGCTGACACTGGGGCCGCTGCTTGTTATTACAAGCGACAATCTGAGCGCCAACGCCAGCGCCGCGGTCACCGTCCGGCTGAGGGACGGCGCGGAGAGCGTCCGGGCGGCGGTGTACAATGCGGGCAATTATCTGGACCAGACGGCCAGCATGGCGCGGACGGCGCTCCTGGACGTCGTGGGCGGGACGGACCTGAAAAGCCTGGGCTGCTGCCGGAAGTATGTCAGCGAGGAATTTTTTGAGGCGCTCCGCCGGAGCGCGGCGCCGCTGGGCGTGGAAATCGTGCGGGCCGAGGTGACGGAGATCGAGTTTACGGCGGATATCCGCGCCTCGCTGCACAGCACGGTCCTGGCGGCCAATGAAAAAACCGCGGCGGCCGATTTCGCGGCCGCGGCGAAAATGACGGCGGAGGGCATGAAGCGCGCCGACATCATCAAAGCCGAAGGGAAAAAACAGGCGCGGGTGCTGGCCGCGGAGGGCGAGGCCAAGGCCATCCGGCTCATCTGCGAGGCCTCCCGGCATTATGCCGCGGGCAGCGCGCAGCTTTTGAGGATCGTCGAGACGGCGCTGGGGAGCGGCGGGGGCGGCCTGCCGCCGATACCGGAGTACGACAGCGCCTCGGAGGAGCAAACGGACGCGGAACAGACCGCCCGCGCCGGCAATCGCGCCGTGTGAACGGTCTCCGGCGCCATGCCCGCCCTTATTTTCCGACATCTTCATTTGACTTTCGACATAACTGGTATATAGTAGAAGTGTACCCGACGGTATTTATTCTGCAGCGAAAGGATGCGATAAAATGGCATACATCATCATTGCGGTCGTCGTCGTATTGATCTTTCTTTCAGGCATACGCATCGTCCGACCGACCCACCGGGGACTTGTGGAAACGCTCGGCAAATATACGAGCTTTGCATCGCCCGGCTTCCACTGGATCGTGCCCGTTATCCAAAAGCTCTATCAGGTGAATATCACCGAGCAGATGGTCAACGCCGATCCCCAGGTCATCATCACCAACGACAATCTGAACGCCACGGTCGACGCGCAGGTCTACTTCAAGGTGCGGCAGGACGAGGAGAGCGTCAAGGCGTCCATGTACAACGCCGATAATTACTATTACCAGATCGTCAACCTGGCCCGGACGACGCTCCGAAACATCATCGGCACCATGTCGCTCCGTTCGGCCAACAGCGAGCGCGGCGTCATCAACACCGAGCTGCACAAGACGCTTGAGTCGGAGACGAGGAACTGGGGCATCCTGATCACCAGGACGGAGCTCAAGGAGATCGATCCCCCGAAGGACGTCCAGGAGACGATGAACAAGGTCGTCAAGGCCGAAAACGAAAAGATCGCGGCCATCGACTTCGCCACGGCCACCGAGACGGCGGCGGACGGCCAGAAACGGGCCGAGATCAAGAAGGCCGAGGGCGTCAAGCAGGCAAAGATTCTCGCCGCCGAAGGCGAGGCGCAGGCCATAAGACTCGTCAACGAAGCCGCGCAGCAGTACTTCGTCGGCAACGCGCAGCTGCTCCGCGAGCTGCAGGCCGTGGAGACGGCGCTGAAAAACAACGCCAAAATCGTCGTGCCCGCCGATTCCCAGCTTGTCAACCTCGTCGGCGAGCTGTCCGGCATCCTCCCCGTGGAGAAAAAAGCCCCGAGGGAGCCCGGCGCGTAAGGCGAGGAATAATCGGGCGCATGGTATAATATTTACGCTGTATTTGCCTCCGGGCATCTGTCGGCGGGGAAGTGGCGTGATGCTTTTGCAGAGTAGCGCCACTTCTTTTATTTTTTGTTGAGTTCGTCCCGCACCAAATATATCCCTTTTCGTACGACCTCTGAACGGGTGGTATGCAGCCTTTCGGTACAAGCATCCAATACTTCTTTTGCTTCCGCATCTACCCGTAAATAGATTCTCTCGGATAAAGGATTCTGAGATGGTGGACGGCCCATCTTTTTGCCCGACATTGACTCACCTCACTTTTTGTCGGCTCATAAGTATGATACAATTTAGCCGACAAAAAGTCAAGCTTAAATGCAAAAAATGTCTTATAGGACTGCTGCCCCGGAAACCGCATGAATATAAAATAAAACCAGAGACCGTCGAAAAATCGGCGGCCTTTGGCTTATAAGTTAAGTCAATAGATATCGGGTAGTCAATAAAATTTTATTTGAATAATTTTGCCAGCACGGCGCCGGCGGCGCGGGCGGCCGCCGTTTTGACGGGGTTTGCCCGGTGGGGTATGTAAAACGCGCGCTTTTTGTCAAGCCAGCCGTTTTGCTCCCATTGGGCGCGGTCGTAGGTGCCCTTGAATTGCGGTGCCGACCTGTAGATGGATTGCTGCACCCTGAAAATCATCAGCGAATAAAAAGACGGCGTCAGAGCCTTTTTATCGGCGATGGCGCGGGACAATTTCTCCGCCAGCCGGTCGGCGTCCCGGCCGAATTTGTCGGCCGCGTCGGCCTCTGCCATCAGGGCGCCCATCCGGAATTTTCTGTCCCCCGCGATGTGAAAGCCCCAGGACCCGAGCGCGAACTCCAGCGTCCTGGCGGCGCGGCCGGACGACTCGGCGCCGGAGGTCGTCACGATCAGCGCGGTCTTCCCGGCAAAGGCCGGGCGGTGGCAATTGAAGGCCATCCGGTCAATAAAATTTTTCATGCCCGCCGTCACGTCCTCCACGTAGACGGGGGAGGCGAAAATCGCGCCGTCCGCGTCCAGCAGCTTTTTGTACAGCCCGGGCAGGTCGTCCTTCAAGGGGCAGTGCGCCTCGCCCCTGTCGAAGCAGACGCGGCAGCCGCGGCACAGGCTAAGGTTCCTGTCGGCCAGCGCGACGTATTCAAATTCCAGCGGGAAGCCCTCCCGCCGTGACCGACGGCGCAGGCTCTCCTCTATAAGGCGCACGATGCGCTCCGTATTGCCGCCCTTCCGGGCGCTGGACTGCAGCGCGACGATCCTCACGCCCGGCGCCGCCCGTCGCTGCGGCTGAAAAGGTCTCTTCTCATTTTCTTCAGCTGCTTCATGAAAATGAACCAGAGGGCGACAAGCACCTGCAGCACAGCGCCGATGGCGAAGACCAGGTCCACGTTTGTCAGCGGGAAAAGCACATAAATGGTAGCGCAGACGGACCAGATCAGGGCGCTGACGGCCGCGAACCGGAATTTCAGCCCCCACCAGAGGGATGTGAACACCACGCTGATAATGAAGGTGACGGGGATGGCGATGATAAAGCTGTACCAGGCCCAGTCAAGGGTCGGGGCAAAAACCTGCAGCGCCGTATACGTCACGGTGGCCGCGAGCCACGCCAGCCCCACGGACATCAAAAGGATGATGACGCGGTTTTTGTTGAGGTTCACTTCCACGGGCGGCGGCAGCGGCGCGTTTTCGCTGATCAGGTCGTTGACGGAAACATTGAACAGGCCGGCCAGGACCGTCAGCACATAAATGTCGGGCACGCCCTCGGCCCGCTCCCATTTGGAGACGGACTTGTCGGAGTAGGAGATCTGCTCGGCCAACTCCGACTGGGTCATGTTGTGCAATTTTCGATAGTGCGCCATGTTCGCCGCGATGCGCTGCCGGAGAAGCATTTCGTCTGTTTCGAGTTTGCTCATTAGTTCACCTCGCGCCGCTCTACTGCCGGTAGAGCGGCATCTACTTTCCCGATACGTGGGTTATTTTGATAATAGAGTTCGAAATAAGAACAGTAGGTTGGTTTTTGCGCGGCTTTTGGGTATAATTCATTGCGTCATATACGGACGCGTCCCACGCACCCCGGCCACGTGAACCGGGGCGCGAATAATGAACGGTGAATACATAAGCTCGTCTGGCATCCGTGCCCGGTCTTAAGGTCTTATGCGCCTGTCATTTAAATCACTATCAGAAGGTTGGAGGACTTAAATTGACAAACTATAAGATAACGTGCAGCTCCACGGCGGATTTGCCGCGCTCCTATTTCGAGAGCAAAGACATCCCGTATGTCTGTTACCATTTTGAAATGGACGGCAAGCTCTACCCGGACGATCTGGGAAAAACGGTCCCGTTCAAAGAGTTCTATGACCGGATCGACGCCGGCGCGATGCCGGTGACGTCTCAGGTCAACGTGGAGGAGTTCAAGAAATTCTTCGAGCCTGTCCTGGCGGAAGGAATGGACCTGCTGCACATCGAAATGTCTTCGGGCATTTCGGGCACGTTCAACTGCGCCCGCATAGCGCGGGAAGAGCTCATGGAAAAATACCCCGACCGCAAATTTTACCTGGTGGATTCGCTGGGCGCCTCCTCGGGCTTCGGCCTGCTGGTGGACACGGCCTGGGATATGAAAAACAGCGGCCGACCCGCCGAGGAGGTCTACGGCTGGCTCGAGGAGAACAAGCTGAAGCTCCACCACTGGTTTTTCTCGACAGATTTGAAGCATTATAAACGCGGCGGCAGAATTTCCGCCACCTCGGCCGCGCTCGGTACGCTCCTCAATATCTGTCCGCTGATGAATATGAACGATAAGGGCGAGCTGATCCCCAGAGAAAAAATCAGGGGCAAGAAGCACGTGATCCGCGAAATCGTCGAGAAGATGAAGGCGCACGCCCAGAACGGCGCCGCGTATTCCGGCAAATGCTTTGTCTCAAACTCGGCCTGCCCCGAGGACGCGCAGGCCGTGGCGGCGCTGGTGGAGGCCGAATTCAGGCACTTGAGCGGCAAGGTCATGGTCAACGATATCGGCACCGTCGTCGGTTCCCACACGGGGCCGGGGACAGTGGCGCTGTTCTTCTGGGGTGACGAGCGGGTGGATTAGCCGCCTGACAGCGGCTTTGATTGAAACGGAGGATTCATTTGTTTAAGCAGCGTTTGGCAAAATTTATCAGAGTCATCACCGTCGCTCCGGTCATGGCGCTCATGCTTTTGGTCATCCTATATTTTACGAGGGACGGTTTTTTCGGCAACACGCTCAATCTCATACTGGCCATCGTATTTCTCGTCGTCCTGCCGATACTGGCATATCCGCTCCAGCCGCTTCTCCCGCATTTCAGGGACAAGGGCCGCGACGGGCAGCGGAGCCTTGCCATGTGGATGGCCAGCCTCGGCTACATCCTCGGCCTTGTGTCGGCGCTCTTTCTGCCGGTCTCCAATTACCTGCTCATCATCTACCTGACGTATCTGATTTCCGGCGTGTCGCTTGTCCTGCTCAACAAGGTGTTTAAAGTCAAGGCCAGCGGGCACGCCTGCGGCGTGGCCGGCCCGATTTTCTCGCTCATCTATTTCCTCGGCCCCTGGGTTCTGCTGGGCCTGCTGCTCCTGGCGGCGGTATTCTGGGCCAGTCTCAACATGAACAGGCACGACAAATCGGAGCTGCTCATCGGGTCGACGGTACCAACGTACGCGTTCCTGCTGGCGTTTCTGATCGTGCTGGGCTACCGCGGGCTCTGATACGGCGGCAGATTAGGAATATTTTATCACTCCCGGTCCGCCGTTGTCGAGCGTTTATTGTGTCCCAGTTATGAATAAAGAGTGAATTTTAAAGAGCTGCCCGCACCGGAAGAGCGTTGCGGGCAGCTTGAACTTAACACGACGTATGGCAGATTTAACATATTGTTAACAATAAAACTGTTGTATTTGCCGACAGACGAGCGTATACTAAGCGTAGTGAATAAGGAAAGGAGGCGTTATATTGTTGATAAACAATCATGAAGACATCGACGACATGATCTTCAAGGATGAAGAATACACCACAAGCGACAGATAAGCTGGATGGATCCCAGGGTGAAATTCCCTGGTATTTTTTTACCCTTTTTTATGATAACTGCCTCGCAATAGTCTGGGGGCAGTGAAAAGCGGAAGGCTGCCGCGGGAAGGTCGGGCGTTTATGGGCCCGTATCTTCAGCGGCAGCCTTCCGCTGCGCCCGGCGGTTATGTAAGGTTACGCAGCCGCGGACGTCTGCGGGGCCGCGTCTGTGCCCGCGCTATCCGGCTGGGGCGTGTCCAGGCCGCCGGTCTGATCGCCGGCCTGGCCATCCGGCCGCTGCCCGCCGCCGAAGTTTTCAACGACGATGGCTTCCGCCGCGTCGCCGTCCATGGTGACGCGCAGGATATCCCCGGCCTTGATGTCGGCAATGGTCCCGGCGGTGCCGCTGCCGCCGCTGCCGACGGTGATAGCCGTGTCGGACGACACGGTGATCGTCCTCGTCTCGCCAGTCGGCGTCAGGCCGAACCCGCCGCCCGGGCCGCCGGACTGGTCACGGTTCCCGCCGGCACTGCCGCCGGAAGGCCGCGCGGCGCCCGGATCGGCGGAGCCGCCGGGAACGCCGGACGGGGCGCCGGACACCGGAGCCGGCGTTTCCGCCGATCCGGGCGCCGAGGGTGTTCCGCCGCCGTTCGGGGCGGTGTCGCCGCCTTGCGGGGCATTTTGCTCCAGCAGCTCCAGGGTGATCGTGTCACTGCTCACCGCCGTGACCCTGCCCGTCAGCTCCGTGCCGGCGGCGCCCGCCGTATCCGCGGTGCCGGAGGGCGACGGAGAGGGCGGCGTACTCGACTCCGGTGCGGCGGTCGTTCCGCCGCCGGCACAGCCGGCCAGCGCCGCGAGCATCGCGCCGGAAAACACAAGTGCCGCAATCTTCTTGTACATAATGTATCCCCTTCCTGTATCCATAACTGGATAACGGGACCATTATTGAAAACAAATGTTGCGGTAACTTGAAAATTTTTTAAATAAACATTGAACAGACTGTAAACTTTAATCTGTCATTTTCTGTCTCTATACCCAATATCCACATGGGAGGCGTCGCAGAACGGCTTGTTCCGGGACGCGCCGCACCGGCAGAGGACGACCCTGTTCTGCGCCTCATACGCAAAGCCCTTGGCCGATTCGATGGGGATGCCGCCCTTGACGAAAAGGCCGCCGCTGACGTCCCGGTCGGGGTCCTGCAGCACGTCGATGGCCGGGTCATACGCCGGCTCGTAAGCCTTGCCCGACTTCGACACGGCCCGGAGGCGGCCGGCGGGGCACTCGCTGGCGGCGATCACCGCCTCGCGCCTGTTGGCGGGATTGCCGGATTTCTCCACGAGCTCCCAGGCGTCGCCCCTGTCCCTGTGGCAGAACCGCGCGAAAGCGCAGCGCCCGTCGTCGTACATATCGAGGTCCGGCCCCCGGAGCAGCTCCGCCCGGTCGGTAAACGGCGCGTTGTCCGCCGTCTCCTCACCGGTAAAGCCGGCGGCCGTATGCGCGCCGTCGCAGAAGGGCGGATTTTTTGACCTGCCGCAGCGGCACAGCGCGTACGTCTCTCCCTGTGAGAGGTCCCGGCCCTCCTTATAGACATACTTTTTGCCGTCCGGCTCGATGATCTTCTCCGACAGCGGCACCCCGCCTGTCACCAGATACGGCCCCTTGGGCACGATTTTGATTTTTACTTTCATAGAAGTATCCCTCTTTACAGTGGATTGACACTTCGATCATATAACATCGCCGCCCAAATGGCAATATCCCGTAACGCGGCTGGATTGATGCTTATACAACATACGTCGCGTCATATGACATATCCCTGACCCGTAGGGGCCGCCGCCCTCGGCGGCCCGCACGCGGTGCTTATCGGAGGGATGGGCCGCCGAGGACGGCGGCCCCTACGTATAGGAAATCACAAAATGACCGAACGCGTAGGGCGGGACGACCCGGCCCGCCGTCGTTCCGTGCCGCGCGCTTCCGCCGGCCTCGGCTCCGTGTTGACATGAATACAGGCGGGCTGTAGAATTAAAATAACGAAAGCGCATTTTAATCTGCTTTTAATTCTCCTCACATTGTACTTTAAGCGTTCTCTGTTACGATGGGACCATCCAAAGAGAACGACTGAAGGAGGAATAAATACCATGGCAACTTTGGAACAGGTGGAAAAACTCCGCGAAAAGGCAAACGTCAGCTTCGAAGAGGCGAAGGCCGCCCTTGAAGCCTGCAACGACGACCTGCTTGACGCGATCATCTATCTCGAGAAACAGGGCAGGGTGAATGCTCCGGTCAACGGCGGCTACTACAGCAGCTGCGGCACGGGGGAGGAACAGCATTACGAAGGCGGCGCCGGCGATTACAAGCCGGGCGGCGGCGGAACGTTCAAGAACGCGATGAGCAAGCTGGGGCGCTTTCTTTTAAAAGTGTTCCATATCGGCAACGCGAATTTCCTGGAGGCCAGCAGACACGGCGAGATACTCTTTGCCTGCCCGGTAACGGCGGTGGTGCTGCTGCTGATCTTCTTCTTCTGGGTTGTGGTGCCGCTGTTTATCCTGAGCCTGTTCTTCGGCTTCAGGTACCATTTCACCGGCGAGGAGCTGGGGCGGGAGTCCGTCAACAAGGTCATGGACGACGCGTCCAGCACGGTAGAGGACATCAAGAGGGATTTCTCCGGCGGGAACAAGTAACATGAGATAAAGCGGGGATGACGATGGGCGCACGGATACTGCTGATCGAGGACGAGGAAAAGCTGGCGCGCTTTGTGGAGCTGGAGCTCACCTACGAGGGCTACGCCGTCACAAAGGCCTTAAACGGGAGGGCGGGGAGCGAGCTGGCCCAGAGCGGGCGGTTCGACCTCATCCTCTTGGATATCATGCTGCCGGAAATGAGCGGCATGGAGGTCCTGCGCCGCCTCCGGCGCACCTCGTCCGTCCCCGTCATCATGCTGACGGCGCGGGACGGCGTCACCGACAAGGTGGCCGGGCTCGACCTGGGCGCCGACGACTATGTGACAAAGCCCTTTGCCATCGAGGAGCTGCTGGCGCGCATCCGCGCCGCCCTGCGCAAAAACGCCCCCGCCGCCGAAAGCGAGGTGCTGACGGCGCAGAACGTGACGCTGGACGTCAAGCGGCACACCGTCTCCGTAGAGGGTCAGGACGTGGACCTCACAAAGCGGGAATTCGACCTTTTGCACTATCTCCTGAAAAACAAGGGCATCGTCGTAACGCGCGAGGCGCTGATGGAAAACGTGTGGGACTTCGATTTCGACGGCGGGACAAACACCGTCGACGTCTATATCCGCTTTCTGCGCGGCAAGCTCGACGAGGCTTTCAACATCAAGCTCATCCACACCGTGCGCGGCGTGGGTTATGTGATTAAGGATGAATGATATCAACAACACGAAGACCACGCAGGAGCCGCCGGCAAAATTCCGCAATTCCATCGCGCGCAAGCTGAGCTCCAGAATGGTGCTCCGGCTGTTCGGCATTTTTATATCGCTGGACATCCTCCTGGGCCTCATCACCGGCGCGTGCCTTATCGCATACAGCGAGGAGAAGGCGGCCCGGGCGGCGTCGCTTTTGTCGGTGGCGGAAGCGCCCCCGCCGCCGTCGCCGGACTGGCTGAGCCTGTCGGGTGTCAGTATCGATGCCTCCGACGTCGTGACGCCGGGGAATAACGTCTCCATGCCGTTTTATTACCTCCTGCCGGATGCGACCCGGGACGCGAAAAGAAGTATCGAGACCCATGACGGGCGCGGCCTGCGGTTTCAGGATTCGATAGAGGACGTGGACTACGTCGTCTATTATAAGAGCGGTACGGCGGAGTACAGAATATCCGTCTCCCTCCGGTCGGTTCTGCACATCGTCTATATCGGCGCTGCCGTACTGCTCGGGTACGAGCTGCTGGTTCTTTTGGGGCGCATCCGCAAGGACCGGCGGATGGTGCGGGCGACGCTGGACCCCATCACGGAGCTCACCCGCGCGGCTCAGGACTTAAACGCTGTCTCCCGGCAGCTGGACCCGGCCATGATGGCGGCGCTGGCCGGCAAGCTGGAGGGCATCAACGCCGCCCGGCTGGACACGCGCATCCAGGTCGACGACACGCAGGCGGAGCTGAAAAGCCTCGCCCGCGCCATCAACGGCATGCTGGACAGGATCAATGAATCCTACAGGGCCCAGGTCCGCTTTGTCTCGGACGCCTCCCACGAGCTCCGCACGCCGATCTCCGTCATCCAGGGGTACGCCAATCTCCTGGACCGCTGGGGCAAAAACGACGAGAAAGCGCTGCAGGAGTCCATCACCGCCATCAAGGAAGAGGCCTCGGGCATGAAGGACCTGGTGGAGCAGCTTTTGTTCCTGGCCCGGGGCGACAACAACACCATCATGCTCCAGCCCGAGACGTTCAGTCTCAGGGAGCTGGCTGAGGAGGTCGCCGCCGAAACGAAAATGATCGACCCGGCGCACGATTACGCCACGGAGCTGAAGGACGCCGCCGTCACCGCCGATAGGTCGCTCATCAAGCAGGCGCTGCGTATTCTTGTGGACAACGCCATTAAGTACACCGACGCCGGCGAAAAAATCACCATCCTGACCGACGACGACGGCGCGACGGCAAAGCTCGGCGTGCGGGACAACGGCATCGGCATCAGCCCGGACAATGTCCCGCGCATTTTCGACCGGTTCTACAGGGCCGACGAGTCCCGGGCCAGGGCCACCGGCGGCGCCGGACTCGGCCTGTCGATCGCGAGCTGGATCACGTCCCGCCACGGCGGCTACCTGGAGGTTCTGAGCCGCGAGGGCCTCGGCACGAAAATCACGATCTCCCTGCCCAAAGGGGAACCCGCCGCCATGCCGCCGGCCGCCGGCCCGGAGAGCGACGGCTGAAGTTTCAGAATAAAATCCCTGAGACCATACCGGTTTCAGGGATTATTTTTTTCTTATTAAAAACACTTCGCAAGCTTTTACCTGAGATGTTTGTTAAATCTTGGAACAAAGGAGTTGATTCTTCAAATTTAAAGTTCCTTTAAGCTGCGGCTGCTATGATGGCGGGGATGACTGAAGTAATTTATACGATTTTGTCACAGTTTGTTCACCATGCGGCATCGCCGCGCGCTTATAATTCGACTGTGATAAAATGTCATCGATATTATATCGGGAGACTTTCGCCATGAACCGGCTCAGAAAACATTACGACAAGCTCATACTTTTCCTGATCCTTCTGCTGACGGCGTATCTGGCCGGGTATAAGATCTGGACCCTGGGAGACGCCAACGCGTATTATACGGCGGCTGTGACGAGCATGCTCAAAAGCTGGCACAACTTCTTTTTCGCGTCCCTGGACCCGGGCGGCTTCATCACGGTGGACAAGCCCGCCGCCGGCTTCTGGCTGCAGTGCCTGTCGGCGCGCATCTTCGGCGTGCACGGCTGGAGCGTGGTTTTGCCGGAGGTCGTCTGCTCCGTCGTGTCGGTGGCCGTTTTGTTCCATATCGTCAAAAGGAGCTTCGGCAAGGCGGCGGGGCTGCTGGCGGCGCTCTTTCTGGCGCTGACGCCGATTTTCATCGCGGCCACGCGGTCGAACAACGTGGACGCGTCCCTTGTCATGGTGTGCCTGCTCGCGCTGTGGGCGGTCGTCGCCGCCGCCGAACGGGGCAGCCTGAAGCACCTGCTTCTCGCCGTGTCGCTCATCGGGCTTGGGTTCAATATCAAGATGCTGCAGGCGTATTTTTACGCCCCGGCGCTCTATCTCGTCTACTTCTTTACGGCGAAGACCGGCATGAAAAAGCGCGTGGGCCACCTGCTTATCGCCACGGCTGTCCTGATCGCCGTGTCGCTGTCGTGGTGCGTGGCCGTCGACCTCACGCTGGCGTCGGCGCGGCCTTACGTGGGGAGCAGCACGACGAATTCGGCGCTGGAGCTGGCCATTGGCTACAACGGCATCGCGCGGGTTCTCGGGGCGAATATGTCGCTTGATGCCGGCGGCGCCGCGAGCGCGGTGCTCGGCGGGAATTCCGGCATTCCCAACGAGGGCGGCGCGGCGGGCGTTTTGCGGCTGTTCAACGGGGAGATGGCCGGCCAGATCAGCTGGCTGCTGATCCTCGCTGTTTTCGGCCTCGCCATGCTCGTTTTGCGGGCGCTGTCTAAAAAGGAGACGGATAAAAAAGCCGCCCTGCGGCAGCTCCTCCTGTGGCTGGGCCTGTTCGCGCCGATGTACGCGTTTTTCAGCATTTCGGGCCATTTTCACCGGTATTACCTCATCATGTTCGCGCCCTGCCTGGCCGCGCTGTCCGCCATCGCCGTGTGCGAGCTGGTCAAGCGCTTCCGGAGAGACGAGGAGACGGGGCGGCCCCGCTGGCAGAATCTCCTGCTCCCGGCAGCCATTGTGCTGACGGCCGGGTCTCAGGTGTATTATCTGACGAACCATTACCCGGCGTACTCAAAAACGCTGGTGGTTATCATCGCTATCGGCACGGCCCTTTTCCTCGCCGGGCTTGTCGCGGCGAAGCTTTTGAAAAGAGAGCGGGGGCTGCTTGTAAAGCTCGCCGTGGCCGCCGGCCTGCTCGGCCTGCTGGCGGCGCCGGCCTTCTGGGCTTACGGCCCGATCCTGTACGGCACAAGCGCGGCGATACCGTATGCCGGGCCGCTGGACGCTTATGGCACGGGCGCCGATATGCGCGGCGGCGGGGACGGCTTCGGCGCGCCGGGAGACGGTCAGGGCCAAAACCGGGGCGGCGATGACCGGTCCGGCGGCACTGACGGCGGCGCCGCTCCCGAGCGGCCGGAGGCCGCCCCGGACGATGCGCTGGATTTCCGCGATGAGGGCTCGGACGGCTCGGCAGACGGCGGGCAGGGGAGCCGCTTTGGCAGTATCCCGTCAAATGTGCTGAGCGCCATGAGCAGGGGCGGCTTTATGGGGGCCATACCGGACGACGCCGTCAGCTATATGCTGGCCCATGACAGCGGCGCGCGCTTCCTCGTCGCCGTGCCGAACGCGGGCGCGGCGGAGCCGCTCATCATCGACTACGGCGTCGGCGTCATGGCGCTAGGCGGCTTCCGGGGCTCGGACAACGCCATCAGCCTGGAGGATTTCATCGCCCTGGTGCACTGGGGTGAGCTCCAGTATTACTGGGCGGGCGGCAACGCTTACAGCGATATATCGCAGTGGGTCGAGCAAAACGGCGCCAAGGTCGATGCCTCCGCGTGGGGCGGCAGCGCCGGGAACGGCGTGCTCTATGACCTCTCGTCCCTGAAAACGGACTGAAGCGGCGGCAGCAACCCCACCCTGCGGCGATACCAAAGCAGTGCGATTACTGAAAAGTGTCACTACTGAAAAGTGTCATTACTAAATAGTGTCATTTCCGACTAAATAGTGTCATTCCCGCGCAGGCGGGAATCCACGTTCCCCTGTACGAGGGCCTGGATTCCCGCCTGCGCGGGAATGACATGGGAGAAAGCGGGAATGACATAGCGGGTATAGGCGGAATAGCATATAGTGTGTGCAGCGGAATAGCGTAGTGTGTGCAGGCAGCGCTCCGCCGCTCATACAAGAAAGGCGCGTCTGGGAAGCCGCGCCCCACGCAGCGCTGCAGCCGCAGTCGTAGCCGGGACGACCCGGCCCGCCGTCGATCCGGCCGCCGCCTTCGGCGGCCCTTTTGTATTATTCGACAAAAAGGCGCGGCATTTTTACGGCATATTATAAAAATCCGCCGCAGAAGAGCGAGAATGTTGTTTTATTTTGCAGGCTGCTGTAGTAATATGTCCCTAAAAATGTGGGGAGATGGCGCGATTGCCCGTTCAGCTCAAAGCGCACCGCGGAAAACTGCTTCTGCTTCTGATCCTGCTGCTCACGGCGTACCTGACACTGTATAAGGTGTGGACGGAGGGCCTCGGGAACGCGTACTACACAGCCGCCGTCAAAAGCATGCTGACGAGCTGGCACAACTTCTTTTTCGTCTCTTTTGACAAGGGCGGGTACATTTCTGTGGACAAGCCGCCGCTGGGGTTGTGGCTGCAGTGCCTGTTCGCGCTCATCTTCGGCGTCCATGGGTGGAGCGTGATTCTGCCGGAGGCGCTGTGCGCCATCGGCTCGGTGGCCGTTCTCTATTGTATCGTCAAAAGGAGCTGGGGCGAGACCTGCGCCCTTCTGGCGTCGTTCTTCATGGCCCTGACGCCGATTTTCATCGCGGTCAGCCGGACAAACAACCTGGACGCGCCGCTGGTGCTCGTCTGCCTGCTGGCGCTTTGGGCGCTGCTGAAGGCGGCGGAACGGGGGAGCCCGGGGCTTCTCGTCCTGTCAATGGCGCTCATTGGTCTCGGCTTTAATATCAAAATGCTGCAGGCTTACATGTTCCTGCCGGCCATCTATCTCGTCTATTTCTTCACGGCGGAAATAAAGTATTCACGGCGCGTTGCCCATCTCCTGATAGCCACGGCAGCCCTGCTGGCGGTCAGCCTGTCCTGGTGTGTTGCTGTGGACCTGACGCCGGCGGCGGGCCGGCCGTTTGTCGGCAGCAGCAGCACCAACTCGACGCTGGAGCTGGCCATCGGCTACAACGGCATCCTGCGGGCGCTGCCCGTCTCGAGGGAGACGATGGCCGGCATCTCCGGCGCCATCAGCCAGGTGCCCAACGAGGGCGGACCGGCCGGCCTCCTCAGGTTTTTCAACCGTGAAATGGCGGGCCAGGCCAGCTGGTGCCTGCCGCTTTCGGCTTTTGGCCTCCTGGCGCTTTTTATGAAGGTGTTCCAGAAGGACAAAACAGAGAGAAAGCGGAGCCTGCCTCAGCTGCTCCTCTGGGGCGGTATCTTTGTCCCGATGTATGTCTATTTCTCCATTTCCGGCCATATCCACCGGTATTATCTCATCATGCTCGTCCCGTGCCTGGCCGCGCTGTGCGCCATTGCCGTCACCGAGCTGGCGCGGCGCTTCAAAAGGGCTGCGGCGGGGAAAAACAGCTGGCAGAATATCCTGCTGCCGTTGGCGTTTGCCATCACGGCAGCCGTGCAGGTCTATATGCTGAAAACGTACGCAATACGGTTCTCCAAGGTCTTGGTGCCGGTCATCCTCGCCACCGCCGGCGCGGCTGTTCTCCTGCTTGTGACCGTTAAGCTTTTGAAAAAGGACAATCGGATTCTTGTTGGCGCGGGCCTTGCCCTCGGCGTTCTCGGCATCCTCGCCGCGCCGGCGTACTGGGCGTACACGCCCATCCAATACGGCACCAACGTGATCGCGCCCTTTGCCGGCCCGCCGGCCATTTCAAAGCCCGCGGAGGACCCGCAAAACGACATCAGCGCGTATTCCTGGGGCAGAAAATGGTTTGAGGGCGCGGACCTCTCCGGGGAGCTCATCTCAAAGGAGCTGGCCACCTACGTCAAGACGCACGACAACGGCGCCCGCTATCTCATCGCCGTGCCGAACATTATGTTCGCCGCGCCTCTGGTGCTGGACGACATGTCCGTGATGGCGCTGGGCGGCTTTATCGGCACGGATAAATCCATCAGCCTTGAAAGCTTCGGGAAGCTCGCCGAAAGCGGCGGCCTCCAATATTACCTCGTCATGCCGGCAGAGTCCGGCGACATCACCCGCTGGGTCATGGCACACGGCAGAAAGGTCGACCCCGCATCGTATTCGAAGACGCCGAAGATGGAGTTCTTGGCGCTGTACGACCTGTCGGGCGTGAGGACAAAATAACGGCGAGTGCCTGAAAGGCTGCCGCAAAATAGCCATGTCATCCTGAGCGAGCGCGGTGTTCCGGTGCGGTCCAGGGGAGATAGAGGACCGTCCAGATAAGCAGCAGCAGAAATAGCTCTGGCAGCACATAGCCGGGGTTGCCGAACCAGCTTTCGAACACAGCCAGAGCCGTGTCCCGCGGCACATAGGCCAGAAACATGTAGTTGCTCCCCAGAAAGGTGTTCGCCGTCACGGCTATGGCGATAAACAGCACGAAGAGCGGCGACACCTGTAAAAGCCGCCGGTAATCGGGCCGGACGCCGTCGCCCCAGACGAGGAGCACGGGGATCAGGATCAAAAGCGCGTGCATCAGCGCCATTTTGAGGTAGCCGTAGGTCAGAAAGGGGTAGTACCAGCCCGGCGTCACAACGGCGGCAAAGGCGGCGGGCATGCTCAGCGCGTAGGAAAACTCCCGGAGCAGGGCGGCGCGTTTGGCGTAAACGGCGGCGAATTCCAGAAAGACGGAGATATCGCACAGCTGCAACGGCAGGGAATACTGCACGGTGAACGCGCCCGTCAGCGCCTGCCAGAGCCAGGATGACGCCTCGCACAGGAGCATGACCAGCGCAAGGCCCTTTTTGATCCGTACCCTTACGGCCGCCGTTCTCAGGCGGTAGATGCAGACGATGGCCGGCATGAGGAGCAGGACTGTTAAAACCCACGCGATATGCGCCGGGCTGAAATTGGCGGTATACAGGCTTTGCGGTATGGCGGAGCCATCGCTCCAGAAATACGGCAGCATCGTCAAGGCACCTCGCCGGACAGAATAAGGCAAAAAAACGCCCCGGGATCATGATGCGCTGATCCCGGGGCGTTTAAACGTCAAAGGGCCGGTCAATAGATGGCGACGACGCGGCAGTCCACGCCGTCCAGCACGTCCGCGCCGAAGTGGACGGACATGTCGTAGAAGGGATTATAGTAGACGTCGACCGTGTGGCCGCTGTCGTTTTTGTAGGAGCTCTGCCAGCTAAAGCCGTTCTTGTTTAAAAGGCCGACATAGCCGTTGACGGCCGTGTCCTCGCCCACGGTGATATCGCTCAGCCTGTAGTAATAGGTCTTCACGCCCGTCGTCTGGTCCAGCGACGTGCGGTAGAGGGGCGTGCCGGCGAACACGCCGTAATCGGGGACGGGGAAGTAGCTCCTGTAGTACAGGGTCGAGGCCGAATTCTTGGCCACGATGGTGATGAGCGGGACGCTGCCCGTCTTTGACAGGCCGCTTAAATCGTTGATCGGTACGGCAAAATTGAGCGTTTGCCCGTTGAGTACGGTGAGGCACGCGATACCGACGACCTGCCCCTTCGCGTTGAGAATCGGGCCGCCGCCGCTGCCCATCGAAATCGGGGCGGAGAACTGGATGAAGCTGGAGTCGTTGAGGTCCTGCCGGGCGTTGGAAACAACGCCGTCCGAGATGGTATTGAGAAGGCCGAAGGGGCTGCCGATAGCGTAGACATGCGCACCGACCTGCAGCTGGTCCGAATCGGCCACGCTCAGATACGGAAAGCCGGTGCCGTCGATCTGGAGCACGGCGATATCCTTTACCTTATCATAGCCGCAGATGCCCTTCACCGGATACTGCGTACCGTCGGCGGTGGTGATAATGGCGTTGGCGGCGCCGTCGATGACATGATAGTTGGTGACGGCCAGCCCGTCCCGCGAGATGAAGAAGCCGCTGCCGATCCCGATCAGGACGCCCTCGGAATCATACCGCTCCAGATAGAACACGGCGGGCGCGCACTTGCTGTAGATATCGGCGCCGGAGAGCGGCACGGGCAGTGTGAGACTTTTCCTGAAGCCCTTGTCCGCGGCTCTGGCCGCGATGGCGGCGGCCTCGGCCCGGCTCAGCGGGGCGTCCGGCCGGAAGGTGCCGAAGCTGTCGCACCCCGTCAGGACGCCGGCTCTGTAGAGCGTGTAAACGCTCTGGCCGAAGCTGTCGGATGCCGACACGTCGGGAATGGCGCCGTCCTCGATCTGCCCCAGGGACGCGAAGGACTCGCCCGGCAGGGCCCTGGCGATCATGCCGGCGAATTCGGCCCGGGTGACGGCCTTTGAATAGTCGGCGGGGGCCGAAGCAATAATGCCGTTTTTCACGGCGTAATCCACGTATGTAGCGTACCAGGGCGCGCCCTCTTTAAAATCCGCCCTGCCGGTATAGTAAACGCTGTTTAGGCAGTCCGCGATTTTGATCGCCTCGGCCACCGTCAGGGTGCCGCTGGGGATAAAAGCGCCGGAGGCCGCGCCGTTCATCAGTCCGTATTCGTAGGAGGCCTGCACATCCATGGCATACCACGCCGCGCCGTCAACATCCGTGAACCGGCCGGTGGAATAGGCGCGCTGGACCTTGAAGTTGTCAAGGCTTCCGGCGGCCGCCTGCGCCGGAATTGCCGCCGCGAACGCCAGGATGAGGGTGAGCGTGAGCGCAATGAACCGCTTTTTCATGAAGAGCCTCCGGTATGTAATAAAGACGGGGCGGCACGCCCCGGCGAATTTCGTTGTTGATTCTTTCAACATTATAAGACGGAATCTTTTCCAAATCAATACGAATATCATATTTCTTCCGGAAAAATTACCAAATAATTCCGTAAAATGCGTGGATGTTCGACATATGCCGCACTGGTATAAAATATGAAGAATTATTCAAGCATTGGCTTGCGGCGCCGGAACGCCGGGATAAAAAATCGAATCTTGAATCGGCGCTTAGATTAGCGCAGCATAACAGCATGATCTGGTACTAACATGCCGGGCGCGTTATCGCAGGGCGGACCTCGGCACACCGTCGCTTCTCGCCGCGCCGACAGGAAAGGCGCATCTGGGAAGCTGCGCCCTGTAGGGGCGATTATCAATCGCCCGTCCCCTTCGTCGTCTGTGCGGGTAGCGCAGAGGCAACGGCAGAGCCCTTGCCCCAGCTGAAGAGGGTAAAGCCTCGCAGAGTTTGCCGCCGGAGTGGCAAATAAATTCAAAATCGTCACGCAGGAGGACATGTGCCTCCGGAGTGACACTTCTCATGCGGGGCGCTGCTGAGCGCGCTGCATGCATAAAGCCCCACGGGTTTTATCGACAGTCTGAGGCAACGGCAGAGCCCTTGCCCTACAGAGACGCTAATATTTATCGTCCGGGTAGGGCGGGATGTAAACGCTGGCAAGCTGCCCGCCCGCCGTATTTCGCGGTGTGACGCTACTTCAGCACCTTGTACAGCTTCTCCGTGGCCTCGCGGAGCTTATCGACGAAGTACGCCGCCTCGTCCTGGGTGGAGTAGCGGGAGAAGCTGACGCGGAGGGCGCCGTCGATGATATCGTTCGGCATTTTCATGGCCTCCAGGACGTGGCTGCGGGCGCCGCGCTTGCAGGCGGAGCTTTTGGCGACAAAGATGTCCGCGGCCTCCAGAAAATTCATGAGCACCTCGCTTTTATAGCCGGGCAGGGACAGGCTGAGGATATACGGTGAATCGCCGGCGGACAGGATAACCGCTCCCGGCAGCTTTTCGCGCAGGAGGGCGGCGGTGAAGTCGTACAGCGCGCGGGCATGAGCGGCGTTTTCCGCCTTTTCAAGGGTGGCCAGACGCGCTGCCTCGCCGAAGCCGACGATAGAAGGGAGCGCTTCCGTGCCGGAGCGCTTCTCTTTTTCCTGCCCGCCGCCAACAATAAGCGGCGGCAGCCTGACGCCCTTTTTCACAAAGAGCGCGCCCGCGCCCTTGGGGCCGTGGATTTTGTGGGCGCTGACGGTAACGAGGTCGGCGCCCAGGGATTTGACCGTGAAAGGCACCTTCATAAAGCCCTGGACGGCGTCCGTGTGCAGCAGCGCGGGCAGGCCGCAGCGCTTGATTTCCCGGGCCATCTCCGGGATGGGATTTATAGCGCCGGTCTCGTTGTTGACGAGCATGACGGAGACGAGCGCCGTGTCCTCCCGGAGCGCGGCGGCAAAATCGTCAAGGGAGATGCGGCCGGCCTTGTCCGGCGTGAGCCGGGTCACGTCCCAGCCGCGGCTTTCCAAAAGGGACGCCGGCTTCCGGACGGCGTCGTGCTCGATGAGCGTGGTAATAATATGTTTGCCGCGCCGGGCGTTCAGCTCCGCGCCGCCGAGGACGGCCCAGTTGTCCGCCTCCGTGCCGCCGGAGGTGAAATAGGCCTCCTCGGCGTCGGCCCCCAGCGCGCCGGCGACGCTTTTGCGCGCCTCGTCCAGGGCGGCCCTCGCCCGCCGCCCCATGGCATGGGGCGACGACGGGTTGCCGTAATTGTCGCTCATCATCCGGACCATCGCGTCCCGGGCCTCGTCCCGCACGCGGGTCGTGGCGGCGTTGTCAAAGTAGACGGTAATTGGAATCAATCTCCTTGTGATCGTACTTGCATGAGTTGTCACTTGCGTTAAAACAGCCGTTACTGTATTATATACTTCACATAAAAGCAAGACAAGAGGAGGCGGCATCGGTGCGGTTTTGCTCGGAGACACTCGGGTGCAAGGTCAATCAATACGAGACGCAGGCGCTTGAGACGATCCTGTTATCAAGGGGCCATGCCGCCGCGCAGCCCGGGGAGGGCTGCGATACCGTCATTATCAACACCTGCGCCGTCACGGCGGAGAGCGGACGGAAGTCGCGCCAGGCGGTGCGGCGGCTCCATAAGCTCGAGCCGGGGGCGGTGATCGCCGTCTGCGGCTGCTTTTCGCAGGTGAGCCCGGAGGAGGCGTCCGCGCTGGGGGCCGACCTCGTGGCCGGCAGCGGCGACAGGCATGCCTTTGCCGATGCGCTGGAGCGCCTTGTGCGCGAGCGGACGGCGGTGCGCCTGATCGACGACCCGGCACGCCGCCGCGTCTTCGAGGAGCTGCCGGCCGGCAGCGTCGCGGGGCGCACGCGGGCCATGCTGAAAATCCAGGACGGCTGCCAGAACTTTTGCGCCTACTGCATCATCCCCTACGCGCGCGGGCCGGTCCGGTCGCTGCCCCTGGAACGCGCCGCCGCCGAGGCCGCGCGGCTGAACGCGGAAGGCTACGGCGAGATCGTCGTGACGGGGATCGAAATTTCCTCCTACGGGAAGGACCTGGAGGGCGGCGTCACGCTCATTGACGCCCTGGAGGCCGTCGGCGCGGCGGCACCGGCTGCGCGGCTGCGCCTGGGCTCCCTGGAGCCCAGGACGATCACGGAAGAATTCGCCGCGCGCCTCAAAGGGCTCCCCAACCTCTGCGATCATTTTCATCTGTCGCTTCAAAGCGGGTGCGACGCGACGCTCAAACGGATGAAACGGCGATATACGACCGATGGGTTTTACGAGGCCGTCTGCCTGCTGCGGCGGTATTTCCCGGGCTGCGGGATCACGGCGGACCTCATCGTGGGGTTCCCCGGAGAAACGGAAGAGGAGTTTGAAGCAACGCTGGCGTTCATCAAAAAATGCGCCTTTTCCGCGATGCACGTTTTCCCGTACTCCGTCCGGCCGGGGACGCCCGCCGCCGTCATGGACGGGCAGGTGGACAAGCAGGTCAAGCACGCGC
This sequence comes from Sporobacter termitidis DSM 10068, assembly GCF_900130065.1. Taxonomy (GTDB): domain Bacteria; phylum Bacillota; class Clostridia; order Oscillospirales; family Oscillospiraceae; genus Sporobacter; species Sporobacter termitidis. Next base: position 139,837 of record NZ_FQXV01000008.1, read on the forward strand.
GGGCGCGGCGGGCCTCGGCGGCGGCGCGGGCGATGTCCCGCGCGTTTGCGGAAAGCTGCGTCGGCACGACGCTGGACGTGCTGTTTGAGCGGGAGGAAGACGGCGTCTGCTGCGGGCACGCGGGCAACTATCTCGAGGTGGGCGTCAGCGGAGCGGCGCTTCGGAACCAGCGGCTGAAGGTTTATATAAATTGTGAAAAAAACGGCAATCTTTTCGGAGAAATCGTATAATCCATGATTTGACACACTCTTTTAACTATATTATAATTATGGAATCTTCAAAAAAGGCTGGTGCTAAGATGTTCAACGAGAGAATCTACAATTTTTCTGCAGGCCCGTCGATGCTGCCGCTGCCCGTTCTCGAGCAGGCTGCCGCCGAAATGACAAATTACCGCGGGAGCGGCATGTCGGTCATGGAGATGAGCCACCGAAGTAAAGCGTACCTGTCGATTTTTGAAGAGACGAAAGCGGATTTTAAAAGGCTCCTGGCCGTTCCGGACACCCATGAGATCCTTTTTATGCAGGGCGGAGCGACACTTCAGTTCGCTGCTGTACCGATGAATCTGATCGGGACGACGGGCAAGGCCGATTACGCCAACAGCGGCAACTTTGCCAATCTCGCCGCCAAGGAAGCCAAAAAGTACGGCGAGGTGCGCATCGCCGCAAGCTCCGAGGATAAAAACCACACCTATATTCCCGCCCAGTCGGCGCTCAAAATATCGCCCGACGCGGCGTACTTCCACTACTGCGCCAACAACACCATCGAGGGGACGGAGTGGAAATACATCCCCGCGACCGGCGGCGTCCCCCTCGCGTGCGACATGTCGTCCAACATCATGTCCAAGCCCGTGGACGTGTCCAAATACGGCGTCATCTACGCCGGCGTGCAGAAGAATATGGCCCCGGCCGGCATGGCCGTCGTCATCCTGGACAAAAAGCTGGCGGGCAAGGAGCTGGCGTATACGCCGAAGCTCATGAGCTATCAGGTCCTGCTGGACTCGGATTCCATGCACAACACTCCGCCGTGCTATACGATCTACATGCTCGGCCTCGTCCTCAAATGGCTCGACAGGCAGGGCGGCCTTGCCGGCATGGAAAAAATCAAGGCCGAACGGGCGAAAATCCTCTATGACTACCTGGACGGGAGCCCGCTGTTCAAGGGCTGCGCCTCACCCGAGGCACGCAGCGACATGAACGTGACCTTCCGGACCGGCAATGAGGAGCTGGACGCGAAGTTTGCCAAGGAAGCCGCCGCGGCCGGCTTTGAAAACCTCAAGGGCCACCGCAACGTCGGCGGCATGCGCGCCTCCATCTACAACGCGATGCCGACGGAGGGCGTTGTCAAGCTCGTGGAGTTTATGAAAAACTTTGAATTAAAAAACAAATAAGGGCAGGCTATAGATATGTACAAGGTCAAAACGCTCAACAGCATAGCACCCGTCGGTCTGGACAACCTGGAAAAGACCAAATATATCGTCTCCGACGAGATCGACGCCCCGGACGCGGTTCTGGTCCGGTCGGCCAATATGCTCAAATATGAGTTCAACCCCGAGCTTTTATGCATCGCCCGCGCCGGCGCGGGGACGAACAACATCCCCGTCGACCAGTGCGGCGAGCAGGGTATCGTCGTGTTCAACACACCCGGCGCCAACGCCGGGGCCGTCAAGGAGCTCGTGCTGTGTGCCCTTTTGCTGTCATCGCGCGATATCATCGGCGGTATCGACTGGGTCCGGACCATCGCCGAAAAAGGCGACGAGATTGGGGCACTCGTGGAAAAGGGCAAGGCGGCGTTCGTCGGCCCGGAGCTGTTCGGCAAGACGCTGGGCGTCATCGGCCTGGGCGCCGTCGGCGCGAAGATCGCCCACGACGCGGTGGCGCTGGGCATGACGGTGTACGGCTACGACCCGTACCTCTCCGTGGAGGCGGCGTGGCGCATCTCGTCCAACGTCATCCACGCCAAGGATATCGAGACGATCTATAAAAACTGCGACTATATCACGATCCACGTGCCCTATCTGGAGTCGACGCACCACCTGATCGACGGCTGCGCCATGGCCATGATGAAGAGCGGCGTCCGCATCATCAATCTGGCGCGGGCGGAGCTCGTGTGCGACGACGATATCGTCGAGGCGATCGAGTCCGGCAAGGTGGCCTGCTATGTCACCGACTTCCCCAACGCCAAGACGGCCAGATCGCCCAAGGTCATCGCCATCCCGCACCTGGGCGCGTCCACGCCGGAGAGCGAGGACAACTGCGCGGTCATGGCGGCCATGGAGATCGTGGACTATCTTGAAAACGGCAACATCACAAATTCCGTCAACATGCCGTCGGCGGTGCTGCCGAGGACAAACGACCCGCGCATCTGCGTCATCCATAAGAACATCCCGGACATGATCGCAAAGATCACCAGCGCCGTTTCGTCGCTGGGCATCAACATCGAGAACATGGTCAACGCCAGCACCAAGGGCCGCATGCAGGCCTATACGATCATCGATGTGCAGGCGCTGGCGCCCGGGCTGGAGGAGAAGATCAAGGCTGTCGAGGGCGTGATCCGCGTTCGGTCGATCTGCTGAAACCGACACCCCTGACAGAAGGAGCTGGTGATCCACTATGAAAAAGCTTATGCTGATCGTCAACCCATATTCAGGCAGGGGCCTTTCAAAAAACGCGCTCGGCGTCATCGTCTCGCTTTTTTGCGACGAGGGCTACGCCGTCACGGTTTATACGACCCGGTGCGGCGAGCCGGAGAACCTGGCGCGGGAAAACGGCGGGAATTACGACATGGTCGTCTGTGTCGGCGGGGACGGCACCGTGAGCGGCGTCGTCAACGGCCTCATGCAGATACTGTCGCCGCCGCCGTTCAGCTTTATCCCCACCGGCACGTCCAATGACATGGCGTCGACGCTGGCCTTGTCCAGGGACCCCGCCACGGCCGTCAGGTCCGTCATTAACGGACAACCCGTCCCCCTGGACATCGGCTGCCTGGGAGACAAATACTTTACGTATATCGCCGCCTTCGGCGCGTTTACGGGCGTCTCGTACTCCACACCCCAGAGCGCCAAGCGCGCGCTGGGGCATCTGGCGTACGTCATCGGCGGGCTCGCCAGCATGTCGGCGATCAAGCCGCAGCACACCGTGATCACGTACGACGGCGGCACGCTGGAGGGAGACTACATCTTCGGCGGCGTGACAAACTCCACGAAGATCGCCGGCTTTGTCCGGCTGGACTGCCGGGAGGTCGATTTGGGCGACGGGCTTTTCGAGGTCATCCTCGTTAAAAACCCGGTCAACACCGTGGAGCTGGGGACGATCATTTCCAGCATCCTCAACCAGACCTACCACAGCGAAAACGTCCAGCTGCTGCACACGAGAAAGATCAGATTCACCTTTGACGAGGACGTGGTGTGGACAAGGGACGGGGAGTTCGGCGGCGCGCACCGCGAGCTGGAGATCGAAAACCGCCGCCACGCGCTGCGCATCATCGTATAATATTAGCAGCGGTTCACGGCATTGACGTGAGCCGCTCATTTTCGATTTGATACCATAGTGGAAATCGTCAGTAGGACAAGGGCTCTGCCCTTGCCTCCGTTCCTCGCATATGCAGGGGCGATATCAATCACTACCCCACACAAGCAAACTCAGGAGGCTTATATGACCGTCAATATACTCGCCGTCGGCGACGTCAACGGCAGCGTGGGGCTGGAGCTTTTGTCCAAAAAGCTCCGCGCTGTCAAAAAACAAAAAAACATCGCCTTTACGGTGGTCAACGGTGAGAACGCTTCTGTTTTCGGCCTCACCGCCAGCCAGGCCGACGCCATGTTCGAGGCCGGCGCCGATGTTGTCACGCTGGGCAACCACACCTGGGACAAGCGTGAGATGCTTGGGTACCTGGAGGAAAACAGGTATATTCTCCGCCCGGCCAACTTCGCGCCCCAGAACCCGGGGCGCGGCTGGGGCGTCTTCGACACCGCCTTCGGCGACGTGTGCGTTATCAACCTGATCGGCCGCTGCCATATGGATTTCGCGCCGGACAACCCGTTTTTCGAGGCGGACCGGATTTTAAAGCAGTCGGCGGCCAAGGTGACACTGGTGGACATGCACGCCGAGGCGACGAGCGAAAAGCAGGCGCTGGGCTTTTATCTGGACGGCCGGGTGTCCGCCGTCTGGGGCACGCACACCCACGTCCAGACGTCGGACGCCGCCGTCCTGCCGAAGGGGACGGGCTTTATCACGGACCTGGGCATGACGGGCCCCGTGTCCTCCGTCATCGGCATCCGGCCGGAGCAGTCCATCTCCAAGTTCCTGGGCAACCCGCCCCAGCGGTACGAGTCGGCCGGCGGGCAGGCCAAGCTGGAGGGCGCCGTATTTGAAATCGACACGGAGACCGGCCGGTGCCTCGGCGCCGAGCCGCTCCGATTCATGGAATAGGGGGCACGCCACGGTGAAAACAGCGCTTGTAACGGGCGCCTCCCGGGGCATCGGCGCCGCCTGCGTCCGCTCTCTGGCCGCCGACGGATACGACGTCACCGTCAATTATCTGAAATCGGAAGATGCGGCGTTACATCTGGCCAGGGAGCTCGGCGGCGCCGCCGTCCGGGCGGACGTGTCCGACAGCGCGCAGGTGAGGCGCCTGTTTGAGGAGATCGCGCCGCCCGACGTCCTCGTCTGCAGCGCCGGCGCGTCGCTTATAAAGCTGCTGACCGATACCTCGGAGGCGGAGTGGCGGCAGCTGCTGGAACTCAACCTCGGCGGCGTCATCAACTGCTGCCAGGCGGCCATTCCCTCCATGGTGCGGAAAAAGTCCGGGCGCATCATCGTCGTCTCCTCCGTCTGGGGTGTCGTCGGGGCCTCATGTGAGGCGGTCTATTCGGCGTCCAAGGCGGCGCTCATCGGGCTGGTAAAGTCGCTGGCCAAGGAGCTGGGGCCCAGCGGTATCACCGTCAACTGCGTGGCGCCCGGCGTGATCGAGACCGACATGAACGCGGCGCTGGACGAGGCCACGCGCTTATCGCTCATCGACGCCACGCCCCTTGGATATATCGGCGCGCCGGAAGACGTGGCCGCCCTCGTCCGCTTCCTGGCGTCCGACGGCGCGCGCTTCATCACCGGCCAGGTTATCGGCGTAGACGGCGGCTTTTCATAAAAATCAAAGTGGCATAAGAACGGCGAGCAAACACAGTTCGCCCGTTGATCTTATGATGAAAATACGCATTAGGCCAGAACAATGGCCACATAAAAAGGCCGTCCGAAACTGATCGGACGGCCTTTTGGCGCCGGTTTACTCCACCGTGACTGATTTTGCCAGGTTGCGCGGCTTGTCGACGTCGTTGCCGCGCGCCACGGCAATGTGGTAGGCCAGCAGCTGCAGCGGTACCGCGGCCACGACCGGCGCCAGCAGGGCGGGCACCGCCGGGAGCCTGAGCGTCGCGTCGGCAGCCGTGTCGACGGCGGGCGCGCCCTCGGCCGCGATGGCCAGAACATAGGCGCCCCGGGCTTTGACCTCCCTGATGTTGCTGACCATCTTTTCATAAAGCGTCTCCTGCGTCAGCAGCGCCAGGACGACGGTGCCCTTTTCGATGAGGGCGATGGGGCCGTGCTTCAGCTCGCCGGCGGGATAGGCCTCGGAATGGATATAGCTGAGCTCCTTGAGCTTCAGAGAACCCTCGAGCGCCACGGCGTAATCGAGGCCGCGCCCCAGAAAGAAGAGGTCCCTGACCTGCGCGTGCTCCCCGGCAAACAGCCGGAGCGGCTCGGAGAGCTTCAACGCTTCTTCGATGCGCGCCGGCAGGCCCAGCATCTGCTGCTTGAACTCTTCGATTTCCGGCATGGACATCGTCTCTCTGAGGGCCGCAAGCTGCAGCGCGACCTCATAGAGCGCGATCAGCTGCGCGGTGTAGGCCTTTGTGGAGGCCACGGCGATTTCCGGTCCGGCCCTGGTATAGAGCACGTCGTGGGATTCCCGCGCCACGCTGCTGCCGATGACGTTGACAATGCTCAGGATTCTGGCGCCCTTCTTTCTGGCCTCCTTGAGCGACATCAGCGTGTCGAGCGTTTCACCGGACTGGCAGACCACGAGCAGCAGCGTCCTGTCGTCGACAAGAGGACAATTGTAGCGGAACTCCGAGGCAACTTTGACGTCAACGGGCAGGCCCGCCAGATTTTCGATGACGTACTGCCCCACAAGCCCGGCATGGTAGGCCGTGCCGCAGGCCACGATGCAAATCCTGCCGATGCGCGCCAGGTCCTCCCGCGTCAGTGAAATCCGGTCCAGGGTGACGCCCGCCGCTTCCTCCGAAACGCGCCCCGTCATCGTATTGCGGACCGCGCCGGGCTGCTCGTGGATCTCCTTGAGCATGAAATGCGCATAGTTTCCTTTTTCCGCCGCCGCCGCGTCCCAGTCGACCTTCAGCAGTTTCTTCTCCAGCGCGTTGCCGGCGAGGTCATAAAACCTCACGGAATCCTTCCTGATGACCGCCAGCTCGTTTTCGTCCAGCAGGTAAATATCTCTCGTGTGCTCCAAAATCGCCGGGATGTCCGAGGCGGCGAAGTTCTCTCCCTGGCCGACGCCCACGATCAGCGGGTTTTCCTTCCGCACACACACTATTTTATCCGGCTCTTTTCCGCTGACGACGGCAAACGCATAGGAGCCCCGGATCTTTCCGAGGACCTTTCTTACAGCCTCCGCGAGGTCCCCCTCGTAAAAATGGTCGATATAATGGGCGAGCACCTCGGTGTCCGTTTCGGAGCGGAATTCATACCCCAGCGCCGTCAGCTCGTTTTTGATCTGCTGGTAATTTTCGATGATGCCGTTGTGCACCACGGCGATGTCGCCCGTGCCGCCCGCGTGGGGATGGGCGTTTTGGTCGGAGGGCTCGCCGTGGGTGGCCCAGCGCGTGTGGCCGATGCCCAGCGTGCCGCTGAGGGGCGCCTCGTTTAGGCGCTGCTCCAGCACGGAGAGCCGGCCTTTATATTTCCTGATGTCGATGGCGCCCCCGCCGCAAACGGCGACGCCGGCGGAGTCATACCCTCTGTACTCCAGCTTCTTCAAACCGTCCACCAAAATCGGGACGGCATTTTGATTGCCGATATATCCAACGATACCGCACATAAACGAATCTCCTTGACAAAATAAATTCGTTTAAGAACCGATTTTTGCGCAAAAAAAGCACACCAGGTTTCAAAACCGCTGGTATGCATGTCAAACCCAAGGCCCAATCAGGTTTATTTTGTCCCGTCAATTGCTTGAGGATTTGTAAAACCTGTAATGCTGATGGACCGCAGCACGGGGCACCCGCCGAATACTTCGATAAACCCCGCCCTCGTCAACTCCGCGCTCTGCGTGAAGTCTGGCGCTTCTAAATTTTAATGCCGGACATGTTCTCACCGCCTTTCGGCCGGATTTAAGCCGATTTCTCCTCCTTTCAGTCAGCTGTATGAATTCTTTTGCGCACTTTTCTGATTCTTATACACTATCAGTATATTATGCCGGCCTCAAATTGTCAAGGAATGGACGACAAGGCGGGGCAAAAACGGGCGGTCTCATGAAAGACTTCATAAGGCCGCTTCTGTGCGTCGGTTGACGCTCAAGCCAAATAAGTGCTAAACTGCAAAAAGATGTAAAGCAACGCGGAAAGGAAATGAGTACTTATGAAAAGAACGGCAAAATCCATAGTATTCCTTGTCCTGGCGCTGGCACTGCCCGCGCTGGCGTGCACGCCGGGGCTGGCGGCCGGCGCACCGGGGACGATCAATTATGTGGCTTTCGGAGACTCCGTCTCCGCGGGTGTTCGCGGCGGCGTCGGCGCGCCGGGCTCGGAGCCCGGCTCCGACAAGGGCTATACGGACGATATTGCGGGGCTTTTAAAAGACGCGGGCGTGCTGGGCGGCTTTAACGAGGATTACTGTCTCTCGGGAGAGACAGCAAAGGGCCTGGCGCAGAAAACCGAAGCGCTGAGAGACGCGTCGTCCCCGGGGGCCGCGCTCGTCCGGAATGCCGATATTATCACGGTAGACGTCGGCGCGAACGACCTGCTGGGGCCGCTCTACGCCTATGCCGGGACCTTGAAGAGCGTGACCGATTATGATCTGGACAAAGCCGCGCAGATTTTGAAGCAGATGATCGATGAGCTTTATGGCGCGACGGGCGCGGGAATCCAGGCCGATTACGAGACGATCCTGCGGAACATGCTGGCCGCAAACGACGGCGTGAGGATTTTCGTCATGGGTTACTACAACCCGCTTCCGGTGGCGTCGGCGCTCGCGGGCGTGGACCTGGACGAGCCGACGGCGTATCTCAATACGCTGATACAAACGGCGATAGCCGGCGTGCAGGCCGATTATCCCGGCGCGTCCATCTCCTATGTTCCGACGTTTGACGCGATGGCGGCCGCCCCGGACAGCCTTGTGGCGACGGATATCCATCCGACGGAGTCCGGCTACACGGTCATCGCCGGCGAGTTCTGGAAGCAGCTGAAGCCCCTGGCCGACGGCTGTCAGGTGAGCGCGGCCGTCTCGCCCTCGCGCTTTATCGTGAACGGGCAGACGCTGCCGTTTGGGGCTTATATCATCGACGACAGCAACTATATCAAGCTCCGGGACGCGGCCATGGCCTTAAACGGCACGCCAAAGCAGATCGGCGTCTCCTGGGACGGCGCGACGGACACCGTGACCGTCACCTCGGGCGCGGCGTACGCGCCCGTCGGCGGGGAGTTGGCGCCGATTCAGTGCGGCATGCCCGCCAAGGCGCTTCTCAGCAAGTCCGCCGTCGTGATGGACGGCAACGCGCTGCGCCTGACGGTTTATAATATCGGCGGCAATAACTATATCAGGCTGCGCGAGCTGGCCGCGGCCCTCGATATCGGCGTCTCCTGGGACGGCGGCACAAATACCGTGACGCTCGATGCGGCAAAAGGCGGCATCCTGCCGGCGGCATGAAGGCAATAAAAACGGCTCCCTCTGGCGAGGGAGCCTCAAACTGTCGGCAAAGCCCGAAGGGCTTTATCGACAGCCTTATTTGATTCTGAGCCTTTTGTGCACGCCGGAGGACCTGTGCTTGTTCCGGTAGACCTTCAGCTTTGTCAGGCCGAGCTCAATATCGTCGGCGAGCTTAAAGAGCTTGCCGGCCTGGAAGTCGCCGTGCTCCGGCTGCGACGATTTATAGTCTTTGATGACCTGCGGATAGCGCGCCGTGGCCCGCCCGACGGCGTCCTCCCAGGAAAGGTAGATTTCCTCCATGGCGGTCTTGCCCATGACCCTGGCGGCCGCCTGATCGTGGGCGACGCGCAGCACGGCGTCGGCGAGGGCGTCGGCGTTTTCGTCGATCAGGATGCCGTGGCGCCCGTCCGTGATGCCTTCGGCCGCGCAGCTGCCGCGCACCAGCACGCTGGCCAGCCCGCAAGCGGCGGCCTCCCGCACGACGATGCCGTTGGTGTCAAAGGTGGAGGGGAAGAGAAACATATCCGCGCGCGAAAAGAAGGCCCGCAGCTTTTTCCGGTCCTTGACGATGCCCGTAAAGACGCACTCCTTCGTCAGGCCGAGGGCGTTGGCGCAGATTTTGATTTCCTCAAAGTCCGCGCCGCTCCCGACAAAGACCATCCGGAACCGCGCCCCGCGCAGCTTGGCCCGAAAGAGGCCGTCCAGGGTGAGGCGGATATTTTTATACCACATCATGCGCCCCACGTACAAAAACGTCGGGACGCCGTCCTCAAGCCCGTATTCCGCGCAGATTTCGGCGATCTCTTCGGGCGCGGCCTGCCCCCGCGGCAGGTCCACGCCGTTTTCCATAACGCGGTAACCGCCCGTGTAGCCGAGGCTCTTCAGATTTTCTCCCGCGCCCTCGCTGACGACCCAGACCTCGTCGCAGGCCTCGATATTGGAGACGATGAATTTGATGGCGGCCGCTTGTATAAACCCGAGCTCCACGGCGTTTTTGATGTCAATGTCGTATTTGGTGTGGTACGTGAGCACGATGGGCGCGTTGACGGCCGAGCGGAGCGCCCGGGCGAACATCGTGGACACAAACGGGCAGTGCGTGTGGATGAGGTCGATATCGCTTTTCATCAGCTCCCGGAGCGTCGCCGGCCAATAGGGGATGCCTGTGCGGTAGCCGATGGATTTTGTGGTGTTGATGCTCGGATAACGGACGACGCGGTAAGGATAGTCGTCCGTCACGCCGGGATAGTGCGGCACGGCCACAATGGCGTTGCCGGAGTTCTTTTGTATATTTTCCGCATAATTCAAAACGCAGTTGGCCACGCCGTCAATGACGGGCGGAAACGACTCGTTGAGAAGACAGATATTGAGTTTATCGTCCATACTGACCGATGCCCCTGCAGTATAAAATTTCCATTGTCCCATTATTAAGTATGATAGCACGCCGGCGGCGATTATACAAGGTGCCGGCGTTATTTCCCGCCTCCGGCGGCGCGCTGCTTATTGCTTTTTCTGCAGCGCCGCTTTGAGGGCCGCCTCAAAGATGGCGAGGGCCTCGTCGGCCTCCCCGGCCGTCATGATGAACGGCGGCTTGATTTTCAGGACGTTCAGGCGGTATCCCGCCTCGCCCAGAAGGAGGCCCATGGCCTGGGCGGCGTGCTTTACTGTCTGGGCCAGGACCATATCGGGCGCTTTTGTCGCCGGGTCCTCCACAAACTCTATGCCGATGTGCAGCCCGGCCTGCCGGACGTCGCCGATGCAGGGATACGCTTTCTTCAGGGCCTCGAGCCGCGCCGCGAAATGCGCGCCGAGGACGCTGACATGCTCCAGGAGCCGGTCGCGCTCGACGATGTCCAGCTGCTTGAGCGCCGCCACCTGGGCCACGCCGTTGTTGGAGAAGGTGTGGATATCCTCGCCCAGCGGGCCAAAGCCCTCCAGCCTGTCGTGGATGATGATGGCGGCAATGGGGAAGCCGGCGCCCAGCGATTTGCCGATGCAGATGATGTCCGGCTCGACCTCGTATTTAGTGGCGGCGAAATAATCCCCGATTCTGCAAAACGTCTGCAGCTCGTCGAAGATCAGCAGGCAGCCGAATTCGTCGCAGAGCTGCCGGAGGCCCTGCAGATAGCGTCTGGGCAGCGGAATCTGCCCGCCGCTGGCCTGGAGCGGCTCGACGATGATGCCCGCCACCGGGCCGCAGACGCCGGCCCGAAGCGTCTCCGCGGCGGCCTTCAGGCAGTAGTCGACGCAGCCCTCGGGGTCGGACGAGCCGGCCCAGCGGTACACGTACGGGTTGGGAACGCGGATAAACAGATCGTTGATGATGCCGGAAAAGCTGTTGAAGCCGGTAAAGATGCCGGCGGCTTTCGTGGAGATCCAGGAGGCCGCGCCGGTGGTCAGCGACGTGCCGTGGTATCCGTCCTGCAGGCACACGAATTTGCGCGCGCCCTTCACGTTTTTGGCCGCGATCTTCATGGCCGCCTCAATGGCGGCGCTGCCGCCGACCGTAAACAGGACGCGGTTTAAGTTGGCGGGCGCCAGGTCCGCCAGGCGCTTGGCCAGGGCGTAGCGGGGCAGGCTGTCGCTGTTTTGGTTCAGATGCCCCAGCTCGCCCATCTGCTCGTAGACCGCCTGACGGATTTCCTCGTTGGCGTGCCCGAGAAAAAGCGCCCAGCCCTGAGAGGTGCAGTCGATATAGCTCTTGCCCTCCAGGTCGTAAAGCCGGACGCCGCGGCCCTTGGAAAAGCAGATGCCGTGCTGGCCGCTGCCCAGCATCGAATACTTGTTATATTCTTCAAGGTCGCCTTGTTTGATCGATTTGATTTTATCCAGTGTGCTGTCCATGAAGCCTGTCCTTTCGCGTTATGTAAATAAGCCGAGCAAATTCCCGACGCCGATGCCGGCGTAATTGCCGATGACGAGCCCTAATATGCCGCAGAGGATGCCCGGCAGAATGACCTCGTCGTTGCGCAGCGCCTTGGCCACGGGGATGATGAACGGCGGGCCGAAGATGCCGGCGCAGGAGGTGATGGTCATGGTGTCGCTGTCGATTTTCCCGAGCCTTGCCATGAGCAGGTGGAGCGCCACTGTGCCGTACTGGATCACGAGTTCCATCGCCAGCAGGACCAGGACCTGGCCGATAGCGGAAACGTCAAAGGAGAGGCCCATCACCACCGCGAACATCAAAATGAAATAGAGCCCGGTGCTGTAGGAGCCGGGAGCGCTTCGTATTTTTTTGACAAAGGAGAGGGCGATGCCGCCCGTCGTCACCACCAGCATGATCACAACGGTATATTCGCTCAGCTTGGCAAGCCCGGTGTTCCCGTATTTGCTGGGGAGCAGCAGGCACAGCCCCGCCCCGACGGCAAAGCATAAAAGAGTCAGCCCGACGAGCCCCGCCCGGCTCAAAAACGCACTGAAGGGCCGGATGCTTTGCTTCCTGCCGCTGAATTCCTCCGTATAGCGCTGCGTTTCCGCCGCCATATCCGAGCTTTTGGCAATGCCGACGGGCTTATATTTCGGCAGCAGCTTTCTGGTCAGCCAGGGCATCAGGGACAGGAGCAGCAGAAAATAGGTCCCGCCGCCGATCATGTCGGCGGTCTGGAGCAAAAGTATCTGGCTGTTGGACGCGCTCAGCGATTTGCCGATGGCGATCATGTTGGGCGTGCCGCCCACGTAGGATCCCACCAGCATCGCGCTGATGTTCTGGGCCTCGGGGACGATGCTTTTAAACAGGAAAAACGCCGCGGCAGCCACGGCGACCGCCGCCACGCAGTTCATCGCGAAGGAGGTGAGCATGGGCCTTGCGAGCTTTTTCAAGGCGGGCAGGTCCGCCGAAAAGAGAATGAGCGGCATGGCGATACACACCAGCACCGACGAAAAATCGGCGGCGAGCGATATGTTGGCGCCCCCGGCCTTGAAGGCAAAGCTCAGCAGCAGCCCGATGAAATAGCACAGAAATACCGAACCCAGCGTATTCAAAAAAGGCACCTTATCGGCGGCCAGAATGATCAGCCGGGGCAGGAACAGGATGGTTAAAAACAAGATCACCGTGACAAGCATTATCCCAATATCCTCTGTTTGATTATTTTTGCTATTGTATCATATCCCGCTGCCGTTTCAAAGCTCGAAAAGGCTAAGATTTGGTTAAAAATCCGCGCACCCCCCCGCCGGAGGATAAAAAATTGATCCCCCGCGAAAACGGGAGATCAAGAGATGGCCGATTATGTTGCTGACTGGCTTTTAAACGTATCGCACTGTGTTCCGGCGTTCGTCTCGACGACATTGTCGCCCATGGGATTGATCACGAGGTTGCTGGCCTGGCAGAGGTTCGATTTGTTGTACTGGCAATCTTCCACGCCGCATTTTACCGCTCTTTTAGAAGTCTCCATGCATTTCACCTCCTTCACCTCTAGCTTTGCCCAAAGACTGGGAAATATACCACGGACAAGGGATGATCGCCGCATGCAATCAGAGGCAAGCGGGCGTTCCGCATTGGAGCAATAGTGGAAAAAAGATTATCCCCGCCCATAACAAGTACGGGCGGGGCGATAACCAAGCTTGATTTAGTATTACCAGCGACGCCCGCAGCGTCTGCAAAACCCATTAAAGAGCCGACACCCGCAGCATGGGCAAAAGAAGAAACCCCTCAAAAACCTCATGATGTCCCTCCTGATTTTGAAAATAGGATATGTCTACGGGATAGGATATGCCATGCACCAGCAAAGTGTGACAGGCCACGGCGGGCGCAGACAAGCGTGATTGGAGGTTGATGCGATGCAGGTATTCCCGAGAGAGACAAGTAAGTACATAGAAATGAAACTTGAAGCCTATTTCCAACACGTAGTCATCTCAACCTGCGGGATGTCAAATTACTCTTACTAAAAATAGCCAGGTCTACCGCGTAGGTAAACCTGGCTATTTTACTTCTTAGGCACAGAAATAAACAATACGTGCAACCGTTACACTTTGAGTATCCTCAAGACTGCGAAATGTAAACTCTATAATTATCGATCGTAAAAGGATTGATGTTCTGTAATGTCACGGTTAGCTGTAATGACAAACCTGCTGCATTATTTGCCGTCGTATTGTATTGATCGCCCGGACTAATACCACTTACTGGTGAAATTGTCGCCGTTTGATTTGTTGTCGGATCATATATGGTGAGTGTATATTTCAGGTTGCTCGTACTTGTAGACTGGTTGTATACAGTTACGGATAAATTTTTACCATTTGATGGAACGCAATTATATGTATATACAGCGGTGTTAGGATAGGTAAGCGATCCACTTTGATCAAGTCCGCCAGCAGCAGAAGCTGAAAACATGCAAATAGCGGTAACAACAAAGAGTACCAAGGCGGAAGTCGACAAACGAGCCAGCTTTTTCATAACATAATCTCCTTTGTAATTTGATGTTTGTTATATTAATAGAACTAATGAACCAATGGACTCACCCCTTTCATGCTTTCAGATATATATGACAAGCGAGCATGAGATTTGCAACAAAAAATGGAAGGTTTTGTGCATTATGTGGTGTATCCTTTTTAATTTACTAAAAGTCACTTTTGCATACTTTATTACTTCAAGACAACATGAAGCATGGGAAAGGTGACAGATAGGTGGACGAACAAAAAAGTCCAGGACTGACAAATACGAATTTCGGTGTTATCATGATAGCGTGAATAAACATAAGAGTTGAAAATGTTGATCAGTAATGACCTCACAAAAGGCCGGGGGTCAACGCCTCCGGCCTCTTTTATTCCTCTCTTCTAAACCACGTCACGTCATTGACCCACCCGTACTCAATCACAGCATTACCTTCGTAGTGCCGGTATCCATCCTTCTTGATACGTTCAACTTCGAGTTCGGCCAATCGCTGTGTTTTAACTGGGTATTCATATGTCGTACCCGACGTCACGATGACGCGGATAATGTAAGTGGTCATATCCCTCACCCGAGGGTAGTATGCCCAGGGGCAAACAAAATGAGCGGCAACAAGATTAAACGCTGACTTGTATCTTGACCTGTACGTTTTAAATTTTTTGCCCTTTTTACGCCTCAAGTAAGCCTGCAATTCTACCGGCCAATAAAATAAGAAAGCCTCAAAATACTGTAATTACAGCACTTTTGAGGCTTCGATTTTGGAGCAGGATACGGGAATCGAACCCGCGTGTTCAGCTTGGGAAGCTGACATTCTACCATTGAACTAATCCTGCGAGGGTAAGCACTATTTTAACACAACTTTTCCTAAATGCAAGCGAAAAATTCCCACCCGCCCGCCCAGCAGAGGTATGGGGCTTCGCCCCTGCTGCCCCTTCAGAGGCTCCGCCTCTGCGACCCAGACGGAACGGAGCCTATGACTTGGCGCGCTCGATTTGACGCGCCGACTCCGGCGCGACTCGCTGGCGCTGGAAGCTTCCCTCTGGACGCGGGAGACTTGCTGTGCGGCCAGGTTATATTTGTCCCGAAAAAATCATATCCCTGTAGTACCAAGGAGGGGATTTGACTATGAAAAAAATGATCTCGATCATCCTCGTTTTTGTGCTTGTTTTTGCCTTTGTCATGCCGGTTGCCGCCGAGGACTCCGTACCGGTGTTTCTCGCCGAGGACGACAACGAGGCCGTCGACGCCTCCGTCTTCCAGGAGGAGACGCCCGTTGCCAACGTCTCTGACCTGAATATCTCCGCGCCCTCTGCGATTTTGTTGGAAAAAGAGACCGGCAGGGTCATTTATGAGAAAAACGCCGACGAAAAGCTGGAGCCGGCCAGCGTCACGAAGGTCATGACGATACTGCTCATCGTCGAGGCCATCGAGGCCGGGAAGATCACCCTGGACGACATGGTGACGACGAGCGCCTACGCCGCGTCCATGGGCGGCTCGCAGATATTCCTGGAGGAAGGCGAGCAGATGAGCGTGAGGGATATGCTCAAATCGATCGTCGTCGCGTCCGCCAACGACTGCGCGGTGGCGATGGCGGAGTATCTCTCCGGCTCGGAGTCCGTCTTTGTGGCCAAGATGAACGAGCGCGCCAAGCAGCTGGGGATGACGAACACGAACTTTACCAACTGCACGGGGCTGCTTGACGATACGACCCACGTGACGACCGCCCGCGATATCGCTACAATGTCCAGGGAGCTGATCAAGCACGACATGATCAAGCAATTCACGAAAATCTGGATGGACAGCGTGCGCAACGGCGAATTCGGCCTGAACAACACCAACAAGCTCATCTATTATTATCCGGGCGCCACGGGCCTGAAAACGGGCTTCACCAGCCGCTCGAAGTACTGCCTGTCCGCGACGGCCGAACGGGACGGGGTGGAGTACATCGCCGTCATCCTGCACGCCGAGACGTCCGCCAACAGGTTTGAGAGCGCCAAGACGCTTTTAAGCTACGCCTTCGCCAACTATTCCCTCATTTCGGCGTATCCGGACAGCGCCCTGCTGCCGGTCCGCGTCAATTTGGGAAAGGTGCCGTATGTCCAGCCCGTGATCCAGGGCATCGACAAGATCCTGGTCGACAAGGAGACGGCGTCCACGGTGACGAAAGAGGTGCAGGTCATCGACAAGGTGCCGGCGCCCGTCAAGGCGGGCGATAAGCTCGGCGCGCTCGTTGTGAAAAGCGGCGACAACGTTCTGGGCGAATATCCGATCGTTGCCGGCGACAGCGTCGGCAAGCTCGGCTGGGGCAATATCTTCGGACAATTTTTGCAGATGTTGTTTACCGGAGGGTTGTAAAAAATCGGCGATTGGGATAAAATAACTCTAAGGAAGATAGAGGCGTTTGCAGTGCGCTGCGGGCGCTGGAGATAAAAAATCAGCCGGAGGACGACGCGGATGATCAAAACCGACCTGACTGGCGCCCTGAGCTTTATTGATGAGAAGGAACTGCCCGGGGCGGAGGACAAGAAAGCGCTGACGGACCTGCTGGACGGGAAAATCGGGCGCGGCGGGGCCGGCTGGCTGCGCCTGCCCGAGGACTATTCCGACGCCGTGTCCGCGGCGATCAGGAGCGCCGCGTATCAGATCGCGGACAATTCGGAAGTCCTCGTCGTCATCGGCATCGGCGGCTCGTACCTCGGGGCGCGCGCCGCGCTCGACCTGCTGAGGACGCCTTATTACAACCAAATAAAAAAGAGGACGCCGGACATCTATTTCGCCGGCAATAACCTGTCCGGAGAATATCTGGAACAGGTTATCGCTTTAATCGGCGGCCGTAATTTTTCAGTCAACTACGTGTCAAAGTCCGGCGCGACGATGGAGCCGTCGGCGGCGTTCCGGGTGTTTAAAAATCTGCTGGATTCGAAATACGGTGCCGAGGGCGCCAGAAAGCGCATTTACACCACGACCGACGGCGAGAAGGGCAAGCTGCGGCAACTCACCGACCGCAAGGGGTACACCTCCTTCGCGATACCGGACGACATCGGCGGCCGTTACAGCGTGCTGACGGCCGTGGGGCTGCTGCCGGCCGCCGTGGCGGGTATCGATATCGACGAGCTCATGTCCGGCGCCCGCGACATTATGAATAAGGATAAGGACGACGTGCTGCAGTACGCGTCCGCCAGACAGGCTTTGTACAGACAGGGGAAAAAGATCGAAATCCTCGGCTGCTTCGAGCCGTCTTTTCGTTCCATGGGCGAATGGTGGAAGCAGCTGTTCGGCGAGAGCGAGGGGAAGGACGGCCGCGGCATCTTCCCGGTGTATACCGAGTTTACCACGGACCTGCATTCCCTGGGGCAGTATATCCAGAGCGGCGAGAGGTCGCTCTTTGAGACGTTCGTCTCAATAGAGAAGACGTCCGCCGCAATCCGCGTCCCAAAAGACGGGGAGCTGGAGGACGGGCTTGAAACGCTCGCCGGGCGGGAGCTGCAGGAGCTCAACCGCGCCGCGTTTGCAGCGACAAAGGCCGCGCACAACGACGGCGGCGTGCCTGTGATCCAGCTGGACGTCCCGCAGCTGTCGCCGTATTACTTCGGCGCCCTGGTGCAGTTTTTCGAGCTGTCGTGCGCCGTGTCGGCGCTGATCTCAAAAGTCAACCCCTTTGACCAGCCCGGCGTTGAGGCGTATAAAAAGAACATGTATGCCATTCTCGGGCTTCAGAAATAACGAAGCTCTGACGGAATTTATGCAAAATTCATATTTTGTTAGTTGATACCGCGGGTAAAAACTGATAAAATGAAAAAAAGCGAAAGAGGTGTTTTATGGTTAAGGTCATCATGGGCTTAAAGGGCTCCGGTAAGACAAAGCAGCTTATTGATCTCGTCCACGCGGCAGTCAATCAGGAAAACGGTGAGGTTGTCTGCATTGAAAAGGGACAAAAGCTGACCTATGACATTCCGCACGCTGTCCGGCTGATCGAAGCGTCTAATTACGGCTTTGACAGCTATGATTTTCTGAAAGGGTTCATCAGCGGCCTGCACGCGGAAAACTACGACATCACCCATATATTCATCGACAGCCTCTTGAAAATTATTGACCAGCAGATCGACAGCAGGGCCGAGGATTTCGTCGAATGGTGCGAGTCCTTCTCCGAACGGGAGAACATCAAGTTCACCATCACCATCAGCGCCGACGCCTCGCTGGCAACGGAAGGTATCAGAAAGTATTTTTAAGTACCCGCCCACCCGGCCCGGGAGAGGGATAGGGGCTGCGCCCCTATGACCCCCGTTGCTGGGGCTTCGCCCTATACCCCGGTTTCGTTTTTGCAGAGGCGCTGCCAATGGGGACGCGCGGCACGGAGAATGTCCGCAGCATCTATAATCACGCTGCAAAAAGCGCCATGGCTTGCCCATGGCGCTTTTTATGCGCGCCTGTGGTTAAGCGGCAAGGGCAGCGCCCTTGCCTCCGTCCCCATCTTTCTCCGCATATTGGCGCACGGCGGCCGTTATTGCGCACGCACATAACGGGGTATGGGGCGGAGCCCCAGCAACGGGGGCCATAGGGGCGCAGCCCCTATACCTCTATCGGGTGGGCGGGTGGGTATTGCGCCGCGCCGTGGGAACTGTGGTATAATATGGATGATTTCAAAATCGGCTGAAAAGAGGGGTCCTATGATTTTATGCTTCAGCGGTACCGGCAACAGCCTTTACGCAGCCAGGCGCATCGGCCAAATCGCCGACGACCGGGTCGTTTCGGCGAACGTGCTTATCAAAAAGGGCGGCGGCGCGGCGTTCGATTCTGAAAAGCCGCTGGTGTTTGTCTGCCCCACGTACGCCTGGAGGATACCGCGCGTCTTCGAGAGCTTCATCAGGGAAACCCGGTTTTCCGGCAGCAAAAAAGCGTATTTTGTCCTGACCTGCGGCAGCGAAACCGGCGCCGCGGCGGCGTACGCGGCGCGGCTGTGCGCGGATATGGGCTTTGAGCTTATGGGGCTCATATCCGTCGTTATGCCTGAAAACTATATCGCCCTGTATGACGCTCCGGATAAGCAGGCGGCGCGGGTCATCATACAAAAGGCCGGGCCCGTCATCGAGGCCGCGGCGAATTGCGTCAGGGAAGGGCGGCCGCTGCTGCGGGAGCAAGCGACCCTCGGCGGAAAGCTGCTGAGCGCGGCGGTAAATCCCGTGTTTTACAGGTTCGTCGTCAAGGCGAAGGGCTTTCACACGACGGACGCCTGCACCGCCTGCGGGAAATGCGCCGGCCTGTGCCCGATGAACAACATCCGGCTTGAATCGGGAAAGCCGGTGTGGGGCAGCCGGTGCACACATTGCATGGCGTGTATCTGCCTCTGCCCGGCGGAGGCCGTCGAGTATAAAAAAAGCTCGCAGGGAAAGCCGAGATACCATTGCGCGGAAGAGCGGGTATAGCGTCACCCGTCCTTTTTTGAGCTGCCCTGCATCCTGTCGCCGATCCACCGGAGGATATCCGCGTAGACCTCCGGCCTGTTTGTCTCGTTTAAAACCTCGTGGCGGGCGCCCTTGTAGAGCGCCATAGCGACGTCCCGGACGCCGGCCTCCTTAAAGAGCCTGTACACCTTTTCCACGCCCGCGCCATAGTCGCCCACCGGGTCCTGGTCGCCGGAGATCAAAAGGACCGGCAGGTCCTTGCGCATTTTATCCACATTGGATTTCTTGCCTACAAATTTGATGCCGCCCAGCATATCGCTGAAAATGCCCACGGTGGGGACGAAGCCGCAGGCCTCGTCGGCGATGAATTTATCGACGATGTCCTGATCCCGGGACAGCCAGTCGCAGGGTGTCCGCAGCGGCTTGATGCGCCGGTTGTACGCGCCGAAGCACAGCAGGTTGAGCCGGGGGCTTTGCTTTCTGCCGCCATAAAGTCTTTTCTCAATGCCGGCGAGCGCAAGCCCGAGATTTAAAAGGGCGTCCGTCTGCTGGCCTGTCCCGCTGATGATGCAGCCGGACAGCCCGTCCCGGTATTTGATGAGCATCGTCCTGGTCAGAAAGCTGCCCATCGAGTGGCCCAGCAGGAAATACGGCAGGCCAGGGTACTCCGCCCGGGTTTTCTCAAACAGTTTGTGCATATCGTCGACGGCGGCGTCCCAGCCGCTTTTGTCGGCGAAAAACCCCCGGTCCTCGTCCCGACCGGCCGACCGGCCGTGGCCCAGGTGGCTGTTGCCGACGACGGCGAACCCGTTGTCCGCCATAAAGCGGCCGAATTCGTCGTACCGGCCGATGTGCTCGGCGATGCCGTGGGCAATCTGCAAAACGGCTTTGACGTCCCCGCCGTCGGGCAGCCACCGGCAGACGTGCAGCTTGCTTTTCTGATCTGTGGAATCCAGAGTGAATTCCGTGAGAGTGGACATGGAAAATCGTCTCCCCGTATGATATACTGTCGGCTGCGTGGGCAGCATAGGACCATCATATTTTACTTTTTTTGTTAAGTCAATGGTTTCAGGATCGGAGGTGTGGCATGGCGGTCAATTATCAGCGCATGCTGGACGAGACGCTGCGCGGGGTGGCGTTGTCGGGCGCGGCGCCGCAGCTCCTGCTGCACAGCTGCTGCGGGCCGTGCAGCAGCTATGTGCTCGAATACCTGTCCCGCTTTTTTGACATCACCGTTTTGTATTATAATCCAAATATTTATCCCGAAAGCGAGTTTTTAAAACGCGCCGCCGTCCAGGCCGCGCTGGTGTCCGCCATGGACTTTCCAAATCCGGTGCGCCTGAGCGTCGCGGACTATCGCCCGGAGGAATTTGACGCGGCGGCCGCCGGGCTGGCGGGGGAGCCCGAAGGCGGCGGGCGCTGCCGCAAATGCTTCGCCCTGCGGCTGGAGGAGACGGCCCGGCGCGCAAAGGCGGGCGGGTTCGACTATTTCACCACGACGCTCTCCGTCAGCCCGCACAAGAACGCCGCGGCGCTCAACGAAATCGGCGGGGAACTTGCGGACAAATACGGCGTCAAATACCTGTATGCCGATTTCAAGAAGAAAAACGGCTATAAGCGCTCCATCGAGCTGTCCGCGCAGTACGGCCTATACCGGCAGAATTACTGTGGCTGCCGATATTCGCTGGCCGCTGCCCGGCCTGGCGGCGAGGCCCCTTGACGGGCTGCCAGATAATTTACAATTCATTCTTGTTTTTGTAACCCAAGCTGATATAATGTTCTGCACGCGGATATTGCGCACACGCACCCGCAGGCGCGCAAAGCTGCAAAAAGCTTGTTATACTGCAAAAATGTTTGAAATTACGGCAGATGGGGAAAATCATGACAATCAGGAAAATTGCTTTCGCGGGGGTCATTGCCGCCGTTTACGCAGTACTGACGATGGTGCTCGCGCCGATCAGCTACGGGCCGATTCAGTTCAGGCTCTCGGAGGTGCTCTGCATCCTGCCGTTCTTTTTCCCGTTTTCGGCGTGGGGACTGTTTATCGGCTGCGTTGTCGCAAATCTGCTGAGCGCCTACGGTCTTCTCGACATCGTGTTCGGCTCGCTGGCAACGCTGCTGGCCGCGCTGTGCACCATGTATATCGGGCGCCTCAGCAAAGAGCACGCGGCGGTCAAGGCGCTGGCCTGTCTGCCGCCGGTGGTTATCAACGGCCTCGTTATCGGCGCGCTGATCGCTTATGAAACAACAGCCGCGCCCGGGGCATTCTGGCCGGCGTTTATCGCCAGCGGCCTGCAGGTCGGATTCGGGGAGCTCGTGATCCTGTATGTGCTGGGGCTGCCGGCCCTTATTTTGCTGCCCCGGTCCAGCTTTTTCAGAACATTGACGGCGCTGTACGCGCAGAACAGATAAGAACAATTTGGGGGAAATAAGATGAAAGTCAGAAAAGCCGTTATTCCGGCGGCGGGGCTCGGCACCCGCATGTTGCCCGCCACAAAGACCGTGCCGAAGGAAATGCTGCCGATGGTCGACAAGCCCGTCATCCAGTACATAATCGAGGAGGCGGTGGCGTCGGGCATCGAGGATATCCTGATCGTCACGAACCGCGCCAAATCGGCGATGGACGACTACTTCGATTACCATCCCGAGCTGGAGGAAAGGCTTTTAAAGAACAATAAGACAAAAGAGGCCGAGGCCGTCCGGATGTCGGCGGACCTGGCGAATATTTTCTACGTGCGCCAGAAGGAGACAAAAGGGCTCGGCCACGCCATCTGGCGCGCCAAGCGCTTCGTCGGAGAAGAGCCTTTTGCCGTGCTGCTGGGCGACGATATCATGATGGCCAAAACGCCGGTGATGAAGCAGCTCATCGCCGCGGCGGAAAAATACGGCGCCAGCGCCGTCGGCACGCAGGCGGTGGCCGACGAGGCGATTTCAAAATACTCCTCGCTGAAGGTGTCACCGCTGGAGGAGCGCATCTTCCGCGTGACCGACATGAACGAAAAGCCGACGCTGGAAGAGAAGTTTTCAAACTACGCCATCCTCGGGCGCTACGTCCTGACGCCGGACATCTTCGATATCCTGGAGTGCACGCCGCCCGGCTACGGCGGGGAGATACAGCTTACCGACGGCCTGAAAATGCTCTGCAAGCAGTCGCCGATGGTGGCCGTCGACTTTGAGGGCCGCCGCTACGACACCGGCAACCTGAAGGGCTTCCTCGAAGCGACCATCGACTACGCCCTGGAGAGCGATGAAATCGGCCCCTGGCTGAAGGAATTTATCATCGACAAAGCAAAAAACCTGTAACTCACAGGCAAAAACAAGAAGTGGGATATATTGAACTTGTGTTCAATATATCCCACTTCTTTAAATTATAGCGGCAAACAATAATAAATATCAAGGAATCCAGGCTTCCCCCGGAGGAAGCTGTCGGCGCAGCCGACTGATGAGGGAGCCCCGTAACGCCTTGTTTGTCGGAGGCGATAAGCGCCGCCTCCTCCTTTGGAATCCCCCGCGCCCGCAGGATCGCCGCATGGATTGTCAGTCTTCGTAGGGGCGAACGGTGTTCGCCCGCTCCTGTTGGCGCGGCGGAGCCCCGAGACAGAGGGACAGGGAAACGTGGATTCCCGCCTTCGCGGGAATGACAATGCTTGGGGGTCCTACGAAAAAACAAAAGGATATGCCGTGGGGACGACCATTGGTCGTCCGCTCTTGTCGGCACGGCGGGGGCTAAAACGGCGGATACATCGCCCCGTCCTTCCCCGGCTCCCTCAGACGAGGGAGCTGTCGCCCGCAGGCGACTGAAGGAGGGAACTCTGTCGGCGCCGCACCGTACAAGAGCGGCGGGAGCAAGCCCCCGCCCTACGTTACGGTAATTCAACGGCATTTCCGTCGCCGGGACGACCCGGCCCGCCGCCGGTCTTTATGCCGGGCAGCAGGCCGCTTCCCGGCAATCATATTGAAACTTTCCGGCGCTGGGGACGTCAAAAGGACAATGGGAGGTGACCGGATGTGAAAAGAATCATTGCCTTGATATGCTGCGCGGCCCTGGCCGGTGCGCTGGCGGGCTGCGGCGGCGGGGCGGGGAACGGGACGCAGGCGCCCTCGCCGCGCGGCGGGCTGAAGCCGTCCGAGTATCAGGATTCGGACTTTGATACCTCGGGGGATATTATTATAAAAACGGAATACGAGGTCTACGGCAGCGATGTGCCGGAGATTTCCTATACGATCGCCAACAACACGGCGGCGGAGCTGACCTACGGCGTGGAATACGCCGTCGAGGTCAGTAAGGACGGCACGTGGTATCAGGTGCCGTTCCCGGAGAACATGGCGTGGATCATGATCGGAGTCATCCTGAAGCCCCACGCCGTGAATTCGGGCAGCTTTAAGCTTTCTGACCTGGATTACCGGTTTGCCGACGGCAGCTACAGGCTCATCAAAAAAATCGGCGATAAACGGTACTTTGCCGAATTCCGCATCGGCCCGTCCGCGATCACGGCGGAGACGCCCTTTGGGTATCAGCCTCTTGAGAAGCTGCCGGAGGATTATTCGAGCGAAGCGGCGGCGGCAAACGGAGACGTCGTTTTCTCCCTCAAAGGAACCTGGAATACCGAAAAGCTGGCGGCGTTCGTCGATAAAGCCGCCCTGGGCATGCCGGCAATGCTCCGGCTGGTGCGGTTTACCATCGAGGGCGACCCGATCATCCTGGACTGTGTTTACAATGAAAATCACAGCGGTTACTATCTGTTCAAACATGATAACAGCCGCGATAAGTTTGGCGCGGACCCCGGCATCACGCAGACGATTTACAGCTATCTCATTACGGACGGCGCCGGCCTCTATCTCAGCAACTGCGCCGGCTGGGAGATGACAAAAATCTATATCGGGGCGGCGACGGCCCGGATTCCCTGGCCGTCGGATGCCGCGGATATTTCCGGGCCGGTCCAAGCCGTTGAAAGGATGACGGAAAAGCGCCTTGGGGGGAACCTGGCGCGATACAAGGTTTATTCGCCCGGCGGCGGCAAGTCGGTTTCGCTGAGCGAGGAAAAGCTATCCTACGGTTACGAGCGCCCGGGCCGCGGAGAGATACAATCCCTGGCCAATCCGGACGGCAGCGTCACGCAGATCAGGGATATCGTCTGGCTTGACGATGCTTCCTTCGTCCTGATCTGCGATACGAGCAGCAATTTAAAGTACTTCAGCGCTGTTGGCGCCGCCGGGAAGTCGGGCTTTGGAACGGATTATAAAATCACAAACGGCGTATTTGAGATCGTCAAATGACCGCCGCCGTAAAGGCAGCGCAATCCTTCCCAGCCGCCCGCCCATTACCGGTCACGCGGCGGGGGCACTATACGCGGCGGGAACCTCCAGGCGCATGGGGTAAGAGGTCCCGTCCCAGGTGTAATCGGTCATCTTTATTCCGGTGTACAGGTCGCAGTAGGCCATAAAGGACTGGTAATTTTCCTTGGTGATGATTTCGGACGGGAGCATGAGGGAGGCGTATTTCTCGCCGGCGGAATGATTGATCCACGCGGGCCACAGCGTTTCAGGCGTGGCCTGGCCGGACAGCATCGCGTAAAGGCCGTTGAAGATCGGCTCGGCGTAGACCGTTTCCGCCGTGTAGAGCGCGGCTTTCCAGCAGCTGTCCTGCCCCTCGTCCCACTGGGTGATGAGGCCGTCGCCGCCCATGACGATCTCCACGGCGTTATCCTGCTTGCCGGCCGCTTCAAAGGCCCGGGCGCCGCCCATGGCGAAGTCGTCCAGCAGCGCGCCGACAAGCCAGTATTTGATGTCGGGGTGCGCGGTGATAACGGGGCCGGTGATATTGTAGCCGGTGTCGGCGTTCAGCGCGGCACTGCTCTGAGACGCGGCGTCGCTGATAAAAAAGTTTTTCTCATTGCCGGGAAAAGCCTTGTCCCAGACCTCCTTTTCTCCGGCCACGCGGACGTGCAGCGGGGGAGAGGTGGACATATCCAGGGCCAAAAAGCCGATCTCCGCCGGCTGGGCGTCGGGCCAGGTCTTCTTTTGGTAGTCGATGAGCCACTGCGCCATGATCCTGCCGTCGTCCTGAAAATCAAAGCCGACGCTGGGCTGGATCAGCTTCCCGTCGGCGTCGCGCGGCGGCCCCATAACGGGCATCCACGGCAGCTTGATATCGTTCATAAGATCGCCGATGCGGGGATAGATGGTGATGTCCGGGTCGGTCAGGAAGCCGTCATAGCCCTGGTCGGCATATGTCTGGATGGTCGTGATGTAAAGGTCGTTGTCGCCGTTGGCGCACCAGAAGCTGTACTCGACGTTCTCCTTATCCGCCCACTTCTGAAACGCCTTGCTGAAGGAATCGAAAAGCAGACTGGTCTGCTGCGTCATGTACGCGACCTTGTATCTGGGGTTTTTTGAGTAATCCATCTCCGGATCATAGAAGCCGGGCTCCCACGCCGGCTCGGAGATCTGCGGGGAAGCGTCCGCGGCGGACGGGCTCGCGCCGGCCCCGGGCGAAGGTGCTGCGGGGGCCCCGGAGGGGGAAGCGTTTGTTGTGCCGGGGCTGCTGCCGCAAGCTGCCAGCGACAGCGCCAGGAGGACGGCGACGAGGATTGCTGCTGCCTTTTTCATTTTTCCACTCCTTCTGATAGAATCATATCGTCATGACAAGCTGCCATTTCGACTCAAAGCCGGCGGGAACTCTGTGGCCCGGTAACGCGCGTATAAACAGAGGGGTGCCCGACATCCTATGATGCCGGACACCCGTTTATGACACTGCGCGGCGTTGAATTCAGATAAGAGCGGACTTTTCGCCGGCCGGAACAGCGGCGGCGTCATTCAAATTTATCGTATGGTCCTGCCGGGATCGTACCGGATAATCCGATGATCCTTGGCCAGCGGCCGGTCTCGCTGACGATAAAGCCCATCAGCATCCCCATGTGCGTGTGCAGGTGCCTGTGCTGCGCCAGGATCAGCGTGAATTTCGTGTACTCGCAGCCCTCGGGACATTCCAGAAGGCCGCTGTCGCGGAGCGTTCCCAGATAAGAGATTATTTTGGATTTTACGGCGGCGTAATAATCGGCGAGGTCCTTCCGCGACAAGGATTTTGTGGGCGGGATGTCGAGATCGTTCAGGTTTTCCTCGTGAAACGGCGGCTCGGTGAAACTTTTGTCCCGGGGATTGATGAGATACAAATCCAGCGAGTGCAGCATGTGGTAGACATGTTTCCACACAGGCACGCCGTAGTATGGCCTGTCCCAGCAATCGTCCGGGACGCAGTCAATGACGTTGCCGGCCTCCCATAAAGCCCGCGCCGTCTGGTCACGGATGATATCACAATATGTTGCCTGTTCCAAAATCAGCCCGCCTTTCCGGTTTTAGTCCGGTGGAAAATGCGTAAAACAACGGGGCGGTTTTCCGCCCCGTAAGTTCGTATAAACGATAAGTGATTTGCCCGTAAAATGCATGCTATTTTTTGGTTTCATGCATTTCCTTCATATAATAGCCAAGCGTCATCAGACTGTCGCTCAGGTGGATGTTCTCCACGGCGACGTCGTCCGGCACGGCGAGCTTGACGGAGGTAAAATTCCAGATGCCCTTGATGCCGAGCCCGATGACAAGATCCGCCACCTCCTTGGCGTAGGTGCGCGGGACGGTGATCACGGCGATGTCGACCTTGTTCTGGCTGACGAATTCCGTGATCCTGTTGACATGCATGATTTCAACATCGCGGATATTCTCCCCGATGAGGTGCGGATTGATATCAAAAACGCCGACGACGGTATAACCGTCCTTCTCGAATGCCGAATGTCTTGCAAGCGCCTGGCCGAGATGCCCGGCCCCGATAATAATCATCGAACGCGGGATGTCCAGTCCTAAAATGGCGCCTATCTCCTGACGGAGCTGATCCACATCGTAGCCATAGCCCTGGAGGCCAAAGCTGCCGAAATTAAAGAAATCCTGCCGGACCTGCGATGAGGTGATCCCCATCTTTTTGCCAAGGTCGGTTGAGGAGACCCTGCTGATGCCCATCTGGTGCAGATTCGTGAGAAAACGGTAGTAGATCGGAAGGCGTTTGATGACAATATCAGGTATCTTTTTTCCTTGTTCCATATCAAACTCCCCAATGACTTTACATTGAAATAACATATCACAAAAATAGTCGTTTTGTCAAATGCTTCGCGCGGAAATCGGCGGGCGCCGCCGGAAACCGCTTTTATATTTAGAAAATATCACAAAGACGATACGCTGTAAAGCAATTCTCCAGACCGTTAAGGCGGTTTGGGGCTTTTTCCCGAAAAGGAGAGGCCGGCTGTCAAAGCCGGCCTCTCCTTTTTGGTGGTTGTGTGTGTGTGGTGCTATGCCTAAGACGCTACAGATTTTAAAAGGTTCCATGGGTGCGATAACATTATCTGATTTTGTGCTTATAGATCCGCATTGAGGCGATATAGCAGGCAAGCAGGATGCCGGCACACCAGAGAACGGCGGCGAGCGCGCTGTTACCGGCGGGCTGATTCAAAAGAAGAGCGCGGACGGTTTCGACAATAGATGTAAACGGCTGATTCTCGGCCACGGCCCGGATGACGCCGGGCATCGTCCCGGTCGGGGCGAAGGCAGGGCTTATAAAGATCAGGAGCAGCAGAAAATAGCTGAAGACGCTGGCGCCTTCGGCGCTTTTTGCCAGCAGCCCGAACAGGACGGCGACCCATGTCAAGGTCAGGGTGCAGAGCAGAAGAAAGCCGATCACCAAGAGCCAGCCGACGATGCCGGCATCTGATCGAAAGCCGATCAGAAAGGCAAAAAGCATGACCAGCACGGTTGAAACGGCGTTGAACACCACAGCCGACAGGACGTGCCCGCCCAAAATTGAGGACTTCGCGATCGGCATGGAATGAAAGCGGTCGAAAATGCCGGCGGTAACATCGTTATTCAGCCGGAACGCCGCGTAGGCCACGCCGCTGGCAATGGTCATCAGGATAATGCCGGGGACGACATAATTCGTATAGCTGATGCCGCCTGTATTCATCGCCCCGCCGAAGACATAGACGGTCAGCAGCATCATCACGACAGGCATGGCGACGACCGTGATGATCGTATCGATGCTGCGCAGGTTATGGCGCATCATCCGGCCGCTTAAGACGGCCGTGTCGCTGAGGAAGTTTTTAAAAGTTGACATGGCGCTCGGCTCCTTTCTCTGGGGGGCCGCCGACAATCATCAGGAAGACATCCTCCAGCGTCGGCTGTTTTTGGGTCAGCTCTGAGACGGAGACCCCCGCGTTTTTAAGGCGGTTCAGGATATCGGTGAGATGCGCGATGCTTCCGTCTGTTTCAACGGAGAGGACCTGATTGCCCTCGTCAAAATGCAGCTTGAATTCCTGCAGGAGCGCTCGGGCCTCTAAAAGATGCCGTTCCTCGAGGATTTTGAGCTCGATATGGCCCGGCGGCAGGAGCTTTTTCAGCTCGGCCGGGGTGCCGGCGGCGACGATTTCTCCTTTGTTGAGTATCGCGAGCTGATCGGCCAGCTGCTCCGCCTCGTCAAGATACTGCGTCGTCAGGAACACGGTGGTCCCGGCGCGGGTCAGTTCCTTGATTATTTTCCACATGTTGAGGCGGCTTTGCGGGTCGAGACCGGTCGTCGGCTCGTCAAGAAAGAGCACGGCGGGGGCGCCGACGAGGCTCATCGCCAGGTCAAGGCGCCGGCGCATTCCGCCGGAGTAAGAGGAGACGCGCCGGTCGGCGGCGCCTGACAGCTCGAACCGCGCCAGCAGCTCCTCCGCTTTTTTGCCGGCGTCCTTCAAATGCCGCAGCTTGCCGATCATCCGAAGATTTTCCCGCCCGGTCAAAGCGCCGTCGACGGCGGCAAACTGGCCCGTCAGGCTGATTTCCCGGCGCACCTGCGCCGGCTGCTTCAGCACATCGTAGCCGCACAGGCTGGCTGTCCCTCCGTCCGGCGTTAAAAGTGTTGTCAGGATTTTGATTGCGGTTGTTTTGCCCGCGCCGTTGGGGCCGAGGAGGGCAAAGACGGTGCCCTTCGGCACGTTAAAGCTGATGCCTCTCAGCACCTGAACATTTTTGTAGGACTTTTCAAGCCCGCGAACAGTGATGGCGTCCTGAGTCATCGTCATGGCGGCCTCCTATATCACCGTGACCCCGGCGAGGTTGGCCCGGCTGCCTTTTAAAACCGCGTACGTCAGCTTATCCATGGTTGCCCCGTCAAAGACCGCTTTTTTGAAATCGGCGTGTTTGATGAATACATTTCTGAAGACGGCGTTTTTAAAGGATGTCCCTATGAATGAGGAGCAATTAAAAATCGTTCCGTCAAACGTGAGGTTATCCAGGCAGACGCCGGACAGGTCGGAATGACTGAAATCGGTTCCGTTCAGCAGGCAATTTATGAAGCTTGCGCCTTTCAGGGCGCACATGCTCAGCTTTGCCCCGGAAAGATCGGAGCCGTCGAAAATGACGTCGCTCAGGTCACTGGCTCTGAATGAGCTGTTCCTCAGGTCGGAGCCGCTGAAATCGGAGCCTCGCATATCACTTTCATTGAACTTGCCGTCGTGGACGGTGACACCTTTCAGGTCTGAATTTCTAAGATCGGTCTGCGAAAAGTCCCGCTGGGACATTTGCTTCACCGTTTTCGTTTTTTCCGCGATGCTTTCGATAATCTCGGAGACATTGCCCACCGAGGCAATGGTCTGGTGATAAGCCGTCTCCTCGTCGCAGCCCTGACTGCGCAATTCGCTGTATTTTTCCTGCAGGTCCGTCATCAGCTCTTCTCTTAGCTCCTTGACGGAATCCGTATCCTCATAAGGGGAGAACACCTGCTCCAGATATTTGTTTATTTTATCGTTCATGGCGCTCAACCTTTCATTAAAGTAATTTGTCGAGAATACGCTTGGCGTATTCCCAGTTGTTTTTGTTGTCAAAATAGGTCTTTTTGCCTTTATCGGTGATCGTGTAATATCTTCTCCTGCCACCCTGACTTCCGTCCCCCCAATAAGAAGATATACACCCGTCGTTCTCCAGCCGCTTGAGACTTGAGTACATTGTCGCTTCCTTCAGCTCGTATTCGTTTTCCGAGTTTTGGTGAATCAGCTTCAATATATCGTAGCCGTACTTGTCTCCGGCCAGGAGCAGCTTTAAAATCATCGTGTCCGTATGGCCGCGGAGCAAATCCGAGGTCATTTTGTTTTCCTCCATGGGTCCACCTCCATGATTGCAATATACATCATATTACTATGACTGTCAATGTATTATTTTAGATTTAGTAATATGAGAGACAAAAAGAAAAGACTCTTCGCCTGACGGCTCGGAACGACAGGCTTTGCCGTTCCGAGGGGCCTTGGCCCCGAAGAATCTTTGTGCATTTAAAATTTTCGCGTTATCCCCTTAAATCTCTCATAAACGGCCGGCTCGTGAAAAACAGCCATGCCGCGCCGCAGAGGAGGTTCATCAGGACAAAGAGCGCGCCGATGACGACGACGAGATTGCCCAGGTTCAG
This sequence comes from Sporobacter termitidis DSM 10068, assembly GCF_900130065.1. Lineage (GTDB taxonomy): Bacteria > Bacillota > Clostridia > Oscillospirales > Oscillospiraceae > Sporobacter > Sporobacter termitidis. The sequence continues at coordinate 171,031 of NZ_FQXV01000008.1, forward strand.
CGAGGTGATGAGCATGCCGATGCTGCCTGTCAGGGTGAAAATGGCATTGATCAGCGAGGAGACCGAACCGGTATCGCCCTGCTGCTGCGTCATCAGAAGAAAGCGGCTGGGCGGACCCACAAAGCTGCCCATGACGGTGGCGGGCATCATGGTGAGCGCGAAGGCGTAAGGATTCAGCCGGCCAACGCAAATGACGAGGATGCCCGCGGCGACGCTCACGGCGAAGCAGGCGTTGATCAGGGAAAAACGGCTGAACCGCGACGAGAGCCGCACATACAAAAAGGGCCCCAGGATCATCGTGACCGAGTTGAACGCAAAGAAATAGCTGTACATTTGGCTGGACTGGCCGAAATAATCCTCGTAGATATAGGCCGACGATGTGACGAACGCGAGAAACGTGATGCCGGAGGTGGCGAATATCAGCAGGAGCACGGTGAATCGCTTGTTTTTCAGGACGACGCCGAGACGCCCCAGCGTCCTGAAGATATTGCCGGTGATCCTGTCGCGTATCGTTTCGGTATAGAGGAGCGCCAGGATGGTGACGACGACGCCCAGGATCGTCTGCGCGTAAAAGGTGCCCCGCCAGTCCGTGAACCGGAGGATCTGGCCGCCCAGCATGGGGGCGATGACGGGACAGACGACAAAGATGGTCTGCACCACGGCCAGTGTTTTTTCCAGGCGCGGCCCTTCGTAAACATCCTTCAGGATGGCCGCCGAGGTGGCCGACGCCGCGCCGGCGCAGGTGGCCTGCAAAACGCGGAAAACGATGAGCATATAGACCGAATCGGATACGGCGCAGAGGACGCCGGCGGCCGTATAGCCCAGAAGGCCCGAGAGCAGTATGGGCTTGCGGCCGTATTTATCGCTGAAAGGCCCCCACACCAGCATTGACAGGCTGTAAAAGACGAGAAAGAGTATGATGGTCATATTCGTCAGAACTGAGGAGACGTGAAAATACTCCGTCATGGAGGGCAGGGCCGGGAGGTAGAGGTCTGTTGAGAGCGGGGCAAAGGCGCTGAGGAGCACGACGAAAATAATGAGGCCCTTGCCGCCGAGGTATTTTTGCGAAAGCTCCGGTTTTTCCGGACTGTTATCCATGCCGGTCACCCCCTTAAATCTCTCAGAAGCGGCCGGCTCGTAAAGAACAGCCACGCCGCGCCGCAGACAAGACCCATGACAACGTTGAGCACGCCGATGACGACGACGAGGTTGCCGAAGTTCAGCGACGTTACGGTCATGCCGACGCTGCCAGCGATGGAGCCCACGGCATTGATGAGAGACGAGGCCGAGCCGGTGTCGCCCGTTTGCTGCGAGAGCATCAGGAAACGGCTCGGCGGAGCGATGAAGCTCCCCATGATCGTCGTCGGCAGCAGCGTCAGCGCGAACAGCCACGGGTTCAGCTGGCCGACCGTGGACAGAAGGACGCCGGCGGCGGCCGTCACGATAAAGCTCAGGTTGACCAGGGCAAAGCGGGAAAAGTGCGACGACAGCCGGATATACAGGATCGGCCCGACAAACATCATCGCCGCGTTGAAGGAGAAGAAGTAGCTGTACACCTGGCCCGACAGGCCGAAGAAATCCTGGTATATGTAGGACGACGCGGAGATGTAGGCCATGAACGTGGCGCCGATCAGGGAAAAAATCAGCAGCAGCGCCGTAAACCGCTTGTTCCGCAGGACGACGAAAAGGCGCCCCATCGTTGTGAAAATGCCGCCCGTGCTGCGCTCCTGAATCGTCTCGGTGAACAGGAACGTCATCAAAACAATGATGGCGCCAAGGATCGCCTGCACGTAAAAGGCGCCGCGCCAGTCTGTGATTTTCAGCAGCAGCGCCCCCAGCATCGGCGCCACGACGGGAACGATGACGGAAATGGACTGAATGGCGGCGATCCTCTTTTCCAGCGTTTGGCCCTCGTATACATCCTTGACGACGGCGGTGGCCGTGGCCGAAGCGGCGGCGGCGCCGATGGCCTGCAGGATGCGGGCGGCAATCAGCATATAGACGTTGGGCGCCAGCGCGCAGAGAAGACTCGCGGCGGCGTAGCCGATGAGCCCGACCAGCAGGACCGGCCGGCGCCCGTGCTTATCGGAAAGGGGACCCCAGACCAAGGTGGCGGCGCTGTAGAATACGAAGAAGAGAATGATGGTGAGATTCGTGAGGACCTCGGGGACGTCAAAGTACTTCGTCATGGTCGGCAGGGCCGGCAGATACAGGTCGGTCGACATTGGCACAAAGGCGCTCAGGAGGACGAGATAGACAATGAGCCCCTTGCCGCCGAGGTATTTCTGAACGACGGCGGTTTCACCCGATACTTGATTCAATTTAACTACTCCAGACTCAAGTTTTATTTTTGTAAACAGTATACAATAAAATCCAGCGATGTCAAAGACGGAGTTTGATAGAAAGAGGTTAAAAAAATGAAAAAAACCCCCGGCCTGAAGGCCGGGGGCCGCGTCGGCGGACTTAATTCTCGTCTGTCAATGATTTGCAGATCAGGCGCGCTTCCCTGGCGGCGTCCTTCATGCGGAAATAGAGGTTTTCCCGGGCGGAGATTTCGTCGGGCACCTCGTCGGCGGTCTTGTCCAGCGTCACGGCGATGATGCCGAGCATGTCGGAAATTTTCTCGATGTCCATGTTATTTTCCTCCGTTGGGGCCGCCGGGCGGTAACGGCCGCGTCTCCCTGCCGTGCTTTTCGTACGTCTCCGTGGTTGCCAGAAGGTCCGCGGCCAGGACGCGGAGCTTCCCTAAGTGTAGAGGCGGTACCATGAAGTCCTTTGGCAACAGATACTGCGCCGCCATGAAGAAGCACAAAAAGCTCTTTTTTTCTCTGTGCAGACCGTCGCGCTTCTTAAGTATGATTGCCAATGCAGTCAAATAAATAAATTATTACCGAATTTTTAAAATACTTGTTGCAGTCCATTTGCTTAATTGTCGTATATATAATAAAGACTCAGAAAAAGAGTCTTTAGAAATTTAAAGAAGGCGTTTAATCCAATGGGCTAATTAGCTAATCCTAACATTCAAAAATAAATAACAAAAAGGAGAAAAAGTTTATGAATGCAACAAAGAAAGTACTTCACAAATTATGTTTTGTTATGGTTTGCTTGGTGTTAGTAGCTTCATTAACCATCACCGCGTTTGCGGCTACTGTCATATCTCTTACAGATCCGAATCAGTTGGTAGCTATGGTTACACGTTTTATTCTCAGGTAGGGACAAGCCCGGATGCAAATGGTTGTGATGTTTCGGCGTCTACTACTGTAGTTTCAAACACTAATGTACCAACTGGATACATGGGAGCTCAAGCCTATCTTTATGACGCATCTGATGGTTCATTATGGTTTTCTTCAGGATGGGCATATAACGGGAGCTTAAGAAACACCGTATTCGCAACTCATTCAACATACGTAATTAATGGAAATGGTTGGTATTGGTTTGGTAATGGAGATGTACAGCTGTGGAATGGCTATTCCTATGTATTATATCCTACCTATAATACTCCGAATATCGAATCTGCTACAAGTAAAACTTCGAAAGTAGAATCCAATAATAGCGCCGCAGCTTATGGAATAAATAATAATAATCAAACGTTTGGTTCAACTGCAAAAGCGCAATCGATCAATACTGCACCTGATCTTATCTATGCCAGGGGTATTGATGGAACTTATGGGTATGTATACAAAACAGATATCTATAATGCAGGACGTATAAGTTCTCCCGAAGAGGCGATGAATGCCAGTGTACCTCAAACGATCTCACTATATGCTTCCGATGGAACTACTGTGATCGGGTCCTTTGGAATAGGTGCTTAATTCTTGCAGGATTCTATAGTGGCTATCTGAAAATAAGTAAAAAAACAGGTTCAGTCGGGTACGACTGAGCCTATCCTTATATAAAGAATAAAGAGAAATTTACGCTTTCCCAAAAAGCGTATAGCTTTTACAGAGAAAAAGTGTCTACCTTTGCTATGATAGATTTATTTTAGACCCTTGCACAAGCTTAAATACAAAAGCCTTGTTCAACTTAGAATTGAGCAAGGCTTTGTATAGTTCGGTTTTTTGTCTACTATCTGTTGTCCTCTTCAGTTAGACCGGTAGGATTAAAGTTCTTACTGTTTTCATTATTCTCAATCTTCACTTGAGAGTCCGCAAAGGTTACCCTGATACCTAATACGTCAATAGATTTAATATTATTAATCGGAGTAGGCTCGTCAAATAACGTATTTATTACTATAGTTCCATCCCAGTCCGCCATGCCCCCTTGGCCGGCTGAAGTATTCACAGGAAGCAAAGAGCCATCCTCTAAGGTGACAACCATGCTGACTGCTTTTTTAATAATCGGATCAAAATCATTTGGGTTCCATTCGCGCCCTTTCCAATTATTAACGGAGCAGATTACCTCGAAGCCGAACATAGATAAACGCAGACGTGAAATCTCGCATGATATATCACCAATCGTAATGTTATAATCAGGATGAAAGACACTACCTGTCGAACTAGCAGACTTAAAGGAGAACTCCCAAGACCATTCACCGCTTAGATATGGTACATATTTGCCATTCTCATTATAGAAACCTATATTTTGCATGGAGCATTGCAAATTGTCTAAGGTATCTTCATTAATCGAATGAGTTATGATAAATAAATATTGGTTATTCTTCAATTCTGGGTGGGTATCGGCGTAATCATATTCTATTTGTTCCGTCACACCACCGTCTATGGAGACATTCTCAAAGCGGTAACCTTTTAATGTAGGAATACTATTTTTAATAAGAACGCTATCAAGTTTCTTAAGTGTGACGAGAAAACCCGCCCGTTGAACATGTCCGCTTTGTATGGCATCAATAGCTTCAATCTTTACCAGAGCGTTATCAACAACAACCCCTGCATCTCCAGAATCCAAGCTGGAAAGAGAACCTTTGTTACTCCCAGTGATTTGTGAGGCAAACCAATTACTGAAGAAATTGGGTTTATATATTGCTGCGAAAGCAACTCCCGTGGTTAGGAAGACTGCTGCAAGGACTGCGACTGCGATTCGTCGAGGCCACGTAGCCTTTTTATGCTCGTCCGATCTTTTTTCCGACGACATAAGTGCTGCTTCAGAAATAAACTCACTTTGAATGTTGCCCAATCCATATAAGATGTCATAGCTCTTCAATCGCTACACCTTCCTTTATTAATACTTTATAAAGCGTCTTTCTTGCCCGGTGTAAAATGACCTTCAATGTGTTTTCATTTATACCTGTTAATGCGGATATTTCTTTAATGCTGTCAAAAAACCAATAACGTCGCAAGAATATAATACGATCACGCTTGCTGAGAGTTTTCAAAAAATCGTTTAGTGTATTTTCAACAGTAATATTGTCTAAATACTCGTCTATATGGTCGTTGGATGGGATGCAACCTGAAAGTTCTGCTGCGGCTAGTTCAATCTCGGTAATATTACGCTTTTGACGGTGATAGTATCGGTATTTATCCAAAGCTAAGCGTCGCGCAATTTGACATATATAAGCTGCTAAGTCGAGAGGGCGCTTGGGCGGTATAGAAGACCAAACTTTAAAATAAACTTCGTTTTCACACTCTTCTGCATCTTCAGGAGAATAAAGAATACCGAATATGACAGTTCGGCATAGTGCCCCATATTTTCGTTTAAGATTGTTTACTGCATCTTCGGATCGTTGCCAGAAAAGTTCAATAATTTCGTTATCGCCCAAGGTGTACTCCTCCCTTCTAAAGGCCTAACATAATATATAACGTCAAAGAAATCATTTAGTTCCAAACTTTCTATTTATTAAATAGAAAAAATATTTGCATAAGATCGCTTCAAATGAAGGCTCAGATAATAAGGTGGCAGCGCTAGTTTCACAAAATACAAAAATTAAGCATATCTTTCATTCTGATGGGGCGATGATGGCACAAGTGCCCGCCGGACAGCGGGACATGCAGAGCGGGCTGTGGCATGATATATACTGAATTCATATTCAATATATCGTATCGCCGGTTCTGCCTTTTCCGCGTTCCTTGGATTTGCTGATATCATAATCTTTGTCCAAACACATAACTTTTGACATTGTTTTATGCGGTCGTTATAATTTCTATATAATGTCATCGCCCGCAGCGAAAGGAGGGCATGGCGCGGGAGCGCGCCATGATATACTGCATGAAGGAATTTAAATATCCGCATCTCTTCGCGCCGATCACGCTCGGCAATACAGTCTTCCAAAACAGGATTTTCGGGTCGCCGACAGGGCCCAGCAACCTGTCGTCCCGCCACTATCCCACACCGGAAACATGCGCTTACTATGAGCGGAAGGCCATGGGGGGCGCGGCGTCCGTCTGCGTCGGCGACTGCTCGGTGGACGCGGTGATCGGCAGGACGGCGTCGAGCCGGCTCCGGCTGGACGACCCCGGCGCGGCATCCTCGCTGGGCAAGCTGGCGGACGCCATTTCCCGCCATGGCGCCGTGGCCTCCATTGAGCTGCAGCACGGCGGCAGTCACTCCTACGGCTCGGTCCAGGACGGGAATCAGGCGTACGGGCCGGTGGAGTACACGGACGAAAACGGCCGCCGCGTCCTCCCGATGACCGAAGAGATCATCGAGATGACGATCGATAAATTCGCCCAGGCGGCGGCCCAGGCCAAGCGCTGCGGCTTCGGCATGGTGACGATCCACGGCGGACACGGCTGGCTCATTTCGCAGTTTGTTTCACCGATCAGCAATACGCGCACCGACAGGTGGGGCGGCAGCGTTGAAAGCAGGTGCCGGCTCCCCGTGGCCATCTGCCAGGCCGTGCGCCGCGCGGTGGGCCCGGGCTTTCCCATAGAGATCCGCATCAGCGGCTCGGAGTGCCATCCGGGCGGATACGACATCGACGAGGGCGTCGCCATCGCCAGGCAGCTGGACGGGCACGCGGACCTGATCCATGTCTCCGCCGGCAGCCACGAGGTCTGGGACGTGTTCACGGTCACCCACCCCAGCATGTTTCTGGAGGACGGCGCCAACGTCCGGTACGCCGCGGAGATCAAAAAGCACGTCAAGCAGTCCCGTGTGGCGACGGTCGGCGCGCTGGCCGTGCCGGACCTGATGGAGGAGATCATCGCCTCGGGCAGGGCCGACGTGGTGGAGGTGGCCCGGGGCCTGCTGGCCGACCCCGACCTGCCGCTGAAGGCCCGCACCGGGCGGGAGGGCGATATCAACACCTGCATGCGCTGCCTGGCGTGCTTTTCAAATCTCATGGCCAGGAGCCAGTTTTTATGCGCCATCAATCCCGTCATCGGGCATGAGACGGAGGATAAATGGCAGCTCCCGCCCGCCGAAAGGAAAAAGATACTTATCGCGGGCGGCGGCATCGCCGGGATGCAGGCGGCGCTGACGGCCTGCCAGCGCGGCCATGAGGTCATCCTTGCCGAGCGGTCCGGGCAGCTTGGCGGCGCGCTCCGATGCGAGGACGGCGTGCCCTTCAAAAAGCACCTGGCGGAATATCTGGACCGTCAGGCCCGGCGCGTCGCCGCCGCGGCCGTCGAGGTCCGGCTCAACACGCCCGTCACCCCGGCGCTGGCCGGGGAGCTCCGGCCCGACGTCATCATCGCGGCGCTGGGCGCCCGGCCGGTGGTTCCCAAAATCAAGGGGATCGACGGGGAGAACGTGCACAGCGCGGAGGAGATTTACTATCATCCGGAAAAAGCGGGCAAAAGGGTCGCCATCCTCGGCGGCGGACTGGTGGGGGCGGAGCTGGGCGCCCATCTGGCGGCGCTCGGCCGTCAGGTGACGATTATCGAGATGCTGCCGGAGCTCAACAACGGCGGCAACACGCTGCAGGGCCTCTCCGTCGGCATCGAGCTCAGAGAACGCGGCGTCAGGGTCTGCCTCGGCACAAAGGCTCTGGAGATCGGTTCTCGGGGCGTCACGGGCGAGGGCCCGGAAGGGCAGGAGCTCTTTGAGGCCGACACCGTCATTTACGCCATCGGGCAAAAGCCCCTGCGCGAGGAGGCCGACGCGCTCCGGTTCGCCGCTCCGGAATTTTACCAGATCGGCGACTGCCTGACACCGAAAAACATCACCGAGGCCACGCGGGCCGCCTACAATATCGCGCGGGACATCGGCAGGTTATAAATTTGCAAGGATAGAAGCTCCCTGTGAGAATGCCTCTCACAGGGAGTTTTCAGCTTGTCAAAAAACCTGCATACAAAAGGCAAAGCCTCGCAGAGTTTGCCGCCGAAGCGGCAAATAAATTGAAAATTTGTCACGCAGGAGGACATGCGCCTCCGGAGTGACTCTTCTCATGCAGCGCGCGGCTGAGCGCGCTGCATGCAGCCCCTTGTCGGATAAAGCCCAAAGGGCTTTATCGACAGCTTAACTCCCTGTGAGAATGCCGCTCACAGGGAGTTTTGTTCTGCCTTTAGTCTCGAAAACAGACGTGTTATTCTGAGCGCAGCGAAAAAGGCTACGCGTCGCGCCCGCTTTGGAGGAGAAGCTCCTTCGCCGCGCTCAGGATGACACCTATGCTGCCGTAACCCTTCGCCGCTATTCCGCCGGGCACATCGCGGGGAGGAAAATCGTGAACTGCGCGCCCTTTCCGATCCCGTCGCTGTAGGCGCTGACGGAGCCGCCGTGCAGCTCGGCGATGCCCTTGACGATGGAGAGCCCCAGCCCCAGCCCGCCGTTTTGCCTGTCCAGCGAGCTGTCGGCCTGCTTGAACGGCTCGAACAGCTCCGGCAGGAATTTCGCGTCGATGCCCTTCCCGTTGTCCTTGACGATGACGAAGGCGGAGCTGTCGTGGGTTTTGACGGACAGGGTCGTTTTACCGCCGGCCTTGGAGAATTTTAACGAATTGTTCAGCAGATTGCCGATGATCTGCGAGATCCTGACGGGGTCCGCCGTAATAAAGACCGGCCTGTCGCCCATTTCGATATCCAGGTCCACGTCGCGCTCCTGAAATATCAGCGTGTTGTCCCGGACGACGGCCTGCGCCAGCTTGTTGAGGTCAAATTGCTCTTTTTTCAGCTTGATCTTGTTGTTTGTCAGGCGGGTCAGGTCCAGGAGATCGTCGATCAGGCGGCGCAGCTGGCGCGTTTGACGGATCACGATGTCCAGCGTCTCGCGGTTTTTAGGATTGATTTCAAGCATATCCATCAGCGACAGGCCCGTGACGATGGTGGCCAGCGGGTTCCTGAGCTCGTGGGACAGCGTGTTTAAAAACACATTTTTATTTTTGTCGGATTTTTTCAGCTCTTCGACGAGCTTGAGGGCGTTTTGCTCGCTTTGCAGCAGCGCGTATTCCGTATTTGTCCGCTCGATCACGTCCGCGGCCAGGCGGGCAATCATGTCCAGCAGCCGGATTTCCCGGTCGCTGAACGATTTGGTTTCGGAATAGTATGTGTTCAGCACGCCGACGATTTTGCCGGAGCTGCTGATCAGGGGCGTGGACTGCTCGCTGAGGATATCGTCTGACAGCAGGACGGAAAGCGCCGGCTTGTCCTTAAAAATCGGGCTCAGCCTGACGTCCTTGACGATAATCCGCCGCTTTCTCTGATACGCCTTGCCGCAGGAGCCGGCGTCCAGGCCGATGCAGGAGTAATATTCCTGGAACTTGCCGCTGAGACCGTGGCTCAGGATGATGATGAGCTTCCTGCTGTCCTCGTCAAACAGCTGTATGCTGCCTTTGCTCGTGTGCGTTTCGGTGATGGCGGCGTGCAGAATCTCGGAATAAACGGTGGGGAGGTCCCTTTTGACGATGAAATTGGAATTGAGCTTATACAGCGTATTCAGGGTTTCCACTTCCGCCGCCAGATCGTTTTTTGCCGCCATCAGCAGGAGAAGCAGGTCGTCCTTCAGGCGCAGCGCGTTGGCCAGTATCCTGTTCCTGTCCTGCTGGGACTGGACGGCGATCCTCGTTTGCTCGGTGATGTCCCTGTTCGTTTCGAGAACGATTTTTTGCTGACGGCTGTTGACAATGACCTGGCGCCTGGCCTCGACGACGATTTTTTTGCCCGCCTTCGTCACGTGCTCCAGATTGCCGGACCATTCGCCCTTTTCGTTCAGTACTGTGATGAATTCATGGGGATCGGAGGGGTACTCGGCCTGCAATAAGCTGTGGCTTGAAGTACCCACGGCTTCTCTTTTTGTATAGCCGTATAGTTTGGATGCGCCGTCGTTCCAGTAAATAATGCCGCCGTTCAGCTTCCACGCGAAGATCGCGTCGTTGGACAAGTCGAGCATTTTTTCCTGCAGCGCAAGAATCTCGTCCGTGTCTTCCGTGTCGGAAATCACGCGCCGGTTTCCACACCTGTACAAATTAAACATCCCTTTTCTCATACCATCTGTGGCCAGTATTATATATCCAATAGTTATGATATTTCAACAAAAAATGTAAAAAATTCTGCCAAAAAATAGCGGGCCCTGTCGGCGCGTTTAAGGAAAAAATAAACAATGGACGCGGTTTGAGCGTCCATTGTTTATGTGAAAGCTATTGCCGGGGCATTAATCGCAGAAGCGGACCGTCTCCTCGATCGGGCTTCTGGCGCTGCGGAAATTGTTGATCGCATTGGTCTCGTCCACGTAGCCGATGGCGATGCCGATAACGATCTCGAGGTTTTCGGGGAGCTTCAGCTCCCGGCGCAGAACCTCCGGATAATGGATCGACGTGGCGGCCGGGATGGTGCCGAGGCCGTGCTCCAGCGCGGAGAGCATCAGGGTTTGGGAAAAGGCGCCGATGTCGTAAAGGGCCCAGGGAATGCTGAGGATTTTGTCCTTGCAGAGAAAGATGACGGCGGGCGCGTCAAACATCCTCTGGTTCAGGGCGCCGAACTGCTGTACGGCGTCGCCGCAGTCGCGCACCATGTCGGGGTGAAGGCCCTGCTGGCGTTTTTTGGCCGCCTCCGTCCATTCGGCGGGCCGGGGGATATCCGTATTTGCCCGGACGGCTTTCGCGTAGCAGTCGGCGTAGCCCGCTTTGATCCGCTTCAGCGCTTCGCCCTCGGCCACGAAGACCTCCCACGGCTGGGAGTTGGCCCAGGAGGGGGAATAAGACGCGTCCCTGAGGATCTGGAGCAGTGTTTCGCGGCTGATGGGATCGGGCTTAAAAGCCCGCATGGACCGGCGCGATGTGATGGCCTGGCTGACAGTCATAATGATTCCTCCGTTTATATCAATTTATTTTTCAGCGGATATAGGTGACCACGTCCGGGTTCCTCGCGGGCGCGGGGAGCTTCGGGCCGCCGGCGTAGCCGAAGGCCGCGCCGTGCATGGGCACGTAGCCTTCCGGCAGCCGGAGGCTTGCCGGCGCTTCCTCGAGGGTGAGATAAAACCGCAGGAGCCCGACCCAGACGGAGCCGATGCCCAGGCTCTCCGCCGCCAGGAGCATGTTCTCCATCGCCGCGCAGGTATCCGTATCGAGCCCCATGGAATCCTTTTTTCCGGACACGACGATGACGGTGGGGGCGTTGTAGGTCAGGTGAAAGCTCGGGTCCGAGCCGACGCCCTTGACCCACGCGTTGTCGGATTTGGCCATGACCGCCTTGGCCTTGACGTTCATTTCATCGATGAGCGCCTTATCCTGCACGACGGTAAAGTGCCAGGGCTGGCCGTTGTGGGCCGTCGGAGCGTAGCGGCCGGCCTCCAGAATAAGATCCAGATCTTCCTGGGCAAGCTGCCGGTCGGTATAGGCGCGCACGCTGCGGCGGGACAGGATCGTTTTGATGACATCGTTCATAACGGATTCTCCTTTCGGTGTCAGGCCGTGAACCAGTCGCAGGCGAAGGGCTGCGACTGGTGGATTTTAAACTCGTTGACAATATAGTTCTGTACGCCGAGGAGCTTCATCGGGTCGTTATCGAGGAAAGTAAAAATATCCTCTTCGCTCTCGGCCTTCATGATGATAAAGCCGCCGCCGCCCATGGATTTCGGGCCCGAGACGAGGATCGAACCGTCCACAAAGCCGCGGTCCAGATAGGCGACATGGTCGCCGATCGATTTTTCGAGAGCGGCCTTGTCCACGGGACAAGGGTCGATGAAGACGCCCTCGATGATAAAAAATTTCATAGTGATGACTCCTTATGTCACGGTATTTGATTACATACAATTTACAGTTTCGGACGGAGAAATGCAAGCGTATTATGATACTTTGCGGCAAAACGAAACCGGGACCTTCCGGCGCCGCCGGCGGCCGGGCAAAATGCTTGTGCCGCGGTGGATTGACGGGGCGATTTGTGATAGAATCGGCCCATAAAAGCTCAACAGAAGGGGGTATCACAATGAGCGGCAAAATCGGCGCGGAGGTTTGGTATCTGTTCCACAGCGGGTTCGCCGTTAAAATCGGGGGGCGTTTCCTCATTTTTGACTATTACAATACCACGGCGTCCGGCAGGCTGCGCGGGCTGGAGGGCGGCGTCGTCGACCCGAAGGAGCTCGCGGGCAGCCGGGTGACCGTCTTTGCCTCCCACGTCCACGCGGACCATTATGTGCCGTCCGTCTTAAAGTGGGCGCGGGAGGTCCCGGATATCCGCTACGTCCTGTCGTTCGATATCGACGCTTCCGGCGCGCCGGGCGTCGTGAAGGCGTATCCCGGCCAAACGTACGGCGTGGACGGGATGACGGTCCGGACGCTGCGGTCGACGGACGAGGGCGTGGCCTTCATCGTCGAGGCGGAGGGGATAAAAATCTATCACGCCGGAGACCTGAACTGGTGGCACTGGGAAGGGGAGCCGGACGAGGAGAACGCGGCGATGGGGGCGGCGTATAAAAAGGAGATCGACAAGCTCCGCGGCGAAACCTTCGACCTGGCGTTCGTCCCCGTCGACCCGAGGCTGGGAAACGAATACCTCTGGGGACTCGATTACTTTATGAAAACGGTGGGCGCGACGGCGGTTTTCCCGATGCACTTCGGAGACGACCACAGTATTTTCGACCGCCTGGACAGGGACCCCGCCGCCAAGGACTACCGAAACAGGCTCGTTCGGATCACGCGGCGCGGGGAAAAATTCGCCCTGTAAATACGCGCGGCCGCCGCGAGGAGTCCAAGAAATACGAAAGCGCCCCACCGGGGCGCTTTCGTATTTCTATGTGGAGCTGTGCTGACGGGGACTTATTAAAAGCACGTCCTCCGGCGTAGCCTCTTCGCCGTCCTCCGGGGGCTCGGGGGCGTCGTGGACCTTGAAGAAGCTCACCAGGTCTTTCAGCAAGGCGGCCTGCTGCGACAGCTCGATGCTGGCCGAGGCGCTGTTTTCCGACGTGGCGGCATTGTCCTGCACGACGTGGGAGACCTGCCGGATACCCTGATTGATCTGCGCGATGCTCTGCTTCTGCTCGCGGGTATAGGACGAAATCGAATCGACAATGCCGGCCACGTCGCCCACCTGGGACAGGATCTGATTTAAGTAATCCGCCGTTTCGTTGGCGATCTTTATCCCGGTCTCCACCTTGACAAGGGCATTTTCAATCAGGCCCGAGGTGTCCTGCACGGCCTTGGCGGACCTGTTGGCCAGCGACCGGACCTCGTCGGCCACGACGGCAAAGCCCTTGCCGTGCTGCCCCGCCCTGGCGGCTTCCACGGCGGCGTTCAGGGCCAGGATGTTCGTCTGGAAGGCCAGGTCGTCGATGACCTTGGAAATCTTTTTGATTTTGCCCGCCGAATCGTCGATGTCGTCCATCGCCTTCAGCATCTCGCGCATGTGGCCGTTGCCCCGCTCGGCGTTCACCCTGGCCTTTTGCGCCAGGGCGTTGACGTCCTGGGCGTACTGCTCGTTCAGGTGCGTCTGGGACGCCACCTCGGACAGGGCCGCCGTCAGCTGCTCCACGGTATTCGCCTGCTCCGATACACCCTGCGAGAGCGCGCTGCTGAAATCGGACACGACGGCGGCGTCTGCGGTGACCTGCTCGGCGGCGTCGGCGATGGATATGATGAGCTCCTTGAGCTTCAGCGTCAGCGCGTGCAGCGACCTGTTGAGGACGTCCTCCCCGGAGCGCACGGTGATCTCCCGGGTCAGATTCCCGTCCGCGACGACGCGGAGGGCCTCGACCTGGAGCTTGGTGCCGTCGATCAGGCGCAGAAAGGCGTTGAACAGCCTGCCGACCTCGTTTGTCCTGCTCCTGAGCTCGAGCTCCTTCGACGTCATGGTGCCGTCGATGGAGATATTGCCGCAGGAGAGCTGCTCGGCGACCTGGGCCATCTTCGTCAGAGGGCGGGCAATCGCGCGGGAGATGATGACGCCCAGCGTCAGCGACACGGCGATCCCGGCCAGCAAAACGGCGATGGTGACGTATTCGGCCGAGGCCGACTGGCTTTTGTTCACGTCGTATCTGCTTTGTATCTGGTCGGCGGCCTGCTTCAAAAGGTCGTTGTAGTCGTTGCGGAGGTTTGTGCCGGTCATGTAGACACCGTTGGAGATATCGCTTTTCGCGGAGTCCAGATCGCCGGCGTTGATCAGCTCGGTGACCACGTCCATTTTGCTCTGGTAATCCTGCCAGGACTGGTCGATCCTCAGGACGATATCGCTGCTGTCGATGCTTTTCAGGCTTTTCAGGCTGTCGTTGGAGCCGATCCTGTACTGGCTCATCTGCAAAAGGGCGTTTTTGATATCGATCTGGGAGGTCATTGTCGTCAGCTTCAGGGCATCATAGCTGTACTGCTGAAAATTGACGGCCGCCGAACCGGCGTATTCGAGTACAAGCGCCTGGCGGTACATGTGCTCGTCCTGCGACTGCATTTTTGCCATGTTCAGTATGCCGATCGCCCCCACGACGAAGGCGAATACGGTGATGACCATAAAGCCTGTGATGAATTGCCAGGACATTTTGAGATTATTAAACCAGCGCATGTGTAGTCTCCTTTTTAAGAGAGTTGGGCATAGTGTTTTTTCGGCATCTCAACTAAAAAGTTAAACCATATATTGGCTGATTTCATAATTTAACGTGAGGTTAATCTGGATTTAACATTGGCGCGGCGTGCGGCAAAAGTATCCGGGGAAATGAACAGCGCCCCCGGAGGGAGCGCTTTCTTTGCTGCTGAGAGTGATTATGTGGCGCCGTACGCGGCTCACGCCCTGTTGCCGGCGGGCTGGACGACAGTGACATTGGTGGCGCAGAGCTTGCCGTTTCTGGGATCGGTCTCTATTTCAAAAGTGACCTTTTGGCCCTCGTTGAGCGTCTTGTAGCCCTGCGCGGCGATGCCTGAAAAATGGACGAACAAATCGTCGCCGGTGTCATCGTTTGTGATAAATCCGTAGCCTTTGTCTGAATTAAACCATTTGACTGTTCCGCTGTTCATGTGAACACCTCCGTCCATAGTATTTCCGGCATTCACCTGATAAATTTTATATATATTTGTAAAATGCGCGGCCGGCAGAAAAAAACAGCGCCCCGTTTCGGGGGCGCGGCGTTTTGACTGACGGTTAAAGAAAGCCGCGGCAGGGCGGTACGATAAGCCCCGCCGCGAATGAGAGGTTTCTATATATAAGGATGCCTGAAAGCGGGGTGAATTATGCCTCGGCTTTCATTTTTTTCAGCTGATTTTTGATGATCAGCATCAGGATAACCGGAATGATGGCCGTAATGGCCGCCATGATGTATGTTTTCGTGAAATCGCCCTTGAGGAACTGCGCCGAGATCGTGTTGAAAAGGATGGAGGAGATGCCCAGAGCGAGCATCGCCACGCCGTAATTCGTGCCCGAATTCTTCGGCCCGAAGAAATCGGTGGTGAACGCCGCGTTGGTGGAGGCCGGGCCGCCGTAGCCGAAGGCGATGATGCAGATGGCGACGGCAAAGCCGAAGCCCGGAACGCCGACGATCATAAGCCCGGCGCCGATGAGAGTGAGGACAGAGAGGACGATGATCGTGTTGGTACGGCCGAGCTTATCGGAGACGGTGGCCATGATGAGCCGGCCGCCGGCGTTGAAGACGCCGGTGATGGTGAGCGTCAGAACGGCAGCGGCCTCTGTCAGGCCGTGCCTCATGCCCTGGTCGACGATCAGCGGGACGGAGAGGGTCCATGTGCCGTTGATAAACAGAATTTCAAGGAAGATGCACCAGAAGGGGACCGTTTTCATCGCCTGGCCCAGGGTGCAGTTTTTGCCGGTGTAGACCTTCGCCGAGGCGGGCGCGGCGGGAAGCTGCCTGAGGTATTCCTCGTCGGGCAGCCGGACCAGGAAGGTGCCGATGATGCCGGCAACGAAGAAGACGACGGCCAACGTGATGAAGACAGGCTGGAAGCTGACAATGCCGTCCACCTTATGGGCATCCATGAGCGCGTTGGATACCGGCGTGAAAATAACAGTTGAAAACGCGAAGGCTGAGACGGCGATGCCGGAGGCCAGGCCTTTGCGGTGGGGCAGCCATTTCTGCAGGCAGCTGATGCCGGCGCCGTACGCGAAGCCGGAGCCGAGGCCGCCGAGCACGCAGTAGGTCAGGTACATCAGGTTGATGGTTTCCTTTGTGAGGAAGGCGGTCAGGAAGACGCCCAGGCAGAACATGGTGATGCCGAGCACGGAGGTCAGCCGCGGGCCTTTTTTGTCGTTGATAAAGCCGCCGATGAGGTTACCGGCGACAAAGGCAAACAGCATATAGGAGGAGACCATGGTGGCGGCTTCCTTCGACCAGTCGAACGAGGCGATGATCGGCGTTTTGAAGACGCTCCACATGTACAGGATGCCGACGCAGATCTGGATGATGATACAGCCGATGATGGGGACGGTTGCGGAACGCTTGCTTTTCATGCTCACTGCTTCTTTCTGTGTAATGTTGATTTGCTAGATAAAGTCATACCATTCCGCAAAAAGAATGTCAAACATAAGTTGCATGCTACGTATCAAATCGTGATATTGCATGAAATACATTGAAATAATAAAAAAACGCTGTGAAAACTTCCGATTTCACAGCATTTTATCGTAATTCCGGACAGAGTTCCCGCGCGTTGTTTTGTAGCGTTTCTAGCCCGCTTTTTTCGCGTTTCCGCGCGTATGAAGGGTCCGGCGCGGCGGTGCGGGGCCGTCATCGGGCGGGATGTTCAAAAAACGCGTCAGGCGCTTTTTGAGAAGCGCGGTGAAGACGCCCAGCATGCGCCCGACGCCGAACGACGCGATCACCGTGCCGACGCCGAGGCCG
Organism: Sporobacter termitidis DSM 10068; assembly: GCF_900130065.1. Classification (GTDB taxonomy): domain Bacteria; phylum Bacillota; class Clostridia; order Oscillospirales; family Oscillospiraceae; genus Sporobacter; species Sporobacter termitidis. The sequence continues at coordinate 188,125 of NZ_FQXV01000008.1, forward strand.
TTCAGCCCGCGCAGGACGGCCAGCGACAAAACGAGCGAAATCGCCGTGGAGACGCTGTCATAGGCGATCTTGACCTTGTGCAGCTTGAAGCCGCCCTTGTACGAGATGGCCTGCACCGTCCCGTCCGTGGGCAGGGCGATGAGCGCTGTGGTCAGGTACAGCAGGATGCCGAAGGCGACACAGCAGATGCCGAGGGCCAGATAAACGAAGCGGACGATATAATTGTCCGTCACCGGCAGGAAAGAGATCATGCGCGTGGACAGGTCTGTAAACCAGCCGAAGGCGAACGACGCCGCGATCTGGAAGAGGTTTATAAGCTTATATTCCCGCCGCAGGATGGCGGCCTGCAGCGCCATGCAGAAGATATAAAAGAAAATGGTCCACGTCCCGAGCGAGAGCCCGAAGATGCGGCTGAGCACATACGGCACGGAGGTGACGGGCGAGACGCCAAGGTCCGATTTGACCGAAAAAGACACGCCGGTCGCCATGATGAAAATACCGGCGGCAAATATAACGAGCCGTTTTATCAAGGCGCTTTTCTGAAGCTTCATCCCCGTCCCCCTTTCAATCGCCGTTTTTTTATGGTTTAATGATACCATATCGGCATCACACCGTCAACGGATCGGCATCAATAAAGAGCCGCGCCATGACACCTTTTTGGCGGGCTGTCACAACCGGGCAGCCGGCCGCACCGGCATAAAGAGAACGGGGGGAGAGCCTTGGACATCACACAGATCCGCTATTTTATCTCCGTCACGGAGACGCTGAATTTCAGGGAGTCGGCGCGCCGGCTGGGCGTGGCCCAGTCCTCGATCAGCCGGCAGATCGTCGATCTGGAGGAAAAGCTCGGCGTGGCGCTCTTTACGCGCAGCAGCCGCGCCGTCGCGCTGACGGAGGAGGGGCGGTCGTTTCTCCCGTACGCCAGAGACATGCTCCGCACGGCCGACAGCGCGGCGTTCCTGATGAGCCAGATGTCCTCGGGGAAAGGGCACCTGTCCATCGCCACGGTCTCCACGTCCGCGCCAGTGCTGATCCGGTGCCTCGACGTTTTCTTTAAAAGATATCCGGATATCGCCGTGGACGTTATTTTAAACAACGGGCGGGAGCAGCTCCACGCCATGCGCGAGGAAAAGCATGATTTCCACTTTGCCCACGCAGCGATGCTGCCCGACGACGGGCGGCTGGATTACCTCGTCACCCACGCGGACGACCTGGTCGTCGTCGTCCCCAAGGGGCACCCGCTGACGAAAAAGCCGCTGCCCCTCGATTTCGCGGTGCTGGAGAAGGAGCGCTTTCTCGTCTCCTACGAGGCCGGGTATCCGCTGTTGTACAATCACACGCTGGACGTCTGCCGGGCGCATAACTATGTGCCGAGGAATATGAGCCGTTTTGACAAGGCGGAGTCGGTGCTTTTGGCCATCAGCGCGGGGCTGGGCTTTTCCATCCTGCCGTCGGCGCTGCCGGCGCAGTATTTTCCGAATTCGGTGGACATCATCCCCATCGCCGACATGGACACGCACCGCACGTACATCGCCGCCTGGCCCCGAAGGGTGACGAATCCCTCTGCGGCGCTGTTCCTGGAGATTGTCAGGGAAGTGACGGGCGGGTGATAAGAACCGAATCCGGCGGGGACGCGACGATAAAATGAAACAAAGCAACGGAAGAAAGAGAGAACTCCCGTTGCTTTGTTTACAAAGAGGATAAAAATGAAAAAGGTTCGTGGATAAAATGCAGTCCCACTGTCCATATATTAACCGGGTTATGTTAAGCGTAAAACGCAATGACGTTAAAAATCGATTAAATTTAGGACCGGCTGTAGTAATTTGTCCCGTATTTGACGGTCTCGTCGCTCATGATGGCCATCGTGTGGACGAATTTACCGGGGTCGCTGTATAAAATCATGCCCAGCATGGCGTAATTGCCGCCGGGGGCATATGTATCGATCGTCTCGCGGACGGCGGCGCGGAGCGCCTCCTCCGTCAGGTCCATGTAGGCGAAGCGGCCCTTCATGTCGAAGCCGCCGATGAACGCGAGCTTGCCGCCGAGCTTTGCCTGCAGGGCAGAAAGATCGTTTTCGGGCTGGCAGATTTCCCAGGCTTCCGATCCCTCGTCGACGAGGTCGGGGACGATCGCCTCGCATTTGCCGCAGACGTGCGTATTGGGGATGACGCCCATGGCGCGGACGGCGTCGTTGAATTTCTTGTGCATGGGCTTGATAAGCTCCCGGTACTTGTCCGGGGACATAAAGGTCGACAGCTCGGTGGCCACGTCGTCATAGGTGCAGATGGCGTCGGGCCTGAAGTATTTGACCGCCCGCTCGGCGACCTTGATTTTATAGTCCGTGACGGCGTCCAGGAGCTCAAGGCAGGCTTCCGGCTCCTCATACATCGCGCAGAGCCCGTTTTCAAAGCCCATCAGATGGGCCAGCCGCAGAAACGGCCCGTTCCACATGGCGTATTCCTGTATCTGATTTTTAGGATCGTAATTTTTCAGCTGCGCGGCGGCCTGGCCTTCCCAGTCATACGCGTCCAGGTCCGGGAATTTGAGGGTCTTCTTCCAGTCCAGGATGTTTTCAAGGGCGACGTGGCCGGCCGCCGGCACACCCTGCCCCAGCGCCGATTCCGACGGCAGCCACTTGCAGCCGAAGCCGTCAAGGCCGCCGCCGGCGGGGCCGTTTTCAAAAGATTCAAGGTTGCCGCCGGTGCTGCAGACGTCGGTTTTAAAATCGCCGACATGGTCGTGCGGCTGGTGGTTCAAAATAGCGAGCATATTGTCTCTGCGGTTCATCACAAGCACTCAACTCCTACATAAATTTTCGGCTGCCGGGTGCGGCGCGCCTGGCGGCAGCCGCGCGTTTGGCCGATGACGCGACCAACAGTATAACAGCCGGGCGGACAACCGCGGGAGCTGCCAACGGGAGAAGCAGCAATCTGTTGTAAATATTGACAAAATCGATGCCGTTTTTCCTGCTGCTTCGGTGCGTCTTTATTAGTTTACTTTTATTTTTGTATTTTTAAAGTATTTTACAGTAGATATTTTTCCGCAAAACATCTACTATGAGTAGAGAAAACGATGAACCCCGAGGAGGCAGGCCAAATGAAAATCAGCATGTGGATGCTCTATGACGCGCTGGCTGCCCAATGCCTGCGCCATAATCTGGACGACAGGGCGAAAAAGCGCCGTATCAAATCGGTGATGCCGTACGAGGGGCCGCAAGGTCTCACGGGAGACCGGCTCTATGTGGCCGACGCGGCCGGACCGGACGCGGTGGTGATACCCCCGGCGCCGGGCTTTATCATATTTGTCGGAGAAAATTTTGTGCTGGAGAGCCCGGGGGCGTGCCAGTACATCGTCCTTGAAGCCGCCGGGTACAAGGCCGGCCTTGCGGCCGTCTGCCGGGCGTTCGATACATACAGGGACTGGTACGACACCCTGCAGGACGAGCTGAACGGCGGGCTGAACCTCAGCAGGCTGTGCCGCCTTGGGAGTGACATGCTCGGAAATTTCACGATGCTCTACGACAGGGAATATAACATCATTGCCGGCGAGTTCGCGCTGGACGACGCACATTCCAGGCTGCTTATCGAAAAGAGCGGCCCGTTTTACGCGCTCTCGGCGGACGCCGTCCGGCAGCTCAAGAGCAACGCCGATTTTCAGCAGACCTTCCGCCAGACGGGCGCCGACGTGTGCATCGTCGATTTTCTGCCCTATGCCGTTTTGTACGTCAATCTGGGACAGGGCAGCGTCTACGAGGGCCGGCTGTGCGTCACGGACACGCGGCGGCCGTTTAAAAACGGCGATTATCAGATTGCCGAAATCCTCACCGAGGTGCTGCGCGTGGCGATAAAGCGGCAGGCCGTGCGGGGCAGCGACGAGAGCCGAAGGTTCGGGGCATTTCTACAGAAGGTGCTGGACGGGCATGTCCACAGCGACGAGCAGTTGGAAACGGCCCTGCAGCTGTGGCACTGGAAACGGTTCGGCAGATATGTCTGCCTCTATATCCAGCAGAGCGAGCAGGACGCGCAGACCTCCTCGGACCTGTTTTTGATCTCGAAGATCACGCTGTCGCTGCCGGGCTCCTGCTCGGTCCGGTACAAAGCCGGGATCGCCTGCGTCGTCAGCCTCCCGGCGCGGGAGACGGCGCGCGCGGCGGCGGCAAGGCTCGAGCATTTTCTCAAGGGCTTTATACCGGGCGTCGGCATCAGCGATGTATATACGGATTTTATGGACACGGCGGCGTACCACAGCCAGGCCGTTATCGCCGCCGAAATGGGCGCGGAGGACTCCGCGGCACGTTGGTGCCGCCATTTCCGGGACTACGCCATGGCGCATTATTTCAGGTACGGCACTTCCGTCCTGCCGGCAATCCATTACTGTGACGAGGACGTCCGGCGGCTGATGGCGTATCAGGACACGCGGACGGATTATTACGGCACGCTGAAGGCCTATCTGGAAAACAACATGAATCTGCTGGAAACCTCGAAGGCCCTGTTTATTCACCGCACCACGCTGTTCAACCGCATCAGCAAAATAAGGGAAATGATCTCCGCCGACCTGAACAGCCCCGAGGACAGGACACGGCTGCTGATTTCCTTCAAGCTCATGGAAGCGGACAAAGCGTATCGCAGGCCGCAGCGGGAAAAGGGCAGGGGGACGGCCTGAGCGTCACTGGCGATTAACTTTCCGCGCCAGCGATTGGACTTCCTTCCGCAGCGCCTGAATCTGCCGCTGCATTATTTTCGTCGGGTCGGAATTCGCCTGGATCAGCTCGCTTTGCGCGGCGGCCGTTGCGATCGACTGACCGACGCTCATAAAGAAATTCCCCAATACGTTCTGCTGATCCGTATCAAGTCCGTCGATAAATACCAAGCCGAGAACTGTGGCGAGCAGCGACATCTGCGCCGGAGGCAATGCAAATAAACCGGTCAGCGCGGTATCGTCAAAGCCGGGTATACCGCTTAAGGAAATACCGTTATTATTGCCGCCCATGAATATCTCCCTCTGAAATCAAGGTGTTTTTTTCCCTCAATCACATTGTCCAAGACTTTTCTTGTTAGCAGTATATGTTATCATCGTGAGAAGGTTCGCGGCGGGAACAGAGATAATAAAACAGGGGACGGCGTATCTGCCGTGAAGCAGATAAACCGTCCCCTGAAATTTGTGCTTTTTCAGTTTCTCAGGCTGTGCAGAGGCGCCGGGATGCGCCCGCCCCGGCCTATAAAGACGCCGCTGTCGCAGGGATTGACGGGCATGATGGGCGCGGTGCCCAGCAGGCCGCCGAAGTCGACGCTGTCACCGATCTTTTTGCCGGGGGCGGGGATAAGGCGGACGGCCGTCGTCTTGTTGTTGATCACGCCGATGGCCGCCTCGTCGGCGATGATGGCGGCGATGGTCTCCCAGGGCGTGTCGCCGGGAACGGCGATCATGTCGAGCCCGACGGAGCAGACGCAGGTCATGGCTTCGAGCTTTTCGATGGTGAGCGCGCCGGATTGGGCGGCCTTGATCATGCCCGCGTCCTCGGATACGGGGATAAATGCGCCGGACAGGCCCCCCACGTGGGACGAGGCCATCACACCGCCCTTTTTCACCGCGTCGTTTAAAAGCGCCAGCGCCGCCGTGGTGCCGTGGGCGCCCACGGAGGACAGGCCCATTTCCTCGAGAATGTCGGCCACGCTGTCGCCGATGGCGGGCGTGGGGGCCAGGGACAGGTCCACGATGCCGAAGGGGACGCCCAGGCGCCGGGAAGCCTCCTGCGCCACCAGCTGGCCCATGCGGGTGACCCGGAACGCCGTCTTCTTGATCGTTTCGGCGACAACGTCGAAGGGCTGGCCCTTAATGGACTGCAGCGCGTGATAGACGACGCCCGGGCCGGACACGCCCACGTTGATGACGCATTCCGGCTCGCCGACGCCGTGGAAAGCGCCGGCCATGAAGGGATTGTCCTCCACCGCGTTGGCGAACACGACCAGCTTGGCGCAGGCCATGCCGCCGTCTTTGGCCGTGAGCCCGGCGCTCTCCTTGATGACGCGGCCCATGAGGGCGACGGCGTCCATATTGATGCCGGCCTTTGTGGTGGCGATGTTGACGCTGGCGCACACGCGCTCCGTTTCCGCCAGCGCGCGGGGGATGGATGCGATCAGCCGGCGGTCCCCGTTTGTAAAGCCCTTATGCACCAGCGCGGAGAAGCCGCCGATAAAATTGACGCCGACCTCCTTGGCCGCGGCGTCGAGCGCCTTGGCGATGGGGACGTAGTCCTCGGTCTGGCAGCTTTCGGCCACGAGGGCAATGGGCGTTACGGAGATGCGCTTGTTGACGATCGGGATGCCGAACTCGCTCTCGATGTCGCTCCCGGTTTTTACAAGGTTCCGGGCCAGGCGCGTCACCTTGTCGTATATTTTGCCGCAGCAGGCCGTGACGTCCGAATCGGCGCAGTCGCGCAGGGAGATACCCATCGTGATCGTGCGGATGTCCAGATGCTGCTGGTCGATCATTTCAATTGTCTGGAGAATTTCGTTGGCGTGTATCATAGGGGCATCTCCTGTTTTGAGTATTTGTCCATATATCTAATAGATATATATCTTTTAGATATATACGCCCGCGGTACGCAGAGCCGCCGCGTCATACGGGGCGGGGACGGCGGCGGGAGCAAGCCCCTGCCCTACGGTTAAGCACATGACCATGCGCGGCGCGGTACGAGAGGCAATCCTCAGCCGCCTGCGGGCGACAGCTCCAGTGCACCGTATCCCTCCTTCAGTCGCCTGCGGGCGACAGCTCCCTCGTCTGAGGGAGCCTTGAGACGGGGAGCGGCGGGCGATTCGTGAAAATGGCTATTGGGTTAGCACAGCAAAGTTGCTGCACACTATTAGCCTTCCCCCCGGGGGAAGGTGGCACGGCGAAGCCGTGACGGATGAGGACGGCTTGCGGCGCGTCACACGGCTTTTAGTTCAACCGCCTGCGGCGGACCCTCATCAGTCGGCTGCGGCGACAGCTTCCCCCAGGGGAAGCCTTCAGGGGGTCATAGCCGCAGCCCTATACCTCTATTGGGCGGGCGGGTGGGACATTAAATCCGGTGCATGGCCTCGAAGATGTCCTCACGCTGGACGCGGATGGAGAGGCTTCTCTCCTCGCCGCTGGTTTTCAGGGTCTTTGACAGCTCGTCAAAGCTCACCTTGCAGGCGGAGGTATCCACGAGCATGATCATCGTGAAATATTCCTGCAGGATCGTCTGGCTGATGTCCAGAATGTTGACGCCGTTTTCGGCGAGGAGCGAGCAGACGCTGGCGATGATGCCGACGTGGTCCTTCCCGATGACTGTGACGATTGCGCGCATATCGATGACCTCCAAGAGTGATGTGATAAAGCGGTGCGGTAAAGAGAAGCGGGACGCTTCAGACGGAAAAATCGAGCTCGTCGAGCGTCAGCTCGAAGGCGCCGATGAAGTGCTCCATAAAATAGTCGACCTCGGGCATACCCAGCGCCTTTAGCTTGGCAAGCGTCTGGGAGGCGGCGGACCTGAATTCGTTATTGCCCGCTTTGAGCTCCTCAAGGCATTTGATGTAGGCGCACAGCTTGTCCGCGGCCTTGATGAGCGACAGGGTGACCTCGTCCTCCGGGGCGAAGAGCGGCTCGTAGGCCGGGCGCATGCTCTCGGGCAGCGTGGCGAGAAGCTTGCTTGACGCCAGCGCCTCCACCTGCTTGTAGGCGGAAATGATGCCGGGGTTGTGGTATTTGACCGGCGTGGGCATGTCGCCTGTGAAAATCTCCGGGGCGTCGTGAAAGAGCGCGGCGGCGGCAGCCCTGCCGGGGTCGGCGTCCAATAGCAGGACATCGCGGCGGATGACCGCGAGCGCGTGGGCGACGACGGCGACCATGTGTGAATGCTCCTGGACATTTTCCTGGCTGGAATTGCGCATCAGGGACCAGCGCGCGATATTTTTCATCCGGGAAACCAGGGCAAAGAAGCTGTATGGCATGATATCCTCCTGGAAGCGCTTTTAAGCGTCTGTTTCCGCGCAGGCTTTTAAGGCGGCCGCGTCGCCGGCGTCGGAGCCGAGGGAGGCGACAGCCTTTGTCTTCCATTTGCCGGACGCGTAGCGGATGGTCGTGATCGCGATGGAGGCGACCCAGCCCATCGGGTTGGTGATCCACGCGGCCTCATAGCCCATGAAGCCGAAGTGGACGCCGACATAGCCGAGCACCACCCGGATGATCAGCGCCGAAAGCGTCGCCACCGACTGGAGGACGACGTCGCCCGCGCCCTGGAGCACGCCGCCGATAATGGCGTAATACGAGAAGGCGCAGAAGACAATAGCGAAGAACTGGGTCTGCTCAACGCCCAGCGCCAGCGCGTCACCCGTCAGGGCGAAGGCCTTCACCACGCCCGGGGCGAAGAAATATGTCAGCGCGCACAGGATAACGGAGAGAATAAGCCCCATAACCAGTGTGGCGTGAAAGCCGCGCTTCACGCGGTCGATCCGGCCGGCGCCGATGTTCTGGCCGGTAAAGCTGGCGAGCCCCGCCTGAAAGCCGAAGATCGGCACCGACATCAGCATATTGATGCGGAGACTGGCGGCATAGGCGGCAATGGCCGCTTCGCCGAAGCCGTTGACAAGGCGCTGCATCGCCGTGCCGCCCAGGGAGACGATCGTCTGCTGAATGGCGGAGGGAATGCCGAAGCGAAGAATGTGCCGGCACATTTTCGAATCGAAATGACGCCCGGACCCTTCAAATTTGAAGCGCTTTTTGAGATAGATATACGACACGCCGGCGCAGACGACCTGCGCGATGACGGTGGCGACGGCCGTACCGGCGACGCCCCAGTGGAAAGCGATGACGAACAGGACGGCCAAAAGCGCGTTCAGAACCGTAGAAATCAAAAGGAAATAGAGCGTCGCCTTGGAGTCGCCCATGCCGCGCAGGACGAAAGCGATGCCGTTGTAGATAAACTGAAAGACAAGACCGATGCAGTAAATCCTGAAGTAGAGGATGCTGTAAGGCAGGATATTTTCCGGCGTGTCCAGCACGACACGCAGGAGAAAGGGCGTCGTGATATAGCCGACGACGGCAAAGCAGATCCCGAAGATGCTCATGAGAATGAGGGAGGTGTCGACGGCGGCGCTGAGCTCCTTCATTTTTCGGGCGCCGAAATACTGGGAGACCGTTACGCCGGCGCCGACGCCGAGGCCCATTGCGAAGGCCAGGAACAGAAAGACGAGCGGAGAGCACGTACCGACGCCGGCAAAGGCGTCTTCCCCCACCCAATTGCCGACAACGATACCGTCGACAGTGTTGTAGAGCTGCTGCAGGAAGCTGCCGGCCATGATTGGCAGCGTAAACAGCAAAATAAGCTTCCACTCTCTGCCGAGAGTCATATCCTTTTTCAATTTAAAGCCCCGTTTTAGTCGTTTTCCCTAAATCATAACACGCGGCCCTCCGAATGTAAATGAGGTGAATGTATAAAAAAGAAAGCCTCGCAGAGTTTGCCGCCCAAAGGGCTTTATCGACAGACTGAAAACGCACCGGCGGGGGCGCCGGTGCGTTTGTGCGCTTATGCGATTGTGTGAGATCGCGCTTTAGTCGATGTCGATGACGACGGAATTATCCGGCTTCGGCTTTTTGGGAACCGAGATCGAAAGCACCCCGTTGTCAAGCTTTGCTTTGATGCCCGCGGCATCGGCGTCGCCGAGCATGATGTTCCGGCTCATCGAGGTGTAGCGGCGCTCCTTATGGAGATAATTTTTGTTCGTCTCCTCGACGGTCTCGTCCTTGTTGACGGAGATATTCAGCCGGCCTTCGTTCAGCGAAATGCCGATGTCTTCCTTCTTCACGCCGGGGAGCTCGGCCTCGATCAGATACTCCGTGCTGTTGTCCTGAACGTCAAGCTTGAAGGTATCGCCCAAAAGGCTCCTCCGGAAAGGCCAGCTCTCCGCAAAAAAGTCGTCAAGCATGTTTTGAAAACTGTCAAAGCCCGCGCTCATAACGTCTGATCTTCTTCTGTTGAACGGAACGAGTCCTGCCATGATAACAACTCCTTCATTAAAATTATGATATATAATTTTTATTAGTCTGCTAGCACTCTTTGAAGCCGAGTGCTAACTCTGAATATGTTATACCACAACGATGCGTATTGGTCAAGATTAGTCAAAGTCAAAGATTATAAAATTTACGGAACAAAATTTGGTGATTTTGGAAGGTGCCGCGCCGGTTTCATATTCCCGGGCAAAAACCGGCATAATATGCTTGGAACCGAAACAGGCAGGGAGGTGAAGGGATGAAGAGCGGCTCGATCACACCGAGCGAGATGGTCTGCCTGCATGAAATTTTAAATCTTAAAAACACCTGCGCCGTCAAGTCCAGCGCGTTGGAGACCCTGGTGAGCGACCAGAGGCTCCAGAAGATCCTCGAGCAGGACGTCGCATCGTCAAAGCAGCAGCTGCAGGACATCAAAAACGTCCTGTCGCAGACAAATACCGTCACATGAATATGAAACCGGGAAGTGATTATATGGCTCCGAGCGCACCCGCTGAGACCGCCCTCAGCCGGCTGACCGATCAGGTCATTGCCGCCGACCTGCTGATCTCCGCGAAAGCGGGCATCCAGGCTTACGCCGCCGCGATATCGTCGTCCTCGACGCCCGCGGTGCGGAATCTTTTGAAGAAGCAGCTGGATCAGACAATTTCATTTCAGGAGCAGGTGAGCTCCTATATCGCCGAGCGCGGCTGGTACAACGCCTATGACGCCGCCGAGCAGCTCAAGACGGACGCCGGGCAGGCGCAGAATACGCTGAGCCTGCTGCGGTAAAAAGCCTCGCAGAGTTTGCCGCCGGAGCGGCAAATAAATTCATTATTTGTCACGCAGGGGGACATGCGCCTCCGGAGTGACACTTCTCATGCAGTGCGCGGCTGAGCGCGCTGCATGCAGCCCCTTGTCGGATAAAGCCCGAAGGACTTTATCGACAGTCTGCAGCGCTTTGCGGGAAGCTCGCGAAGCGCTTTTGCATGCCCGCCCCCGGGAAAACACCCGTAATTTTTTTGCCGTTACCGCCACAAGGCTGTTGAATCGCCGCTCAAAACAATTTATAATGAAGATCGATTATTCATAATTGGGGGATAAATCGTTGATTGGGAAGCTGATGGCCGCACGACGCACGTCCGACAAAGAACAAACGGTAAAAAAGCAGGCTTCCGTCAATAATGACAGCGCCCGGCAGCTGAAGCTTTTTAAAATCATTACGGAGCATCTGTCTGACGGACTGATCATCGTAAGGCCTGACCGAAGCGTCGCCTATAAAAACAAACGCGCGGCGGAATTGCCGGATATATCCGGCGACTATAAAAAATGCGGAGAAGGCCTGGCTGACGCCAGGTATTTTGATGAAAAAGGGAAGGAAATAGAAGAGAAGGACAAACCGGTCAAGAGAGTTTTGAACGGAGAAACGCTGGACGATTTTCATGTGAAGGCGGTCCGCCCGGATAAAACGCTTTATTTGAGCATGAGCGGCAGGCCTGTTTTTATCAGCGGCAAACTGATTTGCGCGATTATGACAATCAGGGAGGCGGCGTGCGGCGCCCCGCGCCGCGGCGAGGGCACGCAAGGTGAAAACGGGCAGGCGGCGCCGGCGCTGATGAAAGAGCTGGAGGCGGCGAAAGGTGAGCTGGAGCGGGTGGATGAGGCCCTGAATACGATCTGCCGGCTGAATTCCAATTTTACCGCCGGTGAGGAGTCCAACGCGATTTATGAAGAGCTGCTGCGCACGGCGCTTTCCATCACATGCGCGCGTAAGGGGAGCTTGCAGGTTTTCAATGAAAACAGCGGGACGCTGTCCATGATCCACGGCATCGGGCTGGGGGCGGAGTTTCTGGAAGCCTTTCACCATATTGACCTTTACTCGGGGACCTGCGGTATGGCATGCCGCGAAAAGAAAAGAATATTTACCGAGAACCTGCGGCAGCTTATCAGCAATTCCCCGCGCCTTGTATACATCGAGAAGGAAGGAATCGCGGCGGAGCTGTCCATGCCGCTCATCAGCAGCGCCGGCAAAATCGCCGGCGTGCTGAACATCTACTATGACGACGGCCGGCGGCCGCCCGAGCGGGAGCTTCGAATTCTGGACACGCTGGTGCGGTTTGCGGCGGATACGATCGAGCGGGCGAAGGCGGCGGAGGCGCTCGTCGAGAGCAGAAACGACGCCATAAATCTGCTCGAGGAGCTCCGGCGCGTCGACGATAACAAAAATGTTTTTTTGAGCACGCTGTCCCATGAGCTGCGAAATCCCATCGCCAGCATTTTGGCGGCGCTGCAGCTGCTGGATCTCGCCAAGGACGCCAAGCTGATTGAGAGCACCAAAGGAATCATCAAGCGCGAGGCGGCGCAGCTGCGCCGCCTCGTGGACGATCTGCTGGACCTGACCCGGATCAACATGAAAAAGATAGAGCTGAAAAAAGAGGCGGTCGACCTTACCGGCATTGCCCTGGCCGCTGTGGAGGACTACATCTTCCTGTTTGATGAAAGAGGGGTCCGGCTGGATACGAATATCTGCAGGGACGCTGTATACGTCGACGCCGATCCGGCGCGCATCACGCAGTTGATCGGGAATCTCCTGAGCAACGCGCTCAAATTCACGGACGATGAGGGCGGACTTGTGGAGCTGGAGGTCTGTCAGGACGGGGATGAGGCTGTTATCTGCGTCAGGGATAACGGCATCGGCATCAGCGAGGAGTTCCTGCCGGAGCTGTTCGAGCCCTTCAAGCAGGCGGACACCCCGCCCGACAGAAGCTGCGGCGGCCTTGGTCTGGGACTGTCGATCGTGAAGGGGATCGCAGAGCTGCACGGCGGCAGCGTTGACGTATCGAGCGAGGGTCTGGGAAAGGGCGCAAGCTTTTCCGTCCGTCTGCCGGCAAGGCGGGAGGACACGGCAGTCTGGGCGGAAGGGCGGACATGCCAAAGCGCCAGGCCGCGGCGGGTGCTGCTGATCGAGGACAACCGGGACCTGGCAGAGCTGCTGCGGACGACGCTGGAGATGTTCGGCCACACCGTGGCCGCGGCGTTCGACGGCGTGGACGGCGTACGGCTGGCAAAGGAATTTAGACCAGAGGTCATCTTATGCGATATCGGGCTGCCCGGAGAGGACGGCTATGAGGTTGCCCGGCAGCTCAGGTCCGAGGCCGGGCTGAGCGGCGTTTATATGGCGGCGCTGACCGGATACGACGGCGAGAGCGACATTGAGCGCGCGCTGGCGGCCGGATTCGACAGCCACCTGGCCAAGCCGCTGGACATGGCGGCGGTCACCCGGCTTCTGGAAACTGCGGAATGAACTGAATGTATATTCGAAATATAGAAGCGGCGCATCCGTCACCACGGATGCGCCGCTTCAGCCTGTCAAAAAACCAGCATACAGAGGAAAGCCTTGCAGAGTTTGCCGCCGGAGCGGGGGCGCTAGGATAAGCGGAGCGTCATCTCCGTATAGTCCTGTGGGGAATTTTCGGTAAAACCCAGCCTTTCGTAGACAGGCTTTCCGGCGGCGGTCGCCGAGAGCGCGATAAAGGACAGGCCTTCCTCTTTCGCTTTTTCGATCAGCAGCTTCAGGGCGGCTGTGGCGAGGCCCTTCTCGCGATAGGGAGGGCGGGTATAGACGTTCAGGATTTCGCCCGTCTTCCCGGTCGGGAAGCGGACGTTTGCCGGTTTGCGATGGACGACGAGAAAGGACACGGCGGCGGCTCGGCCGCCGGATACGGCGAGGGCAGCGTAAAAATCCCTGTTCAGCTGCCGCCTGAAATAGCCCCGCAGCTCTGATGCAATGGCGGCCGCCTGCACCTCGTCAGGCGTCAAGTCCGGCTCTTCCGCAAAAAAGTCAAGCCGCAGCCGGATGAGCTCCTCGATATCGTCCGGCGCGGCAAAGCGCAGCTCCATATGTACCCTCCGTTCGTTAAGCGATGAGAAAGGACAGAATAAATTGGCCTCCTTACCATCATAAGGCATATCGCGCCCCATGTACAGACGGCATTTTGCGGGCGATAAAAGCCCGATAAGCAGGCGGCATAAATAATTCCGGGGCGGCAGGAGAACAATAATGGCGCAGCTTGATTGCAAAGGAGGGAAAGAATGGCGCGGGAAGACCTAAAACGTACGAACGATTATCAGAAAAAGAACCGTGAGGAGCTGGGCGTTTTTACGGAATGGCCCCTGCCTTCGGACGTTGCCCGGGGCGGCGGACGGACGCAGCCGGCGGAAAAGAAAAAGGATAAATCAGGTGCGCAATGAGCCGCGCCGGCGCCGGCGCCAAAATTGGAGGAAAGAAGGTGAAAATCATGACGCTTGACGAGTGGAAAAACAACAAGGACTTCGATGAGATCAGCCGCGAGATGAACGGGCTGTTCAATAACCGGCAGCTGACGGCCACCGATGTGATCACCGGGGGCGGCGCTTTTCTGAATCCGACGGTGATGGAGGCGGCACAGGTGAAACCTCAGCCGCCCGCCCAATAAAGGTATAGAGGCTGTCCTACTTTAAAACCTGCGGCTCCGCCGGAGGCTTTTTCTTTATGGTTTTGTAGGCCTCGTCCAAAAGCGCGCCGATACCGTTGCCGTGGGCGCGGCAGAGGCGCTTGAGGCGGTACAGGTCCGGCGTTTTCTCGTGCGAAAGGACGTTGATGCCGTACCTGCAGGAGAGCGTGGCCTGAAAGCCCAGCGCGCGGAGGATCGTGTCGGTATCCTCGCTGTAGCGGCCGTAGGGGTAGGCGAAGGTCGTCGGAAGGACGCCTGTTTGCTGGAATATCTCGCTTTGCGCTTTTGTCAGGTCGGTTTTCAGGATTTGCTCGTAGACCGCGAGGGACTCGCTTTTTTTCCGGACGCAGCCGTAACGGCCGTTTTTCACCACGTGCAGATTGTACGAGTGGTTCTGGACCTCCACGAGGCCGCTGTCCAGCATTTCGTTAAGCTGCGCCCAGGTGACATGGGAGTAATCGATATTGGTATCGGGGTTGCGCGTAAAGTCGTCCGTATTTTTGACGATCAGGGAGAGGACGATTTTCATGTCGTATTTTTTGAGAAGCGGCAGCGCGTATTTGTATGTGCTGAGATAACCGTCGTCAAAGGTGAGCATGATCGGGTTCGGCGGCAAAGGGGCGCGGTTATAAAACCAGTCTGTCAGATCGTGCATTGTGACGGTATTGTAATCTTTTCTTTTCAGGTATTTCAGGTCGCTTTCAAATTCCCACGGCGAAACCACGTCCTTGCCCAGCTTGGAGTGCTTGATTTCATGGTACATGATAATGGGCAGAGAAATCCCTTCGCCCTGCGATGCGTCCAGAGCGCCGGCGCGCCGGGGAAGACAGGGGAAAAGCAGGCTGAAGATGAGTAAAATAATGACTGATTTGCGTATCATGCAGATAATTCCTTCTATAGTAGAGGTGTTTCTATTATGCCTTTGACGCGGCGTGCCATGCTGAAATATAATGCTCATAATGGCAAGACATGCACGGTTTTCCATAATACGGGAGGTTTTTATGCGGCTTTTTTATGCGGTAACGTTTGACGAGAACGTCCGGCGGCAGCTTGCCGAAATTCAGGACAGGCTGCGGGCGCAGACGCTCCGGGGCAATTTTACGCTTTTTGATAACCTGCACCTGACGCTTGTTTTTATCGGGGAGGTGCCGCCCGAGCGGGCGCCGCCCCTCTTTGAGATCGCCAAATCCACACAGACGGCGCCGTTCCGGCTGCGTATCCGGGGCGCGGGCAGCTTCCGGCGCGAGGGCGGCCAGCTTGTCTGGGCGGGCGTTGAGGAAAACGACCGCCTGACGGAGACGTACGAGAAGCTGGCGGGACGTGTCGCCGCGGCGGGCTTCAGAGTCGAGGCGCGGAAATTCACACCGCACCTTACCCTGGCGCGCAACGCCCGTTTCCGCGACGGCTTCTCCCTGCAGGAGTTCTCGCGGGGGCTCGCCGCCATTGACGCGACGGTCGCAAAGGTCAGCCTGATGCAGTCCGAGCGGATCGGCGGCAGGCTGACGTATACGGAAATCGCGTGACGGGGCGGGCGGCGGCGCTCCGGTATTGCCCTACTGGCACCGATCGCGCGCGCCCCATGATCCGGAAATGTGACGCTTATTGCCTGCAGGGCGCATATTTATGACGGTTTGTGGGAAAAATATGGCGCGGAAGGGGATGAGCACATGGCGGAACGCGAGAAGAAAAAGAGAAGCAATTTTTTCACCTACAACAATAACAACGGTATCCCGAGCATGAACAAGCAAAACCACTTCAACGTGGAGGAAAACAGCGACTGGGAGAGCCGCAAGGACCGGTACCGCGGAAAGCTTTACTGAAGCACCCGCCTGGAAAAGGCAAAAGCCCGCACGCGTGTGCGGGCCTCATTTTGGCGCCGGGGGAGAAGAAAATCCGCGTCATTCCTTGTCGTTTTTCTTGCCCGTTTCCGCGTTCCTGCGCTCGCCGAAGGAGCAGTAATCGTCAAAGTCGAACAGCCGGTATCTGCGGAAGAATTCGTTTTGGCACAGCACAAGCCCGCACTGAAACGCGTTCGGTACGCCGTACTTGCAGTCGCGGCAGTAGACGATGTTTGGCATCCTGCTGTTCCAGGCGTCAACAGCTTCCTGTTCGGTCTTGTACCAGCGCTCGGCAAACTGGACCGCGCACTTGTAATTTGTATCGATGACGCGAAAGGCGCCCGAAAAGTTTAGTAGTTTGGCCTCGGCCCCGCAGAAGGGACATTTCAGCAGCTTATGATCCATTATGTACTCCTTTCGCACAGACGGCGTCGCGCCGCTCTGAAAGCCGCGGAGGGACGGCGCAATGTCGGCCTCTGTTATCGTATATGCGCGGCCGCGGTAAAATGCTACGCACAACTGAATTGTTGCTGCCCACGGCAGGATTCGTGTTTACATAATGTACAGAAAACCTGGGAAGCAAAAGAGCATGACGTCCCGGAGGGGGCTGTCATGCTCTTTACGGAGATTAAAGCTGCCGGCCGAGCGACGGAATTGGGCTGACGTTATCCCACGGCGTCCTCGCTGAGGGGCTTGTAATCAAGGCTGCCGTCGTAGCCGTTGGGGAAATTGACATACACCTGGGCGGCCTTGCCGTCGCCGGCGAGACGCACCGCGAAAGCCGAGCCGTCGGACAGGGCGCAGACGACTGTGACGCCGACGTTCTCGGTGGCGTAGACCACCTTGCTGCCGGTGATGGTCACGCCGGAGGGCAGCAGCTTTGCGATGTCCCGCTCGGCGGTTGCGATCCAATCGGGGTCCTGCACGTCTTTACTGACGATCTCGGTATAATCAAGGTTAAAGCAGCCGATGTCCAGTATCGCGCCTGTCACGGAATTGATATCCGCGATATAGCGGTTCGAGCTGTCCGTTTCATCAGGGGCGTGGAATAAAATGCTCCAGTTATCCGAATAGGGGAGCGGGCTTTTTGAGAATGAGGCGACGGCGGTATAGCCCGCCAGATCGACGCCGTATGCCGTTTGAACCAGCGCCGCGCCCCGGGCGGCGGCCTGGTCCGCCGTCATGTCCTTGTCGCCGGGGGTGGCGGACGTGATATAGTCCTCGTATATTTTTTCGATTTGTTCCGGCGTCAATTGCTGCTTTGTGATTTGCATTTTCATTTTGACTTCGTTCTTAAACTGCTCAAAATCCATAAGCTGCGTGGACCGGTCATCGACGGTATAGAGCGGCTGGGACAAAGCGGTCTGGCCGGGGGCCTGGCTGGGCAGGGACACGGCGGGGGCTGACGTGACCGCATCGTTCAGGGCGGTACCGGGTACGGCGGAGTTCAGCGCGTAGGCCATGGCGGAGGTGCTGCCGACGATCAAGAGGACGGCGGCGGCGACGATCCAGATTTTTTTGACGTGCTTTTTAAATTGGGACATTTTTATTACTCCTTAATCCAAATTTTGTGTGGTTCCACGCTCTAATTGTAAATCCGCCGGCGTTTCGGAGTTTTCAGAGGGTTGTAAAGGAGTCGTAAAAACAATGCGTATTTTTGTGCCTTCGCCTTTGACGGAATCGATTTTCAGCTCGGCGCCGTGCGCGGCGGCGATGTCCCGGCACAGCGCCAGCCCCAGCCCGACGCCGCCGGAGGCGCGGGAGCGCGCCTTGTCGATCCGGTAGAAGGGCTCGCAGACGAGCTGTATTTCGGATGTTTCCATGCCGCAGCCGGAATCGGCGACCTCAAGCACGGGGTGTCCGTCGAAATACGCGGAAAGAAGGATAGCGGCGCCGGGAGGCGACGCTTTGACGGCGTTGTCGACGAGGTTTAAGAGGAGCGACTGCAGCAGGTCGCCGTCGCCGACAAGGGTGTCCAACGCGCACTCGAGCTCCAGGCGCAGGTTTTTCTCCCTGAGGCGCGGCTCGGATAAACCGGCGATTTCCCGCAGCAGCGCCGGGGCGGCGACGGTGTCAAAAACCGGGCTGCCGTTGCGGACGAGCGCCATTTCCAAAAGCTTAAGGGCCAGATTTTTCACGCGGTCCGTCTCCGAGATGATGTAGCCTGCCGCGACGATCCTGTTCTCCTCGCTGGCGTAGGCGCCCTGCAGATATTCAGCGTAGCCCCGGATGGCCGTCAGCGGCGTGCGGAGCTCATGGGCAAGGTTGTCGATCAGGCGCTGCTTGGCCTGCGCGTTTTTGTCCAGCTCGTCGATTTTGTCCTGAACGCTCACGGCCATCTGATTGAACGCCGCCGACAGGTCGGAAAACTCGTCCCGGCCGCGCAGCGGGATGCGCTCGCCGTAGCTGCCGCCGGCGATGCCGCGCGCGGCCGACCGGAGAGTGCGGATCGGCTGCGTCAGCTTTCGCAGTATCAGGGACAGGACGACGGCCAGCACGGACTCAAGGGCGGCGCCGACGGCAATCAGGTACACGGTGAGCTGCCGGTGCGTTGTGTACAGCTCGGACAGCTCCCGCAGAAATGTCAGGGAATAATCGCCGAACTGCCCGCCAAGGCGGCCTGTGATGCAAAGAAACGACCCGCCGGCCGCCGGGACGGTCTGCACGGCGTATGTGCCGTCCGCCGGCGCCGAAAGGTCCGCGGCGGCGGACGCGCCGGAAGGAAGATTTGAAAACACCACGGTATCGGACCTTTTAAGCTCAAAGGTGACGCCCTGACTCAGGTAATAATCGGCGTAAGAGCGCATGACGCTTGCCTCCGATGACGGCGTCAGGCTGCTTTGGTCGCGGCCCGCCATACTGTACATCGTCTGGTAAACGCTCGAAACGACAAGACGGTATTCGCTCAGCGCCCTGTCGGTATCCCGGTTCAGGTTGAGGGCGAAGCTGTATTTGGACGTCAGGAACAGACAGACATTGATGAACACGATAAAAACGGTCAGCATGATCAGAAACGTTTTCTGCCAATATTTCATGAGCCGGCCTCCAGGCGGTAGCCCATTTTGAAGACGGTCTTGATCCGCCTTTCCCAGTTCAGCTTTTTTCGGAGCTTTTGAATATGGACGTCGACGGTCCGCGTCTCGCCGCAGTAATCGTAATCCCACGCCAGCTTGAGCAGCTTTTCACGCGAGAGCGCGATGTTCTTATTTTTAATCAGCACCTCTAAAAGCTCGAATTCACGGAGCGTCAGCTCCACTGGGTTTCCGGCCACGGTGACGACACGGCTGGACAGATCGACCACCGTCCCGTCCAGAGAAAACTGCGGCGACGACCGGGCGGTCCGGCGCAGGGCGGCCTCGATCCGCGCCAAAAGCTCCAGGGTTTCGAAGGGCTTGACGATATAATCGTCGGCCCCCATGTTGAGCCCCTTCACCCGGTCGGACAAGCCGGACATCGCTGTGATGAAGATAACGGGCGTGTTTTCCGGGATGTGCCCCATGAGCGTAAACCCGTCGATTTCCGGCAGCATGACGTCCAGCAGGATCAGCGCGTAGGACGCCGACCTGATGCGGTCCAGCGCCTCGGGACCCGTAAACGCCTGATCGCTCGTATGGCCGACCAGTGTCAGATTCATCGCGATCAAGTCGCTGATGGATTTTTCATCTTCAACAATCAGAATATGCGCCATCTTTCTCACCACCTCGATTGTAGCACGGGACTTGTCCCGCCGGTGTAATGGAGTTGTAAAATATGGGGGCGTTCTCCGCAAAAAAAACAGCCGCGCCAATCGGTGCGGCTGAGCTTTTCAGGTTGTCGGTGTCGCTTCGCTTTGCTTTGCGTCGAGCAGTGCGGTAATATACGCGGCCGTTTCGGGATGGTTGACATACCATTGGCCGGTCGTAAAAGATTTTGCCGTCGTTTCGTCAAATGTCATGACGAGCGGGCCGTGGGTGCTGCTGATCTGATTGAGCTGAATTTCAACGCCGCCGCATTGAAGGCTAAGGCCGAATTGGGGCGGGATGTTCTGGCGGCTGTATTTGATGGCGAAGGAGGATTTCTCAAGCCGGTTTAAGTAATGTACGAGCTGTACGATCTCCTCCTCGGTGAGCTGATACGAATATGTGCCCCGCCATATCATTGCCGCTGTGACGTCTGAGGGAACAAGGTGATATGTCAGCTCCCACGGCGTCGTTTTCACCGCCGACAAAACCCCCAATACGGCGGCGGCGACGAGAACAACGGCCGCCGCGGTTATCACGAGAGGCTTTTTGATCTTATGCATAGCGTCACCCGTTTCCAGGCTGTCTTTTGCCTGATAATATCTTAACTTTTACTGTAACACATATCGGGAGAAATAAAAAGACCGGCGCACACAATTTTGGACAAAAACCCCATGTAATATTTGCCTGCCCGACGGAAGCCTGACAGAAGCCGAGCGGGCGGCCGCAGGGTGGACAGCGTGTTTACTTATAGGCACGGGCTGTGCTAATGTAACGTCAGAGACGAAAAGGGAGGACGGTGGCTTGGATGACAAAAAAGAAAACGGAGGGTACCGAAATGTCGCCGGAGGCGCTGGAGGCGAGGATTGGGGCCTATTTCGCCGAGTGCGAGGCGCGGGAGGTCTTCCCGGACCGGGCAAACATGATCGCCTGGCTTGGTCTGCCGGACGACGTCTATCTCAGATTTGAAACGAACGAGGACGGCAAGTACGCGCCGTATGCCGAGGTCCTGAAAAGGGCGCGCCTGAGGCGGGAGGGCTGGCTGGCCAGAGCCATGTTCAGCGACAAGAACAAGGCGCAGAGCGCCATGTTTCAGCTCCGGCAGCCTTTCAACGGCGGCTACTCCGACAAGGAAGACAGCGGCGTCATGACCATCCGGCTCAAAATCGACGGCGGCAGCAGCGATTTGTTGGATTGAATTGGCCCGCCCACCCGCCCGATAGAGGTATAGGGGCTACACCTCTATGACCCCGACGAGAGGCGGCTGGGGCCACGCCCCAGACCCCGTTTCAGGTGTTCAGGCAGCGTCATAAGATCGACAGGCGCCTTGTGTCCGGTGGTCTATGGGTGGCAGAAGATTATATTAAGTGAAGGAGGTGGCGGCGATGGCGGTGTTGAGGCTCGACGGCGCGGTTGTCATGAAAATCCTCGAGCGCGGCAACGATGTGTGGATCAAGCGGACGAAGGCGGGGATCGTTGTCCTGGAGGTCAGCGTTTCGAAACGGCAGGAGATAGAAAGCTCCTGATTTCAAAGATTTTATATTTTGAATGACGATTCAGCTGCTAAATCATGCATGTCTGTCATTGCGTCAGGGGTGTGTATTTTCAGGGAGCTCGGGTATAGCCCCGGCAATAGCCGGGGCAGAGGTCCCGCGGAGCCCGAGCGCCGTCTCTGACGGTCCAGGGTCGCCCGAACAGAGCCCTCGCAGCCCCGCGGGGGCACAGGGGCGGAGCCCCTCCAATCGGGGCCATTGGGAAAAGCCCCATACCGTTATAGGGCGGGCGGGTGGGAACAAAATAATATGCCGCCGCTGCGAACGGGCAGCGGCAGGGACTAAAAGGAGTCGGACAACGCGCAAAAGCGCGGGCCGGCTCCTTTTTTAGGTGACGTATGGCAATACAGCGACAAGTGAAGACACGTGGCGCGGCGGACGTGAGCATCAAGCTGGGCTGCCTGACGCCGAAGCAGGAACAGTTCTGCCGGAGCCGGACGCTCTATACGGCATACGGCGGGGCGCGGGGCGGCGGAAAAACGCACGCCGTCCGGTGGAAGGCGGTTGGGGGCGCGCTGCGGTATGACGGCATCCGGATTCTGATCCTCCGGCGCACCTATCCCGAGCTCCAGGCCAATCACATTGAGCAAATCTGCAAAATGGTGCCATCGGCTGCCGGTACATACAGCAGCACGCTGCACGCCATGTACTTTAAAAACGGCTCGGTCATCAAGTTCGGCCATTACAGCGGCGACGCCTCCGAAACGGAGTATCAGGGGCAGGAGTACGACTGGATTTTCATGGACGAGGCCACACAGTTCACCGAGCGGGAATTCCGGTTTATCGGCAGCCTTTTGCGGGGCGTGAACGATTTTCCAAAGCGGTTTTATCTCACCTGCAATCCCGGCGGCGTCGGCCACCGGTGGGTCAAGCGGCTGTTTATCGACCGCGCGTTTATCACGGACAGGCCGAATCCCGAGGAAAATGAAAATCCCGCCGACTACAGCTTTATCCCGGCCACCGTCGAGGACAATGTCTACCTCATGGAGTCGTCGCCGGCCTATGTGCGGATGCTGTCCGGCCTGCCGGACAACATCCGGCGCGCGCACCGCTACGGAGATTGGAATGCCCTGGCCGGCACATATTTCCCCGAATTCCGCGCCGCCAGACACGTCGTCGAGCCGTTTCAAGTCCCGGGGCACTGGCTCAGGTACCGCGCGTTCGACTACGGACTCGATATGCTGGCCTGCGGCTGGTTTGCGCAGGATGAGAGCGGGCGCAGCTTTATGTACCGGGAGCTGAAAGCCCCGAATCTCATCGTGTCGGAGGCGGCGAAGCTCATCCGGAGCCGCACGCTGCCGGAGGAGAGCATCGCCGTCACCTTCGCACCGCCCGATATGTGGAGCAGGCAGAAGGATTCCGGCAAGACGATGGCGGAGCTGTTTATGCTGAGCGGTGTCCCGATCGTCCGGGCGGACAACAGCAGGGTCCAGGGGTGGCTGCAGGTCAAGGAAGCGCTGGCACCCCGGGCCGACGGAGGACCGTCGCTCCTGTTCTTTAAAAACTGTACGGAGACGACCGGCGCGATGGAGGCAATTTTGACGGACGAGAAAAACCCGAATGACTGCGCGACGGAGCCCCACGATATCACCCATCTGCCCGACGCCGTCCGGTACTACTGCGTATCGCGTACGCTGAAAACGGAACGGGAAGCGCCTGGAGCGGCGCGGATACCATTGGAGGACGACGACGCCGGGGAGAATTACGACGCGTTCATGACAGGCGGCGCGGCCGGCAGGGGGTATCTTGAGTATTGAACGCCCGCGCGGAAGAGGTGGAGGGGCTGTGCCCGCTCCTCGTGTCATTCCCGCAGCGGCGGGAATCCACGTCCCCGCACGCTCAAGGCGGCGCATTTACCCTCGTAGGGGCCGCCGTCCTCGGCGGCCCATCCCCCCGGCCGACACGCAGTCCGGGCTCTGCTTATGAGCTAAAGGATGGCTGAATAATAATTCAACTTATAACAAGGAGGATATATGCTTTACATTTACGTGCTTGAAATTTCGGCGCTGGTCCTGGAAGCGGCGGGGCTGATCGTTCTGCTGAGGTTGGTCGGCCGGCTGGTCCGGCGTATTGAGGGGCTGTGGGCGCAGTGCGGCGCGCAGCTTGATGCGCTGGCATCAACCATCAGGCAACTGACTGAAGACAGCGACGGCGACGCCCCGACGGAGAGCCGCAGAAAGGCGGCCGAGGCCGAGCGGCGTTTTACGGAGGGCGTTGCGAATATCCTGAATTTCAGTTATGGCGCGGCCGGAAGGAAGGGTGAATGATGAGCAAAGGCATCCCCGATTGCGAGAGCGTCTGGAAGGAATATCTCAAGGGACTCGGCGACAACGCGCGGCAGGGACTCAATGATACGGTGCAGACCAATGAGGACTTCTTCGTCGGGAATCAGTGGAAGGGCGTTGAGGCTGGCGGCCTGCCGACCCCGGTCTTCAATTTCCTAAAGCGCGTGGTCCTGTTCACGGTTGCCGGCATCACGTCGAACAATCTGAAGATGCAGGCCTCCGCCATGGGGAGCAGCGCCGGGGGCGGCGATCTGGACGTTATTGCAGACGTCGTCAACAGGGATTTCGGCGCTCTGTTCGAGTCCAACAAGATCGTCAATCTCCTACGGGAATTTCTGCGCAACGCCGCCGTTGACGGCGACGCCTGCACCTACACCTACTGGGACCCGGAAATCGATACCGGACACCCTGTGAAGGGCGCGATCATCACGGAAATCATCGAGAACACGCGCGTTTTCTTCGGAGACGCCAGCGACAGGCGCGTACAGAGACAGCCGTACATCATCATCTCCCGCCGGGAGCTGCTCGACGTGCTGAGAGACCGGGCCTCAGAGCTTGGCTGTGCCGATTTGGACAGCATCACGGCGGATACCGACGACGGGCGCACTGAACCGTCCAACATGACGGACGACAAGGCGACGGTCCTCCTCCGGTTCTGGCGCAGCAAGACGACGAAGACGGTCTGGGCCGTCGAGACGACGAGAGGCGCTGTTATCAGAAAGCCGTGGGACACGGGCCTTGCGCTGTATCCCGTGACGTGGCTGTGCTGGGACAATATTCATGACAGCTATCACGGCCAGGCGATGATCACCGGCCTGATTCCCAACCAGATATTTATCAACAAGCTCTTTGCCATGAGCATGATCTCGCTCATGACGACGGCGTACCCCAAGATCATTTACGACAAAACGCGTATCGCAAAATGGGACAACCGCGTGGGCGCGGCGATCCCTGTGCAGGGCGGGGACGTCAATTCCGTTGCAAAAATCATCGACCCGGCGCAGATCTCGCCGCAGATCGCCCAGTTTATCAACCTGGCGGTCGACTACACGCAGACGTTCCTGGGAGCGACGAGCGCCGCACTGGGCGAGGCCAGGCCCGAAAATACCAGCGCCATCATCGCGCTGCAGCGGGCGTCCGCCACGCCCAGCGAACTGACGAAGCAAAATCTCTATGAGAGCCTGGAGGATCTCGGGCGCATTTATATAGACTTTATGGCCAGCTGTTACGGCACGCGCAAGGTGCTGCTGGAGCAGCCCGACAGCTTTGCCGTCGTGGCGGCGGCCGGGGGGCTCCGGCCGGAGGATAAGATCCCGGTGGAGTTTGATTACGGGCAGCTGAAAGCTTTGAGCCTGTCGGTCAAGCTCGACATCGGCGCCTCCGCTTACTGGAGCGAGATCGCCTCCCTGCAGACGCTGGACAACCTCCTGACGCAGGGAAAAATCAGCCTGATCGACTACCTGGAACGCGTGCCGAACGGCTATATCAGCAAGCAGCAGGAGCTCATTGACAAGCTGCGGGACGACCAGGCGGCGCCGCAGAACGCGGGCGAAGGAATAGCGGCC
Organism: Sporobacter termitidis DSM 10068; assembly: GCF_900130065.1. GTDB lineage: Bacteria > Bacillota > Clostridia > Oscillospirales > Oscillospiraceae > Sporobacter > Sporobacter termitidis. Next base: position 213,586 of record NZ_FQXV01000008.1, read on the forward strand.
GACGGAATGGCGGCCCCGATCCCCATCGCGCCGGGCTTACAGACGCTGAAGCATGCCGTGCTGAATACGGGCGGCATGAAGCCTTGAAATTTATCCGATCCGGCCGCATGTATCGCGGCTAAAATATATTGAATGTTAGTTCAATATATAAAATTACACTGCCCGGGACAGACCAGCCCCGTGCAAATAAATCGCCCCACCACAGGCGAGAGAGGGACAAGCTATGGAAGACAGCATCAGCACAATGACAAGTCAGGCGGAGCCTGAGGCACAGGGCCCGGACGGCATCGGCGCCGATTGGGGCAATGCTCCCGTGGACGGCCGCGGGCCGGATACGCCGGCAGCGGACGAGGCGGAAACCGGCGGCGCGCCGGATGGCGGTGACGAAGAGTCGGCCTGGCCGGAGGATGCGTCGTCTCTGGAAACCGACGGGGACGGGGATATGCCGGGAGACGGGCGGGAGGCCGACCAGAGCTTTACGCTGAAGCATCTCGGCGAAGTCAGAACCGTCGGGCGGGACGAGATGATCGCCCTGGCGCAAAAGGGCCTCGACTATGACCGGCAGCGGCAGAAAAATGATGACTTAACGGCAAAAAACAGTACGCTCACGGCGGAAGCCGCGGCACAGACGGAGACGCTTGCGTTATTGAACGACCTGGCGGCAACGCAAGGGATGACGGTCGAACAGCTGGCCGACGCCGCCCGCGTCGAGCTTCTGGCCAGAAGCGAGGGCATCCCTGTCGCCGCCGCGGCGGAGCGTATCCGGGCGCAGCGGGCGGCGGGGCTCTCACCGGCAGCACGCCCGAAAACGCCGGAGGAGGCGGCCGCCGAGAAGCGGCACACCGATATCCGTGAATTTCTCGCCGAGTACCGCGACATTGACCCGGAAGCTATCCCCCGGGAGGTCTGGCAGGCGGTTGCGGACGGAAAGCCGCTCCTCACCGCGTACCAGAGCTGGGAGCTCAATAAGCTCCGGGCCGAGAAAAGGGCGGCGGCAAAAAACACTGAGAACAGGGAAAAGACCGCGGGCTCGCGCCAGAGCACCGGCGCCGCCCTCCAGCGCGACCCGATCACCGCGGACTGGTATTCATGACAGGGTGGAGTTTGGAGTGTGGAAGGTGAAGTTAACGCCACTCTCCACCCGCCACTCTTCACACTGACAACTGAAAGGAGTTCAAATTTTTATGGCAGTAAATCTCACGACCACGTACTCCCCGCTGATTGCGGAACGCTTCAAGCAGCAGTCCTTTACCGACAACTATGCCGGCAAAAAATATACCCTCGACGGCTCGAAATCCATCGTCGTCTATTCCGTCAACAAGGCAGTCCTGAACAACTATGACCGTACGCTCAACCCGTTTTCCGGAGGCTCCCGCTTTGGCACCATCGCCGAGCTGGGGGACACGACGCAGACGCTGCAGATGACGCAGGACAAGTCCTTCACCTTTTCCATCGACAGCGGGAACAAGGCCGATCAGCTCAACATCAAGCAGTGCAACGAGCAGCTCAAGTCCAACTGGGACGAGGTCTGCACCCCCGCCATCGACATGTATCGCCTGGGCATCTGGGCAAACGGCGCGGGCTGCGGCAAGGCCGGTTCGGCGCTGACGAACTCGACGGCCATGACCGCGATCATGACGGCGTCCGCCGTGCTCTCGAACCGGCTTGTGCCGAAGAAAAACCGCGTCCTGCTCATCAGCGAGACGGCATACATCAACTGCAAGCTGTCCACGGAGCTTGTCGGGATTCCGAATCTGGGCCAGGCGTCGATTGCCAACGGAAAAGTTGGCACGATCGACGGCATGGACGTCATCACTGTCCCCGACAGCTACTTCCCGGCCGGGGTGTATTTCATCATCAAATACGTCGATGCGACGGTAGACCCCTTAAAGCTGAAGGTCCTGCGCGTTCAGAAAAACCCGCTGGGCATTGACGGCGACGTCGGCGAATGCCGCTTTTATCACGACAGCTTCGTGCTGGACGCGAAGGTCAACGGTATCTACGTCTACGGCAACAGCGCCAGCATGCTCGACATGCCGGTGGTGAGCGGTACCGCATCCGTCACCGTTGCCTGCGCCGGCGCGACGGCGATCAGGTACACGACGGACGGCACGAATCCGAAGACCTCGGAGACCGCAGCGACATACGCCTCTGCCGTCGCCCTCTCCGTGGGGCAGACACTCAGGGTATATGGCTCTGGGGCGGGCTATGTCAGCAGCCCGATTGCCGAGTTCACCCGCACAGTCTGACAGTACCCGGCCGGGGATGGGTCCGCCTGTCCCCGGCCTGAAGGAGGGAAGGCCGTGTCAACGACGGCACAGAATGTATTTGATAAAGCGATGGCGCTGATGGATGCGATCGACGAAAGCGGCGATACCAATAACGAGGATACGCTCGAATATAAAAACCGCGCCCTTTTCATTATCAATATGCTCCAAAATGAGCTCTATCGCTACAGCGACACCTATACGGCGACGGCGGGCACGCGGCCGGTCTGCACGGAGGTCACGGGGTATGACGGCGACCTGGGCCTTGATGATTATCTGGCGCGCACCATCCTGCCGTACGGCCTGGCGTATCATCTGCTCATTGCAGAAGACCCGTCGACGGCGAATCTATATCTCCAGCGGTATCAGGAGCTGATCGCAACGCAGGCCGGCGCGCTCCCGTCCGCCGCGGAGGCCATCGACAATGTCTACGGCGGCATTGAGCGCGGAAGCGGTGATGACTGATGGCACGGATCAGCACAGTGACGGGTGAGAGCGTTTTGAGCATCGGCAAGTGGCTGGGCCTGAACGAAAGCCCGGATGGCGATACGCTCCTGAAGGTCGGCGAGGCCGGCGAAATGCGCAACTTTAGAATCACCCGCGACGGCAATTTGCAGAAGCGCCCCGGCTATCAGACGATTCATGAATCCAAAGCCTGGACGGGGCCGATACGCGGCATCTGGCACGGGAACGTTGCAGGGACGGAATACACCGTTTTTGCCGCCGGCGGGGATATCTACAGCTACGACCTTGAGGACAACACGGCGGCGTCGATTCTGCACAGCGGCGTCACGGTGACGGACGCGCCGACAACCTTTTTCGGCTTCGGGGAAAAGCTGTACATGCTGAACGGTCATGAATATCTGGAATGGGACGGCACCATGCCGCCAGACGGCGGGTTTGCCGTGCCGATAGGCTACAGGCCGCTTACAGCGGTTTCGACGGCCCCGGCGGGCGGCGGCACGCTGCTTGAATCGGTCAACAAGCTTAACGGCCTGCGGCGTGTGCGATTCTCGCCGAACGCCAGCGCAAAGACGTTTCAACTCCCGGAAAAAGCGCTGGCAAGCATCGACTACGTGAAAAACCTCGTCACCGGCAACATCTATGTTCCGACGACGGACTACACCGTTGACCTGACAAATGGCGCGGTGACGTTCGGAACAGCGCCGGCGACCGGGACGAACACCATCGAAATAGGCTACACGTTCCCGACGAATTTCAGCAGCCAGATCAAGGCGATGAAGTACGCGGAAATCTACAACGGCGCGCAGGACACCCGCGTATTTATTTACGGCGACGGCACGAACAGGTCCTATTATTCCGGCCTGGACGATACCGGCGTTGTCCGCGCCGATTACTTCCCGGACATGAACGAAATGAACGTCGGCGCGGCCAATACGCCGATTACCGGGATGATACGCCACTATTCCAGCCTGGCCGTCTTCAAAACCGACAGCGCCTATGTCGTCAACTACGGCCAGATCACATTATCCACAGGAGCCTTGACGGCGGCGTTTTACATCAATCCGACCAACAGAAGCATCGGCAACATGGCCTGCGGCCAGATTCAGCTTGTCGAAAACAACCCGCGCACGCTGTTTAACTCGGCGGTCTACGAGTGGAAAAACAACGCCAGTTATTCATCAAATCTCACGGTGGACGAGCGGCAGGCCAAGCGTATCAGCGACCGGGTTAAAAATTCGCTGTCGACAATGGACCTGTCGTCGGCGGTCACTTACGACGACAACGAGCGGCAGGAATATTACATCATTCAGGGCACCACGGCGCTTGTCCACAATTACGCTGTCGACGCGTGGTGCAGGTATACGAATTTTGCCTTTACCGCGCTCCTTGCCATTGGCGGCAGGCTTTACGGCTGCACCCCGACCGGCGATATCGTCACGTTTTCCCGCGATTATTACAACGACGACGGCGCGGAGATAGACGCCTACTGGCAATCCGGCTCTATGGCGTTCGGGCGGGATTATCTGCGCAAATACTCCGGCATGATCTTCGTGTCCTTAAAGCCGGAGCCGTTGGCAAACGTCTATGTGACGCTCATGACAAACCGCAAGTCCGTGTTTGCCGTCAAGCCCATATCGTACAGTTTCCCCACGTTTGCCCGCGCGAATTTTGCGCATTGGGGCTTTGGCACGAATACCAAGCCGCAGACATCACGGCTGAAAATCAAGGCCAAGAAATTCACCTATTACCAGCTTGTTTTTGAAACAAATACCGATTGGAGCACGGCGACGATATTGGGCGCGGATATCAAGCTGCGCTACGGCGGCGACGTGAAATAGGAGGCGCAATATGTCACTCACACCATTAAATGACGACCTGAATATCATTCAGGCCCTGGCCGACACCCCGAACGACACAAGCGGCCTGACCGCCGCCCAGCTTAAAGCAAAATTCGATCAGGCGGGAAACACGATCAAAGGGTATATCAATGACACCCTGTTGCCTGACGTCAGTTCGGATATCACTGATGCCGTCGCGGCGGCGGAGCTTCAATCCGGGAATATGCCGGCGGGGGGGACAACTGACCAATTCATGGTGAAAAATTCAGGCTCAGACTATGACTATGGCTGGAAATCTTTTTACGATCTGATAAATTTAAATCCCCTCGGCCCGGTTCAGTTAATCCAATCCTATACCACGGCTGGGACATACACATTCACCGCGCCGGACGTCAACGGAGACGGCACGCCTTACCCGCTGTGGGCGCTTGTGGACGGCGCGGGCGGCAGTGGCGGGGCAGTTGCCATTAAGGCAACCGGCACGGGTATTGTGTATGCGTCCGGCGCGGCCTCTGGCGTGAGAAAATGTGTTTCATTAATCGCTACCCCAGGCAGCACATATGCGGTGGTTGTAGGCGTTGGCGGCGCGCCGGTGACGGCGACACATGCGGCAACAGCAAATGCTACCCCAACAGTAACTAGCGGCTCCGCTGGCGGTAGCTCATCATTTAACGGGATATCTACCAGCGGTGGAACTGGCGGCCAGGCGTTAACGACGGTGCAAGCTAATGATGATATAGTAGGACCTCCGATTGGCGGGCAATCGGCAGATAGCGCGGGCGGCTATTCCGTTATTTGGGCATCAAACTTGCCGGCCCCCGCTTATGGCAAGCTTCCCGTATGGAACTTATATATTAGCAGCAACGCGTATTGGAAATTCGGCTTAAATAAAAACACCCAAGCGGAACTTCTCAACCCATTTGATCCGGCAGAGCGATTATTATCCGCTGGCGGTGCGGTATATATGTCAGGCTCTTCACTACATTTGCAGAGCGTTGAAACTTTGACTGACGGAAACGGCGGCGGTGCAGGGGAGGGGCAGTATGCAAACACGATAACCAGCAACAGCACATTGACCGGGCATAATGCAACAAGTCCCGGCAGCGGCGGGGGGGCGTGCGGGAACTCATATACTGTCAGCGACGCGACCTACACAGTAACCGCCATTTCAGGGGCCGGCGCGGATGGCCAAGTTCGCATTTATGCGAGAAAGGTGGTGCCATAATGAGTAAAACGGTCAGAATTGTTGACGGAACAGTCCGGGAGATTATACCGCCGGCGGCGACAATTCCAAGCGTGGCGTTTTGGTACGGCGCGGAGTTTGCCGCACAGTGTATCGAAGCGCCGGACGAAGTAATGCAAAACTGGACGTATGACGTGGAGGCGGAAACATTCGCCGCGCCTGTACCACCGGAGCCGACGCCGTCTGTGCCAACAATAGAAGAACAAATTACCAGCGTGCAGAATCACGTTGACATGATAGACAATGCAATTTCGGACTTCTTTATTAATGTAGTCCCAACTTTAGGAACAGGAGTATAGGTACCGCATGGAGGGAATAAGCATGACACCTTACATTGCAAACAATATTGAAATTGTCTATGTGACGCAGGGTTTAACGGCAGCACAGGATAGATACCGCGCCTGGTTTATCAATACGTCGATCTATTCTCGGTACAAAGCAGGGGTTGACGTTATTTTGACAACGGATAACTACGGCGACTGTATCGTCACGGAGTAATGAAAGGACGGCGCGCATGAATATTTCTGAAATCCTCAACATCGCCATACCGGCGCTTTTGACGACGGTTATCATCCCGTTTCTGGCAACGGCGATTACGGCGCTGACGAGCTACATAAAAACCAAAACCAACAACGCCAAGCTGGACAAGTATTTTGAAATGGCGAACGACGCCGTGGTGACGGCAGTTTCCGAGGTTATGCAAACCTTTGTCAGCGAAATGAAAAAGGCCGGCACCTGGGACAAGGACACCGCCGTAAAAGCGCTTGAAATGGCGAAGCTGAAAGCCCAGGAGATTATGGGCGTGGAGGCTTTAAAGGCACTGCCGGAGATCGTCGGCGACGTGGAGGCGTGGCTTAACAGCAAGATTGAGGCGGCGACGCTGGCGGCGAAATGTACGCTCCCCGCCGTGACGCCGGCACCGGCAGCAACGGGGGCGACGGCGTGAGCGCCCAGGCAAACAAGCTCGCCGAGATCGCCGCATCCTACGTCGGTTATCTGGAAAAAGCGACGAACGCACAGCTTGACAGCTTCACCGCCAACGCGGGCAGGGGCAACTATACGATTTTCGGCCAGTGGTACGGCATGAACGGCCAGCCGTGGTGTGCGGAATTTGTGTCTTACTGCGCGGACAGGGCAGGAGTCACAGCCGATATCATCCCGAAACACGCCTCCTGCGCCGTCGGTATCGCCTGGTTCCAGCGGGCGGGCCGCTGGCATAAGCCGTCAAGCTACGTGCCGCAGATCGGCGATATCGTCTACTTTACGTATGACGGCTTGACGGCGGCCCATGTCGGCATTGTTACCGGCGTGGACGGTACGCATATTTACACCGTTGAGGGCAACACCGGCACCACCAAGGACAAGGACGGCAAGGACCTTCTCGCCGACAACGGCGGCGGTGTGGCGAAGAAAAGCTACGCGCTGACGTCAGCGCTGATCTTTGGATATGGGAATCCGGCTTATATACCCGACGCGGCGCCTGTGGACGAGGAGGTCAAAGCGGCGTCGAGGCCGCGGCGAAAAAGTTTGGACTGAGCGCTCCTGATTATTGGTACGATGTGCTGACAGGGACAGTGCCGGCCGCAACTGATAATCTGAAGGCTTTATTCCGGAAAATGACTGCGACGTAAAGGAGGAGCGATAATGACGGAGTGGGGAGTCGTCGGCGTCCTTATAACGATGGTCGGGCTGATCCTCGCGGTCACGACGCCGCTCTTAAAGCTGAACACAAATATCACAACATTGACGGCGGCTGTGGCCGTCCTGCAAAAGAATCTTGGCGAGCTTGTCAAGGGAAATTCCGACAGTCACGAAAAGCTGTGGGACCGCAGCCGAGAACAGGAGAAAACCCTGACAAGCCACGAAACGCGTATTTCAGTCATTGAGGACTGGCGCGACAAGGGGGCGAACTAAATGGCAGATGCAGCACTGGTTGCGGCGGCGGTGCCTGTTAAAATCTATGACCCGACAAATCCATCGGGGGGGATTCAAACAGGCTATGCCGTGAACGGCCAAACCTATACGGACATTGGGCTGACAAACCGTGTCGGAGAGGGCACTTACGTCCAGGGCGACAACGGCGTGATCTATCATATGAGCGGCGGTCAGGGCCGGGCGCTCGGCAGCGGGCGTAATATCGAGGAACTTGTACCGGGGTACGCGCCGCCCAACGCGCGTCAGTCTGACGAAGACACGATAAACGGCATTTATCAGCCGCAGATTGACGCGAGAGTCGCCGCGCTGAATTCCGCGTATCAACAGAATCTTTCCGCGGCCCAGGCCGCGAGAAACGCCATCGCCGGTACATATTACGACGCCCGGAATACCACATCGGCCAACGCGGCGGTCAATCAGGCGAATTTCAACGAACAGGCGGCGGCCAGCGGCATCAACAGCGGCGCGGGGAGTCAGGCCGCGCTTGCCATGAACAACACCTTGCAAGCAAACATGAGCGCATTGGATAAGCAGCAGGCAAAGGATACCGCCGCCGCTGACCTGCAGATTTCCCAGCTTCAAACGCAGTATAAAAACGATATCGCGGCGGCCATCGCTGACGGCAAGTATCAGGTGGCGAACGCGCTCTATCAGAAGATGCTCACCGACACAGAAGCAAAGCGCCAGCAGGCACAATTTGACGCGACATACGGGCTGCAGCAACAGCAGCTTGCCGCCAGCCAGAACGACACGGATTACACCCGCGCGTTGACGGCGGCACAGGCAACGGGCCTCTTTGACGGCATGGCGGCGTATGGCTGGTCGCCCGCGCAGATCACGGCTGCCAACACGGCGGCAACAGCGGCGCAGGCGGCGGCGACAAGGACGACAACGAGGACGTCAACAAGCGGCGGAGGCGGCGGCTCCGGCGGAGGCGGTGGGGGTGGCGATGGCGGCGATGAATGGACCAATATCGATATGTCCAGCGTGAACGCGCTTGGTTACGGCCCAATTTCGTATGCTGCTCTCACCAAGCTCGTTGAGCAAGGAAAGGTCGCCATGTATACCGAGAACGGCGTTATTAAGTTCAGAAGGATACAGCAAGCGCCGCCCAGCATCATGTCGGCGATTACAGGAAAAAACCTCCCGTGATTGGAGAATTATATGAGCAAATTGTCTGACCTCCAAGCGGCTTTGTCAAAGAACAAGGCACAAACAAGTAAAACCGCCAGCTTTCAGCCGGTAAAAAGCGCACCCAAAATGTCTGAATTGCAGATATTGCAAAGCGCACTTAGTAATAATGACCAGGACGTTATCAGGCAATATGCCCCGATTCCGACACCGGGAATTGTTGAGGCAGGAGCAACAGGAGCGCGCATAGCGCAAAACTTGAGCAATTCAGCGAAACAAAGGAATTATCAAAACGTCATGCAAGACCCGACACAGGCCGCCAAAATGCAGGCGGCCCTGCTGGGTGTCCCGTTCACAGCGGCGACGGCGGAAAATCTGCAAACGCTGAACGAACAGGCGACGCGGGCGGCGGATGTATACGGCCTGGATTCTCCGCAGGTGGCCGCGCTTATTGGGCGGCGGCGGGATTTGCAGGCATCGCAGAAGCACGTTGAGGATGTTTACATGGCACAGCCGGCGAAGCTCACGGAGTCGGAGCGTCAGGCGCGGGAATTGCAGCAGGCCGTCAAGAC